>NZ_LMJO01000001.1:0-1480478 GCF_001429345.1 Lysobacter sp. Root983
GTCCAACTGACCTATTCGCCGGTGCCCGGCAACGTCGGTCATGCCAGTACTCCAGCCACCTGYCCGCATCGCAAAGGCGACCTGTGGAAGGTCACCAACGCGCTGGGCCAAGTCACGGAAACCCTGGCTTACGACGGCGCCGGTCGTCCGCTGTCGGTCAAAGACCCCAACGGCGTTGTCACCGACCTGGAGTACCACCCGCGCGGTTGGATGACCGCGCAAAAGGTCCGCGGCCCCAACGCCGGCAGCGAAACCGACGACGCGATCACCCGCTACGAGTACACGCCCACCGGCCTCGTCAACAAGATCACCCAGCGCGACGGCAGCTACACCACCTTCGGTTACGACGCCGCGCACCGCCTGACCACGGTCACCGATAACGCCGGCAACCAGATCGTCTACACCCTGGACAACGCTGGCCAGCGCACCAAGGAAGACACCAAGGACAGCGGCGGCGTGCTGCTGCGCACCTTGTCGCGCGTCTACAATCAGCTCGGCCAGCTCAGCACCGGCAAGGACGCCTACAACCACGCCACTGGCTACGTCTACGACGCCGCTGGCAACCTAGACACCGTCACCGATGCGTTGAGCACGGTCACCGACAACAATTACGACCCGCTGGGCCGTCTGGTGAAGACCCTGCAGGACACCGCCGGGATCAACGCCCAGACCCAGTTCCAGTACGACGCGCTGGACCGCCTGACCCAGGTCACCGANGCACGGTCACCGACAACAATTACGACCCGCTGGGCCGTCTGGTGAAGACCCTGCAGGACACCGCCGGGATCAACGCCCAGACCCAGTTCCAGTACGACGCGCTGGACCGCCTGACCCAGGTCACCGACCCCAAGGGCCTGAACACCCAGTACCARTACAACGGCCTGGGCGACCTGACCCAGCTGACCAGCCCGGACACCGGCATCACCGGCTACACCTACGACAGCGCCGGCAACCGCGCCACCCAGACCGACGCCCGCAACGAGACGGCCACCTACAGCTACGACGCACTCAACCGCGTCGTCGGCATCGCCTACAGCGACACCGCGCTCAACGTCGGCTACACCTACGACACCACCCAGGCCGTCTGCCAGAGCGGTGAGACCTTCAGCGCCGGCCGCCTGACCCGCATGGACGACGGCAGCGGAAACACCCGCTACTGCTACGACCGCCGTGGCAACGTGGTGCGCAAGGTCCAGACCACCAATGGGCAGGTGTTCACCCTGGTCTACGGCTACACCCTGGCCAACCAGCTCTCCTCGGTCACCTATCCCAGCGGAATGCGGGTGGATTACACCCACAACGCCCTGGGCCAGCCCAGCGGCGTAACGGTGACCCAGCCAGGCCAGGCCCCGCAGGTCCTGCTGACCAGCGTCACCTACTACCCCTTCGGCCCGGCGGCCGAGCTGGAGTACGGCGACGGCCGCCGCCTCAAGCGCACCCACAACCAGAACTACCAGCCGGGCGTAATCGAAGACGTGGGCCCGGACGGCCTGTCCCTGGGCTACGAGTTCGACGCGGTTGGCAACCTGATCAAGCTGCGCAAGGGCGACCAGTCCGAACCGCCGCTGCGCGCTTACGCCTACGACAAGCTCGGCCGCCTGACCGAANTTCGACGCGGTTGGCAACCTGATCAAGCTGCGCAAGGGCGACCAGTCCGAACCGCCGCTGCGCGCTTACGCCTACGACAAGCTCGGCCGCCTGACCGAAGCCCGCGACGGCACGACCAATGCCTTGCTGCAGGGCTACACCTACGACGCTACCGGCAACCGCACTAGCAAGACCGATGCCGGCGCTACGCAGACCTATACCTACCCGAGCACCAATCACCGTCTGTCGCAGGTCGGCGCCACGGCCCGGACGTACGACGCCGTGGGCAACACGGCAGCTATTGGAGGCACCGCCAAAGAGTTCATTTACACCGCGGCCAATCGTATGGGCCAGGTGAAGCAGGGCGGCAGCGCGGTGATGAACTACGCCTATAACGGCAAGGGCGAGCAGACGCGGCGTTACCCGACCACGACGTCAACGGCGCAGACCTATGCGAGCTACGACGAGGCGGGCCATACGGTTGGCGTGTACGACCACACCGGCACCCGAATCCAGGAAGTCATCTGGCTGGGCGGTCTGCCGGTTGGTGTGATCGACACGAACAATCTGCATTACGTCCAAGCCGACCATCTGGGCACGCCGCGCAATGTGATCGATCCGGTGGCGGAGAAGNTTCCGGCGTCGCTTCGCGCGCGCAGCAGTAGATGGTGACGAAGTCATCTGGCTGGGCGGTCTGCCGGTTGGTGTGATCGACACGAACAATCTGCATTACGTCCAAGCCGACCATCTGGGCACGCCGCGCAATGTGATCGATCCGCTCGCAGAGAAGTCGGTATGGAGCTGGCAGTTGGGTAATGAGGCGTTCGGCGACAGCGCACCGAATCAGGACCCGGATAACAACGGCACTGCGTTCGTGTTCGATCTGCGGTTCCCCGGGCAGCGTTACGACAGCGCAAGCGGACTCAACTACAACTACTTTCGTGATTATGAGGCCGAGACCGGGCGCTATGCAGAGGCTGACCCTATCGGTCTGAATGGTGGTATTTCGGTCTTCGCTTATGGTTGGAGCTCGCCCTTAAGGCAGACTGACCCAAGTGGATTATTCAGCTTTGGATCATCCTGCGATACCACGCAAAGACTCATCATCATTGCTAACATAAATATGTTGATTACTGACCTCTACAAGAGGATCCGAGATAAGGGCTCCGCGTGTGATCACGGGAAGTGTGATCTAGAGCTCGTCCAGAAGGTGCTAAATTTTATTGCAAATGAGGCGGTGTACAGTTGCAATCTGTCGGATAAGAATCCAAGAGGTCCCTGCGCGTTCCAGAACGGAGTGAAGCAAAGCTTCCGTCCGGGCTATCTCTCAAGCCCGCCGAATCCGGCGTGGTTGACGGATCCGAACGAGGTGTGCGGATGCATTCGTGGAACGATTTTCCATGAGGCCGCCCATTATGTGGACGAGCAAGGGGATGAGAATGAGTATGCTCGGAAGGAGACCAGGAAATGCGTCGATTGTGCGCCAAATGTGAGAGACGACCGAGCGCCGTTATGGTGAGGGTTATCGCACTGCTAACGTTTCTATTTTCTTTCCCCACATTGGCGGCGAGGCCTCCGATAGGAACCGATTGTCTTGCTCACGCAGCAGATGAAATAGTGGTGGCTCGCTTCCTGGGTAGTGAAGATGACGCGATATACGCAGATAAATTTAGTGACCTTTATCTGGGTAAATTTGCGCGCTTGGGTAGTTTCAAGGGGGGCGATGGTGAGCAAGGCGGTGATGAGTTCGAGTTGCTTTGGCGCAAAGGCGTTTCCGAGCAGCCTGTATTCAAAGTAAATTCTGTTTATCTTATTTATTTGGGTCAGAGTGACATAGGGCCGTACGTTTTGTATGGATCTCGCGGGGCGAGAGAGATAAAGGGAAGCACGTTGCCGGAAATAAAGTCTTTGCGCGAGGCATTAAGGAGGAGGAGTCCTCCGCACTGCGATGAAATGAGAGGCGGTTGATGAGTCTGCCGGGCCGAATGCTTCACTAGCTGGGGCTCTCTGCGAAACAGGGGCACTTTCCGAACTAAAGAAAAAGGTCGGGGCCTGTAAGGACGTTCGCTAAGGCGCGAATACCATCTTCCCCAGCCCCGCCCACTGCGGTATAAGCCCAACTAACCCTCTCTTCTACCCCCAAGTTTAGAAAGGCAGGCATGGCTCGTTACAAGGACGATCGGGCGCAGCGCCGTCGGCGCAGCCGTACTTTCATGCTCAGCGCGGTGCTGTTGGCTGCGCTGTCGGGCTGCCAAGGCCCGGCCCAGTCGCAGCCTGCAGCCGACCCAGCCGTGTCGGCCCCGGTCGAGACCGCTTCGCCTGCGGTGCCCGCCACTCCGGCCGTCGCCCCCGCGCCGGCGGACGCACCGCCTCCGCAGGGCAGCCGCAAGTACCGCGATTGCCTGACCGCCGCCCGCGACGACGCCCAGGCCCACGCGCGTTGCCTGGACGACGAGCTGGCCTATCAGGCCCGCGCGCTAGACCAACTGCTGCAAGAACGCACGGCCACGCTGGCCGGCGCGCAGCGCGATGCGCTGCTGGCGCAACAGGCCGCGTGGCAGGGTGAGACCGACCGCGCGTGCGGTGCCGTGGCCACGGGCCCGGCGCCGGCCCATGCCGACGGCGGGCGCTGCCGGCTGCAACGCACCATCGCGCGCTTCGACGTGCTGGCCGACGATGCGCCCGCCGCGGCGCAGGGGCTGACGGCCCAGGGCGTGCCCGATGCGCAAGGCGCGCTGCGTCTGCAGCTGGGCGACGCCGCTATCGCGCTGCACTCGGGCGGGTGCAGTGGGCAGGGGCGGGTGGTGTGCAAGCAGCCCAGCGTGCAGATCATCGCGCCGGGCTTGGCCGGGCCGCAAACGCTGACGCCGGTGCAGGTGGTAGTGGCCGCGCCGTCGGCCTCGGGCAGCACCGGCTATCGCGGGCCGCTGGCCGCAGGCTTCGCCGACGGTTGGCACAGCTTCGCGCTGTCGGACCTCAACGCCGACGGGCATGAGGATCTGATGGTGTGGTCCGGCATGGACGGTAGCTACGGCGATCCCTCCTACACCTATTATCTGTACGACGTCGGCAGTCGGCGCCTGGTGGAAAGCCGTGCGTTGGCGGATTTAGTGCGCGGGAGCTCGGTATCGCGCATCGCCGATGGACGGCTGTACGTGTGGTCCCGCAGCGGCGCCTGCGAGCGCGGCGAGCAAACCATCGACGCGCGCGCCGGTACGCCCAAGGTCGTGGAACGCAAGCAATACAACACTTGCACCAAAAACGCCCCATAACACGGGCCGGGGCCGCGCACGACGCGCGGCCCCCAGGAGTTCAAAGACACAAGGAGATAGGACGTCATGAGCGATGGATACGGGCGCAGTGCCGCTTCCCCCATTACCCGCGATCAGGCGGTGCGCCTGATCGTGCAAACCTGCTTGAACGAGGGCGTGACCGACCAGCGCCAGATCGCCTATGTGCTGGCGACCGCCGAGCACGAAAGCCTCAACTTCACCAAGCCTGAGGAAGACTACGGCCGCCAGCAGGCCGCGCGCCTGGGCTACCAGGGCGGCGAGGAGTACTTCGGCCGCGGCTACGCGCACCTCACCCATCGCGACAACTACCAACGCCTGGGCGACGCGCTGGGGCGCGGCAGCGAGCTGGCGGACACCCCCGCCTTGGCCGCCGATCCGCAAACCGCCTCGCGCGTGCTGGTGATCGGCATGCGCGACGGCCTGTTCACCGAGCGCCGGCTGGACCAATACGTCAACGCCAACAGCACCGACTACGACGGTGCGCGCGCCATCGTCAACGGCAGCGACCGCGCCGCCCACATCGCCGGGCTGGCGCGCGGCTGGGAGGGCCAGGTCGCCGACCTGGTGACCTCCGTGCAGCGCGATGGCGTGGACCTCGCGCCGGTGGCACCGGCGCCCGCCGCTGACGCCGTTTTGCGCAACGGCGACGCCAACGCCCGCGCATTCGAAATGCAGCAGTACCTGGCGGCGCTGAACGTGCGTGGCACCAACGGTCAAGCGATTTCCCCGGACGGCGATTTCGGTCCGTCCACCGCGCAAGCCGTGCGCAACTACCAGCGCGACGCCGGCATCACCCCGCAGACCGGCACCGTCGACCAGGCGCTGATGGACCGCATGCGCGGCGAAGTGCTGCAGGCCGACCCCAACTTCCGCCTCAAGAGCATCACCGACCTCTACGGGCCCTTGAACGACCGCGTGTTGAACACTGGCGACCGCGGCGATCCGGTCGCCGACCTGCAGGGCCAGCTGCGCGGCCTGGGCTATCGCGACAACGACGGTCTGCTGGACGTGACCCGCCGCTACGACGCCAACACCCAGGCGGCCGTGCGCCGGTTCCAGCGCGACGAAAACATCGAGCCCGCCAACGGCATCGCCGACGAGCGCACCCGCGACGCGATCAACGCCCGTGCGGTGGAGCGCGGTCTGCCCGAAGCGGCCGAAGCCGTGCGCCGCCGCCAGGAAAGCGCCGCCGCGCCCGACCCGCAGGCGCCGGCCCAGCAAGCGCCCGGTGCCGCCCCCGTCGCGCCGCCAGCACAGCCGCCCGGCGACCAGCGCCAAGGTGCGGTCCAACCCACCGGCGGCGCGCAAAGCACCTATGCCTCGATGTTTCCGCAGGTGCTGGACCACGTGCACGGCGTCGAACGCGAACGCGGCATCCCCGCCGGTCAACACAGCGCCAACCTCGCCGGCGTGCTGACCGTGGCCAGCCTGCGCGCGGATATCAACCCCGACCGCGTGGAGTTGAACAACGACGGCTCGCGTGCCCGCGCCGTCGAAGTCAGCCGCGTCAACGACCACCCCGCGTTCAACCGCAGCACCGAAGCCGTCCACACCGCCGCCGCGGTCGCCGTCCCGCAGCGCCAGAGCGCCGAGGAAGGCGAGCGCGTGGTGGCCGAGCGCGAACTGGCGCAACGCACGGCGACTCAGAATCAGACCCAGACGCAGGGCTCGGGCATGAGGATGGCCTAGCCTGGGCGGAGCACGCTGCCCGAATCGCGCCCCTGTAGCCGACGCTGCCGCCCGCGGATGCGGTGCGTCGTGCGTTGAGCCGGTGACGCGGCCTCGCGGCGGCGCGCTACAGTCGCGGGCGTGTGCCCTCATCGGATCAAGGAGCGCCGTCTCATGGAAGATGCCACGCGCAAGTCGCTGCGTTTCGCAGCGGTGTTTCTAACCGGCAGCCTGTTGCTCTCGATGACCGTCTTGGCGAATCCGCCCGAGGACAGTCCCACCGCGCACTGGTATGCGCAGACCTACGGCGTGTCCATCGCCGAAGCCGAGCGCCGCACCATGCGCGAGCTCGAGATCGGCAAGCTGGGACAGCGCATCGAGGCCGAACGGCCGGACACGTTCGCCGGGCTGTACATCGAGCACCGGCCGACCTATCGCGTGGTGGTGCGCTTCACCGGCGACGCCAAGGCGCAGCTCGCCGCCTACAGCGACGATCCTCTGTTCGTGGCGGAAACCGCGCCACGGTCGCTACAAGTCCTGCTCAGCACCCAGCAACTACTGACTCAGCGCCTGCACGAGGCGGGCATCGAGTTTCTGTCCGAAACCGACCTTAAGACTTCACATGTCGACATCTTCGTGCGCGACGTGGAGCAAGCCGCCGCGTGCCTGGCGGACCTGCCGGTGATGAAGGAAGGCTTCGTCCGGATACACAAGACGAGCGGATTCATCGAGCCGACCTAAGCCGCCGGGTGCGGATCCCGGGCCGATACGCGTGGACACGCGCTTGACTCCGCCGGCGTTACCGTCGGCTGTGGCCGATCTGGCTTAGAGGAGGTGCGCCATGGAGCGAATCACCGGCAGTTGCCTGTGCGGCGACGTCCGATTGGTGGCCTCGGGACGCCCCTACCGGGTCGGCCTGTGCCACTGCCTCGATTGCCGCAAGCACTCCGGCTCCGTGTTTCACGGCTCCGCGATCTTCCCCGAGGACGCGGTGACGGTGGCCGGCGAAACGCGCGACTACGCCGGACGCCACTTCTGCCCGCGCTGCGGCTCATCGGTGTTCGCGCGCATGGGCGATGAGATCGAGGTGAGCCTGGGCGCTCTGGATGTTCCCGATCGGCTGACGCCGACTTACGAGAACTGGACGATCCGCCGCGAGTCCTGGTTGCCGGCGTTTCCGTTCAAGCGGTATTACGAGCGGGATCGCGAGGGCACGGGGCGCTCGGAGGAGTAGGGCGCGCGGGCACCGCTACTCGGGCACGTGCCTGATCCCGTGCAGTGCCTGGAACCTTACTTATGCCAATTCGGCTTGAGGTGTCTGTGTGCGACGTGCCCAGCGCGCTATGGCGGACATCAGCTCGTAGACCAGCAGCGGCGCGGCCCAGCTCAGCCACAGCAGCGTCGGGATCAGCACCGCCGGATGCGCCAGCGTCATCATGCCCGGCACCTGGATCGACAAGCGGAACACCATCGGCGCCAGGGTGACGATGTAGTTGCGCAGCATCCAGCGCCTGTGGTCCTGCGTGCGGCCGGCGCGGATCGCGATATAGCCGGGCAGGGCGGTGCACAGCCAAGCCAGCGCAGTCGCGGCGAACGCGGCCTGCAGGGCGAAACCGCCGGGCGTGGTGGCGATCAGGCCGGCGGCGCCGACGCAGGCGACCAGCATTGCGCTCAGGTATACGCGGCCGGTCCAGCGGTGCGCGCGCGGGTAGGCATTGCGCAGGCGCGTGATGAACTGCCACGGCCCCAGCAGCGCAGTGAGCGTGCCGCCGGCCAAGTGCGTCCATAGCCAGGCCCGCCGCGACCAGAACATGCCGTAGGCGTTAGGGTCTTGCGCTGCGTACTTGTGGAAGGTGCCCCACAGGAAGTGCAGCACCACGGCTACCGCGAGCAGCCACAACGCGGCCCACGCGACGCGGCGGGCCACGATCGCGGCGGTGACTGAACCTGCTGCACGGCTGGATGGGGCCATGGTGCCCTCGCTGGCGGTAAGTCGGTTAGTGCTTGCTGCCCGAATCATAGCCCGCGTGCCTGTGGGTTCCGGGGCGTCGGCGTTCGCTTCAGCGCATCTCGCGCACGGTCCATCGACGCAGCGGTGCGTTAGCGCCTACGGGCTGGCCGGCGTGGATATTTCGATGCGGCTGATCGCTAGACCTGGGTGAAGTACCCCCAAGGCTGCGCTCCCGCACACGAGTACGTCGGTGCGCGGGTTCCGCCGTGCGGCGGATCGCACTCTGCTCAATCGACCGAAACGCCGGCCCTCAGCATGGCCTCCAGCAACGGCCGCTGTTGCTCCCGTTCCAGGCCGGCGAGGATCTCCGCGAGATCGCCCGGCCGCTCGTTCTGGCCGAGCTTGAACTTGGCGTAGGCCGCGATCACGCGCGCGCGGAAGGCGACCACGTACGGAGCCAGCTTGGCGTAGCGCGCGCCCATGTCGGCGACCGCCCAGGCGTTCGGGCGACCGCGCTCCATGTGGTCGACCAGGCGGTTCAGTGCATTCTGGGTAGCTTCGTCGCTGTCGTCGAACTCGACTTCGATCTCCAGTTGCACGCTTTCGTAGTTCCAGGTCGGCGCCTGGGTGCGGTCGCTCAGCCACGAGGGCGAGATGTAGCCGTGCGCGCCCTGGAACACCGCCAAGGCGTGCGGCTGCTGGCGCAGCAGGTCGGTATGCGGATGGGTGCGCGGCACATGGCCCAGGAGGCTGAGCTCGCCGTCGGCGCCGCGGTCCAGCAATAGCGGTACCGGCGTGGCCAGCGGCGCGCCGTCGGTGGAACTGATCACCAGCGCGAAGGGGTGCGCGGCGATCATGTTGTCGACGTCGGCGAGGGAGGCGGGCTTGTAGACGGGATGGGTGTTCATGCGCTTGGGGCGTCGGTGCGATCGGCAATTCTAGGAGCAAACCGGCGGCGCGGATGCCCGCTACTGCACGAAGATCAGCAACACGCCGCACGGGTCCCAGACATGCAGCACGCTGGAGTCGTCCACCGGTTCGGGCGGCATGTAGCGCGCCGGCGCATAGCGGCCGCTGGCCACGACCTCCTTGGCGCGCTGGTGCCAGGCTTCGATGTCCGGCACGCCGATCACCATCATGAAGTTCTCGGCCCAGTCCTTGACGTAGTAGTTCTGCAGCCGGAAGCGCTGCCCGTTCATCTCGAAGTCGGCAGTGCCGCCCCAGCCCTCGGACAGGGCGAACCCCATGGCCTGGTAGAAGCCTTTGGACACTTCGAAGTCCTGGGCGGGGACGTAGGCCTTGAGGTCGGTGATGCTTAAGGACATCTCTGTCGCTCCTGAGACAGGATCTGATGCCGATGGCTCGCTTTCGAGCGCTATTCAACCATCTCCCACATCCGATTGCGTAGTTGCGCTACGTCCCTGTCCAACGCGCGAGGCCATCGGCTTTACGGTTCGATTACCCGCCTTTCACGGTCCCCTCCACGCGTCATGCTCGAATGCGCGCGTCCACTCGGGCACGGGAGAACTAGCATGAGGAAATACTCGATAACGACAGCACTGGCGCTGCTGTTGATCTGCGGATCCGCCTTCGCGACGGTGGTGACCGTTAGCGGCCACGGGCAGAGCTACGATCCGGGCATCGCCCTGGCGGATGCGCGCGCGGATGCGAATGCCCAATGCATCGCGCAAGGCGGCACGCCGCTGGAAGAGATCTACAACCACGTCACCCGCGCCAACCTGTGGCTGGCGAGTTCGATCTGGCGTTGCGACGTACCTTGACGCGGGCGTTGCAGCCCGCCGCTCCGCGCGCATGGACGGCTAACGTTCGGTAACCGTGAAGAGCGGCGAGCAAGCGCTAGACCCTGCCTTAACCGCCCAGCACGCAGCGTGCAGATTAGCCGGACCCCACCCGGCGCTTACGAGGCGATCGATATGGGCAAGGACACCAGCAAGCAAGGCGGCGAAGGCCCGCCGGACGGGCAAGGTCATCAGCCGCTGCCTGGCGAAAACCCGAATTCCGGTGAAGGGCATGCGCGCCGCAAGCACGTTCAGAACGCGGACCTGCCGGAGGGCGAAGGGCATCAGCCGTTGCCGGGCGAGGATCCGCCGTCGAAGGACTAGCCCTGAGCGTTATCGGCGCTGCACGAGCGCAGCGCCGACGCTTCGATGTGCAGTCGCGGTGTTAGCTGCTAGCGGCACGCAGCGATTCGACTGCGTTCTTCGGCCAAGCGAAATAGGTCCGCCACGCGTAGCCCCACGGCACCACCAAGGCCAGCAGCGGCAGCGCCAAAAACGAAGCCGCGACTTCGCCGGTGGGCGTGCCCCACAAGGTCCCGGCCTGCCACAGCGGGTAGGCGATGAAGGCCAGCCACACTGTCTTGTAGCCGACGGTGAAGAACATCAGCGGCAACCAGCGCAGCGGACGCAGCAGGCCGAACAGGGCGAGCGCGGGGTAGGTGGCCCACACGGCGAACGCGACCGCGCGCACCGGATCCCAGGGGCCTTCGTGGGTTAGCAACGCGCTCCATGCGGTGGGCGTGACGAACACCAGCATCAGCAGGAAGAACAGGCGTAGGCCCCAGAGCTGGATCGGGCGCACGCCTTCGTGGCGCGGGTCGGGTGCGAACGGATTGCGCATGGCGTCAGTCCTCGGAGGGCAGGCTGGGATCGAACGCGAGCAGGTCGCCGGGTTGGCATTCCAGCACCGCGCAGATCGCTTCGAGCGTGGAGAAGCGGATGGCTTTGGCCTTGCCGGTTTTGAGGATCGACAGGTTGGCCAGGGTGATGTCGATGCGCGAAGCGAGCTCGGTGAGGGTCATGCGGCGCGCGTGCAGTTGCTCGTCCAGGCGGACCACGATCGCCATGTCACACCGTTCCTTCGAGATCGGCGCGCATGCGGGCACCGCGGGCGAACACGCCGGACAGCACGAACAGCAGCAGCACCGCCAGCCAGGGCGCGAAGGAGAAGGCTTCGATGCGGCCGGGTTCCCACACGGCGGCGGCGATCGCGGCCACGATCAGGCGCAGCACTTCCAGCGCGACCACGCTCCAGGCGATCCAGTCCAGGCGGCGGACGTTGGCGAGGATGAAGGGATCGCCATTGCGCACGGTATCGACGATGGCCAGCAGCCGGCGCAGCACGGTGTGCACGATCACCGCGCTGGCGATGCCGACCATGACGATGCCGCGCAGCCCGTAGGAGGCCTGCGGGTACTTCGCGACCAGGTCGAAGCCCAGGGCGCGTTCGGGCCAGCCGTTCATCAGGAAGCTGGCGCTCAGCAGCGCGGCCAGGCAGCCCAGGTAGATCAGGTTCAAGACGGTCAGGCCTTGGATGACGGGGCGGGAGATGGCCAGGGCGCGGGCGGAGGTGCGGTTCATGGGGGTACTCCATGCCTTGTTATCGTGAAGCGATAATGAGCATATCGTTTAACGATAAAAATAGGCCGAAAGGCATGGGCGCGACTGGGCAGGCGAGCGCTGACGTTGCGAATGCCCCACGGAAAAGCCGCCAGAGACAGACTTCGGCCCGGCTGCCGACGGCTTTGCGATTGTTGGCTGTTCGCCTCAGCCCTGCATAAGGGCACAGGAATTGCCGGCCAAAAGGCACTCAAATCGGCGCGAAGCCGGGCGAGGGCGCTTGACCCCGCCCGCCAAAGAAAAGAGAATGATCGTTCATTCTACGATGTGACCGCGGTCTGTCCGACCGCAATAACGACCTGAGGCTCCCCCATGCCGTCGCGCAAGTCCATGACCCATAACGCTATTTCCCGCGTCCCCGCAGTACTCACCGTGGCCGTGCTGGCGCTGTCCCTGGCCGCCTGCGGCAAGGGCGGCGAGCCGCAGGGCGGTCCCGGCGGCCAGAAGGGCCAGGTCACCGTGGTGACCCTGAAGCCCGAGACCGTCACCCTGACCCGCGAACTGCCGGGCCGCACCAGCGCCTCGCTGGTTGCCGAGGTGCGGCCGCAGGTCAGCGGCATCGTCGAACAGCGCCTCTTCGTCGAAGGCGGATTGGTGCGCGCCGGCCAGCCGCTGTATCAGCTGGACGACAAGACCTACGCCGCCGATCTGGAAACCGCCAAGGCCACGCTCGCGCGCGGCGAGGCGGCCTTGAACTCGGCGCGTTTGAACGCGCAGCGCTCCAGCGACCTGGTCAAGATCGACGCGGTCAGCAAGCAGGACGACGAAACCGCGGTCGCCACGCTCAAGCAGAGCCAGGCCGATGTGGCCTCGGGCCGCGCGGCGGTGCAAAGCGCCGGCGTCGTGCTGGCACGCGCGCGCATCACCTCGCCGATCAGCGGCCGCATCGGCAAGTCGGCGGTGACCCAGGGTGCTCTGGTCACGGCCAATCAGGCCGATGCCCTGGCGGTGGTGCAGCAACTCGATCCGGTGCACGTCGACATCAGCCAGTCCAGCGCCGAATTGCTGGCGCTGCGCAAGCAGATCGCCGCCGGCACGCTCACCGAGGCCAACACGCCGGTGACGATCCTGTTGGAGGACGGCAGCCAGTACCCGCTGCAAGGCAAGCTCGCGTTCTCGGAAGTCACCGTGGACGAAGGCACCGGCAGCTTCCTGCTGCGCGTGGTGGTGCCCAACCCCGACAACCTGCTGATGCCCGGCATGTACGTGCGCGCGCTGATCGGCACCGGCGTGCGCCAGAACGCGCTGCTGGTTCCGCAGCAGGGCATCAACCGCGACCCGAAGGGCAATGCGACTGCGATGGTCGTCAACGCCAAGGGCCAGGTCGAGCCGCGCGAAGTCCAGGTCAGTCAGGCCATCGGCGACAAGTGGCTGGTCGAAGGCGGCCTGAAGGCCGGCGACAAGGTGATCGTCGAGGGCCTGCAGAAGATCGGTCCCGGCATGCCGGTCGACGCGACCGAGAAGGGCGCCGCCCCGGCCAAGCCGGCCGCGGCCCCCGCCGCCGCGCCGAAGCAGTAATCGGAGAAATTCATGGCACGGTTCTTTATCGATCGCCCGATCTTTGCCTGGGTCCTGGCGATCATCATCATGTTGGGTGGCGCGATCGCGATCACCCAGCTGCCGATCTCGCAGTACCCGACCATCGCGCCGCCGACCGTATCGGTGAACGCGTCCTACCCCGGCGCTTCCGCTAAAGCCGTCGAAAACTCGGTGACCCAGATCATCGAGCAGAACATGAAGGGCATCGACGGCCTGATGTACATGTCGGCGACCAGTTCGTCCGACGGTCAGTCCGGCGTGACCCTGACCTTCGAAAGCGGCGTCGACCCCGACATCGCCCAGGTGCAGGTGCAGAACAAGCTGCAGCTGGCCACGCCCTTGCTGCCGCAGATCGTGCAGCAGCAGGGCGTCAGCGTGTCCAAGGCGAACTCGTCGTTCCTGCAGGTCATCGGCTTCGTGTCCGAGGACGGCAGCATGAACGGCGCCGACATCGCCGACTATGTGGCCGCCAATCTGGTCGATCCGCTGGCGCGCGTCGACGGCGTCGGCAGCACCCAGCTGTTC
Source organism: Lysobacter sp. Root983 (assembly GCF_001429345.1). Taxonomy (NCBI): domain Bacteria; kingdom Pseudomonadati; phylum Pseudomonadota; class Gammaproteobacteria; order Lysobacterales; family Lysobacteraceae; genus Lysobacter; species Lysobacter sp. Root983. The sequence continues at coordinate 13,983 of NZ_LMJO01000001.1, forward strand.
GGCACCAAGTACGCGATGCGCATCTGGCTGGATCCGGACAAGCTCAACACCTACAAGCTGACCCCGACCGACGTCATCACCGCCCTGCGGGCGCAGAACGCGCAGGTCGCGGTCGGCCAGCTCGGCGGCACGCCGTCGGTGAAGGGCCAGCAGCTCAACGCCACCATCACCGCGCAGGACCGTCTGCAGACCGCCGAACAGTTCCAGAACATCGTGGTGCGTTCCAATAGCAGCGGCGCGGTGCTGAAGCTGCGCGACGTCGCGCGCGTCGAACTGGGCCAGGAGGACTACAGCACCATCGCCCGCTTCAACGGCAAGCCGGCCACCGGCATCGCGATCTCGCTGGCGACCGGCGCCAACGCGCTGGCCACCGCGCAGGCGGTGCAGGCCGAACTGGAGCAGCTCAAGCCCTCGTTCCCCAAGGGCTTGAAGGCGGTGACGCCGTTCGACACCACGCCGTTCGTGCGCGTGGCGATCGAGGAAGTGATCAAGACCCTGCTCGAAGCGATCGTGCTGGTGTTCCTGGTGATGTACCTGTTCCTGCAGAACTTCCGCGCCACCCTGATCCCGACGATCGCGGTGCCGGTGGTGCTGTTGGGCACCTTCGGCCTGCTGGCGCTGTTCGGCTACTCGGTCAATATGCTGACCATGTTCGCGGTGGTGCTGGCGATCGGTTTGCTGGTGGACGACGCCATCGTCGTGGTCGAGAACGTCGAGCGCGTGATGAGCGAGGAAGGGCTGTCGCCGGTCGAGGCCACGCGCAAATCGATGGACCAGATCACCGGCGCCCTGATCGGCATCGGCCTGGTGCTGTCGGCGGTGTTCGTGCCCATGGCGTTCCTGGGCGGCGCCACCGGCGTCATCTATCGTCAGTTCTCGGTGACCATCGTTTCGGCGATGGCGCTATCGGTGCTGGTCGCGATCGTGCTGACCCCGGCGCTGTGCGCGACCATGCTCAAGCCCATCGCGAAGGGCCAGCACGCGTCCGACAAGGGCTTCTTCGGCTGGTTCAACAAGAAGTTCGACGCCGGCAACAGCAAGTACCAGGGCGTGGTGCGCGGCATCGTCACCCGTTCGGGCCGCTTCATGATGGTGTTCGTCGCGATGGCGGTGCTGATGGGTGTGATGTTCTTTCGCCTGCCGTCCTCGTTCCTGCCGCAGGAGGATCAGGGCTTCCTGTTCACCATCGTGCAGGCGCCGGTCGGCGCGACTCAGGAGCGCACCGGCGAGGTGCTCAAGAAGGTCGAGGAGCAGTTCCTGTCCGACAAGGCCGTGGATTCGCTGTTCACCGTGCAAGGCTTCAGCTTCGCCGGTAACGGCCAGAACGCCGGCATGGCGTTCTCGCAGCTCAAGCCGTGGGAAGAACGTGCGGCCACCTGGGGCGACCGCTGGCGCTGGCTGACCAGCTTCGGCAAGACCCCGATGCCGGACAACAGCGTCAACGGCGTGGTCGGGCGTGCGATGGGCAGCTTCATGCAGATCAAGGACGCGTTCGTGTTCGCGCTGGCGCCGCCGGCGGTGTTCGAACTGGGCAACTCCAACGGCTTCGTGTTTTACCTGAAGGACAACGCCGGTTTGGGCCACGACGCCCTGGTCGCCGCGCGCAACCAGTTCCTCGGCATGGCCGCACAAAACGAGGCGATGCAGAACGTGCGACCCAATGGCATGGAAGACACGCCGCAGTTCCGCGTCGACGTCGACAACCAGAAGGCTTCGGCGCTGGGTCTGAACATCGCCGACATCAACTCCACCCTGCAGGCGGCCTGGGGCGGTCAGTACATCGACGATTTCGTCGACCGCGGCCGGGTCAAGCGCGTCTACATCCAGGCCGACGCGCCGTTCCGCATGGTGCCCAGCGACTTCAACCGCTGGTACGTGCGCAACGACAAGGGCGAGATGGTGCCGTTCTCGGCGTTCGCGACCACGCGCTGGGAATACGGTTCGCCGCGACTGGAGCGTTACAACGGCGTATCGGCGCTGGAAATCAACGGCGAAGCCAAGCCGGGCGTGAGCTCGGGCCAGGCCATGGCCGAGGTCGAGAAGCTGGTGGCTCAGCTGCCGGCGGGCATTGGCCTGGAATGGACGGGGCTGTCGTTCCAGGAGCGTCAGGCCGGCGCGCAGACGCCGCTGCTGTACACGCTGTCGCTGCTGATCGTGTTCCTGTGCCTGGCGGCGATGTACGAGAGTTGGGCGATTCCGACCTCGGTGCTGCTGATCGCGCCGATGGGCATCCTGGGTACGGTGCTGGCCACGTGGCTGCGCGGCATGGAGCGCGACGTCTACTTCCAGGTGGCGATGCTCACTACCGTGGGCTTGTCGAGCAAGAACGCGATCCTGATCGTCGAGTTCGCCAAGGAGAATCTGAAGAACGGCATGGATCTGATCGGCGCCACCCTGGCCGCGGTGCGCGACCGTCTGCGCCCGATCATCATGACCTCGCTGGCCTTCGGCCTGGGCGTGTTGCCGCTGGCCCTGGCCACCGGCGCGGGTTCCGGCGCGCAGCGCGCGATCGGTACCGGCGTGCTCGGCGGCATGGTGGTGGGCACCTTCCTGGGCATCTTCTTCGTCCCGCTGTTCTTCGTGGTGGTCGAGAAATTGTTCGTGAGGAAGAAGCACGCGCCCGCTGCGCAGGCTACGGAAGGAGTGCAGAGCCATGAATAAGCTGTCGATCCATGCGCTGGCGCTGGCGATTACGCTGGCGACCGCCGGCTGCGTGAGCCTGGCGCCGAAACTGCCGGTCGCCGACGCGGCGATCCCGGGCGAGTGGCCGTTGCCGCCGACCACCCAGGCTTTCGCCGGCGCCGCGCCGGCGGGCGAGGCCACCGAGGCGGTCTCCACCGCCGCGGTGGCCGACATAGGCTGGCGCGATTTCTTCGTCGACCAGAACCTGCAGACCCTGATCGGTCGCGCGCTGGAGAACAACCGCGATCTGCGCGTGGCCGTGCTGAACGTGGAGAAGGCGCGCGCGCAGTACCGCATCCAGCGCGCCGACCGCGTCCCGGCGGTCGGCGTCAGTGCGCAGCTACAGCGCACCGGTGGCGACAATCAGGCGGTCAGCGATCAGTACACCGCCGGGGTGGGCATCACCAACTTCGAACTGGATCTGTTCGGTCGCGTGCGCAACCTGAGCCAGTCGGCGTTGCAGCGCTACTTCGCCGAGGAGGAGGCGCGCCGCGGCGCGCAGCTGAGCCTGATCGCCGAGGTCGCCAACGCCTACCTGACCCTGGCCGCCGACCGCGAGCTGCAGTCGGTGTCCGAGGCGACCTTGAAGAACCAGCAGTCGGCCTACGACCTGACCGTGAAGCGGCGCGAGCTGGGCGCGGTGTCGGGCCTGGAAGTCAGCCAGGCGCGCACCCAGGTCGAGCAGGCGCGCGCGGACGCGGCGCGCTATGCGGGGCAGGTGGCCCAGGACATCAACGCGCTGAATCTCCTGGTCGGCGAGCCGGTCGATCCGTCGTTGCTGCCGCAGCGCTTGAGCGATGAGGTGAGCGGCATCGCGGCCCTGCCGTCCGGTCTGCCGTCGGAGGTGCTGTTGCGCCGTCCCGACGTGCTGCAGGCCGAGCACACGCTGCGCGCGGCCAACGCCAACATCGGCGCCGCGCGCGCGGCGTTCTTCCCGTCGATCAGCCTGACCGGCTTGTTCGGCAGCGCCAGCACCGAGCTGTCGGGGCTGTTCGATGCCAACACGCGCGCCTGGTCGGTCAACCCGGTGATCAACATCCCGATCTTCCAGGGCGGCAAGCTGCGCGCGGGCCTGGATTCGGCGAAGGCCGATCAGCAGATCGCCCTGGCGCAGTACGAGAAGGCGATCCAAGCCGGTTTCCGCGACGTCGCCGACGCCCTGGCGCTGACCCAGACCCTGGCCCAACAGCGCGAGGCGCAGCAGGCGCTGGTGGAAGCCGCGGCGCGCGCGGACCAGCTCTCGACCGCGCGCTACAAGGCCGGTCGCGACAGCTACCTCAATCAGCTCGATGCTCAGCGCACGCTGTACGGCGCGCAGCAGGGCCTGGTGAGCACGCGCTTGAGCGAACAGGTCAACCGGGTGACGCTCTACAAAGTCCTTGGAGGTGGCTGGAACGAGCGCAGCCAATGAGCACTCCCAAGCGTACCGTCAAAGCCGAGGAGCGCGCGCTGGCGCAGCGCGAGCGGATACTGGTTGCCGCGCAGAAATGCTTCGTGATGCATGGCTTCCATGCTGCGAGCATGGCCAACATCGCCGAGACGGCCGGCATGAGCGCCGGCCTGATCTATCGCTACTTCAAGGCCAAGAACGACATCATCCTGGCCATCATCGAGCGTCAGCTCGAAGAAGCCAGGGCCGATGTGGCCAAGCTGCATGCGAGCAGCGATCTGGTCGGCGGCATCGCCGAAGTGTTTCAGCAGTGGCAGGCCAACGATCCCAGCATCACCAATGCGGCGCTGTTTCTGGAGCTTACCGCCGAGGCCACGCGCGATCCCGAGATCGCCGCGGCCACGCATGCCTCCGACAAGGTGTTCCGCGCCGATCTGGCGGCGTGGTTCGCGCGCAGTTGCGAGCAGGGCGGCCTGGGCGTGCCCGAGTGCGAGGTCGAAACCCGGGTGTTGATCCTGCAGTCGCTGATCGAGGGCCTGGCGATGCGTTCGATCGCGCAGCCGGACCTGAGCGTGGCGCAGGTGAGGGTGGCGCTGGAGCGGGTCCTGCCGGGGTTGCTGTCGACCACGGATTGAACGGCCGGCGCCGCGGCGCCGACGAATTGCTTTAAGACGGCCGCCTTCGGGCGGCTGTCTTGTCTGTGGGGCTGCAATCGCGCGCGCGATGTTCGCGCCGTCGTCAGGCTCAGCGCTTGCTCGCCAACACCCCATCCAGCGCCAGCTGCGCCTTGAAGCCCGCCTTGTCCAGGCGCTTGGCGACTTCGCGCGGCACGTCGCGGCCGCTGGTGAGCTTGTTCGGACTGCCGGTGTAGTGGAACAGACGGCCCCCGCGGCGCAGCACGCGCGCGAGGTGGTCGTAGAAAGTTTGCGAGTACAACTCGCCGGCGATGCCGAAGCGCGGTGGATCGTGGAGCAGAGCGTCCACCGAGGCGTCGCCGATCTGCGCGATCGCTTTCGACACGTCGGCATGGGTGAGCTGCAGACGGCCGCCGCTGCTGGGCGCGTCGGGGTCGGGCGACCAGGGGTTGAGCGTGCGTAGCCACAGCACGCTCTCGTTCTTCTCGAAGGACTGGATGCGCGCGGCGCCGGCCTCCAGGCAGCAGGCGGCGAAGTAGCCCAGGCCGCCGCAGGTATCCAGCACCGCTTTGCCGCGCGGTTCGACCAGCGCGACCTTGCGCTGCGCGTCGTCGACAGGCGAGGTCTTGGCCGTGGGCAGCATCTTGATGCCGTCGATCTCGAAAGTAGGCGCGCCCCATTCGGTCGGCACCAGCTTGATCAGCGAGCCGGCGTAGCGCGATACCGCCGCGTAGTCCTCGCCGTCCCAGTAGTAGATGGTGCGGTCCTTGAGCGTATCCGGGTAGGGATAGGCCTGGTCGCGCCAGTGCCAGGCGTCCGCTTCCAGCCGCGTCTCCTGGTTCGATCGACCCAGATCCAGCGAGTCGGTCCACGCGCCGGCCTTGGCGTCGCGTGCGGCCAGCAAAGCATCGGCGACGGGGCGGGTGAGCAGGGGACCTGAGTAATGGGACACGGCGGGCGGCATCTCGGAGGGCGCGATGGTGAGCGCATGCATCCGGAGCGATCGGGAGCAGTGCGGCTTGGAGCTGCGGATCGTACCGCGCGCCAACGCCCTTGTGAGCCTAGACGAGTTCGTCGACGCCGCTATCCGCGTGCCAGCGGCGTGGGGGCCGTCTTCATGGGGACGCGCGGATGCGCGTGTCGATGGCGATCCAGTTGGTTTCCCAGGTCCGGCCGCCGTCGCCGGAGTAGGCCTGCTCGAAGCGCGCCGAATCGGGCGTGATGTCGGAGATCACGAAGCGCACCAGGATCGCGCGGCCATCCAGGTCCTCCGGGCCGTAGAACTCGCCGCGCCCGTTCTGGAATCCGCCGTACAGCGGACGGGTCAGCATGCCGTTGCCGGCGCTGGCGTAGTTGATGTTCCACTGCCGCGTCTGCGGGTTGTACAGGCGCAGGCTGGTGCCGTGGATGCGTCCGCTGGGGCCTTCGATGCGCAACTCGACTAGGTTGGCGCGATCGTCCAGCACGCCGCTCACCACGCTGGTGCCCGTGTACTCCACCCAGTCCTGCGATCCCGATAAGGGGCGCGTCAGCCGGCGCACCTGGGTCTTCCAGGTGCCGAACTCCCAGTCGAAATCGTGCTGGCCGTCGCGCTGCGCGGTCGCGGCCTGCGGCGGTTGCGCGGACGCCGTCATCGCCAGCAGGGCCAGCAGGCAGGCGCCGTGGCGCCAGTGTCGCAGGGCGTTTTGCATCGCGGGGCTCCGTTTCGCATGATGGCGCACAGATTGCGAGCGCGAGGCGGCCATGAACAAGAACGCACCTGCAGGTAACCGTGCCCGGCCCAATCCGCTGGAAGGCTGCCCGCTCGCGGCGGCGTTCGCCGCCATCGGCGGCAAATGGAAGCTGACGATTCTGTACTGGCTGGCCCACGGCGAACTGCATTTCGCCGGCCTGACGCGCCGGGTCGCGCCGATCTCGCACAAGGTGCTGGCGCAGCAACTGCGCGAACTCGAGGCCGACGGCATCGTGGAGCGCACCCCGACCGGCACGCCACCCGCGCCAGTGATCTATCAACTCACCGCGTACGGCCAGACGCTGCTGCCGCTTATCGAGGGCGTGCGGGTTTGGGGCGAGGGGCATTTGCAGCGGAAATCCGCATCGCCCGTTGCCGCGGAGGGCCTGGCCTGCGGCGTGGCCATCGAGCCGCGCGGTGAGGCGCATTCGTGACCCTCAAAGCGGTGTCGCGATCGAGGTCGGGGACCGCTACGGCGACGGTAATGTCGTATCCGTAGCGGTTGAGTCCGCAAAGCAAGCCATCGCAGCTGGCTTCGCGGCCCAGACGCTTCGTCGGAACTCAGAACTGCCCCAAGCCCCACGCGTCGTACAGCGCCTGCAAGGCGAAGCGCTGGCCCAAGGTGACCTGGCCCCGGGCGGTGTAATGCATGGGGTCGTTGTTGTAGGCCTCCAGGTCGCGGCCGTTGACCAGGTAGACATTCGGATCGGCGTCGGCAACGGCTTGCTGCGCGTTCCAGATGTGCTGGCGATAGGTCCACACCGGCGTGTCGCGGATGGTGGCGACGTAGAAATCCAGATTCGGCTTGTTGAGCTGGGTCCTCAAGGTCGCGATCAGGCGTTCTAGATTGGCCTGGTAGTGCTGGGCGTACTTGATGTCGCCCGAATCGCTTTCGCCCTGCATCCAGAACACGCCCTGGATATCCAGCGCGATGCCGCCTGCGGCCATGGCTTGGGTGGCGTGGTTGATGGTGTTGATCAGATAGTCGTAACGGTTGATGCCGGGATCGGTCGGGTCCCAATCCACCGCGAGCAAAGTTCCGCCCTTGCTGTACTTGATGATCGCGATCGGCTCCTTCAGGTGCGCGGCGATCTCGCGGCCGATTCCCAGCTCGGGCCCGAACATGTTGTTGCGGTAGAGCGAATGTTCGTATCCGCTGCCGTAGGCGGGGCGCATCGCATCCCAACCCGGGCCGACGCCGCTGTCCGGATGGCCCTTGTAGATCAAGACCTGGTTGTAGTCGCTGTCCCAATGGCCGAAGCCGATGGTGTAGAGGTCCTGCTGCGGATTCAGGCCGTTGGCCGGGTTGTTTCTGCGAACGCCGGTGCCTTCGGCATTGGACTGTCCGGCGACGATGTAGGTGCGCAGGGTCGGCATCGGGGCTTGCTGGGCCTGTGCGCTGGAACTGCCACCGAACACGCACAGGGCGAGCATGAGGCCGACACAGCGACGGATGCGCTTGCGAGAGCTGGAGTGCGACATGCGGGTTGTCCTCTTTGGGGCGCGGACGCTAGCCGGTCATTACGATCGGCTAGCGTCCGCGCCGGGGTCGAAGTGGCTAGCCGGCCTTACCAGGGGACCTGGCCCAGGCCCCAGGCGGTGTAGAGCCCTTGCAGCGCGAACCGATTGCCCAGCGTGACCTGGCCTGCCGCGGTGTAATGAGCGGGATCGTTGTCGTAGGCCTGCAGATCGCGGCCGCTGACCCAATTGACGTTGGGGTCGGCGTCGGCGACGGCCTGCTGCGCATTCCAGATCATCTGACGGTAGGTCCAATGCGGCGTATCGCGGATGGTGGCGAGGTGGAAGGGCAGTTGCGGCTTGCCGAGTTGCGTCCTCAAGATCGCGATGAACTGCTTGAGATTCGCCTCGTAGGCCTGCGCATACGGCAAGGCGATGGAATCGCTTTCGCCCTGCATCCAGAACACGCCCTGGATATCCAGTTCGACACCGGCGGCCTCGGCGGCGGCGGTCGCGTTGGCGATGGCGACCAGCAAATGGTCGTACTGGTTGGTGCCCGGATCGGCGGGGTTCCAGTCCACCGCCAGGGTGGTGCTGCCCTTGGATTGCTTGATCAGTACGATCTGTTCTTCGAGGTAGTGGGCCATGCTGCGCGCGATGCCCAGCTCGGGGCCGAACAGGTGATAGTTGAGCGGATTGCTTTCGTGCCCGAGGCCGTAGGTCGCGCGCATCACGTCCAGGCGTTGACCGACACCGCTGTCCGGATGGCCTTTGTAGATTAGGGTCTGGCTGTAGGTGGTGTCGTAGTGGCCGAATCCGATGGTGTACAAATCCTGCTTCGGATTCAGGCCATAAGCCGCGGCGTTTCTGCTGATGCCGACACCCTCGGCATTGGATTGTCCGGCCACGATGTAGGCGCGCAGCGTCTTGACCTGGCCCTTGCCCCAGGCCGCGTACAGCGCCTGCCGTGCGAAACGCTGGCCCAGGGTGACCTCGCCCCTGGCGGTGTAGTGGGCGATGTCGTCGTTATAGGTTTCCAGGTCTTTGCCATGGACCAGATAGGCGTTCGGATCTGCGTCGGCCACGGCCTGTTGCGCATCCCAGATGAGCTGCCGATGCGTCCATAGCGGCAGATCCTTCAGGGTGGCGATGTGGAACGCCAGGTTCGGCTTGTTGAGCCGGGTCCTGAGCGCGGCGATCAGGCGTTCGAGATTTGCTTTGTAGTTCTGCGAATCGGCCAGGCTCCACGAGTCGCTTTCGCCCTGCGTCCAGAACACGCCCTGGATGTCCAGGGTGATGCCGGCGGGCGCGATCGCCTGCTTGGCGTTTTCGATGGTCGCGATCAGCTTGTCGTAGCAGTTGATCGCCGGGTCGTCGGGGTTCCAGAACTGCGCCAGCGAGGTGCCGCCCTGGCCGTATTTGATGATCGCGATCTGCTCGTTCAAATGCGTGGCGACTTCGTGCCCGATCGCGAGTTCGGGGCCGAACTGGTTGTTCAGATGCCTTGCTTGGTCGTAGCCGCCGCCGTAGGCCGGGCGCATGTTGTCCCAGCCGGGGCCGACGCCCGTGTCGGTATGGCCCTTATAGATCAAGGCCTGCGGGAAGTCGGCGTACCAATGGCTGTAGCCGATGGTGTTGAGATCCTGTTCGGGATTCCGGCCGCCGGGGTTCTTGCGGGTGCCGCCGCCTTCGGAGTTGGATTGCCCGGCGACGATGTAGGCGCGGATGGTTCGGGTTTGCGCTTGCGCGGCCAGACTGGCGCACAGCACGAATAGCACCAGCAGCAGGCTGCAGGCGCGGCGGATGCTGCTTGGCGTGTTGGGATGGAACATAGGGAGCCCCCCGAGGGTGAAGTGCGTGCGCTACGGAAACTGCCGGTGATCGGATGGGCCTCGTTGCAGAGGCCCCGGACCGCGCCGAGCCCGTTGCGAGATGGATCGCGTTTCGGGCCAAGGCGGCGCGGATGCATTTACCAGGCGACTTGGCCCAGTCCCCAGACGTCGTACAGCGCTTGCAAGGCGAAGCGCTGGCCCAACGAGACCTGGCCGCGGGCGGTGTAGTGGATGGGATCGCTGGTGTAGGTCTCCAGGTCCCGGCCGTGGACCAGATAGACGTTCGGATCGGCGTCGGCCACCGTTTGTTGCGCGTTCCAGATCTGCTGCCGATACGTCAGGTACGGCGTGTCCTTGATGGTGGCGACGTAGACGTCCAACTGCGGCTTGTTGAGGTCTCGCCGCAAGGCGGCGACGAACTTCTTGAGATTCGCTTCGTAGGCCTGCGCGCGCGCCTGGTCGATCGAATCGGCCTCGCCCTGCATCCAGAACACCCCCTGGATATCCAGGGCGATGTTGGCGGGGGCGATCGCATTTTTGCCGTTGTTAACCGCCGCCAGCAGGTGGTCGTAAAGATTCTGAGCCGGATCGTCCGGGTCCCACATCGAGATGGGCGAGCCGCCGAGGGTGTACTTGATGATCGCGATCCGCTCGCCCAGGTGGGTGGACACTTCGCGACCGATGGCCAGTTCCGGACCGAACATGTTGTTGTGGTGCAGGTATTGCTCGTAGTAGTAGCCGTAGTGGGGGCGCATCGCATCCCACCCCGGTGCGACACCGGTGGAGGGGTGGGCTTTGTAGATCAGCGCCTGGTCGGTGGTGCTGTCCCAGCCGCCGAAGCCGATGGTGTACAGGTCCTGCTTGGGAACGACGCTGTTGATGTAGCGGTCCTGGTCGGTGTTGTTCTTCGCGGAGAGGGCGATGTTGCGGATGCCGAAGCCTTCGGCATTGGATTGCCCGGCCACGATGTAAGTGCGCAGCGTCACGACCGGGGCTTGCGCGTGAGCGCCCAGGCTGGCGCCCAGGACGCAGAGCGACAGCAGCAAACCGGAGAGGCGGCGGGCGCGGGTTGCGGCGGTGCGTAGCGGCATGTCGTGGCTCCTTGGTGCGTGTAGGCGGGCGGGGCGGTGCGAGGCGGGAGGGGCCGGTTACGGCGGATGCGAAACCTGTTTTCCAATCGGAGAATATGGGCCCGTCATAAAGCTCCCGAGCGGCGTCGAGCCAATCGTCTTGGGGGTCCTGTGGGGTACTGCGCGAAACGCTTGCCTGCGGCTGTGCCAGCGGGCTGGAGCGAGTCGGTCCGCGTCCGGCGGATGGGATCGACGCTAGGAATGCCCGCCCGGACTGTCAAGCCGAAATGGACCGGTGTTCTTCCTGAGTGTTTTCCCTAGGCGTATGATTTTTATAGCTATTCAGGGTGGTTGCGCGGCCGCAATTCAGACCAAAGTATCAGGATCGGATAGCCAATTTCCGCAGTCGAAAATGACGCCGCCGAGTCGAATGCGCGGCGGCCTCGCGCTGCGCACGAAGACCGGTTCACAGAATGCGTGCTGACGGTCTGCGCAATCGGCGCCTAAGAAATGCTGGCGCACCACCGACTGCGCGTAGACGCCCAGGGGCGCCCGCGCAGTCCGCGGTGCGTGGGGGTGGAACTGGATTACATGCCTGGAATCGGCAGGCACTCCATGACCTCGACGCCGTCGCCGGGGAAGATCGCGAAGTGCGGATGGTTCTCGAACAGCTTGGCGGCGTCGTCCTGCGACTCGGCGCGCACCACGGTGTAGGCGGCCATGGCGTTGCGGATGTCGGCAATGCCGTCGCTGGTGATGCGCTTGGTTTTTCCCAGCGGGGCGCCGTGGTCGACGATGGCGTCGGCGTTGCGGGTCACCCATTCCTGCCAGGCCTGCATGCCGGCTTGCTCGCGCGCCGCGCGCGTGGCCTCGTCCAAGGTTTTCCAGACGTCCATCGAGGCGGGGGATCCGGTAAAGATCGCCAGATAAGTCTTCATCGCTTACTCCTGTGAGGGTGAGGGATCCACGGTGGGCTCGGGCCCGCCGTGGCGAGGTGAAAGATCGCTGGATCGCCAGCGGGGCGGGCTGCGTTCAAGCGCACCGCGCGAATGACGGATTTTTGGAATGCACCGCTTGGAGCGTTATTCGCGGCTATTTGTCGCCTTCCTTCTTCATGCCCTTTAGCAGCGCCACGATCGCCATCGAATGGCCATGCCCCAGGTCGAAGTCCTGCTTCAGCCAGGCGATGATGTCGCCGGGTTTGACCCCCGGCAGCAAGCCCTTGGGACCCGCATAGCCCTTCTTGGCGGCCAATGCACGGAAGTCGGCCGGGCTCTTGCCGGTCTTGGTCTGGATGTTGTCGAGATAGGCCTGGAAGGACATGGGTGGGCTCCTGGATGGTGGGCGAGCGTGCGAGATCGTGGGCGATTCGGCCGCTCTTACTTGAGACGACGAACCAGGGCGGGCCAAATCGACATGGCGCGCGAACTTTTTTCGACCGGTCGAGGCGGAGCGGACCGCCCTCCCTCAGCCGGCCCGGTTCCAGGCGTGCGACGGCTGCCGCGAAACGCATCGAGCGAGCCGCGAACAACCCGTTGCCGACAGGCTGAGCGGCGGCGCGATGCTAAAATGTCGGCCTTCCCAGCCAGCCTTCGGAGCGAGCGACGCGATGACCGCCACAGCCTTCTATCCCATCGGTACCCCCGGCCAGGCTTGGGGCGCCGCAGAAGTCGCCCAGTGGCGCTCGCGACAGGTTCGCCATCGCAGCTATGCGGACGATGTGCTGAGCAAGATCGATGCGCTGCGCTCGCGGTTCGACGTGCTGGAGTACGGTCGCCTGGACTACGCGCCCGACAGCTACCCGCTGTTCGCGATCAAGAGCCGCGACTGGCAGGAGGGCCTGCCCACCGCGCTGGTGACCGGCGGCGTGCACGGCTACGAGACCAGCGGCGTGCACGGTGCGCTGGAATTCGTCGACCGCCACGCGGCGGACTACGCCGGCCGCGCCAATCTGCTGATCGCGCCCTGCATCAGCCCTTGGGCCTACGAGCGCATTCACCGCTGGAATCCGCAGGCGATCGATCCCAACCGCTCCTTCCGCGAGGACAGCCCGGCGCCGGAGTCGGCCGCGCTGATGCGTCTGGTCGCGCCGCTGAGCGACGGCGTGCTGGTGCATATCGATCTGCACGAAACCACCGACAGCGACGAGTCCGAATTCCGCCCTGCCCTGGCCGCGCGCGACGGCAAGCCGTTCGAACCCGGCGAAATCCCCGACGGCTTCTATCTGGTCGACGATGCGCAGGCGCCGCAGCCCGCGTTCCAGCAGGCGGTGATCGCGGCGGTGGCCAAGGTCACCCACATCGCGCCGGCCGACGACAAGGGCGAGATCATCGGCTCGACCGTGGTCGCCCCGGGCGTGATCAACTACGCGCTGCGCCCGCTGGGCCTGTGCGCCGGCGTCACCGACGCGCGCTACCGCACCACCACCGAGGTCTATCCCGACAGCCCGCGCGCCACGCCCGAGCAGTGCAACACGGCGCAGGCGACCGCGGTGTGCGCGGCGATCGATTACGCGCTGGCGCATCCTTGATCGCAGGCACCCACGATTCGGCTTGAGGACTCGATCGAAAGGCCGCTGACCAGCGGCCTTTCTTTTTGCCCTCGCGACTGATTTCAACGCGGTTTGCGGCCAAGGTGGACGCGCCTCGGCGGGCTCTGCTATCAATGCGCCAGACCGTGGGCCTGGGGGAGGCCGAATGGATCCGAAGCTGCAACAACTGGTGGCGCGCACCAATCTGGACGAACTGCTCGCACCGCCCGCGCAGGCAGTCGATCTCAATCAACCCGTGGCGCCGCCCGCATCCGCGCCCATGGAACCGGCACGCTCCACCTCCGATCCGTTCCAGGTCAGCTTCGCCACCACCGACGTCATCGGCAAGCTGCACGACGGCGGCAGGAGTTCGGGCGTGCGCTGGTTCGCGCTGGTGTTCCTGGGCGGACCGATGCTGATCTTCGGCCTGAGCCTGCTGTACCTGACCTGGTACGACCCGCAGTTGCAGATCTTCAAGATCCCCAACGACGTCGGCTCGGCCTTGAAGGCGTTGTTCGGTACGGTGGCCGGGCTGGCGTTCAGCGGTTTTTGGCCCTACGTCATTTTTCGGCGCAGGCCTGCATCGACGGACAAGGCGTGAGGCGGCTCGCGCTGGTCGCCGTGCTCGGCCTGAGTGTGGCCAACGTCTCCGCACAGGAACGCGTATCCGAGTCGCCCGAGTCGCTGGTGCGCGAATACACGCGCGCCGTGCAAAGCGCCATTCTCAAGCGTTGGACGCGACCGCAGTCGGCGGCCGTCGGTCAGCATTGCGTTTTGGACGTGCGCTAGCTCCCCGGCGGCATCGTCGCGAGCGTGGACGTGGCGTCGGACTGCGAGTACGACGCGGCCGGCAGGCAGTCCATCATGGCCGCCACGCTGAAGGCGCAGCTGCTGCCGTACGCGGGCTACGAAAGCGTGTTCCATCGTCGCTTGATCCTGAAATTCGTCGTTCAGGATTCCGTGCCATAGAAGGGCGGGGCCGTTCATTCGGGACAGGGTGACGACTGTTTAACGATGGGCTTGGGTTTGCCCAAATGAAAGCGGAGACGCTCGCATCCGAACGTCTCCGCACTTCAATCTTGCTCGAGTGTCAACGCTTGTCGCCGGCGCCCTCGTCGGTCAGCGGCCGCACGTAGGTGAGCAGACTGGTCAGCAGCTTGCCGGGTTCCTCCCAGGGCACCATGTGCGAGGAGTGTTCGAACCAGACGCCTTGCTTGTAGGGCGCCTTGACCTGGGCCAGCCAGGCATCGGTGGGTTCCGATGGCGTGGTGTAGTCGTGGCGGCCCATGAACATCAGGACCGGAATCGGGAACTCGCGCACCTGGCTCATGTTCACGGCCAGGAACTCGGGCAGCAGGCGGCCCAGCGAGAACACGTTGCCTTCGTCCACGGCGGCGCGGTCGCAATCGTCGTAATCCGGCGATAGCAGCGGCGCGCGGTAGTAGTAGAGCGAACTGTCGCGGTAGGCGCTCAGGCCGCCGTAGTGCTGGGCCCATTTGCGTGCGGCGATGATGCGTTCGCGGGTGATGGGCTGGTCGCCGGGGTAGGGGGCGATAGCCTGCATTTCCTTGATCGCCTCCTGGTTGCCCTCGGCGGTGGCCTGGCGCAGGCCGTGGTCGAAGCTGATGCGCTCGTTCTCGCGTACGTTGATGACCTGGCCGATGCCGATGTAGGCGTAGAACAGGTCCGGTCGCTTCAACGCCGCCTGCATGCCGACGATCGTGCCCCAGCTATGGCCCATCAGCACCAGCTTGCGCTTGCCGTAGCGCTTGCGCAGGTGCTCGGCCACCTCGATGGCGTCGTCGACGTAGCGTTCGATGTGCAGGGTGTCGGCGTAATCGTTCGGGTCCTGCTGGGTGTAGGTCTTGCCGGCGCCGCGCTGGTCCCAGTTGACCACCGTGAAGTATTCCTCGAGCGGGCGCTGGAACTGCCACATGCCCGGAATCAGCGGCGAGGCGGGTCCGCCGTGTACGAGCAGGATCATGGGGTTAGCTTTGTCCTGGCCGCGCACGTTCACCCATTGCTCGATGCCGCCGGCCTTCACGGCGTAGGCCTCCTGCACGCCATCGGGATTTAGGATGCGGCCCAGGTCCTGGATGACGAGGCGGGCGTCCGCGTACTTGGAGGTGTCCTTGCATTCGGCCGCCTGAGCGACCGGACTCAGGAGCAGCGACAAGGCGAGCAGCAGCGACAGTGTTTTCATAGGCGGGCCTCATGCGTGGAAACGGAACGCGCGGCCGCACGATGTACTGGACTGAGGCGACGGGTGCAAGACCGGCCGCTCGTATCTGTGCGGTTACCGATACAGATACGGAGAAGGCGGGCACGGTTGCGCCGATGCGTCGTCCGCTCGCGGCCGACGCATCGGGAGAGCGAGGGGCGCCCGCGCGCCCGCTGGGGTCAGCGGTTCACCGACGGCCCGTTCACGCCGACATAGCCGTTCGCGCAGCCTGTGGTGCACGTGGTCGCCAGCATGTTGT
Source organism: Lysobacter sp. Root983 (assembly GCF_001429345.1). Taxonomy (NCBI): domain Bacteria; kingdom Pseudomonadati; phylum Pseudomonadota; class Gammaproteobacteria; order Lysobacterales; family Lysobacteraceae; genus Lysobacter; species Lysobacter sp. Root983. Next base: position 29,792 of record NZ_LMJO01000001.1, read on the forward strand.
AGACGATGCGGCCGGCATTGCTCTTGGAGCGGAAGTGGCCGACGCCGTTGCTGGTGTCGCCGCCGCCGGCGTTGTAGGGGCTGCCGTCCGACCAGTCCCAGTCGTAGGCATAGGCGCTGCTGCCGGTGCCGATGTCGACCTGCGCTTTGACGTTGCTGGCGGCATTGAATAAGGCGCCTGAGCTGCAGCCACTCGAGTAGCTGGTAGTGAAGCAATGGACCTGGTCGTAGAGGCCGCCGGTGATGGTGTAGAACGAGATCGTGCTGAGCAGGGTCGGCATCGCGCGCAGGCTGTTGCTGCCGCTGCCGGTCCAACGGTTGTAGCCGTAGTAGACCGCGCCGCTGCTGGGATAGAGGCCGAAGGTGTAGTAGTCGTAAGGGAAGATGTAGGCCTCGGCGTTGCAGGTCGGCGCGTAGGGCGACTGGTAGCCCGTGCTCAGACAGGTCTGCAGGCCGCGCAAGCCTCCGCCGATGTTGACGAAGCGGCGTACGCTGCCCTGATAGCCGTAGTAGCGCAGCATGGCCAGGCTCATCGACGAGCCCAGCGAGTGGGCGACGATATCGACCTGGCTGCGGCCGGTGTAGGCCTTCACTTTGTCGATGAAGGTTTTGAGGATCTGGTACTTGGCCGGCTCGTGGTAGTTGTACTGCGGCGTCGCGCGCTCGTCTGCGTCCAGGTAGGTCACACCGAACAGTTCGCAATCGTTGTAGCCGCGCGCCTTGAGTTCGTCGTAGATGGAGTTGGCCGGCGTGGTGTAGCCGGCGACGGCGGCGGGTGGCATGTCGAAACTGATCGCGCTGTCGCCGTTGCCGGCGATGAACACCACCGGCGTGCGCGTGGCCACGCAGCTGCCGCCGCCGAAACCGCCGCTGCCCACGCCCGGGCTGAATCCGCCCGCGTACTGACTGGCCGTGCCCAGGCAGGTGTAGCCGTTGTTGCTGCCGCAATCCAGGGCTTGTGCGGTCGCCGGTGCGAGCAGGGCCGCGCCGCCGAGCGCCGGTAGCAGCGCCGCCAGGGCCAAGCCGGACAGGCGGGCGCGAGTGAGGGTGGATGTCAGGGCCGCGGCGGCGCACGACCGGGTAATACCGGAGCCAACGAACTTCAGCGTGCTGCGAAACATGAGTGCCCTCCCCAGGGTGCCAGTTCGATCACAACGAAAGCCGGATCGGACGATGGTGAACCTGCGGGACAGGGCTTGGGTATTGCACCTATGGGCAATGCCGGGCCCTAGGACGCTCGCAATGACCTGCATTCATCGGTCAGCTCGAATCGGGCCTGCCGCAGCTACTGCCGATGGTGTGGGACGAGACGCTCGAGGTGCCTCAGGTCCCCAGCAAGGAGGTGGCGCGCCTGCAGGTAGGCGGAACGACTCTGACTTTTCCCGGTCGCGTATGGAAGCAGGAGGGCGGTTATGCCTATCTCTACAACAAGGATGGCGGCATCACCGTCGTCGCCACGCAGGCGCTTCCGGTCAGATGAAGTTTGGCGTCTGAACCAGCTGCACCAAGACGGCATGGCTATGGGCATCGTCGCGGTTCACGCCCGCGGCGGCGCGACGTTCGTAACTGAAGAGGTGCGCAATCGCGTGCCGCCGCTTCACTCACGAATCGAGCGATTTCCATGCCCACTCCCGCCAAGAAGACCGACGAGGCCCAGCTCGAGGATTACCTCAAGTCGCTGGGCCTGAAGAACCAGATCAAGGTCATCAAGGCCTACGGCATCGATTCGCTGGAGTTCCTCAAGGCGGTCTGCGCCAATTCGGCCGAGCGCAAGGCATTGGCGCAGCAGATCCGCGGCGACAATCCGGATGGGCCGGCGCGGATCGCGGCGGGCATCGTCGAGAAGCTGACCGCCAAACAGGTGCAGACGCGTATCGACCAGTTGGCCAGCGAGACCGAGGAATCCGGCAGCGCGAACTTCGACCAGAAGAAGCAGCAGCTGGCCGACGCGATCGAGGCGGTAGAGAAGCTGCGCAAGGAGACCGCCGACGCGGCCGCCGCCGACCGCGAGGCCGCGACCAAGCAGGCTCAGGCACAGCTCGATCGGATCCTGGCCAAGGTCAACGCCAAGGACCTGCTCAAGGGCGGCGAGACCAGCTTCGCGACCATCGCCAGCGCCACCGCGCTGATGGAACGCATCCAGGAGGGCCTGCAGAGCAAGATCGCCGACAGCCTCTACAGTTACCTCGATCAGCGCCCGCGCAGCATCGCCGAACTGCTGGAGGAGAACCAGTTGCTGCGCGGCTACTGCGCCAGCGCAGCCGGTCTGGCGCGTGCCAGCGGTTCCAACCTGCTCGACATGGCCGCGCTGCTAGGCAAGCCGGCGCCTATCCAGACCCAGGATTTCGAGTTCAGCAGCGAGGCCGCCTACAGCGAGGCCTCGCAACAGTTCGAGACCTCGGCCAGCTCCTACGCCACCGCCAACAGCGCGCGCGGCGCGATGTTCGTGGGTACCGGCATCGGCGCGGCCAGCCTGATGGTGCAGTACGCGACCGCCGGCCAGCGCCAGCGCGACGAGGCCGCGATGAAGCGCTCGCAGAAGGCGACCAAGCTGCGCGTGCACTACCAATGGGCGCCGCAGGCGACCCTGACCCTGCCCAGCAACCGCTTCGCGCTGAGCGAGGACGCACTGGGCGCCCTGCGCGCGATCGAGGCCGCGCAGCCCGCACAGAAGGCCGCGGCGGCGGCCGAGTTCCTGCGCAGCTTCGGCAGCCATGTGTTCTGCACCGCGGTGCTGGGCGGCTGGTACAAGCACGTGGCCAAGGCCAGCTGCAGTTCCTCCGAACAGATGAGGACCCTGGACGAAGCCCTGTCCACAGCGACCAACTGGGCGGTTTCGGCGTCGGCATCCTACGTGGGCCTGAGCGGCGCGGGCTCGGTGTCTAGCGCGCACGCCGGCGGCGTCAGCGCCGCGCGCGCGACCTCGACCGCGATGTCGTGCGTGGTCAAGGAGCAGCAGGTGTCGGTGGCGACCAGCGTGTTCGGCGGCCTGCCGGAGCTGCCCAGCGACCTGTGGCTGACCAGCGTCAAGGCCAACGCGCATTGGCAGGTGATCGACCGCAGCGACGAACAGCCGGTGTGGAAGATCGTGGGCCTGCTGTCGGCGAAGACGCTGGGCTTCGATCGCAAGGCCATGGCCGAGCTGTTGGAGCGGGCCTGGGTCAACGAGGTGTTCATCCCCTCGATCGCCGACGCCAAGGTGCGCGAGGCGATGCGGCCGAAGGCGCTGGCGAGCGCCGCCGCGCTGACCGAGGCGCTGCTGGCGCTGACCCGGCCGCCGACCATGCGACTGACGGTGATCCAGCGCCGCTGGGACCAGGCCGAGCAGCACTTCGGCCAGGAGGTCGCGTTGCCCAAAGGCTACAAGATCCTCGCTGGCGGCGTGTCCGCGGTGACTCAGGCGGCCGGCAACTTCGTCGTCGCCAGCTATCCCAAAGTCAGCGGGCAGGGCGCGGATCAGCGTTGGAGCTGGTGTGCGCGCATGAAGGACATCAAGCATGTGTCCAAAGTCCGACATGCGCTCACCATCGTGGCCTTGTACGACCCCGACGACGTATGGGACGTGCAGATCTTCGTCAAGGAGGCGACCGCGCACAAGACCCTGCACGAGATCGCGCTGCAGCCGCCGGGCGACTTCCTGCTGACCGGCTGCGGCGGCGAGGTCGACGTGTTCTCGGTGGCCGCGCTGAAGGCCTGCGGCTTCGCCCAGCTGGACGGCAAGCCGCCTGCCGCGACCGAGCACCGGTGCCAGGTGGTGGTGCGCACGACCGATCTGGTGCTGGCCTGCCCGCACACGGCCAAGGCTTATGCGATCGGCGTACGCGCGCGCGCCGGCACCGCCCTGGACGCCGACTACCAGTACCACCGCTTCGGCGCCACCAGCAATCACGACCACACCGTCACCCACGCGTTGCATCCGGGCGGCGACGAGAGCAAGCGCAGCGTGATGATCGCCGGTGGCGCCTGCCTGACCGACGCCGACATGCACCACGGCCTGACCGGTTCGCGCCCGGTGGTCTCCGATGCCTGGCGTGGCGGCGCGGCTCAGGTTTATGGCTGGCTGGCGACCAGCAAGGATCACGAGATCAAGCAGACCAGCGCGATGACCTTGTACACGCTGGGTCTGTCGAACGTCGACATCGTGTGGGAGGCCGAACCCGCGGGCAGCTGACGGCTCGTAACGCAGCCGTGGCGGTTGCGCGCAGCGCCGGGCAACCCGGCATTCTGGCCAGCGCCGGCGCGCGCCGCATCGCCGAAAACGGGTAGGACGCGCGCGCTCGCGCGCGTCGTCGCGGCGCTATCCTGGCGCGCAAACGGGGCCAACCCGGCGCGATCAAGGACGAAGTCGTGAACGACGAACGCAGCGGTCGTGAGGAGGCGGAGGCGCGGTCCGCTGACGCCAACCTGCAGGCCTACCTCGCCGAGGCGAGACGTTTGTTCGAGCGCGAAATCCTGCCGCGCTGGGTGACGGCCGACAACGTCTGGCGCAGCGCCTGGGCGATGGACGGCATCCTCGACTATTTCCTGGTCAGCGGCGCCGACAGCGCGCCCTACGGCGACGCCGCGCTGGGCGCGCTGGACCCGACCCAGCTGGGCAACTGGTGGGACGACTTCGGTTGGATCGGTATCGCCGCGTTGCGTGCCGCCGAGCAGGGTTTCGCGCCGCAACGCCGTGACGATTTCCTCAAGATCGCGATCAACGCCTGGGCTTACATGTACGGCCCGGGCTGGTCCACGCAGGCCGGTGCCGCGATCTATCCGTTCCGGGACTTGCCGGGCTGGGCGAGCTTCGCCAGTGAGCACGCGAACAACATCGGCGCGCCCAACGTCGGCAAGCGCATCGGCCAGACACGTCCGAATCCGCAGCCGCCGTTGCCGCCGAATGCGTGGATGATGCCGCGCCGGATTCCCGGCGGCGCGTGGAACTCGCCGATCACCTTGGACGCCTACCCGGACCCGGTGCCGACGCGTCAAACCGAGTGGTGGCGCAGCTACCTCAACCCGGTGCAGAACACTGTCACCAACGGTTTGTATGCGCTGTTGAGCCTGCGCCTGCATCGCGCCTCGCAGAACCCCGCGTTCGCGCAGGTGTTCCGCGCCAGCAACTTGAACACATCGGCCTGCAGGGTCGCCTGGACCGAACAGATCGGCTGGTTCAACCAATGGATGACAGGCACGCCGCAGCCCGACCAGTCCTTGTTGATGTCCTTGCCGTCGGGCGTGCTGGTGCGCGAGCGCGTGTCCACGTTCCAGCCGGTCGGGCCAAACGCGCAGCTCTATTGGGACGCGATGTACCGCAGCAGCCTGGCCTGGACCGGCGATCAGGGCCTGCTATTGGGCGCCTTGCGCGAGGCGCAGGCGGTCTGGCCCGGCGGTGTCGCGCCGCCCAAGGTGCTGAGCCTGTATCCGGCTTTGATCGAGGGCGTGTTCAAGAACGCCTACCAGCCGCGCAGCTACGGCTCGGTGTCCGGCAGTTTTCCGATGCCGTGGTTGGACACCTCCTCACCCAGCCCGTATTACGCGCCGTCGCCCGGCAACGACGACGGCGACTACCAGACCGGGGTGGGCGTGTTCATGCGTTATCTGCTGCAGGCCTGGCGCGCCAAGCCGACCCTGGTGCAGGGTTATCGCGCGCAAATTCTGGCCAACGCCGACGCCATCGTGCAGCCCGGTTTCGGCGAGCAAGCCTATCCGGGCGGCGCCTGCGATGCGTTCACGCCGAGGCAGGGCAGCATCGCCGATACGATGACGGCCTACGTCAATCGGCTGTCGGTGCTGGTGCTGGCGATCGCGATGGGGCGCTGACGCAGCGCCTGGATCACAGCGACGCCAGGAAGGCTTCCATCTGGGCCGTGTAGTCGCCGGGCAAGCCCAGATCTGCGTTGATCTGCGCGTGGTTCAGATCCACTGGCAGCACGGTCGCGCGAGCGCCCAATGCGACCGCGCGGCGGGCGAACCCCTCGGCTTGCGCGCAGGACAGGCGACGCTGGCTGGAGCACACCAGCAGCATCGGCGCGGGTGCGCTGCGCAGTTGCAGGGTGGGCGAAGCCCGGCGCCAATAGGCGGGATCGCGGCCGAAGGCCTGGTCGTAGAGCGGCAGGTGCGGCCGGCGCATCAGGGCATCGACGTCGTACGCGGCGCTGTCCAGCGCCACGGTGCCGCGCCAAGGCTTGGCGCCTTGAGCCCGCACGATATCGGGCGCGGCGGCGAGCAGGGCGACCAAGTGCGCGCCAGCGGAATGGCCCATCAGCGCCACCCGCGCCGGGTCGCCGCCCCAGTTGGGGGCTTCCTTCTGCACATAGGCCAGAGCGCGCGCCACGTCTTCGGCCTGACTCAGCGGATCGGCCCCCGGCAGCAGGCGGTAATCGATGGAGACGAATATCCTGCCGTTGGCCAGGGCGTGCTCGGCCTTGTTGCCGACCACGCCGCGCGCGTCCTTGCTGCCGATCCGCCAGCCGCCGCCATGGACCATCACGACGATCGGCGCCTTGCGCGCCCGCGCCGGACGGTACACATCCAGGCGCTGAGCGGGATCGGTGCCGTAGCTGAGATCCGGCAGGTCGGCGCGCGGAGGGCCGGCGACGGAGGCAGTGGCGACCGCGACGAGCAATAAGGCTAGCGTGGCCAGACGGGTCGGGCTGAGGCGCATGGTGATCGGGTCCTGGGGCTTTGCTCGTCCAACGCGCCGCCGGGCGCTCGGATGACAAAACGCCACAGGGCTGCGCACCCAGCTTGCGGTCCGGACCAGCAACGAACGCGGCGGCGCGATACTCTGGACGGGCGGATGCGGCTCTACGCCCGTCGGCATGCACGGATGCGGTCCGAGAGGGGGCTCATGAGCGGACTCAAGCCAGTAACGCAACGCTATAGCGACGCCTTGTCCCGCTTGCGGTGGGACCAGTTCGAGGCCTTGCTGGCGGCGTACTACCGTGGCCAAGGCTATCTGGTCGATCACGTGGGCACGGGCGCTACCGGTGCCCGTTTCGACGGCGGCATCGATCTCAAATTGCGTCGCGACGATGCCTACCTTCTAGTCCAGTGCAAGCACTGGAATGCCAATCAGGTCACCCACAATGCGGTGCACGAACTGCTGGGCTTGATGGTCAACGAGGGCGCCACCGGTGCGATCCTGATATCCAGCGGGGAGTTCACGCGCGCCGCGCGGGACGCGGCTATGCGTCAAGGGCATGTGCAATTGATCGATGGCGCGGCCCTGCGCCCGATGTTGGCGCCGTTGCTGGAAGCCGCGAACCTCTTGTCGACGCAGGCTGGCGCGTCGTCGCCCGACTCCGCTGACGGCTGGGGCGATGATCCGGTCGCGGCGTTGTCCGGGCCGCCATCGCCGCGTACTCCATCGCGGGTACGTAGCGGATCGGTGCCGCGCCAGAGCAACGCAGGCTGGTGGATCGTAGCCGTGGTGGGCACTCTGGCTTTCGTGCTGCTGGTGCGTCTGTTGCTGGGACGAACGGAGTGGAGCGCCGGGCCTAGCGCCGAGCCATCCGAGCGCCAGTCCGAGGCCAGCGTGCCAGCCGAGCCGATAGCGGAATCCGAACCGGTGGTCATCGAGTGGCCGGCCGAGCAGGGTGCGCCGCCCGTGGAAGCCCCGAAGCCGCAAACCGAGGCCGATCTGCGCGAATCGCAACGCAAGGCCGACGAGGCCATGAAGGTCATCGAAGCCACGACTCCGGAAATGTAATTGCCTGATTTTCGCCACTATCCCATCACAAGGACGGATGCCGTGAACCAGAGTCTCAGTACCCCGACCCAGCCCACGCTCGACGACAGCCTTACGATCGCGTTGGCCATCGCCTCCAAGGCCGCTTACGACTATTACAGCGGCACACCGTTCATTTCGCCGCAGGGCTACGATCAGATCGACGCCTGGACCGGCTGGGACGCGTTCCTGTTCACCGGGTCGGAGGAGAAGTATGGCTTGGTGTTCCAGTCCATCGTGGACCCCGGGACTTTCATCTTCGCGTTCCGCGGCACCGACTCGGACATGGACGCGTACGAGGACGTGCATTTCCTGACCGAGGACTTCGTGCCCAGCCGCGGCGGCATCAGCCCCGCGCCGCGTGTGGCCTCGGGGTTTTACGGCATCTACGACGGCAGGGGCGACGGCATGAGCCAGTCGATGCGCGAGCAGTTGTTCTCGCTGATCGACCAGTACCAGCCCCAGCAGCTCTACGTCACCGGGCACAGCTTGGGCGCGGCATTGAGCCAATTGTTCAGCCTGGACCTGGCGATCAGTCAGCCGATCGCATCGACCAACATCAACTTCTCCAGTCCGATGGTCGGGATCGACAGCTGGCAGACCGCTTACAACGGCATGATCCCGGCCAGCGACAGCATCCGCGTCTACAACTATTGGGACTACGTGCCCTCGCTGCCGCCGTCGGATGTCGGTTACGCAGCGGTCGGCAGCGGCTTCCGTACCGCCTTCTACGTGCAGGGCGAGTGGTACCCGCATGTGCTGTCGCGCCATTCCATCGTCAATCTGACCACGGTGTTGAGCCACGCCCTGGCGCAGAGCCCGCAGCAATGGGTCGGCACCTTCGCGGATTATGTGGACGCGTCGCTGACCATGGTCAGCACGGCGCCGCCGATGGGTGCGGACGTGCCGTGGGCCGATCGCGTCGGCGGTTACATGGCCTCGGAGAGCGCTCTGCGCTGATGTCGCCCTCGTCGGCGGCCAGGGTGTTCGCCAGGGCGGTACGAGAGAACGGCTACGCAGCAAGGGCGGCCTCGCCGCCACCCTTGCTGCGAGCCTTACTGCGAGGAGCGATTACGGCAGCGGCGTGCCCTGATCGGCGATCGCCAGCCACTTGCCGCGGTCGTAGGTGTAGGTGACCCCGGTCAGCGCGCGCGAGCGGAAGCCGATGCGCGGGATCTCGTACACGGTTTCGTACAGGATGAAGGCGGAGCTGCAGCCGTCGACCACGCGATAGCGCTCGGTCCAGCTCCAGCGAGCTTCGCGGTTGCTGAAGTGGCCGGTGAATGCGTTCATGATCGCGTCGATGCCGATCAGGGTGGTGCCACTGCCGAACACCGTGATCGCGCGCTCGTCGTGCACGGCGCGGAAGGTTTCGGCGTCGTAGTCGCGGAAGGATTCCATGTCCATGCGCTGCGCGACTTCGAACTGGCGGGCGCAGATGCGGGTGATGATGTTGTCCTTCCAATCCATGCCGACATGGTGCGCATCGCCGGCAACGGCGCTGGCGGAAGAGCACAGGGTGATCAGCGTGGCGGTGACCAGGGTCGACAGCGGGGCTAGACGGAACGTGCGGGTCTTCATGGTGAGTACCTCCTTGTGGTGGGCACGGCGGACCTTAGGCCCGATGCCTGCCGACTTGGAGTGCCAATTAACCTGCGGCGGAGAGGGCCAATTCGCCGGCCACGGTCCGCGTACGCCGCGCGGCGGGCAGGATCGATCCGAATGGAAGGCACGATCTGTACGCGGCGTCCCGAGCTCGAGCCAAGTAAGCGCCGCCGAGGTTCAGTCCCGCGGTTGTTCGGTGGCGATCAGCAGGATCGTGCTTGCGGCGGACAGGCCGAGCGCGCTGCGGGCGCGGTCGTCGACCGTGGCTTGCAGCAATCCGGCCAGGCCGGCGGCTCCGGAAGGACTGGTGCGCGGACCGCCATGTTCATGCAGGCAGGCGGCCGCGTTGACCAAGGCTGACTCGTCGACGGCGATGGCGGCCGCGCCGTGGTCTCGCAGCACGCGCAGGGCGGGCGCCGATGCCAGGCCGCAGAAAAGCATTTCGGCGCTGGTGCGCAGGTCGCCGGGGATGCGCGACGGCGCGCCTTGCGACAGCGCATGCGCCACGCAGGCGGCCGCCTCGGGTTCCACCACGACCAGGCCCGCGGGCTGGGCGAGACGGTCGTGCAGGCCTTGCGCGACCGCGGCGGCGAGGCCGCCGACCCCGGCCTGGACGAAGGCGTGACTGATGCGGCCATCGCCGTGTTCGTGCAACTGCGCGCGCAGTTCGTCGACCAGCAGGCCGTAGCCGGCCATCACGTCGCGTACGACCGGGTCGTTCGGATCTTCGCTGGTGTCCGCGATCAACAGCCCGTCGCCCCGCAGCGCGGCGGTCTGGGCGGCATCGACGGCGTCGTCGTAGGTGCCGTGGACGCGCACGACCAGGGCGCCCAAGCGGGCGATGCGACGGGCGCGGCCGGCGTCTACGTCGGCGGGCAGATAGACCGAAGCGCCGGCACCCGCACGCGCCGCCGCGGCGGCCACGGCCAGGCCGTGGTTGCCGTCGCTGGCGCAGAGCAGGCGATAGGTGCCGGTCGCCTGCTTGCGCGTCTCCAGCTCGCGCAGCGAGGACGCGCCGATCGCGCGTGCCAGTGCGCGCAAGCCGGCGTACATGCCGCCCAATGCCTTGAAGTTGCCCAGCGGGCGCTGGCCCTCGCATTTGACCAGCACCTGGGCGACGCCGGTGTGGCGGGCGAGCGCGGGCAGGGCGATCAACGGGGTGGGACGGTAGTCGTCCCAGAGTTCGGCGATGTTCCAGTGCGTGGCGTCGGTGTCGGAGTTCATGCCGACAGTCTGCGCTCCGCGTGCGCGGCCTGGCCGCGTTGTGGGCGCGCGGATGCGGGAAAAACGCGCGCAAGCATCCGGCGACGCCAGCATCCGGCGCCGCGCCCGTGCCTCATTCGTCTTCGTCCAACGGTATCGGAATCGTCAGCCCGCGCTTGACCACGCCCAGGGCGACATTGGTGGTGAAGCGCTTCACGTTCGGGTTGTCGCCGACCAGTCGCGCCATCAGGGCGTCGTAGGTCTCGGTGTCGGGCGCGGTGATGATCAGCACGAAGTCGGCCTCGCCGGTGACGTAGAAGGCCTGCTGCACGTGTTCCTGCGCAGCCAGCCATTGCCGCAACTGGGCCAGCAGTTCGGGGCGTTCGCGTTCGACCTGCAACGAGACCACGAAGAAAGTCGGGCGCCCGACCTTCCTGGGGTCGACCACCGCTGCGTCGCGCACGATCACCCCTTGTTCGCGCAGGCGCCGCAGCCGGCGTTGCACCGCCGATGGCGACAGGAACACCTGTTCGGCCAGGCGCTCGGCGGTCTGGCCGGCATCGTCCTGGACCAGGTTCAGGAGTTGGCGATCGAATCGGTCTAGAGACATGCGGGGCTCCGGAGCTTGCCGACAACGCGGAAAAAAAGCGCGGGACTATGCCGGTTCGCGGTAAAACCGCGGGGCTGCGCTCCTAGGATGCTAGCTCCAAAACACAGACCCGGGCCATGGATTTTTCCGCATTGCAGCGTTTCATCGCCCACCGCTGGCAGGACGACCTGTTGCCGGTGCTGAGCGACTACATCGCCATTCCCTGCCAGTCCCCGGCTTTCGAGCCCGACTGGGCCGAACGCGGACATATGCAGCGCGCGGTGACATTGATGATCGACTGGGCGCGCGAACGCCTGGCGCAAGTACCGGGCGCGCGCGTCGAGGTCGTGACGTTGGCGGGACGCACGCCGGTGATCTACATCGAGATTCCCGGCGAAGGCGCGGCGCCGGTTTTGATCTACGGGCACCTGGACAAGCAACCGCCGATGACGGGCTGGACCCACGGACGCGATGCCTGGACGCCGTCTCTGGAGGGTGAGCGGCTCTACGGCCGCGGCGGCGCCGACGACGGTTACGCGGTCTTCGCCGCGATCCTGGCGATCCAGGCCTTGCGCGCGCAGGGGCTGACGCATGCGCCCTGCGCGATCCTGATCGAAGCCTGCGAAGAATCCGGCAGCGGCGATCTGCCTTACTACGTCGAATATCTGGCGCCGCGGATGGGGTCGCCCGCGGTGGTGGTCGCCTTGGACGCCGGCTGCGGCAACTATGAGCAACTGTGGCTGACCACCTCCTTGCGCGGTCAGGTCGCGGGCGCCTTGAGCGTGCGCGTGCTGGAAGAGGGCGTGCATTCGGGCGATGCCTCGGGCGTGGTGGCCTCGTCGTTCCGGATCGCGCGGATGCTGCTGTCGCGCTTGGAGGATCCCGGCAGCGGCGAGATCGCCAGCCCGTTCCACGCCCCGATTCCGCCTTCGCGTCGTGCGCAGGCGCGGATCGCGGCGCGCGCCCTCGGCGACGGCTTGCATGCGCAGCTGCCGCTGCATCCGGGCATGCGCCCCGTGCATGCCGACGCCGCCGAGGTGTTGCTCAATCGCGCCTGGCGGCCGCAGTTGGCGATCACCGGCCTGGACGGCCTGCCCGCGGTGGCCGATGCGGCGGCGGTGATGCAGCCGGCGACGACGCTGAAGCTCAGCCTGCGTCTTCCACCGACGCTGGACGCGCAGGCCGCGGCCGGGCGATTGAAGGCGCTGCTGGAATCCGAGCCGCCCTACGGCAGCGAGGTCGCGTTTCGCATCGACATGGTGTCGCAGGGCTGGCATGCGCCCGAGACCGCGCCCTGGCTGAGCGCCAGTTTGGAGCGGGCCTCGCAGGCCAGCTTCGGTGCCGGCCTGGCCTTGATCGGCGGCGGTGGCGGCATCCCGTTCCTGGCGATGCTGGGCGAGCGCTTTCCATCGGCGCAGTTCGTGGTCACCGGGGTGCTGGGTCCGCAATCGAACGCGCACGGTCCCAACGAGTTTCTGCATCTGCCGACCGCGCAACGGATCACCGCGGTGGTCGCGCAATTGCTGCACGATGCCCGCCTGGCCCACGTCGACGGTCCGGCATCGCAGCCAAGCGTCTAAGCGTTTCCTTCCTCTTCAAGGTCCTGCCATGAAACTGCTCTATCAAACCCATTCCCCGTACGCGCGCAAGGCGCTGGTGTTCGCGCACGAGGCTGGCATCGCCGACCGCATCGAGGTCGTGCACCACGAAACCAGCCCGACCTTGCGCAACGAAGCGGTCTACGCCGCCAACCCGTTGGGCAAGGTGCCGGTGCTGCTGCGCCCGGGCCTGCCGGCCCTGTTCGATTCCGACGTGATCTGCGCCTATCTGGACACGCTGCACGCGGGCCCGCGCTTGATTCCCGACCAAGGCGAAGCGCGCTGGCAGGCCCTGCGCGTTCAGGCGATCGCGCAAGGCCTGGGCGACGCCGGCATCAAGGTGCGTTGGGAGACGGTGCGGCGGCCGGAAGCGCTGCGCTATCCGGCGCTGTGCGAGGGCTATACGGAGAAGCTGGTGACCAGCTACGACTGGCTGGAAAGCGAGCTCGATACCGACGGCGCGTTGCATGTCGGCCATATCGCGCTGGCGACCGCGCTGAGTTGGCTGGAATTCCGCGCGCTGCCGGATTTTCGCGCGGGGCGTCCGCGCCTGAGCGCCTGGTTCGATGCCTTCCAGGCGCGGCCCTCGATGCGGGCGACGCCGTTGTCGGGCGAGACCCACGACTGAGTCTCGGGGGTAGGCAGGGCGGTCGCCTGGCGCCGCCCTGGGTCGGGCTTACTGCTCCAGCAGCAGGTACTCGCCCTTGGGCCCGTAGCGTTTGGCGTTCGCGTCCACGCGCGCGCACAGCGCCTGGCCGCAACGGCTGAGCGCACCGGACTTGGTCGCGCGCAGGATGTCGCTGGCGAATTCGGCGCGTTTGACTTCGCGACCGCTCTGCCAGATCAGATAACCCGCGCCGCTGGCGGCGAGCAGGGCGCCCAGACCCAGGCCGATCAGGCCGGTCCAGATCAGCGACTTCTGTTCGCGCTTGAGCTCGCGTCGTTGGTCGTCCAACTGCTGCAGGGTCTTCTCGGCATTACGCGAGACCTCGCGCAGCGCCGCGGCGGTGTTCTGCAACTGCTGGCCGTACTGCGCCGAGGCCGCGCCCACGCCCAGCTCGATGGCGTCGCGGGTCTGCTCGCCGACGCTGGCGACCAGATCGCGGGTCAGCAACTGGGCGTTGGTCTCCCAGACGTCGGCGGTGCGCTTGAGTTCGGTCGCGCTTTGGGTGAAGCGTTCGGTGGCCTTGTCGCAGACCACCTCGAACATCTTGGCGACGCCCATCAGCTGGACGGCGAACAACTCCAGATCCTGTTTCTCCATCGTGCGCTTTCTCGTCCTGCTGTCAGAGCCGCGGCGTCATGCGGCGTTCGGGGCCTTCGTGGCCGTTCGGCGGCAACGTGGGCGGCGTGGGCGTCGTGGGGTCGGCCGGCCGGTCCTGCTGGCGCTCGGGCGGTGCGGCCGCGGCCTGGGCTTGTTCGCCGCCGCGGCGTTGCAGGTGCTGGCCCTGCTCGGAGGCCAGAAAGCTGCCGCCGACCGCGCGCGCGCCGTCGACGTCGCCGTTCACCGCGGCCTGGCCCAGGCGCTGGAACAGCGCGCGGGTGTCCGCGGCGGCGATCGGCGCGGGCTCGGCATTGAGGCGCGGCTCGGGCGAGGGCCGCTCCGGCGGCACCGGCCCGATCGCGACCGGGCGCTGCGGGAAGCGCCCGTTCATGACCTCGTCGCGCGCCTCGTTGTTGTGCTGATCGGCCACGCGCTTGTCCCGTGTCAGCTGGGTCATGCGGTCGCGCTGGCCGTCCTTGTCGAAGTCGGAGGTGCGGTAGAACCACTGGTGCTCTTCGGAGCGGTGGACGACGTTCATCTCCGGCGCGGTGGGCACCGGGCGTTTGGCCAGGAAAGGTTGGTCGCTGAGCGAGTTGAGGTAATCGACCATCAGATTGCCGCTGCGCACCGACAGGCCGTTGAGCGCATAGCTGCCGCCGATGTCGCTGTGGGCGCCGCCGACGGTGACGTTGAGGAAGCGGCCGTTCTCGCTCACGCCCGGGTCCAGCACGCTGGTGGACTTGAACAGGTTGCGGCGTTCGTCTTCGGCGGTGATCTGAAAGCCCGACAGCACCGACGGCGGTTGGCGGCGGTCGTGCTTGCGCGGTTCGCCGGTGCCGACCGGATCGAACAGGGCCACGGCCTGCGGCACTTCGTGCGCCGGCACCAAGGGCTCGCCGGTGTAATGCACGCCCTTGAGCTTGCCGAACAGGTTGCGATCCTCCACGCGCTCTTTCGGGTCGCCGATGCCGCGCTCGTCGACCAGGCGGGTGAAGCCCGCCGCCTGTTCCGCGCCGCGGCTGAAGCCCAGGCTGACCACGCGGATCTCCGCCTCCGGATCCTCGGCCAGCCACTTCTTGCTCTGGGTGGTGAGGCGCACGTACATCTCTTCGACGCGGTCGTCGTAGGTGCCGCCGGTCATGCTGTCCAGACCGCTCTTGATCGCGCCGTCCTGGGTGCCGGGGCCTTCCATGTAGTCGACGCGGATGTTGGACATGCCGCGGCTGTTGGCCGCGGCGGTCTGACGCACCACGTCGGCGATGTTGGTGTGGTTGGTCGGCGCGTCCTTGAGCATGCTGTTGCCGGTGCCGTCGAAGGCGGCGATGAACAGCCGCTCGTGCGGGTTCGAGCTGTGCAGCAGCACCGGCGTGGACAAACGCGACAGCGCCTCGCTGGCCTGCTCGTAGCTGGCCAGGTCGTGCGCGTCGGCGGGGTAGGTGCTGACCCCGTCCGGGCCTTTTTTCTTTTTGTCGTCCGTCATCGCACTACTCCTTTAGTACGTATGGCTGAACACCAGGACCGGATCGTTGCGGAAGTCGCTGTGTTTGTTGCCGGGTATCTGCAGCTCGCGGGTATGGACCATGGCGCGCATGTAGACGTTGACGGTGCGGTCGTTGATCTCGATCAGGATCTCCGGGTCCTCGGCGATCACGCCGGATCCGGCGAGCTCGGCGCTGGGCACGTTATGGCGGATCACGCGGTCTTCGAACAGGCCGGGGATGTCGATCGTGGCCTCGTGCGCGCTGCCGTCCTTGGACCGCCAGCTCAGCTGCGCCGGGCCGGGGAAGTTGCGGATCGCGGCCCAGGGCGCGGCGATGTGCTTGCGGTAGTCGGTGCCCAGCGAGGCCGAGGACGGCGTCTTGGTCTCATCGGAATCGCGCAGGGCGTATTCGCCGTTGTAGAGCACGCTGCAGCCGAAGGTGTCGTAGGCCGCGGCGCCGAAATCGTGCTGGGCGAAGGTCAACGGCCGGCTGGCGTCGGTCTTGTTGGGCGCGACGTAGGCAGGTTGGGTGGACATGGCGGGTTGGCATCCTGTTACGAATAGGACGGAAAGCGCGAGCGCGCGGGCCAGTGCGGCCAGACGCGTACGAGGGGATGGCATCGGAATGCCGCGGCGGGCGGCGCGGGGCGAGGCGCGGTCCGGATCGGGACCGTCGTGGCGGCCGGGAGCGCTGGCGGATCCGCGAGAGCGGGGCGCCGAGCCCTGACCTGACTTTGGATCCATTCCCCTCCTCCCCTGGAGACCGTCGCCGCGGTCCATCGCCGGCATGAGCATCGCCCGATGGTAGCGCAGGCACGCTACCGACACACGCCGCCGTATCGTGAGAGGAGACGCAGGTCCGCTTGCGCGGTCGCGGCCGCGCCCGGGAGGCCGGTCCAGGGTCGAGCAGCGCTCAGCTGCGCTCGGCTATGCTGTTTGTCCCTTCCACCGCACCCGGAGGCGGCCATGGCAACCGGCTGGGCAGGCGACGGCGCCGTGCAGGACCAGATCGACGCCACCATCAAGGACGCGATCAAGCGCGCCCGCGACCAACTTCCGCAGGGCCCCGGTCTGGAGCGCTGCGAAGAATGCGACACGCCCATCCCCGAAGCGCGGCGCAAGGCGATCCCGGGCGTGCGTCTGTGCGTGAGCTGCCAGGAAGCGCACGACCGCGAGCAGGGCGCGGCCAGCGGCTACAACCGACGCGGCAGCAAGGACAGTCAGCTGCGCTGAGATCGCCTGCGCGCGCCGCGCCGTGGCGAGCGGGGTGCGGATGATCGGGTTCTCCATCCAGGACTGCGGCGGCCTGCCACGGATGCCGCCAGACGCGTTGCGGCGACAGCCGCGCGCCGTCGAACCCCTGCCTTCGGCACATACGCGCGCGCCGATCGGCCCCTATGATCCGGCCACCATCCGAACGCGGGGAGTTCCGGCATGTCCTCCAGTCTCAATCACACCTCGCGCTCGCCTGCTTGGGCGCAGGTGCTGCTGGGCGGCCTGCTCGTGGCCTTGGGCGACATGAGCTTCGCGGCCACGCTGTGGTTCGGCTGGGACGCGGCTGGCATGGTGCGTCTGTTCCAGACCATCGCGGTGGGCGTGCTGGGGCCGGCCAGTTTCGACGGTGGCCTGCAATCGGCCGGGTTGGGCGTGTTGTTGCATGTGTTCATGGCGACCCTGTTCGTGCTGATCTACACCCTGGTCGCGCGCCGCTACACCGGACTGCTGTCGCGCATCTGGACCTACGGCCTTCCCTACGGCGTGGTCCTGTACCTGGTGATGAATTTCGTGGTGCTGCCGCTGTCGCGCGTCAACGCCACGCCATCGCTGAAGCATCCGGACTGGATCGCCTGGAGCGTGCTCGCGCACATGCTGTTCGGGGTGATCTGCGTGGTGTTCGCCAGGCGTGCGCTGCGGCGTTGATGCGCCGAACCGGTTAGGCGCAATGGCGGCGCCTTGCGCTTGTAACGTTCATGGCGTTCCGACACCATCCGCGTGAAGTTTCGATCGTCGCGATAGCCGGCGCTTTCGTTGCCGGCGCCGTGCGCCGATAGCGAGCCGAGCCGGCCGCGTTCACAGGGGAAAGCATGAAATTGGCAAACAAGACGCGCGCGGCCCTGCTGGCCGGCGTGCTGCTGGCGTGTTCGTCGGGTGCCGGTCTGGCCCAGAGCTTGCCCGTCTCGCCCGCGGCCCAGTACCAGCCCCGCAGCGAACGCGGCGCGCTGGTGGCCGGCATCGTGCGCCGTTGGGCCGGCCATGTGCAACGCGTCTACGGCACGCCGCCGCAGCGCTGGGCGCAGACGATGGGCCCGACCTTCGCGCGCGCGCCGTTGGTCAATCTCAAGCGCGCGGCGTCGATGCCGGACTACGAGGCGATGATGGCGGCGGTTAGCGAGCCGTTTCCGCACATCGCCGAGACGGCGGCGAAGGCGCCGCCGGTTTCGGTGAAGGCCTTTTATCCGCAGACCGACCGGCTGCTCTACACCATGCTGTCGCCGTGTCGCCTGGCCGATACCCGTACGGTTGCGCGTCGTCTGTACGCGGGCGAGGCGCGCGTGTTCAACACCGATACCATGCTGACGCAGCAGGGCGGCGCCAACGGCGGCTGTGGCCTGCCCAGCGATGCCTCGGCGGTGACGCTCAACATCACCGTGGTCGACCCGGGCACCGCCGGCTACCTCACCGTGTATCCGACCGGCGGCGTTCGTCCGCTCGCTTCCAGCTTGAACTACCGCAATGGCGACATCGTCGGCAATGAAATCATCGCCCGCATCGGCGGCGACAACCTGCCCAGCTTCACGCTGTACAGCTATGCGGCGGCGGACGTGGTGATCGATGTGGCCGGCTACTTCAGCCCGACCAAGAACGAACCGTTGAACTGCACCACGGTTTACTCCTTGAACGTCACTATCCCGCCGGGCGGCACCGATGCGGCGATCACGCCGGCGTGTCCGGCCGGTTCCACCCTCAGCGGCGGCGGCTGCAGCTCGGTCGATCTGTACCCCTCGATCAACGGCGTGTACTTCCATAGTTTCGGACCGCGCGCGGACGGGCGTTACGCTTGCTACGCGCGCAACCGCGCAACCACTAGCGACAAGATCACGGCCTCGGGCATGTGCTGTCGCGTGCCCAGTCGCTGAGCCTGGGATCGCGATCGTGAAGACTCCGATGAAGAAGGCGGCCCTGGCGCTGGCGTTGTTGCTGCCCGCGGGCTTGATGTTCGCGATCGCGGCGCCGCGCGCGCTAGGCGCGTTGCGCGGCGAGACCCGTGCGGTCGCGCAGGCCGGGAGCGCGGCGGCTGCGGCCTCGGTGAGCGAGGCGCCGACGCGACAGGCCGGCGAGCGCCTGCTGCAGCTATGGGCGCCGCATGTACAGCAGGTGTACGGCACGACGCCGCAGGCCTGGGCGCGGGCGATGCGTCCCACCCTCGCGCGTCTAAGCGAACGCGATTTGCGGCGCGCCGCAGCCATGCCCAGTTTCGACGCGATGATGGCTGCCTTGACCCCGCAGCCGGCGCTCGACATACCCGCGCCCTCGGCCTGGGACGCGCGCAAGGCCGGTGCGGCCGCGTTGCTGGAGACGACGTCGGCGCAACTGGTCTACAACATGCTCTCTCCTTGTCGCCTGTCGGACACCCGTCTGAACGGCGCGCGCCTGGTGGCGACTGGGCAACTGCACCTGAAAACCGCCGGCGCCGACCTGAGCGCGCAAGGCGGGCACCCGGCCGGCTGCGCGATTCCCGTCGATGCGCGCGCCGTGGTGGTCAATGTGGTCGCGGTGAATCCGGCTCAGGCCGGTTACCTCACCGTGTTCCCTTACGGCACGCAGTTGCCGGTCGCGTCCAGCCTCAACTATCGCGCTACCGACATCGCCGGCAACGAGATCATCGCCAAGCAAGGCGCCGACCCGGCCCAGCCCTCGTTGTCGGTGTTCTCTTCGGCGGCCACCGACCTGGTTGTGGACGTCGTCGGTTACTTCGGCGATGCGCCCAAGGTCGGCATGGCTTGCGAGCAGGTGGTGCAGGTCTACGACATGGAACCTAGTCGTTACGGCAGCAAGGGCGCGCAATGCCCTTACCTGACGCCCGACAGCGGCTCGCGCGGCACCGCGATGGGCGGTGGCTGCCGTTGGCTGGAGAACGCGGCCGGCGATCCCGAGCCCGGACAGGTGAACGGCAGGCCGAGTAGAGACACCTACTACTGCGACGCGGACAACAGCGGCCGGCAGGTAACGCGCAGCTTCGAAGTCACCGCGACCTGCTGCTGGGTGGCGTCGCAGTAAACTTGGGGCTTACCATCGGAGGCGCCCGAACCGGAGCTGTCACCGCATGAACCCGCCCCGTCATCCCGGCGCGCGCAGCGCCGGCCGTCGCCGTATCGCGCGGCCTTCGCGCCGCGCCGAAGCGCGCGCCCAGCGACTGATGCCGGGCGAACTGGCCTGGTACGCGACCGGACGCTTTTACCTGGACAACGACAACCGCCTGGCCGACTTCGGCTATTTCCTGCATCTGTCCGGCATCGACGCGCCGCTGTTCGACGGCGCGCAAAGCGACACCACCGCGCATTTCACTTTCGCCGCGCGTCCCTTCGAAGCCGGCAGCGTGGTCAACGGCGCCTTGAGCCTGGGGCTGGACCCGGTCGGCGAGTTCTCGGTGTACCTGCAACGCGAACCGGCGGCGAGCTTCGACGACCCAGCCTCGTTCGCCCAGGGCGAATGCATCGCGACGCTGCGCAGGACCGGGCTGGTCGTGGGCACCACCGTGGAGCAGGGCATCGGCCCGGCGCAGACGCCGTTGTTGGCGTCGAACGTGTTCTCGGCCTGGCTGCTGGAAAGCCGCGCCTTCGAGTTCGGCGGGCGCCGCTACGATCTGGCCCAGATCCTGGGCGCCGGCGTGACCCAGTTCGGCACCGCCGCCGCGACTTCGGCGCCGGTGCCGGCCGGCTACAAGCTGGCGGTGCCGTTCACCGGCTCGGCCCTGGCTTTGGGACCGAAGTAGCCTCGGCCGGCGACGCCCGCTTCATGTCCTGATTGCCGCGCGGAGCGCGTTGGTGATCGATGGCGCCGGGAACGGCGCGACGCGGGCTGTCGGCCCGCCATCACAGGGAGTGAGGCCATGAAGAAGGCGTTCGGGCTGTTGTTGATAGCGCTGCTGGGCCTGCTCGGTTACTGGTTCTGGCGCGGGTCCGCATCGCGGCCCGAGCCTTCGCCGGCTTCGGTATCGACGTCGGTCATCGCGGGCGCGGACGGCGCCAGTGCGCCCTTGGCGCCAGGCTGGCCGCAGGGCGACGCGCTGCGGGTGGCGCTGAAGCCCGATCCCGGCGCAGTGTCGCTGAGCAAGGCTTTATACCGCGACGGCGACGAGGTGTTGGAGCAGCGTTGGCCCGACGGCAGCAGCGAGCGTTGGTGGCATCCGCCGTCCGCACCCTCGCGCTACATCGGCCGCGACGGTCGCGAGACGGTGGCCGGCGCCGGAGGGGCGCCATGAGCGCGGGGGCGAGCGCCATGCGCACCTTGCTGCTGGCGGTGCTGGCGGTGCTGGCGTTGGCCTGCGTGCCTGCCTATGCACAGGTGCAATGCCCGTCGCCGCGCGCGGCCGGCGATCCGCTACGCAAGATCAACGAAGGCTTCACCCAGAACGTCACCGAACCGTTGATCCGCGCCAATGCGGGCGGCCTGGGGCCGGTGCTGTGGACCTACATCGCCGGCCAGGCGCGTGCGGAAAGCCTCGGTGGCAAAGTCGACAAGGCCGGCAACCACACGGTCAAGCCGGGCAATAATCTTTGGAACGTGCAGAAGGACGCCAAGCCGGGCTGCGCGCAGACCACCATCGTCAACTGCAAGGTCAGCAATCAGGCCAAGCCCCTGGCCGCGTCCAAGGCCGACGCGCTGAAATCGCCCGTGGCCACGCCGTGCTGGATGGAGAACGGCCAGTCGATGCAGGCGGTAACGGTGTGCTTCCCCTCCTATCCGACCCTGAAAGACGCCGCCAACGAATACTTGGCGTTCCGGCCCTCCTATACCGAAAAGCTCAAGGCCATGGCCCAGGCCGGCACGCCGGGCATAGACGAATTCCTCCAGCATCTGGGGGCGACCGGCTGGTCCTCGCGCATGCGCGCTGACCCGGACAAATACAAGAAGGAAACCCGCGACAACATCGAAGAAGCCCTGCGCGGCATCGCTGAACGCCGCGACACCACCGAGCGCGAACTGGCGCAGAACCAGCAGGCGATCGCGGCCTGGTGCGGGGAGGCCAACGGCGCCGACGACCCGGCCCGGCGCGAGGCCCTGAAACAGCAACAGGACGCCCTGCTGGAACGGGTGGCGCTGTACGACCAGGTCTGTCTGCGGCCTTCGGCCAACGGAAGCGCCACGCCCGCGCCCACGCCCACGCGCAACTCCGCGATCGACGAATGCCGCAAGCCGACCGCCGCGGCCCCCGCGACGCCGCCGACCGTGCCGGCTTCGACGGGTGGCCCCGATGGGCATGGCAGCAAGCACGGCGGTGGCGCGGTCGGCGAGCCGCATTACATCGTACCCAGCGGCGCGGTGTTCAGCACCCAGCGCGCGGGTGAGTTCTGGTTGCTGCGCAGCACGCGCGGCGTCCAGATCCAGGTGCGCCAGGAGCCCTGGCACGGCAGCGACTCGGTGGCCGCGGTCACCGCGGTGGCGATACGCGCCGGCGCGCGCCGCGTCGGCGTCTATGCCGACGGCGTGCGCGTGGACGGTCGTCCCCTGCAGTGGCAGGGCGCTTTCGTCCAGCACGATCTGGGCGACGGCCATGCGCTGGGCGTGTGGGGTGCGTCGACTCGGCCGGAGGTGATCGCGCTGATGTGGGCCGACGGCAGCAGCCTGCGCGTGGTTCATCACGGCAGTTGGCTGGACCTCGACTACCGGCTGATGCGCGGCGTTGATACCGCCGGGGACGCGGGGCTGATCGGGCGCGCCGACGACGATCCCCGTCATGATTTCGTGTCGCGTTCCGGGGTAGCGCTTTCGCAGCCCGACACGGCCGGTATCGACGGCTTCGTGCAGAGTTGGCGCATCGGCGCCGACGAGTCGCTGTTCGATTACGCACCCGGCCGCAACGCGGCCAGCTACGCCCTGCGCGACTTCCCGCGCATGCCCGCGGCGCCGACGGCCGCCGCGCTGGCGCAGGCACGCGAGGCCTGCGCCGCCGCCGGGGTGGCCGCGCTACTGCTGGACGCCTGCGCCTTCGATCTGGCGGTCACCGGCGAGCGCGGTTTCCTGAGTTCGCATCAACTCGGTTCGCGGGCGCTGGGCCGGATCGCCAAACCCGAGGCGGCGGCCGCACGCGAGACCGGGCCGAGCGTGTTCTTCGAGGCGCGATGGACGCCGGACATGGATCGGGCCGAGGCGCTGGCGAACGGCAACACCCGCAACGTGGCGGTAGCGGCCGGACAACGCACCACGTATCTGATCGACATCGTCAAGCCCGATGTCGGCGACCTGTTCGTGCTGTCGCATCAGATGACCTGCATCGGCGACCCCTACGACGGAGAGTCCCCAGGCTATCAACTGTTCGATGCCCGCGGCCGCGCCTTGTCCAAGGCCCTGGCGATCTGCTCGGACCTGTACTCGGGGCCGATACGCCCGGGCAAGTACTACCTGGTGCTGGTCGGCGCCGCGTCCGGCGCCCCGGTCGAGGTGAAGTTCGAAGCCTTCCACAACTGACGGCGGTGGCCGTCAGCGCCGCGTTTGTTCGGCGGTGCAGCGCGGGCAGGCCTGGGCCGGTGCGTAATGGCGCTGCGCGATGTGCAAGGCATCGCGCGCCTGCGCGAACTCGCCCAGGTGGATCCGATACAAGGGCAGGCGCGGGCAGCCCAGCGCATGCACTTCGTAGGTGCCGTTGGGCTGCGGCGTCCGGTTGAGGTAGTAGCTGGGCATGCGGGCGGCGGCGCGGATTCGACCGCCTACTGTGCGAGGCATGCGTCTCGCCGGCTGCGACGGCGCGATCGAGGGGGCAGGTGTGAGTGTTGAGAAGTGAGAAGTGAGAAGTGAACAGGCAAAGAGGCTGTACTCACTTCCCAACGCTCACTCCTGCTTCACTGGATATGCTGCGGCGACGCGGCTCAGTCGCCACCGCCTCCACCGTCTCCGCCGCCGCCATCCCCGCCGCAGTCGCCGCCGCCGCTGTCGGCGTCGTTGGCGCTGCAGTCGCGATTGTCGTCGTTGCTGTTGCTGGACGAGTTCCAGTCGCTGCTGGAGCTGTTGCTCCAGCTGCTGCCGCCGTCGTAGCCCGAGCCGGTGTCCGCGGCAAGGGGGGCGTTGCGTCGAGCGCTGTTGACGACCAACACGCCCACGATCAGCACCGCCACGCCGATCAACCAATGACTGGCCAGGGCGAGCAGGGCGCCTGCGACGATCGCCACGAATCCCACGAGCATCCGCTGCATCGGTGTCTCCCCTCCGATCCGGCACGGGCCGCGGGCGCGCCGCGGTTGCGCGCATTGTCCACGGTTTTG
Source organism: Lysobacter sp. Root983 (assembly GCF_001429345.1). Lineage (NCBI taxonomy): Bacteria > Pseudomonadati > Pseudomonadota > Gammaproteobacteria > Lysobacterales > Lysobacteraceae > Lysobacter > Lysobacter sp. Root983. The sequence continues at coordinate 53,724 of NZ_LMJO01000001.1, forward strand.
TGTCGCCGGTGGTACAGGCCGACGGGCTCTTTTGGCCCCGCGGCGGGGCGGCGGGCCGGTCCCATATAGGGCCGCCAGGCGACGCGGCCGCCTCGGCGCCCAGCGCTGGGTCGCGCCGTCGCGGCAGCGCGTTGCGCCGCCGCCGCAACGACTCGGCGCAAGGCCATCGCGAGGGATAGGCAGGACCCCGCCGCGGTTCTATGCTGACGCTGCGGACGCAGCCAGTGGTCGCGACGGCGCCCGCATCCCCCAACCCCTTCCACTGTCGAGCGCCGCGGTCGCTGCGCTCGCGACGCTATACGAGTACTCGATGGGTCGTCTTCCCGGTCTGGATCTGCTGCGCGCCATCGCCATCGTCTGGGTGATGCTGTTCCATTCCTATCTGGTCGGCGGACTGGGCGAGTTCTGGCAGGCCGGGGTCACGCATGGCTGGATGGGCGTGGACCTGTTCTTCGTGCTCAGCGGTTATCTGATCGGCGGCCAGTTGCTCAAGCCCTTGAGTCAGGGCCAACCGTTCCGCCCCGGCGACTTCTACCTGCGCCGCGCGTTCCGCGTGCTGCCCGCGTTCCTGGCGGTGCTGGCGCTGTACTTCACCGTACCGGGCTTCCGCGAGGCTCCCGGCATCCAGCCGTTGTGGCAGTTCCTCACTTTCACCTTGAACCTGCTGATCGATTACCAGCACAACAAGGCCTTCTCGCACGCCTGGTCGTTGTGCGTGGAGGAGCATTTCTACCTGGTGTTCCCCTGGCTGGCGTGGTGGATGACGCGGCGCCCCTCGACGGCCAAGTTCCTGAGCGTTTGCGCCGCGGTCCTGATCGCCGGGCTGGCGCTGCGCGGCTACGTCTGGCTGTACGAAATGGCCCCGGTGCGCGGCCTGGAGACCGCCGAACGCAGCTTCGGCCAACGCTTCGTCGAGGACATCTACTACCCGACCTGGATGCGCCTGGACGGCCTGCTCTGCGGCGTGGTGCTGGCCAGCATCCAGGTCTACCGCCCGCAGCTGTGGGCTGGTCTGCAGCGCCGCGCCAACTTGCTGCTGATCGCCGGCCTGGCCGTGGTCGCCGTGGCGATCGCTTTGTTCAACGAGCGCACCGCCTTGCTGCCGACCGTGATCGGCTACCCGCTGCTGTCGATCGGCCTGGCCTTGCTGGTCGCCGCCGGCGCCAGCACCAGCGGCTGGCTCGGCCGCTGGCGCGTGCCCGGCGCGGGCTGGATCGCGCTGACCTCGTTCAGCTTGTACCTGATCCACAAGCCGGTGTTCCGCCTGGTGGAGACCCATTTGGGTGCGCAGTTGGAGGGGAAGGGGGTGCTGGCGTTTGCGGTGTACGCGGTAGCGACCTTGGCGGCCGGCGCCTTGCTGCATTACGCGGTCGAGCGGCCGTTTCTGCAGTTGCGGGCGCGTTGGTTGCGGCGCGAGGCGCGCGCTCCGGCCGCGATTGCTCCTGCCGGCTGAGCCGGGCCCTGGGCTATGCTTCGATGAGGGGTGGTAGCGGATATACGCGTGGATAGGGGGCGCCCGTTGGGGCGTGGGTAGCGATGGCGAAACTGGCGGATGGCCGCGGCAGCGGTCGGGTGAAGACGCACGGCCCGCGGCGGGCATGGAAATGGGGCGCGTGCTGGCTGGCGGCCCTGCTGTTGATGTCGCTGGCGCTGGACGCTGCGGCGATGCGCAAGATCGATCCGGGCGAAGCGCCCAAGCTGGCGCCGGACGAAGGCCTGCTGGTGCTGGTGGTGGATACCAGCGTTTACGTCAGCAGCGTGCACGTGCGCGAGGCCGGGCATGGCCCGACCGAGGGTGTGCTCAACCGCATGGAAGGGGGCCGCAACCTGCAGTTGTACGCGCTGAAGGCGGGCGAGTACGAGTGGGCCGAGGTCAATCTCTATGGCGGCGACTATCACGCGCGCTACTCGATCACCGATCCGGAATACCGCTTCAAGGTCGAAGCCGGAAAGCTTAACTACGGCGGCGATCTGGTGCTGCGCGCGACCGGCTTTCTGCGCATCTTCATGCACGTCTCGAACCGCTCCTTGCCGGTGATCGACTGGCTGGAAGCTCAGCATCCGGCCGTTTACGCGCAACATGGCCTGTCCTTCGTCGGGCGCTATCCGGACCCGTTCCCCGCTTTGTATCGGAGCGCGCGCGCATCCAATTCCGAAGCGCCGGCCAAGCTCAACGTCGGCCGCGAGCCGCCCAAGCCCGGGACGCTGCCGATTCCGGTCGAACAGATGTGGAAGCCCGGCCGTGTGGTCGATGTCGCGCTCAATCCCGGCGGAGACCTGTTGGCCGAGGTGGTGCGCGAAGGCGAGGACCGTTACGGGCTGGAGTTGATCGACCTGGTCGCCGGCAGCGTGCAACGCCTCACCACCCGCAAGGAGGCCATCGACTCGCTGGCGTGGGACAGCGATCGCATCCTGCTCGCCGGCAATGGCAGCGGCAACTACACCGTGGCCCGGATCGGCGAGGCCAAGGATGGAAAGCGCGCCGCGCAAGTGCTGGCATTGGAAGGCAAGGGCGCCATAGTCGATCTGCTGCCCGATGAGCCCGGCGCGATCCTGTTCGAGGGCTACGACAGCCGTGGCACCCTGGTGGTGCATCGCATCGACTTGACCGTCGGCGATCGAGACATCCGCAGTTTCTCCACTGCCGCTTCGCGCGACCGGCTCAACAAAGGCATGAGCAACGACCTGGGCTGGTACGCAGACGGGCAGGGCCGGCTGCGCGCGGCGATCGTCAAGCGCGATGAGCGCATGGTGCTGCTGCACGGCATCGCCGGGCAGTATCAGGAAGTGCTGGAGCTGGGCAAGGAGGGTGGGTTCCAGCCCTTGGCGCTATCCTTCGACGGCGACCTGATCTATGGGCTCAGCGACGAGGGCCGCGATCAGCGCGACCTGGTGGTGTTCGATCCGGCGACGAAGAAGATCGAGCGCACCTTGTTCAGCAAACCGGGCGTGGACGTGGCGGCGCCGGTGCTGGATCGCCGGCGCGAGCCGGTGGCGGCGCGCTACTACCAATCGGGCCGTCTGGTCACCGAGTACTTCGACGAGAAGGACCGCGCGCTGGGCGCGACCCTGCAGGCGGCATACCCCGGCCGCACCGTCGCCGTGATCGACCGCAGCCTGGACGGCAAGCAGCTGATTCTGTGGGTAGACGGCAGCGATCGCCCGCCGCAGATCTACCACATGGACGTCGCCGCCAAGCGTGCCTCATTGATCGATGAAGTGATGCCTTGGCTGGCGGAGAAGCGCTTCGCGCCCGCGAAGGTGCTGTCGGTGAAGGGCAGCGATGGGCTCACGATCGAGGCCTTCCTGACCTTGCCCGAGGCACCTGGCAAGCGGCCGATGGTGGTTTTGCCGCACGGCGGCCCGGTCGGGGTCGGCGACCGCCTGCATTTCGATCGCCAAGTGCAGTACCTGGCGTCGCTGGGCTATGCGGTGTTGCAGGTGAACTTCCGCGGCTCCGACGGCTATGGCAAGGCCTTTCGCGAGGCCGGCCACCGCAACTACGGAAAGATGATCGAAGACGACATCGACGCGGCCGTACGCAGCGCGATCGCGTCCTACCCCATCGACGGGACCCGGATGTGCATGGTCGGCGCCAGTTACGGCGGCTATTCGGGCCTGGTGTCGGCCATGCGCTGGCCTGGGCGTTTCCGTTGCGTGGTGTCGATCTCCGGCGTCAGCGATCGCGCCTTGTTCTTCACCGCCAGCGACAGCGCGCGCTCGGCCAAGACCCGCGCCTTGATGGAGCGCATCATTGGCGACCCGAACAAGGACCTGGCCGAGATGGAAGCGACCTCGCCACTGTACAACCTGGACAAGCTGCAGCTGCCGATCATGCTGGTCCACGGCCGCGAGGACCTGCGCGTGGATTTCGAGCACACCCGTCGCCTGGTGCGCATGCTCAATCTCAAGGGGCGCCAGCCGGTGGTGCTGGCGTTCCCGAACGAGGGCCACAGCTTCGATCAGCCTTTGGCGTTGGAGATCACCTGGTCGGGCATCGCGGGCTTTTTGCGCGAGCATCTGGACGGCGCCGCGGCGCCCAAGACGGATCCCGCCGGCACCGCTCCCGCTGCGGCGACGCAATGAGGCCGCAACCCGTGCGCATGGCGCGGCGCATGCCTGTCGCCGGGCGGGTGCGTCGATAATCGCGCGATCCGCTCTCGTGCCTGTCGCCGAGGCCGATCAATCTCAACGGGGCACTGCATGCATACGCTTTTGAAGATGATGACGACTGGTTGCTTGGCGGTCTGTGTCTGCGCCTCCGCGCTGGCTGCGGAACCGGCCGTCGTCGCCGAGCCCGTGCCCGCGCACGAGAGCTTCACCATGGACACCTCGGTGCCGAAGGAAACGCGGCGCATCAACGTCTATACGCCGCCGGGTTACGACGCGGCCAGGGGGACGCGCTATCCGGTGCTGTACATGCTCGACGGCGGCTTGCAGGAGGATTTTCCGCATGTGGCCAGCAGTGTCGATGCGGCGATCCGCGCCGGGGAGATGCGGCCTGTGCTGGTGGTCGGCATCGAGAACACCCAACGGCGGCGCGACATGACCGGTCCAACGACGTTCGCCGAGGATCGCAAGATCGCGCCGGTGGTGGGCGGCTCGGCGCAGTTCCGTGCCTACATCGCCGACGAGCTGATGCCCTTGATCCGCAAGCGCTATCGGGCAAGCGATGAGACCGGCATCATCGGCGAGTCGCTGGCGGGGTTGTTCGTGGTCGAGACCTTCTTCGAGCAGCCCAAGCTATTCGATGTCTATATCGCGTTGAGTCCCAGCCTGTGGTGGAACCAGGATGCGTTGGTGCAGGCCGCGGAGCCGCGTTTGAAGGCGGGCGGGTTCGGGCGACGGACCTTGCTGTTGTCGTCGGCCAACGAAGACAACATCGCGCCGCAGACCGCGCGCTTGGCCGATGCGCTGCGCGCGGTCGCGCCCAAGGGACTGACCTGGCGCTACGATCCGCGGCCCGACCTGCGGCACAGCACCATCTACCGCGCCCTGTCGCCGCAGTTGCTGCGCGATGCGTTTCCGCCCGAGACTGGCGCGGGCTCGCGGCAGGCGAAGTGAGGAACGGGATGGATCATCGGCGGATACTGATCGGTTTGGGGTTGGCCGGCCTGATGTGCGGGGTGTCGGCCTTGGCCGCGCCGCCGAAGTCCGCGGCCGCATCGGCGGTGCTGCCCTTGAACGCCAAGGTCGAAGGCCTGGGCTATGCCGAGCTCAGCGCGCACTGGTGGCGCTGGACCGATCGCTTTCCGGGCGGGATGGAGCCTTATCGCGATCCCGACGGCCGCTGGTGCAAGATCGCGCAGTCTGGGCCGGTGTGGTTTCTGGCCGGCACCGACGGCAGCGAGAACGTGCAGCGGCGCTGTTCGGTGCCGGTCGACAAGCATGTGTTCCTGCCGATCATCAATCTGTACCAGCGCAGCCGCTATCCGGTTCCGGCCAGGCTCAAGCCGGCGCACTGCAAGTCGCTGCTGGACGGACTGGCCCTGAGCAACGACGCGCTGCGCAGCGCGGTGGTGCTGATCGACGGCGTGCGGGTGGCCGATCCCAAGCGCTATCGGGTCCGCACCGAACGTTGTTTCGACGCCTTCGGCGAGGACGATGGCAGCGGCGCCACGGTGATCGCCGCCAGCGACGGTTACTGGCTGTTGCTGCCGCCGATGACGCCGGGTCGCCACACCCTGGTGGTCGGCGCGAACTACGGGCGCGGCGCCGAGGACGACGACGGCTACGGCAACATGGTGCAGAACTTCGAGTACGTGCTGGACGTGGGCGGCCCCACTTACTGAGGCCTGGCGCGTCGCATCCACACGCTCTGCGCTCTGCTTGACCTATGCCGCGTGCGCTTCAGCGCCAGCGCGGCGCGCTTCAATCCCGCTTGATCGTCGCGATGCTGCGCGCGCAGGCCGCCGCACGTTCGGTCAAAAACTCGCGCTCGCGCGCATTGCGGGTCAGCAAGGCCGCGCGTTTGAATTCGGCATGCGCCTCGCCGTAGCGGCCGAGCTTGGCGAGGAAGTCGCCGCGTACGCTGGGCAGCAGGTGGTAGGTCTTCATCGACGGTTCGTCGAGCAGGGTGTCGGCCAGTTCCAGACCGGCGGCGGGGCCGAAGGCCATGGCCAGGGCGACGGCGCGGTTGAGTTCGACCACGGGCGAGGGTGCGAGCTGGGCGAGGGCGTCGTAGAGCGCGGCGATGCGCGCCCAGTCGGTCTCGTCGGCGGTGCGCGCGCGGGCGTGGCAGGCGGCGATCGCGGCTTGTAGGGCGTAAGGGCCGCGTGCGCCGCCGAGTTTTTCGGCGCGCTCCAGCGCGGTCAGGCCGCGCCGGATCAGGACCTGGTCCCAGCGTGCGCGGTCCTGGTCCAGCAGCAGCACCGGCGTGCCGGCGGCGTCGACGCGGGCACGGGCGCGCGAGGCCTGGATTTCCATCAGCGCGGCCAGGCCGTGCACTTCGGGTTCGCGCGGCACCAGCTCGGCGACGATGCGGCCCAGGCGCAGCGCTTCCTCGCACAGCGCCGGGCGCATCCAGTCGTCGCCGGCGGTGGCCGAATAGCCTTCGTTGAAGATCAGGTAGATCACCGCCAGCACCGAGGCCAGACGTTCGGCGAGTTCGTCGCCGCGCGGCACTTCGAAGGGCACGCGCGCTTCGGCCAGGGTGCGCTTGGCGCGCACGATGCGCTGGGCCACGGTCGGTTCCGGCACCAGGAACGCGCGCGCGATCTCGTCGGTAGTGAGGCCGCCGAGCAGGCGCAGGGTCAGGGCGACGCGCGCCTCGGTCGACAGCACCGGGTGGCAGGCGGTGAACACGAGCCGCAGCAGGTCGTCGCCGATGTCGTCGTCGATGGCCGCCTCGAACGCGGCTTCGGCGTCGTCCTGCCAGTCCTCCAGTTCGTAGCCCAGCTCCTCGTACTTGCGCTGCTGCAGTTTGCTGCGGCGCAGGCGGTCGATCGCGCGGTGCTTGGCGGTGGCCATCAGCCAGGCGCCCGGATTGTCGGGCACGCCGGTCTCGGGCCAGCGCTCCAGCGCCGCGACCAGGGCATCCTGGGCGAGTTCTTCGGCCAGGCCGACATCGCGCACCATGCGCGCCAGGCCGGCGATCAGGCGTGGCGATTCGATCCTCCAGACGGCATCGATGGCGCGGTGGGTGTCGGTGGTCATGCGGTCCGTCTTCGTGATGGCGGTAGGGCTTACTTTTCGGACAGAGCCTTGAGCGAGGCCAGGCCAGTCTCGAAATCGCGTCCGATCATACGGTCCATATTGAAGAAAACGCCCATGAGTTTGGTCATGTAGGCGGCCGGGCCCTGCATGGTCCAGGTCACCCGGGTGGCGTCGGCCTGCGCGACCGCGGCGAACTCGGCGATGTTGTGGCTGACGAAGGGCTTGCTGAAGTCGAGCTGGATGGTGGTGCGGTCCGTGCGGGTGTCGGTGATTTCCATGCGGCCGGCACCGGCCTTGCCTTTGCCCTCCCAGGCGTAGGTCGCGCCGCGTCCGCTGGCGGCACCGCCGATCTCGCGGCGCATGTCGGGCTCGAGCTTTTCGTAAGGCGACCAGTCGCGCCAACGGCGGAAGTCGTTGACGTGGGCGAGGATGGTTTCGGCGGGGGCGTGGATGACCAGGCTGCGTTCGATGTGCAGCGTGCTCGGCCGGGTGGCGGCATAGATCAGCACGGCGACCACGATCAGGGCGAGCAGGGACAGGGTGAGTGCGAGCATGAGGGTGGTTCCGGTTTAGTTGCGCTGGCCGATGCCGGTCTGCATCTCGCGCAGGCCGGAGGCGGCTTCCTGTACGTCGGCGGGGAAATCGGCCAGTTCCTGGACCTGGCGGATCTCGATGGTTTCGTTGTCCGAGCCCGGGCAACGCCGGGCCCAGGCGATCGCTTCCTCGCGCGAGGCGACGTCGATCATCCAGTAACCGCCCAACACTTCCTTGGCCTCGCTGAAGGGACCATCGGTGACCTTGGGCTTGCCGCCGGCGAAGGACACGCGCGCGCCCATCGACGGCGGATGCAGCCCGTCCAGCGCGATCAGCACGCCGGCCCGCTGCAGGGCCTGGTTGTACTCCATCATCGCCGCGACGCGGTCGGTGGGCGGGGAGGTGCCGGGCTCGGCTTGTTCGTAGCCCTGGGGAATCATCAACATCATGAAGCGCATGGTGCGGCTCCGGTGGTGGCGGAAAAGCGGGGCGTCGAGCGACGTGGCAAGGCTACGCCGCGCGCCAGGGGGAGGGGTATTCGTGGGCGAGGGCCGCGCGTACGCGGTGCGAATGCGGGAGCGCGACGGCTCCCGCGTTCGCAAGGCCGCTCAGGCGGTCTTTTCGCAGTTGATCAGCCAGCTCACGCCATAGGCATCGGTCACGCAGCCGAAGCGTTCGGCCCAGAAGGTCTGCTGCAACGGCATGGTGATCTGTCCGCCTTCCGACAAGCCCTGAATGATGCGTTCGGCATCGGCGGCGGAGTCGAGGTTGAGCGAGATCGACATGCCCTTGATGCCCTGGTACGGATACTCGGGCGTCACGTCGGAGGCCATCAGCACCCAATCCTTGGCGGCCAGGCGCACGTGCATGACTTTGTTCTTGTCGGCGGCGGACATGCCTTCGCAGCTGCCGTCCGGCGCCTCGCCGTAGCGCAGCAGCAGTTCGATCTTGCCGCCCAGCAGTTCGGCGTAACGGTGGAAGGCTTGTTCGGCGTTGCCGTCGTAGCTCAGGTAGGGACTCAGGTACATGGTGGGCTCCGGTGTGGGTGGGGGGATCAGGGGCAGCCGGCGTCGCCTTCGGCGATGCGATGGATCTGGCTGGTGCCGTCGCCGGCGATCTCCAGGAAACGCCGGGTCTGTTCGATCGCCGCCGCGGTGGATTCGGCTTCGATCAGGGCGTAGCCGGCGATCACTTCCTTGGCCTCGGCGTAGGGGCCGTCGGTGACGGTGATGCGGCCCGCAGTCAGGCTGACGCGCGCGCTGCCCTGTGCGAGCAGACCGCCGGTGTGCAGCAGGCTGCCGTCCTTGAAGCCTTGTTCGATCAGGGCGCCCATGCGCTGTTGCTGCTCCGGGCCGAAATCGGCGGGCTTGGTCGGGTCGGGGGTGTAGATGGTCAGGAACTTCATCGCGTGCTCCGTGGCGGTGATGCGGGTTGGGTTTCGACGCTGTATGGGAGTGCGACGAACGGGGGCGGGCGGAATCGACAAGCGCGCCGAATCGATTTCGTCGCGCATCAGTGGCGGGCGGCGCTCTCGGCGCGCAGGCGCTGTTCCTGCTCGCGCAGTTCGGGGGTGAGTTCGGCGCCGAAGTCCTCGGCCTCGAAGACCTGGCGAATCTCGATCTCCGATTCGTCCTCGCAGGGATTGGGGCAACGCTTCACCCACTCGATCGCTTCTTCCTTGGATTTGACCTGGATCAGCCAGAAGCCGCCGATCATTTCCTTGGTTTCCGGGAACGGGCCGTCGATCACGCTGCGCCGCTTGCCGAAGAAACGCACGCGCGCGCCCTTGGAAGAGGGGTGCAGGCCTTCGCCGGCCAGCAGCACGCCGGCCTTGACCAGTTCCTCGTTGTACTTGCCCATCGCGGTCAGCAGTTCTTCGCTGGGCATTTCGCCGGCTTCGCTGGCGGCGTTGGATTTGACTATCACCATGAATCGCATCGTCGTGTCTCCGGGTCGAGTGAGGAGCGTCGTCCGCGTTCGGCGGTGGTTTGACGGCGCTCTTACCCAAGACGACGAACGCAGGCGCGCGGAATCGACAAGGAGTGCGAAATAAATTCCCAATCGGCGCGGTTGCCCCTGGGCGGGGCCTGGTGCTAGCGTGCCGGCTCACGCCACGGACCCTAAGGCCGCCCCGATGAAGTCGCTCAAGTATCTGATCCCGCTCGCTTTTCTGGCCAGCACCGCGGCGGTCGCCGCGCCCGAGACCTACGAGATCGACCCCTCGCACACCTATCCCAGCTTCGAGGCCTCGCACATGGGCGTGTCGCTGTGGCGCGGCAAGTTCAATTCCTCCAGCGGCCAGGTCGTGCTGGACAAGGCCAAGGGCGCGGGCACGGTCGAGGTGACGGTGGACGTCAACAGCATCGACTTCGGCCACGACAAAATGAATGAGCACGCGCGTGGCGCGGATCTGTTCGATGTCGCCAAGTACCCGACCGCCACCTACAAGGGCAAGCTCGAGGGCTTCGTCGACGGCAATCCGACCAAGGTCGTCGGCGAGCTCACCTTGCACGGGGTGACCAAGCCGCTGGAACTGAAGATCAATTCCTTCAAGTGCATCCCGCATCCGATGCTCAAGCGCGAGCTGTGCGGCGCCGATGCGCTGGCCACCTTCCAGCGCGACGCGTTCGGCATCTCCGCCGGCAAGGACTGGGGCTTCAGCATGGACGTGACCCTGCGCATCCAGGTCGAAGCGGTGGCCAAGGCCAAGTAAGCGCGGCCCGCCTCGATGCCTACCGTGCCAGGAGCATGAGCATGAACAACGAACCGCAAGCCGAACACCGCTGGCTGCATCGTCTGGTCGGCGAATGGGAAGGCGATGGCGAGATGCCGGCGGCGCCCGGCGAAGCGGCCACCACCTGGCGCTCGCTACAGAGCGTGCGCAAGATCGGCGAGCTGTGGATCCAGTGCGAGGCGCGCATCCAGATGGCGGACGGCGGCGCGGACATCATGCAGATCACCCTGGGCTACGACACGGCCCAGGGCCATTACGTGGGCGTGTTCGCCGGCAGCATGATGTCCAACCTGTGGATCTACCAGGGCAAGGTCGAGGCCGACGGGCGCACGCTTACGCTCGATACCGAGGGTCCGGACTTCGGCAGCGGGCAGACCCGCAGGTTCCAGGACATAGTCGAGCTTATCGACGACGACCGCCACGAGCTGCGTTCGCGCATGCTTGGCGACGACGGCCAATGGCAACCGGTGATGACGGTGCGTTACCGGCGCACCGGCTGAGCGCCTTTCGCGGCCGCGACTGCGGTCGCGACCGCGGCACTTGTCAGCGCCGCGGCCGGGCGGCAGTGTCGGGGCTTTGCACAGGAGAATCCCGGCATGTCGCGTGCGCTATCGGCCTTGAGCCTCGTTGCGGCGATCGCCGCGTCCTTGTGGTCCGGCGCCAGCCTGGCCGCGCCGGCGGCCGACGAGGCCGCGTTCCGCGCCTTGTATCGCGAACTGGTCGAGATCAACACCACCCGTTCGGTCGGCAGTTGCACGCGCGCGGCGCAGGCGATGCAGGCGCGCCTGCTCGCGGCGGGCTTGCCGGCGCAAGACGCGCGCATCCTGGCGCCGGCCGACCGACCGCAGGACGGCGCCCTGGTCGCGGTGCTGCGCGGCCGCGAGCGCACGCTCAAGCCGCTGTTGCTGCTGGCGCATATCGACGTGGTCGAGGCCCGGCGCGAGGATTGGGAACGCGATCCCTTCACCCTGGTCGAAGAGGACGGCTGGTTCTACGCGCGCGGCGCCAGCGACGACAAGGCCATGGCCGCGATCTTCACCGACAGCCTGGTGCGCTATCGCCAGGCCGGTTACGTGCCGCGCCGCGACATCAAACTGGCCCTGACCTGCGGCGAGGAAACCCCGGACGTGTTCAACAGCGTCAAGTGGCTGATGCAGACCCAGCCCGAGACGCTGGCCGCCGGTTTCGCGCTCAACGAAGGCGCCGGTGGCGAGCTGCGCGACGGCAAGCCGCTGGCCTTGCAGATCCAGGCCGGCGAGAAGGTCTATCAGGATTTCGAGCTGAGCGCCCGCGACGGCGGCGGCCACAGCTCGCGCCCGACCCGCGACAACCCGATCACGCGCATGGCTGTCGGCCTGGAGCGGTTGGGCGCGTATCGCTTCCCGATCGCCCTCAACGCGGCCACGCGCGCCTACTTCGAGGCCCAGGCCGGCCTGTCGGCCCCGGCGATCGCGGCCGTCATGCGCGCGGTGCTGGCCGATGGGTCCGACGAGAAAGCGGCCGAACGTCTGTGGGCGATCAATCCCGGCTGGAACAGTTCCTTGCGCACCACCTGCGTGGTCACCCAGATCGAGGGCGGACACGCGCCCAACGCGCTGCCGCAGCAGGTGCGCGCCAACGTCAACTGCCGGATCCTGCCCGGCGTGCCGGTCGAGGAAGTGCGTCAGACCCTGGTGCGCGTGCTCGGCGACGAACGCATCGCGGTGGCCGCGCACGGCGAGCCGGGCATGGCCACCAGCGTGCCGCCGTTGTCGCCGCGCATCCTCGGCCCGGTACGCGAGGTCGCCGACACGATCTGGCCTGGGGTGGCGATCGTGCCGACCATGGCCACCGGCGCCACCGACGGCCGCTTCCTCAACGCCGCCGGCATTCCGACCTACGGTTTGTCCGGGCTGTTCCACGATGCCGAAGGCAGCCGCGCGCACGGGCTCAACGAACGCATCCGGGTGCGCTCGCTGCTGGACGGGCGGCGTTTCCTGCACGAGATCGTGCGCCGTTACGCCGACGCCGCGGATTGAACGGCACGCCGGTACGCGATGCCCGGCCAGGGCTGGGTGCCCCGGCCGGCGACCACAGGGGACGTCCATGGAAATCCTGCTGCACACCACCGAACTCGGCGACGGCGCGACCGTGGCCAACGCCAGCGTCGACGATTTCGCCGAGCTCATCGCGCAAACCTCGCACCTGGGTCTGGTGCATTACATCGTCTACGACGAGCGCGACGTCCGCCTGGTCGCCAGCAGCGATCCGGGCATCGCGGCGAAAATCGCGCAGTCGGACGTGCCGGACAACCTGCTGAGCTTGCTGAGCGCGTTGCGGGCCGCCGGCGCCTGCGCGTCCTAGCCCAACGCACGCTTCGCCGCCGCGCGCGCCGGTGCTATCGGTGCGCCTCGGGCGATAATGCCCGCCTCCCCAGCGAACGAGGTGCAGCATGATCCAGCGTTTCGAGGTCGGTCCGCGGATGTCGGAGATGGCCGTGCACAACGGCACGGTGTACCTGGCCGGCCAGATCGCCGACGACGAACATGCCGATATCGGCGAGCAGACCCGCCAGGTGCTGGCGGCGATCGACGCCCTGTTGGCCCAGGCCGGCAGCGACAAGTCGCGCATCCTGCGCGCGCAGATCTATCTGGCCGACATCGGCGATTTCGCCGGCATGAACGCGGTCTGGGACCAGTGGGTGGTGGCCGGCCGCACGCCGCCGCGCGCGACCGTGCAGGCGGCGTTGGCGAATCCGAACTGGAAGATCGAGATCGTGGTGACCGCGGCGGTCTGAGGGGTTTCGCGTCGCGACGTTGAGGCTTAGCCCTCGTCGCGACGCCCGGCCTCGGCCGCGGCCAGGAACGCATCCAGCAGCGGCCGTCCGGGCATCAGGTCCGGAAAGCGCGCGTCGTGGAACTCCGGATGCCATTGCACGCCGACCACGAAGGCGGCCTCGGGCGCGCGCACGCACTCGGGGATGCCGTCCTCGGACCAGGCCTCGACCTCCAGGCCTTCGCCGAGCCGACGGATGCCCTGGTGATGGATGGAATTCACCCGCGTGCCTTCCTGCGGCGGATACAGACCGGCCAGCCAGCCATCGGCCTGCACGCGCAGCGGGTGGGCGTGCTCGTCGTAGCGATCGGGCAGGTAGTGCACGCTGCGGGTGGCGCCGCCGGCGACCAGGTCCTGATACAAGCTGCCGCCATAGGCCACGTTGATCAGCTGCATGCCGCGGCACACGCCCAGCACCGGCTTGCCGGCGGCGACGAAGGCGCGCAGCAGCGACAGCTCGAAGCGGTCGCGGTCCGGATCGGTGCTTTGCAGCATCTCGCTGGGCTGTTCGCCGTAAGCGACCGGGTCGATGTCGGCGCCGCCTTGCAGGATCAGGCCGTCGAAGGAGTGCGCGTACTCGCGCACCGACAGGTCGCTGCGCTGGACGTCGCCGTGCGGGTCGACGGTGGGGATCATCGCCACCAGCGCGCCGGCCGACATCACCCAGTGCGCCATCGACTGCTCCAGGTATTGCAAGGTCTTGTTGCGGAAGCCGTACTGCGCCGGCAGGTTGCGCATCAGCCGCGGCGACAGGCCGATCATCAGTTTGCGCGGAGTGGACATGGACGGCCTCGTGGGATGAGCGATCAGTCGGCGACGACGGTGGCCGCGCGCAACCAGTCGACCACCGCGTCCAGCGAGGCCACCCGGCCCAGGCCGCGTTCGCGCTGCTCGCGGTACAGGGCCAACTGCACATGCGCGCTGCTGCCTTCGGCGATGATCGCATCCAGCGGCGCCAGCGCGTCGGCGCAGTCCAGGGCGCGGATGTCGTCGGCGCACAGCGCGCGCAGGCGCGTGAGCGCTTGCGGCAGCGGCTCGGGTTCGGCGCCGCTTTCGTCGAAGAACTTGGCCTCGGTGCCGAAGCGCTTGGCGCGCCAGCGGTTCTCGTCGATCACGCGCCGGGTCAGGGCGCTGCGCGGCGGGTCGTCCTGCGGGGTGCGCACCAGGTAGCGCAGCAGGCAGCGGTACAGCGCGGCGATCGCCAGCGCGTCGCGCACCCGCGTGCAGCAGTCGGCGATGCGCAGCTCCAGGGTGGGGTAGCGCAGCGAGGGCCGGATGCCCCACCACAGCGAGCGCGCGTCGTTGATCGCGTTGACCCGGGTGAGCAAGGCGGCGAAGGCGTCGTACTCGGCCTCGTCGGCGAAGAAATCCGGGATGCCGGTGCGCGGCCATTCGTCGTACACCGCCTGGCGATAGCTGAGCAGGCCGGTGCGCGAACGGTTCCAGAACGGCGAGGAGGTCGACAGGGCCAGGAACAGCGGCAGCCAGGGCATGGCCCGGTTCATCACCCGCACCCGGTCCACGCCCGGCGGCAGCTGCACGTGCACGTGCAAGCCGCAGACCAGGCTGCGGCGGGCGACGATCTGGAAGTCCTCCATCATGCGCCGGTAGCGCGAACGCGGGCTGCGCTCCTGTTCGCGCCATACGCCCAGGGGGTGGGTGCCGGCCGCGACCAAGCCCAGGTCGAAACGCGCGGCCACCTGCGACAGGCTGGCGCGCAGATCGGTGAGGCAGCGCTGCGCATGAGCTGCGTCGCGCAGGATCGGGCTGGAGATCTCGATCTGCGATTGCAGCATTTCGTTGGCGACCGAGTCGCCGAGTTCGCGCCGCGCCTGCTTGAGCAGTTCGGCCGGCACCCGCGTGGCCAGGCCATGCGCGTCGGGACGCACCAGGAAATACTCCTCCTCGATGCCGTAGGTGTAGTCGTGGGCCTCGCTCACGCGCGGCGACCGCGCGGCGGGAACGGAACGATGGGGTGGCGTCGGCGCATGCGGCGCTCCTTGCGATCGCGGGAACGTTCAAGGTAACGCGGGCGATGTAAGCGCCAGTTGAAGACGACGCGCTATCATCGCGGTATGTCGAAATTACTGCTTAACCTGCGCCAGGTGCCCGACGACGAGGTCGCCGACGTGCGCGCGATGCTGGACGCGCACCGCATCGAGTACTACGAGACCCAGCCCAGCCGCTGGGGCATTTCCTATGGCGGCATCTGGATCGCCTCCGACGCCGACGAGACCGCCGCGCGCGCGCTGATGGCGCAGTACCAGGCCGGGCGTCAGGCGCGCGCGCGCGCCGAGCACGCGGCCGCGCAACGCGACGGCAGCGCCGAAACCTTTTCCGGGATCGTGCGCCGCGAGCCGTTGCGGGTGCTGGCGATCGTCGCCGCGATCGTGGCCCTGCTGGCGGTACTGGCTTTGCCGGCCTGGTTGCTGCGGCCCTGAGCCTGCCGCCGTGGGCGCGCGCCGCGCGCATGCGGCCTTAGGCGTGCTCAGCCTTGCGATGCCGCTGCGGCGCCTTCCAGGTCCAGCGAGGTGAGGTAGAGGCGCAGATCGAACTCGAGCTGGTGGTAATCCGGCTCCATGTGCGTGCACAACTGATAGAACGCGCGGTTGTGCTCGCTTTCCTTCAGGTGCGCCAGTTCGTGCACCACGATCATCTTCAGGAACTCCGCCGGCGCGTCGCGGAACACGCTGGCGATGCGGATCTCGCGGCTGGCCTTGAGCCGCCCGCCTTGCACGCGCGAGATCGCGGTGTGCGTACCCAGGGCCTGGCCGATCACCTGCAGGCGATTGTCGTAGATCACCTTGTGCAGCGGCTCGGCCTTGCGCAGATAGCGGGCCTTGAGCTCGGTTGTGTACTCGTACAACGCGCGGTCGCTGCGGACCTCGTGCGCCTGGGCGTAGCGCTGGCGCAGCACCTCGCCCAATCGGCCTTGCGCGAGCAACTCGCGCACGCGCGCCAGCACGGGTTCGGGATAGCCGTTGAGATAGGTCAGTCGCTGCATCGCTAGACGATACGGCAGGCGCGATGCGCAGCGGCCAGCGCATGCGGTCGCCGACGAAACGCAGACGCAGATTCTGCGCACTGCATCACCTAATGAAATGCCTTCGATGCGTGCAAAGCGCGCCGTTCTATGTAGCAACTTAAAATTGGTATTGATTATCAATTTAGGATTGTGTTTTATCTTCAGGCAACTCGAAGTGGCGCGTTTCTCCAATGCGAACTGGCGAGCGCATGCCGGCGATGGCCGGAGACGAACAAGACGGCGTAGGAGCGAAGGAATGCAATCCAATCAGCGCCGGTCGCGTACTGCGATCGTGCTCATAGTCTTGGTGACGGTGGGTCTGGTGGCGGGCTGGTGGTGGAGCCGGCGTGGACAGGATGCGACGCCCATCGCGCAATGGGCCGCTCCTGCACCCGCGCCGATCGCAGGTGTCGACCCGCCGGCCGACCTCGTCGGCGGTGATCCCGCTGGCGATATCGCGCGGGCACGCCGTCCCGGCGCGGCGCGACGGGACCTGAGCACCGAGCGCAGTTACGACCTGCCGCGCGGTCGCGCGCTGGACGTGATCGCAGCCCTGCAGCCGCGTGCCGAGGCCGGCGACAACGACGCGGCGTTCTATCTGTTTCTCAAGATCGAGGGCTGTCGTTACCAGCTCTATCACAGCGGCGACAACAACCGTCCGGCACCGATCAGCGGCGACAGTGTCGAGTCGCAATTGATCGCGCGCACGTCACCGGATTGCCACGGGCTGACGCCCGAGCACTACCGGAACAACCTGCGTTGGCTGGAGCAGGCCGCCGACAGCGGATTGATCATGGCGCAGCTCAGCTACGCCGGAAATGCCGAGGCCGTGGTCGGGAATTCCTCGCAGATGCTGGCGAACCCCGAAAAGGTCATCGCCTACCGGCGCAAGGCAATGGGCTACCTGCATCGTGCGGCTGCCAACGGCAGCGTCGGTGCCCTGCACAGCCTCGGCGATGCTTACCACTACGGCGTGCTAGCCCCGCGCGACCCGGCTCGCGCCTACGCCTATGCCTACGCGGAAAGCCTGGCCTTGCCGCAGTACGGGCAGTTCCGTCTGGGCAACTACGCGAAACAACTCGATCCCTCACAACTGGCTGCGGCCACTCAACAAGGAAGGAGAATTTACGATGCGTGCTGCAAATAAACACAAGGTGTGGCTCGTCGCTGCGCTGGCGATACCGCTACTGGCTGCGGGTACTTGGCTGGTGGCAGCTGAACGCGGGCCTTTCGAATGCGACAACGGCTGTCAGATCGGCTATCCCAAACCCGATCCCGCCACCTTGGACTACATCGAACGCATGAAGCCCTTGTTCAATCGATGGTTCGGCGATGTGTTCTGGAACAAGGGCGACATCTACATCGTCTGCAATGCGACTTATTGCGCGAAGTACTACATCACCGACGACTTCGGCATCTTCGGTACCAACGACGGACGCATGGAGCGCGAAGGCGGCGACAGCGGTAGCGGCAATGCCAGCGGCGGTGGCGAAGCCGGCGGCCAGGGTGGCTACAACCCGGGTTGGGACGGCGGTGGCGGTGGCAGCACGGGCGGCGGTACCGGCACGGTGTACGTCGGCGATCCGCAGACGGTGCAGGAGTGATCCTGGGGCGGCGTCCGTATCGCACGGACGTCGCTTTGGGCCGGTTGTTCCGCACGAACGCAACGCCGCCGCGGCTGACGGGCGATCGGCTCGCCAGCTGCGGCCCAGAGGTGCCACGGCCGAGTCGGTTAGCTCAAGGCATCACGTACTCCACCCGCAACTTCGCGCTCGCGCCGCGATCGATCCACAAATAGTTCGTCGCGTCTGCGGGCTGGCGTAGCGCAGGCGTAGCTGGGTGCGGCTGTCGCGGTTGATCGCGGCCAAGCCGGCGGCGTCGAAGGCGGTG
This sequence comes from Lysobacter sp. Root983, assembly GCF_001429345.1. Taxonomy (NCBI): domain Bacteria; kingdom Pseudomonadati; phylum Pseudomonadota; class Gammaproteobacteria; order Lysobacterales; family Lysobacteraceae; genus Lysobacter; species Lysobacter sp. Root983. The sequence continues at coordinate 71,876 of NZ_LMJO01000001.1, forward strand.
CTGGTCTGGCTACTGCCTGAGTCGTAGATCGCCTTGTGCGGCGGCTCGGTATTGCGCAGGTAACGGGCCTTGGGCTCGGTTGCGTATTCGTACAGCGCGTGGTCGCCGCGGACCTCGTGCGCCTGGGCGTGGCGCTGGCGCAGCATCTCGCCCAATCGGCCTTGCGCGAGCAACTCGCGCACACGCGCCAGCAAGGTTCGGGATAGCCGTTGAGATAGGTCGGTCGCTGCAACGATAGACGCACGGCAGGCGCGATGCGCAGCGGCCAGCGTGCGTGCTAGCTCCTCCTACAAGCACGCAAATCATGAGTATTCCATCGTCGTACGAGGTGCCTTCGGTGTGTGCAAAACACGCCGTGACTTCTATCGCAACTTCAATTTGGAATTGATTTTCATATCAGGACTATGTTTTTCTTTTCGTCAAATGGCGGGCTCATTTGTCGAATGCGAGCTGGCGAAAGCATGCCGGCCTTCTCGCCGGCGACCTAGATGGAACGAAAAGGAGCGAAGGGATGCAGTCCAAGCGCGGGTCGCGCATCGCGATCGTGATGGCGTTGTTGCTGGCCGTGGGGCTGGGTGCGGGCTGGTGGTGGAGCCGGCGTGCGCCGGAACCGGATGCGGCCGGGCCGATGGCCAGCGCCGGACCCGCCGAGCCGCCGGCGACGGCGACGGCGACGGTAGCGGCGGCGCACGAGCGCGACGTCGATGGACCGGCCGCCGAGCTGCTGCGGGCGCGAGCGCCGAACACTGTGCCTCGGGTATCGACTTTCACTCGCAGCTACGACCCGCCGCCCGGACGCGCGGTGGACGTGGTGGCGGCCCTGCAGCCGAGAGCAGAGGCGGGCGACAACGAGGCCGCCTTCTATCTGTTCGTCAAAGTCGAAGGCTGTCGCTACGCGCTCTATCACGGCGCCAGCAGCGGCGCGCGACCCGCGCCCGTGCGCGGCGACGATGTCGAAACGCAGTTGATCGCGCGTACGCCCACGCAATGCCACGGCCTCACCCCCGATCAATACCGGAACAACGTGCGCTGGCTGGAGCAGGCCGCCGACAGCGGCATCGCCATGGCCCAGCTCAGCTATGCACGGAATGCGGAAGCGGTGATCGGCAACTCCTCTCAGATGCTTTCCGATCCTGAGAAGGTCATCGCTTACAGGCGCAAAGCCATGCACTACATGCAGCGGGCCGCGGCTGGCGGGAGCATCGAAGGGCTGACGAGTCTCAGCGATGCCTATACCTACGGCGTGATCACCCGACGAGATCCTGTGCGTGCCTATGCGTACTACCACGCGGTAGGGCTGGCCGACCCACGCTTTATCAGTGAAAGGCGGATGAGTGCCCACGCCAGTCAATTAACTCCTGAGCAACTGGCACTCGCGACTCTACAAGGAAGGAGGATCTATGATGCGTGCTGCAAACAGTAAAAAATGGCTGATAGCTGGCTTGGTGGTTCCGGTTTTGGTCATGAGTGCTTGGCTGGTCGCGGCCGAACGTGGGCCCTTCATTTGCGACAATGGCTGTCAGATCGCCCACCCCGTGCCGGACGGCGCGACCGCGAAATATGTGGAGCAGATGAAGCCCTTGTTCAACCAATGGTTCGGCGACATGTTTTGGAACAAAGGCGACATCTACATCATCTGCAATCCGACGCATTGCGCGAAGTACTTCATCACGGACGACTTCGGCCTGTTCGGCACGAATGATGGACGCATGGAGCGCGTAGGTGGCGACAGCGGTAGCGGCAATGCCAGCGGCGGTGGCGAAGCCGGCGGCCAGGGCGGCTACAACCCGGGTTGGGACGGCGGTGGCGGTGGCGGCACGGGCGGCGGTACCGGCACGGTGTATGTGGGCGATCCGCAGACGGTGCAGGAGTGATCGTGGGCGACGCCCGTGTCATGGGGCGTCGCTTTCCGGCTTGTCGTTCCACCAGAACGCCATGCATGAGTGGCTGGCAGGCAATCGATCCGTCAGCTGCGATCCGCATGCAGTGCGACCGGCCCGATGAGTTCAGGGCATCACATACTCCACCCGCAACTTCGCGCCCACGCCGCGATCGATCCACAGATAGTTCGTCGCCGTCTGCGGGCTGGCGTAGCGCAGGCGCAGTTGGGTGCGGCCGCCGCGATTGATCGCGGCCAAGCCGGCGGCGTCGAAGGCGGTGCTGGTCTGGCTGCCGCCGGTGAAGGGCGGTAGCTGAGCGACCGCGGTGGCGCTCGCGGCGGCGGCGTAGTCGGCGGCCTCGATGGTGCAGGCGCCGTAGCAGCCGTTGCGTACGTCGATCAGCAGGGTATTGCCGGCCGGGTTGCTCCAGGGGTCGCCGTAGGCGCTGCGGTAGACCACGCTGAGGGTGGCGGAAACGACTGTGGCGCCGTCGGGAATCGCGGCGGTATCGAAGGACAGCAGGCTGCGGTTGTACTTGCCATCGGAGCCGCGGCCGGAGGCCAGGCCATAGGTCGCTTCCAGGGTGCCGACGACGGGCGCGCCGCCGTTGGCGTCGGCTTTGACGTAGCCGTCGTTGGCGTCTTCGTTGTCGAAGCTCAGCACGCCGCCGCCGCCGGTACCGCCGCTGACACTGACACCGACCGCGGCGGAGCTGCCGACGTTGCCGGCCAGGTCGTAGGCGCGCGCCTGCAGGCTATGCGCGCCGTTGCTGCTGTTGGCGCTGTTCCACGTGCCCGTATACGGCGCGCTCGCGTCGTTGGCGATCAGGTTGCCGTCGAGCAGGAACTCGACCCGGTCCACACCGACGTCGTCGCTGGCATCGGCGCTGAGGGCGACGTTGCCGCTGACGGCGGCGCCGTCGGCAGGCGCGGTCAGCACGACCTGCGGCGCGATGCCGTCCAGGTTGTCCAGGCCCCAGAAGCGCGCGATGTAATAACTAGAGCAAATGTTGACGTCGAGGATGTAGGCGCCGGCGGTGCCGCATTGGCTTTCGCCGCTGCCGGGATCGACCGGGGTGCCGTGGCCCATGCCGGCGATCGTGTAGGTTTCGACCAGGGCGCGGCCGGCAGCGTCGCGGTAGACCTGGTGCGGATAGCCGGCGACCGTGTCCTGCACCTCCGGGATCTGGTCGATGCCGTGCACGTTGGTCCATTGCTGCAGGATTTCGGTCTGATTGGCCGGGCGCACGGTGTAGTCGGCGTCGCCGTGCCAGATCGAGACGATGGGCCAGGGGCCGGCGTGGGGGCTGGCGGCGCGCACCTTGTCGCCCCATTGCGCGGGCGTGAGGTCGCTGCCGGGGTTCATGCAGCCGAAGGCCGCGCTCTGGCTGGTCGCGCAGCGGTAGGGGATGCCGGCGACGATGGCGCCGCCGGCGAACACGTCGGGATAGGTGGCGAGCATCGCCGAGGTCATCGCGCCGCCCGCGGACAAGCCGGTGACATAGACGCGGTCGGCGGCGCTGGCGTGGTCGCTGCGCATGCGGTCGACCATTTGCTTGATCGACAGCGCTTCGCCTTGGCCGCGGGCGATGTCGCCGCTTTCGAACCAGTTGAAGCAACTGCTGGAATTGTTGCCGCTTTGCTGTTGCGGCAGCAGCAGCGCGAACTGCCAGCGCTGGGCCAGCAGCTCCCAGCCGGTTTCGGCGTCGTAGCTGGCCGCGCTTTGGGCGCAGCCGTGCAGGGCGACCACCAGCGGCGCGTTGGCGGGCAGGCCCGGCGGCACGTACTTGAACATGCGCAGGTTGCCGGGGTTGCTGCCGAAGCCGGTGACTTCGGTCAGGGCCAGGGCGGGCGTGCTGATGGCGAGCGCGAACAGACCGGCCAGGGCGACCGGCAGGAAACGGCGGCGACGTGCGGGCGTTGTGGCGGTGCGAGACGGGACAGTCATGCGGTCGACTCCTTCGGACGAGGATCCTGCGGGTGACGCGGAACGGGCGGCGACGTGGTTCCCCGGATGCGCCCGATGCCGGCGGAGTAGGCCATGCCGACAGGCGGCTCACCATCGTCCGATGGGGCAAGCTGCGCTGCAGCATCGAGCGCGAAGGCGGTCGCCGGCCGCCGGTTCAGGCCGCCGCCATAAATCCGTCATCGCCTCGCCATAGTCTGGTGGCCATGAACATCCTGATGCTGTCCGACGTGTATTTCCCGCGGGTCAACGGCGTCTCGACGTCGATCCGCACCTTCGCCCAGTCGCTGGCGCGCATGGGCCACGCGGTGACCCTGGTGGTGCCGGACTACGGCCCCGGCAGCGGCCAGGAGCAGCACGACGGTCACGGCGAGTTCGAGATCCTGCGGCTGCCGTCGCGGGTGATCTTCTTCGATCCGGAGGACCGTTTGATCCGCGCCTCCGCGCTGCGCGAGGTGGCCGAGACCTTGGCGGCTCGCGATTGGGACGTGATCCACATCCACACGCCGTTCCGCGCCCACAGCCTGGGCGTGCGCCTGGCGCGGCGGATCGGGCGGCCGACGGTGGAGACCTACCACACCTATTTCGAAGAATACGTGGGCCACTACCTGCCGTGGCTGCCCGCGCCGCTGCTGCGCGCGTTCGCGCGGCGCGCCTCGCGCTCGCTGTGCCATGGCGTGGATCATTTGATCGTACCGACCGCGCAGATGGAGGACGTGCTGGACCGCTACGGCATCACCACGCCGTCGACGGTGCTGCCGACCGGCATCGACCTGGGCGAATTCGCGCGCGGCGACGGGGCGCGCTTCCGCGCCGAGCACGGCATCGCGCCGCAGCGGCCGACCCTGGTGACGGTGAGCCGGCTGGCGGTCGAGAAGAACATCGCCTTCCTGTTGCGGGTGGCCAAGCGGCTGGTCGCGGAGTTTCCGGAGCTGTTGTTCCTGATCGCGGGCGAAGGCCCGGACGCCGAACGTCTTAAGCGGCTCAGCGTCGAATTGAAGTTGCAGGACCATGTGCGTTTCTTCGGCAATCTCGACCGCCGCACCACCTTGCTCGACGCCTATCGCGCCGGCGACGTGTTCGTGTTCGCCTCGCCCACCGAAACGCAGGGCCTGGTGCTGATCGAGGCGATGGCGCTGGGCGTGCCGATCGTATCGACGGCGGTGATGGGCACGGCCACGGTCCTGCGCGACGTGCGCAGCGCGGTGGTCAGCGCCGAGGACGAGGCCGCGTTCGCGGGCCATGTCGCCGACGTGCTGCGCTCGCCGGAGACGCGTGCCGCCTTGTCGGCCGCGGGGCCGCAGGACGCGCGCGCCTGGAGCACCGACGGGCTGATGGAGCAGGTGGTCGCCTTGTACGAGCAACTCGCGCGCCCGCGCGCCGTCGCGACGCCGATGACCGTGGAAGCCAGTTCGTAAACCCATCGCCGCGCAGGCGGTAAGCCACAGACGCGCCGCATCGCATTTCCACGAGCGAACGCAATGAAGCCGATGCGGTTATCACCGCATCCTACGGCTAATGCGCAGCGTTCTCGTAGGATGCGGTAAGCCGCAGGCGCACCGCATCGCATCGCATCTCCACAAGCGAACGGGATGAAGCCGATGCGGTTATCACCGCATCCTACGGTTTACGCGCAGCGCTCTCGTAGGATGCGGTAAGCCGCAGGCGCACCGCATCGCAACTCCACAAGCGAACGGGATGAAGCCGATGCGGTTATCACCGCATCCTACGGCTAATGCACAGCGTTCTCGTAGGATGCGGTAAGCCAAAGGCGCACCGCATCGCATCTCCACGCACGAACGCGACGGAGCCGATGCGGTGGCTGCAGCCGCCTACGGCTGCACCCGCCGCGCCAGCAGCGCGCCGAGCACGGCCAGCGCCAGCGAAATCGCGAACCCGGCCAGATAGGCGCCGGCGTGGCCGTGCGGCAACAAGGCCGCGAACAGCGAGCCGCCGATCGCCAGGACGCTGGCTGTGAACAGCGCGTCGCACAGCTGCAGTGCCGAGGAGTTGAGCCCTTGCTGCGCCGGTGGCGACAGCTCCAGCGTCAGCACCGACAGGCTGGGGAAGGTCACGCCCATGCCCAAGCCGGCCAGTACCCAGCCCGACACGCCGACGGCGGTGGGCACCGTCGGCACGAGTATCGCGACGATGGCCGCGATGCCGATCGCGATGAGGCTCATGCCGATCTGCAGTAGACGCGCCGGGGCGTAGCGCTGCACCGGACGTCCGCGATACCAGGAGCCCGTCGACCAACCGACCGCGCCGACGGTAAGCGCGAGCCCCGCCGCGGTCGGCGACCAGCCACGCTCATGCGAGAGCAGCAGCGGCAGGAACACCTCGGTGCCGAAGAACGCCGACGAGGCGATGCCGCGCAGCGCGATCACGGTCGGCAGGCCGCGCGCGGCGCGCAAGGTGCCGGTCGGCAGCAGGCGCAGCGCGCACACCACCAGGCCGAGCGCGGCCAATGCGAGCAGGACGGCCGCGAGCGCGCCGCGTTGCTGGCCGGCGATATGCAACAGCAGCGCACTGGCGGCGGCGCCGATCGCCCAGGGCATGCGCGCGGGCGTGGCGGCGTCGGAGGCGTCGGCGTGTTCGGGCGCGCCCAGATCGCGTACCGCGGGCAAGACCAGCGCCGCCGCGGCCAGCGCGATCAACGGCACCGACAGAAACACCCAGCGCCAACCCCAGTGTTCGACGATGGCGCCGCTGATCGCCGGTCCGATCACCGCCGGCACCACCCAGGCCGCGGCGAAGGCGGCGAAGATGCGCGGGCGCAGCGCTTGCGGATACTTGCGGCCGACCACCACGTAGAGCGCGACCGACATCAGTCCGCCGCCGAAACCTTGCACCACGCGGCCCAGCAGCAGCCACGCCATCGACGGCGCCAGGCCCGCCAACAACAGACCGATCGCGAACCAGACGATGCCCTGGCGCAGCGGCGCGGCCGGGCCGCGCGTATCCGCCCAGCGTCCTGCCGCGACCATGCCGACCACGCTGGCCGCCAGCGCGCCGCCGAAGGCGAGCGCGTACAGCGGCAGGCCGTTCAGCGCTTCGGCCACGGTCGGCATCGCGGTTGCGACCGCCAGCGCCTCGAAGGCGGCAAGCGCGACCAGGGCGATGGCGCCGACGGTGAGCGCGCGGTAGCGGCGATCGAACAGGCCGGCCGCGGCGCCGTCGGCGTCGTGCGCGCGCAAGGGCGCGAGAGCGTCGGCCGCGCTGTCGGCCTCGCTCATGGCCCGAAGCCGCTGTCGCCGGTCTGGTAGACCATCAGCACCACCTTGCCGCGGCCGTGGCCGGTCTCGACGTCGCGGTGCGCGACCGCGGCGTGCGCGAGCGGGTAGATCTCCCGCACGTGCACGTGCAGGCGGCCGTGTTCGTACAGCTCGACCAGCTGGCGCAGGCGGTCGCGGTCGCATTCGCCGCGCAGGCGCAGCACGCCGTGTTCGCGCGCGCCGTCGGCGTCGACCAGGGTGCCGATGCGTTCGCGCGCGGCGCCCAGCGCCAGCGAGGCGGCGATCGCGCCGCGCCCGGCCGCGTCCAATGCCGCGCTCACGCCTTGCGGCGCGAGCTCGCGCACGCGCGCGACCAGGCCTTCGCCGTACAGCACCGGTTCGACACCCAGGGTGCGCAGGTAGGCATGGTTCTCGCGGCTGGCGCTGCCGATCACGCGCGCGCCGGCCAGGCGCGCAAGCTGGACCGCGATCGAACCCACGCCGCCGGCCGCGCCGTGCACCAGCAGGGTGTCGCCGCGGCCGACGTTGAGCGCGCGCAAAGCGACCTGGGCGGTCTGGCCGGAGGCCGAGAGCGCGCCGGCGACCGCCCAGGACATCATCGGCGGCTTGGCCACGACTTGCGCGGCGGGCACGGCCAGGACCTCGGCGTAGGCGCCGCCGTCGCACCAGCCCAGCACTTCCTGGCCGTGGTAGTAGCCGCGCACGCCGTCGCCGATCTGGTCGACGACGCCGGCGAATTCGTAGCCCAGTCGTTGCGGGAAGGCGGCGTCGGCGTCGATGCCGCGGCGCGCGAACTCGCCGTTGCGGCGCGCGATGTCGGCCGGCTGCACGCCGGCCGCGCGTACGCGCACGCGCAGCTCGCCGCGCGCCGCATTGGGCATCGCCAGCGCGGTGGGATAGAGCACGTCGGGCGAACCGTAGCGATCGAAATGCACGGCTTGCATCAGGCCGTCGTCGCCGTCGTCGAGGGCGAGGTCGGCGTCGCGATCGAGGTGAGCGCCGGAGCGGTCGAGGTCGTCCTCGCGCGCGTTGCGATTGTCCATGGCTTGACCGTAAAGAGGGGGGAGATCCAGGATAGGACCTGAACTTAAGTTGAGGTCAAGCCCATGGGTGCGGCTACCGAACTGAGCGTGGGGCAGATGGCGCAGCGTAGCGGGGTGGCGGTGTCGACGCTGCATTTCTACGAGGCCAAAGGCTTGATCCACAGCCAACGCACGGCCGGCAACCAGCGCCGTTACGGGCGCGACATGCTGCGCCGGATCGCGATCATTCGGGTCGCCCAGCGCGTGGGCATGCCGCTGGCGACGATCCTGGAGGCATTCTCGACGCTGCCCGACGGACGCACGCCCACGCGCAAGGACTGGGAGCGCCTGTCGACGATCTGGCGCGAGGAACTGGACGAGCGCATCCAGAAACTGAGCCAGATGCGCGACACCCTGGACGACTGCATCGGCTGCGGCTGCCTGTCGATCGATCGCTGCCGCCTGGCCAACCCAGGCGACGTGCTGGCCGAGGACGGGCAGGGGGCGCAGCGTTGGGAGCATGCGGGGGAGTAACGGGCAACTTCCCCCTTTGGAAAGTGGACATCGAGGGGGATTTGCTTTACCACCGCCGCGTAGGCGATCCGCCCACGCTTAGACGCACTCGCCCCAGGCGCGCATCCCATACGCCACCGCCCGCAGGACGCATCGATCCACGGTTGCGCGCGTGGTCGGACGCCGGAGGCGGCGTACCATGTGCGATTCACCCCACGAGTCCCGCCATGACCGTTTCCATGCACGCCGCCTCCGTTCCCGTGTTCAAGCAGTTTCTCGGCAGCCTCAGCGCGCTGCTGGACAAGGCCCAGGCCTATGCGGCCGAGAAGAAGGTCGACCCGGAGGTGCTGCTGCAGTCGCGTCTGTACCCGGATATGTTCCCGCTGCTGCGTCAGGTCCAGATCGCCTGCGACTTCGCCAAGGGCGTGAGCGCGCGCCTGGCCGACGCGGAGGTGCCGGTGTACGACGACTCCGAGCGCACGTTCGAACAGCTGCAGGCGCTGGTCGCCAAGACCACGGCCTTCATCGACAGCCTGGAGCCGGTGCTGTTCGACGGCGCCCATGAGCGCGAAGTGGTGCTGCGCCCGGGTACGCCCAAGGAGCGCCGTCTTATCGGCCACGACTACCTGCTGCACTACGGCCTGCCGCAGTTCCAGTTCCACGTCGTCACCGCCTACGCGATCCTGCGCCACAACGGCGTCGAGGTCGGCAAGCGCGATTACATGGGTCAGTACTGAGCCCTGCGCGCGCCGCGCGCGCTTGCATCGCGCGCGCGGCGCGGCGACCATGGTTCCCAGGTTTTAGGGGAACCCGCATGGAACTGCTGACGCTGGATCATTTCGCCCGCCACGTGAACGAGACCTTCTCGGCGGCCTTGAACGACGGCGAGGTGCCGTTCGTCCTGGTCGAGGCGCGGGCGCTGAACCCCCAGCAGGTCATGCCGGGGGCTGCGCGCGCGCCGTTCTCGCTGTTGTTCCGCAATACCTCCTCGTTCCTGTTCCCGCAGCAGACCTATCTGATGCGTCACGACAGCGTGGGCGAGATCGGGATCATGCTGGTGCCGGTCGCGCGCGAGCGCGAGGGCTTTCTGTATCAGGCGATATTCAACTGAGCGCGCACCGGCCCGCGGTCCGTTTGGCGGCTGGGTGATCCCAACCTGATTCAAGCGCTCCTGCGTGCGGCGCGGATCGTGCCGGCGTGGACGCGGCTTACGCCGCTCCTTCCCCTTAAACGGATCGCCGGCGTCAGGGCGCCGGCCAGCGCATGCGGCGGTGGGCGCCGCTGTCTTCGGTCTGGACGAAGCCCAGGCGCCGGTATAGGCGCAGCGCGCCCGCGTTGTCGGAGGCCACGTGCAGATGCAGGCCGCGGCCCAGCGCGGCGGCGTCGCGCTGGCTGTGCTCGATCAGCGCGCTGGCGATGCCTTGGCCGCGCGCGGCGGTCAGCAGGCTGATATCGACGATCAGATGATCCGGTGCGCGTCGTTGCAGGTAGTAGCGGCCGACGGGGGCGCCGTCGCGTTCGATCGCGAGGAAGTCGGCGTCGGCGTAGTGCAGCAGATAGTGCTGATGCTGGAGTGCGAACTGGCTGTCGAGGAAGGCGCGCTTGGCCTCGTCGGGCCAGGGGATGGGAGCGAGTTCCTCGGCGCGGGTGCTGGCGTAGAGCGTGCGCAGCCAGGGCAGATCGTCGTCGCGTGCGGGGCGCAATGCGAACCCGCGCTCGCTCAGGAGCGCGGGTGTCGCCAGACGGTCGTCGCGGCCTTGCGGATCGTCGCTGCGCGGAAACGGCAGCAGCCGCGATGGCGCCTGCATGGCCTCAGGGGAAGCTGGGGAAAATGCCCTGCAACGCGATGCAGAAGTTCGACGCGAGGTAGGGCTGACGGTTCTCGTGCGGCTGGCCGCCGCCGGCCGGACCGCACATGGTCGGGGCGAACTGCACGTTCGGCTGCAGCCCGCCGATGAACGGGTTGCTCGAGGTCGGGATACCCAGGTAGTTGCCGGGGGCCGGCGCACTGGTGCGCAAGGTGCCGGTAGGTTGGTTGTAGGCGGTCAGCGTATGGCTGTGTCCCGGCATTTCGCCCTGCTGCAGGGTCACGCTGTTGGAACCGAAGGTCTCGCCCATGCTGCGCGGGGTCAGGCCTTGGCCTTGGCCTTGGTTGCAGGCGGTGCGGTTGACGAAGTTGGGCAGCTGGAACGTGGTGGTGCCGTTGCCGCCGTAGTTGGTGCCCAGCAGCGAGAACAGCGCGGTGTTCTGCTGAATGGCCAGGGTGGCGCCGTTGCAAGAGGCCCAGCCGCGCGGTGCGAAATTGAATCCGAACAGCTGGATTTCGCCGATGAAAGGTTCGGTCATGGTGATGTCCTCGAATGATGGTCCGCGGCGGCCGCTCAGCTCTGCGACGGGTAGACGCCGGCCCAGGCGATGCAGTACCCCACCGTCAGGGTGGGCATCAGGTTGGCGTGCGGCTGGGTGTTGCCGCTGATCGAGACCGCGGCCGGCGCAAGCGCGGCGCCGGTGGCGCCGGTGATATCGGTGACGTACATGGTGTCGCCCGCCACCGCGCCCGGCTGCACCGTCACGCCGACCGCGCCGGTGGTGGCCGCGGCCGTAGTGGCCATCAGCGCGTGGTTATGGCTGGGCAGTTGCTGGCTGATCAGGGTCACGCTCTCGCTGCCGGACATCTGGCCGATCACATAGGTGCTCAGGCCCGGGCCGGTGCCCTGGTGGATCGGCGCGCGACCGCGCAGGTCGGGCACGGCGAAGGTGCTCTGGCCGTCGCCGCCGTAGATCGTGCCGAGCAGGGTGTACAGCACTTCGTACTCGCTGATGGGCTTCAACGAACCGTCGCAGCTGAACCAGCCGTTGGGCACGCGGCCGAAGCCGAACATACGGATTTCTCCGACGTAAGGGGTGCTCATAGGGAACTCCTGTAGATGGCTAGGGCGTCAGTTGCGCGACGGGAAGATGCCGGCCAGCGCGATCACGAAATTGATCGTGGTGTAGGGCTGCATGTTGCTGTGCGGCTGGTTGTTGCCCGTCATGCCGATGCCTTGCAGCGCGACCTGGGCACCCGTGGAGGGGGCGAAGGTGAAGGCGCTGTTGGTGCCGTACAGGGCGTTGGTCGGGTTGCGGACCGCGCTCGCGGTCGTGTTGCCGGCCACCATGTGGTTGTGCGTCGGCATCTGCGTGGTGAGCAGGGTGACGTTCTCGACACCGCCGGTTTCGCCCTGTTGATAGGGCGCCGGATTCCAGCCGCCATCGACCGAGTTGCCGAAGCCCACCGGGGTGCGCGACTGCATGTTGGGCAGCTGGAAGTTGGTGGTGCCGTTGCCGCCGTAGGTGGTGCCGAGCAAGGAGAACAGCGCTTGGTTCTGGGCGATCGGCAGCAGCTGCCCATTGCAAAGGGCAAAGCCCTTGGGCGCGAACTGGAACCCCGTGAGCATAATCTGCCCGAGGAAGACTTCGGTCATACCTTTCCCCCCAAAGGATGGTGGCACCGGACGTCATGTCCGGCGCGGTGGCTACTCTCGCTCACAGCCCGTACGCCGTACAAGCTAATTTTTTGTGGCGGTGCAGCATATAAATCTGTGAAGTGGGTGGCACTTTATTTGCTGGCCGATTCCTGATTGAATGGGGGAGAGCAGTTCGCAAGGGGTGCGGCTCGGGCGTAGGCCCGGTGTCCGCGGACAGGGATTCGAGTCTCGCCGGACGGTTCGACAGCCAGCGGCCGATCGAGCTCGTGTGGTGTCAACAGGGGCAGAACATGCATCAGTTTTCAGCGCATAGCGTGGAGACGCCGCGTGCGCCTTCGCACGTCTTCTTTTCCTGGTTTTCATGGCTCGCGATAGCGCTGCTGTGCCTGGCCAGCGCATGGCCGCAGCGGGCGATGGCGGCGCCATCCACGTTCTGCCCGACCTTGAGCATGTCGGTCGCGCACAGCGGCTCGCAGACCATCAACATCAACAACTGCCATGGCGGCTTCGGCATCACCGCCGGCACCGCGACCACGCCGCACGGCACCCGCATCGTCGGCGCGCAATCGCCTGGCAACATCCCGCTGACCTATTCGCACAACGGCGATAGCGCGACCACCGACACCTTCACCCTGCAGGACGATTTCGGCGGCGACATCGTCGTCACCGTGGCCATCGGCCCGGCCTCGACCATCGTGATCGGCCCGGCCACCATCAGCCTGACCGCGGGTGTGCCGTTCAGCACCACCCTGACCGCGACCGGCGGCACCGGGTCCTACACGTACACGCTCGACAGCGGCGTGCTGCCGGCCGGCCTCACGCTGAGCGGCGCCGTGATCAGCGGCACGCCGACCCAGCGCGGTCCGCACAGCTTCTCGATCCGCGCCACCGACAGCGCCAGCGTCAGCGGCGTCAAGACCTACACCCCCAACGTCGCCAACCCGACCCTGCAGATCGTGCCGTCCACGCCGCCGAACGCGGCGCAGGGCTTCCCGTATTCGGTGACCTTCAGCACCAATGGCGGCGTCAGCCCGTACACCTATGCGCATGAGGTCGTTTCCGGCCCGCTGCCGCCAGGCCTGAGCCTGAGCGGCGCGACCCTGAGCGGCACGCCGACCGCCCTGGGCACCTTTACCTTCGGCATCCGCGTCACCGACAGCAGCACCGGCGTGGGCTCCTACTTCGAAGTCGAGACCGTCACCCTGACCGTGGTGGTCGCGCCGACCATCGTGGTCAACCCGGCCACCATTCCGGGCGCGACCGTGGGCGCGGCGTACAGCCAGACCTTCACCGGCAGCGGCGGCACCGCGCCTTACGGCTTCGCGATCACCGCCGGCGCCTTGCCGGCCGGCTTGAGCCTCAACACCACCTCCGGCGCCCTGACCGGCACGCCGACCGCGGCCGGCACCTTCAACTTCACGGTGCGAGCGACCGACGCCAACAACTTCTCGGGCACCCGCGCCTACACCCTGGTGGTGGCAGCGCCGACGACCGTGATCGCGCCGACCACCTTGCCCAACGGCACGGTCGCGGCGGCCTACAGCCAGGCCATCACCGCCAGCGGCGGCATCGCGCCGTACAGCTATGCGATCACCGCGGGCGCGTTGCCCGCAGGCCTGACGCTGAGCGGTACCGGCACGCTGAGCGGCACGCCCACGGCGGGCGGCACCTTCAACTTCACCGTCACCGCCACCGGCAGCAGCACCGGCACCGGCGCGCCGCATACCGGTTCGCGCGCTTACTCGCTGGTGATCGCCGCACCGACCATCTTGCTGCCGGCGACCACGCTGGCCAACGGCACCCAGAACGTCGCCTACAGCGCCACGCTCAATCCGGCCAGCGGCGGCACCGCGCCGTATGCCTACGCCGTCACCGCAGGCGCCTTGCCGCCGGGCATCGCCCTGAGCAGCAGCACCGGCGCGCTGTCCGGCACGCCGACCGCCGCGGGCACGTTCAACTTCGCCGTGACCGCGACCGACAGCAGCACCGGCACCGGCCCTTACAGCTCGGCGCCGCGTGGCTACACGCTGCAGATCGTCAACATCCCGCCGGTGGCCAACCCGGTCTCGGCGACGGTGGCCTACAACAGCAGCGCCAACCCGATCACGCTGAGCATCACCGGCGGCGTTCCGACCTCGGTGGCGATCGGCACGGCGGCCGCGCACGGCACCGCGATCGCCAGCGGCACCACGATCAGCTACACGCCGGTCGCCGGTTACGCCGGTCCGGACAGCTTCACCTACACCGCGACCAACAGCGCCGGCACTTCGGCGCCGGCCACGGTGACCATCACCGTCGGCAACCCGACCATCACCGTGACCGCGGGCGGCCCGCTGACCGCGCAGATCGGCGTCGCTTACAGCCAGACCTTCAGCTGGAACGGCGGCACCCAACCGTTCGTCGGCTATGCCGTCACCGGCATGCCGCCGGGCCTGCTCATCACCGGCAACACCGCCAACAGCGTGACCGTGTCTGGCACGCCGACCGCGGCGGGCTCGTTCGCGCTCAACGCCAGCGCCACCGATTCCAGCACCGGCAACGGTCCGTTCACCGTCGGCCAGGCCTTCACCCTGACCGTGAGCGCGCCCACGCTGAGCATGACGCCGGCGGCCGGTACCTTGAACGCGACTTACGCTGCGGCGTATAGCCAGACCTTCGTCGCCAGCGGTGGCACGCCGGCCTACACCTATACGGTGTCGGCGGGCGCCTTGCCGGCCGGCCTGAGTCTGGACGCCAACACCGGCGTGCTCTCGGGTACGCCGACCGTCACCGGTCTGTTCACCTTCTCGGTGCGGGCGACCGATAGCTCCACCGGCGCCGGCGCACCGTTCGCGCGCACGCAGAACTATGTGCTGCAGGTGGCCGCGCCGACGATCACGATCACGCCGGCCACCGTGCCGGGCGCGCAGATCGGCATCGCCTACAGCCAGGCCGTGAGCGCGGCGGGCGGCATCGCGCCGTACACCTACGCGGTCACCGCCGGCGCCTTGCCGGCCGGCATCAGCCTGAGCGCCACCGGCACCCTCAGTGGCACGCCGACCGCGGGCGGTACCTTCAACTTCACCGTCACCGCCACCGACAACCACTCGCAGAGCGGTTCGCGCGCCTACAGCCTGACCGTGAGCGCGGCGACCATCACCGTCGCCCCGGCGACCCTGCCCAACGGCGGCGTGGCCCAGGCCTACAGCCAGACCATCACCGCCTCGGGCGGTACCGCCGGCTACAGCTTCGCCGTCACCGCCGGCGCCTTGCCGGCCGGCCTGAGCCTGGCCAGCAACGGCACGCTGAGCGGCACGCCGACGGCGGGCGGTACTTTCAATTTCACCGTTACCGCGACCGACAGCAGCACCGGCAGCGGCCCGTACACGGGCTCGAACTCCTACACGCTGTTGATCACGGCCGCGACGGTGATCCTGCCGCCGACGACCCTGCCGAACGCGACCGTGACCAACGCTTACGGCGTGGCCGTGACCGGCGCCACCGGTGGCGTCTCGCCGTACACCTACGCGCTGGTCAGCGGCGCGCTGCCGCCTGGCCTGTCGATCGGCAGTTCCGGTGGCATCACCGGCACGCCGACCGCGCCGGGCACCTACAACTTCAACCTGACCGCGACCGACAGCAGCACCGGCAGCGGCCCGTACACGTCGGCGCCGCAGAGCTACACCCTGCTGGTCAACGACATCGTGCCGGTGGCCAACCCGGTCTCGGCGACGGTGGCCTACGACAGCAGCGCCAACCCGATCACGCTGAACATCACCGGCGGCGTTCCGTCCTCGGTGGCGGTGGCGGCAGCGGCGGCGCATGGCACGGCGACGGCCAGCGGCACCACGATCACTTACACGCCGACCGCCGGCTACGCCGGTCCGGACAGCTTCACCTACACCGCGACCAACAGCGCCGGCACTTCGGCGCCGGCCACGGTGACCATCACCGTTTCGAACCCGACCATCACCGTGACCGCGGGCGGTCCGCTGACGGCGCAGGTCGGCGGTGCCTATAGCCAGACCTTCACCTGGAACGGCGGCACTCAGCCGTTCTCCGGCTACAACGTCACCAACCTGCCGGCGGGCCTGAGCATCACCGGCACCACCGCCAACAGCGTGACCGTATCGGGCACGCCGACCGCGGCGGGTTCGTTCGCGCTCAACGCCAGCGCCACCGACTCCAGCACCGGCAACGGTCCGTTCACCGTCGGCCAGGCCTTCACCCTGACCGTGGGCGCGCCGACGCTGAGCATGACGCCGGCCGCCGGCAACCTGCCGATGAACTACGGCGTCGCCACGACGATCAACTTCGCCGCCAGCGGCGGCACCGGTCCGTACAGCTTCTCGCTGGCCTCCGGCTCGCTGCCGGTCGGGGTGAGCTTCAGCTCGGCCGGCGTGCTCAGCGGTACGCCGACCGTGCCGGGCAACTACAACGTGAGCGTTCGAGTCACCGACGCCAGCACCGGCGTGGGCGCACCGTTCGCGCTGCAGCAGAACTACACCATCGTCGTAGCGACTCCGGCGATCGCGATCGATCCGCCGAGCCTGCCCAACGGCAGCGCGGCCGTCGCCTACAGCGCCCAGCTCAGCTCCACCGGCGGTGTCGCGCCGTACAGCTACTCGCTGCTCAGCGGTGCGCTGCCGATCGGCATGAGCTTCACCTCGGCCGGCGCGTTCTCCGGCATCCCGCGTTCGGACGGCAACTTCAGCATCACCGTGCAGTCCACCGACAGCAACGGCCAGACCGGCAGCCGCGTGTACACCTTCACCATCGCCCCGGCGACGGTGACGATCTCGCCGGCGACCCTGCCGGGCGGCACCGTCGGGGTGGCGTACAACCAGAGCCTGAGCAGCAGTGGCGGCATCGCGCCGTACACCTACTCGATCGTCTCGGGCAACCTGCCGGTCGGTCTGGCCTTCAGCTCGGCCGGCGTGCTCAGCGGCACCCCGACCACTGCCGGCAGCTACACCGCCGCGATCCGCTCCACCGACGATGCCGGCTACAACACCACGGTGAACTACACCATCGTGATCGCCGACGCCGTGCCGGTGGCCAACAACGACACCGCCACGACCCTGGCGCAGCAGCCGGTGACCATCGCCGTCACCGCCAACGACACCGGCATGATCACGTCCATCGCGATCGCCTCGGCGCCGGCGCACGGCACCGCGACGGTCAGCGGACTGAACATCGTCTACACCCCGGCCACCGCGTACTTCGGTCCGGATACGCTGACCTACACCGCGATCGGCCCGGGCGGCACGTCGGCTCCGGCCACGGTCTCGATCACGGTCACGCCGCTGCCGGTTCCGGTCGGACAGCCGCGCACCGCGACCACGCTGGCCGGCCAGCCGGTGACCATCGACACCACGGTCGGCGCCACCGGTAGTCCGTACACCGGCGTCACCATCGTGACCGCGCCGGCCACGGGCACCACCACCGTGGCGGGTACCAACATCACCTACACGCCGCCGGCCAGCGCCTCGGGCTCGGTCTCGATCGTCTACACCTTGAACAACGCCTTCGGCCCCTCGGCACCGATCACCTCGACGGTCACGGTCAATCCGTTGCCGGTCGCGGTGTCGCGCCGGGTCGCCGCGATCGCCGGCACGCCGGTCACGGTCGAGCTCACCACCGGCGCGACCGGTGGGCCGTTCACCGCCGCCAACCTGGTCTCGCTGACGCCGGCCAGCGCCGGCACCGCGACCATCGCGTCCTCCGGCAGCGGCGCCAGCGCGAGCTACCGCCTGACCTTCACCCCGGCGGCTTCGTTCTCGGGCACGGCCACGGCCACGTTCACGCTGAGCAACGCCTACGCGACCTCGGCCCCGGCGACCATCGACTTCGACGTCGCCGGCCGTCCGGATCCGACCCAGGATGCGGAAGTCATGGGCCTGCTCGGTGCGCAGACCTCGGCCGCGCGCCGCTTCGCCACCTCGCAGATCGGCAACTTCCAGCAGCGCATGGAGGGCATGCACGGCGGCAACGGCGACGGCGCCCGCTTCCAGAACCGGATCAGCTTCGGCGTGGATCGCCGTTGCGCCGACGACGTGCGCCGCACGCCGGGCAGCGACTGCCGTCAGGTCGCCACCCGCGACGAGGCCGCGCCGGTGGAAACCGCTGCGCCTGCGTCCGGCGGCGGTGATGCGAGCTCGTTCACCATCTGGACCGGTGGCGCGCTCAACAGCGGCGACCGCGACAGCCGTTCGGGCAGTGCCGGGTTCGACTTCGAGACCACCGGCATCAGCGCCGGCATCGACACCCGCGTCAACGATGCGTTCGCGATCGGCGGCGGTATCGGCTACGGTCGCGACAACACCGACATCGGCCGCAACGGCACCCGCAGCGACGCCAAGAGCTACACGCTGGCGATGTACGGCAGCTACCACCCGGGCGAGACCTTCTTCCTCGACGGTCTGCTCGGCTACCAGTGGATGTCGTTCGACTCGCGCCGCTACGTGATCGCCAACGGCGGCCGCGTGCGCGGCGAGCGCGACGGCAAGCAGTGGTTCGCCTCGTTCTCGGCCGGCGGCGACTACCAGCGCGACCGCCTGCACATCTCGCCCTACGCCCGCGTCGATATCGCACGCGCGCGCCTGGACGGGTACACCGAGCAGGGCGACGCGGTGTATGCGCTGCGTTACCAGGATCAGGACGTCGATACCACCACGGCCAGCCTCGGCCTGCGGCTCGACTACAAGATCCCGGTCAGCTACGGCACCTTCTCGCCGCAGCTGCGCTTCGAGTACCAGCACGATTTCCAGGACGACAGCGCGGTCACCATGAACTACGCCGACCTGCTGTCCGGTCCGTTCTATCGGGCCGAGATCGAAGGGCTGGAGCGCAACCGGTTCGTGTTCGGACTGGGCGCGATCCTGCACACCGAGCGCGATTTCACTCTGCGCTTCGAGTACCGCGGTCTGTTCGGTAGCGATGACGACAGCGACCATGGCGTCCTGCTGAACCTGGAGAAGAAGTACTGATCGAGCAGGCGGAGGCGGCGACACCGCTTCCGCCTGTTCTCAGGAACGCCGGCGCGACGTCACCGTGAACGTCGCGCCGGCACTTTATTCCGGCGCCTCCGGCCCGAACGGGCCGGGGGCGCGCTGACGGAGGCGTGCATGCGCTGGCGGTCGTGGGGCTGGGTGGTGATGCTGGCGGTGCTAGGCGCACCGACGGCGCACGCGCACGGCGGCGGTCTCAACCGCGACGGCTGCCACAACGACCGCCGCAACGGCGGTTATCACTGCCACCGCGGGGCGCCCGCGACGCGAGCGCAGGCGCGGTCCTCGTACTCGGCTTCCGATGCCAACGCCTACGTCCCCGCGCGTGCGCAACGCTACGCGCCGGCATCCGGCTCGGCCTACCGCAATTGCACCGAAGCGCGCGCGGCGGGCGCCGCGCCGGTACGTCGCGGCGATCCCGGCTACGGCCCGCATCTGGACCGCGACAACGACGGCATCGGCTGCGAGCCGTATCGCGGCCGCTAAGCGATCCCTGCCTGGGCCAGGATGAGCGGGCACCGTGGGGCAGGGCATGGCCGGTCCGTGCCGGCTTGGACGCGACCTTGCCGATACGCGCGCCGCCGCCGCGTTCGGTGCCAAGATGCGCGCAGGTTCCCCTAACCGTGCCGCCGATGTCGCCTGCATTGCCCGTCGATCTGCCCATCGCCTTGCCGCCCGAACTCTGGGCCGAGCTGGAAGCCGCCTACGCGACGCCGCCGCGGGCGTACCACAACTTCGATCACGTGCGCGAAGTGCTGCGCCACTACGGCGAGGTCGCGGCCGGGCCGGGCTGGCAGCAGCCGGTCGAGGTGGCGCTGGCGGTGCTGTACCACGACGCGATCTACCAGGCCGGACGGCGCGACAACGAGGCGCGTTCGGCCGAACTGGCGGCGGCGCACATCGCGCGCTATCTGCCGGAGGCGGGCATCGAGGTGCGGCGGGTGGTCGAGTTGATCGATCTCACCGCGCGTCATGGGCAGATCGATCCGAGCCAGGTCGACGAGGAGGCGGCGTTGTTCCTGGATGGCGACATGGCCATCCTGGGGGCGCCGCCGGAGGCGTTCGACGCTTACGACCGCGGTATCGCGTCGGAGTATCGCGGGCACGTGCCGGGGCCGTTGTTCCGGCTCAATCGGCGCCGTTTCCTCAAGGGGCTGCTCAAGCGCGAGCGCATCTATCTGAGCGAGTTTTACCACCAGCGTTACGACGCGGCGGCGCGCAACAATTTGCGGCGGGCGATTACGACTAAGCGCTAGGGCGCCTGGCTCGGCGCTTGATTGTCGGCCGATTTGATATTCAGTGCTTTGGGTCTGGCTCCCTCCTTTGGAAAAGGATGAAGCCGTGCGGCTTACGAATCGCAGGTTCGTGCACGGGTGAACGCCAGCAGGCTCTTGCTCCTAGCTCCCTCCTTTGTAAAAGGAGGGTTGGGGAGGATTTGCTGTCGCTCTGCTTTCGTTTTTTCTGACCAAAGGTCAAAGGCTTCCGCCTGCTGCGCATTCGGGTCACTTTCTCTTGCTAACCCAAGAGAAAGTAACCAAAGAGAAGGGTTAGCGTGACCAACCCTCCCTTGCGAGTGCGGTGCGTGCGCCGGGATTTTTCGAATGGACGTCCCTGTCCATTCGAAAAACGGCGCGCGTCCTGCGCGCCGCCCTTCGGGTCTACGGTTGTCTGTGTGAGTACGGTGCTTTTGGACTTCAATGCAACGACAACGACAACGACAACGACAACCGCAACCGCAACCGCAACCGCAACCGCAACCGCAACCGCAACCGCAACCGCAACCGCAACCGCAACGGCCACGGCCACGGCAACGGCAACGGCAACGACAACGGTAGTGCGTGGGCCTTCGTGAAGATGGGGCAGGTACCGCGGGCGGCGGCCGCTCGCGCCAGCGCATTAATGCGCCAGCCCAGCCGGGGCCCTGCCGGCGTCCGGTCGCCGGCCCGGGTAAAATGCCCGCATGTTGCTCAATATCGCCGCCTACCACTTCGTCCCCGTCGACGACGCCGATGCCCTGGCCGTGCGTCTGCGCGCGAGCGCCGAGGCCGCGGACCTGCGCGGGACGGTGCTGGTGGCGGAGGAGGGGCTGAATCTGTTCCTGGCCGGTAGCGAGGACGCGATCGGGGCGTTCCTGGCCGAGCTGCGCGCCGATCCGCGCTTCGCCGGGCTTGCGGTCAAGGCCAGTTACAGCCGTGCCCAGCCGTTCGCGCGGCTCAAGGTCAAGCGCAAGCGCGAGATCGTGACCTTCCGGCGCGAGGACAGCGCGCCGCTGAGCCGGCGCGCGCCGGCGGTGACGCCCGAGCGCCTCGCCCAATGGCTGGACCAAGGCCACGACGACGCCGGCCGCCAGGTCGTGCTGCTGGATACCCGCAACCGCGAGGAGGTCGGCTACGGCAGCTTCGCCGGCGCCCTGACCCTGCCCATCGACAATTTCGTCGACCTGCCCGAGGCCCTGGCCCCGCACCGCGAGGCGTTGGCCGAGGCCACCGTGGTCAGCTTCTGCACCGGCGGCATCCGTTGCGAGAAGGCGGCTTTGTGGCTGCGCGACGACGGCATGGACAACCTGCTGCAGCTCGAGGGCGGGATCCTGGGTTACTTCGAACGCGTCGGCGGCGCCCACTACGAAGGCCGCTGCTTCGTGTTCGACGAGCGCGTCGCGCTGGACCCGGAACTGCGTCCACTGGTCGACGCCGCGGCCTGAAACGCAGGCCCGGGCTGCGCCATCGGCGCCCCGAAAACGGTATTGTTCGGTCCAAGGACAGGGGAACGTTAGCCGAACCGTAAACCGGGCGGGCGATCCCATTCAGACAAATCAAGGGGTTACCTGAGGCGACGCGGCCGCTATGATCGACGGTCGTCTCTTCCAGCCCCCGTACGAAGGACCCCTGATGCGTCGAATCCAAACTCTTTCCGCCCTTCGTTCCGCCTGGCCGCTAGGCCTGGCGCTGTGTGCGTTCGCCCTGAGCGCCTGCCAGCCGCAGGCTCCGGCCAACGCCGCCGCGCCCGAATCCACCACCGCCGCGCCGCCGCCGGCCATGCCCTCGCCGGACCCGAACGCGGCCCCGGTCGAGCGCGCCGCGCCGCCGCTGATCAAGCCCGTCGCCCTGGGCGAGTTCGAACCCGGCAATCCCGTCGCCAGCGCCGCCACCGGCAAGCTCAGCATCGAGGATGCCACCCTCAAGGGCGCCAACGGCGCCAGCTTCGGCACCGAGCGCGTCGCCCTGGTCACCGGCGGCGACGAGTACAGCGCCGGCGCCACCTATGCCGCCTCGATGCAGATCGACGCCAGCCAACCGGTCGAGCTGCGCCACGTGGTCGAACAAACCCCGCCCACCGATCAGCCCGGCAACGCCTTCTGCGGCGGCACGCCCACCGCCTATATCGCCCTGGCCAAGGTCGGCGAAGGCGAGCGCGAGGTCGTCAAGGTGCTCGCCCTGCAGGGTCAAGATTTGCCCGCGCCCGGCGCCAAGGGCGTGAGCGTGTGCGCCACCACCAGCTACCTGGTCGCCAGCCGATGACATCCACGCCGCGTACGACTCCGCAACGCCTGCTGGGCCTGGCCTGGTCGGGCCCGCTCGCCCTGATCCTGTGTTGCGCGAACGCCTACGCGGCGCCGATGCCCATGCAGCCGCCGACCCTGCGCGTGGCCGGCGACAGCGCGATGGCCAACCGCCGTCCCGAACAGCGCCCGGCCACCGGCTGGGGCGAGTCCTTGCCGATGCTGCTGCGCGGCGACGTGGTGCAGTACGAGAACCGCGCCGCCGACGGCCGCAGCAGTCGCCGTTATCTGGAAGAAGGGCTGTGGTCGAAGCTGATGACCGCGACCAAGTCCGGCGACGTGGTGTTCATCGCTTTCGGCCAGGACGACGCCTCCAAGCGGCCGGAGCGCTACACCGCGCCGGAAGCGTTCCGCGCCAATCTCGAGCGCTTCGTCGACGAAGCGCGCATGCGCGGCGCCACCCCGGTGCTGCTGACCCAGGTCGCGCAGCCGGACTTCCGCTCCGGCGGCCTGCGTACCGACAACACGCCGTATGCCGACGTCGTGCGCGCGATCGCGGTGCAGCGCCAGGTTCCGCTGATGGACATGCAGCGCGCCAGCGAAGCGCTGCTGCGCGAGGCCGGGTCCGAGGGCGCCAAGACGCTGTTCGTGTACGACAGCGAATACGAGCTGGTGTACGCCAACCGCAACACCCGCTACGTGCTGCCGGTCGACGATGAGGCTTCGCCGACGGCCTGCGGCGCGGCCAGGATCGCCCAGCGCGCGGCCATGCTGATGCGTGCCGGCGGCCTGGAAGCCTGGTTGGAGGACGCGCCCACCATCGAGCAGCGCGTGAACCAGGTCTGCAATGCCCAGCGCGATGCCTTGACGCGCTGAGGCGGCGCGCGCCGCGGCGCGCGATTTTCCGAGGTCCCGCAAACGGCCGCCTGCGCGGCCGTTTTGTTGAGCCGTCGGAACAAATCCTGCGGCTTCGACCTCTGCCTCCCAGACGGATGCGCTATCCGGCCTTGTCGGGGTAGAAGCGGCTCGCTGCTGCTAGCCGAAGCGGTGTCGCGTTCGCGGTCGCTCACCGGCCGCGCAAATACGCCACCGCCGCGCGTCCCGCGATCAAGCCGCTGGCGTAGCAGGCGGTCAGCAGATAGCCGCCGGTCGGGGCTTCCCAATCCAGCATTTCGCCCGCGCAGTAGGTGCCGGGCAGGGCGCGCAGCTGCAGTTGCTCGTCCATCGCCTCCAGGCGCACGCCGCCAGCGCTGCTGATGGCCTCGGCGATCGGGCGCGCGCGCAGCAGGCGCAAAGGCAGGCGCTTGATCGCCTCCGCGATGCGCGCGGGATCCTGCTTGGCCTGCGCATCCAGCACCTCGTGCAAGAGCGCCGCCTTGACGCCGCTGAGGCCGGTCTGGCGGCGCAGGTGTTCGCCGAAGCTGCGGCCCGCGCGCGGGCGCGCGAGCTCGGATTGCAGACGTTCGCGTTCGCGGCCGGGCGCGAGATCCAGCCACAGCGATGCCGCGCCCTCGCGCGCGATGGTCTCGCGCAGCTCGGCCGACAGCGCGTAAATCAGGCTGCCCTCGATCCCGTGCGCGGTCGCCACGCACTCGCCCTGCAGCGCGTGTTCGCGGCCGTCGGCATCGCGCCAGTGCGCGATCACCGGCTTCAGCGGCGCGCCGGCGTGACGCTGGGCGAAATGCTCGCTCCAGGCGATGTCGAAACCGCAGTTCGACGGCTGCAGCGGCGCCACCTCGACGCCGCGCTGCGCCAGCCACGGCGCCCAGGCGCCATCGGAGCCCAACTCGGGCCAGCTGCCGCCGCCCAGCGCGAGCACACAGGCGCGCGCCTGTACGCGGTGCTCGCCGTCGGGCGTGGCGAAGCGCAGCGCGCCGTCCTCGCTCCAGCCCAGCCAACGGTGCTGGACGTGGAAGCGCACGCCGTCCTCGCGCAGGCGCCGCACCCAGCCGCGCAACAGCGGCGCGGCCTTGCGATCGACCGGGAACACGCGGTCGGAGCTGCCCACATAGGTCTCCACGCCATGCCCGCGCGCCCAGGCGCGCAGGTCCTGGGCGTCGAACTCGTCCAGCCAGCGCGCGATCTGCGGCGCGCGTTCGCGATAGCGCGCGTCGAAGCCCGGGCGCGGCTCGGCATGGGTGAGATTGAGCCCGCCCTTGCCGGCGATCAGGAACTTGCGCCCGACCGAACCCTTGCCCTCGTAGAGATCGACCTCGACCCCGGCCGCGCGCGCGACCTCAGCCGCCATCAGGCCAGCGGGACCGCCGCCGACGATGGCCAGGCCGGGCAACAGGGTGGGGGCATCGCTCATCGGTTCGCGGCCGGCGCCGTCGTGTACGGCGCGCCATTATGAGGCCGCGCTCGCGCTGCGAGGCCGGGCGCCCATGACCATCGTGCCGGGTCGCGGCGGCCGGCTTCGGGTATCGTCGGGCGTCACCCCTGATCGGCGGAGTTGCGAACGATGCGATCCACGTCCCTGGCCACGCGCGGCGCCGGCCTCTTGTTCGGCGCGCTGCTGGCCTGCCAGGCCCTGGCCGCGCCGCCCGCGCCGGAACTGCCGGCGCAACTGCAGGACTTCGATGCCTACGTCGAAGGCGTGCGCCAGCGTTTCGACGTGCCGGGTATCGCGGTCGCGATCGTCAAGGACGGCCAGATCGTGCTCGAGCGCGGCTACGGTCTGCGCCAGCTCGACCGTCCCGAGAAGGTCGACGCGCGCACCCTGTTCGCGATCGCCTCCAACACCAAGGCCT
Source organism: Lysobacter sp. Root983 (assembly GCF_001429345.1). NCBI lineage: Bacteria > Pseudomonadati > Pseudomonadota > Gammaproteobacteria > Lysobacterales > Lysobacteraceae > Lysobacter > Lysobacter sp. Root983. The sequence continues at coordinate 97,197 of NZ_LMJO01000001.1, forward strand.
TTACCTCGGCCTCGCTGTCGATTCTGGCCGACGAGGGCAAGCTCAGCCTGGACGACCGCGTGATCGACCACCTGCCGTGGTTCCGCATGGCCGACCCCTACGTCACCCGCGAGATGCGCGTACGCGACCTGCTGGCGCACCGCAGCGGCCTGGGCCTGGGCGCGGGCGATCTGCTGTATTGGCCCGGCACCGACTACAGCACCCTGGAAGTCGCCCAGCGCCTGCGCGATGTCCCGCTCAGCGGCAGCTTCCGCGGCCAGTACGCTTACGACAACATCCTGTACGGCGTCGCCCAACTGGTGATCGAGCAGGCCAGCGGGCAGAGCTACGAACGCTTCCTGCGCAGCCGCATCCTCGATCCCTTGGGCATGCGCGACACCCGCTACAACAGCGACGCGCTCAAGCCCGGCGACAACGTCGCCACCGGCTACGCCAAGGCCGACTTCAAGGACCTGCAACCGGCCCCGCGCATGGCCTGGGGCAACGTCTCCGGCGCCGGCGGCCTGTACTCCAGCGTGCACGACATGAGCCAGTGGCTGCGCATGCAGCTGGACGGCGGCGCGTACACCGACGCCGGCGGCAAACCGCAGCGCTTGTTCAGCGCGCAGCGCCAGAAAGCGATGTGGTCCATCGTCACGCCGATGCCGATCAGCGAGCCCTCCGTGCCAGCGCTGGCACCGGTGCGTCCCAACTTCCTCGGCTACGGCGAAGGCTGGCAGCTGTCGGACTACCGCGGCCGCAAGCTGGTCTGGCACACCGGCGGCTGGCCGGGCATGGTCTCGCGCGTGACCCTGGTGCCGGAGCACAAGCTGGGCATCGTGGTGCTGACCAGCGCCGAGCTGCCGGGCGCGTTCCAGGCGGTGACCCTGCGTGCGCTCGACGCCTATCTCGACGGCCCGCGCACCGACTGGACGGCGGCTTATGGCGCGGCGCTGGACAAGTCGCTGGCCAAATCCGACGACGACTGGAAGCAGCACCAGGCCGCGCGCGTGCCCAACACCCAGCCCTCGCTTGCGCTGGCCAAATACGCCGCGACCTACCGCGACCCCTGGTACGGCGATGTGGTGATCGAACAGCAGGGCGGCAAGCTGCGCATGCGTTTCGCGCGCAGCGAAGCGCTGGTCGGCGAACTGCAGCACTGGCAGCACGACAGCTTCATCGTGCGCTGGGACCAGCGCTGGCTCAACGCCGACGCCTTCGTCGATTTCTCGCTGAGCGCCGACGGCGCGGTGCGCGAAGTGCGCATGGAGTCGGTGTCGCCTAACACCGATTTCAGTTTCGATTTCCACGATCTGCGCCTGACGCCGGTGCCGGCCAAGGGCGGCGGTTGAGCGCCGGCTGCTAAGCTCGAAGCCACAAGCGCGGCGCCGCTGCCGGCGCCCGCACCGAAGGAGCGAACGATGAGTTGGATGGCCATAGGAATCGTGATCGTCGCGGGCTATCTCGCGTTCAAGGCGGTCAAGCTGGTGTTCAAGCTGTTGCTGTGGGCCGTGGTGCTGGGCGGCCTGTACTGGCTGGCCGCGCCGGCGCTGGGCTGGCCCTTGCCGTTCTGAGCCGGAGCCGCGCCGCATGTCCTATGTGAGGTGTCTGCGCGGTCTGGGTTCGGGCATCGAGTACTCCGCCGACACGGCGATGAATCTCGATCCGGTCGACGGCCGCCCGGTGGAGATGTTGCTCGACCTGGAGCGCCTGGCCGCGCAGCGACCGAACGCGGCCTGGTACGACCCGCGCCGCCGCGACCTCTGGCGCTTCGGCGCGCTGATGGCGCTGGACGCGTCCGATCCCGAGGACGCGCGCCATATCGTCGCGCTGGGCGAGGGGCACACGCCCTTGCTCGACTACTCGGCGCATCCGATCGCGCGCGCGGCCGGTATCTCGCTGTGGTTGAAGGACGAAGGCCGCGCGCACCCCGGCTACGGCGCCAATCCGACCCAGAGCTTCAAGGACCGCGGCATGGCCATGGTGGTCGCGCAGGCGCGCCGCCTGGGCCTGCGCAAGCTGGCGGTGCCGACCCAGGGCAATGCCGGCGATTCGCTGCTGCGCTATGCGCTGGCCGGCGGGCTGTCGGTGGCGATCGCGATGCCGCCGGATACGCCGATGCCGATTCTGGGCAACGTCGCCGCGGCCGCGCAGCGCGACCCCGAGCGCGTGCGCCTGGAACTGGTCGGCCCGACCATCCGCGAAGCCGGCGCGCTGCTGAAGGAGCGCTACTTGCCGCAAGGCTATTTTTCGGTGGCCACGTTCCAGGAACCGGGCTGGCGCATCGAAGGCAAGAAATCCCTGGGCCTGGAACTGGCCGAACCCGGGCCCGGATCGACGCGCTGGTCGCTGCCCGATGCGGTGATCTATCCCACCGGCGGCGGCACCGGCGTGCTCGGCATGTGGAAGGCCTGGGACGAGCTGCAGGCGCTGGGCCTGATCGACGCGCGCCGTCCGCGCATGCTGTGCGTGCAAAGCGCGGCCACGCCGCCGCTGGTGCGCGCCTTCGATGCCGGCGCGGCCGACACTCAAGCGGTCGCGGCGGGGCAGACGCTGGCGTTCGGGCTCAACGTGCCCGGCGGCGTCGGCCACTTCCGCGTTCTGGAAATTCTGCGCGCCAGCGGCGGCGCCGCGGTCGCGATGGAGGAGCGCGACAGCATGGCCGAGTTCGCGCGCCTATGGCGCGAGCCGGTCGGCGGCGGCGCGCCGGCCTGGATCGCGCCGGAAGGCGCGGCCTGTCTGGCCGCGCTGCCACAGCTGATCGAACGCGGCCTGATCGCGCGTGGCCAGCGCGTGGTCGCGGTGAATACCGGTTCGGCGGAGAAGTACCTGCCGGACCTGCGTCATCTGATCTGACCTCAAGCCCGCAGGAGCGGACATGGACACCGACAACCACGAGTGGTGGCAGGACACCCAGGACATCGAGCGCTGCGTGCGCGCGGTTTACGCTTGCATCTCCGGCCCGGCCGGCGCCCCGCGCGACTGGGCGCGCTTTCGCTATCTGCAGCACCCGAACGCGCGCAGCCTGCGCACCGTGGTCGAGGCCGACGGCAGTACCCACGCGATGGTGTTCGACGTCGACAGCTACATCGCCAACGTCGAGGCCTTCTTCGCCCAGAACGACTTCTTCGAAGTCGAGATCGACCGCCGCGTGCAGCGCTTCGGCCAGGTCGCGCACGTGTGGAGCCTGTACGAGGCGCGCCCGACCGCGGACTCGCCTGTGCTGCTCAAGCGCGGCGCCAACAGCGTGCAGCTCTGCCACGAACACGGGCGCTGGTGGGTGTTCAGCACGATCTGGGACAACGAGCGCGAGGGGCTTAAGTTCGATCTTTGGTGAGGGCGAAAGCAAATCCCCCCCAGCCCCCCTTTTTCAAAGGGGGGAGACAGGCCGTTTTTCACGAGTGCGTGCCGTTCCCCTTCGAGCGCGTGCAGTTCCCCCCTTTGCAAAAGGGGGGCTAGGGGGGATTTGCTCTTAAGCAACGCCACCCCCGCAACACTGCGTACCCCCGACGCGCTCGCAATCGTGCGCAGGCGCCCCCAGCTTCATAGGGACGCCATCGCCGCGAGCGCCCATGATTCCCTTTTCCGTACTCGACCTGGCCCCGGTCACCGAAGGCAGCGACGCCGCCCAGGCCTTCGCGCACAGCCTCGAGCTGGCCCAACATGCCGAGCGCCTGGGCTACCGGCGCTACTGGCTAGCCGAACACCACAACATGCCCGGCATCGCCAGCGCCGCGACCGCGGTGTTGATCGGGCATATCGCCGGCGGTACTTCGACCATCCGGGTCGGCGCCGGCGGCATCATGCTGCCCAACCATTCGCCGCTGCAGGTGGCCGAGCAGTTCGGCACCCTGGCGTCGCTGTATCCCGATCGCATCGATCTGGGCCTGGGCCGCGCGCCCGGCACCGATCAGGCCACCGCGCGCGCCTTGCGCCGCTATTTCGACGGCGCCGACAGCTTTCCGCAGGACGTCGCCGAGCTGCTGCAGTACTTCGAGCCGGTGCGGCCCGGCCAGGCGGTGCGTGCGGTGCCGGGCGCGGGGCTGCGGGTGCCGGTGTGGCTGCTGGGCTCCAGCCTGTTCGGCGCGCAGCTGGCCGCGCAGTTGGGCCTGCCGTACGCGTTCGCCTCGCACTTCGCGCCCGATGCGATGGACGAGGCGCTGGCGATCTATCGGCGCGAGTTCCGGCCCTCGGCGGCCTGGCCGCGTCCGCATGCGCTGCTGGCCTTGAACGTGGTCGCCGCCGAAACCGACGCGCAGGCGCGGCGCTTGTTCACCACCCAGCAGCAGAGTTTCGTCAACCTGCGGCGCGGCCAACCCGGCCTGATTCCGCCGCCGATCGACGACATCGACGCCTACTGGACGCCGGCCGAACGCTCAGGCGTGGAGCGCGCGCTGGCCTGTGCGGTGGTCGGCGACCCCGATAGCGTGCGCGAGGGCATCGCCGCCTTCATCGAGCGCCATCGTCCCGACGAGTTGATGCTGACCGCCAACGTGTACGAGCACGCGGCGCGGCTGCGCTCGTTCGAGCTGGCCGCGCAGGCGCGCGCGCAGTTGGCGCAGCGCGCCTGACGCGCGACAGGCTTGCCTCAGCGCGAGCCCGGCACGTGCTCGCGCACGCCCAGCAACTCGACCTCGAACACCATCGACGCGTCCGGCGGAATCACGCCGCCGCCCGCGCCGTCGGCGCCGTAGCCGTATTCCGGTGGCAGCATCAGCACGCGCTTGCCGCCGACCTGCATGCCGGCGATGCCTTCGTCCCAGCCGCGTACCACACGGCCGGCGCCGAGCAGGAACGAGAACGGCTTGCCGCGATCGACCGAGCTGTCGAACTTGCGGCCGCGCTTGTCGGCGGCCTTTTCGTCGTAGAGCCAACCGGTGTAGTGCACGCTCACGTCCTGGCCGCTGCGCGCGGCCGGGCCGGTGCCGGGGCGCTCGTCTATCCATTCGAAACGTTGCACGCGTCCGCCGCTGGCGGGTTCGGCTTCGCGGCGGGCGCAGCCGCCGAGCAGGAGCGTGCCCGACAGCAGCGCGCCGCAGACGAGGGTGACGAGGGTGACGAGGGTTCGGCGCATCGGGTTCATCCCTGAGGGCGTGGCGGTGACGACGCCCAGGATAGCGGACCCGGCGCGCGCTCAGTCGACCAGCGCGCCGCAGCTGAGATTGGCGACGGCTCCGGTCATGGCGCCGGCGCGGTCGGAGGCGACGAAGGCGGCGTAGTCGGCGACCTGGGCCAGGGTCGGCAGGCGGCCGAGCAGGGTGCCGGTGCGCGCGGCCTCGTCGAGCATGGCCTCGATCGACACGCCGGCGCGGCGCGCGCTTTCGGCGAAGACCTCGTGCGCGTGCGAGGCCGGTTGCGCGTCGGGTATCGCGTGCGGACGCAGGCAGACCGCGCGGATACCGGACGCGCCCAGTTCGGCGGCGAGCAGGCGTGTGAAGGCCTCGATCGCCGCGCAGGTCACGCCGTAGCCGAGGAAGCCCACGCCGCTCATGCGCGAGCCCGGCGTGGACAGGGTCAGGATCGCGCCGCCGCCGCGCATGTGGCGCGCCGCCGCCTGGGCGGTGATGAAGTTGCTGCGCGTGTAGGCCTCGATCGGGTGCAGATAGTCCGACAGCGTCAGCTCGGCGAAGGGCACGCCCTGCACGTGGGGGACGCCGATCGCGTTGAGGGCGATGTCGATGCCGCCCGCGTCCGCGGCGACCGCGGCGGCATGCGCCTGCACCGCGGCTTCGTCCAGCGCGTCCACGGTCGCGATCTCGGCGTGGCCGCCGCCGCCGGCGATATCGGCGGCCACGCGTGCGAGTTTGTCGCGACCGCGACCGGCCAGATAGACGCGCGCGCCTTCGCGGGCGAAGGCACGCGCGACCGCGCCGCCGATGGCGCCGCCGCCGCCGTGGATCAGCGCCACTTTGTGTTCGAGCAGCATCGGGAACTCCTGGGTCAGGGCAGGGTGGCGGCGGTCGCCGCGAGATCAGAATCTGCGTCGCTGAAAGGGCAGGCCGACGCCTTCCTCGCAGTAGGACTTGAGGCTGTACAGGAACATCGCCCAGTTGTAGTTGCACCAGCGATAGAACTCGGTGACCTCGCGCCAACCTTCATGGCGCAGCACCACCGCGGTGTTTCCCTCGCGCGCTTCCAGGTCGAAGCTGATCTGGGTGCCGATCCATTGCGGATCCGAATCCAGGCAGCGCCAGGCCAGGCGGCTGCGCGGCAGCCATTCGGTGATCTTGACTCGCACCAGGCCGGCCTCGCCGAAGCGGAATTCGTTGACCGCGCCCTGCACCGCCTGCACGGTCAGGTCGTCGGTCCAGACTTCGGCCAGGCCGCGTTCGCTGGTCAGCGCGTCGTAGACCTGCGCCGGCGATGCGTTCACGTATTGGATGTGTTCGATGGCGGCCATGGCCGGCTCCTGTCGCGGATGCGAGGGCTCATTCCTTGGGGATCTGCCGTTCGTACTCCGCCTCGATCGCGGAGTGCTTGGACCAGAAATGGCTGGGGGTGCGGCCCTCCAACAGGTCCAGCAGCAGATCGAGGTGGCTGTGCCAGCCGCCGGCGACGCTGACCATTTCGCCGCGGTTGGGCAGACGGCGGTGGGTGACCACCAGCAGCACGCGGTCCTGCTTCGGGGTCAGCTCGAACACCACTTCCGATTCGCCGTCCCAGGTGTAGCTGAGCCGATGCGGCGGATCGCAGTCGATCACCCGGCCTTCGCTGCGGTACTCCTCGTGGTCGGCGTACTTGGCCGGGGTCGGGTCGTCGTTGGTCAGTTCGGCGTTGCGGAACACGTGTTCGACGCGGCCGCCGGGGCGCAGTTCGATCTCGCCCGCGGCCATCCAGGTGCGGCGCTTTTCGGATTCCGTGAGGTAGCTCCACAGCCGTTCGATCGGGCCGGGCATCAGGCGTTCGATGCGCACGGTGTCGGGGGCGGTGACGATGCCGTAGTCGCTCATGGTGGGGCTCCTGGAGAATGTTCAGTGGGGGGCGTGCGACAGCTGCTCGGCCAGCGAGGCGAGGATGTGCTGCCAGCCCGTTTCGGTGCGCTGCGCGTACGGCGCGTATTCGGCCGCCATTTCGTGGGTGAGGCGGAGTTCGCAGCCGCTGCCGATGGGCGCGATCTCGACGGTGATGCGGTCGCCGTCCGCGGCCGGATCCAGGGCCAGGGTGAACACCAGCCGGCGCGGGCGATCGATCTCGAGATAACGGCCGTAGTGCGCGGCGTCGCCGTCCTCGCGGGTTTCGACGATGACGTAGCCGCCGCCGACGCGCGCGTCGATCTCGACCCGCTGCATGCGTCCGTTCGCGGTCGCGTAGAGGAAGCGCGCGGCCATGCGCGGATCCAGCCAGGCGTCGAACACGCGTTCGGGCGAGGCCTCGAAGCGGCGCGCGACGCGCACGACGATGGGGGAGGTCGGGCTCATCGTTTGCTCCTGGGTTTGCGCGCGGCCGCGATGGCGCGATCCTCGGCCTGCAGCAGCGCGTCGAGGGCGTCGAGGCGTTCGTTCCAGAACCGTTCGTAGTGGCGCATCCACTCCATGCCGCCGTGCATGGGGCGCGCATCGAGGCGGCAGACGTGGGTGCGGCCCTGGACTTCGCGCTGGACCAGGCCGGCGCGCTCCAGCACCTTGATGTGCTTGGAGGCCGCGGCCAGCGACATTTCGAACGGCGCGGCCAGTTCGCCGACGCTGCAGGGCTGGCGCGACAAGCTGCGCAGCATCGCGCGCCGGGTCGGGTCGGCAAGGGCGTGGAACACGGCGTCCAGGCGTTCGGGTTTATTCTCAACCATAAAGTTGAATATCCTCCGGCCGGGAGCGATTGTCAACCATTCGGTAAAATATCGAGCGACCCCAGCAAGGCGTCCTGCAAGGCGGATGGCGTCTAAAAGTGGCTGCGCAGCGCAGCCTAGAAGCAAATACACGTCGCCGGCGGGCGTGCGCTGGCGCTGCTTAGCCGCCCCTGGCTGCGCGTGACCAGCGGCGCACCGCTGGCCGTGCTGGATTGCCAGAGCCGGGTCGGCGCGGTCTGGCGCTGCGGCGGCGCTCTAGCCGGCCTGGCTTTCGGCGGCCTGCAGCGCGCGCAGCGCGTTGGCGGTGGCGGCGTCGGCGGGAAAGAAGGATTCGATCGCCAGTTCCGCCAGGGTCACGTCCATCGGCGTGCCGAACACGGTGGTGGTGCTGATGTAGGCGTGCTCGCCGCCGTCGGGGCTGCGCAAGCGCAGCGGCACCGCGACGCTGAGCGTGGTGGGCAGTTCGACCTCGTCGGCATCCGCGCAAGGGTAGGCGGCGAGTTCATCGTGCAGCTCGCTCAGCACCGGATCGCCGGTGGCGTCGGCCTGATGGCGTAGGCGATGCAGCAAGTGCGCGCGCCACTGCGCGAGGTTGACGATCAGCGGCGCCAGGCCGCGCGGGTGCAGGCTCAGGCGCAAAACGTTGATCGGCGGCTGCAGCAGGTCGGTGGGGATGCCTTCGAGCATGCGTTCGACGGCGCGGTTGGCCGCCAGCAGGTTCCAGTGGCGGTCGATGGCCAGCGCGGGGTAGGGCTCGTGGCCGTGCAGCACCAGTTGGATCGCCGCATGCGCTTCGTGCAGTGCGGGATCGTCCAGCGAGCGCTGCGCGTACATCGGCGCCAGCCCGGCTGCGGTCATCAACTGGTTGCGCTCGCGCAAGGGCACGTCGAGGCGGTCGGCCAGGCGCAGCAGCATCGCCCGGCTTGGCAGCGAGCGCCCGGTCTCGATGAAGCTGACGTGGCGGGTGGAGATGTCGGCCATGCCGGCCAAATCCAATTGGGTCAGGCGGCGGCGCTGGCGCCAGTCGCGCAATTGTTCGCCTACGGGTCGGGTCGCGTTCATGGCCGAACGATAGCCCAGGGCGGCGGGTTCGGACATGACCTCGCAGGTAATCGACCGGCGGCGAGCGCTGGGTTGAGATGGCGTCGAACCCAACCGACCGACATCTCCGACAGAACCAGGAGCAACTCATGAGCGCCATCGTCCGATCCTCCCAGTCCCAACTGCTGCGCCGCGCGATCCAGCTCGACGCCATCGCCACCGCGGCCATGGCCGCGCTGCTGATCGCGGCCGCCGCGCCCTTGTCTCAGTGGCTGCACTTGCCGCAGAACCTGTTGTTGGGCGCGGGCCTGGTACTGGTGCCCTACGTGGCCTTCCTGGGCTGGCTACTCAGCCGCGAGCGCATCTCCGCGCCCCAGGCCTGGTCGGTGATCGCGATCAACGCCTGCTGGACGATCGACAGCGCGATCCTGCTGCTCAGCGGCTGGGTCTCGCCGAACGCGCTGGGCTTAGCCTTCGTGATCGTGCAGGCGCTGGCGGTGGCGGCGTTCGCCGAGCTGCAGTACTTCGGCCTGCGCAAGCAGCAGCGTGGCTGAGCGGGCCCGGATCTACCTTTGCCTGTAGTAGCGGCGCAAGCCGCGACCGCGCCACTTCGCTTGCGGCGATGGCGCGGTCAAAGGGACGGATGACGGTCGCGGCTCGCGCGGCTCCACCCCCAAAGCGCAGCGCCCTTTGCTTGCTGTGGGAGCGGCGTGAGCCGCGAAGGATGTGTCAGATCGAGACGAGATTCGGCATCTCGGTGCTTCGATCGCGGCTCACGCCGCTCCCACAGAAGGCAGAGCTCTGCTCCCACAGCGAGCGCGGAGCCGGTAGCGGCCTTCAGCTCAGACCGCGATACCTGCCGCGTGTCCCGAGGCCCAGGCCCACTGGAAGTTGTAGCCGCCCAGCCAGCCGGTCACGTCGACCACTTCGCCGACGAAATGCAGGCCCGCTACGCGCCGCGATTCCATGGTGCTGGAGGACAACTCGTCGGTGTCGACGCCGCCCAGGGTGACCTCGGCGGTGCGGTAGCCCTCGGTGCCGCTGGCCACCAGGGCCCAGTCCTGCAGCGTCGCCGCCAGCTGCTTCAACTCCGGCGGCGTGTACTGCTTCATCGGCTTGTTGCTCAGCCACAGCTCGCACAGGCGCTGGGCGAAACGTCGCGGCATCGCATCCGACAGCACGGTCTTGAGTTCGGCCGCCGGGCGTTCCAGTTGCTGCGCGCGCAGCCAGGCCGCGGCGTCCTGGCCCGGCAGCAGGTCCAGGCGCAAGTCGTCGCCGGGCTGCCAGTAGGACGAGATCTGCAGGATCGCCGGGCCGCTGACGCCGCGGTGGGTGATCAGCATCTGGTTGCTGAAGCTGCGGCCGTTGCAACGCGCGGTCACCGGCAGGGCGACGCCGCTGAGGTCGGCCAGGCGTTCCTGATGCTTGCCGCTGAGGGTCAGCGGCACCAGGCCCGCGCGCGTGGGCAGCACGCTATGGCCGAACTGGCGGGCGAGTTCGTAGCCGAAACCGGTGGCCCCCATGCTGGGGATCGACAGCGCGCCGGTGGCGATCACCAGCCGCGGTGCCGCGAACGCGCCGCGCGTGGTGTGCAGGCGGAACGGCGCCTCGCCCTCGGCGTGCAGCACGCGCTCGACGCTGCATGAGGTCTCGATGCGCACGCCCGTGTCCGCGCATTCGTCCAGCAGCATCTTGACGATCAGCTTGGACGACACGTCGCAGAACAGTTGGCCGAGTTCCTTCTCGTGGTAGGCGATGCTGTGGCGTTCGACCAGGTCCACGAAATCGGCCGGCGTGTAGCGCGCCAGCGCCGATTTGCAGTAATGCGGATTGGCCGAGATGAAGTTGGCCGGGCCGGTGCCGGTGTTGGTGAAGTTGCAGCGGCCGCCGCCCGACATCAGGATCTTCTTGCCGACCCGATTGGCGTGCTCCACCACCAGCACGCGCTTGCCGCGCTGGCCGGCGGTCAGCGCGCACATCAGGCCGGCCGCGCCGCCGCCTACGATCAGGACGTCGTAAAGCTCCGCCATGCGTTCAAGCGGCCTGCGTGCCCACGCCCTGGCGCACCGACGGCGTCAGCGTGAGCGCGACGCGGTCGTTGCTGAGCGCGACTTCACCGTCCTGGATCTGGCAGTCCAGGCGGAAGCTGCGTTCGACCATCGCCGCCATCGCCTCGACCGCGTCGCTGTCGATGTCCAGCACGGTGAGGTTCTTCAGGCGGCGCAGAATGGCGACGTTCTTGTCCCACCAGATGTCGGCCGCGCGACCGCCGTAATTCACCACCACCACCTGGCGCGCGCGTCCGCAGGCCTTGCGGATGCGCGACTCGTCCGGCTGGCCGACGTCGATCCACAGCTCGATGTCGCCGGTGTAGTCGCGCAGGGCGAGATCGGGCTCGTCCTCGCTGCTCAGGCCCGGGCCGAATTCCAGGCGCTCGTGCGCGTTCAGGGCGAAGGCGAGCATGCGCACCATCAGCCGCTGTTGGGTTTCCGAGGGGTGCTGGGCCAGGGTCAGGGCGTGGGCGGCGTAGTAATGCCGGTCCATGTCGCTGATTTGCAGTTCGATCTTGACGATGGTGGCGTTGGGCGCCATGGACGGACCTGCGGAGTGAAAAACAGCGCGCATTCTAGGCCCTGCGCGCCGGCGCCGCCTGAGCGGGGCCGGCTGGGCGAGAATGCGCGCATGCCCGTACCCCCCTTCCAGCCGCTCGACGGCGTCGCCGCCAGTCGCCTGCAACTGCCGCCGGGCCCCTGGGCGACCGTGCTGGACGGCCTGTGCGCGCGCTTCCCGGCGATCGCCCGCGCGCAGTGGCGCGAGCGCTTCGCGCGCGGGCGCGTGCTGGATGCGCAGGGCCGGGCGCTGGCGGAGGACGCGCCGTACCGGGTCGGCGCCGAGATCCGCTACTTCCGCGAGGTCGCCGCCGAGGCCGAGATCCCGTTCGAGGAACGCGTGCTGTACGCCGACGCCCATCTGCTGGTGGTCGACAAGCCGCATTTCCTGCCGGTGGTGCCGTCCGGCGGTTATGTCAGCCAGACGCTGCTGGCGCGGCTGACGCGCCGTTACGGCAGCGCCGAATTGGCGCCCTTGCACCGCCTGGATCGGGCTACCGCCGGGCTGGTGCTGTTCTCGGTCGATCCGCGCACGCGCTCGGCTTATCAGGCGCTGTTTCGCGAGCGCCGCATCGTCAAACGCTACGAGGCGCTGGCCGCGCCCTTGCCGCAATGGGCGTTTCCGCTGGAGCGGGCCAGCCGGCTGGAGCCAGGCGATCCCTTCTTCCTGATGCGCGAAGCCGAAGGCGCGCCCAACAGCCTGACCCGGATCGAGGTGCTGGCGCGCGGCGACGCGCATTGGCGCTACGGGCTGGAACCGGTGAGCGGCCGCAAGCACCAGCTGCGCGTGCACATGGCGGCGCTGGGCGCACCCATCCTCAACGATCCGTTCTATCCCTTGCCGGCCGAGCGCACGGCCGACGATTACGCCCGGCCCTTGAAGCTGCTGGCGCGGTCGCTGGCGTTCGTCGATCCGGTGGATGGCAGCCAGCGGCGCTACGAAAGCGGCCTGTCGCTCTAGCGCTGCGAATCGCAGGGCAGGAACGGCGCGAACCGCGACTGCCATCCATCGCCTACCGCGCTGGCGTCGTCGGCAGGGCGACGCGGTCGCGGCTCGCGCCGCTCCTACCCCATCGCCGGTTCACACCCACTCGCGCGAGGGCAGGGTGTAGCGGCGCTGCGGGCGGCCGACCAGGTCCAGGAAGTTGTTGAACACCGCGTCGGCGCGCTGCTGCATGCCGGCGATGTGTTCGGCGGTGTGGGCGCGGATCGCGGCCTCGCTGGTGCCGTGGCCCAGTTCTTCCAGTTCCCGCCGGTAGACCGGATTGGCCAGCCAGCGCTCGATCAACGGCACGTCCATTTCCAGATGGAACTGGAAGCCGTAGGCGTTGTCGCCCCAGCGAAACGCCTGCTGTTCGCAGCTGTCGGTGCGCGCAAGATGGGTCGCGCCTTGCGGGACCTCGAAGCTGTAGCGATGCCATTGGAACACCGGAGCGCTCTCGGCCAACGGCGCCAGCACCGCGTCGTCGCGGCCCGGTTCGGTCGCGTGCAGCGGATACCAGCCGATCTCGGGCTGATGGTGGCGCCGCACCGGCGCGCCCAGCACATGCGCGAGCAACTGCGCGCCCAGGCAGATGCCCAGGATCGGTTTGCCCTGTTCCAGCATGCGTTCGATCGCGAGCAGCTCGGTGCGCAGGTGCGGGCGCTGGGCCTGGTCTTCGACGTTCATCGGCCCACCGAGCACGATCAGGCCGCGGTAGCGGTCGACATTGGGCTGAGCGTCGGGATCGCGATCGAAGTTGGTGAACCGGATGCGGTGCCCGCGACGACGGATCAGCGGGTCCAGCGTGCCCAGCGGCTCGGCGGCGACGTGTTGGAAAACCAGGATGCGGGGCATGGGGGACGAGGCGGCGGCTTACCTCACGACTATGCCAAAGCCGGGGCGTGCGTAGCGAGACTTGGCTTATGACGATTGGTTCGCTGAAGGCGGCGGGGGGCTGAGGACGCCTCAAGCTTGCGCCGGCGCTTCGGGGACGCGCGCCCTCATYCGCCCTTCGGGCACCTTCTCCCGCAAGCGGKAGAAGGGAYCGCTAAGGTCGCCTGTTTGCGTTAGCCCCTCTCCCGCTTGCGGGAGAGGGGTTGGGGTGAGGGCACGCGCAGCATCAACTTGCGCCGCCGCTTTGGATTCGCGCGCCCTCATCCGCCCTTCGGGCACCTTCTCCCGCAAGCGGKAGAAGGGAYMGCYAAGGTCGCCTGCTGGCTTTAGCCCCTCTCCCGCAAGCGGGAGAGGGGTTGGAGTGAGGGCACGCGCAGCATCAACTAGCGCCGCCGCTTTGGATTCGCGCGCCCTCATCCGCCCTTCGGGCACCTTCTCCCGCAAACGGGAGAAGGGACAGCCAAGGTCGTCTGTTTGCGTTAGCCACTCTCCCGCAAGCGGGATAAGGGAGCCAGCCGCCTCAGCGCGGATCGCGCGGCTTGAACGGCTTACGGGGACCGGCGCCGTGCGGCTTGCCGCCGGCGGGACGCGGGCCGCCTGGGCCGCGCGCACCGGGGCCGCCAGGGCCGCCCGGACGACGGCTGCGGCCGCCCTCGGTGTCGCCGGGGCCGGCGCGCTGGATGCGCAGCGGCTGGCCGGCCACACGCACCTTCTTCAGGTGCTCCATCAGTTCGCGCGGCATGCCTTCCGGCAAATCGACCAGGGTGTAGTCGTCGCGGATGTCGATGCGGCCGATGTAGCGGCTTTCCAGGTCGGCCTCGTTGGCGATCGCGCCGACGATGTTGCCCGGCTGCACGCCATGGCTATGGCCGACCTCGATACGGAAGGTCTCCATGCCGACCTCGGGACCGGCCTGCGGCGGACGCGGGGCGCGCTCGCGCTCCGCGCGCGGCGCGGGCGCTTCGTCGTCGAAGAAGGACTCGGCGGCATTGACCGAACGCGGCGCGGGCGGGGTGAACTGGCGGGTCTCGTGGCGGTGCGCGGGCGGCGCCTCGTCGCGCGGCGCGTAGCTGCGCTCTTGGGCCGGACGCGGCGCGTCGGCGCGCGGATGCTCGCGGCGGTGGGCGCCGGCGTTGGAGGCGTTGTCGCGCTCGACGAATTTGCGCGTGGCCGCGCCGCGGTGTTCGCGCGGCCCCTCGCGCTCTTCGCGCTGGTAGCGTTGCGCCGGCGGCGGGGTCAGCAGCAGCGGGTTGTCGCCCTGCACCAGCTTGGCCAGGGCCGCGGCGATCTCCACCGCGGGCACGTTCTTCTCGCGCTCGTAGCGCTCGACCATGTCGCGGAACAGGCTCAGGTCGCTGCTTTCCAGCGCATCGCTGATGCGGCCGAGGAAGCGAGTGACCCGCTGCTCGTTGACGGTCTCGACGCTGGGCAGCTCCATCGGTTCGATCGGCTGGCGGGTGGCGCGTTCGATCGCGCGCAGCATGCCGCGCTCGCGCGGGGTCACGAACAGGATCGCTTCGCCCTTGCGCCCGGCGCGGCCGGTGCGGCCGATGCGGTGGACGTAGCTTTCGGTGTCGTAGGGGATGTCGTAGTTCAGCACGTGGCTGATGCGGTCCACGTCCAGGCCGCGCGCGGCCACGTCGGTGGCGACCAGGACGTCGATCTTGCCGTCCTTGAGGTTCTGGATGGTCTTCTCGCGCTGCGCCTGCTGCACGTCGCCGTTGATCGCGGCGGCCGAAATGCCCCTGGCGGACAGTTTCTCGGCCAGTTCCTCGGTGCCCAGCTTGGTGCGCGAGAACACGATCATGGCGTCGAAGGTCTCGGCCTCCAGGATCCGGGTCAGCGCATCGAGCTTGTGCACGCCGCTGACCGACCAGTAACGCTGGCGGATGTTGGCCGCGGTGGTGGTCTTGGCCTTGATCGCGATCTCGACCGGCTCTTTCAGATAGGTCTGGGCGATGCGCTTGATCGGCGCCGGCATGGTCGCCGAGAACAGCGCGACCTGGCGCGATTCCGGGGTCTTCTTGAGCACGCTCTCGACGTCGTCGATGAAGCCCATGCGCAGCATTTCGTCGGCTTCGTCCAGCACCAGGCAGCGCAGCTCGGACAGGTCCAGGGTGCCGCGGTCGAGGTGGTCGATGACCCGGCCCGGGGTGCCGACCACCACGTGCACGCCGCGCTTGAGCGCCTGCAGCTGCGGGTAGTAGCTCTGGCCGCCGTAGATCGGCAGTACGTGGAAACCGGGCAGGTGCACGGCGTATTTTTGGAAGGCCTCGGCGACCTGGATCGCCAGTTCGCGCGTCGGCGCCAGCACCAGGGCCTGCGGCTTGAACTGCTTGGGATCGATCTGGGCCAGGATCGGCAGCGCGAACGCGGCGGTCTTGCCGGTACCGGTCTGGGCCTGGCCCAGCACGTCGCGGCCTTCCAGCAGCGGCGGGATGGTGGCGGCCTGGATCGGCGAGGGCGACTCGTAGCCGACGTCGGACAGCGCGCGCAGCAGCGGCTCGGACAGGGCGAGGTCGGTGAACTTCAGCGACGGCGCCTCGACGGAACTGGCGGGGTCGGAAGGGGCGGAACTGGAACTGGGCGTCTCGGCGCTCATGGGGCGGCTCGGCAGCGCCGGCGGAGGCCGGTCGGAAGACCGCCTAGTGTACCGGACCCGGGTGGAGCACTGGCTCAGCGGCGCGGAAACCGCCTGGAAATGCGTGGTTTTCCGGGCCTGGCTGCGGTCTGCGCGCTGAATCGTCGTTCAGTTCTCTCCTTTGGAAAAGGGGGCTGGGGGGGATTTGCGCGAAGGCGATCGGCTGCGTCCGCTTACAAAGCGAAAGCAAATCTCCCCAACCCCTCTTTTTCAAAGAGGGGAGACGGGCCAAAGATGGGGAGGGCTGCGGTGAGCGATATCCGCGCCTCAGCGCGCCCGGACGTCCTTCTCGACCCGGCCGTCCTTCATCACCCACTCGACCCGCTTGAGCACGGTCACGTCCTGCAGCGGGTCGCCCGATACCGCGATCAGGTCGGCGCGCTTGCCCGGTTCCAGGCTGCCGACCTGGTCGGACAGGCCCAGCAGGTCGGCGGCGTTCACGGTCGCGGCCTGGATCGCCTGCGGCGCGGTCATGCCGTGGGCGACCATGAGCTCGAATTCGTCGGCGTTGCGGCCGTGCAGGCTGACGCCGGCGTCGGTGCCGAAGGCGATCTTCACGCCCGCCGGCACGGCCGCTTCCAGGGCCTTGCCAGTGATGCCTATGCGCCATTCGATCTTGGCCCGGACTTCGCCGGTATAGGCCTGCGGGTTCTTGGCCAGACGCTCCTTGTAGCCGTTCACCGTGGACAGCGTGGGCACGTAGTAGGCGCCGGTCTTGCGGAACAGGGCGATGTCCTCGCGGTCGAGCAGGGTGCCGTGCTCGATCGAATCCGCGCCCGCGCGCAGCGCGACCGCGATGCCGTCGGCGCCGTGCGCGTGCACCGCGACCTTCTTGCGGTACAGGTGCGCGGTTTCGACGATGGCGCGCGCCTCGTCGTCGAACATCTGCTGGCCCAGGCCGGCGCCGATGCGGCTGTTGACGCCGCCGGTGGTGGCGATCTTGATCACGTCGACGCCGCGCGCGATCTGCCGGCGCACCGCGCGCCGGCAATCGTCGGCGCCGTCGCAGGTGTTGCCGTGCACGTCCAGCGCGGCATGCAGGTCCTCGCGGAAGCCCAGGGTCGGGTCCATGTGGCCGGCGGTGGTCGAGATCGCTGAACCGGCGTCGAGGATGCGCGGCCCAGGCAGCTTGCCGGCCGCGACCGCGTCGCGCAGGGCCAGGGTCACGCCGTCGCTGTCGCCGAGGTTGCGCACCGTGGTGAAGCCGGCATGCAGGGTCTTGCGCGCGTTGACCGCGGCCTCGAAGGCGTGGTCGGCGACGCTGCCGGAGACGCTGTCGAGCTGGCCTTCGACGCCGGCCTTGTCCGACACCAAGTGCACGTGGCAGTCGATCAGGCCCGGCAGCACGTAGCGGTCGCGCAGGTCCAGCACGGTCGCGTCGGCGGGCACGCCGGCGAACGCGGACGCATCCTGGTAGCCGTCGCGCACCGCTTCCACGCGCCCGGCGCGCAGCAGCAGGGTACTGGCGCCGCGCGGCGCCTGGCCGGGACGGTCGAGCAGGCGGCCGGCATGGACCAGGGTCCAGTCGGCGTTCTGCGCGGACGCCGCCATCGGCAGGCAGGCCAGCAACGCGGGCAGGCACCAGGCGGGCAGGGCGGGGCGGCGCGGGTTCGGGGTCATCGTCGGGCTCGGCTGGACGCGAAGCCCCGAGCATACCCGCGCGCGCCGGGCTTCAAACGCGACTTCGCGCCAGCCAACGATCGAGTTGGTTGGCGAAGGCCTGGCGATCGCGCGCATGGAACACCGGCGGGCCGCCGGTCTGCACGCCGGCGCCGCGCAGTTCGTCCATGAAATTGCGCATCGACAGGCGCTGGGCGATGTTGTCGGCGGTGTAGAGGTCGCCGCGCGGATTCAGCGCGACCGCGTGTTTTTCCAGCACCAGCGCGGCCAGCGGGATGTCCTGGGTGACCACCAGGTCGCCAGCGGCCACGCGCTGCACGATCTCGTTGTCGGCCACGTCCAGGCCGGACGGCACCTGGATCGCGCGCACGTAGCGCGAACCGGGCGTGCGCAGCCACTGGTTGGCGACCAGGGTGACCTGGATGCGCGCGCGTTCGGCGGCGCGGAACAGGATCTCGCGGATCACGCCGGGGCAGGCATCGGCATCGACCCAGATCTGCGGGGCAGGCGGCTGCGCGGCAGGGACGGGGGCTTCGGTCATCGGAAGGGGGTTCGCGGGCACGGCCGTGACGGCTGCGCCGGGGGGAGGCGGGGCGGACAGCGGGGTCCGCGCGCCTGCACTGGCTGGGGCGGGGCGGGCGACTGGCGTCGCCTCGGCCCGGGGCAGGGCTCAGCCGTTGCTGCGTTCGTCGTCGCGGGGGCTGCCGCTGGGATCGGCCGGCGCGCCGGTGTCCTTGGCTGCGGCCTTCTTGGCCGCCTTTTCGTCCTGCTTCTTCTTCTTGGCGATCTCGCGCTGGCGCTTCTCGAACGAGTAATTGGGCTTGGCCATGTATGGCGATCTCGATGGGGAATGCCACCAGTCTAGGCCATGCGCGGCCCCGGAGCCGAATCGCCGAACCGCCGCGACCGCTACCATGGGCCCGGACCCCACCGCCCAGGCCGTCATGATCCGCGTCCACCATCTGAACAATTCGCGCTCGCAGCGCGTGCTCTGGCTGCTGGAAGAGCTGGAACTGCCCTACGAGGTCGTGCGCTACCAGCGCGACGCCCAGACCCTGCTGGCGCCGCCGGAACTGCGCCGGATCCACCCGCTGGGCAAATCGCCGGTGCTGGAGGACGGCGAGCGGGTCCTGGCCGAGTCGGCCGCGATCCTGGAATACCTGGCCGAGCGCTACGACGGCGAGCATCGCTACAGCCCGCCGCCGGCGCCGCTGGACGCGCCCGAGCGCCTGCGCTGCCGCTACTGGCTGCATTACGCCGAGGGTTCGGCGATGCCGCCGCTGCTGCTGAGCCTGGTGTTCGCGCGCCTGAAGCGCGCGCCGATGCCGTTCTTCGCCAAGCCGGTGGCGCGCGGGATCGCCGACAAGGCCATGGCCAGCTTCGTCGGACCGCAGCTCAAGCTGCACCTGGACTACATCGAGGCCGAGCTGGGCCGCCACGCCTGGTTCGCGGGCGAGCGCTTCGGCATCGCCGACATCCAGATGAGCTTCCCGGTCGAAGCCGCGGTCGCGCGCGCGGGTGGCGATCGTCCGCACATGCAGGCGTTCCTCGAACGCATCCACGCCCGGCCCGCGTACCAGCGCGCGCTGGAGCGCGGCGGTCCCTTCGACGTGCTGGGCTGAGATGCTGGCTTTCGACTTCGACAACGCCTTAATCCGCGAACTGCCCGCCGACCCCGAAACGGGGCCAGGCGTGCGCCAGGTGCAGGGCGCCTTGTATTCGCGCGTGCAGCCGACCCCGGTGGCGGCGCCGCGCCTGCTCGCGTACTCGGCCGAGATGGCCGCGCGCCTGGGTCTGGACGAGGCCGCGCTGCGCTCGCCGGAGTTTGCCCAGGTGTTCGCCGGCAACGCCCTGCTGCCCGGCATGCAGCCGTTCGCGTCGAATTACGGCGGGCATCAGTTCGGGCATTGGGCGGGGCAGTTGGGCGACGGTCGCGCGATCAGCCTGGGCGAGGTCGTCAACGCCGCCGGCGAGCGCTGGGAGCTGCAGCTCAAGGGCGCCGGCCCGACCCCGTACTCGCGCACGGCCGATGGCCGCGCGGTGCTGCGCTCCTCGGTGCGCGAATTTCTGTGCAGCGAGGCCATGCATCACCTGGGCGTGCCGACCACGCGCGCGCTCAGCCTGATCGGCACCGGCGAGAACGTGGTGCGCGACATGTTCTACGACGGCCACCCCAAGGCCGAACCCGGCGCGGTGGTATGCCGGGTCGCGCCTTCGTTCCTGCGTTTCGGGCATTTCGAATTGCCGGCCTCGCGCGGCGACAACGAATTGCTGCGGCGCCTGGTGGATTTCTGCATCGGCCGCGACTACCCGCAGCTGACGGGCGGCGGCGAAGCGCTGTACGCGGCCTGGTTCGCCCAGGTCTGCGAGCGCACCGCGATCACCATGGCGCATTGGATGCGGGTCGGTTTCGTGCACGGGGTGATGAACACCGACAACCTGTCCATCCTCGGCCTGACCATCGATTACGGCCCTTATGGCTGGATCGACGACTACGATCCGGACTGGACCCCCAACACCACCGACGCCGGCGGCCGCCGCTACCGTTATGGCGCGCAGCCGCAGGTGGCGTACTGGAATCTGTCGCGTCTGGCCGGCGCGCTGTCGCCGCTGTTCGCCGACGTGGCGCCGCTGCAGGATGGCCTGCGCCGCTACGTCGAGGCCTGGAACGCGGCCGAGCGCGACACGGTCGCGCGCAAGCTCGGCCTGCGCGAGTGCGGCGATGAGGACCTGGCGCTGATGGACGCGCTGCGCGAACTGATGCGTGCGGCCGAGATCGACATGACCTTGTGGTTCCGCGCCTTGTCGGACTGGGACGCCGAGGCCGGCCTGCAGCCGTTCGCGGACGCGTTCTACGACCCGGCCAAGCGCGCTGAGCACGAACCGGCGCTGCTGGCCTGGCTGGCCCGCTACCGCACGCGCCTGGCCGAGGACGCGCTGCCCGCGCCCGAGCGCCGGGCGCGCATGCGCGCGAGCAACCCGCGCTATGTGCTGCGCAATTACCTGGCCCAGCAGGCGATCGACCGCGCCGAGCAGGGCGATCCGGACGGCGTGACCGAGTTGCTGGAGGTGATGCGCCGACCCTACGAGGACCAGCCCGGCCGCGAGGCCTATGCGCAACGTCGCCCCGACTGGGCGCGCGATCGCGCCGGCTGCTCGATGCTGTCCTGCAGCTCCTGAGATCGGGCGCCGTCGCGGCGGCGACAGTCGGCTCGACGGCGGCGCAAGCCGCCGCTCTCACAGGAAGCAGGGGCGCGGTTTTGCGAGTGGTCGCGCGCGCTCGAGGTCTCGGGTAGGAGCGGCGCAAGCCGCGACGCGCGAACTCGAAGGCCAGCGACGTTGGGGGGTGGGTGACGTGGTCGCGGCTTGCGCCGCTCCTACCCCTAGGCTCGGTAGATCAGCGCCTGCTCTCTGTGGGAGCGGCGTAAGCCGCGATTCGTCAGGTGGGCGCCGGTGGCGCTGGAGCGCGCAGCGGCGCGATCGCGGCTTACGCCGCTCCCACAGGAAGCAGGGGCGCGGCCTTGCGAGTGGGCGCGCGCGATCAAGGTCTCGGGGTAGGAGCGGCGTAAGCCGCGATTCGTCAGGTGGCGCCGGTGGCGCTGGGGTGCGCGGCGGCGCGATCGCGGCTTACGCCGCTCCCACAGGAAGCGGGGCGCGGCGGTCTTGCGAGGGCTTGCGCCGCTGCTATTCCGAGGCGTGGGGCATGCCGACGAATAGCGTCAGCGGGCTCGGTGGCTGGGCCCGGCTTGCCCGAGGCTCCTGAAGCACGCCCGCGCACAGGCGCGGGCGGCGGGGTGGATCGGCGATCCGGCCGGCCGCATAGGGCCGGCGAAGCGCGCGATCAGGTCGGCGCAAAGCCCTTGGTGGCCTTCTTTTCGTTCTTCTCGGCGCGCTTTTCCTTGATCGTCTTGGTCGGTTTCTTCTTGGTTTCTTTCTTGCGGTCCAAGCCCTTGCTCATGGCAGGCTCCTCGATTCGGTGGTGGCGGCCGCAGCACCATGCCGGCGGCGAGGCGCCAGTATGCGCCGTGCCGGCATCCGGCGCGCGCCCGGACGGCGCCGGGGCGCGTGCCCCGGCTACAATGGTCGGATGCCTTTGATCACCGTTCAGAACGTCGACTACAGCGTCGGCGGCCCGCTCCTGCTCGAAAACGTCGAACTGTCCATCGAACCGGGCGAACGCATCGCCCTGATCGGTCGCAACGGCGCGGGCAAGTCCACGCTCATGAAACTGCTGGCCGGAGAAATCCAGCCCGACGACGGCCGCATCCTGGTCGACGGCGGCCGCCGCGACGGCAATACCCGCATCGCCCGGCTCGAGCAGGAAGTCCCGCCCGGCGCCAACGGCACCGTCTTCGACGTGGTCGCCGACGGCCTGGGCGAGCTCGGCCATTGGTTGGCCGAATACCACCATCTGACCCACGCCGACCACTACGACGCCGATGCGGTCGCCGCGGTCCAGACCAAGATCGAGGCCGCCCACGGCTGGGGCCTGGATCAGCGCGTCACCGAGACCCTGGCCCGGCTCGACCTGGACGGCGAGGTCGAATTCTCCGGCCTGTCCGGCGGCATGAAGCGGCGCGTGCTGCTGGCGCGCGCGCTGGTCTCCGCGCCGGACCTGCTGCTGCTGGACGAGCCCACCAACCACCTCGACATCGAAGCCATCGACTGGCTGGAACAGTTCCTCAAGTCCTGGCAGGGCGCGCTGGTGTTCGTGACCCACGACCGCCGCTTCCTGCGTGCGCTGGCGACCCGCATCGTCGAGATCGACCGCGGCCAGGTCACCAGTTGGCCCGGCGACTGGGACAACTACGTGCGTCGCCGCGAGGAACGCCTGAACGCCGAGGCGCAGGAGAACGCGCGCTTCGACAAGCTGCTGGCGCAGGAAGAGGTCTGGATCCGCCAGGGCATCAAGGCCCGGCGCACCCGCGACGAAGGCCGCGTGCGCCGTCTCAAGGCGATGCGCAACGAGCGCGCCGCGCGCCGCGACCTGACCGGCAACGTGCGCATGGACTTCGCCCAGAACGAAGCCTCCGGCCGCAAGGTCGTGGAGACCAAGTCGGTGTCGTTCGATTTCGGCGGCAAGCCGCTGCTGCGCGACGTGTCGACCACGATCTTCCGCGGCGACCGGATCGGCCTGATCGGGCCCAACGGCAGCGGCAAGACCACCCTGCTCAAGATCCTGCTCGGCGATCTGCAGCCCAAGGCCGGCGAAGTGCGCGAAGGCAGCAAACTGCAGGTCGCCTACTTCGACCAGTACCGCGCGACCCTGCGCGAGGACTGGAACGCGATCGAGAACGTGGCCGAAGGCCGCGAGTTCGTCGAGGTCGGCGGCAAGAGCAAGCACGTGATCGGCTATCTGCAAGATTTCCTGTTCACCCCCGAACGCGCGCGCGCGCCGATCACGCGCTTGTCCGGCGGCGAGCGCAACCGCCTGCTGCTGGCCAAGCTGTTCGCGCAGCCGTCCAACCTGCTGGTGATGGACGAACCGACCAACGATCTGGACGTGGAAACGCTGGAGCTGCTGGAGGAATTGCTGGGCGATTACCCCGGCACCCTGCTGCTGGTCAGCCACGACCGCGACTTCCTCGACAACGTGGTGACCTCGACCCTGGTGATGGAAGGCGAGGGCCGGGTCGGCGAGTACGTGGGCGGCTACACCGATTGGCTGCGGCAGCGGCCGGTGACCTCGGTCGGCGCGGCCAAGCCCGCCGCGGGCGCGCCCAGCGCGGGCAAGCCGGAGCCGGCCAAGGCCGAAGCCGTGGCGCCGGCGGCCAAGCGCAAGCTCAGCTACAAGGAAACGCGCGAGCTGGAGCAGTTGCCGCTGCGCATCGAGCAACTGGAAACGCGCCTGGCCGAACTGACCGAACAGATGAACGAGCCGGCGTTCTACCAACGCGACAGCGCCGCGATCAACGCCCACAACGCGACCCTGGCGCAGGCCCAGGCGGAGTTGGACGCGGCATACGCGCGCTGGAGCGAACTGGACGCCTGAGGCCGCGCCGCCCCCCAACTTCCGTCGCTTGCGCGGCGGCCGCGGCGCGGTTCCTAATCGCCGCAACGGCCGGTCGCGGCCTGGCGAAGGGGGACGGCTATGGTGAGGATCGCAATGGCATGCGCCGCGGCGCTGCTGCTGGGCGTTGGTGGCACGGCCACGGCCGCGGTCAAGGACGTCGCCGCCAATGGCTTCAGCATCGAGAACGAACAGGTCGTGCCCGTCGACCAGGCCACGGCCTGGAAGGCGCTGGTCGGCGAGGTCGATCGCTGGTGGCCGAAGGATCACACCTGGTGGGGCAAGGCGTCGCGGCTGTCGATCGAGCCGCGTGCGGGCGGTTGCTTCTGCGAGATCGGTCTGGACGGGCAGCAGCAGGCGCTGCACATGACCGTGAGCTTCGTCGATCCCGGCAAGACCCTGCGCCTGCTCGGCGGGCTGGGCCCGCTGCAGGGCATGGGCTTGAACGGCGCGATGGAGTTCCGGCTGGCGCCCGCCGACGGCGGCGGCACCCGCATCACCCTGGCCTACCGCGCCGGCGGCTACACGCCGGACGACCTGAGCAAGTTCGTGCCGGTGATCGACAAGGTCCAGGGCTTGCAGTTGGGCGGTTTGGCCGACTACCTGCGCAAACCCGAAGCGCGCGGCGGCGCGAACGGCGCCCAGGAGCCGCCTCGTTGAATCCGATCGGCAGCGCCTACCGCACCCGTCACGAACGCGGCGCGACCTTGGCGACCCATCGCCACAGCGCGCCTTACGTCGCGCTGGTGCTGGACGGCGACTACACCGAAGCCAGTCTCGACGGCCCACTGCCGTGCCGGCCCGGCACCCTGGTGCTGCACCCGGCGTTTCACGCCCACGGCGACCGTTTCGGCGGCTTGGGCGCCAGCGCGATCAATATCGAACTCGCGCCCGGCGCGTTCGAGTTGGCCGCCAGCGCCTGGGAAGTGCACGACTTGCGCGAGGCGGTGGAAGTGTTCGAGCGTTGCCCGCAGCGCCTGTCGGAATTGCTGGCCTGCGCGCGCCCGCAGGCCGCGCCGGAGCTGCCCGACTGGCAGGGCGAACTGTTGCGCGGCATGGCCGAGTCCGAACACGAGATCGCCGTGCTCGCGCGCGGGCTCGGGGTCTCGGCCGAACACGCCAGCCGCGCGCTGAGCCGCAGCTACGGCATGTCGCCGCGCGCCCTGCGCCGCGAAGCGCGCTGGCGCCACGCCCTGCAACTGCTGGGCGGCGCGCTGCCGCTGGCCGAGGTGGCCGCGGCCGCGGGATTCGCCGATCAAAGCCACCTGCACCGCATCGTGGTCGCGCATGCCGGCTGCACGCCGGCGCGGCTGCGCCGCCAGATCAAGTACGTACAAGACCGGCGGCTCGCCATCGCGGCCTAATGGCTCCAACGCGCATCCCCCGCGCTCTGGAGTCTTCGCCATGAAACCTTCCCTGTCGTCCGCCGCGATCGCCGCGCCGCTGCTGCTGGCCTGGGTGCTGGGCGGTGCTGCCGCTCCGCCGGCGCCGTTGCCGGAAACCAGCGGCCCGCTCGCCGTCAAGGCGGTCAGCGACGCTTTGGGCGCCTCCCTGCGCGCCGACGTGCCGACCGCGCTCACCGCCTTGAAGGCGGCGCCGGTCGAGCAGTTCAACGCCAAGGACGCAGCCTTCCGCAGCTGCATGCTGGATCGTCACGAGCGTCGTTCGCCGCCGCCGCCCTCGGCCGCCGAGGTCCGCGATCCCTACGCCCGGCGCGTGCTCGAGATCTATCAGCGCTACTGGTGGCTCGCGGTGCGCAATCCGGCCCAGCGTCCGGCCGAGGATGCCAAGCTCAAGGCCGACTTGGCCGCGACGATCGGCGAGAAACCGCCGGCCGACGGCGACGAGGCATTCGATGCGTTGACCGAACGCATCAACGTGAAACTGCGCGCCAGCGGTTTGCATCCTCTGCAGGGCCGCACCCCGCCGCTGTACGACCTGTTCCTGTGGAGCGAGCAGGAGGAGCAGGACCACGTCGTCGCGCTGCCCGGCGGCGAACAGCAACCGGTCAAGGTGTTCGTGATGGACGGCTGGCTCAGCCGCGGCTGGAGCAATTACACCGCCTGCAATCAGACCGGTGCGGCCGGCTGGGCCAATCCCGAGGGGCTGTACGCGGTGCGCGCGGCCTACGGCGATCTCAAGGGCGAGGACTTCCAGGTCAGTTTCCTAGGCCACGAGTCCCAGCACTACGCCGACCTGAAGCGCTGGCCCGACATGCCGCCGTGGACGCTGGAGTACCGCGCCAAGCTGGTCGAGCTGGCCAAGGCCGACGTCACCCGGATCAAGCTGCTCGACCGCTTCTACCGCAGCCAGGACGACGAGCCCGATCATCCGCATCCGTACGCGAACAAGCGCGTGATCGCCGACATGTTGGCCAAGCTGGGTCTGCCGGCCAACGCCGACTTGCGTCAGTCCGATCCCGAAGCGCTGCGCCGCGCCGCGCGCGAGGCGCTGATCGAGGACACCCGCAAGCGCGAGGCCGAATCGCCGGCGCCGAAGGGCTGAGATCGCCGCGCGCGGGCGCTACACTGACGGCATGCAACAAGACTCCTTGTTCGGCCCGGCGCCCGCGGCGCGTTCCGATATCCATCGTTTGTTCTTCGCGCTGATGCCGGACACGGCCACGCGCGAGCGCATCGCCGGCCTCGCGCCGGCCTTGCGCCAGCGGTACCAGGGCGGCGGGCGCCTGATCGGCGCTCACCGCTATCACCTGACCCTGCAGTTCCTCGGCGATTTCGGCGCGCTGCCGCAGGCCATCGCCGAACGCGCCGCCACGGCCGCGCAGACCCTGCGCCTGCCCGCGTTCGAGCTGTCCCTGGACCGCGCCGGCAGCTTTCGCAACCACGCCATTCCGTGGTGGCTGGGTTGCGAGCACCCCGCGCCGGGCCTGACCGAGTTGTGGGAGCGTCTGGGCGTGGCCCTGGCCAAGGCCGGCGTGCGCATCGAATCCGGCCATCGCGCGCATGCGCCGCACGTGACCATCCTGCGCGATGCCGAACGCGCGCTGGCGCCGACGCCGATCGAACCGATCGCGTGGCGGGTGGACCGCTTCGTGCTGGTGCATAGCCTGTTGGCCGCGCAAGGACAGAGTCGCTACGACATCTTGGGCGAGTGGCCGCTCGCGGACGCATGAAGACGCTGGCGCTCGCCTTGCTCGCGGTCGCGACGCTGTCGGCCTGCGGCGCGGACGAAACCTTGCAAGGCCATTGGGTGGTGGACCTGGACGCGACCGTCGCCGAGGCGCGTCGGGGCGGCCGCAGCGAGCGCGAGATCGCGTTTCTGCGCGAGCTCTACGGCCGCGGCCTGCTGGAGATCACCGACGACGCCCTGGTGATGCGCGTGCTCGGCGTGCCCGACGCGGTGGCGCGCAACTACCGCGAGCTCGAGCGCGACGGCGACTGCCACCGTCTGCAGGTGCAGGGCAGCGCGCCCAGTCACCGCTACTGCCTGCGCGACGGCCGCTTGATCGTCGACGATCCCGGTGCCACGCTCAGCCTGGTGTTCAAGCGCCAGTGAGCCACGCCGGCCCCGGGAGCCCGTCATGCCCCAGCACGACCCACGCATCGACGCTTACATCGCCCAGGCCGCCGAGTTCGCCCGGCCCATCCTCGAACAGGTACGCGGCGTGGTGCATAAGGCCTGCCCGGAGGTCGAGGAAACCCTGAAGTGGGGCATGCCCAGTTTCGTCTACCACGGCCGGATCCTGTGCGGCATGGCCGCGTTCAAGCAGCACGCCAGCTTCGGTTTCTGGCAGGGCGCCCACATCGTCGGGCCGGATGGTCGCAAGGGCGAGGAGGGGATGGGCCAGTTCGGGCGGCTGACCCGGCTCGCCGATCTGCCGGGCAAGCGCGAGCTAGGCGGCTACGTGAAGCAGGCGATGGCCCTGATCGACGCGGGCGTGAAGCGGCCCACGACCAAGAGCGCGCAACCCAAGCCGCCGCTGGCGGTGCCCGAGGACCTTGTGGCGGCACTGAAGAAGAACGCCCCGGCGCGCAAGACCTTCGAGGCCTTCCCACCCAGCCACAGACGCGAGTACGTGGAGTGGATCGTCGAAGCCAAGCGCGAGGCGACCCGGCTCAAGCGCGTGCAGCAGGCCGTGGAATGGCTGGCCGAAGGCAAGCACCGCAACTGGAAGTACATGCAGCGCTGAGCGGCGCCCGCTGGGTCCGCGCGTCGGTCGCTGCGCGGCGGTCGCGTCGAGGCGTATCCGTCACGGAGCGGTCGGCGGCGTCATGCGCAGCACGGCATGCAGGCCGTAGTGGTCCGACGCCCACACGCCGTCCGCATCCGGTGCGTCGAACAGAATCTCGGCCTGGCTGGGCGCGAACGCGTCGGGCTGGTACCAGACATGGTCGATGCGCAGCGGCGCGTACTGATTGAGGTTGAGCGTGCTGTGCTCGCGGGCGTCGTCGGCGATGCCCGGATGCAGCGCGCCGTAGACGTTGCGGAAGCGGCGGCCGAACTCGGCGAACTCGGGCGCGTGCTCGGGGGCGTTGAAATCGCCGGCGACCAGGCTGGGCGCGCCGCCGGCCGTGGCGTCGATGTAGGCCAGCAGATCGTCGATCTGGCGCCGACGGATCGCGCCGCCTTCGGGCTTGTAGTGCAGGTGAGTGGCGTAGACGTTGACTACGCGTCCGTTCACCTCGACGCGGGCGTGGGCGACGGTGCGGTAATCGTCGGCGGGCTGCAAGGGCTTCCAATCGAAGGCCAGCAGCGGGCGACGGCTCAGGATCGCGTTGCCGTAGCGGCGCGCCACGTCGGTGGCGTCCACCGAAACGAAGTAGGCGCGGTAGCCCAGCGCATCGGCCAGGGTCTGGGCCTGGTTGGGCAGGGTCTGGTGCTGCAGCACTTCCTGCAGCGCGATCACGTCGGGTTGCAGGCGGCGCAGCTCGGCCACGATCTGGCGCTGGCGCGCCGGCCAGTCGCTCTTGTCGTGCCAGAGATTGAGGGTAACGACCGAAAGCCCGCCGTCGGCGGGTGCCGCTTGCGGTTCGGCGGCCGGCAATGGCGCAGCCGCCAGCATCGCCAGCAGGGCGACGCCGCCCAGCAGCCGCGCGGCCAGGCGCCGCGACGCCGGCCCGCCGATCGTCCGCGCGCTCAGCGCGGCACCGTCGCGATGCGCAGCACCGGATACAGGCGGTAGCTGTCGTCCCAGGACGAGTGGCGGCGGTAGAAGAACTCCAGGCGCGCCTGCGCATCCTTGGCGAAGGCCGGGTCGGATTTCAGCTTCTGCTCGAACGCGGCCTTGAGCTTGGGATCGGCGGCGAGCATCTCGCGCGCGACTTCCTCGGCCACGTAGTCCTCCATGTACTCCTTGCGCTCGAAGGCGTTGTTGAACTCGCCCCAGGCCGCCAACGCGTCCGGCGCCTGCGGTTCCAGCAGGGCCATGGCCAGGCGCGCCTTGGGCTGGGCGATCGGCACGAACAGGGCGCCGGCGCCGACGTTGCGCAGTTCCGGCTTCCACTCGCCGGTGGCGGTGAGGCGTTGGTGGCCTTCCACCGACTGCGCGCCGAACTCGGCCTTGTCGGCGCGGAAGGTTTCGACCCGCGCCTTGGGCAGCGCGCCGTCGAGGCGACGGTAGGCGATGC
The DNA here is from genome assembly GCF_001429345.1 of Lysobacter sp. Root983. Taxonomy (NCBI): domain Bacteria; kingdom Pseudomonadati; phylum Pseudomonadota; class Gammaproteobacteria; order Lysobacterales; family Lysobacteraceae; genus Lysobacter; species Lysobacter sp. Root983. The sequence continues at coordinate 126,344 of NZ_LMJO01000001.1, forward strand.
CGTGCTGGTCGAGCTTGGCCGCGACCCAGGCCGCGTGCGCGGCCGGCACCAGGTAGCCGCCGCGCGGCGCCTTGACCGTGAGGCTGGGCTGGACGTCGTCCTTCATCGGGATGTTCCAGACCTGGGGCGTGGTCTCGTCGTAGCGCGTCATCAGCGCGCCGGAGATCTCCGAGGGCGTGCGCGTGTAGGCGTAGCCGCGGAAGGCGACAGTGCGGGTCTTGGGGCCGGCCTTGTAGTCCAGCGCCACCGGCTGACCGCCGAGCTTGGTTGCGCGCTGATCGGCGGCGGCGGTTTCGCGCTGCCAGGCCGCGCCCTGCGCGCCGACCAGTTCCATCAGCGCGACCACGGTGTTGCGGGTGATGCGCACGCGGGTCGGGTAGTCCTTCCAGGAATGGGTTTCGACCAGCATGGCCAGGCGGTTGCGCAGTTGGAAATAGCCGTGCGAGAAGCGCGGCGGAGCGACGCCGTCCTCGAAGCCGGAGCTGGGATCGTCGTTCTGCACGAACGAGGGGTAGTAGGGCAGCGGCAGCGAACCCTGCGCGGCCAGGCGCTGGATCACGCCGTCGCGCAGCGCGGTGCCGGCCTTGCGCAATGCGGCGTCGCCCGACTTCACCGGCTCGACCTGGATCGACACGTCGTGCTCGAACTTGGCGCCGTCGGTCACGTGCAGATCGACGTAGACCAGCGGGTCCCAGGCGTCGACCAGCTTGAGCATGGACTGCATCTCGATGCTGTCGGCCTTGAGGTAGTCGCGGTTGAGGTTGTAGTTCTGGGCGGTGGTGCGCCAGCCCATTTCCTCGGGGCCGCGCTGGTTGGGGCGGTTCCAGCGCGCGAAGCGCTCGTGGCCGTCGACGTTGAACACCGGCACGAACAGCAGCACCTGCCTGGCCAGCGCGCCGGGCGCGGCGGCGCCGTCCAGGGCCTCGCGCAGGGCCAGGAAACCGGCGTCCTTGCCGTCGATCTCGCCGGAATGGATGCCGCCCTGGACCAGCATCACCGGCAGGTTCTTGGCCTTGGCCGCCTGCGGGGTGAACGCGCCGGCCGGCGACACGATCAACACCTTCATCGGCCGGCCCTCGGGCGAGGTGCCGAAATCGGCGCAGCGCACCGCGTCCGGATAACGCAGCGCATAGGCCTCGCACAGCGAGATCACTTCGTCGTAGCGGCCGGTCTTGGTGAAGCCGCTGCGCTCGGCGACGGTGCTTAGCGAGGTGTCGGCGGCGGCGACGGGCAGGGCGCTGGCGAGCAGCGCGGCGAGCAAGAGCGTGCGGGTCATGCGGGGTCTCTCTCCCAGGTCTGCCCGCATGGTAACGGAGCCTCCGGGCCAAGGCTGTGCACGGTTGGCACACTGCTGACAAGCGGCGTCAGCACATTCGAAACGCAATGCGCGCGCTCCACGCGGCAGCGTACGGGCCGGGGCCTGGCTTAAACTGCCCGACCGTTTCCAGGGATGTCCGCATGTACGCGCTCTACTACTCTCCCGGCGCCGCCAGTCTGGTCGTGCATTGGCTGCTGATCGAACTGGATCAGCCGCACGAATTGCGTCTGACCGACATCGACAGCGGCGCGCACAAGCGCGCGGACTATCTGGCCCTGAATCCGGCCGGCCGGATTCCGACCCTGCTGGTCGACGGCCAGCCGCTGCACGAGACCTGCGGCCTGTTGCTGCTGCTCGGCGACCGCCATCCCGAGTCCGGCTTCGCGCCCGCGCCCAGCGATCCGCGCCGCGGCGCTTACTACCAGTGGATGCTGTACCTGGCCAACGCGGTGCAATCGCCGCTGCGGTTGTGGTGGTACCCGGGCGACGTCGGCGCCGATCCCGAGGCCGTGCGCGCGGGCGTGCGCGAGCGCGTCGAGGCGGCCTGGCAGCACATCGACGCGCACCTGGCCGCGCATGGCCCCTATCTGCTGGGCGAGGGCCCGGGCATCGCCGATTTCTACCTGACCATGCTGATGCGCTGGACCCGCAACATGCCGCGCCCCGGCCACGACTGGCCGCACTTGGGCGAGCTGGCCCGACGCATGAAGGCGCGGCCCTCGTTCCGCACCTTGTACGAGCGCGAAGGCCTGAGCGAATGGGCTTGATCGCCTAGGCCCCAGCGGCGCCCCGGCTGTGCCGTATCTGGCCGCCGGCGACGCCGGCACGGGCTCCCGGCCGAGCGGCCGATGCGGCCCCCGGCGGCCCGGCCGCGACGATCGGTTAGGCTTAGCGGACCGCAACCGCAGGACCGCCCGTAGATGAGCCAAGCTGCCACCGCCCGCGCCGATTCGCAGGGGCGCATGCCCCGCCAGATCGCCTACATCATCGGCAACGAGGCGGCCGAGCGCTTCAGCTTCTACGGCATGCGCAACATCCTGACCTCGTTCCTGGTCGGGACCCTGTTGCTGGCGTCCACCTCCGACCTGGCCGAGCGCGAGCACCTGGCCAAGGAGGTGTTCCACAGCTTCATGATCGGCACCTACTTCTTCCCCTTGCTGGGCGGCTGGCTGGCCGACCGCTATTTCGGCAAATACAACACCGTCATCTGGTTCTCGCTGATCTACTGCGCCGGCCATGCCTGCCTGGCGCTGTTCGAGCACAGCCAGACCGGCTTCTACACCGGTTTGTTCCTGATCGCGTTCGGCGCCGGCGGCATAAAACCCCTGGTGGTGTCCTTCGTCGGCGACCAGTTCGACCAGAGCAACAAGGCCAAGGCCAAGCTGGTGTTCGACGCGTTCTACTGGACGATCAACTTCGGCTCGCTGTTCGCGTCCTTGCTGATGCCGATCTTCCTGCGCGAGTACGGCCCCAGCGTCGCCTTCGGCATCCCCGGCGCGCTGATGTTCCTGGCCACCCTGATCTTCTGGCTCGGCCGCCACCGCTACGTGCGCGTGCCGCCGACCCGCGACACGCCCGATCCCGATTCGTTCTTCAACGTCGCCCGCACCGCTCTGACCACGTCGGCGCCGGGGCAGGGCAACCCCGGCGCGATCGTCGCCTGCCTGGGCGTGGCCCTGGCGCTGGCCGCGGCCTCGCTGAGCTTCGTGCCGGCGATGGGCTTCGTCAAAAGCGTGTGCCTGGCGCTGGGCCTGCTGATCGGCTTCGGCGGCTACGGCATCTCGCTGCAGCTGGACCGCGCGCGCGGCAAGCATTCGGCGGTGGCGGTGGACGGCGTGCGCGCGGTGCTGCGCATCGTGATCGTGTTCGCCCTGGTCACCCCGTTCTGGTCGCTGTTCGACCAGAAGGCCTCGACCTGGGTGCTGCAGGGCCAGAAGATGGTGGTGCCCACCGACCTGTGGTGGTGGCCGACCTGGCTGATCTCCGGCGAAGGCGGCGCGCGCGCCGCGGCCTCGCAGATGCAGGCGATCAATCCGCTGCTGGTGATGCTGCTGATCCCGTTCAACAACCTGGTGCTGTACCCGGCGCTGCGCCGGGTCGGCCTCAACCCGACGCCGCTGCGGCGCATGGGCTTCGGCATCGCGATCTCCGGCCTGTCCTGGATCGTCGCGGCGGTGCTGCAGCTGTACCTGGACGCCGGGCACCCGATGTCGCTGTCCTGGCAGATCCTGCCCTACGTCCTGCTGACCCTGGGCGAGGTGCTGGTGTCGGCGACCGCGCTGGAGTTCGCCTACAGCCAGGCGCCGCAGTCGATGAAGGGCGTGATCATGGCGCTGTGGTATCTCACCAGCACCTTCGGCAACCTGTGGGTGATGCTGACCAACGCGGCGGTGCGCAACGCCTCGGTGACCGCTCACATCGCCGGCACGGGCCTGAGCGAAAATGCCTTCCTGATGTTCTTCTTCGCCGGATTCGCCTTCGTTGCGGCGGCCGCGTTCGGGCTATACGCGCGGCGCTATCCGATGCAGGACCATTACCGAGCCGCCTGACGTAACGCCGCGAGACCCGACCCGATGCTGACCTATGTACTGATCGCCGCGACCGTGCTGGTGTCTTGGCTGGCGTTCGATAACCCCAAGGCGAAGCAGCGCCTGCTGTTGTGGCCGCCCGCGGTGGAGCGGCATCGTCAGTACGACCGGCTGCTCACCCATGGCTTCGTCCACGCCGATTGGCAGCACCTGCTGTTCAACATGCTGACCTTGTATTTCTTCGGTCTCAGGGTCGAGGATGCCATGACCCAGTCGGTGGGTCCCGTCGTGTTCGTGCTCTTCTATCTGTCGGCGATCGTGGTCGCGATCCTACCCAGCTACCTGCGCCATCGGCGCGATGCCGGCTACAGCAGCCTGGGCGCTTCGGGTGGCGTGTCGGCGGTGCTGTTCGCCGGAATCCTGCTGCAGCCCTGGACGCTGGTCTTCATTCCGATCCCGATGCCGGCGATCGTGTACGCGGTCGCATACGTGGCCTATTCGTTCTGGATGGACAAGCGCGGCGGCGACGGCATCAACCACAGCGCCCATCTGTCGGGCGCGATCTACGGCGTGTTGTTCATGCTGCTGATGGATCCGCGCGTGGGCCCGTCCTTCCTGCAGCAGCTGAGCAACCCTCAGTTCCGCTGATCGCGCCCTTCCCCTAAGACGGGGGTCAGGCGGCCCAGCGGCTCTCGATGCGGGGCAGGGCGTCCAGTTCCGGAATGGTCTCGCCGTAGGCTTCGGCCAGGCGGCCGTAGATGGCGGCGTCGAGCTGCATCAGCTCCTGGGCATCGCCTTCGCCGGTGCGCACCAGGTCGTACATGCGGGTGACCAAAGCGTCGTCGCTGACGGTATTCATGGGTAGGTTCATGGACATGCGCCTTCTCCTCTCACTTTCCCTTTCTGGTAACGGAAAGAACGCAGAAACCATGCCAGCGTTTGTGGCGGCTATCACCCGGAAAATGTGACGTACGGTGTCAACGCTGGCCGTTCAGGGCCGGTCGGGGCTGACGCGCTGGGGCGGCCGGGCGGGGCGTCGCTCACCCGGCTTGAATGCCCTGCGTGTTACCACCGGTACAGCGGTGGCACCGCGCCGCCGCCCCCTCGGAGACGCCACAGGAGGCAAGGCATGGCGACCAAGAAAGCCGCCAAGACCGTCAAGAAGGCGCCCGCCCGCAAGGCGGCGGCCAAGAAAACGGTACGCAAGACCGCCGCGCGCAAGGTGCCGGCCCGTAAGACCGCGAAGAAGGCGGCCAAGAAGACGACCCAGCAGGTCGTCAAGAAAGCGGTCAAGCAGGCCGCGAAGAAGGCGGTGAAGAAGGCCGCGAAGAAGACCGCGAAGCCGGCGGCCAAGAAGGTCGCGGCCAAGCAGGCGGCGAAGAAGGTCGTCAAGCGCAGCGCGGGCAAGGTCGCCACGGCGCGGCCGTCGGCCAAGCCGGCGCCGGCCAAGAAAGTCGTCAAGCCGGTCGTGGCCAAGAAGACCGCCGCCAAGTCCGCGTCCGCGAAGCCGGCCGTCGCCAAGCAGCCGGTGGCCGTGCCGCGGCCCGCCGTCGTCCGGCCCACGCCGCAACGCAGCCCGGTGGCTGCGCCGCGGCCCGCCGTCGTCCGGCCCACGCCGCAACGCAGCCCGGTGGCTGCGCCGGCCCAATCCAAGCCCACGCGCGCCGCGCCGGCGGCCAAGGCCGCCGCGAAGCCGCGCGCCGAGCCAGCGGTCACCGCACCCGCCGCGACCTCGGCCGTTGCCGTGCCGGCGCTGGGCGCAGCCAAGCCGGCCGCGCGCACGCCGGTCGGGAAACCGATGGCGGCCTCCGCGCCGGTGCCGGCGGCCGCGCAGCGCAGCGCCGCCGCGCAGGCCAAGGAGGCTGCAGCGGAGGCCGAACGCAGCCGCCCGATCACCCCCGAGCAGGCCCTGGCCAATACCCGCCAATTGTTGGAGGCCAAGCAGGAACACGACCGCCAGCCGCCGCCCTGGCAGCACCTGGATCCGCAGCACGGCCAGGCCCCGCAGCAGGGCAGCGAGTCGCCGGGCGCCGCCGCCAAGGCCGAGGAACTGCACGCCGCCGAGAGCCGCATGCAGGCGATCCAGGGCAGCATCGGCACCCAGGATCGACGCAACCAGGGCAAGCGCGATAATCGCTGACCCGAGCACCGCGCCGGGCCCGCCATGCGCGGGCCCGGCGCCCCCCACCAGGAACCGCCATGCCCGATATCCACCACGACGCTCCCAGCGGCCGCTTCTCGACCACGGTCGACGGCGAGCTCGCCTACCTGGACACCCGCCTGGACGGCCACCATCTGGTGATTACCCACACCTGGGTGCCGGAAGTGATCGGCGGGCGCGGCATCGCCGGCGGTCTGGTCCGGGCGGCGTTCGAACATGCCCGTGCCGCTGGCCTCAAGGTCCGGCCGGCCTGCTCATACGCGGCGGCCTGGATCGAGCGCCATCCTGAATTTTCCGACCTGCTGGGCTGAGCCCGACGCTGCACCGCGGCCCAAGGTGTGACAGCATGCGCGCCCGTCCCAGACCGGCGCGCCCCGCGTCCGATTCCGCATGCGCCTGAACAAACACATCAGCGACACCGGCCACTGCTCGCGCCGCGAGGCCGACCGCCTCATCGCCGAGGGCCGGGTGGCCGTGAACGGCGTGCGCGCCCGGATCGGCGCCGAGGTCGGCGAGGACGACGAGGTCCTGGTCGACGGCCAGAAGCTGCGCACCCGCGTGGCCATCAAGGGCCAGCGCCAGCACGTCTACATCGCCCTCAACAAGCCGACCGGGGTGACCTGCACCACCGAGTCCACGGTCAAGGGCAACATCGTCGACTTCGTCGGCCACGAGCGCCGGATCTTCCCGATCGGGCGCCTGGACAAGGAGTCCGAGGGCCTGATCCTGCTGACCAGCAACGGCGACATCGTCAACGAGATCCTGCGCGCCGAGAACAAGCTGGAGAAGGAATACCTGGTGGCGGTGAACCACGAGGTCACCCCCGAGTTCCTGCGCGGCATGAGCCGCGGCGTGCCGATCCACGGCCAGACCACGCTGCCGTGCAAGACCGGCAAGCTCAACCGTTTCGGTTTCCGGATCGTGCTGGTGCAGGGCTTGAACCGGCAGATCCGCTTGATGGCCGAGCACTTCGGTTTCCGGGTCAAGCAGCTGATGCGGGTGCGCATCGGTAACGTCAAATTGGCATACCTCAAGCCCGGCCAGTGGCGCAATCTGACCGACGCCGAACTGCAGGGGCTGCTGCCGCACCGCAGCCAGTGGTGATCGGCCGCCGCGCTTAGCGCGAATTCGGCGGGCTTGTGCATGCGGGCATCACGGTTTCGACGATAATGTCCGCGGGAACACCAAAGGATTGCCCCATGAAGTCCGTTATCGCCCGGCGCGCCGTCGCCGTCACTGTGCTTTGTCTGGCCATGGCCGCGTGCAAGCGCGAGGCCGCCGCCCCGACCACGGCCGCCGCGCCGGGCACGACGCCCGCGGCCGCCACGCCCGCGGCCGTGCCTGCGGTCGAACTCAAGGACGTGGTCGAGACCACGCCCGACTACATCATCGGCATCAGCTACCAGACCCCGGCGGCCAAGTACCCGGGCCTGGCGGCCGAGCTCAAGCGCTATGCCGACGCCGCGCGCACCGACCTGATCGAAGCCGCGCAGGCGCGCAAGAAGGGCGAGGGCAGCGCGCCCTACGACCTGTCGCTGAACTTCACCGAGGTGCTGGATTCGCCGACCCTGGTGGCGGTGGCCGCCGAGGGCAGCAGCTACACCGGCGGCGCCCACGGCTCGCCGCTGATCGCGCGCTTCGTGTGGCTGCCGCAGCAGAACCAGATGCTCAAGGCCACCGACCTGGTGCCGGACAAGAAGGGCTGGGATGCGATTTCGCGCTACGTGCGCGAGCAACTGCATTCGGCGTTGTCGCAGCGCGTCGACGCCGACGACCTGGCCCCGGCCGAGCGCGCCGAGGTGGTCGAAAGCGCCGGCCGCATGATCGACGACGGCACCGACGCCGACCCAGCCAACTTCGCTCTGTTCGAGCCGGTGGTCGCGCCGGACGGCAAGCTGAGCGCATTGCGCTTCGTGTTCGCGCCCTACGAGGTCGGTCCGTACTCCGACGGCACCCAGACCGTGGAAGTGCCGGCCAGCGTGCTGCTGCCCTACGTGGCACCGACGTACAAGGCGCTGTTCGCGGGAAGCTAGGAACGAGTAGCGAGTAACTAGCAACTAGTGGCGATAGGTGGGAGTAATCACACAGGCACGGCCTTTACTCGTTCCTGTTTAATCTCCACTCGTTGCTAGCTTTCAGCTGGATCGGAGCCACCATGCCCGCCACCTTGCGCAATCGGGTCGTCGCTCTATTGGCGCTAGCCGACGTCCAGGTCGATGGCGACCGTCCCTGGGACATCCAGGTCGACGACGAGCATTTCTATTCGCGCGTGATCGCGCAGGGTTCGCTCGGCCTGGGCGAGTCCTACATGGACGGCTGGTGGCGCTGCGCATCGCTGGACGGGATGCTGTACCGGCTGCTGCGCGCGCATGTGGACGAACGCGTGCACGGCTGGAGCGCGTTGTTCGACGGCCTGCGCGCGCACCTGATCAATCTGCAAAGCCGCAAGCGCGCGTTCGCGGTGGGCGAGCGTCATTACGACCTGGGCAACGACCTCTACCGCGCCATGCTGGGGCGGCGCATGGTCTACAGCTGCGGCTACTGGCGCGATCGCGGGGGCGCGCCGCTGCAGGACCTGGACCTGGCCCAGGAGGCCAAGCTGGACCTGGTCTGCCGCAAGCTCGGTCTGGCGCCGGGCATGCGCGTGCTCGACATCGGTTGCGGCTGGGGTGAGGGTCTGAAGTTCGCCGCCGAACGCTACGGCGTGAGCGGCGTGGGCGTGACCATCTCGCGCGAACAGGCCGAGTACGCGCGCGAGCTGTGCGCCGGGCTGCCGGTGGAGATCGCGCTGCAGGACTACCGCGATCTGCAGGGCGATGCGCTGGGCGGCGGCCGCGCCGACGGCCGTTTCGACCGGGTGTTCTCGCTGGGCATGTTCGAGCACGTCGGCGTGCGCAACTACGCGATCTATTTCGACGCCGCGCGGCGCGCGCTCAAACCCGACGGCCTGTTCCTGCTGCACACCATCGGCGGCAACCATTCGGTCACCCATACCGATCCCTGGATCGGCAAGTACATCTTCCCGAATTCCATGCTGCCCTCGGCGCGCCAGATCGCCGAAGCGGTCGAGCAGCGCTTCGTGATCGAGGACTGGCATAACTTCAGCGCCGACTACGACCTGACCTTGCAGGCCTGGCGCGCCAACGTCGAGCGCGCCTGGCCGGAGCTGGACGCGCGCTACGACGAACGCTTCCGGCGCATGTGGCGCTTCTACCTGGCTGGCGCCATGGCCAGCTTCCGCAGCCGCCACGCCCAGTTGTGGCAGCTGGTGCTGTCGCCGGAGGGCGTGCCGGGCGGCTACGTCGCGCCTCGCTGAAGGCGAGGAGTGAGCGTAGAGGAGTGAGAAGTGAGCGTAATGCTTTTGCTCACTTCTCACTTCTCACTTCTCACTTCTCACTTCTCACTTCTCGCTTCTCGCTTCTTACTTCTGCTCCAACGCCAGCTTGCTGTGCCGAATGCCGTAGCCGAAATACACCAGCAGGCCCAGCGACAGCCAGATCAAGAAGATCAGCCAGGTGATCGCCTGCAACTCGGACAGCAGCCAGATCGAGAAGGCGATGCCGATGATCGGGATCAGCGGGACTAGCGGAGTGCGGAAGGAGCGCTCCAGGTTCGGCTTGCGCACGCGCAGCAGCCACACCGAGGCGCAGATCACGATGAAGGCCGAGAGCACGCCGATGTTGACCAGCTTGGCGACCTCGCCGATCGGCAGCAGGCCGGCGACCAGGGCGGTGAACACGCCCAGCACCACGGTCGGGCGGTGCGGCGTGCCATAGCGCGGGTGGATCTTGGCGAACCAGGCCGGCAGCAGGCCGTCGCGCGACAGCGAGAACCAGATCCGCGCCGCGCCCAGCATGAAGGCGAACAGCACGCTGGCGATACCGACCACGGCCGAGAAGGCGATGGTCTTGGCGATCCAGGGCAGGCCCAGCGCCGCGAACGCGTCCGACACCGGCGCATCGCCGCCCAGGGTGGAGTAATGGGCGATGCCGGTCAGCACCAGCGAGACCGCCAGGTACAGGATCATCGACACGCCCAGCGACAGCAGCACCGCGCGCGGCAGATCGCGCTGCGGGTTCTTGGATTCCTCGGCCGCCGTGGTCAGGGTGTCGTAGCCGAACACCGCGAAGAACACCACCGCCGCGGCGGTACCGACGCCGGCGAAACCGAAGTGGCCGACGCCGTCGGCGCCTATCACGCGCTCGGGAATAAACGGCGTCCAGTTGGCGGTGTCGATGTAGAACACGCCCACGCCGATCACCAGCAGCACCGCCAGCACCTTGATCGCCACGATCAGGGTGTTGAAGCGCGCGCCCCATTCGGTGCGGAACACCAGCAGGGCCGAGACGGCCAAGGTGACGGCGGCCGCGATCACGTTGAACACGCGGCCTTCGCCGGTGCCGATCGCGCCCTGCGCCCACACCGGCAAATGGATGCCCATGCCTTCCAGCAGCACCTGCACGTAGCCGGACCAGCCTATCGCCACCACCGCCACGATCAGCGCGTACTCCAGCAACAGGTCCCAGCCGATCAGCCAGGCCGGCAGTTCGCCCAGGGTCGCGTAGCTATAGGTGTAGGCGCTGCCGGTGACCGGGATCATGCCGGCGAACTCGGCGTAGCACAGCGCCGCGGCGGCGCTGGCGATGCCCGCGATCAGGAACGACAGCGCGACCGCGGGGCCGGCGTTCTCGGCGGCCTGATGGCCGGCCAGCACGAACACGCCGACGCCGATGATGCCGCCGATGCCGATCGCGGTGAGCTGCCACAGGCCCAGCACGCGCCGGAAATCCGATCGCTTGCCGATATCGGCCTGAAGTTGCTCCACCGACTTGTGCCGCAAGATACGCGCCAACAGGCTCATCCGCTGTCCTCCCCAGTGATCGCCGCATCATAGCCGCTGTCGCCCCGGACGGTGGCGCATGGGCGGTTCGATACGGCCAGAGCCCGCGCGTCACAGCCGCGTCGCCGCCGCGTTTTTCCTGTCACCACGCCAACAGGCGCACCACAGGAGAGATTCGAATGAGTATCCGCTGGAACCGCACCTTTTCCGACCTGATCCGGCGCAGTCGTCCGGCGTATTGGGGCAACTGGGCGCTCAATGCGCAGATTCGGCCCGGCGCGGTGGGCATCGTCGATGCCGAAACCGGCGACTTCCGCCTGGTCCGGGAGCAGCTGCCCAATGTCGAGCTGCTGCACACGGCGACTTCGAGCTCCTGGCAGCTGATGTCCGAGCGCGTCTCGCGCACCGAGGCCAGCGTCGACGTGAGCGCCGAGGCCACCGATCCGGATTCGGGCATCAAGGGCGAGGCCGGGCTGGAGGTGAGCTGGTCGATGGCCAACAGCAACTCGATCGCCTCGGAGTTCTCGCTGCGCCAGGAGTCCTTCCTGCGCGATCTCACGGTGGTCGAGCGCAGCGTCGATTGGCTGGCCGAGCAGGCGCAGTCGGTCGGCTTCGGCGGCAACGGCCAGATCGCCCAGGGCTTCGGCGTGGTCACCAATGTGATCTTCGCCAACAGCGGCCTCAATGTGGGCTCGCAGTCCAGCGACGCTTCGTTCTCGATCGCCGGCCGCGCCAGCGCGGTCCAGGAGATGCTGGGCGGCGCCAGCGGCAAGGGCTCGTTCAGCTCGATCCGCAAGGCCCGCGACGTCGACCGCCACCTGTGGCCGGATCAGGCCAACACCCGTCCGGTCGAGCCGGTGCCGATCGCGTACTCGTTCGCGTCCTTCGACGGCCGCCTGCTGATGCCCAACTGGATCGGCAAGCTCGGCGGCTTCCAGATCTTCTTCAACAACCGTCCGGGCAGCACCTACATCACCCGCATCCTGCTGACCTACAACACGCCCAGCGGCCCGCGCCGCGAGCAGTTCGAGATCAGCGGCGGGCTGTCGCGCACGATCGGCAACATCCCGCTCGACGCCACCGACCTCAACCTCGACGTGACCTTCGTCGGCATGATCAATTCCGATCGTTACCGCCGCCATTGGGCGCGCCCGCTGGGGCAGTGGTTGACCGGCCAGCGCCATGTCGAGATGTCGGGCGTGTGGCCCGGCGCCACCCACTTCTCGGTGCTCGAAGAGTGATCGCCGCCGCGGTCGCCCCGGCGGCCGCGGCTTACTCCGCCCACATCCGCGCAAGGGCGCCGCGCGCCCGGAGCCACCCGTATGACTTACACCTACGTCAACGAAATCAGCGCCAAGAAGATCTCCAAGCTCGGCGATCCGGTCACCGCCGAGGCCCGGCTGCAGGCCATCGACACCCTGTGCACCGAGACCGAGCCCACCGAAGGCGATCAGGTCAACCAGTGGCTGCTGGTGCTGAAGCAGAACGGGATCGTCGCCCAGAAATGGAAGAGCAGCCTCAACGGCATCGAGATCTATCCCGGCGGCAAGCGCAGCGAGGACCGTCTGGCGATCACCGTGGCCGACGGCACGGTGACCGCGGTCAACGCCTGGATCAGCGAACACTGAGGAACGCGCGGCCCGGCGCGAGGCCGGGCCGCAGGGGCAGGGCCGTCCGCGTGCGCAGGCGTTGTCGCCGCCGGCGCGCGCGGCCGGCGCGGAATGCGCCGGCGGTCGCAGTCCGGCGATCGCGGGCATGGACGGTCAAGTGCGCGCAATGTTCGGCCGCGAGCATGGCGGTGCCGGCACGCAGGGGCGCCGGTCTTCCCCCACGCCCGAGGTTGTCCGCCATGACCCCGCATTGCACTAAGCTGGCCCGACTGTTCGGCGCCGTGCTGTTGGCCGCCGTCAGCGCCGCCGCCTGCGCCGAGATGCCCACCGTGACCGACCGCTCGCCCGACCGCGCCGCCGACCGGCACGCGCCCGACCGCCACGGCCTGATCGTGATCGGCCACCGCGGCGCCAGCGGCTACCGCCCCGAACACACGCTGGAGTCCTACCGCCTCGCGATCCGCATGGGCGCCGACTTCATCGAGCCCGACCTGGTCGCGACCCGCGACGGCGTGCTGGTCGCGCGCCACGAGAACGAGATCTCCGGCACCACCGACGTCGCCGCGCATCCCGAGTTCGCCTCGCGTCGCGTCACCAAGACCATCGACGGTGTCGCCGTGACCGGCTGGTTCACCGAGGATTTCACCCTCGCCGAGCTCAAGACCCTGCGCGCCAAGGAGCGCATCCCGGCGATCCGTCCGGCCAACACGCGCTTCGACGGCATGTACCAAATCCCGACCTTCGCCGAGGTGGTGCGCCTGGCCCAGCGCGAGAGCCGCGGCGGCCGCCGCATCGGCATTTATCCGGAAACCAAGCACCCGACCTATTTCGCCCACGAAGGCCGCCGCATCGACGGCACCCCGATCGCGACCTCGCTGGGCGCCAAGCTGATCGAAACCCTGGTGACGGAAGGCTTCACCGATCCGCGCCGCGTCTATATCCAAAGCTTCGAGATCGAGAACCTGATCGAGCTCAAGACCCGGATCATGCCGCGCGCCGGCGTCGACCTGCCGCTGGTGCAGCTGTACGAGGACTTCCAGAGCCGGCGCCCGTACGATCTGGCGTATCACGTCGCGCGCGGCGACGATCTGGGCGCGATCTATGGCGACTTGAACCAGCAGATCGAAGGCGGGCTCGGCGCGAACACGCGCTATGCCGACTTCGCCACCGAGCCGGCGCTGCGCTGGATGAAGGGGCATTACGCCAGCGGCGTCGGCCCGTCCAAGAGCAGCCTGTTGCCGCGCCTGGCACTGGACCCGAAAGTCGACGCCGACGGCGACGGCAAGGCCGAGTTGGGCACGCGCAATACCGGCGTGGTCCATCCCATGCTGGCTTGGGCGCTGAAGGCCGGTTTGGTCGTGCATCCGTATACGGTGCGCGCCGAGGAAGCGTTCCTGAGCCAGGGCCCGAACGGCATCGCCCAGACCGCGCTGGCCGAAGCCGTGCAGCTATACGGCCTGGGCGTGCAGGGCTTCTTCATCGACCAGCCCGACATCGGCGTGGCCGCGCGCGACATCTTCCTCGACCTGCATCGTCCACTGCGCGAGCGGTGAGGGCGGCGCGAACCACCGCGCGGCTTCAGTCGAGGCGGCGGCTCGCTCCTCGGTGCTTGCGCCGCACCGGACCCGACGTGGTCGCGGCACGCGCCGCTCCTACTCCTAGGCGGGGGCGGCTCCGCGTTGCAGGCTTTCTGTGGGAGCGGCGTAAGCCGCGATAGCGCAACTACCGCCACCAGCGCAGTTGTACGCATGACGCGATCGCGGCTTACGCCGCTCCCACAGGAGGCAAAAGGGCGGGCTATTGGCGCGAGGCGCGAGTACAGCGTCACGCCGCCAGCGCGAGATCCAAGGTCGCCGCGCAATCGGCTTCCAGCTTCAAGGTCGCGATGTCGTCGGCGCGGGTCACGCCGCGGTTGAGCAGGGCCAGCGGCAGCCCGGCCTCGCGCGCCGCGCGCGCGAAGCGGAAGCCGGAATACACCATCAGCGACGAGCCCACCACCAGCATCGCATCCGAGGCCTGCAGGGCTTCGTGGGCGGCGGCGACGCGCGCGCGCGGCACGTTCTCGCCGAAGAACACCACGTCGGGCTTGAGCAGGCCCGCGCAGACCTCGCAGCGCGGCGGCACGAAATCCTCGAAGCGTACGTCTTCCAGATCGGCGTCGCCGTCGGGCGCGCTGCGCGCGCTCAACGCGGTCCATTCGGGATTGTTCGCCGCCAACTCCTCCTGCACCGCCGCGCGCGAGCGTCGCGCGCCGCAATCCAGGCAGACCGCCTCGTCCAGACGGCCGTGCAGATCGATCACGTCGGTACTGCCCGCGCGCTGGTGCAGGCCGTCGACATTCTGCGTCAGCAGCCGCGACAGCCCGCCGCGCGCCTGCCAGCGCGCGAGCGCGGCGTGGCCCGCATTCGGCTGCGCGCGCGCGAACCAGGGCCAGCCGACAAAACTGCGCGCCCAATAGCGCGCCCGCGTCGCCGCCTCGCCGACGAAAGCCTGATAGGTGACCGGCGGCTTGCGCTGCCATTGGCCGTCTTCGCCGCGGTAATGCGGTATCCCCGAGCCGGTGCTGACGCCGGCGCCGGTAAGCACGAACACGCGACGATGTCCGTCCAGCCAATCGCGCAGCGCCTGTGCGGCCGCGTGCGGGTCGTGGCGGTCGGAGTCGGGTAGGGTGGTCATGGCGTCCATTCTAGAGCGCTGGGCCGGATCGCTTCGCTGCCGCGGAAAGCAAATCTCCCCTAACCCCTCTTTTTCAAAGAGGGGGATCGTGTCGGAAAGGAGCCGCTCCGACTCACCACGCCCGCATTTGCCTCTAGCCTCCCCTTTGAAAAAAGGGAGATTGAGGGGGATTTGCTCCCCCGAGTCCGCAGCCACCACGCACTGGAACGCCGGCTCGGACCGCTTCGCTGCGGCGGAAAGCAAATCTCCCCTAACCCCTCTTTTTCAAAGGAGGGGGACCGTGTCGGAAAGGAACCGTTGCGACGCAACGCCGCCGCATTTGCTTTCAGCCTCCCCCTTTGAAAAAGGGGGATTGAGGGGGATTTGCTCTTCACCTTCCTGACGACCGCCCAAAAAAAACCGCCCGGATCGCTCCGGGCGGTTGCGGTGCGTAAACCGGAGGATTACTCCTTGGAGCCGGTCTTGACCGGGCTGCCGCCGGCCGGCGCGGTCAGGCCGCGGCGCTCCAACAGCGGCTGGATCTGCGGCTCGTGGCCGGAGAAGTCTCGGAACAGCTGCAGCGCGTCCTTGCTACCGCCCTGCGAGAGCAAGGTGGCGCGGAAGCGGTCGCCGTTCTCGCGGGTCAGGCCGCCGTGCTCCTTGATCCACTTGACCGTGTTCGCGTCCAGCACTTCCGACCAGATGTAGGCGTAGTAGCCGGCCGCGTAGCCGCCCATGATGTGGCTGAAGTACGGGGTCTTGTAGCGCGGCGGGACCGGCGCGTAGCTGACGCCGTCCTTCTGCAGCGCCGCCGCTTCGAAGGCCATCACGTCCTTGGCCGCCGGGACCTGGTCCGGGCTGCCGATCTGGTGCCAGTTCTGGTCCAGCATCGCCGCGCCGAGGTACTCGGTGGTGGTGAAGCCCTGGTTGAACTTGGACGAGGCCAACACCTTGTCCAACAGCGCCTGCGGCATCGGCTCGCCGGTCTGGTAGTGCTTGGCGTAGTTGGCCAGGATCGACGGCCAGTCGGCCCACATCTCGTTGACCTGCGACGGGAACTCGACGAAGTCGCGCGGCACATTGGTGCCGGAGAAGTAGGGATACTTCACGTTCGAGAACATGCCGTGCAGGGCATGGCCGAACTCATGGAACATGGTGGTGACCTCGTCCCAGGTCATCAGGGTCGGCTTGCCGGCCGGCGGCTTCGGGATGTTGAGGTGGTTGGCCACCACCGGCAGCGTGCCGTACAACTGCGACTGGTCGACGTAGGAGTTCATCCAGGCGCCGCCGCGCTTGCTGTCGCGGGCATACATGTCGGCGATGAAGATCGCCAATTGCTTGCCGTTGGCGTCGAACACGTCGTACACGGCGGTGTCGGGGTGGTACAGCGGCAGGTCGGTGCGGCGCTTGAACTTCAGGCCGTAGAGCTGGCCGGCGGCGTAGAACACGCCGTTCTCCAGCACGTTGTTCATCTCGAAGTACGGCTTGAGCTGCGCTTCGTCGAAGGCGTACTTCTCCTGGCGCACCTTCTCGGCGTAGTAGGCCCAATCCCAGGGCTCAAGCTTGAACGAGGGCTGGCCCTTGGCGGCCTGCTCCTTGTCGATCATGGTCTGCAGATCGGCGGCTTCGAGCTTGGCGTTGGCGACCGCGGCCGGGGCGAGCTGGCCCAGCATGTCGTTGACCGCCTTCGGGGTCTTGGCGGTCTCGTCCTCGAGCACGAACGCGGCGTAGTTCGGGTAGCCCATCATCTTCGCGCGCTCGGCGCGCAGCTTGACGACCTGGGCGACGATGGCGGTGTTGTCGAACTCGTTGCCGCGGCTGCCGCGTGCGACCGAGGCGCGATACAGCTTCTCGCGCAGGGCGCGGTTGTCCAGGTCGGTTTCCGGCGGCTGGCCGGTGGTGTTGAGCAGGGTCAGCACGTACTTGCCGTCGAGCTTGCGCGTCTTGGCCGCTTCGGCCGCGGCGGCGATGCGCTCGTCGGACAGGCCTGCCAGCTCTTCCTTGGTGTCGACGGTGATCGCCGAGGCGTTGACCTCGCCCAGCACGTTCTGGCTGAACTTGGCACCCAGCCCGGCGAGTTCGGCGTTCATCTCCTTGAGCTTGGCCTTGTCGGCCTCGGACAGGTTGGCGCCGCTGCGTACGAAGTCGGTGTAGTAGCGCTCGATCAGGCGCACGCCCTGAGCGTCGAGGCCGAGCGAGTCGCGGGTTTCGTGAAGCTTCTTGATGCGTGCAAACAGCTTCGGGTTCAGCGAAATCGCGTCGCGGTGCGCCGACAGCTTCGGCGCGTATTCGGCCTGCAGCTTCTCGCGGGTCGGGTTGGTGTCGGTGCCGACCAGGTTGTAGAACACCGAAGTCGAGCGGCCGAGAATGCGGCCGGACTGCTCCAGCGCGATGATGGTGTTGTCGAAGGTCGGCGCGTCGGGGTTATTGGCGATCGCCTCGACTTCCTTGATCTGGTCGGCCATGCCGCGATCGAAGGCCGGCGCGAAATCGCTGTCCTTGATCTTGTCGAACTGCGGATACTGCAGCGGCAGCGGGCTCTGAGCGTAGAACGGGTTGGCGGTTTGCGCGCTCACGGCGGTGTCGGCCTTTTTAGCGGGGGACGCGGCATACGTGGGGGCGGTGACGCTCAATGCCACGGCCAGCGCCAGGGCGAGGGGGTGCTTCATCGGACGGACCTTGTCGAAAGGAACCCTGAAGCCTACCGGATGGGGTCTGCGCCGACGTATGACTAAAGGCATGGTTGCCGCGGGCCGGCCGCTGCGGCAAGGCCGAACGCCTGGTCGGAAGCTGCCTGAACCGGCGACTTCAGGCACATACGCGCCGGGGGCCCTGGCTTACACTGCCGGGCACGCACAGGCCGGGGCAGGGCGCATGGGACAGCGCAACGAGAGGCGTGGATCGCGGCATTCCCATCGCCGGGGCCGGGTATGAACCCGCCGCCGGTACGCGTCTTCACCTGCTCGGCGCACCTCGCCGACCGCCGTGCGCGTCCGCATTCCATGCCTACCCGGGCTTGCGCATCGAAAGCCGGCATTGCGATCCAGGCCGCCGCGGCGTCGCAGATGCCGGCGGAGACGCCGTCATGATCCCCACACCTAAAACGCGCGCGGTCACATCCGCGGCCGCGCCCGCGTCTTTTACCCACCTCCCCGAGACGAGCGAAACGACGATGACCTTTGTGCTTACGACGTCCGCGATCCCCCATCCGATCCGTCCGCGCCGCGCCTTGGCCCGCCTGGCCTTGGGGCTGTGCCTGAGCGCCTGCTTCGTCAGCAGCGTGCTGGCGGCCGAGACCACGCGTTACCTGGCCCTGGTCGACGGCGGCAAACAGGCCGGCCATCAGACCGTGACCCGCGCCGACGACGGCAGCATCGCCGTCGACTTCATCTTCAAGGACAACGGCCGCGGCCCCGAACTCAAAGAGACCTACACCCTCGCCGCCGACGGCACCTACCAGACCTACGCGGTCAAGGGCACCTCGACCTTCGGCGCGCCGGTGGACGAGAGCTTCTCGATCGCCGACGGCAAGGCCAAGTGGAAATCCACGTCCGACCAGGGCGAGCAGGCCGCCGCGGCGGGCGCGCTGTACTCGCCGCTGGGCGGCACCCCGGCCGGTTTCAGCGTCGCCCTGGCCGCGCTGAGCAAGCGCAGCGACGGCAAGCTGCCGTTGATCCCCAGCGGCAATCTGACCGTGCGCAAGGTCGGCGAAGCCGAGGTCGTGCGCGACGGCAAGAAGCAGAAGGTGCAGCTGGTCGCGATGACCGGCGTCGGCCTCACCCCGACCTTCGCCTGGGCCACCCAGGGCGAGAATCCGCGCTTGTTCGCCTACATCTTCCCGGGCTTCCTGCAGTTGATCGAGGAGGGCTGGCAGGGCAACGCCGACGCCTTGGAAACCCAGCAGAAAGTCGCCGAGGGCGAGGCCCTGGTCGATCTGCGCAAGCGCCTGGGCCATCCCATCGCCGGCAGCACCCTGATCCGCAACGCGCGCGTGTTCGACAGCGAGCACGCCAAGCTCGGCCCGGCCTCCGACGTGCTGCTGCGCGACGGCCGCATCGTCTCGGTCGAGGCCGGCGGCGCCACCAAGGTCAAGGCCGACCGCACGATCGACGCCGGCGGCAAGGTGCTGTTGCCCGGCCTGTTCGACATGCACGGCCACGTCGGCCGCTGGGACGGCGGGCTCAACCTCGCCGCCGGCGTCACCACCGTGCGCGACATGGGCAACGACAACGCCACCTTGCAGCAGATCCTGGGCGAAATCCGCGAGGGCAAGCTGATGTCGCCGGACGTGGTGCCGGCCGGCTTCATCGAGGGCGAGAGCAACTTCTCGGCGCGCAACGGCTTCGTGATCAAAGACCTGGACGGCGCCAAGAAAGCGGTGGACTGGTACGCCGAGCACGGCTATCCGCAGGTCAAGATCTACAACTCCTTCCCCAAGGACCTGCTGCGCGACACCGCCGCCTACGCCCACAGCAAGGGCCTGCGCGTAAGCGGCCACGTGCCCGCCTTCATGCGCGCCCAGGACGTGGTGGAGCAGGGCTACGACGAGATCCAGCACATCAATCAGGTGCTGCTGAACTTCTTCGTCGACGACAAGACCGACACCCGCACCCTGACCCGGTTCTACCTGGTCGCCGACAAGACCGCCGACCTGGATTTCGATTCCAAGCCGGTCCAGGACTTCATCGCGCTGCTGGCCAAGAAGCAGACCGTGATCGATCCCACCCTGACCACCTTCGATTTCCTGCGTCAGCGGCCGGGCGAACTGTCGCAGGCCTACGCCGCGGTCGCCGCGCATCTGCCGCCGGACCTGCAGCGCGGCCTGCGCGTGGCCGAGATGAACATCCCCGACGACGCCACCGCCGCGCGCTACAACAAGTCCTACGGGAAGCTGGTCGAGTTCGTCGGCCGCCTGTACAAGGCCGGCGTGCCGATCGTGGCCGGCACCGACGCGATCCCGGGCTTCACCCTGCAGCGCGAACTCGAGCTGTACGTGCAGGCCGGCATGACCCCGTCGCAGGCGCTGCAGATCGCGACCTGGAACGGCGCCAAGTACTCGCGCACCCTGGAAGACCGCGGTTCGATCGCGCCGGGCAAGCGCGCCGACCTGATCCTGATCGACGGCGATCCGACCGCCAACATCGCCGACATCCGCAAGGTCGCGCTGGTGCTCAAGGGCGAGGTCGCCTACTACCCCAGCGAGATCGACGAAGCGCTGGGCATCAAGCCGTTCGCGGCGCCGGTGAAGGTCGGCGGCGCGCAGTAAGCGCAAGCGAATGGACCGTCGCCGACACGGCGGCGGTCCATTCCACCGGCCCCGCTTTGGGGTAGCAGCGGCGTAAGCCGCGACCGCGCCACCGCGACTGCCCGCGCAATCGCGACTCACGTCGCTCCCACAGACAGCGGTCGCGTCCGTGCCCGGCTCCGGGCCTAAAGGTAGGAGCGGCGCAGGCCGCGACCGCGCCGTTTCCGTTGCGGCGTCAGCTTCGTTTAGCGATTCGGGAGTCGGTGACCGCGGCTTTTTAAGGTCTGCCGAGCCCGCCACGGCCCGTGCTTGCACGCGCCGCTTCGTCGGCCCGTTCGGTGGCACGCGCGATTCGACCGGCGTCGGCCCGGTGGTTCGCGGTTGCGGCTCGCGCCGCTCCTAGCCGAGCAGGGCCAGGATTTATACGTATAAATTCAGTTATTTCATTTAGTTGCGCGATTTTTATCGCGTAGTCTTGCAAGCGCGACTTGGCCGAAACATGTGCCAAATCCATGCCTAAACGCATACCGCCGAGTACGGGCTCTTTAATGCTTTGGTAACATTCGCGTGTCAAAGAGCCGCCACCGGCGCGGGCAGGTCCGCGCTACGGCCGTCAGGGGACGGTCGGACCGACGTAGCAGTCGTCCCGTCGCCGAGCCGCATGCCAGGCGCATGCATCGCCCGGCTTCTTACGAACCCAGGCCGCCCCGATCCGGGCCGCCGCTTTCATCGAGACCCCCCGCCATGCGTCAGCACGTCCGTGCTCCCCGCAGCCATGCCCTGGCCATCGCCGTCGCGATCAGCCTGACTTCCGCCGCCGCTTTCGCGCAGGACGCGCCCGCCGCCGCCACCGAGACGGCGCCCGCCGCCGAATCCGACGCCAAGACCCTGGACGCGCTGATGGTCACCGCGCAGCGCCGCGTCGAACGCGCCAAGGACGTGCCGATGGCGCTCACCACCGTCGACGCCGAGAAGCTGCACGTGCTCGGTTCCGGCGGCGGCGACATCCGCTTCCTGTCCGGCCGTCTGCCCAGCCTGAACATCGAGTCCTCGTTCGGCCGTGCCTTCCCGCGCTTCTACATCCGCGGCCTGGGCAACACCGACTTCGACCTCAACGCCTCGCAGCCGGTCTCGCTGGTGTACGACGACATCGTGTTGGAGAACCCGCTGCTGAAGGGCTTCCCGGTGTTCGATATGGAGAACGTCGAACTGCTGCGCGGCCCGCAGGGCACGCTGTTCGGCCGTAACACCCCCGCCGGCGTAGTCAAGTTCGAATCGGCCAAGCCGACCCGCGAGCTGGAAGGCTACGGCCAGGTCGCCTACGGCAGCCACGGCACCACCAATATCGAAGGCGCGATCAGCGGCCCGCTGGGCCCGAACTGGTCGGCGCGCGCCTCGGTGCTGTACCAGCGCCGCGACGAGTGGGTGACCAACACCAACCCGAACGCCCGCACCAATCCCAAGCTGGAAGGCTACGACGAGTCGGCCGCGCGCCTGCAGCTGCAGTACGACGGCAGCGAGACCTTCCACGCCCTGTTCAACGTGCACGCGCGCCATCTCAACGGCACCGCGCGCCTGTTCCGCGCCAACATCTTCAAGCCGGGCACCAACGACCTGGTCGCCGGTTTCGACGACGACAAGATCGCGATCGACGGCCGCAACTTCCAGCAGCTCGACACCTTCGGCGCCAGCGCCCGCCTGAGCTGGGACTTCGGCAACGACCTCACCCTGTACTCGATCACCGGTTACGAGTCGGCCGACTCGCTCAGCCGCGGCGACATCGACGGTGGCGTGGGTGCGGCCTTCCTGCCGACCGGCAGCTACCCGGGCGTGATTCCGTTCACCGCCGAATCCGCCGACGGTCTGCCCGATCACCGCCAGTGGACCCAGGAATTCCGCCTGGAGTCCAACTACAGCGGCCCGTTGAACTGGCAGGCCGGCCTGTTCTATTTCGACGAAGACATCACCGTCGACAGCTTCAACTACGACACTCTGGGCGGCGGCGTGCAGGCCGGCTGGGCGCAGCAGAAGCAGCGCAACAAGGCCTGGGCGGCCTACGGCTCGCTGGACTACGCGGTGACCGACAAGCTGACCCTGCGCGGCGGTCTGCGCTACACCCAGGACAAGAAGGACTTCACCGCCAGCGTGCTGCAGAGCGCGCCGTTCGGTGCGCCGGTGTCGGGCCCGTTCCCGGTCCACACCGACGTCGACGACGTCAGTTGGGACGCCAGCGCGGTCTATCAGGTCACCCCGGACGTGAACCTGTATGCGCGCGTGGCCAAGGGCTTCCGCGCGCCGTCGATCCAGGGCCGTTTGCTGTTCCAGGTGCCGCCGCAGCCGTCGGTCGCCGACGCCGAAAAGGTCATTTCCTACGAAGCCGGCGTCAAGGCAGATCTGTGGGACAAGCGCGCACGCCTGGGCTTCGCGGTGTTCCATTACAACGTCGACAACCAGCAGCTCAACGCCGTTGGCGGCGCCGCCAACCAGACCATCCTGCTCAACGCCGACAAGACCGTGGGTCAGGGCTTCGAGCTGGATTTCGACGCCTACGTCACCGATAACCTGATGATCACCCTCGGCGCCAGCTACAACGACACCGAGATCCAGGACGCCAACCTCGCCGTCGCTCCCTGCGGCAGCGGCATGTGCACGGTGACCGACCCGGTGGTCGGCGGCCTGGCCCGCATCGACGGCAACCCGCTGCCGCAGGCCCCGAAGTGGGTCTACAACCTGACCGCGCGCTACTCGCTGCCGGTCGGCGACGGCGGCGAGTTCTTCGTCTACACCGACTGGGCCTACCGCAGCGAAGTGAACTTCTTCCTCTACGAGGCCAAGGAGTTCCGCGGCAAGGCCCTGGTCGAAGGCGGCCTGCGCGTGGGTTACGGCTGGCAAAACGGCAAGTACGAAGTGGCGCTGTACGGCCGCAACATCCTCGACAAGGTGCAGGCGGTCGGCGCGATCGACTTCAACAACCTGACCGGCTTCGTCAACGAGCCGCGCATCGTGGGCGTGGAGTTCAAGGCCGGCTTCTGAGGCCGGGCAGGGCGGCCCGCCGCCTGCCATCGCAATACCGGACGGCCCGCCTCGCGCGGGCCGTTTTTTTATGCGAAAGAGAGGAGTAAGTAGTGAGAAGTGAGTAAAAGCGGGGCTTGCTCCGGCTCACTTCTCACTCCTCCCCGCTCACTTCTATTTCCGTACCCTCGGAACGCGCTATCGTCTCCCAATCCCCGCCGCCCCGCCGGAGCGACCATGACCACCGCCTACGACTTCACCGCCACCGACATCGACGGCCAGCCGCGCTCGCTGGACGAGTATCGCGGCAAGGTGCTGCTGATCGTCAACGTCGCCTCGCAATGCGGCTTCACACCGCAGTACACCGGCCTGGAACAGTTGGAGCGCAAGTTCAAGGAGCGGGGCTTCGAAGTGCTGGGCTTCCCCTGCGACCAGTTCGGCCACCAGGAGCCGGGCAACGAAGCCGAGATCAAGGAATTCTGCTCGCTGACCTACGACGTGAGCTTCCCCCTGTACGCCAAGGTCGACGTCAACGGCGCCCAGGCGCATCCGCTGTGGAAGTGGCTGAAGGACGAGAAGGGCGGTTTCCTCGGCATCGACGCGATCAAATGGAACTTCAGCAAGTTCCTGGTCGGCCGCGACGGCAAGGTCATCAAGCGCTACGCCCCGACCGACAAGCCCGAGTCGATCGCGTCGGATATCGAGAAGGCGCTGGCCTGAGCCGTTGGCGCTCTGGCTTTGGGGTAGGAGCGGCGTGAGCCGCGACCGCGCAATCGCCAATGCCCGCGCCGCTTCGCTCGAGTCGATACCGAGACGCGACGCCCTCGTTCTGTGTGGGAGCGGCGTCATCCGCGATAGCGACACCGCGAGGTCCTGCGTTGCTCCACGGAACGCAACGAACCGCCAATCGTTGCTTGCGCCGCATCGGCGTTTGCGCGATCGCGGCTGACGCCGCTCCCACAGGAAGCGGCGTCGCTTTAGGTCCTTAAGCGCAGCGCGATGGCGCGAGAGCCCTCAAGCCGCGTCGTTCGCCGCCTGCAACCCCGTCGCCGCGATCGCCTGGCGGCGCGGCTGGACCCGCGCCTTGAGCCCGAAGCACGGCCGCAGCAGCGGCACCCGGCGAATGATCGCGTGCAGCCCCCAGCAGCCCAGCACCGTGCCCACCACCACGATGACCGGCTCGCTCACTGGGCCCAGGTGCAGCGGCAGGATCCAGTACGCGATAAGCACGATCAGGCTCTGGTGCAGCACGTACCAAGGATAGACCGCCTCGTTGGCCCAGGGCAGCCAGCGGAACGGGCGATTGAGCAGGGCATGGCCCCAGCCCAGGATCGCGGAAATAGCGAACCAGATGTACAGATTGCGTAGCAGCCACACGCTGTTCTGCAGCAGGTCCGGAATCTGGTCGGGCAGCACCAGCACCAGGGTCAGGTAGAAGCCGAACAGGCCCAGGGCCAGGCTCAGGGTCCACTTGCGCAGCCGCACCAGCTCGTTCCACAAACCGCTGTCGTTACCCAGCCAATAGCCGTACAGGAACACGCTGAAATAGATCGCGTGGCGGTACCAGTCGTGGATCAGGTCGCCGGTTTCCTCGAAGTGCGGCTGCAGCAGCATGGTCGCCAGGGCCAGCGGTAGGGCCGGCAGGATCACCAGCTTCCAGCCACGCAAGCCCGTCGCCAAAGCGTGCAGGCGCCGGCCCAGACCGTTGCGGAACAGCGGCAGCAGGGCGGCCAGGGCGAGGGTGTAGACCCACAGATAGGCCAGGTACCACAGGTGGTTCCAGGTGAAGCCGTACTCCCAGCCGTCGAAGGCGTCCTTGGGCCAGGGCTGGAACTGGTAGTAGCGCAACAGGAAGTCGACGAAACCCGGCTCGACCAGACCGTTGGCCACGCCCTGGGCGTAGGGCTGGATCGGCACCACCACCAGGCAGCCGAAGGTCAGCGGCAACAGCAGGCGCCAGCTGCGCTGGATCACGAAGCGGCCCAGCGAGGTGCCGCGCAACAGGAAGTGCACCGACAGACCCGAGATCAGGAAGATCAGGTCCATGCGCCAGCGGTTCATGAACAGCATCGGGATCTGCAGCGGTTCCGACAGATGGGTGCTTTTCAGATGCCAGTCCCACTCGGCGACGTAGAGCATGGCGCAGTGGTAGAGGATCAGCAGGGCGAAGGCGATCGCGCGCAGGGCGTCGATGTCGTGGCGGCGTTGCATGGTCGGTCCGCGGCAGTGAAGGTGCGCCCAGCCTTGCCGCGAGCGGCGCCGCGCGCAGCGCTCAGGTGACCGTTGGCGGGCCGGCAGGGACGAATCGCGGGCCCTGGGGACGGCCGGTTGCCGCGCGCGTGCCCGCACAGGCGAGAATGCGCGCATGAATTACGAACCGACCGCGGCCAGGACGGCCGACGCCGACACCGCCATCCCGCCGGCCCAGCCGGTCGCCCCGCTCAGCGCCTGGGACCGCTACCAGCCCTGGCGGCGCACCGCCGAGGTCGCGAGCTGGGTGCTGCTGTTCGCGGCCAACGCGATCGGCGGCACCCTGACCACCATCATCGACATCCATCGGGTCGGCTTGGACATCCCCGACTGGGCGCCCGCGATCTGGGAGGCGACCAGCTGCCTGGTCGCGCTGTGCCTGGTGCCGGCCCTGGTCTGGTACACCCGCCGGATCCCGTTTCATATCGACAGCTGGCGACGGGCGCTGGCGCTGCACCTGCTGGGCAGCGTGGTCTGGTCGTTGCTGCACGTGAGCCTGATGGTCGGCCTGCGCAAGCTGATCTATGCCGGGCTGGGCGAGTCCTACGATTTCGGTTCCTGGGGCATGGGGCTGGTCTACGAGTATCTGAAAGACGTGCGCTCCTACGTCTACATGGTGTTGTGGATCGAGGGCTACCGCCTGCTGATGCGGCGTTGGCAGGGCGAGGCCAGTCTGCTGGCGCCGCCCGACGACCTGCCCGAGCCGGCCACGCCCGAGCGCCCGGAGCGCTTCCTGGTGCGCAAACTGGGCAAGGAATTCCTGATCGCGGCCGGCGAGGTCGAATGGCTGCAGGCCTCGTCCAACTACGTGAACCTGCACTTGCGCGGCCGCGACTATCCGCTGCGCACCACCATGGCCACCATCGAGGCCCAGCTCGACCCGGCGCGCTTCGTGCGCGTGCACCGTTCTTATATGGTCAATCTGGACTGCGTGGGCGAGATCGAGCCGCTGGAAAGCGGCGACGCGCGCATCACCATGCGCGACGGCACCCGCATCCCGTGCAGCCGGCGCTACCGCGGTGTGCTGCGCCAGGACCGGCGCGCGGCCTGAGCCGTCTCAGTCGCGGCCGGCCTGCGCGGCCGGCGGCGGCAGCAGGGCGTGCAGCTCGCGCACCAGGCGCTCGACCTTCTGCGGGGTGTAGCCGCGCTGCACGTGCGCGATCCGGCCGCGAGTGTCGATCAGGAAGGCGTTGGGGACCGCGCGCACCCGGTAGTAGCGCGCGACCGTGCCCGGGTCGCGCAGCGTCAACAGGTCCAGGCCGGGGTTCTGGCGCAGGAAGGCCTCGTAGTCGCGCTGCGGTTCGGCGTAGTTGATCGCGACGATCTGCAGGCGCTCGCGGCCGAATCCGGTCTGCAGCGCCGACAGCTGCGGCAGCTCGCGCCGGCATTGCTCGCACCAGCCGGCCCAGAACACCACCAGCACCACCTTGCCGCGGTAGTGGCTGACCTGGATCGACTTACCGTCGCGGTCCAGCCCCAGCCAGTCGGGCGGCAGGTCGCCGACCTGCGGGCCCTGCGCGGTCGCGCTCGCCGGTGTGGCGTCGCCCGTCGCGGCCTGCGCCGGCAGCAGCGCCGCGCCGCACAGCAGCGCCAGCATCGTTGTGAACAGCCAGCTCCGCAGCGTATGGGGCAGCGGCGAGGGCGGGCGCGCGCTCATTTCTCGACGAACGCGCGCTCGTACACGTACTGGCCGGGGACGCCGATACGCGGCGCCGCGCCGAAGCCGCGGCTGTCCAGCAGTTCGCGGAAATCGGCCAGCATCTGCGGGCTGCCGCAGATCATGGCGCGGTCGTGTTCGGCCGCCAGCGGCTCGATCCCGAGCTGCTCCATCATGCGTCCCGTGGCCATCATTTCGGTCAGGCGCCCGCGCTGGTCGCGGCCGGCGAAATCGAAGCCCTCGCGGCTCACCGCCGGGTAGTACAGCAGTTTGGCCGCGATCTGCTCGCCCATGAATTCGTGCTTGGGCAGCTCGTTGACGATGTAATCGCGGTAGGCCAGGTCTTGCGCGCTGCGCACGCCGTGGCACAGGATCACGCGCTCGAAGCGTTCGTAGGTCTCCGGATCCTTGATGATCGACAGCCACGGCGCGAAGCCGGTGCCGGTGCCCAACAGATACAGATTGCGGCCCGGGTGCAGGTCGTGGATCAGCAGGGTGCCGGTGGGCTTGCGGCCGATCAGCACCTCATCGCCGGGACGGATTTCCTTCAGGCGCGAGGTCAACGGCCCGTTGGGCACCTTGATGCTGAAGAACTCCAGCTGTTCTTCCCAGTTAGCGCTGGCGATCGAATACGCGCGCAGCAACGGCTTGGACGAACCGTCCGCCTGCGGCACCTGCAGTCCGATCATCACGAACTGGCCGTTGTCGAAGCGGAATCCGTCGTCGCGGGTGGTGGTGAAGCTGAAGTAGTCGTCGGTCCAGTGACGGACGTCCAGCACCGTCTCGGTGCCAAAAGCGGAGGACATGCGGGGCAGGGGTGTGGAGCTGGGAGCGCATTGTAGCCGATTGATGAGATTGACTCTCATCTGTCGCACGACGGCCGTGGCAGCGGTTCAGACCGCCGCCACCATGTCGGCGGCCAGCGCGGCGATGGTCTCCGGGCCCGCCCAGGCGGGATCGAGTTCTCTGCCGATCCGGGGGTAGGCGCCGATCCGATAGGCACGGCCGAAATTGAGGGCCCCCTCGCTGAAGCCTTCGTAGCAGACCATCGCGTGACGGCTGCCGGGCGGGTTGGCGGGCAGATAGGGCTGTTGCGTCGCGGGCCAGGCATTGAGCGATATGTCGAAGCGAGTGGCGACGGCCTGGCGCGCGATACCGATCGCGACATCGGTCGCGTGGCATTTGAGCTCCAGCGCCATCAACGCCGGCATCCTATGACCGCCCTCGGTGGCGCCGCCTGCGGCGATACGCGCACGTTCCTCGTCCACGGCGCCCGGGCGCAGCAGGGCGATATCGAATTCGTGCCCGACACCGCTGCGACCGGTGAACGTGAGCGAGTTGTGCAGTTGCGCGATCGGCTGCGCGTTCCGGTAGAGGGCGATGTACCCCGGACTGTTGGTGCCCGCGCCGAGCAGGCCGGGGCTGCCGCGAAACACCGCACGGTCGCTACTCTTGGCCGCAGCGCCGGAGCCGAGATGCCAATGGGCGTGGTACGACGCCAGCGAACGGGTTTTCAGTTCATCCACCAACGCGGCCGAGAACGCCAGCATCACCCAGGCTTCGTAGCACTTGCCCTTCTCGTGGTTCTTGTTGCTGTGGCGCAGATGGCTATCCTTCACGTGCGCGCCCAGCGCGTCGGCGATCCGGCTGACTTCCGCGATGGCCTGGTCGATGTCGAAGGCGACCTTGCTCATAGGTTCATGCCCCGGTCGTAGCGGGCTTCGTCGTCCGGATCGACGTCGGGCTCGAGGTCGGCTTCGCGGTAGTAGTCGGGCTCGATCTCCACCAGCATCGCTTCCTGTTCGAGCGGCTGTATCCAGGTATCCGCATCGGCGCCGTAGGCGACGACCGTCGATTCGAAACTGGCGGCCACCGCCGCGCCCCCGGGGCTTCCGCCCTGGTCGGGTTCGCGCAGGGGGTTGCCGGCGCCGGATTCGGGGTCGTCGGGAGTGAACTGGGCGAGGATGCGGCGCAATTGCCACGCGAGCCGCTCGATCAGGGGTTCCAGCTCGACGCGCTGTTCGATCACGCGCTCGTGGACCAGGCGTTGCGAAGGCGCCTCGGCGCTGGCGACGAACATCCGCTCCCAGTGCATGCCGACCGGTTCGGCCAGACGCGCGGCGATATCCCATTGCATGCGGATCGGCAGCACCAGCATCGTCTCGATCGAGCGCGCCACGAACGCGGTCGCCTGGGCCGTGTCGACCGCGAAATCCTGCAAGCGCAGACGCGCGCGGATGTCGATGGCCGTGACCGGAAAAGGATCGGAAATGGCCCGCAGCAGCGCCAGGGCCGGGGGCAGGGCGGTCGCCATGGTTCGCTCCGTGAACGCAGCCAGCGGTTCGCGCGATATAGCACGAATCCCGCGGCAGCGGCGACGGCGCGGAAACGACCCCGCTTCCGCGCCCGCTGTCAACGGGTTTCCCCTGCCGCCCGGCGTTGCGACAATCGGTCCAGCCCGCAGCTAGCGGGTGCCAGACCGATTGGAAGCAATGCAAGACACGACCTCGAAGTCCGCACCGCAGATCGCCGAACAGATCGCACGCACCATCGCCGCCGAGATCGGCGCGCAACCGGCCCAGGCCCGCTCCGCCATCGCCCTGCTCGACGAGGGCGCGACGGTGCCGTTCATCGCGCGCTACCGCAAGGAAGTCACCGGCGGGCTGGACGACACCCAGTTGCGCGATCTCGAGGGCCGCCTGCGTTATCTGCGCGAGCTCGAGGACCGCCGCGCCGCGGTGCTGGAGAGCATCGCCGAACAAGGCAAGCTCACCGACGCGTTGCGCGCCGACATCGAGGCCGCCGACAGCAAGGCGCGCCTGGAAGATCTGTACCTGCCGTACAAGCCCAAGCGCCGCACCAAGGCCCAGATCGCGCGCGAGGCCGGCCTGGAGCCGCTCGCCGACGGACTGCTCGCCGACCCGACCCTGCAGCCCGAGGTCTACGCCGCCGAATTCGTCAGCGAGGAAAAACAGGTCGCCGACGTCAAGGCCGCGCTGGACGGCGCGCGCGCGATCCTGATGGAGCGCTGGGGCGAGGACGCCGCGCTGGTCGGCGAGCTGCGCACCTGGCTGCACCAGACCGGCGTGATCCGTGCGCGCGTGGTCGAGGGCAAGGAGAACGAGGGCGCCAAGTACCGCGACTACTTCGACCACGCCGAAGCGCTGGCCAAGATTCCCTCGCACCGCCTGCTGGCGCTGTTCCGCGCGCGCCGCGAGGAAGTGCTGTACCTGGATCTGGAACCCACCACCGATCCCGCTGCCGGCCACGCTTACGGCGAAGGCCGCGTCGCCTTGCATGCCGGTGTCGCCGACCGCGGCCGCGCCGGCGACCGCTGGCTGCTCGACGCCTGCCGCATGACCTGGCGCGCCAAGCTGCACCTGCACCTGCTGCTGGACCTGTTCGGGCAGGCGCGCGAGAAGGCCGAGGCCGAAGCCATCGACGTGTTCGGCGACAACCTCAAGGATCTGTTGTTGGCCGCACCGGCCGGCCCGCGCGCGGTGCTCGGACTGGACCCGGGCCTGCGCACCGGCGTCAAGGTCGCGGTGGTCGACGCCACCGGCAAACTGGTCGCCCACGACACCATCTACCCGCACGAACCGCGCAAGCAGTGGGACCAGTCGCTGCACACCCTGCGCGCGCTGTGCGCCAAGCATGCGGTCGAACTGATCTCGATCGGCAACGGCACCGCCTCGCGCGAAACCGACAAACTGGCCGGCGATCTGATCAAGCTGGCGCCCGAGCTGAAGCTGACCAAGATCGTGGTCAGCGAGGCCGGCGCGTCGGTGTACTCGGCTTCCGAGTTCGCATCCAAGGAATTTCCGGACCTGGACGTGAGCATCCGCGGCGCGGTCTCGATCGCGCGGCGGCTGCAGGATCCGCTGGCCGAGCTGGTCAAGATCGAGCCCAAGGCGATCGGCGTTGGCCAGTACCAGCACGACGTCGACCAGTACCGCCTCGCGCGCGCGCTGGACGCGCGCGTCGAGGACTGCGTGAACGCGGTCGGCGTGTACGTGAACACCGCGTCGGCCGCGCTGCTCGCGCGCGTGTCGGGCCTGTCCAGCACGGTCGCCGAGAACATCGTGCGTCACCGCGACGAGAACGGTCCCTTCGCCTCGCGCAAGGCCTTGTTGAAAGTGCCGCGCCTGGGCGACAAGACGTTCGAGCAGTGCGCGGGCTTCCTGCGCATCGTCGACGGCGATCAGCCGCTGGACGCCTCGGCGGTGCACCCCGAGGCTTATCCCGTGGTCGAGCGCATCGTCCAGCAGTGCGGCCGCGAGGTGAAGCAACTGCTGGGCGACCCGCAGTTCGTGCGCGGGCTCAAGGCCGAGCAGTACACCGACGACACCTTCGGCCTGCCGACGGTGCGCGACATCCTCAAGGAAATGGAAAAACCCGGCCGCGATCCGCGTCCCGAGTTCAAGGCCGCGCGTTTCGCCGACGGCGTCGAGGATCTCAAGGACCTCAAGGTCGGCATGATCCTGGAGGGCGTGATCAGCAACGTCGCCGCATTCGGTGCCTTCGTCGATATCGGTGTGCACCAGGACGGCCTGATCCATATCTCGGCGCTGTCGGACAAGTACATCAAGGACCCGCGCGAGGCGGTCAAGGCCGGCGACGTGGTCAAGGTGCGGGTGCTGGAAGTCGACATCGCGCGCAAGCGCATCGCACTCACCCGACGCCTCGATGACGCGGTGCCGGCGCCGCGTCCGCCGGGCAGCGGCGATCGCGCCGGCGCGGATCGCGGTGGTCCGCGCGGCGGCGATGGCGGCCGTGGCGGACGTCGCGAGCCGCCCGCCCGCGGCGGTTCGTTCGCGCCGGCGGGCAAGGGCAATGCGCCGATGGGCGGGGCGTTGGCTGATGCGTTCGCGCGGGCTAAGCAGAAGAACTGATCCCACGATGCCCATGCCGCGTAGGGTGGTCCCAAAGCCATCCCTCGCGCCTGTTTTTGCTCGTCATCCCCGCGAAGGCGGGGATCCAGCGACTTTAGGGCGCCGCAGCCCCACGTCATTGGCCTCGACCGTAGGATGCGGTGAGCCCTAGGCGAACCGCATCGTCGCGTAATCGCACGTCGCCACGGCAACACGGCAACACGGCTATCGCCGCGTTGCCTCGCAACGCAGCTCTACTCAGCCGCCAGCCTTCCCCGGCGGATCCAAGCGCAACAACTTGCCGTCCTTCTCGTCGGTCAGCACATAGACCTTGCCGTCCGCGCCAACACGCACGTCGCGGATGCGCAAGCCGAGCTCCTTGAGCAGGCGCTCTTCCTTGACGATCTTGTCGCCATCCAGCGTGAGGCGGATCAGGTTGCCGTCGGCGAGCGCGCCCAGGAACAGGCTGTCGTTCCAGGGCGAGTCGGGGCGGCCGGTATAGAAGGCCATGCCAGACAGCCCCGGCGATTTCGCCCACACGTGGTACGGCGATTCCATGCCGGGCTTGCTCTTGCCCTCGGCTTCCGAGATCGGCAGGCCGCTGTAGTCGATGCCATTGGTGATAATGGGCCAGCCGTAATTCTTGGTCGGCTCGGGCAGATTGATCTCGTCGCCGCCGCGCGGGCCGTGCTCGGCTTCCCACAGCTTGCCGCTGCGCGGATCCAGCGCCAGCGACTGCATGTTGCGATGGCCGTAGCTCCAGATCTCGGCGCGCGCATCGCTGCGGCCGACATAGGGATTGTCGGTCGGCACGCTCCCGTCCAGGTTCAGGCGCACCAGCTTGCCCTGCAGCATCTTCAGATCCTGCGAGGCCATGCGCTCCTGGCGCTCGCCTTGGGTGATGAAGACATGCCCGTGGCCGTCGAAGGCGATGCGCGAACCGAAGTGGTTAGGCCCGACCAGCTTGGGCTGCTGGCGGTAGATCACTTCGACCTCGCTCAGGCCGGTATCGCCCAGCGTCGCCGTGGCGACCGCGGTGCCGGCGCTGCCGTTGGGGCCCGGCTCGGCGAAACTGAGGTAGATACGCTTGCTGCTGGCGAAGTCCGGCGCCAGCACCACGTCGAGCAGGCCGCCCTGGCCCTCGGCCCAGACTTGCGGCACGTTGGCCAGCGGCGCCGAGATCGCGCCGTCCGCGCCGATCCGGCGCAAACGCCCCGGCCGTTCGGTGACCAGGAAGCCGCCGTCGGGCAGCAGCGCCACGCTCCAGGGCTGCTCCAGGCCGTGGGCGATCTCGGTGACCTGGATCGGCCCGCGTTCGCTGGCCAGTTGCTGGGCTTTCTGCTGCGCCGGCGCGGGCCGCGCCGCGGCGCTGTCCTGGGCCGGGGTCTTGTCGCAGGCGACCAGGGCGCAAGCGAGGGCAAGGGCGAGCGCGATGCTGCGGTGACGGACAACCATGCGGGGAATCTCCTTAGCGATAACCGGCGGCTTGCAATTCGAACAGTTCGGCGTAGCGCCCGCCTTGCGCGAGCAGCTCGGTATGGGTGCCGCTGGCCTCGAGTCGGCCTTCGGCGAGCACCAGGATACGATCGGCCATGCGCACGCTGCTGAAGCGGTGGGAGATCAGCACCGCGGTGCGGTCGTCCGACAACTCCTTGAAGCGCTGGAATACCTCGAACTCCGAACGCGCGTCCAGGGCCGCGGTCGGTTCGTCCAGGATCATGACCTGGGCATCGCGCATGTAGGCGCGCGCGATCGCGATCTTCTGCCACTGCCCGCCGGAGAGGTCGACGCCGGTCTTGAAGCGGCGCCCGATCTGCTGGTCGTAGCCCTGCGGCAGCGATTCGATGACCTGGTCGGCCATGGCGCGCCGGGCCGCGTTGCGGATGCGTTCCTCGTCGTGCATGGCGTCGATCTGGCCGACGCCGATGTTCTCGCCGGCGGTGAGGTGGTAGCGCACGAAGTCCTGGAAGATAACGCCGATGTTGGCACGCAGCTCGTCCAGGTCGTATTCGCGCAGGTCGCGGCCGTCGAGCAGGATGCGGCCTTCGTCGGGGTCGTACAGGCGTGCCAGCAATTTGACCAGGGTGGTCTTGCCGGCGCCGTTCTCGCCGACCAGGGCCAGCACTTCACCCGCGCGCAGTTCGAAATTCAGCCCGCGCAGCGCCCAGCGCTCGGCATCGGGATAGCGGAAGCCGACGTTCTCGAACGCGAAGCCGCGCGCAATCGGGCGCGGTACCGGCAGCGGATCGGCGGGCGAGACGATCTCCGGTTCGATCTCGAAGAACGAGAACAGGTCGTCCAGATACAGGGCCTGGCCGGCCACCTGCGAGAACCCCACCAACAGACCTTCCAGCAGCTGGCGCAGGCGCCGGAAGCTGCCGGCCAGGAAGGTCAGGTCGCCGATGCTGAAATCGCCCTTGACCGTGCGCCAGGCGATGTAGGCGTAGGCGACGTAGTAGCCCAGCGTGCCCAGCGCCGCCAGCAGCGTGCCCCAGAACGCGCGCCGCCGCGCCAGCGAACGGTTGGCCTTGAAGAACTTGTCCGCCAGCTCGCGGTACTTGGCGATCAGATAACGGTGAAGATTGAAGATCTTCACCTCCTTGGCGGTCTCGACGCTGGCGCCCATCTGGCGCACGTACTCGAGTTGGCGGCGCTCGGGCGTCCAGGCGAAGTTGAGCGAATAACCCAAGGCGTTGAAATGCGCCTCGCCGACGAAGGCCGGGATCAGCGCCACCGCCAGCAGCAGGATCAGCCAGGGCGCGTACACCAGCAAGCCGATCGCGAAGCTGATCACCGTGATCGTGTCCTGGACCTGGCCGAACAACTGGCTCATCAGGTTCATGCGCCCCATGGTCTGGCGACGCGCGCGGTCCAGCTTGTCCTGCAGGTCGGGGTCCTCGAAGTCCTCCAGGTCCAAGGTCGCGGCGTGCTCCATCAGGCGCACGCTGGTGGCGTTGGTGAACAATTCCGACAGCAGCGAATCGCCGTAGCTGATCAGGCGGCCGAGCAGGTCCGAGCCGATCGCCAGCCCGAACTCCAGCGCCAGCAGGCCGAGCAGGGTGGTGAGCTGTCCGCCGTCGAGCGCGGCGCGCACCGATTCGAACTCGACGCCGGCCGCGACCAGGCGCACCGCCTCGTCGATGATGAGCTTGCCGACGTACAGGGTCGCGACCGGCAGGAACGCGCGCACCAAACGCAGGCCCAGCGTAATCAGAGTCAGGCTACGGCTGGTCTGCCATATCTGGCGCAGGAACGGCGGCAGATTGCGCAGCGCGTCGAAACGCTCGCGCAGGCTGGGCTTGCCGCTCGATCGGCCGGCGTTGCGGCCGGGCGTGCTCTGTCCAGGAGCGTTCTGGCCAGGTGCGCTCGGGTCGGAGGCGGGCGGGGCGGCGTCGGCGGGCGAGGGCATGGCCGGATTGTGCCTGGGCTGCGCTAGAGGGCCGTGAAAGCGACGCGGCTCACAGGCGCATACCCAGCCGGATCACCGCTTCGGTGGAGGCCGCGACCACCGCATCGATGCCGCGGGTGAGCGCATCGTCGCGGCCGACGCGCTCGGCGGCGACGTTGCGGTGCTCGAGTTCGTCGTGCACGATCGAGGCCACCGCGGCGTGCGCATCCGGATCGCTATGCGCCATGTGGGCGAGCTGTTCCTCTAGATGGCGGTTGACCACGGTCTCGATCGAGCGCGTGCAGGCCATGACCGCGCGCTCGCCCAGCAGGGCGGTGATCAGGCCCAAGGCATATCCGCCGACGCCGCACCACAGGAAGCTGCGGCAACGGCGGATGCCGCGCGCGGCGAGGATGTCGTCGAAGGTGGCTAGATGGCGGCGCTCGTGACTGAGGAAGTCTTCCAACAGGCCAACCGAGGGGCGGCCCAGGCAGCGCCCGACCAGGATCTGGGCGCGATAGATCTGGATCGCGCCGAACTCGCCGGCGTGATCCACGCGCAGGTAGCGCGCAGCCAGCGACGGCGTCGGGATCGGTGTGGGCAATGCGGAGTCCAGGCTGTGCGTCATCGCGGCGGCATCGAGGTGGAGGCCTGCATGCAGCATAGCCGCGACGAAGCCCGCCGGCGCCGCCGCGAGCGGTTCGCCCTCAAGCCGCGGCGCGCTCCGCGGGGCAGGCCAGCGCGATCGCGGTCAGGCGTTCGGCCAGCTGCGCCGGCGCCGACAGCATGGCCAGATGGCCGGCGTCGAGGTCGTGCACCCGCGCCTGCGGCAGGCGCGCGATCATCGCGTCCTGGCGCGCCGGCAGCAGGCTGCGGTCGCGCAACAAGCGCAGATAGGTCGCGGCCGCGCGCACCGGCTGCGCGCATGTGGGCGTGAGGTAGAGGCCAGGGAACTCGGCTTGGTAGCGCGAGACCACCAGGGCCGCGCTGGCCTCGTCGAGGTCGTTGCACAGTTCCTTGCGGATCATCGCCGGCCCGGGCGCGAGCCCGTCGCGGTTGAAGCGGAACAACAGGCGCAGCAGGGTGCGTTCGACCGTGCCCAGCGCATCGACGAAGGCGCCGCCCGGCGGCGGCACCACCGCGGCCAGATAGAGGGCATGGCGCAGACGCGCGCCCAGGCCCGCGGCCAGCTCCGGCATCAGCACGCCGGCCAGCGAGTGCGCGACGATCGTCACCTCGTCGAGGCCGCGACGGTCCAGTTCGGCTATCAGCGCCCGTGCGCAGCGCTCCGGCGTCGCGTCGGCGTGCCGACCCGCGATATCCAGCGCGATCGCGGGGACCGCCATGCGTTCGATCACGCGATCCCAGACCCAGGCGCCGACGCCGGCGCCATGCAGCAGGACGGTGGTGGGGGTGGACATGCGGCGGTGCCTCGGCGATGGCGGGAATGGCCTCAGGCTAAGGCGCGCGGCTGCCAGCTTTTGTCAGCAGCGCCACCGCCACGGCGCACGGCGCCGGGTTTTTCTTGACGGCGCAGGAGCGCGCGCCGAACAATCACGCGGCGAATCGGCGCAATCCCGTACCGCGCGCCGGCGTCGCGACTACGTCACTATCAGGGGAACCATGAGAATTCTTGCGTCTGCGCTGATCCTCGCGATCGGCTTCGCCAGCGCGCCTGCGGGCGCGCGCAAGCTCCAGTACGCGCTGCCGCCCGCGGCCTCGGCAGCGGGCGAGGTGCGACTGGTCGAAGGCGAGCGCGGTGCGCTGCCGCCGGAGGTTTCCGGCGTCGCCTATCTCGACGAGGCGCGCAGCGTCGGCTACCGCCAGGACTTCGGCGGCATGGGCGTGGCCGGCGGCCTGCTGCTCGGCCCGTTCGGCGCGGGCGCCAACGCCCTCGCGATCCAGAAGAACACCGCGCGCGAGGCCGAGGCCCTGCGCGGCAAGCTCGGCTTCGCGCCGGATGCGCTGCTGCTGGCCGCATTGACGGCGATGCCGGCGAGCGCGTCGGCCAGCCGCGAGGCCAAGCTGCGGCCTAGCCTCTACCTGACCCGCGACAAGCAGGAGCGCCTGATCTTCTGGACCATCGTCGATGTCGACCTGGACGGTTGGCGCGGACGCTATTCGCGCGTGCTGCCGGCGCGTGTCGCCTCGGCGGCGGTCGTGGCCGGCCTGCCGGAAGCGGAACGCGCGGTGCTGGAAACCCAGCTGCGCGACTCCTACATCGAGACCTTGAAGGTGCTGCAGCTCGATCTGGAAGGACGAGCCGGCGAATTCGCCAAGATGAAGGTCGAGGTGGAAGCGCTGGCGCCGCGCTTCCATGCCGCTGTGAAGTACGAGTTCGTGCGTCGCGACGAGACCCACACCCTGATCCGTGCGCTGGCGCCGTCGACGGTGCAGGCCGCGGGCCTGGGCTTCTCCGGTGTGCTGATCGTTCCGAATTCGGAAGCGCTGGTGAAGTAATCCGGTGCCGGGCCTGGCTTCGCTCAGGCCCACAACCGTAGCGGCCACAGCCCCCAGGCCGCCAGCACCAGCGTCCATTGCAGCAGTGCGAGCATCGCCACCGCATCCAGCTCCGCCACGATGCCCGCCGGTCGCAAGCGCAGATGGCGCCACAGGCCGAACAGCAGCGCGCCGGGCAGGGCGCAGGCGACCGCGGTGAGCAGGCCGCTGCCGAAGGTGAGGTCGCCCAGTTGCAGGAACGACTGGCGATAGAAGAACGGCAGCGGCAGCAGCAAGGCCAACGTCGCCAGCCACGGCGCGAAGACGGGGTCGCGTCGGCGCAAGCGGCGCAGCGCGGCGCGCAGGCTGCCGCCCAGCATCAACCACAGCAGGCCCAGGCCTCCCGCGGCCAGGCTGGCCCACAGCGCCAGCAGTTTCCACAGCGCGATGCGCTGGTAGCTCTGGGTGCCGGTGGTGAGTACCTGAGCGCCGTCGGCAGCGGTGAGCAGCGCGTGCGAAGCCCGGGTTCGACCTTCGGCGCGGAACAGGGCACCGCCCAGCGGCGTCAGCGCGGTCGGCTGGCCCTGGAACGGCAGCAGGCGCAGGCCGTCGCCTTCGCGGCGCAGCCGGACGAACCCCAGCGTGGTGTCC
This sequence comes from Lysobacter sp. Root983, assembly GCF_001429345.1. Taxonomy (NCBI): domain Bacteria; kingdom Pseudomonadati; phylum Pseudomonadota; class Gammaproteobacteria; order Lysobacterales; family Lysobacteraceae; genus Lysobacter; species Lysobacter sp. Root983. The sequence continues at coordinate 164,969 of NZ_LMJO01000001.1, forward strand.
AGCCAGGCGAAGCTGGCGAAGCGATTGGGCGCGGGCACGTAATAGCCTTCCCACGCCGGCAGCGACAGCGCGCTGCGCCGCTTCGCAGCGAGCGTCGGCGCAGGCAGGTCCAGGGCCTGGATCAGGGTCCGGTCCAGCGCACCGGCGTCGGCGGTTTCGCTGTCGGTGTTGGTGGTGTGAAAGAACGCGCGCTGCTGCTGCGGAAACACGCACAGCATCGCCCGGTAGCCGATCGTGCTGCCGCCGTGGCAGTGCCCGAAAACGCCGTGGCGGTCGCGTGCGAACAGGCCCAGGGCATAGCCGACGCCGAGTCCAGCATTCGCCCCTTCGGTGCCGGTGGGGCGGCCCATGCCGCGCAGCAGCGTCGGGTCGATGAAGGGCGCGCCGCCGACGCGGCCGTCGCTCATCAGGAAGCGCGCGAACCGCGCCATGTCGGCGGCGGTGGTGCTGAACTGCCCGGCAGGCCGCAGATAGATCGGCACGATCGGATGCGCGCTGCCATCGTCGAAATGGCCCATCGCCAGGCGCGGATCGCGGTGCTGGTCCGTGTAGGCGAAGCTGCTGTCGCGCATGCCCAGCGCCTGCAGCAGTTCGCGGTCCAGATACGCTTCGTAGCGCTGACCGACCGTGGCCTCCACCACCATGCCCAGCAGGGTGTAGCTGCTATTGGAGTAGGACATGCGCGTGCCGGGCCGCGAGCGCACGCGCAGGCGGCCGTCTTCGCGCGCGAACGCCAGCGCGAGCGGCGTGTCGGGCGTGGGCTTGCGGCTGAACACCTGACTGAAGCGCGCGTCGTCGAGGCCGGCGCTTTGGTCGAGCAGATGGCGCAGGCGCACCGGATCGGTCGCGGCCCAAGGGTTGTCGAAGGCGATGCCGGGCAGCAATTCGGTCACCGGCTGGTCCAGGCGCAGCCGGCCCTGGCTGACCAGCCGCAACACGCCGGTGGCGAGCATGGTCTTGGCGATCGAGCCGACCAGCACCCGATCCTCGGCGCGCAGCGGCGTACCGGTGCGGGCGTCCTTGAGACCGGCCGCGCCGATCCGCACGCGCTGCGGTTCGACCAGCGCCCAGGTCGCGCCGGTCAGGCCCTGTTGCCGCAAGGTAGTGGCGACGTCCGGCTCCGGCGCGGCCACCCCGGGGACGGCGGCGAACAGGTGGGCGGGCAGGATCAGCAGCGCGAGCAGGCAGGCACGCCAGGCGGCGGATGCGCGTTTGCGGGCGATCGTCGAGGTTCTTGCCAAAGCTGCACCAGCGAATCGGAAGGGTGGCAGTGTGCGCGAGCGGCGCAAACGCGCCCCGTGGCCAAGGTCACGGGGCCTTCCCGCACGGAGCGGCGGCGGCGCGGTCCCGGCCCGGGATGCTCGGCGGCCGCAGGCGGCGCGACATGCCGGGCGAGTAGAATAGCCGTCCCCACCGCCAGCTTAAGCCCGCCGTGACCGCCAGCCCGTCCCCCGCCGCCTCCAGCGGCCCAGTCGTCATCCGCCAGGACGACCTGATCCAGTCCATCGCCGATGGCCTGCAGTACATCAGCTACTACCACCCGGTCGACTACATCAAGAATCTCGCCGCCGCTTACGAGCGCGAGGAGAGCGTCGCCGCCAAGGACGCGATCGCCCAGATCCTGATCAATTCGCGCATGTGCGCGGAGGGCCACCGGCCGATCTGCCAGGACACCGGCATCGTCACCGTGTTCCTGGAAATCGGCATGGACGTGCGCTGGGACGGCGCCACCATGGGCGTGGAGGACATGGTCAACGAGGGCGTGCGTCGCGCCTACAACCACCCCGACAACAAGCTGCGCGCGAGCGTGCTGGCCGATCCGGCCGGCAAACGCAGCAACACCAAGGACAACACCCCGGCCGTCGTCAACGTGAAGGTCGTGCCGGGCAATACGGTCGACGTGATCGTCGCGGCCAAGGGCGGCGGTTCGGAAGCCAAGTCCAAGTTCGCGATGCTCAACCCCTCCGATTCCATCGTCGATTGGGTACTCAAGACCGTGCCGACCATGGGCGCGGGCTGGTGCCCGCCGGGCATGCTCGGCATCGGCATCGGCGGCACCGCCGAGAAGGCGATGTTGCTGGCCAAGGAATCGCTGATGGAGCCGATCGACATCACCGAGCTGCAGGCGCGCGGCGCCAGCAACCGCGCCGAAGAGCTGCGCCTGGAGCTGTACGAGAAGGTCAACGCGCTGGGCATCGGCGCGCAGGGCCTGGGCGGCCTGACCACGGTGCTGGACATCAAGGTCAAGGATTACCCGACCCACGCGGCCAATCTGCCGGTGGCGATGATTCCGAACTGCGCCGCCACCCGCCACGCCCACTTCACCCTCGACGGCAGCGGCCCGGTGATGCTGGATCCGCCCTCGCTGGAAGACTGGCCGAAGCTGACCTACGACGCCTCCAAGGGCCGTCGCGTCGATCTGGACACGGTCACGCCGGAAGACGTGGCGAGCTGGAAGCCGGGCGAAGTGCTGCTGCTCAACGGCAAGCTGCTGACCGGGCGCGACGCCGCGCACAAGCGCATGGTCGACATGCTCAACAAGGGCGAGCCCTTGCCGGTCGATTTCAAGGGCCGCTTCATCTACTACGTCGGCCCGGTCGATCCGGTGCGCGACGAAGTCGTCGGCCCGGCCGGTCCGACCACGGCCACGCGCATGGACAAGTTCACCGAGCAGGTGCTGGCGCAGACCGGCCTGCTGGGCATGGTCGGCAAGGCCGAACGCGGCCCGGTCGCGATCGAGGCGATCAAGAAGCACCGCTCGGTGTATCTGATGGCGGTCGGCGGCGCGGCCTACCTGGTGTCGAAGGCGATCAAGGCCTCGCGCGTGGTCGGGTTCGCCGACCTTGGCATGGAAGCGATCTACGAATTCACCGTGCAGGATATGCCGGTCACGGTGGCGGTCGACAGCGCCGGCGAGTCGGTGCACAAGACCGGCCCGAAAGAATGGCAGGCGCGGATCGGCAAGATCCCGGTCGTGGTCGAGCCGGCCTGAGCGCCGGACCCGTCGTCCTCGCAACGCCCGGCCCGCGCCGGGCGTTGCGCTTTATGAGCGCAGATTCGCCTTGGGGGAGGAGCGGCGTCGGCCGCGACCGCGCAACTCAGGCATCGACGAACCCGGCCGCTGCCGGCGCATGCGCCGTCACGCCACGTGGTCGTCGTAATGCTTGCCCTTGCGGAACGGCATCAGGTGCTGCTCGACGATGCCGCGTGGCACGCTCTCCAGCTTCATCACCCCGTACTCCTGCGGCCAGGCGTCGCGATCGCGCGGCAGCTTGAAGGTGCCCATCAGCATGTCCACCAGCGGCAGGTGGATGGCGTAGTTCACGTCGATGTAGTCGTACTGCCGGGCGTGGTGCCAGTGGTGGTAGCGCGGCAGCACCAGCAGGTACTCCAGCCAGCCGAAGCGGATGCCGAGATTGGCGTGCGCCAGCACTGCTTGCAGACCCACCAGAATGACGTAGGCGTTCACCGCGGGGGTGGAAAAGCCCAGGATCAGCAGCGGCAGCAGCACCGCGCTGCGGGTCAGCACGATCTCGACGAAATGGATGCGCGAGCCCGCCAGCCAGTCCATCTCGCGGCTGGAATGGTGCACGGCATGGAAGCGCCAGAGCCAGGGGATGTTGTGATACGCGCGGTGCAGCAGCGCCTGCGCCAGATCGGCGATGAACACCGCGATCAGGAATTGCGCCCACACCGGCAAGGACTGGATCGCGGCTTTCAGGCCGGGAAAGACCGCCAGCCCGGCGATGGTCGAGGTCGACGCCGTGACCAGGATCAGGATGAACTGCACCAGTACATGGCTCATGAAAAAGTAGGCCACGTCGGTGCGCCAGCCACGCCGCAGCGGCGAGACCCGGCGGCGTCCCAGGTAGTGTTCCAACGGCACGAACACCAGCGCCGAGAAGAACAGCGAGATCACGAACCAGTCCAGCCCCAGCGAATACGGCGTCTGGCCGATCGCGTCGAATTGCACGTTGCTGCCGCCCAGCAGCACCGCCAGGGTCGCGCCGCCGACGCCGAGCATGGCCACGCGCCTATTGCGGTCGCGCAGGATCGCCACGGTGCCCAGCACGAACGCCGCCACCAGGCCCACCAGCAGCAGGTGGCGGGCGAAGGTCTCGTTGTAGACCGCGCGGAATTCCTTGCTGGTCAACAACTCGGGAAAGTGGAAGCACCACACCGCCATCAGGCTGAGCAGGCCCAGCAGGGCCGAGGCGTAGGCGAAAAACGAACGGCGGGGGCGGGTGGCGGTCGACGTCATGTCTGCGAGCGGGGTACACCGCGAGGCGGCGGCACGCCTAGCCTAACGCCTGCGCGCGCCGGTCCGCACGGCCTTGCCCGCCAAGCCGATACGACCGGCCGCAGGTGCGGGCCTACAGCTGCCGCGCCAGCTCCGCCAGCATCTGCTGGGTGTCCGCCTTGGCCAGATACTCCTTGGCCATGAACTCCAGCGCGATCAGGTTGGTCGAGCTGGTGTCGTCCAGATCGTCCAGGCCGATGTGCAGGTGCTCCTGCATGCGGAAGTAGCCGTCGCCGACCAGTTGCCGGGCGATGTAGTCGACCGAGTCGGTGCTGCCGTCGAACAGCACGTCGATGATCGGCACCGCCCATTCCAGCGCGCCCCACTCGCGCGCCGAGGCCAGCGAGATGCTGCGCGTGCGCTCGCCGGTGCCGACCGACAGCACCACCAGGTCGCGGCTGTTGTCGACCTGGGCGTCCTTGCGCAGGGCCTCGGCGATCGCGCAGGCGGTGGGGTTGTTGGCGACCACGCCGCCGTCGATCAGGGCGCAGTCGCGGCCCTCTATCTTCATCGCATGCGCGGGGAAATAGGTCGGCGCCGCCGACGAGGCGCGGCAGACCTCCCACAGCGGCAGGTCGCGGTGTTTGGCGTTGAAGCTCTTGAACATCACCGGCGTGCGCGACACGGTGTCGTAGGCGGTGATCAGCAGCGGCACCTGGGCATCGCCCAGGGTGGCGTCGCCGAACACCTGTTTCAGCACCTGCTCCAAACCCTTGGCGTCGTACTTGGGCGCCGACACGCCGGTCGACAGCAGGCTGCCGGCGCGCGTCCACAGGCGCCCGGCGATGCCCGGGAAAATGGCGTGGCGGTGATCGCGGTAGAGGTCGGCCATCTTGATCGGGGCCAGGCCGATCGCCAGGCCCGAGGCGACGATGGCGCCGGTGGAACTGCCCGCGAGCAGGTCGAAGGCCTGCGGCAATCCGGGCTTGCCGGCCTGGGCCAGCGCCTGTTCGACGCCGCCCAGCCACAGGCAGCTGACCAGTCCGCGGATGCCGCCGCCGTCCAGCGACAGAATGCGGCGCATTTTCATGGGGAGTCTCGCGCGTGCGTGGGGTAGGTCGAGCCTACCCCAGCGTAGTCGCGCGGTTTGCGAACGGGCGGGGCCCGTCTTGCGCGTTTCGTGCGCTCAGTACCATTCCAGCAGCGATACGCCCAGGCCGATGTAGGTCGCGCGATGGTTGTAGTCGATCAGGCTCTCGCCGTAACCATCGAAGATCTGCAGGCGGCCGCGCAGCGAATTGTGGATCGGAAACGCCCAGTCGAACTGGACCGCGCCGTGCGAGCGGTCGCCGCCGCGCAGCGAATGCCGCGCCATCAGGCTGAACTCGTGGCCGCCGCGGCGGTGGACCAGGGTCATGTCGCCGCGACCGATGTAGTCCTCGATATCCGGATTGTCGTCGTCGTTGCCGTCGGAGATGCGCCACCACGGCCGCAGGGTCAGCGCCCAGTCCTCGCGGTCCAGGCCGATGTTGGCGATCACCCGATTCCAGCTGCGCGAGAGCGGATCGGCGCGGCCGTTGGACTGGTGGTTGAGGCCGATCGCGGCCATGCGCCCGTTCCAGCCGCCGATGCGGTAGTTGTTGCGGAATACCAGCAGCACTTCCGGCTCGTAGTTGGTCTCGCGGAACGGCCGCGAGTTGTCGGCGTTGTAGACCTGCCAGCGCGAGCTCTGGGTGTAGCCCATCCAGATGTCGCCGTTGTCGCCGAACAGGTTCTCTACCGCCTTGGTCTTGAAGCTCAGCTGGAACTTGGCCTCGACGCTGTCCAGCGCTTGCGGGGTCGGGACCTGGTTGCGCGGGTTGGGCGAGTAGGGCTGTTCGTTGATGTCGCTGGTCCAGAACGCCGGCAACAGATACACCGGCTTGTAGGCGCGGAAGTTGAACACGCCCAGCTTGGAGTCCTTGGCCAGTTCCCAGCGGCTGTCGAGCAGGCCGCCCTTGCCGGCGTTGGCGATCGCGCTGTCCAACGGCGCCTCGCTGGAATACAGGTCGTTGCGGCGGCGCTGGCTTTCGGCTTCGACCGGCGGCGCCTTGCCTTCGATCTGGTCGGCCAGTTCCAGATTGCGCTGGATCGCCTTGGCTTCCTTGGCCGCCACGTCGGCGGCGCGGGTGTCCGGGGCCTGCCGGTTGAGCGCCTTGTCGTAACAGGCCAGGCGATCGGCGTCGCCGGCGATCGCGGTGCAGGCCTCGGGCGTGGCCGGGGCCGGCACCGGTTGCGCCGACGCGGCCAAGGGCGCCGCGGCCGCCAGCGCCCACAGCAGCGGGCGGACCGCGGCGTGGGCGTTGGGGCGGGAGCGGGCGGGACGGTTCGCGGCTGAACGCATGTGCGGGTTCCATGATCGAAGCGATTACGCAGACAGTGTGTCTTCCACTGCCTGCGGTTTCCAGTTTTCATGAGTTCGAGCTTCAGCCGCGCTTTTAGTATCCAAGCCGGCCTCCCGCGAAACTCGCTAGTAACTATCGGCCTAGAAAATCCAGGCCGCGGCGAATAGCGCGAGCATCGCGAATGCGAGGCCGAGTTTCAGCACCGTGCCGATCAGAATGCCGACCCAGGTGCCGACCCCGACCTTGGTCGCCTGACCGAGCTGACGGCTATGGATCAGCTCGCCGACCAGAGCGCCGACGAAGGGGCCGGCAAACAGGCCGATCGGGCCGCCCACGAACAGACCGCCGAAGGTGCCTACCACGGCGCCGATCAGGGCCAGCTTGCTGGCGCCGACGCGCTTGGCGCCCATCGCCGTGGCCAGGAAATCCACGGCCAGCGATACCAGGGTCAACAGCCCCAGCACGGTCAGCATGATCCAGCCGACCTGTTCGAATTTGCCGGCCCAGGCGGCCAGCAGCATGCCGGCGAAAACCAGCGGCAAACCCGGCAGTGCCGGCAGTACCGTACCGGCGATTCCGACCAGGATCAGCAGCCCGGCCAGTACGTAATAAACAGTCGTGAAATCCATCCAGAACCCCCGTCCGGACAGGCTGTCCGGGCTGTTTGCATTTTGCCCCATAGCGGGGTAAGTTGCGGGCGCTGTGTTTGCCAAGGGTCACCGTGAATCGTGGCCCGATGCGGTTGATCCTCGATCCGCTACATCGTTGCACCTCGCTTCCTCCTTGCAACCAGCACGCAGCGCGAGCTGCGGTTAAACAACCAACGTTTCAAGGAGCAAGTAAAAATGTCGAACCGTGAATTCGGTACCGTCAAGTGGTTCAACGATGCCAAGGGCTTCGGCTTCATCAGCCGCGAGAACGGCGAGGACGTGTTCGTGCACTTCCGTGCGATCCAGTCCCAGGGCTTCAAGAGCCTGAAGGAAGGCCAGAAGGTCTCCTTCACCGTCGTGCAGGGCCAGAAGGGTCTGCAGGCCGACGCCGTCGAACCGCTGTAAGGCAACACCCCTGATCGAAGCGTCGCCGCAAGGGGGCGTTCAGGACCTGAAAAACCCGGCGCGAGCCGGGTTTTTCTTTTTTCGGGATTTATTCTCGGCGTGTATCTGCGGCCGACGCCCACTCGCCCGCTAAAGTTTCTAAAACTTGCGATTTCGAAACATAAAGAAAGCGGCCCGTCGAAACGGACCGCTTTCCGGTATCGCCGCGTCGTTGGATAGTCGACGCTTAGTTCTGGAACGGGGTGTTCTCGGCGAAGTACTCGTGGTTGTCGGCATTATCCAACGCGTTGGTCGGATTGCTGATCGCCAGATTCTTGGCGCCGGTCTGGCCGTAGACGTGATCGTCGGTGCCGGCGACCGCGTTGAAGTGGCTCATCTCGTGGATCAGGGTGCCGGCCTTGGAGTCGGTGCCGGTCAGCGGTGCGTTCCAGAACGCCTTGCACACGTAGATCTGGTAAGGCTGGTTCGGATACACGTAGGCGTAGGCGCTGCTGGTGCAGCCGCAGTTGATGGTGATCTGGCCGCTGTTCTGGTCCATCGCCGCGTCGATCGAGACGAAGTGCTGGCGCGCGGTGCTGTAGCGCGACGAGGTGTAGGCGCCGAACCAGGTGGTGTAGCGCGCGCCGACGGTGCCGCCGTTTAGATAGCCCTTGGCGTTCTCGGAGTAGTTGCGCGCCGCGGTCACGGCCTGCCCTGCGGTGGTGATGCGTGCGCTGGTGCAGCCGACGTAGTTGACGCCGTTGACCACCTGCAAGGGGCCGACCGGCTTGGCCGCCGCGCTCACGCGCTGCGCGGCGTCGAGCTTGGCGCCGCCGTCCAGCCACAGACGCAAGGGCGCGCTGCGCGCGCTCATCGGCAGGCCGTTGGCCTGGTTGAGCAGCTTGCGGTCGTCGGTGGAGGCGAACTGCAGCGGGGCGTTGTAGGTGACGGTGTAGTCGCCGGCCTGCGAGAGGTCGTAGGCCGAGGCCAGGTCGACCACCACGCGGTAGGTTTCGCCCGGACGCAGGATCGTGAAGTCGGCCGCCTGCGGCGCGCCACGCTTGATCATCGGGCCCTGGTAGTCGAGCTTGACGCCGTCGACGCTGACTTCGAACAGATTGGCATCCAGCACTTCGGTCGGCAGCTGCCACTTGGGCAGGCGCACGGTGCGGCGGCTGGTGTTGGTGACCGCGATTTCGACCGCGCCCTGCAGCGCGCCGGCGTCGGCGCTGAGCGCCTGGGCGCCGCCGTCGAAGGCGTTGATGCTCACGCGCAGCGGATTGGTCGGGGCGGCGGGGCCGGCGGCGGTGGCCGCGGCGATGGCGCCGGCCAGAACGGCGGTGCCGGACACGAGGTGCAATAGCTTCATTCGACTGGTCTCCATGTCTTGGGTAGGCGAGGCCCGCGGGGGCGGACCTGCCGACACTAATCCTCTACGCAGGCGTTGGGCGCGCTCGGCCACGACCGCGTCGCGACGCAATCGTGACTGCCGTTGCAGTGTGGCGATCGGCTGCCGATGCTGCTGTGCAGCATCGAGGTGGGCGTCGTGCTAGCGCTTCAGGCGCAAAAAAGGCGGCCCGCCGTAGCGGGCCGCCTTCGTGTTCGCGACGCCGGGGCTCAGCGCACCGAGGCGCGGCCGTTGTAGACGCGTACGTAGCTGCCTTCGCGAATGCCGCCCAGATCGTTCTGGGTGACCACCGTGGTGCGGCCGTCGTCCATGCGTACGTAGACGTTGAAACGGCCGCCGTCGGTGCGGTTCTGGATCGCATTGCCGGCGATCGCGCCGCCGACCGCGCCGGCCACCGCGGCGACGTTCTGGTTGCCCTTGCTGCCGCCGGTGTGGGACGAGATTTCATGGCCGGCGACCGCGCCGACGATACCGCCGAGCACGGCGCCGGTCTTGCTGGGCGCGGAGCCGCCGGCCAGCTGCTCGATCCGGGTCACGGTGCCGCAGTCGTAGCAGTTGGCCGGGGCATTGCCGTAGCTGGGCTGCGGGTTGCCGTAACCGGAGGAGTAGCCCGGTCCCGTGGCGCAACCGGCCAAGGCCAGGGTGGCGGCCGCGGCGATGCCGAGCAGACGTAGATTCTGGGTATTCATTCGGATCTCCTGCGGATGGAGGGGCGAGTGGCGTACCTCGCCACGCGCCCTCCAAACTAGGCGGCTCCGCGTGAACAGCCGATCAACCGTTCCTGTGCCGCGACGCGATGTTCAGCTTGCGGCGGGGCTGGCGGCCTCGCTCAGCCCTTGAAGTCCTGGTGACAGGCGCCGCAGGCATCCTGGATCTGCTTGTTCATCGTGCCTACGCCCGCGCAATTGAGCGGCGGACTCGCCAGCGCGCTGTCCAGGGTCGCGCGGAATTTGCTCGCGTGGCCAGTGAAACGGGCGTCGTCCTTGAGGTCGGGGAAGGCCCATTCCAGGTCGTCGCCGGTGGTGCGCAGCGCCTTGACGTGGGGCAGGGTGTCGGTGGCCGCGCAGCGGTTCTCCTGCACCCGGCTCTCCAACTGCTTCAGGTGCCAGGCCTGCACGTGCATCACGCTGTCGGGGAAGGGGTCCTGGCGCGCCTGCCACGCGCGCATCAGCATCACCGTGCCGATCGCGCCCATGACCAGGCCGATCAGGAACAGGAACAGGTACTTCCTGCCGTTGCCCTTACGCGGGGCGGCGACGGTGTTGGGCTGGGTATCGTTCATTGCCTGGCCTCCATCCAAGATGGCCGAACCTTAGCACGCAGCGTTGCGCGTTCCGCCATCAGGCCCGACGCGGCGCGCCCGTACAATGCGCGCATGAGCGAAAACACCCTGGCGCCCGCATGGCGGGAGCGCTTCGCCGGCATCGACCGGCTTTACGGCACCGGCACCGTCGCCCGGCTGTCCCGCTGCCGCGTCGCCGTGGTCGGGATGGGCGGCGTGGGCTCGTGGGCGGTGGAGGCCCTGGCGCGCAGCGGCGTCGGCCATCTGACCCTGATCGATGCAGACGATTTGTGCCTTTCCAACACCAATCGGCAGTTGCCGGCCATGGACGGCCACTACGGCCGCCCCAAGGTCGAGGTCATGGCCGAGCGTTGCCGCGCGATCAATCCGGAAATCGGCCTGGACGCGGTGCAGAGCTTTCTGACCCCGTCCAATCTGGACGAACTGCTGGACCGCGACTACGACCTGGTGCTGGACGCCTGCGACAGTTTCCGCAGCAAGGTCGAGTTGATCGCCTGGTGTCGCCGCCGCAAGCGGCCGGTGATCGCGGTGGGTTCCGCTGGCGGGCGCACCGACGCGACCCTGGTGCGCGTGCGCGACCTGTCGCGCACCGAGCACGACGCGATGCTGGCCCTGATCCGCAAGAAGCTGCGCGGCGAGTTCAACTTCCCCAAAAATCCGGACCGCTACTTCGGCGTCTCGGCGATCTACTCGCTGGAGAACGTCAAGTATCCGCAGGCCGACGGCACCGTCTGCGGCCTGCGCCCCAAGCTGGACGCGGACGCCGCGCTCAAGCTCGACTGCGGCGCCGGCCTGGGCGCGGCCACCCATATCACCGGCGCCTTCGCGTTCGCGGCGGTGGGGCGGGCGTTGGAGATATTGCTGAAGCCCAAGCCGGCGTCTTAGCGCCGCTTGCTCGGGTAGGAGCGGCGCAAGCCGCGACCGTGACATAGCGCTTGCCGCGCGAGTCACAACGATTTCGAGTGACCGCGATGGCGTCGGCTTATGCGGTGGCGCGGTCGCGGCTTGCGCCGCTCCTACCCCAAGGCGGCCGCGATCGCCTTATCCGACGCTTGCGGCGGGCAAGCGAAACAACCGCTCCGCATTCGCGCAGGTCGCGCGCGCGAGTTCGTCGGCATCGATCCCGCGCAAGCCCGCGATGGTGTCGCGCACCGTCGCCAATCGTGCCGGCTCGTTGCGTTGCCCGCGGATGCCCGCGTCGGGCTGGTCGGGTGCGTCGGTTTCCAGCAGCAGGTGCTCGATCGGCATGCTCGCCGCCAGCCTACGCAAACGATTCGCGCGTTCGTAGGTGACCGGCCCGCCCAGACCCAGCAGGAAGCCGGCCTTCCACAACTGCCGCGCCTGTTCCTCGCTGCCCGAATAGCTGTGCACCACGCCGCGCAGCGGGCCGCAGCGGCGGATCGCCGCGATCACCGCGTCCACCGCGCGCCGCGCATGCACGATCACCGGCAGATCGAAGTCGCGCGCCAGCCGCAGCTGACCGTCGAAGTACAGCGACTGCGCTTGCGGGTCCAGGTCTTCGACGAAGTAGTCCAGCCCGCATTCGCCGACCGCCAGCGGGCGCTCGCGCTCGATCCAGTCGCCGAGTTCGCGCAGGTGCTCGGGCCGGTGCGACGCCAGATACATCGGATGCAGCCCGTAGGCCGGATACAGCCCCGGATCGCGCGCGCAGACCTCGCGCAGCTTGGGCCAGCCGGCGGCATCGACCGCCGGCACCACCTGCCGGGTCACCCCGGCGGCGCGTGCGCGCGCCACGACTCGATCGCGGTCGGGGTCGAACTCGGCCGCGTCCAGATGACTGTGGCTGTCGACCAGCGCCACCACGGTTCAGCGCGCGGGCGGGGCGGGCGGCTCCAGCGGCGCTTTGCGCTTCTTCCAGTTGGCCAGCAGCAAGGTGCCCAGGCCCAGCAGCAATTCGTCCGCGAACGGCACCAGGTCCGGGATCACCAGATCCAGGCCGAACAGGACCGCGGTCAGCATGAACAGCCGCGGATAACTCAGGCGTCCGAGGAAGCCCATCAAAGGAGCGAGCAGGGGATTGGCCATGGACTCACCAGGGGTGTGACACGCGTTGCAAACACGCTAGCACGTCGTCGCGACGGGTTCATGCAGGGGACAGTTTTGCCGATTTCAATAGGTGCTCGTTCAGGTTTCGAGTGGTGCAATGGCGCCGTCCACACCCGCGGCTCGTCCCGCACCAATTCGCTTCACTGCAGGAGGCTCACGATGAACAAGAACATGTTGGCTGTAGCGCTCGCTTCGCTGCTCGTAGGCGGCGTCGCCGTCGCCGCGTTCCAGAGCTTCCGTGGCAACGGCTCGGCCGCCCCGACCACGGCGCTGACCAGCGCCGACGCCGCGGCTGCCGCCGAGGGCGACATCGCCGCGAACGGCGCGATCGCCACCACCGCCAAGCCGGAAGTCGATTACGCCGACGTCGTCAACGTCAAGCCGATCAACCAGAAGGAAAAGCTGTACGCCACCGTGATCGGCACCGACCCGGTGCGCGAGACCAGCACCGCCTCGACCCCGCGCGAAGTCTGCGAGGACGTGGTCGTGCAGGAGCGCCTGCCCGAGCGCGACGGCAACGTCGGCGGCACGGTCGCCGGCGCCCTGATCGGCGGCCTGGTCGGCAACCAGATCGGCGGCGGCAACGGCAAGAAGGCGGCGACCGTGGCCGGCGCCGCCGCCGGCGGCTACATCGGCAACCGCGTCGACCGCAACCACGTCGGCGGCAAGGTCGTGAACCGCACCGAGCGCCAGTGCCACACCGTGTCGGAGACCTCGCAGTCCACCCGCGTGGTCGCCTACAACGTGACCTACCGCAATCCCGACGGCACCACCGGCACCATGCGCACCGGCAGCAAGCCGGGCAACCGCATCGCCCTGGGCGACGAGAACAAGGTGGTCGGCTACGACGTGACCTACCGTTACCAGGGCCAGGAGCAGACCGTGCGCATGGACGAGCGTCCGGGCCAGCAGTTGCCGGTGATCGACGGCAAGGTCGTGACCCAGACCGCCTCGGCCGGCGCGGGCAACGAACGCGGCTGAGTGCGCGCGCGGGCATGGCCCGCGGCCATCCAGCGCAACCGAACGGGGCCGGCTATCCGGCCCCGTTTCTTTTTGGGTGCACTGTATCGGCGCAGCGCTAGCGCCGACCGGCCTGATAACGCTTACATGCGGGCTTGAGCGCGCGCAGCGCGGGTTTACCCCGGACCGGGCGCGGCCAGTACAATGGCGGTCTTTCCGTTCCTACGGTCTCCTGAGCGCGCCATGGCCCTGCATCCCTACGATCTGTACGACGTCCGTTCCCTGCTCACCGAAGAGGAGCGCGCCGTCCAGGACACCGTGGCCCGCTTCACCGACGAGCGCGTGATCCCGATCATCGGCGACGCCTTCGACCAGGGCCGTTTCCCCAAGGAACTGGTGTCGGAGATCGCCGACCTCGGCCTGCTGGGCTCCTCGCTGCCCGAGCAATACGGCTGCGCCGGCCTCAACGCGGTCAGTTACGGCCTGATCTGCCAGGAACTCGAGCGCGGCGACAGCGGCATTCGCAGTTTCGTCAGCGTGCAGTCCTCGCTGTGCATGTACCCGATCTACGCCTACGGCAGCGAAGAGCAGCGCCAGCGCTGGCTGCCGGGCATGGCCCGCGGCGAGATCATCGGCTGCTTCGGCCTCACCGAGCCGCACGGCGGTTCCGATCCGGCCAACATGAAGACCCACGCCAAGAAGGACGGCGGCGACTGGGTGCTCAACGGCTCCAAAATGTGGATCACCAACGGCAACCTGGCCGACATCGCGATCGTCTGGGCGCAGACCGAGGACGGCATCCAGGGCTTCGTGGTCGAGAAGGGCATGGCCGGTTTCGCGGCCCAGGAAATCAAGCACAAGATGAGCCTGCGCGCGTCGGTGACCTCGTCGCTGTTCTTCGACAACGTGCGCGTGCCCGAGGCCAACCGCCTGCCCAACGTGAAGGGCCTCAAGGGCCCGCTGGGCTGCCTGACCCAGGCCCGCTACGGCATCACCTGGGGCCCGATCGGCGCGGCCATCGCCTGCCTGGACGAGGCCTTGAACTACAGCAAGGAACGCATCCTGTTCGACCGTCCGGTCGCGGCGACCCAGTCGGCGCAGATCAAGATGGCCGAGATGGCGCGCCGCATCACCCTGGCGCAGTTGCTGGTGGTCCAGCTCGGCCGCCTCAAGGACGCCGGCCAGATGCAGCCCACCCAGGTCTCGCTGGCCAAGTGGAACAACTGCCGGATGGCCATCGACATCGCGCGCGAATGCCGCGACCTGCTCGGCGGCGCCGGCATCACCACCGAGCACGCCGCGATCCGACACGCGCTGAACCTGGAGTCGGTGATCACCTACGAAGGCACCGAGACGATTCACCAGTTGGTGGTCGGTCGCGAGCTGACGGGCATCAACGCGTTCTAACGAGTTTCCCTGCTCCCGCGGCGCGGGAGAAGGTGGCCCGCAGGGCCGGATGAGGGCCCGCGCCAAGGCAACGACGGCGCAAGTCGCAAGCTTAGGAGCGGCCTCACCCCAACCCCTCTCCCGGCAAGAGAGGGGCTTGCATACCGCTAGCGATGGCACGCTCAGCAGGAGAGCCGATCCGTGATGACCATCCCCGACATCGAACTGGAAACGCCGCGGTTGCTACTGCGCCCGCCGCGCTTGGACGATTTCGAGGATTGGGCGGCCTTCATGGCCGGCGGCGGCGACTATCTGCGCTACCTCGGCGGGCCGCAGGCGCGCTCGCCGGCCTGGCGTTCGCTGATGTCGGTGATCGGCTCCTGGGCGGCGATGGGCTACGGCTTCTTCTCGGTGTTCGAGAAATCCTCCGGGCGCTGGATCGGCCGGCTCGGCCCGTGGCAGCCCGAGGGCTGGCCCGGTCCCGAAGTGGGTTGGGGCATCATCGAAAGCGAAGGCGGCAAGGGCTATGCGACCGAAGGCGCGACCGCGGCCATCGACTGGGCCTTCGAGCACCTGGGCTGGAGCGAAGTGATCCACAGCATCGACACCGGCAACCTCGGCTCCAAGGGCGTGGCCGCCAAGCTGGGCTCGCGCTACCTGCGCCAGGACCGTCTGCCGGCGCCGTTCGACGACAAGGACATCGAGATCTGGGGCCAGAGCCGCGAGCAATGGCGCGCGCGTCGCGCGCAGGCGCCGGCATGATCGCGATCCACGGTTTCTCGCCCTCGGGCAACTGCCACAAGCTCAAGCTGTTGCTGGAGCAACTGGGCCAGCCGTATCGCTGGGTCGAGGTCGACAGCAGCCGCGGCCAGACCCGCACGCCGCAGTTCCTGGCCTTGAATCCGAACGGCAAGGTACCGGTGATCGAACTCGAGGACGGGCGCACGCTCAGCGAGTCGAACGCGATCCTGTACTACCTGGCCGACGGCACGTCGTTCCTGTCCGACGACAGGTGGGAGCGCGCGCAGACCTTGAGCTGGATGAACTTCGAGCAATACAGCCACGAACCCTATGTCGCGGTCGCGCGTTTCATCGCCGGCTGGACGCCGCTGGAGTCGCCGCGGCGCGCCGAACTGCCGCGCCTGCGCGAACGTTCGCACGCGGCCCTGCAGGTGATGGAAACCCACCTGCGCGAGCACGACTGGTTCAGCGCCGGGCGCTACGGCATCGCCGATATCGCCTTGTTCGCCTACACCGATGTCGCCGGCCACGGCGGCGTCGATCTCACGCCGTACCCGGCGCTGCGGTCCTGGCTGGCGCGCGTGCGCGCGACGCCGGGCTTCGTCGCCTTGCCCGAGCCCGACGCGGTCGCCGCCGAGCTCATCGCGCAGACCCCATGAACACGATCCGCGACTAAACGACCCGATTCCCCCTACGACTAGCCGGCCCCCGGGGCGGCGGAGCCTCACGATGTCAGCGCAAGCGCAGTCTTCGATCTTCAGCAGCGTCCCCCACTTCAATGCCGTGCCCAGCCCGATCCCGGCACGCATGAAGGGCCTCAACCGGGCCGAGATCTGCGACCTCAACTTCGTCGAGTTCGTCAAAGCCTGGAGCGGCCACGCCGACGCGCGCCCGGCCGCCCACGAGGCGGTGCTGGACGGCAGCGCGCTGGACGCGCAAGGCTTTCGCGAGCTGTTCGAATCGCAGCTGATCAGCCGCCATCTGGATCTAATGGCGCGCGTGCTGCGCGTGCAGAACAAGGTCTTCTACACCATCGGCTCCAGCGGCCACGAAGGCAACGCGATGGTCGCCCGCCTGACCCGCCATACCGATCCGGCCTTCCTGCATTACCGCAGCGGCGGCTTCATGGCCGAGCGCTTCCGCAAGCTGCCGGGCATGGACCCGGTGATGGACTCGGCGCTGTCGTTCGCGGCCAGCAAGGACGATCCGGCTTCCGGCGGCCGTCACAAGGTCTGGGGCAGCAAGCCCTTGTGGGTGCTGCCGCAGACCTCGACCATCGCCTCGCACCTGCCCAAGGCGCTGGGCACGGCGGTGGCGATCGAAACCGGTCGCCGCCTCGGCCATGCGCTGCCGATCCCCGACGACAGCATCGCGATCTGCTCTTTCGGCGATGCCTCGGCCAATCACGCCACCGCCCAGACCGCGTTCAACGCCGCGGCCTGGACCGCCTACCAGAAGCTGCCGGCGCCGGTGCTGTTCGTGTGCGAGGACAACGGCATCGGCATCTCGGTGAAAACCCCGGGCGGCTGGATCGGCAATCGCTTCCGCAACATGGACGGCCTGGACTATTTCGCCGCCGACGGCCTCGACCTGGCCAGCGGCTACGCCGACGTGCAGCGCGCGGTCGAGCATTGCCGCCGCAGCCGCCGCCCGACCTTCCTGCACCTGCGCACCACCCGCATCATGGGCCACGCCGGCACCGACTTCGAGATCGAATGGCGTTCGATCGAGGAACTGTGCGCGGTCGAAGCCAGCGACCCGTTGCTGCGGTCGGCGGCGATCGCGCTGGAGTCGGGCCTGATGTCGCGCGACGAAGTGCTCGAACTCTACGAGGCCACGCGCAAGCGCTGCTTCGCCGCGGCCGAGGAAGCCGACCGCCGGCCCAAGCTCGACCAACTCGCCGAAGTGATCGCGCCGCTGGCGCCGTACACGCCGGCCGCGGTCGCGCAGGAAGCCCAGCGCGCCGATTACGCGCCGCGCCGCCTGGAGGTGTTCGGCGGCGAGGCCAAGCTGCCCGAGAACCAGCCGCCGCGGCATCTGGCGATCCAGATCAACAACGCCCTGCACGACATCTTCGCCAAGTACCCCGAGACCCTGCTGTTCGGCGAGGACGTGGCCCAGAAGGGCGGCGTCTACACCGTCACCAAGGGCCTGCAGAAGGCCTTCGGCCCGCGCCGCGTGTTCAACACGCTGCTCGACGAAACCATGATCCTGGGCATGGCCCAGGGCTTCGCCAACGTCGGACTGCTGCCGATCCCCGAGATCCAGTACCTGGCGTATTTTCACAACGCCTGCGACCAGATCCGCGGCGAAGCGGCCTCGCTGCAGTTCTTCAGCAACAACCAGTACCGCAATCCGATGGTGGTGCGCATCGCCGGCCTGGGCTACCAGCGCGGTTTCGGCGGCCACTTCCACAACGACAACTCGATCACCGCACTGCGCGACATTCCGGGCCTGGTGGTCGGCTGCCCCTCGCGCGGCGACGACGCCGCCACCATGCTGCGCACCCTGACCGCGCTGGCCAAGGTCGACGGGCGCGTGGCGGTGTTCCTGGAGCCGATCGCGCTGTACATGACCAAGGATCTGTACGAGCCGGGCGACGGCGCCTGGCTGACCGCGTACCCGCAACCCGACCAGGCGATGACGCTGGGCGAGGGCCGGGTGTACGGGGAGGGCGAGGATCTGGTGATCTTCAGCTACGGCAACGGCGTGCCGATGAGCCTGCGCGCCGCGCGCGCGATCGAGGCCAAGCACGGCTGGAAGACCCGTGTGGTCGATCTGCGCTGGCTGGTGCCGCTCAACGACGCCTATATCGCCGAGCAGGCGCGCACCGCCAAGCGCATCATCGTGGTCGACGAAGGGCGGCGCAGCGCCGGCGTGGGCGAGGGCGTGATCACCGCGATCGCTGAGGGCGGCTACGGCGGGCGTCCGTTCCAACGCGTGGTCGGCGTGGACACCTACACCCCGCTCGCGGGCGCGGCCTTCCTGGTGATTCCGGGCGAGGACGACATCGTGGCCGCGGCGGACACGCTGGCCGCGGGCTGAGGCATCGGTGGGCGGAGCGACTCGCTCCGTCCGCTAGCGTCAGCGCTTGGGTGCAAGAGCGGCGTCCCGCAGGGATTTCCTACGCTCACAAGCCGCGACCTTGAGGCATAGCATCGCCGCCACACGCGGCGGCGCGGTCGCGGCTTGCGCCGCCTCTACCGGAGGTTGCCGCGCGGCATTGGGCGGCTAGCGCGCCAAGCCGTCCAGCAATGCGATCTCGGCCACCGCATGGCCGTCCAGGCTGAGTCCGCCTTCCGCACGCTCCAACGGCGCGACCGCGAGGGCCAAGTGGCGGTCGCCTGCGCTGGCGCTGGCCGCGATCGTGCCCAGCACCGCATCGTGCGAGCGCAGCTCGGCGCCGACCGCCACCGAGTGCGGCGATTCGATCAGCGCCAGCCCACGTTTGGCCTTGCCCAGGAAATGCGTGCGCGCCACGATCTCCTGGCCCGGATAACAGCCCTTCTTGACGCTGAAGGCGCGCAGGCGCTCCAGCGAGAGCTGCTGCGGGGTCCATTGTTCGATCTGGGACGGGCCCAGCCGGGGCAGGCCGTGGCGCAGGTCGTCCAGGGCCCAGCGCGCGGCCTGGACGGGGTCTTCGGCGCCCGCCGCCTGCGCGGGTGCGATGCGCAGCGCGCGCGCGTCGCCGTCGCCGTCGCCGCGATAGTCCAGTTCCACGCCCGTCGTCTCCTCGCCGGCCAGGGTCGCACCCACGGCCGCCTGCGGCGCAGCGTAGTGCCCGAACGCGCGCAGATCGTCGCGTACGACGATGGTCGTCTTGCTTCTGAACAAGAAGCGTTTCAGCGCAGTTACGACCGATTCCGGGTCGGCATCGGGCAACAGCAGCCAAATCCGTTCATCGGCCAGACGCAGTAAAGCCATCAGCGCGATGACCCGTCCTTTGGGCGTCAACCAGCCGCTCCACTGCCACTGGCCGGAGGCCAAGGCGTTGACATCGTTCATGAACTGCGCCTGCGCGAACGTCGCCGCGTCGCGGCCGGAAAGCTCGATCACGCGGTGGCCGGGCAGGGCGAATGCCTGTCCGGACGAAGGCTGCGGGTTGTCATGCATGGGGGCGGGACTTAAGATTTAACGCTGTGATGATAGGCGAAACCACCCCGGAAGCAGCGCCCGACCCCCAGGTCCAGGCTCCGACGACTTCCGTTCCGGCCACCGGCAGCGATGCGCCACCGGGCAAGGAGTACGGCGGTCGCGAGGGTCCGGAACCGACCCGTTACGGCGACTGGGAAAAAAACGGCCGCTGCATCGACTTCTAGCTACGCCCCGCCTTCACGACACCTCACCGATCCTTCCTGCCACGCGGCGCCGCCGCCCAGCCGAGACAGCCATCGCTCATGGCGAACCGCGAACGCCCCTTGTCACCGCATCTGCAGGTCTACGCCTGGCAGATCCAAATGGTGACCTCGATCGTGCACCGGGCCACCGGTGTCATCCTTGCCATCGGCGGTCTCCTGATCGCCTGGGCGCTGGTCGCGCTGGCGGCCGGTCCCGAAGCCTGGGCCCAGTTCACCGCCTGCGCGCGCTCGCCGCTGGGCTTCCTGATCCTGTTCGGCTGGACCTGGGCCTTCGCCTACCACCTGATCAACGGCATCCGTCACCTGGTCCAGGACGCCGGCTACGCCTACCGCGTGGCGAGCTTCGTGCGCAACGGCTGGATCAGCGTGATCGGCAGCCTGGTGCTGACCGCCATTATCTGGTTGGTCGCGATGATGCAGCGGGGTGGCGCATGAGCGGCCGCGGCAAATTGCGCAATCCGCTCAAGACCGCGCGCGGTCTGGGCTCGGCGAAGGACGGCACCCATCACTTCGTGGTCCAGCGCGTCACCGCGATCGCGCTGATCTTCCTGAGCCTGTACGTGCTCGGCCTGGTGATCTCCTGGATCGGCGGCGACTACGCCTCGGTGCGCGCCTCGGTCGCCAATCCCTGCAACGCCGTGCTGCTGGTGGCGTTCCTGGTCGCGATGTTCTGGCACGCCAAGCTCGGCCTGCAGGTGATCATCGAGGATTACGTGAGCCACCACGGGCTGGCGCTGGCATCGCAGCTGGCCGTCGTTTTCATTTGCGTCCTCGCTGCGCTCGCTAGCGTGCTCGCCGTTATCCGCATCGCGCTGGGAGCCTGACCGTGGCCGCTGCTTACAAGATTCAAGAACACAAGTTCGACATGATCGTGGTCGGCGCCGGCGGCGCCGGCCTGCGCGCCACCTTCGGCCTGGCCCAGAAGGGCTTGAAGACCGCCTGCATCACCAAGGTGTTCCCGACCCGCTCGCACACCGTCGCCGCCCAGGGCGGCATCTCGGCCGCGCTCGCCAACATGGGCGAGGACGACTGGCGCTACCACTTCTTCGATACCGTCAAGGGTTCGGATTGGCTGGGCGATCAGGACGCGATCGAGTACATGTGCAAAGAGGCCATTCCGGCCATCATCGAACTCGAACACCAGGGCGTGCCGTTCTCGCGCACCGAAGAGGGCAAGATCTACCAGCGCCCGTTCGGCGGCATGACCACCAAGTACGGCGAAGGCCCGCCGGCCCAGCGCACCTGCGCCGCCGCCGACCGCACCGGCCACGCCATCCTGCACACCCTGTACCAGCAGTCGCTGGCGCACGACGCGCAGTTCTTCATCGAATACTTCGCGCTCGACCTGATCATGGACGCCGACGGCGCCTGCCGCGGCGTGCTCGCCCTGGACATGGCCGAGGGCACGCTGCACCTGTTCCGCGCCCAGGGCACGGTGCTGGCGACCGGCGGCTACGGCCGCGCCTATTTCTCCGCGACCTCGGCGCATACCTGCACCGGCGACGGCGGCGGCATGGCGCTGCGCGCCGGCCTGGGCCTGCAGGACATGGAGTTCGTGCAGTTCCACCCGACCGGCATCTACGGCGCCGGCTGCCTGATCACCGAAGGCGTGCGAGGCGAGGGCGGCATCCTGCGCAACAGCAATGGCGAGCGCTTCATGGAGCGCTACGCGCCCAGCGTGAAGGACCTGGCGCCGCGCGACATGGTCAGCCGTTCGATGACCATCGAGATCCGCGAAGGCCGCGGCGTCGGCGAGCACAAGGACCACATCCTGCTCGACCTGACCCACCTGGGCCCGGAAGTGATCCACGAAAAGCTGCCGGGCATCGCCGAGTCGGCGCGCATCTTCGCCAACGTCGACGTCGAGAAGGAGCCGATCCCGGTCATTCCGACCGTCCACTACAACATGGGCGGCATCCCGACCAACTACCACGGCGAAGTCGTGCAGTTGAAGAACGGCAACCCCGATGCGGTGGTGCCGGGCCTGTACGCGATCGGCGAAGCGGCCTGCGTGTCGGTGCACGGCGCCAACCGCCTGGGTTCCAACTCGCTGCTGGACCTGGTGGTGTTCGGCCGCGCGGTCGCCAACCGCTGCGCCGAGACCGTCAAGCCCGACGCGCCGCAGCCGCGTCTGGCCGCGGACGCCTGCGACGTCGCCTTGGCGCGCCTGGACAAGCTGCGCAACGCCAACGGCGGCACGCCCACCGCGGTCATCCGCGACAAGATGCAGCGCACCATGCAGGCCGACGCCGCGGTGTTCCGCACCGGCGAGACGCTCAGCGACGGCGTGCGCAAGATCCGCGAGATCCACGCTTCGTTCGCCGACGTCAAGGTCAGCGACCGTTCGCTGATCTGGAACTCGGACCTGATCGAGACTTACGAGCTGTCCAACCTGCTCGGTCAGGCCCTGGCTACCATCGTCTCGGCCGAGAACCGCACCGAGTCGCGCGGCGCCCACGCCCGCGAGGACTTCCCGACGCGCAACGACGAGCAGTGGCAGAAGCACACGCTGTGCTACGTCGATGAGAGCGGCAAGACCAGCATCGACTATCGCCCGGTGCACAACTACACGCTCACCGACGACGTCGCCTACGTCCCGCCCAAGGAGCGTAAGTACTGATCGGCCCACACGGCGCGCGCCGCAATGCGCGCCGGCACCGCACCCGACCCCAGTACCGACGCTAGCCGAGAGATTGCCAGCATGGCCGAATTCGCCCTACCGAAGAACTCGCAGATCCAGAAGGGCCGCCATTGGGCGACGCCGGGCGCCAAGCAGCCGCGCACCTTCAAGGTCTACCGCTGGAACCCCGACGACGGCATGAACCCGCGCGTGGACACCTACGAGGTGGACTTGGCGACCTGCGGCCCGATGGTTCTCGACGCCTTGATCAAGATCAAGAACGAGATCGATCCGACCCTGACGTTCCGCCGCTCCTGCCGCGAGGGCATCTGCGGTTCCTGCGCGATGAACATCGACGGCACCAACACCCTGGCCTGCACGCGCGCGATCGCGGACTGCGGCAAGGCCGAGGTGCCGATCTATCCGCTGCCGCATATGGACGTGGTCAAGGATCTGGTGCCGGACCTGACCCACTTCTATGCCCAGTACGCCTCGATCAAGCCCTGGCTGCGCACCCAGAGCGCGACCCCGTCCGATCGCGAGCGCCTGCAGTCGCCGGAAGACCGCAAGAAGCTCGACGGCCTGTACGAGTGCATCCTGTGCGCCTGCTGCTCGACCAGCTGCCCCAGCTACTGGTGGAACGGCGATCGTTACCTCGGCCCGGCGATCCTGCTGCAGGCCTACCGCTGGATCGTCGACTCGCGCGACGAGGACACCGGTGCGCGCCTGGACGACCTGGAAGATCCGTTCAAGCTCTACCGCTGCCACACCATCATGAACTGCGCGCGCACCTGCCCGAAGGGTCTGAACCCCGCGCAGGCGATCGGCGAGATCAAGAAGCTGATGCTGGCGCGTCGCGTCTAAACGCGACGCTAGCGGCCTGTTCGCGGCGACCTGCCCTCCCTCCCGCCTGCGGGGCGAGGGCAGCGCAGCTCCGCGAGCCCGGCTACCATCCCCATCTAGCCCGACACCGACAGGCGAGCGATGGACCCCAAGCAGTTGTTCCTGCCCGCCGCCGCGATGGCGGTGCTGACCTGCCTGGTCTGGATCCGTCTGTATGTGGTCCGTATCGGCCAGATGCGGCGCGAGCGCATCCACCCGCAGGCGGTGGCGACCTCGGCCCAGGCCAGCGCCCGGCTCACTCAGAGCGCGGCCGCCGACAATTTCCGCAACCTGTTCGAACTGCCGGTGCTGCTGTACCTGGCGCTGACCGTGGCGGCCATGACCTCGCTGGGCGATCGGGTCGTATTGAGCCTGGCCTGGAGCTTCGTGGCGCTGCGCGTCGCCCACAGCGCCATCCATTGCGGCTACAACCGGGTCATGCACCGATTCGCGGTCTATGTCGCCGGCGCCGTGGCGTTGTGGTCACTGTGGGCTTATCTGGCCTGGGGGCTGTTGCGCGCATGAAGACTTCGATCCCCAGTTCGGATGCGGGCGCGATGTCGTCGCGACCTGGCCCTGGCTGGCGCGGAGGGTGGCTGGCGCTTGCCCTGGGCGCAGCGCTCTGGAGCCTGGCTGCTCCGGCCGCCGACAACGCCCAAACCGATAGGCTGGCGCTGGCGCGCGAGTATGTCGCCAACGCCAAGCCGCACGGCTTCCTCGATCATCTGCCGCCGCCCGATCCGGACGCCGACGCCGATCGGCTGCGGCTCGCGCGCGCGGTGCGCGCCATGCCGCGCGAGGTCCTGGCGCAATCCCTGGCGGTGGCCCTGGCCGAATGCGCCAGCCTCGAACAACTGCGCGAGGCCGCGGCCTACGCCCGATCCGACGCCGGCCGTTTCGCGGCCGACTGCTTCGCGCGCATGCCATTCGCCGGAGCGCGCGGCGAGGGCTGCTTCGGCAGCGACGAGGACCAGCAGCCCTTGTTCGCGCAGGTGGTGGCAGCCCAGTCGGGCGTGCCTGGGCAGGTGTACCAATTGGCGGCGCAGGGCATGCAGGGCGCCATCGCCGATGCGCTGCGCGCCCTGATGGCCAGCGACGACGATACCCGCCGTTTTTTCGACGATTACTGCGCTCGCCAACCGCAAGCCGGTCCATGTCCATCCTTGCGCCCGCCCAGCGGGGCGACGCCCACCGCCGAGAGCCGCATCCATGACTGACCGTACCCAGCCACGCCGCCCGCGCACGCGTCGCGCCAGGATCGCGCTGTCGAGTCTGCTGGCGCTGGCGCTGGCGCTGCCGTGGTCGCTGTCGGCCGCGCCTGCGGAGGCGACGGCCGAGCGGTTGGGCGTGGCGCGCGACTACGTCGTGAGCGCGCGCTTCGTCGACCTGCTGGACGGCATGATCAACTACATGGCGGCCAATCCCGCCGCTCCGGAAAGCGCGGACGACCTGGCCATGAAGCGCCGCATCGTGCGCGATATGTCGCGCGATGTCATCGCCGATTCGTTGGCGCGCTCGCTTGCGGCCAATGCGTCGCTCGACGTGTTGAAGGCCGGTCTGGCCCACGCCAGGAGCGATATCGGCCGGCTCGAGTTCGGTTGCATGTCGCGCTGGCCGCAGCCGGCCGAGGGCTACCAAGCCTGTCTCGAGGCCGGCGCCAGCAAGGCCCAAATCCTGCGCATGGCCGAGCACGGCGAAACCGAATCCGGCTGGCCCCTGGTCAACAAGTTGCTCAAGGGCGATGCCATCGTCACTGCTTTGAATGCCTCCACCCGCGACCTGGCCTCGCGCGACTCCGAAATCGCCGCGCAGCTGGCCGACTACTGCAAGCGCAAGCCGAGCGAGGGCATGTGCGGATACAGCGCGGACGCCACCGCCGAGCAGGCTACAAGCGCGGATGGCGCGGCGGGAGACGACGATGAGCGGCCTTGAGGGCGACGCCATGGCCGCGGTGCGGGCGCACGGCGCGCGCGCCGTCTCGGCTGCCGACACCTGGGCCGCGTCCGCGATGGTTCGAGGCTCCCGGCCACGGTCCTCGCGCACGCTGCGCAACGTCACGATGCGATTCGTCCTCGCGGGCGTTTTGACGGGCTGGGCCGGTAGCGTCTGTGCGGCCGAGCCCGCCGCCGCCGACGAGCGCCTAAGCCTGGCGCGCGACTACGTGGCCACGGGCCGGGTGCTGGCGCTGTTCGATCGCATGGTCTCGGCCGACCCGCCGGCCGACCCCGATGACCGTATGCTCACGCGCATCCTGCGCGATGCGCCGCGCGAGGTCATGAACGAAACCCTGGCCCAGGGCTTGGCCAAGACGGCGAGCGTGGCCCAGTTGCGCGAGGCCTTGGACTACGTCCGCTCGGACGCGGGGCGCTTCGAGTCCGAATGTTACGCGCGCTGGCGCCTGGAGGCTGGGCAGCCGCCCAACTGCTTCAAGGACGACGTCGACAACAAGTTCTTCCCAAAGATCGTCAAGGCGAATCTCGGCGCGCCGGGTGAAGTTCGCGTCCTGGCGGTGGAGCCGATGGAAACCGCGCTATGGGACGCACTGCAAGTGCTGAAGGCGCGCGACGCGGAGGTCGCCCGCTTCATGGTCGATTACTGCAGCCGTAACCCAGACATCGGTTTATGCGTGGGGCCGGGCAAAGGGACCGAAGCGAAGGCGGCACCGAGCCAGGAGACCGGTCATGACTGACGACGTCGAACTGCGGCGCCTGCGCTGGCGCAGCCGCCGCGGCATGCGCGAGCTGGATCAGCTGTTCGGCCGCTACCTCGACCGCGCCTGGGCGCAGGATTCCGAAGCCCAGCGCGGCGTTTTCCTACGCTTGCTGGATTGCGAGGACGATAAGCTCTGGCGCTGGTTCATGGGCTACGACGCTTGTCCCGATGCCGAACTCGACGCGCTCATCCAACGCATCCGCGCCATGCCGGCTTGAATGGCGGCCCTCGCGCGGGCTCGCCTGCGCGCTGGTCGCGATCGGGCTGCTCGCCGCCGGTGCGGTCCTGAGCAGCGAATTGCCGGCGCCGGGGTCGTTGCCCTTGGCCGCGGGCGCCGCGCTCTACGGCGCCTGGCTGGCGCGGCGGGAGCTGCGCAGCGCGCCGCAGCAACTGGTCGTATCGGCCGACGCGGTCTCCCTGGACGGCGCGCCCCTGGACCAGCCGGCCCTGCAATGGCGCGGTCCGCTGGCGTTTCTGCGCTATCGCGACGGCTCCGGCCGGCTCCGGTACCGGATCTGGTGGCCCGACACCCTGGATTCCACCGGCCGTCGTGAACTGCGGCTGGCTTGGCCGGTCCAAACGCCTACGCCCGATTCGCTTTAGATGGCACCATAGCCGGATATGTTCAAACCTATTCCTGTCGCCATCGGCCTGCGCTACCTGCGCGCCAAGCGCCGCAACGGCTTCATCTCCTTCATCTCGCTGGCCTCGATCGCGGGCATCGCCCTGGGCGTGACCGCCCTGATCACCACCCTGGCGGTGATGAGCGGCTTCCAGCGCGAAATCCGCGACCGCATGCTGCAGATGGCCGCGCACGCCACCGTCAGTGCCTACGGCGAGCCGCTCACCGACTGGCAGCGCGCCGTCGACGCCGCCATCGCCGACAAGCGCGTGGCCGGCGCGGCGCCCTACATCGAGAAGGAGACCCTGCTGTCCGGCGCGCGCAACCAGCCCGCGATGGTGCGCGGCGTGCTGCCGGCCGAGGAGGGCAAGGTTTCGGTGCTGGCCGAGAAGATGGTCCAGGGCAAGCTCGATTCGCTTACCCCCGGCAGCTACAACATCGTGCTCGGCAAGGAACTGGCGGCGTGGCTGGGCGTCGGGGTCGGCGACAGCGTGGTGATGATGACCTCCGACTTCCGCAGCACCCCGATGGGCGCGCTGCCGCAGCTCAAGCGCTTCACCGTCAGCGGCATCTTCGAGGCCGGCTACAACGAGTTCGACAAGGGCCTGGCGGTGGTCAACCTGCGCGACATCCAGCGCGTGCTGCGCATGGGCGACGGCGTCACCGGGGTGCGCCTGAGGCTGCACGACATGGATCTGGCCTGGGACGTGGCGCGCGATCTCGCGATCGGCCTGGGCGGGCCCTACAACGTCAGCGACTGGACCAGCGACAACGCCAATATGTTCCGCGCGCTGAAGATGGAAAAAACCATCATGGCGATCCTGCTGTCGCTGATCATCGCGATGGGCGCGTTTAACCTGGTGTCCTCGCAGGTGATGCTGGTCACCGACAAGCAAGCCGACATCGCGATCCTGCGCACCCTGGGCCTGACCCCGCGCGGGGTGATGCAGGTGTTCGTGGTGCAGGGCACCCTGATCGGCGTGATCGGCACCGTGCTGGGCGTGATCGGCGGCATCGTCCTCACCCTCAACCTCGAACACATCCTCAAGGCCATCGAGAAGGTGCTGGGCGTGCAGTTGTTGCCCGAGGACGTCTACTACATCACCGGCCTGCCCACCGACCTGCAATCCGGCGACGTGGTCGCGATCGCCGCGGTCGCGCTGGCGATGGCCTTCGTCGCCACCATCTATCCCGCCTGGCGCGCCGCGCGCACGGCTCCGGCGGAGGCGCTGCGCTATGAGTAATCCGCAAGCCGAAATGGCCGACGACGCGGTGATCCGCTGCTCCGGCCTGGCCATGACCTACGCCGAGGGCAAGATGCGCACGCCGGTGTTCGACGGCCTGGACCTGGCGGTGGAGCGCGGCGAGACCGTCGCCATCCTCGGCGCGTCCGGCGCCGGCAAGAGCACCCTGCTGCATTTGCTCGGCGGTCTCGACACCCCGACCGCGGGCGAGGTCTTCGTCGCCGGGCGGCGCATGAACGCCTTGTCCGACGCCGCCCGCGGCGCGCTGCGCAACCAGGCGCTGGGCTTCGTCTATCAGTTCCACCACCTGCTGCCCGAGTTCACCGCGCTGGAGAACGTGATGCTGCCGGTGCTGTTGGCTGGCGCGGCCGTGCCCGACGCCAGCCAGCGCGCCAAGGCGCTGCTGGAATCGGTCGGCCTGGGCCATCGTCTCGAACACAAGCCCGGCGAGCTGTCCGGCGGCGAGCGCCAGCGCGCCGCGGTCGCGCGCGCCCTGGTCAACAAGCCCGCCTGCGTGCTCGGCGACGAGCCCACCGGCAACCTGGACGAGAAGACCGCCGCGACCGTGTTCGAGCTCATGCTGGCGTTGAATCGCGAGCAGGGCACCAGCCTGGTCCTGGTCACCCACGACCGCCGCCTCGCGCGTCGCCTGGATCGCGTGCTGGAGCTGCACGAAGGCAAGCTACGCCAGCTGGCGGCCAGCGAGGTCTGATCGCGCATAGGTCCGGTCCGCCGGACCTGAGCTTCGCTCAGATTTCTTCGGGGCGCGGCGCGCGCACGCGCGGCAGGAAGCGCCTGTGGCAGGCGCCGAACAGCCCATAATTGAGCCTGGCCAGGCTCAAGCTGAGCTCGCCATTCGGCCCGCCGCGGACCTCATCGGCGTCGGTGTCGTCCTGGCCGTCGTCCTCCCAGCAGCACACCGCGCAGATCTCGTAAGCGCGACGCTCATCCAAGGTTTTGCAGCCGCAGCAAGGGCAGCGCAGCGCTAACTCGTTTGCGGCCATGCGGGTGACCTGGGCTCTGCGCGTGTGTTGGATTCTAGCTGTCCGTGTCCCGCCGGTGCTCCAGGGCGTTCATCGCCGCGCCGGCGCCCACGAAGGCCAGCAGGCCCGCCAGCACCAGTTCCCAGGCTTCGCTACCGGCGATGCCGTTCCTGACGAAGAAGATCGCGCCGCCGATGCAGAACAGCAGCAGTACCAGGTCGGCCCAGGGCAGGGGCTTGCGGCCTTGCCCGGACTGCTCGCCGTACACCCGATCCATCCGTCGCCCGACCGCGGCCCGCACCCGATTCGTGCGCTCGTCCGTCTCGCCGAACATGTGCCTCGACTTTTCGAGGATATCCAGGTCGAGCTTGATCTTGTCGCGGCGCGACTTGGTGCGCAGCTGGTGCAGCCATGCGATCGCGCCGCCCAGCAGGGCCAGCGCGGAGAGAATCGCTTCCATGTTGACGTCGGACAAAGGGCCTCCTCGATGCTGCGCGCTTATCAAGCGGAATTGTCGGCGAGGTCGGCGCGACCCTGTCGCCGCGGAGCGGTATTCGAATCTTCGGTTTGCCGTCGCCGACGGGTGGCCTGCGCGCTCATATCTCGTAGCGATAGTGGCAGGACATCTTGATATCGCGCACGTAGTCGTCGTAGAGGTAGCTGGCGCCGGCGTCCGCATGGCGCGAGGGGCGCAGCGCGGTCAGTTTCGCGACGAAGCGGGCGTCGGTGCCGTAGGGCAGAGGCGTGGCTTTCACCGTGGCGGGAATGGCATACAGCGTGGTCTCGAACCCGCGCGACCTGATGTTCAGCGCGAACACGCCCTCCGCCAGGGACTCGATCACCGTGGTTTCGGAGCCCGCGTCGCTGAGCGTGTAACGATGCTCGCGGCTGGAAACCACCAGGGACAGGGTTTCCTCGCTCGCCGGAATCGTGCCGTCGAGCTGCATGCTCGAGCCCTTGGTCAGCGGCGTGCAGGTCAGGCTGGCGGGGGCGGAGCCGGCGTGGGCTTGGCTGTGGAAGCAAGATGCAAGTATCGAAAGCGCCAGTACGGTTCTGAGATGCACGACGAGGTCCTTGGAAAGCGAGTCTGCCTGTTTGGTAGCGGCCCGGCCGGCTCGAATGTTCAAATTGGATGAGACGCGTCCGCGGTGCCGTGCCAGAGCGCGCCCTTGCGGCGGCAGATCGAACAGTTGCACTCGATCGCGTACTTCACTTCGCCGTCGAGCTCGAAGCTACGCGGCCGCAATGGCAGGAACCGCGATAGGTCTGCTGCATGGCGTCTTATCTCCTTGGCAGCCTGCTCGCGCCCATGGCGATCATACGGCCGCTCCGATGTCGCCGGCATTCGGATTAATCCTAGGCCGCATCGGGTGTAGCGCCGATAGTGGCGCGCCAGGCGGCTTCCTAAGCTGGACGCACACGATTCGGTGCGGGCGGGGCGATGGCGAAGGGCGTCGAGATCAAGGCAACGACGGTGGCGGCTTTCGGTCCGGCGGCCGCGATCAGCTTGCTGGGCGGTACCGCGGTCAGTCTCGCGGCCCCCGTTCTGTCGCCGGTTCTGTTGCTGTTGCCCCTGCTCGTGGTCGGCGCGTGGGTTTGGCGCCGCTGCGGTCGCGCGTGGCGCCTGCTCGGGGTTGTCCTGGTGGGGTTCGCCTGGACCGGGCTGCACGCGGGCTACGCCTTGTCCCGGCAGCTGCCGCCGGAGTGGGAACGGCGGCAGGCGACGGTGTCCGGTCGCATCGTCGAAATGCCGGTGCATGAAGTCAGGCGCACGCGCTTCGCGTTCCGCGTCGATGGCGGCGACGATCAGCCGGCGCCCTTGCGCGGGCGGCTGCTGCGCCTGTCGTGGTACAGCGAGGATCGCGTCGAGCGCGAGCGGTTGCGCGCGGGCCAGCGCTGGCGCTGGAAGCTGCGGCTGCGCGCACCGCGCGGCCTGCGCAATCCGGGCGGTGCCGACGCCGAGAAGTACGCGCTAATGCAGGGTCTGAGCGCGAACGGCTATCTGGTCGCCGCCGAGCAAGCGCAACTGTTGGCGCCGGCGAGCGGGCTGGAGGCCTTGCGCGAACGCCTGTCGGATCGCATCCGCGACGCGGTCGCGGCGCCCTCGTCGCGCTACGTGCGCGCGCTCGCGTTGGGCGACACCCGCGCCTTGGACGAGCGCGACTGGGAGGTGTTGCGCGCGAACGGACTCACCCACCTGATCGCGATCTCCGGTTTCCACGTCGGCCTGGTCGCGGGCTTCCTCGCCTTGATCGTGCGCGGCGTGTGGCGCCTGCGGCCGGGGTTGGCGCGGCGTTGGCCGCGGCCGATCGCCGCGGCCTCGGCGGCCGCCGCCGGTGCCTTGCTGTACGCCGCGCTGGCGGGGTTCGCGTTGCCCACGGTGCGTACCCTGCTGATGATCGCGGTGGTCGCCGGCGTGCGTCTGTCGCGGCGGCCGTTCGAGGGCGCCGCGGCGCTGGCCCTGGCCGCGATCGCGGTCCTGCTGGTGGATCCGCTGGCGGTGCTGGGTGCGGGCTTCTGGCTGAGCTTTCTCGGGGTGGCCTGGCTGCTGTGGTGCCTGCCACGCAGCGGGCCGCGGCCTTCGCTGCTGCGCGAGTTCCTGTCGGCGCAGGGCGTGGCCACCCTGGGTCTGCTGCCGGCCTGCGTGGCGCTGTTCGGCCAGGCCTCCTTGGCGGGCCCGCTCGCGAACCTGCTCGCCGTGCCTTGGTGGAGCCTGGTGGTGGTGCCGCTGGCCTTGATCGGCACCGGGCTGGATCTGCTGTGGACGGGAGCGGGCGAGGGTGCCTGGTGCCTGGCGGCGCTCTGCTTCGACCTGAGTTGGCCCTGCTTCGAGCGCCTGGCCACGGGCGGCCTGGCGTTGTGGTGGTTGCCGCAGGCGCCATGGTTCGCCCTGCCGCTGGCCCTGCTCGGAGCGTTCTGGCTGTTGCTGCCGCGCGGGGTGCCCGGCAAGCCCTTGGCCCTGCTGCTGTGGCTGCCGTTGCTGTGGCCGGACCGGAACCTGCCGCAGCCCGGCGAGGCCGAGTTGACCGTGATCGACGTCGGCCAAGGGCTGTCGGTGCACGTGCGTACCGCGCGCCACGAGCTGCTGTACGACTTCGGGCCGGCCGTGGTCGACGGCTACGACGCCGGCGAACGCGCGGTGCTGCCGACCCTGCGCGCGCTGGGTGTGCGCTCGCTGGACCGGCTGGTGGTCAGCCATGCCGACAACGATCACGCGGGCGGGCTGGAGGCGGTGGCGCGGGCCTACCCTGGCGACGACCGGCGCGCACCAGAAGGTGCCGGAATCGCGCTGGCCCGGGCCTGCGTGGCCGGCGAGGCCTGGACCTGGGACGGGGTGCGCTTCCGCTTCCTGCACCCGCCGCCGTATTTCCCTTATCTGCGCAACGAGTCCAGTTGCGTGCTGCGCATCGACACCGCGCATGGCGCGGTGCTGCTGACCGGCGACATCGGTGAGGTGGTCGAGCGCGATCTGGTCCGTCGCGATCGCGAGAGCGGCCGCCGCGACCTGCGCGCCGATGTGGTCCTGGTTCCCCATCACGGCAGCCGGGGCTCGTCGGATCCGGCCTTCGTGGCTGCCACCGGCGCCCGCCACGCCCTGATCTCCAGCGGCTACGGCAACCGCTATGGGCACCCCAAGCCGCAGGTGCTGACGCGCTGGCGCGCGGCCGGCGCCAGCGTCTGGGACACCAGCCGCGGCGGGGCCCTGCGACTGCGGCTCGCGGCGGAGGGGCTCAAGCTGGAAACGCGACGCCAGGCACATCCGAGGCTGTGGGACGCGGCCAGGCGGGTGGAGGCCGCGCCGCCTGGGCTATCCTATCGGCCAGATTGACGCGGCCGAATGGGCCGGAGGTTCGCGAGTGCTGGAACTGATCAAGGCCGGCGGTTGGCCGATGATCCCGCTGTTGCTGCTGTCGGCCGTCGCGCTGGCGATCATCATCGAGCGGTTGTGGACGTTGCGGCGCAAGGCCGTGCTGCCGCCCGAACTGGGCAAGGAAGTCCGTGCCTGGGCCGGTCGCGGCAAGCTGGACCCGGCCCACATCGAATCCCTGCGTGCGACCTCGCCGCTGGGCGCGCTGCTGGCCGCGGCCCTGGACGTGCGCGGTCGCCCGCGCGACGAGATCCGCGAGCGCATCGAGGACGTGGGCCGCCACCTGGTCCACCGCATGGAGCGCTACCTCAACACCCTCGGCACGATCTCGGCCGCCGGTCCGCTGCTGGGCCTGTTCGGCACCGTGGTCGGCATGATCCAGATGTTCCTGGGCATCCTCGATCACGGCATCGGCGACGTGAACCAGCTCGCCGGCGGCATCGGCAAGGCCCTGGTCTGCACCGCGGCCGGCATGATCGTGGCGATCCCGGCGCTGATCGCGCACCGCTGGTTCCGCGGCCGCATCGCCGAGTACATCGTGGCGATGGAGCACGAAGCGATCCAGCTGCTGGACACCCTGGACCCGCGCACGCCCGCGCGCCCGGTCGCGGCCACGCCGGCGGCGCCGGCGTCGGCGCAGCAGCAGGCCGCGAGCTGAGGCAGGGCCGGCATGCGCATACGCGACCACCGCGCCGACGACGAGCCGGAGATCAACCTGGTCCCGTTGATCGACGTGATCCTGGTGCTGATCATCTTCTTCGTGGTCACCGCCACCTTCGACGCGCGTTCGGTGCTCAAGCTGGAGCTGCCGCGCGCCAGCGGCGAGCCGGTCAGCGACGCGTCCAAGGCGCTGATCGTGTTGGTCAACGCCGATGGCCGCTATTTCGTCGACGATCGTGAAGTGCTGCGCGACGATCTGGAATCGCTGAAGACCACCATCGCCGAGGTCGCCGGCAGCGACCGCGAGCGCCCG
Source organism: Lysobacter sp. Root983 (assembly GCF_001429345.1). Lineage (NCBI taxonomy): Bacteria > Pseudomonadati > Pseudomonadota > Gammaproteobacteria > Lysobacterales > Lysobacteraceae > Lysobacter > Lysobacter sp. Root983. The sequence continues at coordinate 198,754 of NZ_LMJO01000001.1, forward strand.
GTGATGCTGCGCGCCGACGCGCGCACGCCCTACCAGGCGGTGGTGACCGTATACGACGCCCTTGGCCAGCTCGGCTTTCGCCGCATCATGAGCGCGACCGCGCCGCCGGCCGGCACGGGCGCCGCGCCCAGCGAGGGCAAGCGGTGACCGCCCAGGTATCGCCCTGGCAGACCTACCGCCGCCTGCTCGGCTTCGCCCGTCCCTACGGCGGGCTGTTGTGGCTGGCCCTGATCGGCATGCTGGTCGAGGCCGCCGCGGCCGGCATCTTCACCACCTTGATGACGCCGATCATCAATCTGACCTTCATCGAGAAGGAAAAGAACCTCAGCACCCTGTTGCCGCTGGCGATCGTCGGCCTGTTCCTGCTGCGCGGCGTGGCCGGCTACGTCACCGACTACCACATGGCCAAGGCCGGCCGCAGCATCGCGCGCGACCTGCGCGTGAACGTGCTGGGCAAGTACCTGCGCCTGCCGGGCCTGCGCTTCGACACCGAGCCGGTGCCGTCGATGCTGGTGCGCCTGGGCTCGGACAGCGATCAGGTCGCGCAGGCCGCGGTCGACGCGATGAAGGTGATGCTGCAGCAGAGCTTTCAGGCCATCGCGCTGCTGGGCGCGATGCTGTTCGCGAGCTGGCAGGTGACCCTGGCGGTGCTGTTGATGGCGCCGCCGCTGGCCTTCGTGATGGACAAGATCGGCCGCCGCTACCGCCGCATCAGCCATCGCATCCAGGAGAGCGCGGGCGCGTTGCTGCAGTCGGCCGACCAGGCACTGGGCAACCACCAGGAGGTCAAGGTCTACGGCGCCCAGGATGTCGAGTTGGCGCGCTACGGCGCGATCGCCGACAACCACCTCAAGTTGAGCATGAAGGTCGAGTCCACGCGCTCCATCGCCTCGGCGATGGTGCAGCTGATGGGCGCGGTCGGCCTGGCGCTGTTGCTGTTCGTGGCCGGGCGCGAAGCCCTGGCCGGGCGCCTGGACGCGGGCAAGTTCGTGACCCTGATGACCTCGATGATCGCGATCATCCCGGCCCTGCGTCAGCTCACCAACGTGCAGAACATGCTGCAACGGGGCGTGGCCTCGGCCGAGCGCCTGTTCTCGGTACTGGACGCCGACGACGAACCCGACAACGGCAGCCGTCCGCTCACCCGCGCGCGCGGCGAGCTCGAGTTCCGCGATGTGGTCGCGCGCTATCCGGGCCAGAAGGACCCGGCGCTGGCCGACATCAGTTTCAGCGCCCGGCCCGGCACGGTCACCGCCATCGTCGGCCGCTCCGGCAGCGGCAAATCGACCCTGATCAAGCTGATTCCGCGTTTCTACGAGCCTGAATCCGGCCAGATCCTGCTCGACGGCCATCCGCTGCAGGACTACCGCTTGGCCGACCTGCGCCGTCAGATCGCCCTGGTCGGCCAGCAGGTGATGCTGTTCGACGGCACCGTGGCCGCCAACGTCGCCTACGGCGAATTGCAGGAAGCCGCGCCCGAAGGCCTGGAGCGCGCGGTGCGCGGCGCCAATGCGATGGAATTCGTCGAGCGCTTGTCCGAGGGCGTCCAGACCCACATCGGCGCCAAGGGCGGCAAGCTCTCCGGCGGCCAGCGCCAGCGTCTGGCGATCGCGCGCGCGATGCTCAAGGACGCGCCGATTTTGATCCTCGACGAGGCCACCGCGGCGCTGGACACCGAATCCGAACGCCTGGTGCAGGACGCCCTCGACCGGCTGATGCCCGACCGCACCACCCTGGTGATCGCGCACCGGCTCTCGACCATCGAGCACGCCGACCAGGTGCTGGTGCTGGACCAGGGCCGCATCGTCGAGCGCGGCAGCCATGCACAGTTGCTGGAGCAGGGCGGCCTGTACGCGCACCTGCACCGCATGCAGTTCCGCGAGGCGGAGTAGGGCATGGCCGGCGGTTCCCACGAACGCCGCGCGCGCCTGCCGGCGTACTGGTACGGCGACGCGCCGATTCCGCTCGGCGCACGCCTGCTGTCGGCGCTATACGGCAGCGTCAGCGGCTTGCGCCGCGGCCTGTACCTGAAGGGCTGGCTGCGTCGCCGCCATCCCGGCGTGCCGGTGATCGTGGTCGGCAACATCACCGCCGGTGGCGCCGGCAAGACCCCGATGACGATCGCCCTGGTCGAGCGCCTGCGCGCCGAGGGCTGGAACCCGGGCGTCGCCAGCCGCGGCTACGGCCGCGAGCGTGCGGCGCAGCCGATGTGGGTCGAGGCCGCCACCGATCCCGCCTTGGGCGGCGACGAACCGGTCCTGATCGCCATGCGCACCGGCGTCAAAGTGCGCGTCGACCGCGACCGCGTCGCGGCCGCGCGCGCGCTGGTCGAGGCCGGCTGCGACGTGGTGGTCTGCGACGACGGACTGCAGCATTACCGACTGGCGCGCGACATCGAGATCGAGGTGGTCGACGGCCGTCGCCGCTACGGCAACGCGCAACTGCTGCCCGCCGGCCCGCTGCGCGAGCTGCCCGAGCGCGCCGCGCGTTGCGACTTCCGCGTGGTCAACGGCGGCGAGACCGGCTTCGGCGAATGGCCGATGCGCCTGGTCGCCGACCAGGCCCAGCCGGTGCTGGGCGGGCGCGGGCGCAAGCTCAGCGCCTATTCCGGCCAGCGCGTGCATGCCGTTGCCGGCATCGGCGATCCCGAGCGCTACTTCGCCATGCTGCGCGGCTTCGGCATCGCCTTGGTCCCGCACGCGTTTCCCGACCACCATCGCTACAGCGCCGCCGATTTCGAGTTCGGCAGCCAACTGCCGGTGCTGATGACCGAGAAGGACGCGGTCAAGCTGGTCGGCGTGGGCGAGGGCTCCTTCGTCACCGAGCAGTTCTTCAGCGTGCCGGTCCGCACCGAACTGCCCGAGGCTTTCTGGGTGTCGTTGCTGGCCAAGCTGGCGGCATTGAAAGGGCGCTAGCGGCCGCGATGCGGGCCGCATCGAACACAAATCCTGCCGCAGGCGTGAAGCACCGGCTCTTACGCTGATCGGTCGGTATTCGGCGGGCCGGGGCGGGCATGCCGGAGCGGGCCGCAACGCGCATCCTCGAGCTCCGCCGTAAGATGAGACAGGCTGCGGTTTCGCCCTGCGCCGTCAGCCCACACCCCCGCGGCCCGTCCGCGAAACGGAAATCCCATGTCCCAGGACTTCGTCGTCGCCATTCCCGCCCGTTACGCCGCCACGCGTCTGCCCGGCAAGCCGCTGCGCCTGCTCGCCGGCGAGCCGCTGGTGCTGCACGTCGCGCGTCGCGCGCTCGCGGCCGGTGCGCGCGAGGTGTGGGTAGCGGCCGACGACGCTCGCATCGCGCAGGCCCTGCGCGACAGCGGCGTGCAGGTGGCGATGACTTCGACCGAACACGCCTCCGGCACCGATCGCCTGGCCGAATGCGCGCGCATCGCCGGCTGGTCGGACGACACCGTGGTGGTCAACCTGCAAGGCGACGAGCCGTTCGCGCCGGCCGCGGGCGTGCGCGCCTGCGCCGAGGCGCTGCGCGCGAGCGGCGCGGAGATGTCGACCCTGGCCGCGCCGGTGACCGAAGTCGAAACCCTGCTCGATCCCAATGCGGTCAAGCTGGTGCGCGCGGGCAACGGCGACGCGCTGTATTTCAGTCGCGCGCCGATCCCGTGGCCGCGCGACGAGTTCGCGCGCGAGCGCGATCGCATGCCCGAGCACGGGCAGTGGCTACGCCACATCGGCATTTACGGCTACCGCGCCGGATTCCTGCAGCGCTTCGCGGCGATGCCGCCGGGGCGGCTGGAGCGGATCGAATCGCTGGAGCAGCTGCGCGTGCTCGAGGCCGGGCACCGCATCGCGGTCGCGCTTACGCCCGAACCGTTTCCGCCCGGCGTGGACACCCCGGAAGACCTCGCGCGCGCCGAGTCGCGCCTGGCTCAGGACGCCTGAGCGGTGCGCCTGCTGGTGGTCTGCCTGGGCAACATCTGCCGCTCGCCGGTGGCCGAAGGCGTGCTGCGCGCGCGTATCGCCGCCTCGACGTTGGCCGGCCAGGTCGAACTGGATTCGGCCGGCACCGGCGACTGGCACGTGGGCCAGCCGCCGGACCGGCGCGCGATCGCCAACGCGGCCGAGCACGGCATCGACATCGCCGGCCTGCGCGCGCGCCAGCTGCAGGCCGCCGACTACCGCGACTTCGACTGGTTGCTGTGCGCCGACCGCGCCAACCTGCGCGACGTGCAGGCGCGCGCGCCGCGCGGCGCGCGTGCGCAGGCGGCCTTGCTGCTGGATTGGACCGGCGTTGAAAGCCAGGGCGAGGTGCCCGATCCCTACACCGGCGGTCCCGCCCAGTTCGAACACGTGTTCGGCCTGCTGGACCGCGCCGCCGACGGCGCGATCGCGCGCCTGCGCGAGGAATTGGGGTTGCGCGGGCGCTAGCGCAAATCCCCCTAATCCCCCTTTGCTGCCCCCACCGCGAAAAGGGGAGAACACCAGCGCTTGTTCCCCCCTTTGCAAAAGGGGGGCTAGGGGGGATTTGCTTCACCAGTCCGCAACCCCCATTCCAGCGCCGCCGTCTTGCCTTCACGCATAATCGGCCCAATCCAGTAGCCGATGTTCGCGACCGTGACCGCCCGCACCCCGCCTATCGTTCCGCTCGCCGCGCGCTTCGGCGGCTCGGGCGCGGCCGCGCGCGCATGCCGCCCGAGCGCGACGGAGCGGGCCGCATGAGCGCGTCGCCGCCGCCGTTCGACGGCAAGTCCTTCGTCAAGTCCTTGAGTACGGCGCCCGGCGTCTACCGGATGATCGGCGCCGACGACGGCGTGCTCTACGTGGGCAAGGCCGGCGCGCTCAAGAACCGCGTCTCCAGCTATTTCAACGCCACGCCGAAGTCGGCCCGGATCATGTCCATGCTGGCGCAGACCGCGCGCATGGAGGTCACGGTCACCCGCACCGAGGCCGAAGCGCTGATCCTGGAAAACCAGCTGATCAAATCGCTGAAGCCGCGCTACAACGTGCTGCTGCGCGACGACAAGAGCTATCCCTATGTGCTGATGACCCAGGAGGCCTGGCCGCGCATCGCCATGCACCGCGGCCCGCGCGCGATCCCGGGGCGGTATTTCGGCCCCTACGCCAGCGTCGGCGCGGTGCGCGACAGCCTGAACCTGATGCACAAGCTGTTCCGCCTGCGCAGTTGCGAGGACAGCGTGTTCCGCAATCGCTCGCGGCCCTGCCTGCAGCACCAGATCGGCCGTTGCAGCGCGCCCTGCGTGGGCCTGGTCGCCGCGCGCGACTACGCCGAGAGCGTGCGCCGCGCCGGGCTGCTGCTGGACGGCCGCAGCGACGAGCTCACCGACGAACTCGGCAGCGCCATGGAGGCCGCCAGCGCGCGCCTGGATTTCGAGGAGGCCGCGCGCATGCGCGACCTGGTCACCTCGATCCGCACCCTGCAGGCGCGTCAGTACGTCGACGGCCGCGCCGCCGACCTGGACGTGCTGGCGGTGGCGATGCAGGGCGTGGCCGCCTGCGTGCTGCTGCTGGCCTTCCGCGACGGCCGCAATCTCGGCACCCGCGCCTTCTATCCCAAGACCAACGGCAGCGACAACGCCGAAGAAGTGCTGGCCGCGTTCGTGTCGCAGTACTACGCCGAGCAGACCCCGCCGCGCGAGATCGTGCTCGATCGCGACATCCCGGATCGCGAGCTGTTGGAGCAGGCCCTGTCGGCCGCCGGCGAGCGCAAGGTCCAGATCCGCAGCAACGTACGCGGCGAGCGCGCTGGCTACCTCGATCTGGCGCGCCGCAATGCCGAGCTGTCGCTGGCCGCCGAGCGCACCAGCCACGCCGCCCAGCACGCGCGCGCCGAGGCCCTGCGCGAGATGCTGGGCATGGCGGCGATCCCGACCCGGATCGAATGCTTCGACATCAGCCACACCATGGGCGAGGCCACGGTGGCCTCGTGCGTGGTGTTCGATGCCGAAGGCCCAGTACGCGGCCAGTATCGCCGCTACAACATCGCCGGCATCGTCGAGGGCGACGACTACGCGGCGATGAACCAGGCGATCGAGCGGCGCTTCCGGCGCGCGGTCGAAGAGAACGGCGTGATGCCGGACCTGCTGCTGATCGACGGCGGTGCGGGGCAGGTCGCGCAGGCGCGCGCGGCCCTGGACGAACTCGGGGTCGAGGGCGTGATCCTGGTCGGCGTGGCCAAGGGCCCGGCGCGCCGCCCCGGCGACGAGGAACTGCTGCTGCCGGACGGCCGGGTGCTGCACCCGGGCGCGGAGTCGCCGGCCCTGCAACTGGTCCAGCAGGTCCGCGACGAGGCCCACCGTTTCGCCATCACCGGCCACCGCGGCCGCCGCCAGAAGGCGCGCAATACCAGCCGGCTGGAGGACATCCCGGGCATCGGCCCGCGCCGCCGCGCCAGCCTGCTGCGCCACTTCGGCGGCCTGGGCGGGCTGAAAGCGGCCGGAATCGAGGAAATTTCGCGGGTCGAGGGCGTCAATGCCGCCCTGGCCGAGCGCATCTATGCGACCCTGCACGGGCTGGAGGCGCCGGATGCCGGCGCCCCGGTCAAGGCCAACCCGAAAGCGGCCAACGGCGGCACGCGGAGCGAAGGATGAAGTTGACGATACCCACCATGCTCACCCTGGCGCGGATCGTGCTGATCCCGGTACTGGTGGTGGTGTTCTATCTGCCGTTCCAGTGGACCAACTTCGCCGCGGCCTTCATCTTCGCGTTCGCGTCCGTCACCGACTGGCTCGACGGCTGGATCGCGCGCCGCTACAACCAGTACTCGGCCTTCGGCGCTTTTCTCGATCCGGTCGCCGACAAACTCATGGTCGCCGTGGCGCTGCTGCTGATCGTGCAGAAGCACCCGACGGTGTGGATGACGCTGTGGGCGGCGGTGATCGTGGGCCGCGAAATCGCGGTGTCCGCGCTGCGCGAATGGATGGCCGAACTGGGCCAGCGCGCGGCGGTGAAAGTGGCCTCGATCGGCAAGATCAAGACCATCGTGCAGATGGTCGCGCTGGTATGCCTTTTGTATCAAGAACCTGTATTCGGTTTGCCGATCTTCCGCATCGGCGAATGGCTGCTGGCCGGCGCCGCGCTGCTGACTTTGTGGTCGGGGCTAGCGTATTTGCGCGCGGCATGGCCTATAATGCGCGAGGACGCGAAGGGCCCCTCGGGCTGATCGCGGTATCCGTCTCCAGGGCACTGGGGGCCGGATGCACCGGGGCTGAAGCCCGGGTCCGGGGCTGTAAGGAAAACGAAATTGGGTGTTGACAGTTTTGTTTCCATGCCTAAAATGTTGGTTCCTCTGCGGGAATAGCTCAGTTGGTAGAGCACTACCTTGCCAAGGTAGATGTCGCGAGTTCGAGTCTCGTTTCCCGCTCCAAATTCGAGGAGTCATCCTCAGGAACAAAGCCCCGCATGCGGGGTTTTGTTTTTTCGGCGATAGCCCACGCGCGACGTGTGCAATCGCCACCGCAAGCGGTATGCTTGCGACCAGTCACCGGCCTCGTGGCAGAGTGGTGATGCACCGGATTGCAAATCCGTTTACAGCGGTTCGATTCCGCTCGAGGCCTCCAATTTCGGACCCTGCTTGCAGGGTCTGGCTTTATCGGAACTCCGAAGCCCCGCGCAAGCGGGGCTTTCTTTTTGGCGCGTCGCCGCGACGACCCGCGCGGTCCCCTTTGAATCGGGTGATGGCGCGCGTTTACGAACCGCAGGTTCGCACGCGACCGAACGCCAATGGCCTGCGCGCGCCGGCCGGACCGATCGAGGGGGCACTGTTGCGCATCCTCGCCGATGCCGACCCGCAGCCACCGCAGCCACTTTCCAGACCGGCGGCGCCGTGTCGTAAGCTATCGCCGCAGTCGCAACCCAGGCCCGGGTGGCGAAATCGGTAGACGCATCGGACTTAAAATCCGCCGGCCGCAAGGCCATGCCGGTTCGAGTCCGGCCCCGGGCACCATTCCCTGATTCGGGCGATCCGCCCATAGCCGCCTTCGGCGCGCCCTTGGCTGCGCCGCAAGAGGCGACCCGCGCGCTCTGTACGCGTTTGCCCTTAGCGAGGGTCGCCGTGGCCCGTGGCCCGCGGCGATTCCGCACGGTCGCGTACGTTCGCGTACCCATTCGTGCGCTTCGCCCCTGCGTCGTTGTCGCGGCGGCGGCCTTGGCATTGACTGAGTGTGGGGACTCCCGTGGTCGAACCCGTGTCGCGCGCCTGGCTGGCGTCGCGCCCGGGCGGGCGCCGCTGGAGATCGAGCCCACATCGCACAGCCCCGAGCGTCGGGGCGGGGTCAGGAGGCCGCATATGCGTGCTGTTGCAACTAGGCTGTCGTTGTTGAGATTGATCGCCGGATCGGGCGCGGTTCGAACGCCGAACCGCACGCTCGCATCCTTGCTCTGCCTGATGGCGCTGGCGGGTTTGTGCTTCGCGCCGGGCCTGAGCGCGCAGACGGCGAGGACCGAAGTGGAGGATTACGACAACGCCATCAAGGGCGCCCAGAGCCTGAGTCGCTCCGGCCCCGATCAGTTCGGCGAATCCGTCGATCTCAAGGACGGCGCCACCGCGTTCGACGCGACCGATATCGAATTGCGCACCAACAGCGGCCTGCCGCTGGCGGTGAAGCGTTCGCTGCGCATCAACACCCGGGACGCCGGCCAGTACGCCGATCCGGCCAGCGACGGCGAGTTGTTCGGCAACTGGCAACTCGACGTGCCCTACATTTCCGGCATATTCGACGAGCGCACCGGCTGGGTGTCCAGCATGCCCAATGGGCAGCAGCGATGCAGCATCTCCGGATGGGGAGCGGCCGGCCCGCCGGCGGTCAAGAGCGCCTACACGTCCTGGAATACCTACTACCTGCCGGAGGAGTACTGGAGCGGCAACAACGTCAATATTCCGGATGTCGGCCGCTATCCCTTGCTGTATCTGCCGCCCGATCGCTCGCGTCCCAGCGATGGCCGCGCCTACTACTGGACCACGCGCGGCGATTGGCGCGTGGCCTGCGTCCCGACGCTGAAGAACGGCACCGGCGAGGGCTTCCTGATCGTCCTGCCCGACGGGACCCGATACACCTTCGATTGGATCTCCTCGCGCAAGTCGGCGCCGCTCAAGAGCAGCAACTGCGTGTCGACCGCGTTGTACGAAAGCCTGTTCGCGCAGCGCCCGTCGGCGCCGGTGACCACCCAGTTCGGGCGTCCGCCGCTGACCTGGGAGAGCGGCTTCAATACCCATTACGCGCACGCGTTCGAGGGCGGGGGCGGTTCGCTGGGAGGTTGCGCCCTGAGCAAGCAGGTCGTCGTCAACCGACGCGAGTACTTCCTGCACGCGACCAAGGTCGAAGACCGCTTCGGCAACTGGATCGCGTACCAGTACGACCCGGCGCGGCCGCGGCGCTTGACCTCGATCACGTCCAACGACGGCGTGTCGGTGTCGTTCCAGTACGGCGCCAACGGCAAGATCGTGTCGGCCACGACCGGCGATCGCAGTTGGCAGTACCAGTACGCCGATGCCGGCGGTCGCGCGCTGGCCGCGGTGGAGCAGCCCGACGGCGGCCGCTGGACGTATCAGTACGGCGACCTCGAGCGCATGCTCAATCCGGAGAATCAACGGGTCGTGTGGATCGATTGCGACCCCGTCATCCTGGCCGACGCGACCCAGTCGGTGACGATCGGGCATCCCGCCGGCGCCAAGGGCGTCTTCACCTTCAAGACCTTGCTGCACGGCACCGACCGCACCCCGGGGTCGTGCTCGGTTCCCAATCCGAACCGTCCGCTGCAGGTCGATCTCAGTCCGAACCTGATGGCCTACAAGGTCGCCTCGTTGATATCCAAGCAGGTCAGCGGCCCGGGTCTGGCCCCGATGACGTGGAGCTATCAGTACCAGCCCAGTTGGAGCTGGAACCCGACCGGTTATTCCGACGACTGCACTTGGGCCGGCGCTAGCTGCAACGCGACCTCGTCCACCCAGGTCGTGGGCCCGGATGGAACCGTCACGCGTTCGACCTTCGGAAACGACTACTACCGCAGCGCGGGGCAATTGCTGCGCGTGGATGTCGTCAGCAACGGCACGGTCCTGCGCAGCGTCGCCCACACCTACATGGCCGACGCCAACGGGCAGGCGTATCCGGACCGCGTGGGCTGGGACCCGAACCTCACCAACAACCGCTTCGCGACCGAGCGCCTGCATCCCCTGCGCGCCACCTCGATCACGCAGGACGGGGCTACGTTCGCGTGGGAAGTGGAGGCCTGTGCCGGCGCGGCTTACTGCTTCGACGGCTACGCACGGCCCACGGTGGTCAAGAAGCACAGCAGCCTGGGCTACAGCAAGCGCGAGGAGATCGCTTACCACGACAATCCGGCGCTGTGGGTGCTGGGCCAGATGCGTCGGCGCGCCGACCTGGGCACCGGCATGCTCGAATTGGATATCCGCTACAACGACCGTGCCTTGCCCGCCGAGGTCTATTCGTTCGGAGCGCTGCAAAGCTCCATGACCTACGCGGCCGACGGCAGCCTGGCCGCCAGCTCGGACGGGCGCGGCAACACCACCTCTTTCGAGAACTATCACCGCGGCATTCCGCGCCTGACCCGTTACCCCGCGACGCCCGAGGCGCCGTCGGGCGCCGTTAAATCGGTCTCCGTCGACGACAACGGACGGATAGCCTCGTTGACCGACGAGGTCGGCGCGAAGACCTGCTATGGCTACGACGCGATGGGGCGGCTGGCCAGCATCACGTATCCGTCCGAGACCGCGCTCGGCGTCTGCGACGCCTCGCGTTGGCAGCCGGTCACGCTGGCACTTCAGTATGTCGATTCGGAGGAGCACGGAATCGCGGCGGGCCACTGGCGCCTGGCCAGACGCATCGGCGCGAATGCGCACATCAATACCTACTACGACGGACTCGCGCAGCCGCTGCTCGAAGCGTCCATGGACGCCAACGACATCGCCGGCACCCTCAAGCAGGTGGTCAAGCGTTACGACGCCGACGGGCGCAAGACGTTCGAGTCCTATCCGACCCGAGGCGTAGTTGGTTTCGCCGACGTGATCGAGGGCACGCGTACCTACTACGACGCCCTGAGTCGCGTCACCAAGGTGGAACAGCACAGCGAGCACGGCCTGCTGACCACGGTGACGGAGTATTTGTCCGGCTTGCAGACGCGGGTCACCAACCCCCGCGGCGCGCAAATCAGCAACCGCTACATGGCCTGGGAGCAGCCGCGCTACGACCTTCCGGTGCAGAGCCTGCAGCCGGAGGGCAAGGTCGTGGAAATCTCGCGCCACGCGCAATTCGGCTGGCCGCTGCAGCTCAAGCAGCGCAGCGCCGATAACACGCTGCAGGCCAGCCGCTACTACGCCTACGACGGCAATGCGCGGCTGTGCAAGACGGTCGAGCCCGAAACCGGCGCGACGGTGATGGGCTACGACGCCAGCGGCAATCTGGCCTGGTCCGCATCGGGCCTGGACGCGACCGCCTTCGGCCCGTCCTACGACTGCCAGCACGTCGCTGCATGGAACGCGGGGCGTCTGGCGCTGCGTAGTTACGATGCGCGCAATCGGCTGTCGCGTTTGAGCTTCCTGGGCGACGGTCGCGGCAACCAGGTGTGGACCTACACCCAGGACGGGCTGCCGGCCAGCATCACGGCCTACAACGAGCCCAACGACGCGGCCCCGGTCGTGACCGGCTACACCTACAACAACCGGCGCCTGTTGGAAGGCGAATCGTTGACCCAGCCCGGCTGGTACACCTGGGGCGTCGGCTATCACTACGACGCCCGCGGCCATATGGATTGGCAGACCTATCCGGGCGGAGTGGCGATCGACTACGCCCCGAACGCGCTGGGTCAGGCGACCAAGGCCGGCCCGTTCGCCCGCGGCGCCAGCTACCACCCGAACGGCGCCCTCAAGCAGTTCACCTACGGCAACGGTCTCGTCTACACGATGACCCAGAACGCGAGGCAGCTGCCGCAACGCATCGCCAGCAGCGCAGGCGTGCTGGACCTGGGTTACCACTTCGACCAGAACGGCAATGTCACCCAGATGGTCGATGGCCTGCGAGGCGACCATTACGGGCGTTGGATGAGTTACGACGGTCTGGATCGTCTGACCGACGCCGGCTCGTGTTCCTTCGGTGGCGACTGCTGGCATCGCTTCGGTTACGACGCGCTGGACAACATGAAGTCGTGGAAGCTGGCGGGCGTCAAGGACCATGCCGAGTATCTGTACGACGGTCGCAATCGCCTGACCAATGTCCGCAACAGCGCGGGCGCCTCGGTGATCGGTCTGGGCTACGACCTCCACGGCAACCTTCAGAACAAGAATGGGCAGGGCTACGAGTTCGACAGCGGCAACCGCCTGCGCGCCGTGACCGGAAAGGAGTACTACCGTTACGACGGCCTGGGGCGCCGGGTGACGAGCTGGCGTCCCGCGGCTCCGGACGGCGCCGATCTGCTGATGTCGCAGTACGGCCTGAAGGGGAAGCTGCTGTTCCAGCACGAGACCGGCAAGCTGGATAACTCGTATATCTATCTCGGCGACCAACTGGTGGCCACGCTGGACAGCGCGAGCCAGGCCAAGTACCGGCATACCGACGCACTGGGCAGTCCGGTAGCGACGACCAATCAGGCCGGAGCGGTGATCGAGCGTCAGGAGTACGAACCTTACGGCGCGATCGTCGGTCAGCCCAGTCCCAACGGCTTGGGCTACACCGGTCATCACATGGATGGCGCCACCGGCCTCACCTACATGCAGCAGCGCTACTACGACGCGCAGTTGGGTAGCTTTCTGAGCGTGGATCCGATCGCCGCGAACGCGACCTCGGGCGACGGCTTCAATCGGTACCGGTATGCCGACGGCAATCCCTACCGGTTCGTGGATCCGGACGGGCGTCAGGCCAGGAACGCGCCCGTGGTGCCGACTCCACCGCCGCCGCCGCCGCCGGCTGCGGATGAGGTTCCCATTCTCGAGACCATTCATGTTTTCGCTCCGAAGCCGGTGCCTGCGCGCGGGACCGTTCGGAATCCGCCCATGGGTCAGATGTCCGACAAGCAGGCCGAGTGGTACATGAGGAGGAGGGTGTCGGCGGACTTCCTGTTCACGACATTGCCTGCCCAGGCTGGCGCGGACTGCGCCGTCCGGGGCTGCGTCAAGTCGGTGACGAAGGCCTACAAAGCCGCACGAGACGTAGCCATAAGCGGGGCAGCGGGAATGGCGACCGTCGGCAATATCGAAGTGCCGACGGATGCGGAGATCGATGCCCATTACGCCAAGCCCTGGATGGAGAGGAACGGGGTGGATCTGCTGAAGCTGGAGAAGAAGCTGACGGGAATAGCGGAGAGCGTCTGGAAAGCCATGCAGGAATGAGGGTTCGATACCGGAGCCCCCGGTCTTTATAGTGGTGTCTCGAACCAGCCAGCCGCAGTGCTGGCTGGTTCGTGTCCGCATAGGCGGATATCGCGCCCAGGGGCACGGATGCCGGTTGTTTCCCCGTGTGCGGTGTGGTTCTTCGTATTGAAGTATCGGCGACCCCCTATCGGTATCCGTCCCTATGTCTAAGCGCAATCTATCGGTCTTCTGGATCGTCTTTTTTTGGTGGGCCGCTTGCTCGCTGGTCCTAAGCGGCCAGACCGTGCGGATGAACCAAGCGCTGGGCACGCCCGTCAGTTGGGCCGAGTCCCTGGTCAGCACCTACGCGGGCTGGATGACCTGGGTGCCCCTGACGCTGGGCCTGTACTGGCTGATTCGGCGCTACCCCATCGAGCGCGGTCGGGTCCTGCGCTCGGGGCTGGTGATGGCGGCGGCCGTGGCGGTGATCGTGTTTCTGCGCGCCGTCTACGTCTACTCCACCGACTCGATCTTCGACTGGTACGGCGACAAACCGCTGCCCGATTTCGGTGGCGTGTTGTTGGCCAGCGTGGACAGCAACTTCTTGATGTCCTGGATCGTGGTCGGCATGGTGCACGCCCTGGTCTTCTACGAACGCATACGCGAACGCGAGAAAAAGGTGGCGGAGCTGGAAACCAGCCTGGCGACGACGCGGTTGGATGTGTTGCGGGCCCAGCTCAATCCGCACTTCCTGTTCAACGCCTTGAACTCGGTGGCGGAGATGGTCCATCGCGATGCCGAGCAGGCCGATCGCATGTTGGTATCGCTGTCGTCGCTGTTGCGCGACAGCCTGGCCTTGGATCGAGGGCAGCAGCGGCCCTTGCGCGAGGAGCTCGCATTGGTGCGCCATTACCTGATGATAGAGGCTATACGGCTCGGCGATCGCTTGCGCGTCGAGTGGCAGGTCGCCGCCGATTGCCTGGAGGTGCCGGTGCCGGCGCTGATTCTGCAACCGCTGGTGGAGAACGCCATCATTCATGGCATCGCGCGCCGGCGCACGGCCGGCACCCTGCGCTTGAGCGCGAGAATCGTCGGCCGACAACTGCTGCTGGAGGTCGAGAACAGCGCCGCGCCGCAGACGGACGTGGTTCCGGGCACGGGTATCGGTTTGCAGAGTACCCGCAGCCGCCTGCAGTTGCTGTACGGGGCGGAGGCGGGTCTGAGCCAGGCCGTTACCGATTCCGGGCGTTATCTGATGCGCCTGAACATCCCGGCTGTGCGGATGGATCGGGTCGCGAAGCCGAGCCTGCGCGAGGCGTTCTCGTGACCGCTCTACGCGTGGCCATCGTCGACGACGAGCCGCTGGCGCGCGCGCGCCTGCGCCGTCTGCTGGGGAAAGTGGGCAACGGTTCGCTGGAAGTGGTGGCCGAATGCGTCGACGCCGAGGAACTGATCGCGATCGCCGACAGCGCCAGGCTGGACGTGCTGTTCCTGGATATCGAGATGCCCGGGGTGGGCGGGTTCGGCGCGCTGGCGCGCTGGCAGGGGCCGCGGCCGCAGGTGGTATTCGTCACCGCGTATCCGCAACACGGCGTGCGTGCTTTCGATGCGCGCGCCACCGACTACCTGATGAAGCCGGTTTCGGCCGAGCGGTTACGCGACACCCTCAAGCGCGTGCGCGAAAGCATGCCGGCGCTGGCTGCATCGGCGCAGGTCCCGGGCGAGGGAAAACGCTTGTCGCTGCAGGTCGGTCAGCGCACCCACCTGGTGCCGGTCGATCAGATCGATCTGGTGCTGGCCCAGGGCAATTACCTGGATGTGCATGCCGCCGGCGCCGTATACACGGTTCGCGGCACCCTGACCGAGTTCCACGGCGGTCTGGAAGCGCAGCGCTTCGTGCGCGTGCATCGCTCGGCGGTGGTGCGCATCGCCGCGGTCCGCGAGATCCGCCCGATCGGTTCCGGGCGCTTCCGTATCAGCTTGTGGGGCGGCCAGCATCTGCATTCCGGCCGTCACTACCGCGACCAGGTGCACGATCTGATCGGTTGACGATGCCGAGGGCGGCGCAGCGCCGCTCCCTGTCACGGCGAGAGTGCGGTTCGTCGACGCGGTAATGGCGTTCGTCCCCGACGCGCGCGCAGCGAAGGCCGTATGCGTTCTGATCGAGTCTCTTCCATTCGCTACGGAGCGAGACATGAGCATAGGCAACAAACCGTCGGCCCAGTTCGGCATCGCGGCGATCGCGGCGTCGGCGCTGCTGTCGGCCTGCGCGTCCTTCGCGGTCAGCGACGACGCGCTGGTCCAGCGCACGGGCTTCGCCTTGGGCATGGAGCCGGGCGAGTTCACCATTTCCAATCGCATGGACGAGGGCACCACCACGCGCTACCAGGTCAAGGCGAGCGGCGGGCGCACATTCAACTGCTTCGTCGGGGGTTCGGTGTCGGTGCTGGGGAAATCGGTGTCCGAAGCGGTATGCACCGAAACCGGCAAGGGCGCGGGGCAGTCGGCTCCCAAGTCTCAGCGCTCCGGCACCTGCAACGCGCTGCTGAAAGCCGCGGGCAAATGCTGAGGCGGCCGCAAGGATGCGCGGCAGGCCTGATCTAGCGGTCGGGCCGCTCGTCGTGCGTCTTGGCGCGGCGTTCCAGGACGTTGAGCACGGTCAGTACCAGCAAGGTCAATAGGGTCGCGGCGAAGGCAAGGGCGTGGTAGCCGAAGCCGCAGGCGACGCCGATCACGGCCACCATCAGCAGCGAAGCGGCGGTGGTGATGCCGGCGACCGCCTGGCCGCGGCGGTGCGAGAAGATCGTGCCGGCGCCGATGAAGGCCACACCCGCGACGACCGCTTCGACCAGACGCAGAGGGTCGGTGCTGATCCGGCCAGGCGGCGCCAGGTTGGCGTCGGCCAGGCTGAGCTGACCGATACCGATCAGCAAGGCGGATGCGCTCGCGACCAGCATGTGGGTGCGAAAGCCGGCGGGGCGATCCTTCAACTCGCGCTCCAGGCCGATCAAGCCGCCCAGCGCCATGGCGTAACCGGTGTCGACGATCACCCACAGCTGGTCCATCCAATCCATGCTCATTCGCGCTCCTCGCGTTTCATGTGGCCGCTTCGATCCGGTAGGGGCGGCTGATGCGATGCGGCTGCGCCAGCGAGGCGGCCGCCAGCGCGCCGTACGCGCGCACCGCGTCGATGCGCAACTCGTTCAAGGCCGGTGGTTCGCCGACGACCAGCGCCGACATCAGCAGGTGCGGATCGTCGGCATGCGGGCTGACCCAGCCGGCGATGCCGGCGACCGGTTCGTCCTCGCCCATGTCCCAGAAGCAGCCGGTCACGGTGTGCAGCCGGCGATGCGCCACGACCGTGGTTGGCGACGTGGCGGCATCGGCGCGGTACTGCGCCGCACCGATCAGCAACACGGTGCGGGCGGCGGCCGCGCAGGTGAGGTAGTCGGCCCAGGTGTGCAGGGGCACCTGCGCGATCGGCCCGTAGTGATGCAGGGCGAGGAAGGCATGCAAGCAATGCTCCACCAAGGCGGTCGCGCCGCGGCGATCGAGCTGGATCGCCGTGGACAGCAGGGCCTGGCGACGGTAAGGCGGCGCATTGCGTTGCCTTACCGCCTGACGGAAGCAGGCGCCGACCTCGGCAACGATGTCGACCTGCAGGGACGCGAGCGCGTCCAGGGCCCGCGCCTGCGGCGGGCCGCGTGCGGGGCGGGCCTGGCGAGCCTCCAGGCCCGCGAGCAGGAGCAGCTCGGGGACCGGTGGATAGTATTCGCGGCTGGCCAGCCGCAGGGCGGCGTCGATGGACATCGGAAGGTGGACTCGGCGTGTGTGACTGTCCAATACGCCTGCACGAGTCAAGCGCGCGTCATCTGCGCCCGCGCGTATTGACCCCGTCGTCACCGACGTGAACCGTTCGCCGTCGGCGATATGCACCTCGTTCAAGAGGCTCGCTTGCTGGCCCGACGCTTGCTCGCCTTCGCCGCCTTCTTGACGGGGGCGGCCTTCTTCGCCGCGGGCGTGCGCTTCTTGGATTTCAGGCTTTGCTCCAGCAGGGCCATGAAGTCGACCACGTTGGTCGCCGCGTGCTCGTGCTCGGCCGGCTCGTCGACGATCTTGGTGGTCTTGCCCTTCGATTTGATGCGCTTTTGGATGATCGCCGACAGGCGCTTGCGGAACTCGTCGTGGTAGCCGTCCGGCTTCCATTGCGAGGTCATGGATTCGATCAGCTGCTTGGCCATGGTCAGTTCCTTGGGCGCGATGCGGTAGCGACCGGTGGCGGCGTGCGGCAGCTTGTATTCCTCTGGGTCGACCAGCTCCTGCGGATAGCGCAACAACATCAGGATCAACGCGTCGCCCTCCGGAATCAGCGCGCACAGATACTCGCGCGTGCGGATCACCACTCGCGCCACTCCGACCTTGTCGGTCTCCTTCAGGGTTTCGCGCAGCAGCACGTAGCCTTTTTCGGCCTTCTTGCCGGGCACCAGCACGTAGGGCTTCTCGAAGTAGCGCGTGCCGATTTCCGCGCGGCCCACGAACGCTTCCACGTCGATGGATTCGTGGGTCTCGGGCGCGGCCGCGGCGATGTCCTCCTTCTCGATCACGACATAACTGCCCTTGTCGTATTCGAAGGCCTTGACGATGTCCTTCCAGGGCACTTCCTCGCCGGTGTCCGCGTTCACGCGCTCGAAGCGGATCGGTTTCTTGTCGCGCGAGTCGAGCATGCGGAAGCTCAGGTCGGTGCGGCGCTCGCCGGACATCAGCGATACCGGGACATTGAGCAAACCGAACGAGAGGGTGCCGGTCCAGATGGGGCGTGCCATGGCGTTTTCCTTGCGTAGACGAGACGAAGGCGTTAGGCCGGACGATACGAGCGCCCGCGTTAACGCCGTTTCATCGGGCTGAAGGCGCGCCGAACGCGCCTCGGCTCAGGCCCGCCTGTGCCGCGCGAGCAGGGCATCGACCCCATTCAGGTCCTGCGACACGCGCTCGATGCCGTCCCAGGGATGGGCCTTGAGGCGCTTGAGGCGTCGCAGCGCGGAATCGATGTCGAAGGCATCGCCGGCCTTGACGCGCCCCAGTTCCTCCCAGCGCAGCGGCATCGCCACCGGCGCGCCTGCGCGCGCGCGTAGCGAGAACGAGGCCACGCTGGTGGCACCGCGGCCGTTGCGCAGATAGTCGATGAAGATCTTGTTGCGGCGGAATTTCTTGGCCGCCGACGCCACGTAGTTGAGCGGTTCCGCCGCCGCCATGGATTCGGCGAAACCGTGGGCGAAGGGTTTCACCTGCGACCAGTCGCAGGCCGGGGCCAAGGGCACCACCACGTGCAGACCCTTGCCGCCGGAGGTGCGCACGTAGCTGCGCAGTTCCAATGCCTCCAGCAGCGTGCGGATCTTGCGCGCCGCGGCGACGGTATCGGACCAGGTTACGCCCGGTCCCGGGTCCAGATCGAAGACCATGCGGTCGGCGCGGTCCGGCGCGTCGGCGAGCGCGCCCCAGGGATGGAACTCCAGCGCATTGAACTGCACCAGCTCCATCAGGCCGGGCGCGTCGCGGATCACCAGATAGTCGGCGCGCGCGCCGGACTCCTCTTTCAGCGCCACCGCGTCGACGCGTTCCAGGCCGGCGATGCGGTGCTTCTGGAAAAAGCACGGCCGCGCCGTGCCCTGGGTGCAGCGGATCACCGAGACCGGACGATCGACCAGTTCCGGCAACAGCCAATCCATCACGGCCTGGTAGTAGTCGGCCACGTCCTGTTTGGTGGTGCCGCGATCGGGATAGACGACGCGATTGGGACTGGTGAGCTGCATCTGTGTCTCCGGTGGCGCGGTTTTGTCCTGTGCGGCGGCGCGCTTGCGTGGCGAAGTCGGCGCCGCCGGCTTCGCGCGCGGGCGATCGGAATCGACGAGGTCCGCCGGCGCCTTATCCGAACGCAGGCCCTTGAGCGAGGGCTGGCGTAGCAGGCCGTAGCCGCCGTAACCGCGGTAGTAGACCTCGACCACCGCGCGCGGCTCGAACCAGCGCGCGCCGCGCAGATCGGTGCTGTGCGGCGGCACGTGCACGCTGGGGCTGTCCTGCGCGTCGCGTGCGAGCAGCGGCGCGAGTTGTCGGATCAAGCCTTCAGAGAATCCGGTGCCGACGCGACCCGCATATACCCAGCCGTGGCGCGCGTCCGGGCGCGCCAACAGCAGCGCGCCGAAGCCCTGACGCCGGCCCTTGGGCGCGGTGTAGCCGACCACCGCGAACTCGTCGCTGCTCAAGCGTTTGGTCTTGCGCCAGTCGTCGCTGCGGCCGGCGTGATAGTGGCCGTCGGCACGCTTGGAGATGATGCCTTCGTAGTGTCGGTCGGCGGCCAACTCATAGGCGGTTTCGCCGTCGCCTGCGATGTGCGAACTCAGGCCCAGCCGTGCGGGCGGCGGCTCGAGCAAGCGCGCAAGCAGGCGCTTGCGGTCGAGCAGGGTGGCCTTGCGCAGGTCGACGCCTTCCAGATGCGGCAGGTCGAACAGCATCAGGGTGAGCGCACCGGTCCTCTCGCCGGACAAAATGCCTTGCAGGAGATTGAAATCCGCCTTGGTGCCGGCGCCGGCGATCAGCTCGCCGTCGAGCTGGGCCTGCTTCAGCCGCAAGGACGCCAGCGCCGAGACGATGTCCGGCAGGCGCTGCGTCCATTCCAAGCCGCTGCGCGACCACAGCCGGACCCTGCCGTCGACCACCGTCGTCAGCAGGCGGTAGCCGTCCCATTTGAGCTCGTGCACCCAGCCGTCGCCCGCGGGCGGTCGCTCGTGCAGACGCGCGAGCTGGGCTTCGAAGGCCTGGTCGCGGATGCGGGCTTTCGTGGCGCCGACGATCGCCAGCGCCCGCGCGCCCCAGTCGATGCGACGGCGGCGCGACGGCGCGGCGATTTCGCTCAGGCGGCGTTTGCTCGCCTTGCCGGTGCCGGCGCGCCTGCGGTCCGCGGCGGGCGCGGGCGTGACGTCGCCCAGCAGGTCGTCGGCCTCCAGGGCGCTGGCGTATTCGTCGGCTTCCTTGAACAGCAGCCATTGCGGTTGCCGCGCCGGCTTGCCGGATCGGACCAAGTGCCAGGCGCCCTTGAGTTTGCGGCCGTGCAAGGCGAAGCGCAGGTGGCCCTTGGCCAGTTGCGTCTCCACGTCGTCGTCGGTGGTCCATGCGCCGTGGTCGAATTGGGCGACGTGGCCGGCGCCGTACTCGCCTTCGGGAATGGCGCCTTCGAACGCGGCATAGCGCAGTGGATGATCCTCGACCTCCACGGCCATGCGCTTGATCTTGGGGTCGTAGGACGGCCCTTTGGGCACGGCCCAGCTTTTCAGCACGTCGCCTACCTGCAGGCGGAAGTCGTAGTGGCGACGGCCGGCGTGGTGCAGTTGCACGACGAACTGCGGTCGATCGCCGTGCCGCGGTCCCGTCTTCGCAACCGGCTCCCGGGTCTTGTCGAAGCGCCGTTTGCGCTGGTACTCGCTCAGACTCATTGCGGCGTCCGCTCGCAGGCGCCGGGCGATACGCTGGGCGGCGGACGAGTGGCCATGGCGCGATCCGGGCCTCTAGCTCTCGCTTATCAGGGAGAGCAGGGGCCGTCGGCCCATACGGCTCGACAGCAGCGCCTTGAGCGGATCCAGGCTCACGTTTTCGTAGGCGTAGGCCGTAATGTTGTGGCGCCCGTGGTAGTACTCGTAGCGCCGGCTGTCCTGGCTGCGGCGGATGCAGCCGACCCTCTTGCCGTCGCAGTACACGTCGATGGCATCCGCGCTCGATCCTTTGCGGAACGTGACTTGCATAAGTCTGCTCCCGAGACGTATCGCGATCGGATGGTGCGCACCGGCGCGTGCACAGCGCGTCAGCAAGGCCGATCCAGTCGAAACCCTGAACGGCCGATATCCCGTCGATCTCGACGCGCAGCGCGGCGACGGGACGCGAGCCCCGCCGCCGCGCCGTCGGCGGCGTCCTACTGCTGGGTCGGAATGTTGACCTTGTCGATGCCGTGGAGGACGCCGTTGCTGGAGCCTATGTCGGCCGCGGTGATGCGTGCGCCGTCGATGCTGACCGTGTCGTCGAGCACGGCGATCGGCGCCGATTGGCCGTTCACGGTTCTGGCGTTTTCCCACTGGCCGATATCGGCCACCAGCCTGCGTCCGCTGACGACGTGGTAGTTCAGCAGCGAGGTCAGCTCTTGCTTGTTCTCGGGCTTGAACAGGCGCTCCAGATCGCTGGCTGGCAGCTTCTCGAAGGCTGCGTCGGTGGGCGCGAAGAGGGTGTACGGACCTACGCTGCGCAGGATGTCGCTCATGCCGGCGCGATCGATCGCCTGACCGAAGGTCTTGAACGAGCCGTGGGCGGCGGCGGTATCGACCAGGTTCTGGCTGTTGGGCGCGCGGTTGTCGGGATTCATGCGATGAGTGCCTTTGAGTGCGATCCGCACGAGGGCGGAATCGGGAACGGCCGTGGCCGCGACTCCCGCGTCGGCAGGAGGTCGAAAGGCTCAGTGCGGATGGGGAGGGAAGCGTGCTGCGCGGCTGAGTGGCCGTTACGACCTTGCGTCGTAGTGCCGCCGGAGCATGCGCGCGTCGGCGTTACTGATTCGTGATCGCAGGCGGGGTCCTGCTCAGGCGCCGTTTCGCGCGCGATGCGGGCCTCATTCGGCGCTCTCGCATCGCCGACCGCCGGTCCGAAACTTCAACGCCGCAGGCCGGTTGGTGCTAGTTTGAAGCTGCCTTCAAGGGCTGCGGCACAGCATGTGCTACGGGATCTTGTCCGCTCCAGCGAGACGATCTCATGAATCCGGTCAAGCGTCACCGCGTCGTCCGTCACTCAGCTGCGGCTGCGGGCGAGTCCGACCCGTATTCCCGTCCCGCCATCGAATCGGCGGAGAACGAGGGCTGGCCCCCACGATGGTTGGGTGCGCAGCTGGTTCAGATCCTGCATGCGGTGCCGGGCCCGCGGCCGGGTGGGCGTTGGCCGCGCAAGCAAACCGCGCCCAGCCCATGAGCAGCGGCCCGACCCTATGCGCCCTGGTTTTCTTCGTGTCGGCCATGCTGCTGGAAAGCGCGGTGTCGCTGCGTTTTCTGCTGCGCCTGAAGCGCAAACATCCCAAGCAATGGGCACACGCGGCGCAGCCGCCGTTGTGGCAGGACCGTACGCTGTTCAGCGCACGTGAGACCATGCTCTATCTGAAGGACCACGCCTTCGTTTCCAGTCGGGATTCCAGCGGCATCCGCTATTGCGAACGCAATCGCGCGGCGATGCTGGCGGCCTACTGGATCACGGCCGTGGCCGGCGTGGCGTTCCTGGTCAGCGTGGCGACGAACGGATGGTAGGGCGCGCCACCGAAACCGCTGCGAGCGGCAGGACCAGCAATGGCCGCCTGTTCGAGCGCTATCGCGGGGTGGCCTATGAGATCGGCATCGCCGGGCACCGCGGCGGCCGCTTCGATCCCCAGGCCTGGGTGGCGGGCAGCGCGATCGGTATCGTCGGCGCCGGCGCCGGAACCTATGCCCTGGCGCTGGCCGACATCCGCGCCAGGGTCGAGATCCGGATTGGGCGGATGCTGCTTGGACTGGAATGCGCGGGCGAACCCCTGTAAACCGGAGTGTGGCGATGCGGCGATCCAACACCCATTCCTACGCAATCTCGGCCAAGAGGGGCTAGCCATGTTTCAGAAGAACGACGGCGAGTTTCAATTCGCCTTCGCGGGCTACGGGTCCTCGCGCGAGGACAAGCTCGCGCCGATGGTCGAAGTCGGCGATCAGGTCATATTGCGCGTCGACGCGGGCGACGAGCTCGATCACCAGTTGATCGTGCGGGTGCGCACC
Source organism: Lysobacter sp. Root983 (assembly GCF_001429345.1). NCBI lineage: Bacteria > Pseudomonadati > Pseudomonadota > Gammaproteobacteria > Lysobacterales > Lysobacteraceae > Lysobacter > Lysobacter sp. Root983. The sequence continues at coordinate 221,853 of NZ_LMJO01000001.1, forward strand.
GCCGCGCCCGGACAGGACTATCTGGGCGCGGTCGAAGGCTTCGAGGAACTGTCCGAGCGCGTGGCGGGTTTCCCGCGCGGGCAGATGGTCCGGTTCGCTCACGACGAGATCCATTTCTGCGACAAGTCGGGGATGCGCTCGCCGGATCGAGGACCCAACAAGCGCGAGCGGGCCTAGGACGGCTCGCTCACTCCTGGCGCGTCGTCGCCAGGCGCAGGAAGGCTTCGTGCTGGTAGCGGCTCATGCGCAGCTGCTGGCCGGTGTCCATGGTGACCACGTGGTGGCCGTTGAACCAGGGATGGATGGCCTGGACGCGGCGCACGTTGACGATCGCCGAGCGGTGGACGCGGGCGAAGTGGCGCGGGTCCAGGCGCGCGGCCAGCGCGGCCATGGTCTCGCGCAACTCGTGCACGCGATCGGCCAGGTGGATCTCCACGAGGTTGCGACTGGCCTTGATCCAGACGATGTCCTCGACCGGGATGAAGACCAGGCGTTCGTCCACGCGCACCGGGATGCGCTCCAGGTAGTCGTCGCGGCGGCGCAGCGCTTCCAGCGCCTGCAGGATCTGCGCGGAGGGCAGGGCGCCACCGTCGGCGGCCGCGTTCAGGCGCGCCTTCGCGCGCTGGAGGGTGGCGGCGAAGCGCTCGCGGCTGAAGGGTTTGACCAGGTAGTCGACCGCGTTGGCTTCGAAGGCGCGCACCGCGTATTGCTCGTAGGCGGTGACGAAGATCGTCGCCGGCATGCGTTCGGCGCCGATCGCGGCGACCACCTCCATGCCGGTCATCGCCGGCATCTGGATGTCCAGGAACACCAGATCGGGCCGTTGCGAACGGATCGCGACCACCGCCGAGGCGCCGTCCCCGCATTCGCCCAGCAGCTCGATCTGGGCATCGTCGCGCAGCAGACGCACGATCGCGTGGCGCGCGATCGGCTCGTCGTCGATCACCAGCGCGGTCAGGTTCATGCGGGCACGTGCTCCGGCGCCTCGTCGGCTTCCTCGATCTCGCGGTAGGGCAGGCGTATGCGGCAGGCGACGCCGCTGGGCCAGATCATGTCGAGACGGATATCCGCGGTCTCGCCGTAGAGTTCCTTCAGGCGCAGCCGGGTGTTGGACAGGCCGATGCCGTGGCCCAGCGGATCGGCGCCTTCCTCCAGCGTGCTGTTGCGGTTGCGCACATCGATGCATAGCTGGGCGTCCTCGCGCCGGGTCTCGATCTCGATGCAGTCGTCGCCCACGCGGCGGCCGATGCCGTGGCGGATCGCGTTCTCGACGATGGGTTGCAGGACCAGGCTGGGCACGGCGCAGTCGAGGGTGTCGGGGGCGATGTAGATGCGCGTGCTCAGGCGGTCCTTGAAGCGCATGCGCTGGATGCCGAGATAGAGATCGAGCAGGGCCAGTTCGCGGCGCAGGGTGATCTCCTGGCCGTCGTAGTCCTCCAGGAACGCGCGCAGCAGATCGCTCAGGCGCAGCAGCATGTCCTCGGCCGAGCGCTGATCCTCGTCCAGCAGGGTCACGATGGCGTGCAGGGTGTTGAACAGGAAGTGCGGCTGCAGCTGGGTCTTGAGCACCTGCAGGCGCGACTGCGCCAACTCGGTCGCGAGCCGGCTGGCCTCCAGTTCGCGCCGCGCCTGCTCGGCGCGGAAGTGCAGGGCCTGCTGGATCGCCAGCAGGGTCCAGTAGGTGAGCAGGCAAGTGGCGGTGTGCTTGCCGACGAACTGGCGGAACTGATCGGCGAACGTGCTGGACTCGGTCACGCTCGAGATCAAGGCGCCGATCACCAGCGCCAGCAGGCTCACGCCGGCGCTGGCGAGCAGTTGGGTGCCGAACGAGTCCAGGCGGAACGGCGGCTGGATCGGGTAACGCTCGGCCAGGCGGAACACCAGCGGCGCCAACGCGGCCCAGGTGTACCACTGGATCGCCGACCAGCGCAGATAGTCGAAGGACGACCAGGTGCTGCCGCCCAGGGCGTCGTGCATGTAGCCCTGCAGGGCGAACACCACCACCACCGCCGACCACAGGACGAGGTAGCGCGACAGGGCGATCTCGGTGCTGCCGAAGCGGATCTTCATCGGGCGCGGTCGTGAGGGATGTCCGCATCCTAGGCGCAGCGCTGGCCGGCTGGAAGCGCCGCACGCGCTCGCTACGATTGGTCGCCGCGCTGCGACGATTCGTCCCGAATCGCTTTCGCGCGCGGCGGCGGGCTGCCCTGATGGTCGCGCCGATGGCGACGCGCATGCGCGCCGCGGCGCCCCTCCATCTCGCCGGAGTCCCGCCATGCGCCCCATCCGTTTCGCCGTCGCCCTCACCCTGTGCGTCGCGGCCATGACCGCCGCGAACGCCCATGCCCGCGGCCGTTACCTGGAATTGGTCAACCGAGCCCACGACAGCGTGGTCGCCGTGGCGATCGCCGACGCCGGCCAGAGCGCGTTCCGCGACGCGGCGCTGGGCGAGTCGCTACTCGGCGGCGGCGGCTCGGCCACGATCGAGCTGGACGGCGAGGCCTGCCTGCGCGATTTCCGGGTCGCCTTCCGCGACGGCCGTAGCCAGCTCTATCGCGGTATCGACGTGTGCCGCCGCCAGCGCCTGCAACTGCGCCCGTTTCCGCGCGAGCGCGAAGCCGGTGCGATGGCCCGGGAGTGAGCCGGGCCGTGCGCCGCGTGCACGGGCCTAGACCATCAGGCCCGTGCTGGACAGTGGCGAGCGCCCCATGCGAGCGCCGAGCACGCGTTTGAGTTCGTCCAGGCTACTGTTGCTGTAGGCATAGGCGAAGTCGTTGAGGACGCCGTGGTAGTACTCGTATCGCGCCTGGTCGGCGCTGCGGCGGATCCAGCCGACGTGCACGCCGCCGTAGCGCACCTCGATGAGCACGCCCTTTTCCGTAACGACTTCTAGATAGCCCAGATCCATGCTTGCCTCATGCAGTCGTGGCGACCGCGGCACCTTGCCTGTGCCTACATGAACGTACCGGCTCTGGTGGCCGCGACGCGCGGAATCCGTATGGGTTTGTGAAAACCGCGTCAGTGCCGCGTTCGCGCTCGCGCATTTGACGTTTGCACGGCGCCGATCCAACAATCCGCCGGCCTTCCTTTGCGGAACCCTCATGCCGGCCAGCCGCGACATCGAGATACTCAACCTGATCAACGCGATCGTGCATCAGGCCACCGCGCGCATGCAGCGCTCGCTGCGCGAGGCCGAAGTCGGCCTGGCCGCGATGGAAGCGCGCACCCTGCGTTTCGTCGCCCGCCATCCGGGCTGCACCCAGAGCGACATCGTGCGCGAGAGCGGGCGCGACAAGGCCCAGATCGCGCGCGTGATCAAGACCCTGCTGGAGCGCGATTACGTGCGCCGGATGCCGGACCAGGCCGGCGAGAAGCGCCAGCGTCTGCGCATGACGGCAAGCGGCGCCGCTACCCACGAGACCGCCGAAGCGCTGCGCGCCACGGTCGCGCGGGACCTGCTGGCGGACCTCGCCGCGGCCGAACGCGCGCAGTTGGAAAAGCTGCTCAAGCGCATCGCCCAGGCGCCGCCGTCCGAGCCGGACTGAGCTTCTCTCGGTTGACTTTATCAACTCGCTTCGGCAAGGTTGACATTATCAACTCTATGCCCGCGTCCGTGACCGGGCGCGGTCGGACACAGGACCGACGAAGCCCATGAATGACGACAACCGCGACATCGCGGCCATGCCCGACAACGGCGAAGCCTTGGCGCGTTTGCGCGCGCAGCTGGCCACGCAAGCGCCGGCGCTATTGATCGACGGCCGCTGGCAGGCCTGCGCCTCGGGCGCGACGCTCGAGGTCGACGATCCCGCCACCGGCGAGCGCATCGCGCGCATCGCCGCAGGCGACGCCGACGACGTCGATCGCGCGGTGGCGGCGGCACGGCGCGCGTTCCGCGACGGCCCCTGGCCGCGCCTGCCGCCGTCGCGGCGCGCCGCGGCCTTGTTCGCCCTGGCCGATGCGATCGAGCGCGAACAGGACGAGTTCGCGCTGCTGGAAGCGCTGGACGCCGGCCACAGCCTGGCGTCGATACGGCGCGGCGACCTGTCGCTGGGTTTGCGCTCGCTGCGCGATTACGCGGGCTGGGCGACCAAGATCGCCGGCGAGGTGCCGATGCGCGCCAGCGAGCAGGCCGGCATGGATTACTTCCTGCGTGAGCCGATCGGGGTGGTGGCCATCGTCACGCCCTGGAACGCGCCCTTTCTGATGGTGCTGCAGAAGCTGGCGGCCGCACTGGCGGCCGGTTGCACGGTGGTGATCAAGCCGGCCGAACTGGCGCCGCTGTCGGCGCTGCGCATCGGCGAGCTGTGCCGGCATGTCGGCATTCCCGACGGCGTGGTCAACATCGTGACTGGTACCGGCCCCACGGCCGGGCAGGCGCTGGCCGAGCACGCCGACGTCGACCTGATCAGCTTCACCGGCTCGACTCAGGTCGGACAGTCGATCATGGCCGCGGCGGCGCGCAGCAATCTCAAACGCATGGTGCTGGAACTGGGCGGAAAATCGCCGGTGCTGGTGTTCGCCGACGCCGACCTGGACAAGGCGGCGCGCGCGATCGTCGGCGAGATCGCGTTCAAGAGCGGGCAGTACTGCGCGGCCGGCTCGCGTTTGTTCGTGCAGCGTTCGATCCAGGACGCCCTGCTGGAACGCATGCAAGCGGCGATGGACGGGATTCGCATCGGCGCCGGTTACGCGCAGGGCAGCGACATGGGGCCGATGATCTCGCAGCGCCAGCGCGAACGCGCGCAGGCCATCGTCGATCACAGCCTGGGCGAGGGCGCGCAGGCCTTGCGCGGCGGGCGCGCGCGGCCGGGGCCCGGCTATTTCTACGAGCCGACCCTGCTGACCCAAGCCACGCCGAAAATGCGGATCGCGCGCGAGGAGATCTTCGCGCCGGTGCTGACGGTGATGGCTTTCGACGACGACGCGACGCCGGCGCAGGTCGCGGCGCTGGCCAACGATTCGCACTACGGCTTGTCGGCCAAGCTGTGGGCGCGCGACCTGGGTACGGTGCACGAGCTGATCGGACGACTCCAGAGCGGGCAGGTCATCGTCAACGGCGGCGGCGGCGAGGCCACGCTGCCGTTCGGCGGGGTCAAGCAGTCCGGTTACGGCCGCGAGAACGGCCATGTCGGCCTGTCGGCCTACACCGAGATCAAGGCGGTGCGGCTGGGCTACTGACGGCGCCGGCTCAGGCCGGCGAACGCGCCAGTCGCGCCTGCTTCGCCGGCGGGCGGCTGGGCAGGGCGTGGCGCAGGATCCGCCACACCACCTGACCGAACTGGCGCGGCAGCGAGCCGGTGTTGTAGTGCTGGCCGTAGCGCGCGCAGATGTCGCGCACGTCCACCGCCATCGCGGCGTAGCGGTGGGCGGGGATGTCGGGATAGAAGTGGTGCTCGATCTGATGGCTGAGGTTGCCCGTCATCAGGTCCATCAGCTTGCCGCCGGTGAGGTTGGACGAGCCGCGCAGCTGGCGCAGGTACCAATGGCCGCGCGATTCGCCGGCCACCGACTCCTTGGAGAAGGTTTCGGCGTCGGCGGTGAAGTGACCGCAGAAGATCACGGTGTAGGTCCACAGGTTGCGCAGCACATTGGCGACCACGTTGCCCAGCAGCACCGGCAGGAAGAACGGGCCGGCCAGCAGTGGGAAGAACACGTAGTCCTTCAGGACCTGACGCGCCATCTTGCGGCCGACCGGACGGAAGTGCCGGCGCAACTGCGCGGTGCTGGTCTTGCCGATCCACCAGCGGCCCAGGCGCAGGTCCTGGATCGCCACGCCCCATTCGAACAGCAGGGCGAAGATCACCGCGACCAGCGGCTGGACCAGGTAGTAGGGCTTCCAGCGTTGCTCCGGGAACAGACGCAGCAGGCCGTAGCCGATGTCGTCGTCCATGCCGCGCACGTTGGTCCAGGTGTGGTGCTGGTAGTTGTGGGTCTTGCGCCAGTTGTCGCTGGTGCCGGCGATGTCCCATTCGTAGGTCTTGCCGTCCAGATGCGGGTCGCGCATCCAGTCGTACTGCCCGTGCATGACGTTGTGGCCCAGCTCCATGTTCTCCAGGATCTTGGACAGCGCCAGCAGCAGCACGCCCAGGATCCAGGCCGGCAGCAGCAGGGCCGGCAGGAAGGCGCCGCCGATCGCGCCGATCATCAGCGCCAGGCGTCCGCCCAGGCCGGTCCAGCGCACCGCGGCGACGATGGCGCGGATGTAGTCGGCGTCGCGCTGGCCGAGCTGGGCGGCGGTGCGCGCGCGCACCGCGTCGAGTTCCACGCCGAAACGTTCGAGTTCGTCGGGGCTCAGCGCGCGATTGCGGGGTGTGGTGGTCATGGGGGTCACAGATCGAGGACGAGATCGCTGGTGGCGCTGTTCACGCAGAGGCGCAGCGCGGACACCGGCTCGTGTTGGACATCGCCGGTGTGCAGGTGGCGGGTGCTGCCCGAACGCTTGCCGCAGGCGCAGGTGTTGCAGATGCCCATGCGGCAGCCGGAGGCGGGCTTGAGGCCTTGCGCTTCCAGCGCGCTGAGCAGGGACTGCCCGCGCGCCACGGTGAAGCTGCGTGCGCTCGCGGCCAGGGTGATCTCGACCGTGCCCTCGGTTTCCAGCGTGCGCGGCGGCGGGCTGAAGGCCTCGGCTTGGAACGAGCGTGCCTGCGTGGCGAGCAAGGCGCGCGCCTGGTCGACGAAACCGCCGGGGCCGCAGGCGTAGACCTCGCGCTGCGCGAGATCGGCCAGGCTGGCCAACTGCGCGGCGTCGATGCGGCCTTCGCCTTCATCGCTCGCGAGCGCGGCCTCGCCGGTGAGCAGGAAGCGCACCTGGAACTGCGGATGCGCGGCCGCGTAGCCGCGCAGTTCGTCGACGAAGCACAGCTGCTCGCGCTTGCGCGCCCAGTACAACAGGCTCAGCGGCGCGGGCATGCCCTGCGCGACCAGGGCGCGGGTGAGCGCGATCATCGGGGTGATGCCGCTGCCCGCGGCCAGCAACAGGCGCGCCACGTGAACGCCCTCGTCCAGGCGCAGCTCGCCGAAGGCCGGGCCCAGGTCGAGCACGTCGCCGACCTGGGCCTGTTCGCACAGATAACGGCTGAGCTTGCCGCCCTCGACCGCCTTGACCGTGATCGCGATGCGGCGGTCGCGGCCGGGCAGGCCGGTGGGGCTGTAGCTGCGGGTCACGCGGCAGCCGTCGATCTCGGCGCTGACGTTGAGGTGCTGGCCGGGCAGGCAGCCGGCCCAGTGGCGGTTCGGGCGCAGGACCAGGGTCACCGCGTCGGCGGACTCGGCGCGGCGCTCAAGGATGCGCGCCAGCGGGCGCTCCCAGGACCAGGTCGGGTGCAGGCGCGAGGCCCAGAAATCGAACACGCCCGGCGACAGCCAGGGCCGGGCCAGGCGCCTGAATGGGCTTTCCGGGCGGCTGGAGTTGCGGGCGGGGGTGGGGCGGGGACGGGCGCTCATGGGCGACACTATACACGTGAGAGCACAAGTGTATAGACACATGTATATTGACCGCCGTCGTTATGATGCAGGCCCGATCCCGTCCATGCTCGTCTCCGTGACCCAACACCCCGTAGCTGCCGACGACGATTCGACCTCCGCGCGCAAGGCCGCGATTTCTCGCGACGACCTGCTGGCGGCGGCGCTGCGCCTGATCGGGCCGCACCGCAGCGTGTCCAGCCTGAGCCTGCGCGAGGTCGCGCGCGAGGCCGGGATCGCGCCCAACAGCTTCTATCGCCAGTTCCGCGACATCGACGAACTGGCGGTGGCCCTGATCGATCTGGCCGGGCAGTCGCTGCGCAAGATCGTCGGTGCGGCGCGCCGGCGCGCGGCGACCAGTCACAGCATCGTGCGCGACTCGGTCACCGCCTTCATGGAACAGGTGCGCGCCGACGACAAGTTGCTGCACGTGCTGCTGCGCGAGGGCACGGTGGGCTCGGATGCGTTCAAGCAGGCGGTGGATCGCGAGCTGACCTTCTTCGAGGAAGAGCTGCGCATCGACCTGGTGCGGCTGTCGGCGGCCGACGGCGTGACCCTGCTGGAACCGGCGCTGGTGGCCAAGGCGATCACCCGCCTGGTGTTCGCGGTCGGCGCCACCGCGATGGACCTGCCGCCGCACAAGGACGCCGAGCTGATCCAGCAGCTGACCCAGATGGTGCGGATGATCCTGGCCGGCGCGCAGGCGATGGCGCGCGACTGAGGCCGCGGGGCGCGCTCGACGCCGCGCCGCCGATGCCGCGATCGCGCCGATCGCGCCGATCGCGTAGGCGCCGGATTCGACGGATGTAGCCGCGGCAGCGCGGCCTGGGCCGACGAATGTGGATGCGAAATCGCGAGCGCTACGCTCGCCGGCATCCTGCGACCGCGCTCAGGGTGCGCTTGCGACCAGAGTCAGATGCGGCCGTGGCCGGCCCGGTGCGGCGACTTCGAAATGACGTACCTGGGTGCCCATGGCGAGCTGGCCGGACGGGGCGTAGATCTGCACGCGCACGTCCACCCGGTAGGCCTTGGCGTGCTCGACCGCGTCCTGGTGCGCGGCGGCGCCCGCGGCCTGCAGGTCGCGGTGTGGCTCGATCGTGGCCGGACTGCAGATTAGGCTGCCGTGGTTGTGCTGTTCGCGAAGTTCGACTCGGTACGGCATGGCGCAGGTCCCGGTGGCGTGGGCGGGGGCCGGCTTGGACGGGCCGGTGGTCGGGCGGGCATCCAGGGACGAGCGAGGTCCTGGTCCGGATCCGCGTTGGCTGCCAGACCGGGCCAGTCTGCACCCGCGTCGATGGCGAGTCAGTCGGCGCAGGCCTGATACGCATGTAGGAAAAATCCGAATCGGCCCGTTCATGTGTGCGCACGGCCGCCTCGCGGTCGGATGGTGGCGCGCGCCGATGACAGTCGTGCGTTGCCGCGCGCTGGCGGCGTGGGCCGCCCCTATAATCGGCCGGCGCCTGGCCTGGGCCTTCCCGGGGACGGTGGCGGTTCCTCACTACGTCAGGGCAGGGCATGCAGGATCTGGCAAGCGCACGCATCGCGGTCATCGGGCTGGGCTACGTCGGGCTGCCGCTCGCGATCGAGCTGGGCAAGCGCTACGACACCCTGGGCTACGACATCGACGCCGCGCGCGTGGCCGCGCTGGCCGCGGGCGAGGACGGCAACGGCGAGGCCGGCGCCGACGAGATCGCGGCCGCCGCGCGCCTGCGCTTGAGCGCCAACCCCGAGGACCTGCGCGACCGCGACGTGTTCGTGGTCACCGTGCCCACGCCGGTGGACGAGCACAAGCGCCCCGACTTCGGCCCGCTGGTGCAGGCCAGTCGCAGCATCGGCGGCCTGATGCGGCCGGGCGCGCTGGTGATCTACGAATCCACCGTGTACCCGGGCGCGACCGAGGAAATCTGCGTGCCCGAGCTCGAGCGCGCCTCGGGCCTGCGCTACAACCAGGACTTCCACGTCGGCTACAGCCCGGAGCGGATCAATCCCGGCGACAAGCAGCGGCGCCTGGTCGATATTCCGAAGGTGACCTCGGGGTCGACCCCGGAGGCGGCCGAGCTGGTCGATGCGCTGTACCGCAGCATCATCCTGGCCGGCACCCACAAGGCCTCCAGCCTGCGCGTGGCCGAGGCAGCCAAGGTGATCGAGAACACCCAGCGCGACGCCAACATCGCCCTGGTCAACGAATTCGCGCTGATCTTCCAGCGCCTGGGCATCGACACCACCGAGGTGCTGGAAGCCGCGGGCACCAAGTGGAATTTCCTGCCGTTCCGTCCGGGCCTGGTCGGCGGCCATTGCATCGGCGTGGACCCGTATTACCTGATCCAGAAGGCGCAGGCCGCCGGCTACCACCCGGAGATCCTGCACGCCTGCCGCCGCATCAACGACGCCATGGGCGAGCACGTCGCGGCCGACGTGATCAAGCGCATGATCCAGAGCGGCCTCGCCGTCGCCGGTTCGCGCATCCTGATCCTGGGCCTGGCGTTCAAGGAAAACTGCGCCGACCTGCGCAATACCCGGGTGATCGAACTGGCGCGCCAGTTCGGCGAGTACCGGGCCCAGGTCGATATCCACGACCCCTGGGTCGATGCCGACCACGCCTTGCGCGAATACGGGGTCGAGGTGGTGACGCAGCCGCAGGCGGGCGCTTACGACGCGGTCGTGCTGGCGGTCGCGCACGAGCAGTTCCGCGCGCTGGGCGCGGCCGGCGCGCGCGCCTACGGCCGCCCGGGCGCCTTGCTGTACGACATCAAGAGCGTCTACCCGCGCGACCAGGTCGACGCCCGGCTTTGATCGTTCGATGCGACCCGCGCGACGCGCGGCCGCGTTATGCTCGCCGCAGCCCGCGATCGAACCGCCCGCCATGCGCTATGCCGTCTACATCGTCAGCCTGATCCTGCTGCTCGCATCGGTGCTGATCGCGACCCTGTGGGAACCGGATTGGTGGTGGGGCGCGCTCGCGTTCGGCGCCATCGCCGCGCTGGGCACCGGGGACCTGCTGCAGACGCGCAGCACTCTGCGCCGCAATTATCCGGTGCTCGCGCATTTCCGCTATGGCCTGGAATCGATCGGCCCGGAGATGCGCCAGTACTTCATCGAGGCCGATACCGCCGAGGTGCCGTACTCGCGCCAGCAGCGCGCCCTGGTCTATCAGCGCGCCAAGTCGGTCAACGACGTGCGCCCGTTCGGCACCCAGCAGGATGTGTACGGCCACGACTACGAATGGATCAACCATTCGATGTCGCCCACGCCTCATGTCGAACACGATTTCCGCATCGTCATCGGCGATGCCAGCGCGCAGCCGTACTCGGCCAGCGTGTTCAACATCTCGGCGATGAGCTTCGGCTCGCTGTCGGCCAACGCGATCCGCGCGCTCAATCGCGGCGCCAAGCTGGGCGGCTTCTACCACGACACCGGCGAGGGCTCGATCTCGCCGTATCACCGCGAGAACGGCGGCGACCTGGTCTGGGAAATCGGCTCGGGCTATTTCGGCTGCCGCGACGAGCAGGGCCGTTTCGACCTGGCGCGCTTCACCGCGGCCGCGGCCGATCCGCAGGTTAAGATGATCGAGATCAAGCTGTCGCAAGGCGCCAAGCCCGGCCACGGCGGGGTGCTGCCGGCGGCCAAGGTCAGCGCCGAGATCTCGGCCACGCGCGGCGTGCCGATGGGCCAGGACTGCGTTTCGCCGGCCAAGCACAGCGCCTTCGATTCGCCGCGCGGGCTGCTCGAGTTCGTCGCGCGCCTGCGCGAAGCCTCGGGCGGCAAGCCGACCGGCTTCAAGCTCGCGATCGGCCACCCCTGGGAATGGTTCGGCATCGCCAAGGCCATGCACGAAACCGGGTTGCTGCCGGACTTCATCGTCGTCGACGGCGCCGAGGGCGGCACCGGAGCGGCGCCGGCGGAGTTCATCGATCACGTCGGCGTGCCCATGCATGAGGCGCTGATGCTGGTCCACAACACCCTGGTCGGGCTGGAGCTGCGCGATCGCATCCGCATCGGCGCGGCCGGCCGCATCACCAGCGCCTTCGATATCGCACGCACCCTGGCGATGGGCGCGGACTGGTGCAACGCGGCGCGCGGCTACATGTTCGCGCTGGGCTGCATCCAGGCCCAGAGCTGCCACACCGATCGTTGCCCGACCGGTGTCGCCACCCAGGATCCCAGCCGCTGGCGGCGCCTGGACGTGCCGGACAAGGCCACGCGCGTGTTCCATTTCCACGACAACACGCTCAAGGCCTTGCGCGATCTGCTGTGCGCGGCGGGGCTGTCGCATCCGGAGCAACTGGGGCCCGAGCACATCGTGCGCCGGGTGTCGGCGACCGAGGTGCGTTCGCTGGGCGCGCTGTACAACTTCCTCGCGCCCGGCGATCTGATCGGGCGCATTCCGCAGCACGCGGTGTTCCAGAGCTACTGGGCCGGCGCGCGCAGCGATTCATTCGCCGCGCCCGACAAGGTGGCGTCGCTGCGGGCCAGCAAGTCCATGTGAGTCCGCGGTTTGCCGCGGAGCCCGCTTTCTGTGGGAGCGGCGTGAGCCGCGATCGAGCCCGCACACCGCAGTGCGAGCCCGACAGCCGTTGGAGTTCAATCGCGGCTCACGCCGCTCCCACAGAAATCCAAAGCGGCCAAGCGGCGAGCGGTCAGAGCAGCTCCAACACCCTTTCCGGCGGTCGCCCGATCACCGCGTGGCCGCCGTGCACGAACAGCGGGCGTTCGATCAGCTGCGGGTGCGCGGCCATCGCGGCGATCAGCGCCGCGTCGTCGAGGTTGGGGTTGTCCAGGCCGAGCGCGGTATAGGCGTCCTCGCCGCTGCGCAGCAGGGCGCGCGCGGGCAGACCCAGCAGGTCCAGCAGGCCGCGCAGTTCCTCGGCGTCGGGCGCGCGTTCCAGATAGGCCACGATTTGCGGCTCGATGCCGCGCTCGCGCAGCAGCTCCAGCGCGCCGCGCGACTTCGAGCAGCCGGGGTTGTGATAGAGGCGGGTAGGGGACGAAGGCTGCATCGCGCGCTCCTGACGTCGGCAGTGCCGGCCGCGATCGCACGGCGACGGCCCACGGTACCGGCTCCGGAGAATCGAGCCGCGGAAAAGACGAAGGCCGGCTTGCGCCGGCCTTCGTCCGTATCTGGTGGGCGGTACAAGTTTCGAACTTGTGACCCCTGCCGTGTGAAAGCAGTGCTCTACCGCTGAGCTAACCGCCCAAATACTTGGGCCGCAGATTGTAGGGGGCGGGCGCGGACTAGGCAAGCCTTCCTCGTTGCCGCCCCCGTGGCCTCATTCCAGCTGCGCGCGCGCGTAGGCCCCGTCCAGCGCCTCCATGGCGTCGATGGGCTTGAGTTTGGCGGCTTTTTCGTAGGCCGCGGCGGCCGCATCCTCCTGCTTGTCGCCGTGCAGCAGCATCAGCACGTTGCCCTGCTCGATGTAGGCGATCGGCGAGTCCGGAGTCAGCTTGAGCGCGGTCTTGATGTGCTTGTCGGCCTCGGCCGCCTTGGCGCCGTAGGTGAGGCCGCCGATCATCGCGCCGACCTTGCCGATGATCTCGGCGTGGTACAGCGCCATCGCGGTATGCGCCTCGGCGTGCTTGGGCGCCAGTTCCAGGGTGGCGTCGAGCGCGGCGCGGACCTTGCCGGCGATGCCGGCCTTGAGCGCCTTGGCGATGCTCAGGCCCTGGCTGTAGCGGCCCAGCGCGAACGCGTGGCGATAGTGGCTGTTGGCCTCGTCGGGCAGGGCCTTGACCGCGGCCTCGGCGAGCTTGGCCGCGTGCTCGTAGCGCTTGAGCTTCTCGGCCTCGTCGTCGACCAGATAGGTCGCGTGGATGCCCAGCGCCTTCACCGCCACCGAGGCGCCGACCGGGCCCAGCGCTTCGCCGGCGTCGAAGGCGGGCTTGAAATCGCCGCGGTGGAAGGCGCGCCAGGCGTCCTGCAGCGCGCTCGCGAGCGCGTCGGCATCCAGGCCCTTGGGCGCGGCCTTGCCGGCGGCGGCGATCAGCGCGGCTGCGCGCTTGGCGTCCGGATAGGCTTCGGTGTCGCCGGCGTGCAGCTTGGGCCAGGCTTTCTTGAGGGCGTCGCCGGCGTAGGCGTAGCCCTTGGCATCGTGCGGAAAAGCGGCCCAGGCGGATTTCGCGGCCATCTGCAGTCCTTGTCGTAAGTCGGTAGCGCAGCATCCCGCCACCGGCGGTGTTCTGGCAAGGGCCGGCGCCTAGTGTGATTGCTCCATGGCGCTTGGCCACAGTGGCGGTCGAGAAACCGGCCCTCCGGCCGGTCAGCGGAGCACTCAGATGGCAACCGTCAAACGCAAGACCCGCGCGCCCAAGGAAACCACGCTGCGCCACCTGTGGCTGGCCGGCCTCGGCCTGGTCGCGATCGCACGCCGTGGCGGCTTCGACGCCGCTGGCCGCGCGGTCGAGCGCGCCGATGCACTGCAGCGCCGGGCGCAGAAGTTGGTACGCGAAACGCGCCAGAACCTGCGCGGGCAGCTGGACAACGTACGTGGCCAGGTCGAGCCGCGGGTGGTGAAGTTCAGCGCCGAGGTCGAGACCCGTCTGGCGCCGGTGCTGGACAAGCTGGGCCTCAAGCCCAAGACCCAGCGCAAAGCGCGCAAGCCGGCCAAAGCCAAGAAGAAGCCGGCGCCGGCGCGGCGCGCGGTGCGCAAGCCGGCCAAGCGGGCCGCGCGCAAGGCCTGAGGCCGAGGCGTTAACGACGAGAAAGGGCGCCGATCGGCGCCCTTTTTTGTGGCTGGCGTCGGCGGTCACGGCCGCTGCCGCGGATGGAATGCCGATCGCGGCCTACGCCGCTCCCACAGCAGGCGCCTGGTTCCGTAACGACGGATTCGCGGTCAGTCCAGGTAGGCGCGGGTCAGCGAGTTGAGGTGGACGCGCTCGGCGTCGCGCAGGAACGGCGCCATCAGCATCATCACCTGGACGATGCCGTCGCGGATCGCGGCATGTTCGTCCTTGTCGCCGCGCGCGGAGGCGTAATTGAGCCAGAAGGTGGCGATCACCAGCACGTTGGTGGCGGTGGCGGCCAGTTCGTCGCTGGAGGCGCGCATCACCCCGGCCTGGGACAGGCCGCGCATGACCGTATGCGCCTGTTCGTCGGCGCGCTTGAGGATGCGCGCGAAGCGCAGGCGCAGACGGCGGTTGCGGCTGAGGATCTCGACCAGGTCGCGGTACAGGAAGCGGTAGTCCCAGATGCACTCGAACACCAGGTGCAGTTGCAGCCAGATGTCCTCCAGCCCGGGCAGGCGCCCCTGCGGCGCGGCGAGCGCGCCGTCCATGCGCTCCTCGTAGCGCGCGAACAGCTGCTCGATGATGTCGTCCTTGTTGCGGAAGTGGTAGTACAGGTTGCCGGGGCTGATCTCCAGCTCGTCGGCGATATGGTTGGTGGTGACGTTGGGCTCGCCCTGGGCGTTGAACATGGTCAACGCGGCGTCGAGGATGCGCTGGCGGGTCTGTTTGGCCACGGGGTCAACCCGCCCTGGATCGTGACGCCGTCGGTCGGCGCGCCCCGCGCGGCATCAGTCGCGCAGCTTCTTCACGAGGTCGACGTACTTCTTCATCGCCTCGTCCTGGCCGGTGCCCTTGAGCTTGGCCCAGGCCTCGTACTTGGCGGTGCCGACGAAATCGAAGAATCCCGGCTTGGCGCCGCTGACGTCGCCCTCGGCGCCCTGCTTGTACAGCGCGTACAGGCGCAGCAGGGTGTCGTTGTCGGGGCGCTCGGACAGCGACTGCACATCCTTTGCGGCTTGCTCGAAACTGGACTTCAGATCGGACATGGTGTGCCCCTCCCGGCGACCAAGGTGATGGGGCATTACCGCACGCACCGGCGGGGTGGTCAATACGGAAGGGAATTGTCCGCGCGCCCGGGCTCTGGCAAGTTAGGCGTGTACCGCCGCCGCGCGGCCGACTTGGGGTCAAGGAGAGGGGCATGAGTTATTTCGTTACCGGCGCGACCGGGTTCATCGGCCGGTTCCTGGTCAGCAACCTGCTCAAGCGTAAGGGCACGATCCATGTGCTGGTGCGCAAGGATTCGCAAAAGAAGTTCGACGCCACGGCCAAGAAGATGGGCTGGGACCTGAAGCGGGTGATCCCCGTTTACGGCGACATGACCGCGGCCAAGTGCGGGCTCAGCGCGGCGCAACTGCGCGCGCTCAACGGCAAGATCAAGCATTTCTTCCATCTGGCGGCCATCTACGACCTCACCGCCAGCGCCGAGGCGCAGCGCGCGGCCAACATCGACGGCACCCAGCACGCGCTGGACCTGGCCGCGGCGATCGGCGCCGGCTGCTTCCACCACACCAGTTCGATCGCCGCCGCCGGCATGTACCAGGGCGTGTTCCGCGAGGACATGTTCGACGAGGCCGAGGGCCTGGACGATCCCTACCTGCGCACCAAGCACGATTCCGAGGGCCTGGTGCGCGCCGAGAAGCGCGTCAAATGGCGCATCTACCGGCCCGGCATGGTGGTCGGCCACTCGCAGACCGGCGAGATGGACAAGATCGACGGCCCCTACTACTTCTTCACCTTCCTCAAGAAGCTGCGCGAGATGCTGCCGCCGTGGATGCCGACCCTGGGCATCGAGGGCGGACGCATCAACATCATCCCGGTCGATTACGTGGTCGACGCGATGGATCACATCGCGCACAAGCCCAAGCTGGACGGGCATTGCTTCCACCTGACCGATCCGGAGCCGCAGCGCGTCGGCGAGGTGCTCAACACCTTCGCCCGCGCCGGCCACGCGCCGGAGATGACCATGCGCATCGACGCGCGCATGTTCGCCTTCGTGCCCTCGGGCATCCGCGGCGCGGTCGGCAACCTGCCGCCGGTCAAGCGCTTCATCGGCATGCTGCTGCGCGACTTCAAGATTCCCAAGGAGGTGATGAAGTTCATCACCTATCCGACCCGCTTCGACAACCGCGAAACCGAGCGCGCGCTGCGCGGCAGCGGGATCAAGGTGCCGCACCTGGACGGCTACGCCTGGCGCCTGTGGGACTACTGGGAACGCCACCTGGACCCGGATCTGTTCATCGACCGCACCCTCAAGGGCAAGGTCCGCAACAAGGTGGTGGTGATCACCGGCGGTTCCTCGGGCATCGGCCTGGCGACCGCGGAGAAGGTCGCCGCGGCCGGCGCGATCACGGTGATCGTGGCGCGCGGCGAGGAGGAACTGTTCAAGGCCCGCGACGCGATGAAAACGGCCGGCGGCAAGGTCTTCGCCTACACCGCGGACCTGGCCGACATGGCCGACTGCGACCGCTTGGTCAAGCAGATCCTGACCGAACACGGCCACGTCGACATCCTGGTCAACAACGCCGGCCGTTCGATCCGGCGCTCGATCGAGCTCAGCTACGACCGCTTCCACGATTTCGAGCGCACCATGCAGCTCAACTACTTCGGCAGCCTGCGCCTGATCATGGGCTTCATGCCGAAGATGACCGAGCGCCGCAAGGGCCACATCATCAACATCTCCTCGATCGGCGTGCTGGCCAATTCGCCGCGTTTCTCGGCCTATGTGGCCAGCAAGGCGGCGCTGGACGCGTTCAGCCGCTGCGCCCAGGGCGAATTGTCGGGCAAGGGCATCAGCTTCACCACCATCAACATGCCGCTGGTGAAGACGCCGATGATTGCGCCGACCAAGATGTACGACAGCATCCCGACCCTGAGCCCGGACGAGGCCGCCGATCTGGTGGTGAAGGGCATCATCGAGAAGCCCAGCCGCATCGCGACCCGTCTGGGCATCTTCGCCTCGGTGGTCAACGCGCTGGCGCCCAAGGCCTACGAGGTGGTGATGAGCACCGCCTTCGAACTGTTCCCGGACTCGGCCGCGGCCAAGGGCGATCGCAAGGGCCTGAAGGACGAGCACGCGAGCAACGAGCAGATCGCGTTTGCGGCCTTGATGCGCGGCGTGCACTGGTAGGCGCAGCGCGAATCGCGGGTATGGAATCGGCCGCCTTGCGCGGCCGATTCTTTGTCCGGGGTAGGGGCAGAGCGCTGGGCGGTGGCGATGCGGTTCGCCTTCGGCTCACCACATCCTACCTACGCGATTCCCCCCTTTGAAAAAGGGGGGCTAGGGGAATCTGCTGTTGCTGTTGCTTTGGCGGTTGCGATGCGGTTCGCCTTCGGCTCACCACATCCTACGCATGCGATTCCCCCCTTTGAAAAAGGGGGGCTAGGGGGGATTTGCTGTTGCTGGTGCCTTGTGCTTTTCGAGCGAGAAGCAAATCCCCCCTGGCCCCCCCTTTTTCAAAGGGGGGAAGAGCATCAGCGGGGAGGAGCATCAGCGGGGAAGAGCCTCAGACGGGGAGGATCGTCGGAGGCGACAACTTCCAACAGACGAACGCGCTCAGTAAGTCTTGCACTGCAGGAAACGCACCCGCTTGTCGCTGCCCGGCGGCGGCTGCAGTTGCAGGCGCGAGGAGCGCAGGAAGGCGTAGCGCTCCAGGATGGTGCAGATCTCCTTGGCGTCGGTCTGGTCGTCCTCGCGCAGCTGGTACACCAGCAGCGTCGACGAGGTCGACCACAACGCGCGCTCCACGTTCGGCAGCGACGAGACCATGCGCATCACTTCGGCGCGTTCGTATTGCTCGCGATTCGGGTCGGCCGGCGCGGGCGCGGTCAGCACCGGTTCGGCCGTGGCGGCCGGCGGCGCGGCGGCGGCCGGGGCGGCGGCGATGGGCGCCACCGGCGCGGCGTCGAGGTTGCGCGGCGGATCCGGCAGCAGCAGGCTCGCCAGCGCGCCCAGCACGATCGCCGCGGCCCAGCCGAACAGGGTCTCGCGCATCACCCGCTTGCGCGTGCTCGCGGTCAGGTCGTTGCGCAGCGACTCCGGCAGCAGCGGGCGCACCAGCGCCCACAGCGCGGGGCCGTCGTAGCGTTCCAGTTCGGTCCCGCGCACTTCGACGTCGGCGATCCGGCCGGGCGTGGCCAGCACGCCGCCGCTGGCGCCGGCGAAGCGCACCGCGTTGGCGAACTCGGCCACCACCGCGGCGCTGACCTGGTAGTCGGCATGGCCCTGCTTGCAGGCCAGCAGCCAGGGGCGGCCGTCGCGCTGTAGGCGCAGCTCCTCGGATTGGGTGCCGCGTTCCAGGGTCTGCTCGACCGATTCGGGTTCGAAGCCGCGCGGCTGCAGGGCTTCCACCACCAGGCGCGAGAATTCGCGCCAGCGCATGGTCGCCAGGGCGTCGATGCCGGCCTTGGTCTCGGCGCGGCGACGGCGGTACAACCACAGATAGGCCGTGATCGCGCCGCCGGCCAGCACGGCGGTCAGGAGCGCGGTCAGCAGCGAAACAGCATTGGACATGCAGGCCTCAGGCCGAATGTGGGGCGCAAAATATACGCCACTCGGCACCTTCAGCTGCGGCCGTGGCTCACGCTATGCGCGAGCGGCCACACCGCGAACACAGATCGGCGCCGGTTTCCACAGAAACGCGGGCGCCCGCGGGTGGCGGACAAAGAAAGCCCGCCAGTCCGAAACCGTAAGGGGAGGGGAGCATACGGAGCGACGGACTGGCGGGCTTAGCGGGTCGCGCGGCCGGCGTTCAGGCGCGCGAGTTGGAGCGTTGAAGCGCTGCGGCCGGGCGGCGGACCGCCCGGCTGGGTGGATCAGGGAGCGATCGGCGGCTTGGGCTTGGCGATCGACTTGCGCGGCGCCTTGCTCGCGGCCTTCTTGGCGGCCGGCTTCTTGGCCGGCGCCTTCTTGGCAGCGCTGGCTTTCTTCGCCGGGGCCGGCTTGGCGGCGGCGCGCTTGGCGGCGGGCTTGCCGCCCTGGCGGCGCAGTTCGGCGGTCAGGGTGTCGACGCGCTGGCTGAGGCCGGCGAGGTCGTCGCGGCCCGGTACGCCCAGCTTGACCAGGGCGCGCTGCACGCGCTCTTCGAACACCTTCTCCAGGCGGTCCCAGGTGTCGGCGGCGCGCTCGCGCGCGTGACCGACCTTGGACTCGACGACGTCGCGCAGGGCGTCGGCCTGACCGCCGGTGAACTTGCGCGCGGTCTGCTCCAGGTTCAGGCCTTCCTTGACCAGGCCTTCGAACAGCTTGGTGCCCTCGGCCTGGGCGCGACCGAACGCGCCGACGCCGGCCAGCCAGATCTGCTGTGCGGATTCGCTCAGGGTCTTGGACAGGCGCTCGGCCTGCTCCTGGGCGCTGCTGCTGGCCTTGCCGGCCGTCGTTTTCTTAGCGTTCTTCTTGAACTTGGCCATGTGCCCTCCAAGCGGGCGTGAATTCGATGTCACTGCACGATGGGCGCGCTGTCTAGAGTTTTCACACCATTGGACGGGACGCGCGGCCAAGGCCGACGAAAATCAGCGAAGCCCGACGCTGCCAGCCCGCAGGATGCGGTGAGCCCAAGGCGAACCGCATCGTTGCGCCGTGCCGAACCTCCGTGCCGGTGCGGTTATCACCGCACCCTACGGCTACTTGGCCCTGGCGCGCTTGCGACGGCTCGTCACCAAATGGTCGACATCGTCCAGCGCCCGGCGCAGGCGTGCGGTGGTTTCGGTGTCGCGCGAGGGCGGCGCGATGCCGTCCAGGACCGAGCGCTGTGGATCGGCCAGGACCTCCTCGCGCAGGCGGATGCCGTGCGCGGCCAGCACCGGCCGCAGGGCATCGGCGCGCTGGCGCAGGTCGGCCAGGGTGTTGCGGTAGGCGATCTCGCAGATCCGCCGCCGCGCCGAGAAACTGAAGGCGTTGGTGAAGAACAGCTCGCCGTCCTCGGCATTGGGTTCGAACACCAACTGGTCGATGTTGGGGTACTGCTGGGCGTAGCGCGCCAGGCCGACCTGCATGCGCGATTGCAGCAGAGTGCGGAAGGTCTGCGACAGCACCGCCGGCAGGCCGCCCGCGGCCAGGCTGTTGTCCTCGGTCACCGGCGCGCCGCCGTGGTTGTGGTTGAACGGCACCAGCGGATTGATGCCGATCAGCAGGTCGATGCCCTGTTCCAGCACCAGCGAGGCATGCATGGTCCGGCGCAGCGCGCCGTCGACGAAATGGCGTCCGCGGATATTCACCGGCGGGTACAGGCCGGGCAGGGCGGCGCTGGCCTGGACCGCCTTGGAGATCGGGACGTCGTTCCAGTCGTCGCCGCCGAAGCGCACCGCGTCGCCGCTGTCGATGTCGACCGCGACCACGTACAGGCGCGCGTCGAGTTCGCGGAAATCGTTGCTGCGGCCGCGCCGGGTGAAGACCTCGCGCAGGAAGCGCTCGACCTCGCCGTTGTCGAACAGGCCGTTCGGGATCAGGCCGCCGAAGCGGGTGATCAGGTCCGACCAGCGCGCCTCGCGCGGCGAGAACAGCAGCTCGCGCCACCACTGCGTGGCCAGGCGCGGGAAGCTCGCGGCGCGCTTCATGTATTCGAAGAAGGCCGGCCGCATGAAGGTCTCGGGCCGGAACTGGACGTCGTCGCTGTCGCCGGTGATGAAGATCCGGCACATCTCGGCGGTGTCCATGCGGTTGGCCAGGCCCGCGGCCAGGAAGGCGCCGCTGCTGACGCCGACGTAGCAATCCAGGCGGGTCAGGTCGAGGCCCTCCAGGGCTTCGTCCAACGCGCGCAGCGCCCCCAGTTCGTACATGCCGCCGATCGGACCGCCGCCGGCAATGGCCAGGCCGATCTTGGCCGGCGCGCCGGTGCTACGCGCCCGTTGCTGGGCGGAATGGAGTGACAGCATGAGGTGAGCGGCGACCGTGCGGAGGAGTATCCCGCGAGTGTAGCCGACCGCGGCGGGCATGCCAGACGCCGCGACTTTGGTCGTAGCCAAGGGCGGTTGCGGCAGCCGGCCGCGGCCGCGATCATGCGCTCGATGTCCAGGACGACCGACCTTTCCGCCCGCCTGAGCGACCTGCTGGCGCGCCATCAGGCCCTGCACGACCCACGACAGGAGTCGCGCAACGGCTTGCGCTGGTTGCCCGAGGTACGTGCGTGGCAGGCCTGGCGCCTGGAGGCCAGCTTCGACCGCTTCCTGCGCGACCCGCGACGGCGCCCGGCGGCGCAGTTCTTCCTCAGCGACGTCTACAACGACCACGACTTCAGCCGCCGCGACGCCGACATCGCGCGGGTGCTGCCGATGATGCAGCGGCTGTTGCCCTCGGCGCTGTTGAGCACGGTCGCCGACGCGATCGAGCTGGGGCTGCTCACCCACGCTTTCGACCTGCGCATGGCCCAGCGCCTGCAGACCCTGGCGCCGCGGCGCCGGCGCCTGGACGCGGCCCTGTACGCGATGGCCTACCGCGACTGCGGCCTGCCGCGCCTGCGCGGGCACCAGATCGACCTGATCGGACGCGTCGGCCTGGGCCTGGGACGGGCGGTGCGGATGCCGGGCGTGGCGACCTTGCTGAAACTCTCGCGCGGACCGGCCAAGGCGGCCGGCGTGGCGGAGTTGCAGGGCTTTCTCGAACGCGGCTTCGCGGCCTTCGGCCAGTTGGGCGACGTGCGCGAGTTCATCGCCGAGATCGAAGAGGACGAACGCGAGGTCGCGCAGCGCCTGTTCGAGGGCGATCCGGACCCGTTTCCGGGGTTGGAGTAGGGCGGGCTTGCTGGATCTGTCGGTTGGGGGCGAGCCCGCTCAGGACGACCGCGAGGTCACTTCGGGGCGCGCGCGGGTGGCTGTGGCCGCGCGGGACTGCGCGTGACTGCGTGCGACTCGTATGACTGCGCGAGATGACGACGTCGTGCTTGGCGACTAGGTCAGACCAAGAGCGCCAGACCTGCGCCGCCCGAATCACGCAACGCAACTCGAGGACGATCCCCCGAGTCGAAGCCGCGCAGCGGCGCTAGCGCCGCCGCACTCGTCTTATTTGAAGCGCTCGTCCAGCACCCGCCGGATTTCGCTTTCGATCGGGCCTTTGAGCGCGCCCAGCAGGAAGCCCAGGCTCGCGGTTACGCGCAGCTGCTTGGGGCCCAGCGCGATCTTGCCGTCGACGCCGCTGCGGGCGAAGTTGAGGGTGTCGCCGGCCCAGTCGTACTCGATGCCGAAGCGCTCGGCCAGCTTTTCCGCCACCTCTTCGACGGCTTTGCGGGCCTTGGACGGCGTCAGCGAATGATCGTGGCGGATATCGATGCTCGACATAAACGGTTCCCTCCCAGGGTCCGCCTATTGTGCGGGCGTGACGCGCCGCATCCAAGAGTGCGCCGACAGCGGCCGTCGATGCGGTGTGCGTGATTGCCGCGCAGCATGCTAGATTTCCGCTGCGTGGAAAGCCTAAGACTGCGATACCCCAACCGCGAACATGCCGACCTGGCCCTGAGCCCGGGCGTGCATGCGATCGGCCGCGACGCCGACGGTCGCACTGCCCTGGTCCGCGACGGCGCGGACGCGGTCGCACAGGTGTGCGTGGACCGTCGCGGCGTGTGGCTGCAGGTGCGCGAAGGCGTGCGTGGCCTGCACGTCAACGGCCGCCCGGTGCGGCGCATGGCGATGCTGCGCGCGGGCGACACGATCTTCCTGGACGGCGTCGAACTGCTGTTGCTCGCCGGCGAGCCCTTGCCGGCCCCGGCCGACTACGGTTTTGGCGAGGCCCCGGAGAGCCGTCTGGTGATCCGCGGCATCGCCGGTCCGCATCACGGCCGCTGCTATCCCTTGGACAAGCCGCGCACCATCGGCCGCGCCAGCGAGTGCGATATCCGCATCGACGACGCCTCCTTCGCCGAGCGCCACGCGCGCCTGGAAGCGCACGCCGACGGCGTGGTCCTGCGCGATATGGGTTCGGTCGAAGGCAGCCTGGTTAACGGCCGCTCGGTACGCAATGCGCTGCTGCGGCCTGGCGATCAACTGGTGCTGGAATCGCAGCACCGCTTCGTGATCGAAGCGCCCAGCCGCGGCGGAGGCGGCGAGCCGCCGCATACCCCGCATCCGGTCGAATTCGAGGCTGAAGAGCGCACGCGCCCGGCCGCGGCCCTGCCGTCGTCGGTGCGGCGCATGCCGTGGCTGTTGTTGGCGGCCGCGTTGCTGGCCGCCGCGCTCAGCCTGCTGCTGCTGTACGGCGCGAGCTGAGCGCGCGCAGCTTCTTCCACACCCGCCAGCCCAGCAGCACGGCCAGGATCGCCGCGTACAGCAGCGGCTCGCGGATGTCGGACTTCACCAGCCACCAGAAGTGCAGCACCGCCAGCACGGCGATCGCGTAGATCAGCCGATGCAGCCGGCCCCAGAGCCGGCCCAGCTTGCGCATCGCGGCCTGGGTCGAGGTCAGCGCCAGCGGCACCAGCAGCAGCCAGGCCAGGAAACCGACGGTGATGTAGGGCCGCTTGAGGATTTCCTCGAAGATCTGGGTCCAGTAGCCGCGCAGGTCCAGGACCAGGTAGGCGGCGAAATGCAGGCAGGCATAGAAGAACGCGTACAGGCCGAGCAGGCGCCGGAACCGGATCAGCACCGCTTGCCCGCTGAGCTGGCGCAGCGGCGTGATCGCCAGGGTCAGCAACAGCAGGCGCAGCGCCCACAGGCCCAGGCGGTGTTCGATCTCGGCGACCGGGTCGGCGCCGAGGCCGCCGCTGCCGGTCAGGAACTCTTCGCGGATCTGCCAGGCCAGGATCGCCGCCGGGGTCAGCGCGAGCAGGTGGACCAGGGTTTTGGCCGCGATCATGGCCTTGGATGCCGCGCGGCGCGGCGCCGGCCGCGCGGTGGCGGCCGGGGTGCGGTCGTTCATGCGCTCAGAACCACTGCTTGAGGTTCATGCCAGCGTACATCGACGCGACCTGGTCGCCGTAGCCGTTGAACGGCCGGGTCGGGATGCGCTCGGCGAACAGCTTGCTGGCGGTGCCGGCGATGCGGCGTTCGCTCTTCTGGGTCCAGCGCGGGTGATCGACGTTGGGGTTCACGTTGGAGAAGAAACCGTACTCGCTGGACTGGGCGTCGTTCCAACTGGTGAACGGCATCTTCTCGACGAAGGTGATCGCGACGATCGACTTGATGCTCTTGAAGCCGTACTTCCACGGCACCACCAGCCGCAGTGGCGCGCCGTTCTGCTGCGGCAGCGGCTTGCCGTACAGGCCGGTCGCCAGCAGGGTCAGCGGATGCATGGCTTCGTCGATGCGCAGGCCTTCGCGGTACGGCCAGTCCAGCGCGGGGTAGGCCAGGCCCGGCATCTGCTTGCGGTCGGCCAGGGTGGTGAAGGCCACGTACTTGGCCCTGGAGGTCGGCTGGAAGCGCTTGAGCACCTCGCCCAGCGGCACCCCCAGCCAGGGGATCACCATCGACCAGCCTTCCACGCAGCGCAGGCGGTAGATGCGCTCCTGCGGCGTCAGGCCCTTGAGCAGATCGTCCAGGGCCAAGGCGCCGGGCTTGGCGCAGGCGCCGCCGACGGCGACCGTCCAGGGCCGGGTGCGCAGGGTCTTGGGCGCCTTGCCGGGATCGGCCTTGCCGGTGCCGAACTCGTAGTAGTTGTTGTAGCTGGTGACGTCCTCGTAGCGGGTCAGGGTTTCGTCGGTGCGGAAGCCCGAGGCCGCCTGCGCGGGCGTGATCGCGGTCTTGGGCGCGGGCGGGGGCTCGGCATCGGCGCAGCCGGCCAGGCCCAGCGCGGGCGCGGCGGCGAATGCGGCCAGCAGGCGCCGGCGCTCGCGGTAGACGGTTTCGTCGGTGATTTCGCGGGCGGGGAGGGTAAAGGCGTCGCGCAATGCCATTGGAGCTGACTCCTGCAGGAAGCGGGTGCGGCGGAAACCGTCGCGGGGTCGTACGGGAGATACGGCCGGGTTAGCCATATAGAGGCAGCCGGAGGGGTAAAAGTTGCGCGGGTAACCAAGGCGCGCGCAAGTGTTGCACTGCGGCATACTTGGGCTCCAACCCCACTCCCACGGAGCACCCGATGTCCCGCGCGTTCAACTTCAGTGCCGGCCCCGCGACCTTGCCCGAAGCCGTCCTCCAGCAGGCCCAGGCCGAAATGCTGGACTGGCATGGCGTCGGCGCCTCGATCGTCGAGCTGAGCCACCGCGGGCCGGAGTTCCTGCAGGTCGCGCAGGAGGCCGAAGCCGACCTGCGCACGCTGATGTCGATCCCCGCGGACTATGCGGTGCTGTTCCTGCAGGGCGGCGCGACCACCCAGCAGGCCTTGATCGCGCTGAATTTCGCCGCCCCGGGCCAGACCGTGGACTACGCGGTGACCGGCCACTGGGGCAAGACCGCGCTCAAGCAGGTCAAGCCCTACGTCAACGCCAAGGTGGTCGCCGACGGCGAAGCCGGCGGCTATCGCGACATCCCGGCCTACGGCGAGTGGCAGCTGTCCAAGGACGCCGCCTACGTCCATTACACCGCCAACGAAACCATCCACGGCGTCGAGTTCCGCGACATTCCGCAGACCGGCGACGTGCCGCTGATCGGCGACTTCAGCTCCAGCATCGTGTCCGAGCCGCTGGACGTGTCCAGGTTCGGCGTGATCTACGCCGGCGCGCAGAAGAACCTGGGCCCGGTCGGCGTGAGCGTGGTGATCGTGCGCCGCGACCTGCTCGAGCGCGCCGGCCAGCCGCGCGCCGAGATCCTCGACTACCGCGCCCACGTCAAGGGCGAGTCCATGCTCAACACCCCGCCGACCTGGAACTGGTACCTGGCCGGCCTGGTGTTCAAGTGGATGATCGCGCAGGGCGGCGTGACCGAGTTCGCCCAGCGCAACGCGCGCAAGTCGGCGCTGCTGTACCAGACCATCGACAACTCCGGCGGTTTCTATCGCAACGAGGTCGCGGCCGCCGCGCGCTCGCGCATGAACGTGCCGTTCTTCCTCAAGGACGAAGCGCTGGACAAGCCGTTCCTGAAGGAAGCCGAGGCCGCCGGCCTGATCTCGCTCAAGGGCCACCGCGCCCTGGGCGGCATGCGCGCCTCGATCTACAACGCGATGCCGGAAGAAGGCGTGCAGGCGCTGGCGACCTTCATGCAGGACTTCCAGCAGCGGAATGGGTGAGCGACCGCGCTTAACCGATGCCTCATTGGCATCGGTTGCGGTGGCGAACGCCCGGCCATGGGTGAGCAGCCGTGCTCAGTCGATGCCCTATCGGCATCGACTACGGTAGCGAACGCACGGCCATGGATGGCCGGGCCGGACGGTCCTCAAGCGAGCTAGTCTCGCCATGGACGGCAGCCTAGAACTCCAGCTCGCGTCGTAGATTTTCGTAAGCCCCAAAGATCCTCGTACCTCAGCACCACCTCCGGCCGAGCCCCCCGGACCCACGAGACAACCATGGCAAAGAACCCCACCAAGCCCGCGCCGCCGAAGCCGAAGCCGAACAAGGCCGCCGCCAAACCGGCCAAAGCCGCGAAGCTCAAGCCCGCCGTCCCCGAGCCCACGCCCGAGCCCCCCGCACTTGACCTGCCGACCCTGCGCACCCGCATCGACGGCATCGACCAGCACATCCAGCAGCTGATCGCCGAGCGCGCCCAGTTCGCCAACCAGGTCGGCAAGGCCAAGGGCAAGCTGGCCGCGGCGGTGGACTATTACCGCCCCGAGCGCGAGGCCCAGGTGCTGCGCCGCGTGGTCGACCGCAACGACGGCCCGCTCAACGACGAAGTGCTGGTGCGGCTGTTCCGCGAAATCATGTCGGCCTGTCTGGCCCAGCAGGAGCCGCTCAAGATCGGCTTCCTCGGCCCGGAGGGCACGCATTCGCAGCAGGCGGTGTTCAAGCATTTCGGCCACTCGATCCACGGCCTGCCGCTGTCCAGCATCGAGGAGGTGTTCCAGGAGGTCGAGGCCGGCAACGCCGATTTCGGCGTGGTGCCGGTGGAAAACTCCACCCAGGGCACGATCCAGTCGACCCTGGACATGTTCCTGACCTCGAAGCTCAAGATCTCCGGCGAAGTCGAGTTGCGCGTGCACCAGCACTTGCTCTCGCGCAGCGGCCGCATCGAGGACATCGAGCGCGTCTACTCGCATCCGCAGTCCTTCGCCCAATGCAAGGCCTGGCTGCGCCAGTACCTGCCCAAGGCCGAGAAGATCGCGGTGGCCAGCAACGCCGAGGCCGCGCGCCGCGCGCGCAACGCCGACGACGCGGCCGCGATCGCGGGCGCCAGCGCCGGCAACGTCTACGGCCTGAAGAACGTGGCCGGCCCGATCGAGGACCGCCCCGACAACACCACCCGCTTCCTGGTGATCGGGCGCGAGCTGTTCACGCCGTCGGGCAACGACCGCACCTCGCTGCTGATCTTCATCAAGGACCAGCCCGGCGCGCTCTACAACGTGCTGTCGCCGTTCGCCAAGCGCGGCCTGAGCATGAACCGCATCGAGTCGCGTCCGGGCCATACCGGTCGCTGGCAGTACGCGTTCTTCGTCGATATCGGCGGCCACGTCCAGGAACAGGCGATGCGCGAGGCGCTGGAGGAGCTCGAAGAGCTGGCGCACGAAGTCAAGGTGCTGGGCTCCTACCCGGTCGCGATCGCGTGAGCGCGGCGCCGTCCTTGCCGGCGGCGACGCCGGCCTATGACGAGGCCTGGTTCGCCGCGCGCGCGCAAGCGGGCGTGCAGCGCCTGCGCGCCTACGACCCGGGCCACGATCTGGTCGCGTTGCGGCGCAAGTTCGGCGCCGCGCAGCTGGTCGAGCTCGGCTCCAACGAAAACCCTTACGGCCCGTCGCCGCGCGCGCGCGCGGCGGCATTGGCGCAGTTGGATCAGCTGCACCGCTATCCCGATCCGCTGGGCGCCGATCTCAAGCGCGCGCTGGCCGCCAAGCACGGCGTGAGCGGCGCGCAGATCCTGCTCGGCAACGGCTCCCACGAACTGCTGATGCAGCTGGCGCAGGTGTTCGCCGCGCCGGGCAGCGAAGTGGCGTTCTCGCGCTACGGCTTCGCGGTGTTCGCGCTGGCCACCCAGGCCGCCGGCGCGGACATGCGCATCGTCGAGGCCTTGCCGCGCGAGGCGGCGATGCCGGCCGGGCACGATCTGGACGCGATCGCCGACGCGATCGGGCCGCGGACGCGCCTGGTCTACCTGGCCAACCCCAACAATCCCACCGGCACCTGGTTCGATCGCGCGGCGCTGCAGGCGTTCCTGGCGCGGGTGCCGGCCGAGACCCTGGTGGTGATGGACGAGGCCTACGCCGAGATGGTCGACCGCGGCGAGGCCGCCGATTTCGCCAGTGCGGTCGAGTTGCTGGGCGCGCATCCGAACCTGATCGTGACCCGCACCTTCAGCAAGGCCTACGGCCTGGCCGGACTGCGCGTGGGCTATCTGCTGGCGGCGCCAGGCCTGGTCGCGGTGATGGAGCGCCTGCGCGAGAGCTTCAACGTCAACGGTCCCGCGCTGGCCGCCTGCGAGGCCGCGCTGGCCGACGAGGCTTATCTGGATTCGGCCTGCGCGCGCAACGCCGAGCAGCGCACCGCGCTGAGCGCCGCGCTGCGCGAACGCGGCTTGCGCGTGTTCCCCTCGCAGACCAATTTCGTCCTGGTCGAATTCGGCGCCGATACCGCGCGCATCGAATCCGAACTGATCGCGCGCGGCGTGGTGCTGCGCCCGATGGGCGGCTACGGCCTGGGCGACTGTCTGCGTATCACCGTCGGCGACGCCGACGAGAACCGCCGCTTGCTGGCCGCGCTGGACGCGGTGCGCGCATGAGCGCGGGCCAGGCCTGGATCGCGGCGCGCAGCGTGCCGCTGCGCGGCACGCTGCGCGTCCCCGGCGACAAATCGGTGTCGCATCGCGCGGTCATGCTGGGCGCGCTGGCCGAGGGCGTCACCCGCGTCACCGGCTTCC
The DNA here is from genome assembly GCF_001429345.1 of Lysobacter sp. Root983. Taxonomy (NCBI): domain Bacteria; kingdom Pseudomonadati; phylum Pseudomonadota; class Gammaproteobacteria; order Lysobacterales; family Lysobacteraceae; genus Lysobacter; species Lysobacter sp. Root983. The sequence goes on from NZ_LMJO01000001.1 coordinate 250,953, forward strand.
TGGAAGGCGAGGACACCCGCGCCACCGCGCGCGTGTTCGAGCGACTGGGCGTGCGCATCGAAACGCCCAGCGCCAGCGAGCGCATCGTCCATGGCGTCGGCCTGCACGGCCTGCGCGCGAGCGCGCAGGCGCTGGACTGCGGCAACGCCGGCACCGGCATGCGTTTGCTCGCGGGCGTGCTGGCGGGGCAGGGTTTCGATTCGGTTTTGATCGGCGACGAATCGCTGTCCAAGCGGCCGATGCGGCGCGTGACCGAGCCGCTGGCGGCGATGGGCGCGCGCATCGACAGCGAGGCCGGCGGCTTGCCGCCCCTGCGCATCCACGGCGGACGCGGCCTGCGGGGCATCGACTACACCCTGCCGGTGGCGAGCGCGCAGGTGAAGTCGGCCTTGCTGCTGGCCGGCCTGTACGCGCAAGGCGAGACCGTGGTGCGCGAACCGCACCCGACCCGCGACTACACCGAGCGCATGCTGGCCGCGTTCGGCTGGCCGATCGAGTTCTCGCCCGGCTATGCGCGCCTCAGCGGCGGCCACGCGCTGCGCGCGACGCACGTCGCGGTGCCCGCGGATTTCTCCTCGGCCGCGTTCTTCCTGGTCGCGGCCAGCGTGGTGCCGGGCTCGGAGCTGTTGCTGGAAGCGGTGGGCATGAACCCGCGCCGCACCGGCCTGCTCGCGGCCCTGCGCCTGATGGGTGCCGACATCGCCGAGGAGCATGCGCGCGCGGAGGGCGGCGAAGCGGTCGCCGATCTGCGCGTGCGCTACGCGCCGCTGCACGGCATCGAGGTGCCCGAGGCGCTGGTGCCTGACATGATCGACGAGTTCCCGGCTCTGTTCGTGGCGGCGGCTTGCGCGCAAGGGCGCAGCCGGATCTCCGGCGCGGCCGAACTGCGAGTCAAAGAGTCGGACCGTATCGCGACCATGGCACAAGGGTTACGCATTCTTGGTGCACAAATCGAAGAGACGCCGGACGGCGCAATCATCGACGGCGGCGCCTTGCAGGGCGGCGCGGTCGACAGCCACGGCGACCATCGCATCGCGATGAGCTTCGCGGTGGCGGCGCAGCGCGCGCGCGGCGACGTCCGGATCGGCGATGTCGAGAATGTGGCGACGTCGTTTCCGAACTTCGACGGCCTGGCGCGCGGCTGCGGCTTCGAACTGCGTACGGCGTTTGGTTTGTAGACAGGCAGCGAAGCCGGGTTTCGCTAGACTTCGTCGACCGATCGAATCGCGCCGCCGGCGGCGCTCGATCGGCCGACGTACGCACCCGGATGTGCGAACAAGGAGGTAACGGCCGTCGTCCACCGCCCCCGCGGCGCGACGGTCATCACGTGGTTCGCGCCAGGCCCGGCGCGATTTACGAGAGGACGCAAGCGATGCAGCAACCCCGATGCGGCTCGACGACGCCAGCCACGCGCGTGCGCGTGCGGACGTCGAGCGATTTTGCGATGCCGGCGGCGATCGCGCATGGCTGAGGATGCGCTCGCCATGAACCGTGCATCGCGCGCCCGTGCGGAAGGCGCGGGCATGGCTCTGTACTCCGAGGCCGCCGCCGATCTGCCGCCATGGCTGCGCCGGGTCGCGCTGTTCGCGCTGGCCTACCAGGCCTTCTTCTCGCTGACCGACGTTGGCCTGTATCTGCGGCCGGAGTTGGGCGCGGGCGTGCTCCTGCTGCTGATGGTTTGCGCCGGCCGCCGCCCCTGGCGCGAACTGGCGGCGCAGCCGGCGGTGCGCGCGCTGCTGCTGCTGATCGTGTTCGTGGTGGCGCAGGCGGTCTACGCGGCGGTGAGCGTGATGCCGGACATACCGCTGTCGGCGCAGTTGTCGACCGCGGGCAAGTTGGTGCGACTGGCCGTGTTCACCTGCGTGACCGGCTGGTGGCTGTCGCTGATGCCGCGTGCGATCCCGCGCCTGGTCGTGCTGATGGGCCTGGGCCTGCTGTTGTCGGCGCTGATCTACCTGCCGTGGACCCAGGCCGATGCCTTGTGGAACGGGCGTTTGCGCCCGGACCTGGGGATTCCGGAAAACCTGAGCGGCCAACTCGCCGCGGTCGGCGGCTGGCTGGCGTTGTGCTTGTCGATGGCGCTGTGGGCACGGCGGCGCGAACGCGGGCGCGGCCTGGCCCTGGCGATCGGCTTCCTCGCCTATGTGGGCTGCTTCTGCCTGCTGCTGTTCTCGCAGTCGCGCGGCGCCTGGCTGGCCTTCGCGGCGGTGCTGCCGCCGGTGGTGCTCGGCTACGCCTGGGCCCTGCGCCGCGGCCGCGGCGGCTACGGCGCGCTGGTGCCGGCGATCGCGGCGGCGCTGGTGTCGGCCCTGTTGCTGTTCGCGGCCCGCGATCTGATCAGCCTGCGCTTCGCCGGCTCCGAGACCGTGGTCAGCGAGGCCCAGCAGGCCGCGGCCGCGGGCACCGTCGCGATCGCGCCCACGCCGGCGCCCGCGGCTCCTGCCGCGCCCGTCGCGACGCCGCCTGCCGCCACGCCCACGGCGCCTGTCGCCGCACCGATCCCGGCTGCGATCGCGGCCCAGCAGACCCAGGTCAACAACAAGGCCGTGAGCGTGCGCATGGCCCTGTACAAGCTGGGCATGGAGAAGTGGCTGGAGCGGCCGCTGTTGGGCTGGGGCCTGCGCAGCACGCCGTCGCTGATCGCCGAGAGCCGGCGCGACATGGCCGGTCAGCACCACATGCATCTGCACAACACCTATCTGGACGCGCTGGTGGGCTTGGGCGCGCTGGGCACGCTGCTGCTGGCGGTCGCGTTCGCGCTGTTGCTGCGCGAGGCCTTGCTGGCCTGGCGGCGCGGCCTGATGCCGTTGGCGGGGTTTTGGGCGCTGACCGGCAGCGTCGGCATCGTCCTGGTAGCGAACAATTTCGATTCGCTGCTGTGGCGTTTCGAATACGGCCGTGCGCCGCTGGAGTTCCTGTTCGGCGCCTGCCTGGCCTGGGGCTTGATCCGCCGGCGCAGCGAAGCCGGGCAGGGCGCTCGCGGCTGAGCGTCGGTAGCGGGTTCGTTGACGGCGGGTGCGTCCGCATTCGCACTTCTTGCATCGCTCCGGCCGCCGTCGTGGCGGCCGGAGCCCGCTCTCCCCCGATTGCGCGGTCCTACGGCTCAGGACCGTTGGGTCTGGATCGCGCTCAGGCCTGCGGCTTGAACTCGATCGGCACTTCCACGACCGCCGGCACGGCCTTGCCGTTGCGCGTGGCCGGTTCGAAGCGCCAGCGGCGCACCGCGTCCTGGGCGGCGCGGTCGAGCTCGCGCGAGCTGCTGCGGCGGACGAAGTCGATCTCGCCCGGCACGCCGTCGGCGCCCACGTTCACCCGCAGCAGCACGTCGCCGCCCTCGCCGCGACGCAGCGCGGTGGCGGGGTACTCGGGTTCGGGACTGCGGCTGGCGATGCGTTCCGGCGCGGTCTCACGCGGGGCCGCGATCGCCGGCTTGGTCGGCTTGGGCTTGGCCGCGCTCGCGACCGGCTTGCGCGCCTCGCCTTCGGGCGTGGTCGCGGGCGCGGTGTCGGTCGGAACCGGCGCGATCGAGGCATCCGGCGGCATCGGCACCGGTAGCGGCGCACGTTGGCTCAACAGGTACCAGATCAGCAGGATCGCGGCCAGCAGCACCAGCAGCCAGAGGCCGGTACGGTTGCGCGCAGGCTCGGCGGCGTCCGCGGTGGCTTGCGGTTGAGTGTCGCGATGTTCCAGCGTGTTGTCCGTCATGTGTCCCTCCTCGGGTCGTCCCCGGTGTTCCGGGTGGCGATCCGACTTTCCCCACGCCGGTGTTAGCGGCGAGTGAGGCGGAGGGGGTCAGGGCGTTACGCGTTCAGCGACTGGCATCGAATGTGATCGGGACCATCACGGTGCCGCTGACCGGCTGGCCGTTGGCCAGGGCGGGGCGGAAACGCCAGCGCCGGACCGCATCCTGGGCGGCGCGATCGAGCATGCGCGAGCCGCTGGTGGTGCCCACGCTGACGTCGGTCGGCACACCGTCGGCGCCGATCTGCACGCGTACCGTGACGGTGCCGCTTTCGCCGCGGCGCAGGGCCTGGGGCGGGTAGCGCGGCGCGGGATTCTGGCCCGGGATCGGCTTGGGGTCGGAACTGGCCACCGCGGCCGGCGCCGGGGTCTGCGGGCTCGCGGGGATCGCGGCATCGGCCGGCGGCGGAGGCGCGGTCTCGACCAGGCGCGGTTGATCGCTGCCGCGGGGCGGCGCGGACTGCGGCGCGGGACCGACGCCGCTGCCCTCGTTGCCCGACATCGGCGCTGGCAAGGGCGCGTAGTTGGGGCCGGCCGCGGTCGGCGGGGCGACCCCGTCGGCGCGATAGAAGTCGTACTCGCCGCTGCGCGACCAGACCAGGGCGAACAGGATCAGACCGAGCGCGAACGCGCCCAGTACCCACCACAGGGCCTTGCGCGAGGGGCGCCAGGCAGCCAGATCGAGGCTGGGACGGGACGGTGCGGGGGACGGTGTCGACATGCGGGATCCGGCGGGGATAGGGAACGTGGCTGAGCGCATTCTGCCTCTAACGGGGTTAATCCGTCGGCAACCGGTCGCGGTTTGCGGCCGCGATTGGCCCTGAACGCGTTAAGCACGCGATAATCGCGCTCCGCTTCCCCACCGGTTCCGCCATGCTCGATCCTATTTTGCTGCGCCAGCAACCCGCCGAACTCGCCGCGCGCCTGCGCGATAGCCGCGGCTACGTACTCGACGCGAGCGCGCTGGAGTCGCTGGAAAGCGAGCGCAAGCAGATCCAGATCCGTACCCAGGAACTGCAGAACCTGCGCAACACCCGCTCCAAGGCGATCGGCCAGGCCAAGGCCAAGGGCGAGGACGTGGCCGCGCTGATGGCCGAAGTCGCCGGCTTCGGCGACGAGCTCAAGGCCAGCGAACTGCGCCTGGACGAAATCCGCGGTCAGATCGAGGCGATCGCGTTGGGCATCCCGAATCTGCCGCACGAGTCGGTCCCGGCCGGCCGCGACGAAACCGGCAACGTCGAGCAGCACCGCTGGGGCGCGCCGCGCGCCTTCGATTTCGCGGTCAAGGACCATGTCGAACTGGGCGCGCGCAAGGGCTGGCTGGACGGCGACACCGCCGCCAAGCTGTCGGGTGCGCGCTTCACCGTGCTGCGCGGCCAGCTCGCGCGCCTGCACCGCGCGCTCGCGCAGTTCATGCTCGATCTGCATTCCAACGAACACGGCTACGAAGAAACCAACGTGCCGCTGCTGGTCAACGCCGATTCGATGCGCGGCACCGGCCAGTTGCCGAAGTTCGAGGACGACCTGTTCGCGACCACGGTGGGCGAGGGCGAGGCGGCCAGCAAGCGCTATCTGATCCCGACGTCCGAAGTGCCGCTGACCAATATCGTGCGCGACGCGATCGTCGAGGACGCGGCGCTGCCGCTGCGCATGACCGCGCACTCGATGTGCTTCCGCGCCGAGGCCGGCAGCCACGGCCGCGACACCCGCGGCATGATCCGCCAGCACCAGTTCGAGAAGGTCGAGCTGGTCACGATCGCGCGCCCGCACGAAAGCTACGACGAGCACGAGCGCATGACCCGTTGCGCCGAGGTGGTGCTGGAGCAGCTCGGCCTGCCGTACCGCCGCATGCTGCTGTGCACCGGCGACATGGGGTTCTCCGCGACCAAGACTTACGATCTGGAGGTCTGGCTGCCCAGCCAGGACAACTACCGCGAAATCTCCTCGTGCTCGAACTGCGAGGCCTTCCAGGCCCGCCGCATGCAGGCGCGCTGGCGCAACCCGGCCACCGACAAGCCCGAGCCCGTGCACACCCTCAACGGCTCCGGCGTCGCGATCGGCCGCGCCCTGATCGCGGTGATGGAGAACTACCAGAACGCCGATGGCTCGATCACCGTGCCCGAGGCGCTGCGCTCGTATATGGGTGGGGCTGAGCGCATCGATTGATGCGGCGGCCGAAGTAACGGTGCAGCGCTCTAGCGAGCGCTCGCTACCGTGCCGTTGTAGGGTGCGGTAAGCCGAAGGCGCACCGCACGCGTACTACGCCGCATCGCGAATATTCCGATTCGTCATTCCCGCGTAGGCGGGAATCCAGTGACTTGGACTCATCTATAGCCACGACGTAGTCGAACGGAGGCGCGTCGCGCTACCTGTCTCCGATTGCGTTCGCTCGGTGTCAGTCCGCGATACACCGGCGCATTGCGCTGAAGTCACTGGATTCCCGCCTTCGCGGGAATGACGAGCAAAAAAGCTATGCGCTTATCACCGCATCCTACGTCGCTGGATGTTCGACTGCGCCAAAGCGAAGCGGAGCCCGCGTCCGCGAGAATGACGAGCCGAAGTGACCGTGTTGCCGCCGCCTCCCGCCTCACCTGTCACAACGAAACTCTTGCCCAACAAGCTGCCGGCTATAGGCGCCAAGGTGGCCGTACCGGCCAGGCGAGCTCAAGTAGCCCGATACCGTGCCTCGCTGACACGAAGAGAACGCTGAGGTCGAATCCTCACCCAGCCAGCTATGCAGCCACCAACGTTTTGCGTTGCCATTGTCCGGAACGAAACTCGACTCCTCGATATCGAAGGAGAAACGGCCGGTTACGGTGACGGGCTTATAGCCATACGAAGCGAGCACCTTCGGAAGGCTATCGGGTTGGTCTCTGCGGTACGCCATGCCTGCGGCTAGGCCCGCCTCGAACGATGGGTCGCTACTGTAAACGTCAGTATCGGGCCTGAGGTATCCGCGAAAGAATGCCTGCGTGTATCGGGAATACTGCTTCTGGTACTCGGGAGAAGTTCGATCCAATTGCCGGTCGGCGAGTCTTTGCACGAAATCGGGCACCGACGCTTCGTGCTCGTGAACGACGACAGATGCGCAGGAACCGATTGCCAACGCCATCGCTGCGACCAGGATCGATAGGTATCTCATCCAGGCCGACGTTTCACTCGCACCAATGCACATGCAACGGCGCGCCATGCCCCGCCTCCAGCGCCGCCAGCACCGGATAGCGCGTCACATCGCCGCTGCGTAGCGCGGCTTCGAAGACTTCGCGTTTGCGTTCGCCCTGGATCAGCAGCAGCCGGGTCTGCACGCGCGCCAGGCCGACCGGGGTCAGGCTGATGCGGCGCGGCCACTGTTGCGCGCCGGGGGCGTCCCGGGCGTCGACGGCGACATAGGCCTGCCGGCTCTCGAGCGCGCGCGCGAGGTCGCGGCTGTTGGGGAACAGCGAGGCGGTGTGGCCGTCCTCGCCCATGCCCAGCACCGCGGCGCTGGCGCCGAGTTGGGCGTGGGCGTTGGCGGCGGCGACCGCGTCCTCGATGCGGCGGCCGGCCAGGGTCAGCGGCTCGAAGCGCGCGGCGGCGGCGTGGTCGTGCAACAGATGGGTGCGGACCATGCGCGCATTGCTGTCGGGATCGTCCGGCAGCAGCCAACGCTCATCGACCAGGCCGATATCGACCCGGCTCCATTCCAACGGCGCTTTCGCCAGCGCGCGATAGACCGGCCCGGGCGTGCTACCACCCGACAGCAGCAGGCGCGCGCGCGGGCGCAGCGACAGGTCGCGGCGCAATTCGGCCGCGATCGCGACCGCGCAAGCCCAGGTCCACACATCGCGGCCGCGATGTGCGTGCATCACATAGCGTGTCGTTTCCGGCTCCGGAGGAGCGGCTGAGGCGGGCGACGTATCGTCGAGCATCTCCCGATCTTCGCACGAACCACCTCAACGTGGCGTGTGCCTGGCCAGAGCCGCCGCACCCAGCAAGCCGGGCTGGGGATGGGTGACGGCGAGGGTGGGGATACGCGCCATGGCCGGCGAGAAGCGGCCCTTGTGCTCGAAGCGCTGGCGGAAGCCGGAATGCTGCAGCCAGGGCATCAGGCGCGGCACCAGCCCGCCGGGCAGGAATACGCCGTCCCAGGCGCCCAGGGTCAGCACCAGGTCGCCGGCGGCGGCGCCGTACACCGCGCAGAACACGTCGATCGCGCGCAGGCAGCGCGCGTCGCCTTCGCGCGCCATCGCGGTGATGTCGGCCGGCTGCAGCGGGCCCGGGTCCTCGCCCGCGATCTGGCTGAGCGCGCGATGCAGATTGACCAGGCCGCTGCCGCTGACCAGGCGTTCGTTGGAGACGCGGCCGAACTCGCCCGACAGGCGTTGCAGGATTTCGATTTCCTCGGGCGTGCCGGGCGCGAAACTGACGTGGCCGCCTTCGGTCTGCAAGGGGTAATAGCGGCCGTCGCGACGGATCAGACCGCCGACGCCCAGGCCGGTGCCGGCGCCGATCACCGCATAGGTACGGTCGCCTTCCTCGTCGGCGCCGCGCCAGGCGTTGCCGCCGATCGCGACCACGTCCTGCGCGCGCAGCAAGGACACCGCCATCGCCTGCGCGGCGAAATCGTTGACCAGTTGCAGGCGTTCCAGGCCCAGGGCCTGGCGCGTGCGCGCGGCCGAGATCACCCAGGGATGATTGGTGATGCGCGCTTCGTCGCCGTCGACGCGGCCGGCCACCGCGAACACGGCCGCGCTAGGAGTGGCTCCGATGCGGTCGAGATAGTGGCGCGCGGCGTCGGCCAGGGACGGAAAGTCGGCGACGGAGAACACCTGCACGCTGTCCTCGCGCAGCGGTTGTTCGAGCTGCGGCGCGGCCAGCGCGAAGCGCGCATTGGTGCCGCCGATATCGGCCAGCAAGGTATCCGGCGTGGACGCGCTCACGGTTCGCCTCCGCGGCCCTGGCGCAGCGTCGCCGGCAGGAAGTCGCTGGCCTCGTTCGGGCCCCAGGAGCCGGCCGGGTACTCGATCACGGGCTGGGCGGTGCCGCTCCAGGCGCGTTCGACGCTGTCGATCCACTGCCAGGCCGATTCGACCTCGTCGTCGCGCACGAACAGGGTCTGGTTGCCGCGCAGCGCGTCCACCAGCAGGCGTTCGTAGGCGATGCGGCGTTGTGGCGAGTTCGACATCGACAGGTCCAGCGACATCGGCCGCAGTTCCAGCGCGCCCCATTCAGGCGCGGCCAGGCTGCCCATCAGGCCCAGCTCGACGGTTTCGTCGGGCTGCAGGCGCATGCGCAGGCGATTGGGCCGTTCGCGCCCGCGCGCGGGGCGCTCGAACAGCCAGTGCGAGACCGGCTTGAACGAGACCACCACCTCGGTCGCGCGCGCGGCCAGGCGCTTGCCGGTCACCAGCCGGAATGGCACGCCGGCCCAGCGCCAATTGTCGATATAAGTGCGCAGGGCGACGAAGGTCTCCACCGGCGCGTCGTGGACGAAGCCCTTGACCGCGCGGCCCTCGACCACGCCGGCGCCGTAGCGGCCGCGCACGGTATCGCGCGCGGCGTCGGCGGCGTTCATCGGGCGCAGCGCGCGCAGCACCTTGCGCTTCTCCTCACGGATGCTGTCGGCGTCCAGATTCGAGGGCGGCTCCATCGCGATCAGCGCCAGCAACTGCAACATGTGGTTCTGGACCATGTCGCGCAGCGCGCCGTAGCCGGCGTAGTACTCCTCGCGGCCATCGACGCCGGCGGTCTCGGCGACCAGGATGTCGACCGATTCGATCCAGCGGTGCTGCCACACCGCTTCCAGCAAGGTGTTGCCCAGGCGCAGCGCCAGCAGGTTCTGCACCGCGGCCTTGCCCAGGTAGTGGTCGATGCGGAAGATCCGCGACTCGTCCAGGCAGGCGCGCAGCGCGGCGTTGATTTCGCGCGCCGAGGCCAGGTCGCGGCCGATCGGTTTTTCCAGAACCAGGCGCGAGGGATCGGCGAGCACGCCGGCCGCGCTCAGGCCTTGCGCCACCGACACGAACAGATCCGGCGGCGTGGCCAGGTAGCTCACGCTGGGGCGGTCGGCGTAACGCGACAGCGCGGCCGCGATCGCGGCGGTGTCGCGCAGGTCGACCGCGACATAGACGATGCAGCGCAGCAGGCCGTCCACGGACGCGGCGTCGTCGGCGGCTTCGGCCGCCATGCGTTCGCGCAGCCAGGCGCGGAAGTCCTCGTCGCTCAGTTCCTGCCGCCCGACCGCGATCAGGCGGAAGTCGGGCGGCAGCAGGCGGTCGCGCCAGAGGTGGATCAGCGACGGGAACAGATAGCGCTGGGCGAGATCACCCGTGGCGCCGAACAGCAACAGGGTGTCGTGCATGGCGGCGCCGCCTGGTCGGGATCGAAGCGCTTAAGGTAACGGCTCGGACAGCGAGCGGCCATGCGTCGCGATCACGTTCGAGTACCACTTCGCGCTGTCCTTGGGCGTGCGCTCCTGGGTCGCGTAGTTCACGTGGACCACGCCGAAGCGCTTGGAGTAGCCCAGCGACCATTCCAGGTTGTCCAGCAGCGACCACACCATGTAGCCGCGGATGTCGCAGCCGGCCTGGATCGCGTCGTGGATCGCGCTGAGGTGCTTTTGCAGATAGTCCATGCGCAACGGGTCGCGCACCCGGCGTTCGCCGCTGGCGTCGGGCTCGGCCACCGGCGGATCGAAGAAGGCCGCGCCGTTCTCGGTGACGTACATCGGGATGTCGCCGTAGCGCTGTTTGAACCAGGTCAGGGTGTCGGTGAGGCCCTGCGGGAACACCTCCCAGCCGGTCTCGGTGTAGGTACCCGAGGGCTGGCGCACCACGCCGGTGTTGAGCGGGTAGCTGACCGCGTCCTGGGTGACGCTGCGGGTGTAGTAGTTGATGCCGACGAAATCGAGCTTCTGCTGGATCAGCGCGTAGTCCTCGGCCGGCCACTCCGGCCAGGCTTCGCCGAAGATCTCGCGCAGTTCCGGCGGATAGGAGCCGAGCAGGGCGGGGTCGAGGTACTGCTCGTTCATGTAGGCGTGCGCGCGCTTGACCGCGGCGGCGTCGGCGGCGCTGTCGGTGGCGGCGTACTTGGGTTCGATATTCACCACCAGCCCGATCTCGTGCTGGCCGATCGCGCGGTAGGCCTGGACCGCGGCGCCATGCGCGCGCATTAGGTTGTGCGAGGCGATCGGGGCTTCGAAGCGGCTGCGGTGGCCGGGCGCGAGCGCGCCGTGCAGGTAGCCGCCGTCGGTGATCACCCAGGGTTCGTTGAGGGTGACCCACTTCTTGACCCGGCCGTCGAGCGCGCGATAGAGCACGCTGCCGTATTCGGCGAACCAGTCGGCGCAGTCGCGGTTGAGCCAGCCGCCACGGTCGTCCAGCGCCGCCGGCATGTCCCAGTGGTAGAGGGTGAGCAGGGGTTCGATGCCGTTGGCCAGCAGTTCGTCGACCAGGCGCGAATAGAAGTCGACGCCGGCCTGGTTCACCCGGCCGGTGCCCTCGGGCAGGATCCGCGACCAGGACACGCTGAAACGGTAGGCCTGCAGGCCCAGGCGCTTCATCAGCGCGACGTCGTCCTTCCAGCGCCGGTAGTGGTCGCAGGCGACGTCGCCGGTGTCGCCGTTGAGGGTCATCCCCGGCGTGTGGGCGAAGCGGGTCCAGATGCTGGGACCGGCGCCGTCGGCGAGCGGGGAACCCTCGATCTGGTGGGCGGCGGTGGCCGCCCCCCACAGGAACCCCTCAGGAAAGACACGAACTTGACTCATCGCGGTTTGGTCTCCGGAGCGGGCGCCCGTTTCGAGCGCCGGCGTGCATGTAAACGGTTACATGGCAGAATAGCCCAGGGCGACGACAATTGCATCGTGGCCGGGGTCACGATTGGGAGAATTCATGGCGAAGGTCACGCTTGAACGTCTGCGCAAGGTCTATCCGAACGGGTTCGTCGGCGTTGACGAGGCCAGTTTCGAGATCCGCGACGGCGAGCTGCTGGTGCTGGTGGGGCCTTCGGGCTGCGGCAAGTCGACCCTGCTGCGCATGATCGCGGGGCTGGAGACGATCAGCAGCGGCGAGCTGCGCATCGGCGAGCGCCGGGTCAACGAGGTCCCGCCCAAGGACCGCGACATCGCCATGGTGTTCCAGAGCTACGCCCTGTACCCGCACATGACCGTGGCCGAGAACCTCGGCTTCGGCCTCAAGCTGCGCGGCGCGTCCAAGGCCGAGATCGAGGCGCGCGTGAACGAGGCCGCGGCCACGCTGGAGCTGGAATCGATGCTGGAGCGCAAGCCGGCGGCGCTGTCCGGCGGCCAGCGTCAGCGCGTGGCCCTGGGCCGGGCGCTGGTGCGCCAGCCGCAGGTGTTCCTGCTCGACGAGCCGCTGTCGAATCTGGACGCCAAGCTGCGCATGGGCATGCGCGTGGAGATCGCGCGCCTGCACCGTCAGCTCGGCACCACCATGGTCTACGTCACCCACGACCAGATCGAGGCCATGACCCTGGGCCAGCGCATCGTCGTGCTCAAGGACGGCAAGATCCAGCAGATCGACACGCCGATGGCGCTGTACCGGCATCCGGCCAATCTGTTCGTGGCGACCTTCCTGGGCAGTCCGAAAATGAACCTGCTGTGGGGCGAGGTGATCGAACGCGACGGCCTGCGCCTGCGCATCGCCGAAGGCGTGGAGCTGCCGCTGCAGCCCGACGAATCGCTGCGCGAGAGCGTGCGCGGCTACCTCGGCCGCCAGCTCACCGTCGGCCTGCGGCCGGAGGACATGCATCTGGCCGAAGCCGCGCCCGAGCGCCTGGCCGCGCGCGTGGAAGTGGTGGAGCCGGTCGGCAACGAGGCCTTCCTCAACCTGGGCTGCGGCGGCTGCGACCTGGTGCTGCGCCTGCCACCCTACGACCTGCCCACGCCGGGCGATACCGTGCACCTGGGCTATGCGCCCGAGCGCATGCATTACTTCGACCCCGACACCGAGCGCAGCCTGCGCCCGGCGCCGGCCGCCGGCTGAGCGCGGACAGTCCCACCCAAGGAGCGGCGCATGCGGATCGATCAGGCGACGGCCATCCCGGAAGGCGCGATGTTCTGCGTGCCGCTGGTCGAGGGCGCGGGCTACGCTTATGGCTACGTCGCCCTGGCGCGCGGAGGCTGGGGCTATCTGTACGACGTGTACGACCGCATCGGCGCGGATGACACCCCGCCGGACGGCATCGAGGACGCCGGCCTGGCGGTGCGCAACCTGCTCGGCAGCGGCGGCGAGTTCCTGGCCGCGACCTACAACCCGCGGCCCTGGCGCCTGCTGGACCGACAGGTGCGCGCGAGCGCGCCGCTCGGGCCGGCGCTGTTCCAGGTCGGCAGCAAGGTATTGGACATGCGCGACGGCCAGCCGGTGACCGATGCGACCATCGATCTCAAGAGCCTGCCGTACAAGGAATACCCGACCGACGACGAACACTCCTACCTGATCACGGCGCGGCTGCTGGGCTGCGAGTATCGCTTCAACGATGCGGGCACAGGCTACGAACTGCTGCGCTGAGCGACGACCCCGCGACGGAAACGGAGAGGAAGCCGGTTTGCTCACGATCGCTCGCCCGCGCCTGGCGGCGCTGTATGCCCTGAATCCCGGATGCGACGTCCAGGCGATCGCCGCGGCCGAAGCGGAGCTGGCCTTTCGCCTGCCGGGCGACTACGCGGCGCTGCTGCGCCTCAGCGATGGCCTGCATACGCAAGGCCGGCTGGTGCTGCTGGAACTGGCTGCGATCGGCCCGCGCAATGCCGATTACGAAGTGCAGGTCTATCTGCCCGGCTATGTGATGATCGGCGACGACAGCGGCGGTAGGGCGCTGCTGATGCGCGGCGACCAGTCCACGGTGTACGAGGTCGGCATGGGCTGCATGGACGAGAACGAGCTGACGGTGTCGGCGCAGTCGCTGGAGCAACTGCTGCTGGCGTTCGGCGGGCGCACGCTCGGCGAGCGCGACGCGCCCTGTTCCTGAGCGATGCGGGACGATCGCTGCGGCGCCTGACCTGCGCGACGGCGCGACGCTCCGTCGTTGCCGATAATCCTGTGCCTCAGGCGGCACCTTGCGCGGCCAGGGCCGCGTCGGCGCGCAAGGATTGGCGCTTGAGGCCGACGATCGCGAGCAGCAACAGGGCCATCGGCGCCAGCGACAGGTAGAACGCGGTCTCGCCGCCGGTGCGCGCGAACAGCTGGCCGGTGATGAAGGAGCCGGTGGTGCCGCCCAACGCCGAGAACACCACGATCAGGCCGGTCATCGCGGCGTGCCGCGACTTCGGCAGCGCGCTCAGCACCACCGAATTGATCGCCGGATAGATCGGCGCCATGAACAAGCCGATCAACGGGAACACATAGGCCGCGACTGGGGCGTGGGTCCAGCTGGCGTTCGGATCCGGGCGCAGGCCCGCGGCCAGCGGCAACGCCAGCAGCACCAGCGCGCCCATCGCCAGCACGCAGGCGATCAGCAGCCAATGCCAGGGCACGCGCCGCAGCAGCAGGCCGGCGCCGAGCCGGCCCAGCGCCAGCGACACGGCGAAGATGCTCGCGGCCTGCACGCTCATGGTCGTGGGCAGGTGCAGGATTTCGCGGTTGAAGGTCGGCAGCCAGGTGCCGATGCTCTGTTCGATCAGCACGTACAGGAAGGCCGAGACCAGGAACACGCCGATCAGCGGCTGCGCGATCAGGCGGAACATGTCGAAGAAGGCCTGGCCCGGCGCATGGTCGTCGCGCGCGGCGGATTCGTCCAGGCGGCTGCCCGCCAGCAGCAGCGCGGTCGCGGCGGCGACCGCGGCGATCACGTAGTACACCCGCAGCCAGCGCGGATCGGCGGGCGATTCGGGATTGATGAAGCTCGCGAACAGCCAATAGCCGGCGAGCACGCCGACCATGAACCAGCCTTCGATGGTGCTGGTCAGGCTGGCGTGCTGCTGCTTGCCGTCGGTGAGCAGGCCGATCGAGGAATACACCGCGACCTTGGCCAGCGCGAACGAGGCGCCGACGGTCGCGAACAGCAGCTTGGTCGCCCAGAACGCGTGGAACAGCGGCATCAGCGCGCAGGCCGCGGCGACCAGGCTCAGGCCCAGGATCATCGCGCGCCGATAGCCCAAGCGCGGCAGCAGGGACGCGGTCAGGAAAGACACGATCGCGATCGGCAAGTCCTTGAACGCTTCCAGGAAACTGGCCTCGGCCTTGTCCACGCCGAAGCCCTGGATCGCCTGCAGGATCACCGTGCCGACGCTGTTGAGCAGCACCGCGAACACCATGTAGGTCAACACCATCGCCAGGATCATGCGGCCGCGGTGGCTGCCGGTAGGGCTCATGCGCTGCTCCTGCGCACGGCCGTCGCGGCCGGGCGCTGTGAAGAAAAAGACCGTTCGCGACGGTCGCGGAGGCCGCCTGCGCCTTGGGGGGAGGGCTTGCGCAGGCGGCGATTCCGGGAGCGCGTCGCGAACGGGCTTCGAAAACCGCGCGCCGGGCGGCGCGCGGCGGTCGAACGCGACGGAGCGAGCATCGCATGCCGCTCCGCCGCCGCCGCGCTCACCAGCGGTAGGCCGCCGAGAGTTGGTAGGAACGGCCCGCGATCGGCCGGCCCAGGAACACGCCGCCGGTGGCGGCGCCGGGCACGCGCACGTTGCCCTCGGTCAGGCCCAGCTCGTCGCTGACGTTGCTGCCGCTGGCGGTGAACTCCCAATGCTCGCCCACGTGCAGGTTCGCGCCCACGTCCAGCGTGTGGTACGAGGGCAGCTGCTGGGTGTTGGCCAGGTCGGCGTAGCGGTCGCCTATGTGCGAGTAGGTCGCGAACAGCTTCAGATCGCCGACCGGCAGGGTCCAGTAATAGCTCGGGGTGATCCGGAACTGGGTCTTGGGCTGGCGCATCACCTGGTTGCCGGTGAACTTGCGGTAGTTCTCGTACTGGGCGTCCAGCCAAACCCCGGTCGCGCGCAGCTCGAAGCCGCCGAAGGGACGGATCGCGCCTTCCAGCTCGACGCCGTAGGCGCGCGAATCGCCGACCGTGGTGAAGTTGCTGCCGTCGTCGAGGAAAGCCTGGAACGGCGAGTTGGTGAAGCTGTTGTAGAACGCGGTCAGGTACAGGTCGTAGACCGAGTTTCCGGACTTGAAGCCCAGCTCGTACTGGTCGACTTCCTGGACCTTGGTGTTGCCGTCGCGCAGGTTGTCGAAGGCCGGCAGCTTGTAGCCCGAGTTGGCGCGCGCGAACAGGCTGGAGGTCTCGTTGAGCTTGAAGTTCAGGCCCAGGGTCCAGGAGAAATGCTTGTCGTCCTGGTCGATGCGGCGCGTGCTCGGCAGCGAGATCGAGGTGTTGTTGTCGTAGAGCGTGTTGGGGTTGCCGTCCAGATCGACCGTGGCGGTGTTGTGCACGGTGCCGTCCACCTGCTGCCACTCGTAGCGGATGCCGCCGTCCAGGCGCAGGCGGTCGTTGATCTGCCATTCGTCGGCCAGGAACACGGCGGTGTTCTGGCCGTCGTAGTCGCCGCGCAGGGAGAAGAACGAGGTGCCGACGAAGCCGTCGCGGGTGACCTGGCGGCCGTCGGCCAGGGTCACGTCGATGCGGCGCGCGTTGTTCTGCGCGGTCAGCAGCATGTTGTTGCCCAGGTACCAGGTGTCCTTGGACGAATAGCGCGCGTAGTAGACGCCGGCGGTGAGGGTGTTGCCCTCGAACAGGTCGCGGCTGAAGCGCAGGTCGTTGGTGAAGGACTCGATCTGCTTGTCGACCACCCAGAAGCCGGCGGTCAGCACCTGCTGGTTCGGATCCACCGCGCCGCCGCCGTTGGTGTAGGTGGCGGTGCCGGGGCTGCCGAAGGAGGCGATGTAGGCGCTGATGGTCTGCGGGCTGGCGCCGGTGAACAGGCCGTTGGTGGGCGCACTGCCGTTGACGTAGTTGACGCGGTCGCTGATGGTCCAGTCGCCGACGTAGAAGTCCATCGAGGCGCCGAACACGTCGAGGTTGATGCCGCGGCCGTCGGCGAGGTCGCGGCTGATGGTCTGGCCATTGGGACCGGTCGGAATGGTCACGCGGCGGAAGTCGTTGCCCAGCAGGGTGCCCGATTGCGCGTTCAAGCCCGGGAAGCTCGACAGGTCCTTGCCGTTGTTGCGCGACAGCAGCGGGATCGGGGTGAAGAAGGCGTTCTTGTCGTCGGTGTGGCGCGCGTACAGGGTGATCTCGCCGCTGTCCCAACTGCGGGTGAGGGTGGCGCTGAACTGGCCGCCCTTGTCGGCCGGGAACTGGGTGTCGCGCACGCCGTCGGTGACGCGGTAGAAGCCGCCGATGCTGTAGTACCAGCCTTCGCCGAGCTCGCCGCTGTTGAACACGTCGACGCGGCGCAGGTTGTCGCTGCCCGCGGTCACGCGCAGGCTGCCTTCGGTCTCTTCGCCGCCTTTCTTCTGGATGAAGTTGACGGTGGCGCCGGGCTGGCCGTTGGAGAAGATCGGGCTGGGGCCGCCGCGCAGCACTTCCATGCGGTCGATGGTGTCGTCCATGCGGAACAGGGTGGAGTTCTCCAGGAACGACAGGGTCGGCGGCGGGAACAGCGGCGCGCCGTCCATCTGCACGGTCACGAACGGGGCGTCGCCTTCGGAGGGCATGCCGCGCACGAAGATGTTGGCGCCGGTGCTGCCGCCGGCCGATTCGGCCCAGATGCCGGGCACCACCTTGAGCGCGTCGGCCGTGCTCAGCGGCACCGCTTCCTGCAACTGCTCCAGCGAGGCGGTGGTGATCGAGAAGCTGGCGTCGCGCTTGCGCACGCCCTTGAAACGCGCGGTACCGGAGACCACCACCGCATCCAGGGTGGTGGCCTGACTTTCGTCGGCGGGCGGCGCATCCGCGGCCGGCGCCGGCGCGGCGTCCTGCGCGCGCGCCAGGCCCGGGCTCAACGCGGCGGCGATGGCCATCGACAGGGCGTAACGGATCAGAGACTGCTGCTGCATGGTGTTCTCCCCACTCCTCAAGAATGTCAGGTTGCGTAGATCGCGCCGAGTGCCGGCGCGGCGTCAGGGCGTCACGAAAGCGTCCAGGTCGAAAGCGGCGATCTCGGGCAGGTGCGCATCGGCGCCGGGCAGGGCATCGGCCGCGCCGATGCCGACCGCGGGCATGCCGGCGGCGCGGATCGCGACGATGCCGGCGGCCGCGTCTTCGATGCCGATGCAGCGCTCGGGCGGCACGCCCAGCGCCTGCGCCACGCTCAGGAAAATGTCTGGCG
Source organism: Lysobacter sp. Root983 (assembly GCF_001429345.1). Lineage (NCBI taxonomy): Bacteria > Pseudomonadati > Pseudomonadota > Gammaproteobacteria > Lysobacterales > Lysobacteraceae > Lysobacter > Lysobacter sp. Root983. The sequence continues at coordinate 268,897 of NZ_LMJO01000001.1, forward strand.
CCGGTTTGGCGCGCGCGATGCGGGCGGCATCGGCGACGTAGTCGAAGCGGTCGGCGATGCCCAGCCGCGCCAGCAGCGCGGGCGCGTTCTTGCTGGCCGAGGCCAGGCCGAGCTTGAGGCCGCGCGCACGCGCCGCGTCCAGCAGTTCGGTCACGCCGGGATACAGGTCCTGCGGGCCCACGCTTTCGATCGCGGCGCGGTAGTAGCCATTCTTGCGCGCGGCCAGTTCGCGTCGTTCGGCCTCGTCGTAGGGCCGGTCCGCGCGCTCCAGGATGATCGCCAGCGAGGCCTCGCGGTCCACGCCCTTCAGACGCAGGTTCACGGTCTCGTCGAAGGGCACGCCGATCTCGTCGGCCAGGCGCTTCCAGGCCAGGTAATGGGTGTGCGCGGTGTCGGTGAGCACGCCGTCCAGGTCGAAGATCAGGGCCTGGGTCGGGCGCGGGAACGGGGCGGATGCGGCGGCATCGGCGGGCGCGCGCGCCAGCGTCTGTGCGGCGTCCACACTCAGGCGCAGGCGTTGTCCGGCGTGCACGATCTCCAACGGCTCGCCTTCGATCAGCCGATACACCACCTGCGCGCGTTCGACGCCCACATGCAGTTCGCGGCCGCGCCAGCGCAGGCCGAAACCGTAGCCGTTCCAGCGCGCGGGCAGGGTGGGGGCGAAATGCAGTTCGCCCTCGATCGCGCGCAGGCCGGCGAAGCCCTGGGTCAGGGCCAGCCAGCTGCCGGCCATCGCCGCCATGTGCACGCCGTGGTCGGTGTTGCCGTGCAGGTCGTCGAGGTCCACGCGCAGGCTGGCGTCGAAGTAATGCAGGGCGCGATCGGCGTAACCGACCTCGCTGGCGAGGATGCCGAACATCGACGCCGACAGAGTCGAGTCGTGGGTGGTCACCGCTTCGTAGTAGTCGTAACTGCGGCGCTTGCGCGCCAGGTCGATGTCGGCGCCGGCCAGCACCAGCGCCATCACCACGTCGGCCTGCTTGCAGACCTGGTAGCGGTAGAGCGTGAGCGGGTGGTAATCCAGCAGCAGCGGGCGGTGTTCACCCTGGCGCGGCGGGAACGGCCAGCGCGGTTTGTCGAGGAAGCCGTCGTCCTGCGCGTATACGCCCAGGGCTTCGTCGTAAGGCAGGTACATCGCCTCGGCAGCGCGCTCCCAGTTCGCGACTTCGTCGGCGTCCAGGCCCAGGCGCGCGGCCAGGGCGATGGCCGCTTGCGGTCGCTCCGCGTGCAGGCGCCGCCACACCGCGACCGCGCGCCGCAGATGCTGCTGGGCCAGGCGGTTGGTGTAGTAGTTGTTGTCGACCATGGCCGTGTACTCGTCCGGCCCGGTGACTTCATGGATGCAGAAGGCGCCGCCGCGGCGCGGGTTGTAGTGGCCGATCTGCGGCCAGATGCGCGCGGTCTCGAACAGCATCTCGGCGCCGCCGTCGAACAGGAAGCCGACGTCGTCGCTGGCGTCCAGGTACAGGCCGATCGCGTAGGCGATGGCGGCGTTGATGTGGTACGCGGCCGAGCCCGAAGGGTAGTGCGCCGAGCACTCGCCGCCGCCGATGGTGCGCCAGGGGTACAGCGCGCCGGCGGCGTGGTTCATCTCGCGCGCATGCGACCGCGCGGCCTCGAGCATGCCGTGACGCGCCTGCAGCATCGCGCGCGCCACCTCCGGCGCGGTGTAGGCCATCACCGGCAGCACGAAGGCCTCGGTGTCCCAGAAGCAATGGCCTTCGTAGCCTTCGCCGGTCAGGCCCTTGGCGGCGGTGCCCGACACGCCGTCGCGGCCGGCGGACTGCCACAGGTGGAACAGGTTGAAGCGCAGCGCCAGTTCGCTGTCGGGATCGCCGTCGATGGACAGTTCGGCGTCGCGCCAGAACTCGGCCATGGCGCCGGACTGCAATGCGGCCAGGGCCTCATAGCCAGCCTCCACCGCCGCCGACAATGCGCTGTCGACGCGCGCGTCCAAGCCGCCGGCATCGGCGGCGCTGGCGTAGGCGACGAACTTCTCCAGCACCACGCTGGCGCCCGGCAGCAACTGCGCTTCATAGCGCTGCGCGGCGCGCGCCTCGTCGGCCACGGCGTCGGCATAGCGCAGGCTCGCCTCGCCCGAGGGCAGACGATGGCGTTGGCCGCACAGCACCGCGCCGGTACCGTGGCGGGTGCGCTGGCCGTAGCGGGCCTGCACGGCGTCGGCGCGCGCGCCGTTGGCGAGCAGGCCTTCGCTGCCGGACACGCCGATGCGCGGATCGTCGCCCTGGGCCGCGGCCTGGCGGCCGCTTTCTATCGCAGACACCAGCGCGATCGGGCCGCTGTAGTCGATCGAGGTCACCCGGTAGCGGATCGCCAGCAGGTCGCAAGCGCCTGGGTGCACGTTCAGCGGCACCACGCGTTCGGCCAGGATTTCGACGGTCGCGCCGCGCGCATCGCGCAGACGCATGCGCCGCCGTAGCGCGCCGGCATGCAGGTCGAGTTCGCGTTCGAACGCCAGCACCTCGGCGCTTTCCGGATCCAGGCGCCGTTCGCCCAGCCAGACCTCGATGCGTTTGCCGTCGGCGACCGGCACGCGGGTGTCGGTGCTCAAGGCGAAACCACGGAAGCGCTCGTGGTAGTGGATCGGGTTGTGCTCGTAGACCGCGGCCAGGTAGCAGCCGTCGCCGTCGCCGCGACCTTCCTCGAAACCGCCGCGCACGCCCAGCGAGCCGTTGGCCAGCGCGTACAGGCTGGCGTCGCGCTGTCGGCGCGCCGGCTCGTAACGGTCCTGGCGCAGGCGCCAGGCGCGCTGCGCTTGCGGGTCTTGGTCGGGGCGGGGCGGGGGATTCGTATCGGTCACGCGGGTTCGGCCTGCACGCTGGACCGCCGGTCGGCGGCTTGGAGGCGGACCCTAAAAGCGCATTGTTATCGATGTCAAGTTATCGATAACAAAAGCCGACGTCATGGGCGTGCCGAGCTGCCGATCAGGGCCGCAGGAGCATTCGATCCCGCGTTGGCCCAGGTCTAGGCGTCTGAATTCATGACGGTTTTTGGTTGCCGCGACGCGGGTGGGCCGAATCGCTGGCGCCCGGCATCCGCTATTGCGCTGCGGTCAATCGCGTTGCGGCGCAGCATGCGTCTGCGCCGCGCCCAGGCCGGGCTCAGGTCACCCGCACCACCAGGTTGGTCGCCAGGATCTCCGACTGCGCTGGCTGGCCCTCGATCAGGGCCAGGATCTTGCGCGCCAGCAGCACGCCGGCGTCGGTGAAGTTCTGGTGCACCGAGGTCAGCGGCGGCAGATAGGTCGCGCCTAGCGGGGTGTCGTCGTAGCCGATTACCGATACGTCCTCGGGCACCCGCCGGCCGCGTTCGATCAGGGCCCGGATCGCGCCGATCGCGAGCAAGTCGCTGGCCGCGAACAGGGCGTCGAACTGCGGATGCTCGTCGAGCAGGCGATGCACCGCGGCCGCGCCGGCGCTTACGGTCAGGGCCGGCACCGAGGGCGTGAGCGGAATCAGGTCGTGACGGGCGAGGGCGCGGCTGTAGCCGTCCAGGCGCTCGGCGAATTCGCCGTGCGCGGGATCGCCCAGGAACACCGGCCGACGCCGCCCCAGGGCGATGAAACGCTCGGCCGCGAGCGCGCCGCCGCGCTGGTTGTCGCTGCCTACCACCACCTGCGATTCGTGGCGGCTGACCGCGCCCCAGACCACCATCGGCCGGCCCCAGCGCTCGACCTGGTGCATGGCGTCCTCGTGCGCGCCCTGGCCCAGCAGGATCACGCCGTCGGCGGCCTGCACGCTGGGCAGCGCGCCGCCCTGCAGCGAGGTCAGCAGCACCGCGTAGCCGGACGAGGTCAGTTCCTGGCTGATGCCGCCGAGCAGGTCCAAGGGGTAGGGCCCGGACATCTGGCGTTCGATGGTCGGGGTCATCTCGACCACCACCGCCACGGTCATGCTGCGGCGCAGGCGCAGATTGCGCGCCGAGATGTTGAACATGTAACCCTGGGTTTCGGCCAGCGCCTTGATCTGGGCGCGGGTCTCGGGATTGACCAAGGGGCTGTCGCGCAGGGCGCGCGAAACCGTGATCGCCGAGACCCCGGCCAGCTTGGCCAGATCGGCCATGGTCGGGCTGTCGCCGGGTTCTTTCTTGCGGCGTTGGGCGCGGGGTCGGCTCATCGGCCTGGCTACCTTGCGTTGCGGACGGGCGCGGACCGCGTCCGGGTCCGTGCGTCATCAATAGCATGACGGCCGTTGCGGTTCGCAGTCCCCCAGGGCGGCGGAAGCCTGTGCCGATCCGGGCCGCGGCTGCACCGGCGACGGGCCCGGCGAGGCCGGCTCCGGCCCGTTATACTCACGAGGCTGTGCGGCGTTTTCGCTGCATATCGTCTATAGTAATCAGTAATTTAGACGAACAACTTCATCTTCCTTGGTATCTACGGCAGCGCCTCGCAGGCGCGCCAGAGGCAACCCCGCCGCATGCGTCTGTCCACGATCAAGCTCTCCGGTTTCAAGTCCTTCGTCGATCCGACCACGTTGCACCTGCCCACCAACATGACCGGCGTGGTCGGTCCCAACGGCTGCGGCAAGTCCAACATCATCGACGCGGTGCGCTGGGTGATGGGCGAGAGCTCGGCCAGCCGACTGCGCGGCGACTCGCTGACCGACGTGATCTTCGCCGGCTCCTCGGCGCGCAAGCCGGTGTCGCAGGCGATGGTCGAGCTGATCTTCGACAACTCCGACCACACCATCACCGGCGAATTCGCGGCCTTCAACGAGATCTCGGTCAAGCGCACGGTCAGCCGCGACGGCACCAGCCAGTACTACCTCAACGGCGGCAAGTGCCGCCGTCGCGACATCACCGATCTGTTCCTCGGCACCGGCCTGGGCCCGCGCAGCTACTCGATCATCGAGCAGGGCATGATCAGCCAGATCATCGAGGCCAAGCCCGAGGAACTGCGCGTCTACCTGGAAGAGGCCGCCGGGATCTCCAAGTACAAGGAGCGCCGCAAGGAAACCGAGACCCGCATCCGCCACACCCGCGAAAACCTCGACCGCCTCAACGACCTGCGCGAGGAAGTCGGCAAGCAGCTCGAACACCTGCGCCGCCAGGCCCGCCAGGCCGAGCAGTACCAGGCGATCCAGGCCGAGCGCCGGGTCAAGGACGCCGAGTGGAAGGCGCTGGAGCATCGCGCCCTGGATCAGAAACTGCAGGCGCAGCGCGAGAAGCTGTCGCAGCAGGAAACCCGCCTGCAGCAGTTGATCGCCGAGCAGCGCGAGGCCGAGCGCGAGCTCGAGACCGGACGCGTGCGCCGCGAGGAAGCCGCCGAAGCGCTCAACAAGGCCCAGGCCGCCAGCTACGAAGTCGGCGGCGCCTTGGCCCGGATCGAACAGCAGATCCAACACCAGCGCGAGATGACCACCCGCCTGCAGCGCGCGCGCGACGAAGCCGCCGCGCAGCTGGCCGAACTGGGCAGCCACATGGGCAGCGACCAGGAACGCCTGGACGCGTTGCGCGCCGCGGTCGAGGACGCCGAGCCGCGCCTGGAAGCGCTGCGCGACAACGACGAAGCGCGCCAGGAAGCCCTGCGCGACGCCGAGACCAAGCTCAACGACTGGCAGCAGCGCTGGGACGCGCACAGCCGCGCCCAGTCCGAGGCCGCGCGCGCGGCCGACGTCGAGCGCACCCGCATCGAGGGCCTGGACCGCCAGAGCCTGGACGCCGAACGCCGGCGCGAAGCCCTGTCCAACGAGCGCACCGGCCTGGACCTGAGCGCGCTGGCGGCCGCCTTCGAACAGATCCAGAGCCAGCACGACGTCCAGAAGGAATCGCTGGAAGGCCTGACCCACGAACTCGAAACCCGCAAGGCCAGCGTCACCGAGCTGCAGGAACAGCAGCGCGGCACCCAGTCCGAACTGGCCGAAGCGCGCAAGCAGGCGCAGGCCGCGCGCGGCCGCCTGTCCTCGCTGGAAACCCTACAGCACGCCGCGCTGGGCCAGGAGCAGGGCGCGGCGGTGAACTGGCTCAAGAGCCGCGGCCTGGACAGCGCCGCACGCGTGGGCGAGCGCCTGGACGTCGACGCCGGCTGGGAGAACGCGGTCGAAAGCGCGCTCGGCCAACTCATCGAGGGCGTGCTGGTCGAGGCCCCGGAGTCCCTGGTCGACGCGATCGGCGAACTCGCCGACGGCCGCCTCAGCCTGGTGTCGCCCGAGGCCGACGACAGCGTGTATCCGCCGACTTCGCTGGCCGCCAAGGTGCGCGGCCCGCGCGCGATCCGGCACCTGCTCGCGCGCCTGCACACGGCGGAGGATCTGGCCGCGGCGCGTGCGCTGCAGTCCTCATTGGACGAAGGCGACTCGGTCATCACCCGCGGCGGCGAGCGCCTCGGCGCGGGCTGGGTGCGGGTGCTGCGCTCCGGCGCCGCCCAGCAGGGCGCGCTGCTGCGCGAGCGCGAGATCCAGACCCTGCGCGGCGAGATCGAGACCCTGCTCAACCGCGAACGCGAACTCGAATCGCTGCTGGTGCAGCTGCGCGACCGCACCCTGGCCGCCGAACAGCAGCGCGAAGACGCCCAGCGCGGCCTGTACATGGCCCACCGCGGCGTATCCGAACTTGCCGGCCAACTGCAGAGCCAGCAGGGCCGCCTGGACACCGCGCGCGGCCGCATCGAGAAGATCGAAGCCGAGCTGGAACAACTGATCCTCACCCTCGACGGCAGCCGCGACCAGGCCCGCGACGCGCGTGCGCGCCAGGAAGCCGCGGTCGAGCGCATGGGCGAACTCGAAGACACCCGCCTGGCGCTGGAATCCGAGCGCCGCAGCCTGGGCGACGCGCGCGAAGCCGCGCGCAACGCCGCGCGCGAATCGCGCGACATGGCGCATGCCCTGGCCCTGACCCTGGAAGCGCAGCGCACCCAGATCGTCGGCCTGTCGCAGGCCCTGGACCGCATGGGCGGCCAGCGCGGCCAGCTCGACAACCGCCTGGGCGAACTCGCCGCGCAGCTGGCCGAAGGCGACCAGCCGGTGCAATCGCTGGAGACCCAGCGCCAGGTCGCGCTGGAACAGCGCGTGCTCGCCGAGCAGAGCCTGACCAGCGCGCGCAGCCACCTCGACGGCATCGACAACGACCTGCGCCGCTACGAGCAGACCCGTCATCAGCGCGACGAGCAGGCCCTGCAGCAGCGCGAGGCCATCGGCCAGCGCCGCCTCGAACAGCAGGCCCTGGTGCTCAAGGCCGAGACCCTGTCGGCGGCGATCGCCGAGGCCGGCTTCGTGCTCGAGGACGTGGTCAACACCCTCACCGAGGACATGCAACCGCAGGTCTGGGAGCGCACCGTCGCCGAACTCGACGGCAAGCTGCGCCGGCTGGAGCCGGTCAATCTGGCCGCGATCGCCGAGCATGCCGAGGCTGCGACCCGCAAGGACTACCTGGACGCGCAGTACACCGACCTCACCACCGCGCTGGAGACCCTGGAAGACGCGATCCGCAAGATCGACCGCGAGACCCGCGGCCGCTTCAAGGACACCTTCGACCGCGTCAACTCCGGCGTGCAGGAGCTGTATCCGCGCCTGTTCGGCGGCGGTCATGCCTACCTGGAACTCACCGGCGAGGACCTGCTCGATACCGGCGTGGCGATCATGGCGCGCCCGCCCGGCAAGCGCGTGTCCAACATCTCGCTGTTGTCCGGCGGCGAGAAGGCGATGACCGCGGTGGCGCTGGTGTTCGCGATCTTCCGCCTCAACCCGGCGCCGTTCTGTCTGCTCGACGAGGTCGACGCGCCGCTGGACGAAGCCAACGTCGGCCGTTTCACGGCGATGGTCAGCGAGATGAGCGAACAGGTACAGTTCCTGTTCGTGAGCCACAACAAGGCGACGATGGAAGCCGCGCAGCAGTTGTCGGGCGTGACCATGCGCGAGCCGGGCGTCAGCCGTCTGGTCTCGGTGGACCTGGCCGAGGCGACGCGTCTGGCGGGTGCGGCCTAAGCGGCCACGCCGGGATTAGTGATTTGGGATTCGGGATTGGCAAGAGCCGCTGCCCGGCCCGTGATGTCGCATCGCAACTGCTTTTTTGCGGTTAACTTAGGAGCCGGGAGCGGGTAGGGAATCGAAAGTCGGCGCAAGTGCTTCGACGAATCCCGAATCTCGAATCCCGAATCTCCGCTTTCAAAGGAGCAATCGATGTCCGAAGTGACCCTGCTGCGGATCGGCATCCTGATCGCCGGCTTGATCCTGATCGGCGCGATCGTGTTCTTCGGCCGTCCGCGCAAGCCCGGGCAGGGCAAGCGCGTGCCGCGCGAGAGCGGCGCCGACGCGCGCAAGGGCGAGGGCGGCCGTCGCGAGCCCACCCTGGGCGAGCTGATCGAAGGCGAGGGCGAAGCGGCCGCGGCCGGCGAAAGCACGCGTCAGGCCGAGCTGGAACTGTTCGACCGTACCCTCGAGGGCGGCGCCGCCAACAGCGAACTCGGCCGCCGCGCCACCGAGGAATTCGACAAGATCGTCACCCTCTACCTGGCCGCGCGCGCCGGCGCCAAGCTGCACGGCCCGGACATCGTGGTCGCGGCCGAGAAGGCCGGCCTGGTCTACGGCCACATGGGCGTGTTCCACCGCTTGGTCGAAGGCCATCCCGAGCGCGGCCCGGTGTTCAGCGTGGCCAACATCATGAAACCCGGCAGTTTCGACATGGCCCAGATCCAGGCCCTGGAAACGCCGGCGATCGCGTTCTTCCTGACCCTGCCGGCGCCGGTGCCCGCGCTGGACGCCTGGGAAACCATGCTGCCCACCGCGCAGCGCATGGCCGAACTGCTGGACGGCGTGGTCCTGGACGAACAGCGCAACGCCCTCGGCCGCCAGCGCATCGCCCATCTGCGCGACGAACTGCGCGCCTACGACCGCCAGCGCGAAGCGCCGCCGCTGACGCGGCCTACGCGCTGGTAAGCGATCCCGCGCTTTAGCTCGGGCGCGCCGCGGCGACGTCGCGGCTCGAAAAGCAAATCCCCCTCGATCCCCCTTTTTCAAAGGGGGAAGACAATCGACCGTGCAAGGCCGGGAGTATCGGCTGCGACGATGAGCGTTACGGTTGGCGTTGCCGCCGTTGCTGCCGATGCCGCCGATGCCGCCGATGCCGCTATTGCCGCCATTGCCGCCGACGCTGCCGTTGCTGCCGTTGCCGCCGCTGCTGCCATTGCCGCCATTGCCGCCGATGCCGCCGATGCCGCCGATGCCCCCGACGCGCCTATGTCGCCGTTGCTCTCGCCGTTGCCGTTGCCGTTCCCCCCTTTGGAAAAGGGGGGCAGGGGGGATTTGCTCCACCCCACGCAAACTCACAAACCCAGCATCCCCAGATTCGCCCAAACCGGTCAAAATGCGCCGATAGCGCCGCAACCGCAGCGCCATGGACGCCCGCGATGACCGACTCCGCCAAAGCCGCGCAACGCGCCGCCGTATTGCGCCAGCAGCTCGAAGACGCCAACTACCGCTACCACGTGCTCGACGATCCCAGCATTCCGGACGCCGAGTACGACCGCCTGCTGCGCGAGCTCGACCAGCTTGAAGCCGCGCATCCCGAGCTGCTCACGCCCGATTCGCCGACCCAGCGCGTCGGCAACGCGCCGTCTTCGGCCTTCGCCGAGGTCCGTCACGCGATTCCGATGCTGTCGCTGGGCAACGCCTTCAGCGACGAGGAAGTCGCCGACTTCGAACGCCGCATCGAGGAGCGCCTGGAGCGCAGCTCGCCGAGCTTCTCGGTCGAGCCCAAACTCGACGGCCTGGCGATCAGCCTGCGCTACGAACACGGCCGCTTCGTCCAGGGCGCGACCCGCGGCGACGGCGCCACCGGCGAGGACGTGACCGCGAACCTGCGCACCGTCAAGGCGATCCCGCTGCAACTGCGCGGCAAAGGCTGGCCGGACGTGCTGGAAGTGCGCGGCGAGGTCTACATGCCGCTGGCCGCGTTCAAGGCCTACAACGAGCGCGCGCTCAAGGACGGCGGCAAGGTCCTGGCCAATCCGCGCAACGGCGCGGCCGGTTCGCTGCGCCAGCTCGATCCGCGCATCACTGCGCAGCGTCCGCTGGCGTTCTACGCCTACGCGGTCGGCATCGTCGAAGGCTACGAGCTGCCGGCCACGCATTCGGCCACGCTGGCGCAGTTGCGCGAGTGGGGCTTCCCGGTCAGCGCCGAAAGCGATGTGGTCGCCGGCACCCAGGGCCTGCTCGGCTACTACCGCCGCATCGGCGAAAAGCGCGACAAGCTGCCGTTCGACATCGACGGCGTGGTCTACAAGCTCGACGACTACGCCGGCCAGCGCGAGATGGGCTTCGTCTCGCGCGCACCGCGTTGGGCGATTGCGCACAAATTCCCGGCGCAGGAACAGGCGACCACGGTCGAATCGATCGAGATCAACGTCGGCCGCACCGGCGCGGTGACGCCGTGGGCGCTGATGGCGCCGGTGCAGGTGGGCGGCGTGGTCGTGACCCGCGCCACCTTGCACAACGCCGATCAGGTCGCGCGCCTGGACGTGCGCAACGGCGACACCGTGATCGTGCGCCGCGCCGGCGACGTGATCCCCGAGGTGGTGCGGGTGGTGATCGAACAGCGCCCGCCCGGCACCCGGGCCTGGGCCATGCCCGAGACCTGTCCGCAGTGCGGCTCGGAGCTGGTGCGCGAGGAAGGCGAGGTGGTCTGGCGCTGCTCGGGCGAGCTGATCTGCCCGGCTCAGCGCAAGGAAGCCATCATTCATTTCGCTTCGCGCCGCGCCATGGACATCGAAGGCCTGGGCGAGCGTTATGTCGAGGTGCTGTCGGACCTGGGCTATGTGCAGTCGGTGGCCGATCTGTACAAGCTGGGCCTGGACGACCTGCTGGAGATGAAGCGCCGTGCGGACGAGCGCGACGGCACCACGCCGGAAACGGTCAAGGCCGGCAAGGTCGCGACCAAGTGGGCCGACAATCTGATCGAGGCGATCGACCACAGCCGCGCGACCACGCTCGAACGCTTCCTGTTCGCGCTCGGCATCCAGCACGTCGGCGAGAGCACCGCCAAGGCGCTCGCGGTCTGGTTCGGCGATCTGGCCCTGATCCGCCATCTGCCCTGGCCCATGTTCAAGCGCGTGCCGGACATCGGCGGCGAAGTCGCGCGTTCGCTGGGCCATTTCCTGGACCAGCCCGGCAACCAGCAGGTGATCGACGACCTGCTCGCGCGCGGCGTGACCATTACCGACACCCATGAGCCTACGCCCAAGCTCGCTCCGGATCTGAATCTGGCGACCTTGTTGGTGGATATGGAAATTCCCAAGGTCACCCGCATCCGCGCCGAACAGCTGGCCGCCGCGTTCGCGGATGCGGCCAAGCTGGCGGCCGCGCCCGAGCACGCCTACGTCACCGCCGGCCTGCCCGCCGACAGCGCGCAGGCCTTCGCCCTGTGGCGCGACGACGCCGACAACGCGGCCCTGCTGCAACGCGTGGGCGCGGCGTTGGCGCAACTGCAGGCGCGCCTGCCCGATGCGGCCGCGGCGGCCGCGGCCGCCGGCCCGCTGGATGGCCAGACCGCCGTGCTCACCGGCAGCCTCAGCGCCTTGTCGCGCGATCAGGCCAAGGATCACTTGGAAGCGCTGGGCGCCAAGGTCGCCGGCAGCGTGTCCAAGAAGACCAGCTTCGTGGTCGCCGGCGAGGCCGCCGGTTCCAAGCTCGACAAGGCTCAGGAGCTGGGCGTGCCGATCTGGGACGAGGCGCAGTTGCTCGCGTTCCTGGCCGAACACGGCCGCGCGGTCCCGTGAGCGAGACCGGCGCACGCGACTGGCGGCCATCGGCGAGCTTCGAGGCGCTGCGCCTGCGCGCGGCGCTCAATGCGCGCATCCGCGAATTCTTCGCCCAGCGCGGCGTGACCGAGGTCGAGACCCCGGTGTTGTCGATGGCCGGCAACACCGACCCCAACATCGCCTCGTTCTCGCTGCAGTTCAGCGGCCGCACCGACGGCGCGCCGCGCACGCGCTGGCTGCGCACGTCGCCCGAATACCCACTCAAGCGTCTGCTCGCGGCCGGCTTCGGCGACTGTTACGAACTGGGCCGGGTGTTTCGCGACGGCGAGGCCGGCGGCCGCCACAACCCCGAATTCAGCATGCTCGAGTGGTACCGGCTGGGCTACGACCATCAGGATCTGATCGCCGAGACCGCCGAACTGATCCAGGCCGCGTTGGCCCTGGTCGGGCGCGAGGCGGCGCTGGAACGCGTGGCCTATCGCGAGCTTTACCAACAGCGCCTGGGTCTGGATCCGCTGAGCGCCGACGAAGCCGAATTGCGCGCCGCCTTGGGCGAGTTGGTGATCGATCCCGAGGGCCTGGGCCGCGACGATTGGCTGGATCTGCTGATGACCCACCGCCTGCAGCCCGGCTTCGCGTCCGATCGCCTGCTCGCCGTCTACGACTACCCGGCCTCGCAGTGCGCGCTCGCGCGCGTGCGCGCCGGCGAGCCGCCGCTGGCCGAGCGCTTCGAGCTTTACCTGGGGCCGCTGGAACTGGCCAACGGCTATCACGAACTCGCCGACGCGCACGAACAGGGCCTGCGCTTCGCACGCGACCTCGCGCTGCGCGCGCAACGCGGCGCGCCCGCGCCGCCGCGCGACGAGGCGCTGCTGGCCGGCCTCGCCGCCGGTCTGCCGGACTGCGCGGGCGTTGCGCTGGGCGTGGACCGTTTGCTGATGGCGATGCTGAACGTTCCGCGCATCGCCGATACCTTGGCCTTCGATTTCGCGCGCGCATGACAAGCCTGAACGCAGAGCGCAAGACGGCGCAGTTGCAAGATGTTTTGATTGACCATTCAGGTGCGCGGGGTAGAGTGATCGCGTATCGCAAGGGGGAGCTCGCAATGCGCACAGGTACTGCCGCGGCACTGTCGTTGGCGCTGGTCTTGATGGCCGGCGCGGGCGACGCCATGGCCCAGGCCGGCGGCGAACGGCTGTACGGCGACCGCGTGCTGCGTTGCGAATCCGATGGCGAAACCCCGCGCCAATGCCCGGCCGATACCACCGGCGGCGTGCGTCTGGCGCGGCGCCTGTCCGACAGCGACTGCGTCGAGGGCAAGGGCTGGGGCGTGAATCGCAGCGGCGTCTGGGTCGCGCGCGGCTGCAGCGCCGACTTCGTGCTCGGCCAGGGCGGCAGCGGCCGCGACAGCCGCAGCGGCGATCGTGTCTTGCGGTGCGAATCCAAGGGCGGGCGCTGGAATCATTGCCGTGGCAACAGCGCCAATGGCGTGCAGCTGGTGCGCCAGTTGTCCAAGCGCCCCTGCATCCGCGACCAGAACTGGGGTGTGGACGCCCAGGGACTGTGGGTGTCCGGCGGTTGCCGCGGCGAGTTCCAGATGCTGTCCGACGGCGCCACCGAACCGGTGGCCGTCGCGCCGCGCGGCAAGGTGGTGCTGTGCGAATCGATCAAGAGCCAGGCCCAGCGCTGCGCGGTCGAGACCGGCGCTGGCGTGCGCCTGCACAAGCAGCTCTCGCGCTCGCAGTGCGTGGAAGGACGCAGCTGGGGCTTCGACGGCAACGGCATCTGGGTCGAAGACGGCTGCCGCGCCGAGTTCGAAGTCGATACGCCGCGCGGCGGCTGAGGTCCCACCGCGGCGCCGTCGCGCGCCGTCGCCACCTGCCATAAGTCCGGGCGACTGCCGCCCCCTGCGCGCGGCATACTTGCGCCCATGCGCGCCGCTGTCCGGCCGCGGCCCCGGGACTCGTTAAGCGGCAGATAAACGCATCCGGATCGGGTCCGGCGCGGTGCCGAAATCTTGAGCCTGCGTTAAGCGGGCGTGGATAAAGTTGCAGCCAACTGACAAAGGAGTGACGGACATGTTCGTACGCATCGTTTCCTGTTTCGCCCTGGCGCTGGGTTTCAGCGCGACCGCACAGGCGGCGCCGCAATACGATTCCGGTTACTACGGCGGCGGTCAGCAGACCATCCGCTGCGAGTCCGACGACGGCCGCAACCGTCAGTGCTATGCCGACACCCGCGGCGGCGTGCGCCTGGTCCGCCAGTTCTCCAAGTCGCAGTGCATCCAGGGCAGCACCTGGGGCTACAACCGCGACACCATCTGGGTCAGCGGCGGTTGCCGCGCCGAGTTCGAACTGGGCCGCGGCGGCGACGGTGGCTGGAACGGCGGTGGCGGTTGGAACGGCGGCGGCAATAACGGCGGCAACAACGGCGACACCGTGCGCTGCGAATCCGACGACGGCCGTTACCGCACCTGCGCCATCGGCGGCAACCGCGCGCGCCTGGTGCGCCAGCTTTCGAAGTCGCCCTGCGTGGAAGGCCAGAGCTGGGGCTCGCAACGCGGCAGCGTGTGGGTCAGCAACGGCTGCCGCGGCGAGTTCAGCAGCGGCCGCGGCGGCGGTGGCTGGAACGGTGGCGGCTGGAACGGCGGCAACAACCAGTGGCGCACCGTGGTGTGCGAATCCAACGACGGTCGCGAGGGCCGCATGCGTCGCTGCAATACCAGCATCCGCGACGGCGCGCGCCTGATCCGCCAGAAGTCCAAGGGCGCCTGCATCGAAGGCCAGACCTGGGGCTGGGATCAGAACGGCATCTGGGTGCAGATGGGCTGCCGCGGCGAGTTCAGCGTGCGCTGATCGCCCGCGCCAGCGCTTGAGGACGACGGGCCCCGCGGCGACGCGGGGCCCGTTTTCGTTGGCGCTTTCGCGCGCCCGCAACCAGGGCCTGGCGCGGCTGCGATAAACTGCGCGGATGAACGACATCGACTTCGACCGCTACGACCGCATTCGCCCGATCCGCTGGACCGGCGACGCCCTGGAACTGCTGGATCAGCGCCGCCTGCCGTTCCACGTCGAATACGTGCGTTGCCAGGACAGCGACGCGGTCGCGGCCGCGATCCACGCCCTGACCGTGCGTGGCGCCCCGGCGATCGGCATCGCCGCCGCCTGGGGCGTGGTGCTGGCCGCGCGCGATATCCAGGCCGACGACGGCGCCGGCGCACTGGCCGCGCTGGAACCTGCGCTGCAGCGGCTCAACGCCGCGCGTCCGACCGCGGTCAACCTGGCCTGGGCGCTGGCGCGCATGCGCCGCAGCCTGAGCGGGGCGGGCGCCGATTGGCGCGCCACGCTCGCGCGCGAGGCCCAGGCGATCGCCGACGAGGACCTGGCCGCCAACCGCCGCATGGGCGCGCTGGGCGCGGCCCTGATCGCGCCCGGCAGCGGCGTGCTCACCCATTGCAACACCGGCTCGCTGGCCACCGCTGGCTTCGGCACCGCGCTGGGCGTGATCCGCGCCGGCGTCGCCCAGGGCCGCATCGACCAGGTCTACGCCGGCGAGACCCGGCCCTGGCTGCAGGGCGCGCGCCTGACCGTGTGGGAGCTGCAGCAGGACGGCATCGCGCCGATCCTGATCGCCGACTCCGCCGCCGCGCATCTGATGAAGAGCGGGCGCGTGCAGTGGGTGGTGGTCGGCGCCGATCGCATCTGCGCCAACGGCGACACCGCCAACAAGATCGGCACCTAC
Source organism: Lysobacter sp. Root983 (assembly GCF_001429345.1). Lineage (NCBI taxonomy): Bacteria > Pseudomonadati > Pseudomonadota > Gammaproteobacteria > Lysobacterales > Lysobacteraceae > Lysobacter > Lysobacter sp. Root983. The sequence goes on from NZ_LMJO01000001.1 coordinate 284,348, forward strand.
CAGCTCGCGATCGCCGCGCGCCATCACGGGGTCAAATTCATGGTCGCCGCGCCGTCCTCGACGGTCGACATGGCCACAGCCTCGGGCGAGGCGATCGAGATCGAGGAGCGCGATCCCGGCGAGCTGTTCGCGGTCGGCGGGGTGCGTACGGCGGCCGAGCAGGTCGGCGCCTGGAACCCGGTGTTCGACGTCACCCCGCACGAACTGATCGACGCCATCGTCACCGAGCGCGGCGTAATCGAGCGTCCCGACGCGCAGGCGATGCGCGCCGCGTTCGCGGCCTGATCGCCGCGCCTGTCGCGCGGCTGCGCCAAAGCCTGGAAAAGCACCCGCAAGTGCTTGTTTCTGCGTGGGAATCGGGCCGCTGTCCGACCCCGTTTCGTGCTATCATTTCCTGTCCTTTTGATGCCGCCTTGAGCGAGCTGCAGAACAGGCCCGCACGGGCAGGTTTCGCCGCCGTCCGGGGCGCCTAGCAAAACCGCTCAGCACGGAACCCTGATGGCCGAACTCGCCAAGGAAATCATCCAGATCAATCTCGAAGACGAGATGCGTCGCAGCTATCTCGATTACGCCATGAGCGTGATCGTGGGCCGCGCGCTCCCCGACGTCCGCGATGGTCTCAAGCCGGTGCACCGCCGCGTCCTGTACGCGATGAGCGAGCTCGGCGCGCACAGCAACAAGCCCCATTTCAAGTCGGCGCGTATCGTCGGCGACGTGATCGGTAAGTACCACCCGCACGGCGATCAGTCGGTCTACGACACGCTGGTGCGCATGGCCCAGCCGTTCTCGCTGCGTTACCTGCTGGTCGACGGCCAGGGCAACTTCGGTTCGGTCGACGGCGACTCCGCCGCCGCGATGCGTTACACCGAATCGCGCATGGCCAAGCTCACCCACGAGCTGATGGCGGACATCGACAAGGAAACCGTCGACTTCCAGCCCAACTACGACGAAAAGGAACTCGAACCCACGGTCATGCCGACCCGGGTGCCGAACCTGCTGGTCAACGGCTCGGCCGGTATCGCCGTGGGCATGGCGACCAACATCCCGCCGCACAACCTGTCGGAAGTGATCAACGCGACCATCGCCCTGATCAACGATCCGGAGCTGGACGTCGACGGCCTGATGGAATACATCCCCGGCCCGGATTTCCCGACCGCGGGCATCATCAACGGCACCGCCGGCATCATCGCCGCCTACCGCACCGGCCGCGGCCGCGTGCGCATGCGCGCGCGCGCCGACATCGAGGTCAACGAGGACACCGGTCGCGAGGCGATCGCGGTCACCGAGATCCCGTACCAGGTCAACAAGGCGCGGCTGATCGAGAAGATCGCCGAGCTGGTCAAGGAAAAGAAGCTCGAGGGCATCAGCGAGCTGCGCGACGAGTCCGACAAGGACGGCATGCGCATCTTCATCGAGGTCAAGCGCGGCGAATCGGCCGAGGTGGTGCTGAACAACCTCTATCAGCAGACCCAGATGGAGTCGGTGTTCGGCATCAACATGGTGGCGCTGGTCGACGGCCGCCCGCAGTTGCTGAACCTCAAGCAGATCATCGAGGCCTTCATCCGTCACCGCCGCGAAGTGGTGACCCGCCGCACCATCTTCGATCTGCGCAAGGCGCGTCAGCGCGCGCACATCCTGGAAGGCTTGACGGTCGCGCTGGCCAACATCGACGAGATGATCGAGCTGATCAAGACCTCGGCGAACCCCAACGAAGCGCGCGAGCGCATGCTGGCCAAGACCTGGGAACCGGGCCTGGTCGGCGCGTTGCTGGCCGCCGCCGGCGCCGAGGCCTCGCGTCCGGACGATCTGCCGGCCGGCGTCGGTTTCGCCGACGGCCGCTACCAGCTCACCGAGGCCCAGGCCAGCCAGATCCTGGAAATGCGCCTGCACCGCCTGACCGGTCTGGAGCAGGAAAAGCTCACCGACGAGTACAAGCTGCTGCTGGAGACCATCCGCGGCCTGATCGAGATCCTCGAGAATCCCGACGTGCTGCTGGAAGTGATCCGCACCGAGCTGCTGAACCTGAAGGAAGAGTTCGGCGACGCGCGCCGCAGCGAAATCCGCGCCAGCGAAGAGGATCTCGACATCCTCGACCTGATCGCGCCGGAGGACGTGGTGGTCACGCTGTCGCATTCGGGCTACGCCAAGCGTCAGCCGGTCAGCGCCTATCGCGCCCAGAAGCGCGGCGGCAAGGGCCGCAACGCGGCGGCGACCAAGGACGAGGATTTCATCGACAAGCTGTGGTTGGTCAACACCCACGACACCTTGTTGACCTTCACCAGCTCCGGCCGCGTGTTCTGGCTGCCGGTGCACCAGTTGCCGGAGGCCGGGCCTAACGCGCGCGGCCGTCCGATCATCAACTGGCTGGCGCTGGAAGCCGGCGAGCAGGTCCAGGCCGTGCTGCCGGTGCGCGAGTACGACGACCAGCACTTCGTGTTCTTCGCCACCCGCAAGGGCATGGTCAAGAAGACGCCGCTGACCGAGTTCGCCTATCGCCTGGCGCGCGGCAAGATCGCGATCAACCTCGACGAGGGCGATGCCCTGGTCGATGTGGCCCTGACCGACGGCCAGCGCGAAGTGATGCTGTTCGCCAGCAACGGCAAGGCCGTGCGCTTCGCCGAAAGCGGTCGCGAGGACGAGGCGGACAGCGCCGACGAGTCGGCCGAGATCGAGGGCGCCGAGGACGGCGTCGAGGCCGAGGCGGCGGGTGAGGGCGAAGGCGCCGACAAGTCCAAGCGCGGCAAGGGCGGCGTTCGCTCCACCGGCCGCAACAGCCGCGGCGTGCGCGGCATCAAGCTGGCTTCGGGCGAGATGGTGGTCAGCATGATCGTGATCGACGGCGACGGCGACATCCTCACCGCCAGCCAGCGCGGCTACGGCAAGCGCACTCCGGTCGAGGAGTATCCGTGCAAGGGTCGCGGCACTCAGGGCGTGATCGCGCTGAAGACCACCGAGCGCAACGGCGCCCTGGTCGGCGCGATCCAGCTCAGCGATCACCACGAAGTGCTGATGATCTCCGACGGCGGCACCCTGGTGCGTACGCGCGCGGCGGAAATCTCCCAGGTCGGCCGCAACACCCAGGGCGTGACCCTGATGCGTCTGGCCGAAGACGAGACCTTGCAGACCATCGAGCGCGTCGATGCTTCGTTGGAAGACGACGCGGACGAGAGCGGCGATGGCCTGCCGCCGATCGCGGATGCGGGCGACAAGGCAGGCGACGCGCCCAGCCCGGAAAGCTGATCCGCGGCCCGCGCTTGCCACGAGAACGCCACCTGCGGGTGGCGTTCTCGTTTGCGGCATCCGGACGACGCGTCGCCGATCGGGATCGTAGCGTGAGCGTTCGTGTGGTTCGCGCATGCAGCGCGACGCTCAAAATAAAAACCCCGGCCGAAGCCGGGGTTTTTTTATCGCATAGCCGTCGCCGAGCCGTTCCTTGGCCCGGATCGGGCAATCAGAACGTGATGCTCCAGCTGTCGATCTTGCCGGTGTCGAGCGAAGCGTTGTCGTTGACGCGCAGCTTCCAAGTGCCGTTCAGCGCTTCGCTGGTCAGGTTCTTGGTGAAGGTGCCGGTCACGTTGTCGGCGCTGCCGCCGGTGCGGTTGTGGATGTTGTACAGCGTGCCGTCCGGCGCGACCAGATCGACCTTCAGATCACCCTTGTAGGTGTGCAGGATGTTGACGGTGATCGAAGCGTTGCTCGGACCGTTGCCGGTACGACCGGAGACCGAGATCGGGCTTTCGACCGTGCTGTTGTCGGCGATCGGGAAGTCCGTGCCGTTGCTGTAGGTCTGGGTGCCGCCGGTGCCGCCGACCGTGACCGTGGAGGTCTTGGTGTTGGTGGCGCCGTTGTTGTCGGTCACCGTCAGGGTCACCGTGTAGGTACCCGCCGTCGTGTAGGTCTTGCTGGGGTTGGTGGCGGTGGAGGTGGTGCTGTCGCCGAAGTTCCAGCTACGCGAGGCGATGGAGCCGTCGCTGTCGGTGGAGGTATCGGTGAAGGCCACGGTCAGGCCGCTGACCGACGAGGTGAAGTTCGCCACCGGGGGAGCGTTACCGCCGCCTGGGCAGTCGACGCCGACCAGCGCGAAGGCCGCACTCACGTCGGCGACGTTGTAGCCCAGATCGGTGGCCGCGGTCTCGACGCCGCAGGAGCCCTGGATGAAGTTGGTGCTCGCCGTCCAGTACAGCTGGTTGGCGCGGGCGAAGGCCTTGAACGCCTTCTGCGTATCCCAGCCCGAGGTGGTCGCCAGCTTCCAGAACGCCTTGTTGTACACGCCGGACGAGTAGTGCACGTCCATGCCGTTGGTGTAGTTCGAGGCGTGGCCGATCGAGCTGCCGTCCTGCGGCGGGTTGGCCATGTAGCGCAGGGCGCCGGTGGCCTTGAAGATCTGCGCGCCGACCAGGAAGTCGTTCGTGCCGTTCATGTAGTACTCGGCGGCTTCGCCGGCCATGTCGGAGAACGCTTCGTTGATGCCGCCGGACTGGCCGGAGTAGGTCAGGTTCGAGTTCTGCTCGGTGAAACCGTGCGAGACCTCGTGCGCCGACACGTCCAGGCTGACCAGCGGGTAGAAGGTCGAGCCGCCGTCGCCGAAGGTCATCGCCGAGCCGTCCCAGAACGCGTTCTGGTAGCTGTTGCTGTAATGCACGCGCATGGTCAGCTGGAAGCTCAGCGGCGGCACGCCCACGTAGGCGCCGTACATGTCGTAGACGACCTTGCCGAAGTAGTGCGCGTCGTTGAGCGGCGAATAGGCGCCGTTGATGGTCTTCACGGTGTTGCGCGGGCAGGTGTACGAGAACGCCGTGCTGCCGGTGGTGCCGTGATTGAGGTTGACCGTCTTCACGTTGGCGTTGTTCATGGTGCAGGTGCTGCCGCTCTGCGCCACGTCGAGGAAACCGAAGTTGGTGCCGTACTCGTACTGGCCGGTCTTCTGGTTGCCGCCGGGGCCGGTGCCGTTGGCGTGCGCTAGCGCGTCCCACTGCTTGAGCACGCGGCCGTCGTTGGCGTCGACGATCACGAACGGACGCGTCGGCGAACCGCCCTTGGCGGCGTCGGCGAAGTACGACACGACATAGGCCAGGTGGGCGCGGCCGCCGTCGTCGACATAGATGACCTGCTCGGTCTTCTCGTCGCGGGTGCCGAGCAGGCCCTGACGGTTGCCCAGGCCGGCGCGCTTGCCGACGCTCAGCGCCTGCGACTTGGCCAGCTTGGGCGTGACGCTGGGCACGTCGGCGTCGATGCCGTTGATCATCTGACCGAACAGCGTGCGCACGTTGCCGTTGGCGTCTTCGCTGACGACCATCTGCTCGCCGAAGATCCGCACGCCGCGATGGCTCTGCTGATAGCGGTAGTGGCGGGTGCCGTCGCGGTCGGCCTTGATCGCGACCGCCTTGAGCGTGGACTGCGTGTCCAGCGCCAGCAGCTCGGCGTGACGCGCACCGGCATCGGCGCTGGCGCCGACGCTGGCCGCGGCCGCGCGATACTGCTGATTGAGCTGGTTGACGTTGCTCTGGTGCAGATCGACGCGTTGCGCCGCATCGGCCGCGCCAGCGGCCAGGACCAGGGCGGCCGCGGCCGCGAGTGCGTGCAGTTTCGGTACGGAATGACGATTCACTGGTGTTACCCCCGAAGCTAGTGTTGTTGGTCGGGCCGCGGTCGCGGCCGGCTCACTGCAGGTGGTGCATCCGCCCCCTGTCACCAACACGCCCTGGCCCTGCGCACTCGATCGTCCTTGTGCGTGCGGTAGGTCGTGGGTCTATCGGATGCCGCCGCGATGTCCTTCGCGACGGCGGAGCGACGCTAGGCCGGGGTGCAAATTGGGGTCAAAGCTGTGGAACTAAGTCACATTCGTTAAGGAATGAATGCGTACTGATGCAGTGCATGGCGCTTGCATCTGAAACCGTTTTTTTGCCGTATTTGGCGCGTGAATCTGGATTTTACGAGACCGCCATCGGATTGTAATAATGTTTTAAATATATTGTTGCAATGCACAAGGATTATGCGCGGTGCGGGTGGGGGTTTTGTCGCCTGAATGCGTTGATGATCTTATCCAGCGAAATCAAAGGCTTTCACGCTCACTAACATGAACGAGTAAGCGGTCTTGATTATTTTCAGCTAGATAATCAATCGTCGAATGTGACCTAATTCCGCGCATAAGCGTGGGGGCTATTCCAGTTACGGCAGGAGCCGGTCTTCGCAGACGCTGGCGGGCCCGGCGATGCGGATTCAGCGGGTGTCGGCCGCGACCGCGACGCCGCGGAAGTCCGGCCTCCGTCCTCCAGCCAGGCACGGCCAGACCTCGACCACCGATCTGGTGCGCCTGGCGCACGGTCGCTAACCTGACCGCATGCCCCGCGCGCCCCACGCTTCGATCGAGATCCCGGCATTCGGACCGGCCGGCGCGCGGCGGCAGGGTGGAGGGCGCCGCGCCGATCGGGCCGGAGGCGACCCGCGTTGATGGGCCGCGACGACAGCGATACCGCCTGCGGCGACGCCGACGCCGACGTCGCGAACGAGGTTTGTGCCGATCCCGGACGGCGCGAGGCGCTGCGGGTGCTTGCCACCTGCGCCGCGCTGGGCGTGTCCGGCTGCGCGCGCGAGTCGCCGGACCGCGACGAACGCCGGCTGCGCGATATCGGCGGCATCGACGAAATCGAAGTGGGGCGCGTGCTCAGACCGAACTCGGTGGCCGCGGTCGTGGCCGCATTGCGAAGCGGTCCAGGCGCGGTGTCGATCGGCGGCGCGCGTTGCAGCATGGGCGGCCAGATCGCCGCGGACGGATCGTTGCATCTGGACATGCGCGGCTTGAATCGCATGGTGTGGCTGGACCCCGCGCAGCGGCGCGTGCGCGTGCAGACCGGCATGTCCTGGCGCGAGTTGCAGGAGCTGATCGACCCGCACGGTCTGGCGGTTTCGATCATGCAAAGCTACAGCAACTTCAGCATAGGCGGCTCCCTCTCGGTCAATTGCCACGGCCGCTACGTCGGCAAGGGCAGCCTGATCCACAGCCTGCGCGCGCTTCAACTGATCGACGGCGACGGGCAGGTGCACGAGCTCAGCCGCGAGCGCGACCCGCGGTTGTTCCATGCGGCGGTGGGCGGCTATGGCGGACTGGGCGCGATCACCGAGGCCGAGTTCGATCTCAGCCTCAACCATCGCATCGTGCGGCGCGCCGAGCGGGTGGCCTTGGACGAGTATCCGGCCTGGTTCGCCGAACGCGTGCTCGCCGATCCAGCCAGCGTGCTGCACAACGCCGACTTGCTGCCGCCACGCTTCGACGCGCCGGTCGCGGTGACCTGGAGCCACTGCGCAGAGCCGCTGACTGTCGACGAGCGTCTGATCGCGCGCAATGGCGACTACCGCCGCGACCGCAAACTGATCTGGAGCGCGTCCGAATTGCCGGGCGGCCCCTGGATGCGCGAGCGATACTCGGTCGAGAGGCTGCTGCGCGAGCGCGAGGTGGTCTGGCACAATCGCGAAGCCAGCCTGGACATCGCTTCGCTGGAGCCGAGCACGCGGCGCTATTCGACCTATCTGCTGCAGGAGTACTTCGTGCCGGTCCCGGCCTTCGCCGAGTTCGCGCGCGCGCTGGCGCGGCTCCTGCGCGACTTCGAGGTGCACGCATTGAACGTTTCGATCCGGCACGCGCCCGCGGATCGGCAATCGCTGCTGAGCTGGTCGCCGACCGAGGTGTTTTCGTTCGTGCTCTATCACAAGCAGCGCAGCGGCGCGCGCGCCGACGCGGTCGCCGGGCAATGGACGCGGCGCCTGATCGATCTGGCCCTGGATCACGGCGGCCGCCACTATCTGCCATACCGCCTGCATGCCACGCGCGAGCAGTTTCTACGCGGCTATCCGGCAGCGCCGACGTTCGTGGCGCTCAAGCGCCAGATCGATCCGCGAGGACGTTTCCGCAATCGGATGTGGGACAAGTACTTGCCGAGGTGAGGGCGGGCTCGTCGGGCGATGCCGCCGTGGCGCTTCCCGCTGGCGCAAGAGAAACCCCGGCCGTGGCCGGGGTTTCGGTGGGATCCGGAGCCGGGCGCGCGGGCCCGGTCGCGGCGCATCAGAAGGTGATGCTCCAGTTGTCGATGTAGCCCACGTCCTGGCCGGCCCGGTCGGCCGCGCGCAGGCGCCAGGTGCCATTGAGCGCTTCGGTGGACAGGTTCTTGACGAAGGTGCCGCTGACGTTGTCGGCGCTGCCGCCGCTGCGGTTGTGGATGTTGTAGACCGAGCCGTCCGGCGCCAGCAGGTCCACGATCAGGTCGCCCTTATACGGATGGACGATGTTGACCGAGATCGAAGCGTTGGACGGGGCGTTGCCGGTGCGGCCGGAGACCACGATCGAGCTGCTCACGCCGGTGGCGTTGTTGTCGGGAATGTTGACGTCGGTGCCGTTGCTGTAGGTCTTTGGTGTTGCTGGCGCCGTCGTCGTCGGTGACGGTCAGGGTGACGGTGTAGGTGCCGGCCGTCGCGTAGGTCTTGCTGGGGCTGGTGGCGGTGGAGGTGGTGCCGTCGCCGAAGTTCCAACTGCGCGTAGCGATCGTGCCGTCGCTGTCGGTGGAGGCGTCGGTGAAGCTTACCGTCAGGCCGCTGGCCGAGGAGCTGAAGTTGGCCGTCGGCGCGACGTTGGCGCCCGGGTCGGCGCGGAACGCCGCCATCGCCGCCTTGGTCTGCACCAGCACGCGCTGGTTGTGGCTGAGGTTGGTGTTGCCCATCGGCACGCCGTTATAGCTGACGTCGGGGTTGGACCAGTAGTTCAGGCGCGTGCAGGCGGTGCCGCTGCACTGGTAGGCCATGATGGTGCGCCAGCGCGTGCCCGTGGCCGGTGCGTACTGGTAGCCGTGGCCGTAGGCGTAGGGCGTGCTGCTGGGGTCGTTGGTCGGATCGTGGCGCGCCGACAACAGGTGGCCGATCTCGTGGGCGAAGCTGTAGTAGCCGGTCGCGCAATCCCAATACACCGTCGCGAACGCGCTGGCGGCGTTGGAGCCGATCGAACTGGCGCGGCCGCAGTTGCTGTCGTCGTCGATGACCAGCACGTTGACGTCGGCGGCGTTGGCGTCGCGGCTGGCATGCACGTCGTCCATGTAACCGTCGCTGGTGCCCGCGAAACGCTGCACGTCGGTGGCGTGACCGTCGCCGACCGAGGTGTATTGCACCGTGCGGTAGTTGGCCAGGACCATGTTGATGCCGACGTTGGAGTTGACGTAGCCCTGGTTGCTCTCGGCCACGGCCAGTTCGATCAGCGCTTCCATGTCGCCGCCGTACGCGGCGACCGCCTGGTTGGTGGCGACCACCTGGACGCGGATGGTGGCGGTGGCACCGGGGTCGATCGCGGCCGCGCCGACCAGGCCGCCGCCGCTCACGGCGCGCGCCGCAGTGGCGCGCATGTCGATCTGCGGCATGCGGGCTTCGTTGTAGTCGGCCGCGTGATCCGGCGGCAGGCGGCTTTCGTCGACTTCGATCACCGCGTTGCTGCCGTCGGGCAGGGACTGGATGCGGTACAAGGTGCCGTCGACGCGCACGTTGCCGGTGATGCGGTCGCCGTGGCGGACCAGGGCCACCGAGTTGCGTTCGTCGACACGCACTTCGCGGGAGCCGCGCAAAGCCGCGGCGCCGCGCGAATCGCGCAGACGGCCGAGCCAGACGGTGTTGCCGCGCTCGGTCTGGTGCGCGTCGTCCAGCGTGGCGGTGACCAGGCGCGAGCCCAGGCGCAGTTCGATCTCGCGGTTCTGCGCGCTGACCACCGAGGCGTCGGCGCGTTCGATGCGCAGGCTGCGGGTGGGGGCGGCGTGCGACAGCTGCTGGGCGGTGGCGAGCGCGGCGCGTTGCGGGGCCGGCGCCTGTCCGACGAACAGCGGCTTGGCCGCGAACGCCGGGGCGCTGGCGATGGACAGGAGCAGTGCGGCCTGGGCCAGGCGCGCTGCATGCTTACGGGTGGTCATCGGGTTCTCTCTCCCTGGTCGGCCGGGGCGCGGCCGCGTCGATGGCGATCCCTGGCGCGGCGTCCGTGCTAGCCGATGCGCAGGGCGATGGCGGACGGATCGTCGATCCGGCCGTTTTCCAAGCTAGCCAACGAGGCGCCGGGGCGGGGCAGGGGAAACCAACCGCGCCTGTACTCACAGTGTGATTCGAGTCATGCATTGGCACATGCGTCGCTGGCGCTGGATCGGCCCGACTTCGGTTTGAAACATTGTTCCAGGGTGTGAGGGGCGATTGCGCCGGGCGCTCGATGCGGCCGTCGTCGGCGTTCGGCAACGCCAGCAAAACGATGCCTGCGCATGGTCCGCAAATTGTCCTTATGGCGATGCTGGGCGCGCTCTATACTCGTCGCAACCCTAGGGGAGACGACATGGATAGCGTGGTGGGTGGTGCTGCATTTTCGTTCCGGCGCGTCGTGCGCGCGGCCGCTGGCTTGGCCTTGGCGCTGCTGCTGATCGGCGGGCCCGTCGCCTGCAAGCGCGACACCACCGGCCAACTGCCCGAGGTGAGCGGCGAGGCGATCAAGGCCAAGCGCGAGACCGTCGAGGGCTTCGGGCTGGTCGCGGCTTATCCCGATCAGAAAGCCGACGAGCAGCTCGCGATCGCCCTGGAATTCAGCCAGCCGCTGGTCGGCAGCCAGGCCTTCGACGACCTGATCGCGGTCGCCGACAAGAACGGCGCCGTGGTCAAGGGCAGCTGGGTGCTGGACGACGGCGGCAAGGTCCTGCGTTTCCCCCACGTCGAAGCCAGCAAGGATTACGTGGTCACCATCAAGGGCGGCCTCACCGCCGCCGACGGCGACCGCATCGGCAAGGCCGTCACCCGCAACGTCTACACCGGTCCGCTGGATCCGGTGGTCGGCTTCGCCTCGCAAGGCAGCGTGCTGCCGGCGCGCGAGAGCCGCGGCCTGCCGGTGGTGTCGATCAACGTCGCCGAAGTCGACGTCGAGTTCATGCGCATCAAGGACAAGGAACTGCCCAAGTTCTTCGCCGAGTACCAGCGCGGCGGCCGTCGCGGCAGCTGGGAGCTGGAGCGCGACTGGGACGACAAGACCCCATTGTCCAAGCTGGCCGAGCCGGTCTACGTCAATCGTTTCGTGCTCGGCGGCAAGCCCAACGAGCGCGTGTTGACCTATCTGCCGCTGCAGGACATCGAGGAGCTGCAGAAGCCCGGTCTGTACTTCGCGGTGATGAAGCGCAGCGGCCAGTTCAAGGACGAGTTCGAGACCGCGTTCTTCACCGTCAGCGATCTCGGCCTGCATGCGCGCGCCTACAAGGACAAGCTGTTCGTGCATACCGCCTCGCTGGAGAACGGCGATGCGGTCGGCGGGGTCGAGCTCAAGGTGCTGGACGCCAATGGCGAGCCGGTGCTGAAGGGCGAGACCGACCGCAACGGCAACGTGATGCTGGCCTACAAGCTCGACGCCACCCAGGTGCTGGTGGCGCAGCGCGGCAGCGACGTGTCGATGCTGCCGTTCAACCAGCCGGCGCTGGACCTGTCCGAGTTTGCGGTCTCCGGCCGCGAGCAGGCCTGGTTCGACGTGTTCGCCTGGTCGGGCCGCGATCTCTACCGCCCGGGCGAGACCGTGCGCCTGTCGGCGCTGCTGCGCGATCAGGACGGCAAGCCGGTCGCGCTCAAGGGCAAGGCCTTGCAGCCGGTGTTCCTGCGCTACGTGCAGCCCGACGGCAAGACCTTCCTGGAAACGCGCCTGCAGCCCGACAGCCAGGGCTATGTGCGCCACGCCCAGGTGATTCCGGCCGACGCCGCGACCGGCCGTTGGCGGGTCGAGTTCCGCACCGATCCGGCCAGCAAGGAAGCGGTGCAGGGCATGACCCTGCGCATCGAGGAGTTCCTGCCCGAGCGCCTCAAGCTGGACCTCAACGCCCAGGCCACGCTGAAGCCGGGCGAGCCGATCAAGCTCGCCGTCGACGGCGCCTATCTCTATGGTGCGCCCGCGGCCGGCAACCGTTTCACCGCCAAGCTGGCGGTGATGGTGGAGCAGCATCCGTTGGAGCAACTGCCCGGCTACTTCTTCGGCGACCCGACCCTGAGCCTGCCCAAGGAAGCCAAGGACGTGGTCGATACCGCGCTCGACGCCCAGGGCAAGTTGCAGCAGAACGTGGCGCTGCCCAGCGAGGCCAAGCCGGTCAGCCCGATCGCCGCCATCCTCACCGGCAGCGTCTACGAAAGCGGCGGCCGCAGCGTCAATCGCAGCCTCAAGCGCGTGCTGTGGCCGGCCGATGCCCTGGTCGGCGTGCGTCCGCTGTTCGACGACAAGGAAGGCACCGATTCCAACGGCAACGCCGGTTTCGAGCTGACCCGCGTCGGCGCCGACGGCAAGCCGCGCCCGGCGCGTGGCCTGCGCGTGACCCTGATCCGCGAACACCGCGACTACCACTGGAACTACGACGCCGACGGCGGCTGGGACTACGACTTCAACCGCCGCTACGAAGACGTGCAGACCCGCAACGTCGACCTCGGCGCCTCGCCGCTGCGCCTGGATTTCCCGGTCGAGTGGGGCGAGTACCGCATCGACGTCTACGACCCGGCGACCCAGCTGACCTCGCGCTATCCGTTCAAGGCCGGTTGGAGCTGGGACGACCAGAACCGCGGCCTCGACGCGCGCCCCGACAAGGTCAAGATCGCGCTCGACAAGACCGCCTACAAGGCCGGCGACACCCTCAAGGTCACCCTGACCCCGCCGCACGCGGGCAAGGGCCTGCTGATGGTCGAAAGCGATCGCATGCTGTACGTGCAGGCGATCGACGTGAAGGCCGGCAGCAGCTTCGAGATTCCGGTCACCAACGATTGGGACCGCCACGACGTCTACGTGACCGCGCTGGTGTTCCGCGGCGGCAGCGCGCCCAGCAAGATCACGCCCGCGCGCGCGGTCGGCATCGCCCACGTGCCGATGGACCGGCGCGAGCGCACGGTCGCGGTCGGGCTCAACGTGCCCAAGCTGATGCGGCCCGAGCAGGACCTGCCGGTCACCGTCAGCGCGCCGCAGCTGGCCGGGCAGGAAGCCTACGTGACCGTGTCCGCGGTCGATGTGGGCATCCTCAACATCACCCGCTTCCCGGTGCCGGACGCGGCCGCGCATTTCTTCGCCCAGCGTCGTCTGGGCGTGGACGCCTACGACGTCTACGGGCGCGTGATCGAGAGCTTCGAGGGCGGCACCGCCAAGCTCCGCTTCGGCGGCGACGCAGCACTGGAGGCCTTGCCACAGGCACGGCGCCCGACCGCCAAGGTGCAGACGGTGGACCTGTTCGCCGGGCCGGTGCGCCTGGATGCCAAGGGCAATGCCCTGGTCAAGCTGGCGGTGCCCGATTTCAACGGCACCTTGCGGGTGTCGGCGCTGGTGTACTCCGGCGGCAAGTACGGCAAGCGCGACCGCGAGACCATCGTGCGCGCGCCGGTGCTGGCCGAGGCCAGCACGCCGCGCGTGCTCGCACCGGGCGACCGCAGCAACGTCACCCTGGACGTGCAGAACTTCACCGGCAAGCCCGGCGAGTTCGAGGTCAAGGTCGAAGGCATCGGCCCGCTGTCGCTGAGCGACGGCAACCGCAAGGCCAACCTGGGCGTGGAGGCCAAGACCACCTACACCTTCCCGATCGTCGCCCGCGAGGGCTACACGGTCGCGCAGGTGCGCGTGCGCGTGGAGGGCAACGGCTACAAGGTCGACCGGCGCTACGACGTGCCGGTGCGGCCGGCTTGGCCGCAGGTCTTGCGTGCGCGCACCCAGGTGCTGGAGGACAACGCCTCGGTGCGCCTGGGCGCGGACTTCGCCGAAGGCCTGATGCCGGGCTCGGTGAACGCGCGCATGACGGTCAGCGCCTTGCCGCCGATTCCGTTCGCCAGCGCGCTGCAGGGCGCGCTGGAGTATCCGTACGGCTGCGCCGAGCAGACCACCAGCAAGGGCTATGCCGCGCTGGAGCTGGACGAGGCCACCGCCAAGATGCTCGGGGTCAAGGGCCTGGACGCCAAGCAGCGGCGCGCGCGCATGGAAGGCGCGTTCGGTCGCCTGGCGGCGATGCAGATCGGCTCCGGCCACTATTCGATGTGGGGCGACGGCGACTACGTCAATCAGGCGATCACGCCCTACGTGGTCGAGTTCCTGCTGGACGCGCGCGACGCCGGTTTCGCGGTGCCCGAGACCATGCTGCAGAAGTCCCTGAAGGTGCTCAACGAGGACCTGCTGTCGGGCGGCGCCCAGTTCTTCGGCTACGACCGCCGCGAACACCTCAAGTTCGCCTATCAGGCCCACGCCGGCTATGTGCTGGCGCGCGTCAACCGCGCGCCGCTGGGTACCTTGCGCGCGCTCTACGACAACGAGCGCAAGAACAGCGTGACCGGCCTGCCGCTGGTGCACCTGGGCCTGGCGCTGTCGATGCAGGGCGACAAGGCGCGCGGCAAGAAGGCGATCGCCGAAGGTTTCGCCAAGGACTCCAAGGACCGTCCGGAGTACCTGGGCGACTACGGCAGCCGTGTGCGCGACGACGCCTTGATGATCGCGCTGGTGCACGAGCGCGGCTACGCCACGCCGGCCTACGACGGCCGCGCGGTGCCGCTGGGCCTGGAGCTGGACGCGCGCCGCAATCGCGGTTGGCTGTGGCTGAGCACGCAGGAGCAGGTCGCGCTGGCGCGCCTGGGCAAGGCGCTGATGGCCGACCAGGCCAAGACCGTGTCCGGCCAATGGAAAGTCGGCGATGTCGCCAGCGACGCCGGTGCGGCCAAGATCGTCGGCCGCCTGTTCGACTACGACGCGCTGGCCGCGGGCGTGAGCTTCGCGCCGGTCGGTCAGCCGCCGCTGTACGCGAGCATGGAAGTGGCCGGCGTGCCGCGCCGCGCGCCGGACCCGGACAGCTCGGTGATCGAGGTCAAGCGCAAGTACTACACGACCAAGGGCGAGGAGTGGGAAGGCGGCAGCCTGGAGGAGGGCGAGGCTCTGATCGTGCAGGTCAGCATCAAGGCCAGCCGCAGCATGCCCGACGCCCTGCTCACCGACCTGCTGCCGGCGGGCCTGGAGATCGAGAACTTCAACCTCGGCGACGCCAAGCAGTGGGCCGGCGTGGTGGTGGACGGCATCGAGATCTCCGACCGCGACGACGCCGCCGAAGTACGTCACGAGGAGTTCCGCGACGACCGTTACGTGGCCGCGCTCAAGCTCGACGTCGGCGACACCGCGCGGGTGTTCTACTTGGTGCGCGCGGTCACGCCGGGCACCTACACCGTGCCGCCGTCGTTGGTCGAGGACATGTACCGTCCGGATCTGCGCGGCGTCGGCAAGGCGGTACCGGCGATGCTGACGGTGACGCAGCCGGGCAAGTGAGGTAGCGCCGCGGGCGGGCTCGCGGCGGCCCTCACCCCAAGCCGCGCCCCGGCCCGACTGCATGGCGGTCGGGCTTTCGGTGCAGCGCGAGCCAGTGGCTCGTAAGCGCTGCCGCTCACCCCGCAAGCGGGAGAGGGGCAGCGCGTGAGGCGGAACCAATGCTGTCCCTACTCCCGCTGGCGGGAGAAGGTGCCCGTAGGGCGGATGAGGGAAGCGAGCGCCGCAGGCGTGAGTGCTTCCATTCCCAAGTACTTCCAGTAAACGAAAGCCGGTGAATCCAGTGAGCAGTACGGAACCTCCGGCGCCGGAGCGGCCCTCACCCCAACCCTCTCCCGCAGGCGGGAGAGGGGGCATAGGCGCGTGCAAGCGCTGGTGGCGTCGCCTGCGCGGAGTGAAGTCCGATCCAGCAGCGGCAACGACCGCGCTGCCGAAGCCGCGCCGCTTCGGAATGAAGCTGCTGCTCGCCGCGCTGCTGTTCGTCACCTCGGCGATGCTGCTCGATCTGGCCTTCCCGCTGCCGCTGCCGCGCGAGGGTCAGGCCGGCGCGGTGGTGGTCGCCGCCGACGGCACGCCGCTGCGCGCGTTCGCCGATCGCGGCGGCATCTGGCGGTACCCGGTGCGCATCGAGCAGGTCTCGCCGCTGTACCTGCAGGCCCTGCTGAACTACGAGGACCGCTGGTTCTGGAAGCATCCCGGCGTGAATCCCTACGCCTTGCTGCGCGCGGGCGGGCAGTGGCTGGGCAGCGGCCGGGTGGTCTCCGGCGGTTCGACCCTGACCATGCAGGTCGCGCGCATCCTGGATCCGCATACGCGCACGCCCTGGGGCAAGCTCAAGCAATTGCTGCGCGCGCTGCAGTTGGAAGCGCATCTGTCCAAGCGCGAGATCCTGACCCTCTATCTCAATCGCGCCCCGTTCGGCGGCACCGTCGAAGGCGTGGAGGCGGCGAGTTGGGCTTATCTGGGCAAGCCTTCGTCGCGCCTGTCGCATGCCGAGGCCGCGCTGTTGGCGGTGCTGCCGCAGTCGCCGAGCCGGCTGCGTCCGGACCGCGAACCCGAGCGCGCGCGAGTGGCGCGCGACAAGGTGCTGGCGCGCATGGCCGCGCTGGGCGTGTGGTCGCGCGCGCTGGTCGCCGACGCGCGCATCGAACCGGTGGTGGCGCGTTCGCTGCAACCGCCGCAGCACGCGCCCCTGCTGGCCCAGCGCCTGCGCTTCGAGCAACCCAAGGCGACGCGGCTGACCTCGACCATCGACATCGAACTGCAGCGCACCCTCGAGGACCGCGTCGCGGCCTACTTCTCCAATCTGCCCGAGCGCACCTCGGCGGCCTTGCTGGTGATCGACAACGCGAGCCTGGAGGCACGCGCCTACGTCGGTTCGGCGACCTTCGCCGATACCGCGCGCCTGGGCCACGTCGACATGGTCAAGGCCTGGCGCTCGCCCGGTTCGACGCTCAAGCCCTTCCTGTACGGCCTGGCCCTGGACGACGGCCTGATCCATTCCGAAAGCCTGCTGGTCGACGCGCCGCAGTCGTTCGGCGACTACCGGCCGGGCAATTTCGACGCGACCTTCAACGGGCCGGTGGGCGCGGCCGAGGCGCTGCGCCTGTCGCTCAATGTGCCGGCGGTGGATCTGCTGGATCGGGTCGGGCCCAGCCGTTTCTCGGCGCGGCTCGCGCATGCGGGCATCGAACTGCATTGGCCGCGCGGCGCGACCCCGAACCTGTCGATGATTCTGGGCGGCACCGGCGCGCGCCTGGAGGATCTGGTCGGCGCCTACGCGGCGCTAAACCGCGAAGGCCTGGCCGGACGCGTGCGCTACACGCCGGACGCGCCGCTGCTGGAACGGCGCTTGTTGTCGCCGGGCGCGGGCTGGATCGTGCGCGAAATCCTCGAGGCCAATCCGCGGCCGGGCGCCGTCGCCGACACCTTCGATACCTCGGGCCGACCGCGGGTGGCCTGGAAGACCGGCACCAGTTACGGCTTCCGCGACGCCTGGGCGCTGGGCAGCACGCGCCGCTACACGGTCGGGGTCTGGGTCGGGCGGCCGGACGGCACGCCCTTGCCCGGCCAGTACGGCGCGGTCACCGCCTTGCCGCTGCTGTTCGAGGTGGTCGACAGCCTGCCGCGCCAACGCGGCGACGGCGCGCTGAAGCCGCCGCCGGCGAACGTCGAGCAGATCGAGGTGTGCTGGCCGCTGGGCTTGCCGCCGGATCCACAGGCGCCGCAGCTGTGCCAGAAGAAGCTGCAGGCCTGGACCCTGGACGGCTCGGTGCCGCCGACCTTCGCCGAGCGCGATGCGCGCCTGTGGAACGCGGGCGTCGAGCGTTTCCAGGTCGATGCGCGCAGCGGCCTGCGCCTGTCCGCCGATTGCAGCGCCTCGCATGCGCGCCGTGAGGCCAGCATCGCGCGCTGGCCGGCCCTGGCCTCGCCCTGGCTGGCCGCGGAGACCCGCCGCGCCTCGCGCCTGCCGGCGCTGGCGCCGGACTGCGCCGCCGATGGGCGCGACGCCAGCGAGGAACTGCGCATCGAAGGCCTGGCCGATCAGGCCACGATCGCGCGCGCGCCCGGCAGCGTGCACGCGCTGCGGCTGTCCCTGCGCGCGATCGGCAGCGCGGCGCGGATCCGTTGGTTGCTGGACGGGCGCCTGATCGGCGAGACCGAGGGCGACACCGCCTTCGCGCACGACTTCGGCGAGCCCGGCGATCATCAGCTCACCGCCTTGGCCGACAGCGGCGCCTGGTCGCGAGTGCGGTTCCGGGTGCTGCGCTGAGCTGGCTCGAATAGCGCGGTGTTCGTCCGGGCCTGAATCGCAAGCTCGTAACGACGGAGAATGGCACGCTGCAAATGCATCAGATGGACACTGTGCATGCCTATTTGGCGCATATGCGGTGAGATGTCTGTGCATGCCCTCCGATTCGTCACTCGACGCTAACCGCACGGCTGTTCCATTGCAGCGGCCGGCATGATCGTGGCGATGAGGCGATGGTGGAAAGCCGGCTGCCGTTGCGCGCCTCGCGCCTCCGTCACTACAGGATGTGCTCATGAACAGAATCACCGTGCTTGCTGTGCTGTCGATCGCCGCTTTGCCCGCGTTCGCGCAATCCTTGGGCGAGCAGAAGCAGTTGCTGCAATGGCAGGGCTGGCTGGATGCGAAGGTCTCGCTGTTCCAGGAAAAATGCGGCTATGCCCTCGGCGCCAAGCTCGATCCGAATCTGGTCGCGCCGTTCGTGGCGCAAAAGCAGGTCGCCTCGAACTATTGCCAGGCCGTCGCCGACGGCATGGCGCATATGTGCGACGACCCCACGTCCAAGGCGGCCATCGCGGCCAGGGTCAAGGCATTGCGTTGCAGCCACAAACCCGGCGACCGCAACGGCAGTTTCAGCCTGGCCGCGGACGGCACGCTGACCTTCGCCTTCGATGTGGACACGCCGAACATTTCCGACAAGACCAAGGCGTATCTGGAAAAGACGCTGTAAGCGGGCAGGCATGGCGGTTGGGTCGCAACCACCCCGCGCCGATTCGCCGTAGGGTGCGGTGAGCCTCAGGCGAACCGCACCGTCGCCATGCAGGACTCACGCCGGTGATGCGGTTCGCCGCGCTCACCGCATCCTAAAGCGCCGCCGGGCGGTCATCTGATCGCGGCGCTTTAAGCGCGACGTCTCAGTCGTCGCTGCGCGGTTTGCGCTTGCGATGCTCGTCCAGCGATACGACCTGGCCGCGTTCGCCCGACGCGCGCGGCTTCGGCTTGACCGGCTTGGCCTGCGCGCGCATGCGCCAACGCTGCCGCATCCAGGGCAGTACGCGCCAGGCGCGAGCGCCGTCCAACGGCGGCACCGGCAGCAGGTTGAGCACCAGGATCATCAGGTTGACCGGCCCCCAGGCGATCACCACCGCGGTCTGCAGCGAGGCGAGCATCCCGGTCGAGGAGGGCAGCGCGCCGATCAGCATCGCCAACCCGAACAGCAGGGCCTGCGCGCCGACGCCGCCCCAGGCGATCGCGATGTCCTGCGCGGGCGTACGCGCCGATTCGTGCACGCAGCCGCCATGCATCGGATAGATCCGCAGGCTCTCCACGTAGAGACCATGGCGGCGCGCGACCCAGGCGTGGCCGGCTTCATGAGCGACGATCAACAGCAGATACGCGAGCACGCCCACGGCAGCGGTGAGCGGATTGCTTCTGAACGACAAGCTGAGGATCAGCGCCACGACCACCAGCACGCTCCAGTGGAACACCACCGGCGCGCCGAGCAGGCGGAACGGGACGAATTCGCGCGGCAAAGGGCGCATGCGTTGAGGTTTCACTCGCGCGCCCGCATCGCGGCGACCACGTCGCCGATGGAGTCCGCGCCCGGCGCGTAGCGTGTTCCGGCATAGCCGAGCACGGCCAGGGTCAGGGCGACGCCCAGCACCGGCCAGATCGTGCGTCGCAGCGCGGTGCGCAGCCAGTGCTGGGTCTGGATACGGCGCAGTCTCCGGTACAGGCTACCGGCCAGGGCGACGTCCAGGATCAGCTCGGCCATCAGGGTGGGCGCGATCCAGACCACCCAGCCGACGGTCAACAGCAGGGCGCCCAGCGCCACCGTCGCCACCAGCAGCAGGAGCGCCAGCGCGCAGCCGCCTTCCTCGACGCCGCCCAATGCGTCGGGCAGTTCCAGCTCAGGCAGGCTCATGTCGATGTCGGGCGCCGCGATCGAGGGCATGGGCACGTTGCCGTCGACCTCGAACGACGCCGAAGCGCCCCCGCCGCCGCTGTGCCCGCCGCCGCCGGGAGACCCGCTGGCGCCGCCACCGCCGCTGTGGCCGCCGCCATCGGGCACCAGGTCGAGCCAGTCGTAGGCCTTACGCTCGAAGAACCGCGCCCACAGCCACAACAACAACAGAAATACGGCGTAGGCGATGGCGACTGCGAGCGGGTAACGCTGCCACATCGCATCCATGCCGCCGCGCAGCAGGACGTAAGAGGCCACGAAGCCGACGCCGCCGGTAATGGCGACCACCGTCGCCATCTGCAGGCGCGGCCAATGCGCGCGCTCCAGACGGGCGCGCATGCGGGCGATATGGACCAGGCGGCTCATGCGGCGAGTCTAGCAGCGGCCCTGGCGGCCGCCGCCGTCGCCCGATCCGGGCGCGCCGCCTAGGCGCTTACTTGCCGGTCCAGCCGTCGAGCAGGTCGGCCAGCTCGTCGGCGTGTTCCTCTTCCTGGGCGAGGATGGCTTCCAGCATGCGCTTGGTGGTGGTGTCGCGGTCGCCGAGGTAGTCGATGATCGCGCGATAGCTGTCGATGGCGATGCGTTCGGCGACCAGATCCTCCTTGACCATGTCGCGCAGATCGCTGCCTTCCACGTACTCGGCATGCGAACGCTTGGACAAGACATCGGGGTTCAGGTCGGGCTCGCCGCCGAGCTGGACGATGCGTTCGGCGATGCGGTCGGCGTGCGCCTGCTCCTCGTTGGCATGCTCGAGGAACTCGGCCTTGACCGCGTCGGCCATCAGGCCGCTGGCCATGAAGTAGTGGCGCTTGTAGCGCAATACGCAGACGATTTCGGTCGCCAGCGCTTCGTTGAGCAGCTTGATCACGGTGCCGCGGTCGGCGTTGTAGCTGCTGGTGATCGCGCCGTCCTGAATATGCTGACGGGCGCGGGCGCGAATCGCCTTGACGTCGGTGATCATCGCCGCTTCGGGCTTGCGGCTGGCCGTGGCGGCGACCGCGTGTGCGGACTTGCGTGTGGGTTTGGCACTCATATCGACCTCCTGGCGGGTCGCTGGGGGCGAGGTGCCCCCAACGATGCCCGGCGGCCGGTGACGGCGATGTAGGCGCCGCCTCCCGCGTTCAGTTCGCTGCGGTCAGACCAGCGACAGCATGTGCTCGGCCGAGGACACGCGGTACTCGCCCGGGGCTTCGACTTCCAACTGGGTGACCACGCCGTTCTCGGCGTACAGCGCGAAACGCTTGGCGCGCGTGCCCATGCCGTAGGCGCTGGCGTCCAGCTCCAGGCCGAGCGCGCGGGTGAAGTCGCCGTTGCCGTCGGCCAGCATCATCAGGCCGTCGGGCACGTGCTGGCTCTGGCCCCAGGCCTGCATCACGAAGGGGTCGTTGACCGCCATGCAGGCGACTTCGATGCCCTTGGCGCGAAAATCGTGGAAATGCGAGACGAAGCCGGGCAGGTGCTTTTCCGAGCAGGTCGGGGTGAACGCGCCGGGCACGGCGAACAGCACGATCTTGCGGCCGTCGAACAGGGCGTTGGTGTCGACGGTCTCGACGCCTTCGCGGATGCGTTGCAGATTGACTTCGGGCAGGCGGTCGCCGACCTGGATGCTCATGGGGATATTCTCCGGTGGGGATGGCAGTCTGGTCGGCGCGCGCGTAACGGCGCGTCAAGACCCGGGTACAGCGCGCATTGTGCGCGCAAGCATTGAAAAACGCAGGCGCAGCGGCCATTTCGACCCGGTCTTCCCGTGCGATCGCGCGCCGCCTACTCTGTGGGGCGGTGTCGGCCGCTCACCAGCGAGCTTGAGGGAGCCGCGATGCAGTTCAAGGATTACTACGAAACCCTGGGTGTGGAGCCCAGCGCCGGCGAGGCCGAGATCAAGACCGCGTACCGGCGGCTGGCGCGCAAGTACCATCCGGACGTCAGCAAGGAGGCCGGCGCTGAGGACAAGTTCAAGGCCGTCAACGAGGCTTACGAAGCGCTGCGCGATCCGCAGAAGCGCGGCGCCTACGACCAACTGCGCGCGCGCGGCTACCGGCCCGGCGACGAGGTCCAGCCGCCGCCGGGCGGCTTCGGCGGCGGTTACGGCGGCGCCGATTTCGACGAGATCTTCGCCGGCGGCGGCGCGGGCGGCGGTTTCAGCGACTTCTTCGAGAGCCTGTTCGGACGCGGTCGCGGCCCGGCCGGCTTCGGCGGCCAGGCCGGGCGTCCGCCGCCGCGCGGCGATAGCCGCGCCAAGTTGGCGGTGGCGCTGGAGACGATCTACGAAGGCGGCATGGTGCGCATCTCGGTCAACGGTCGCACCTTGGAAGTGCGCATTCCCAAGGGCATCCAGCCGGGGCAGTTGATACGCCTGGGCGGGCAGGGGACGCACGGCGATCTGCTGCTGGAGATCGAATACGCCGCGCATCCGCATTTCGAGGTCGACGGCCGCAACGTGATCCACGTGCTGCCGTTGGCGCCCTGGGAAGCGGCGCTGGGCGCGACCATCAGCGTGCCCACCCTGGGCGGCGCGGTCGAGCTGAAGATTCCGCCGAACTCGGAAGCCGGGCGCAAGCTGCGCCTGCGCGGCCGCGGCCTGCCGGGCACGCCGCCGGGCGACCAGATCGTCGAACTGGAGGTGCTGGCGCCGCGCGCCCACACCGAGGAACAGCACGAGGCCTACGCGCGCATGCGCGACGCCTTCGGCGACGATTGGCGGCGCGGCTGAGCGGATGCCGTAGGCTGCGGTGAGCGCAGCGAACCGCACCGGCGCGATAGCGCACTGGCGACGGGCGATGCGGTTCGCTTGCGGCTCACCACATCCTACGCATCAGGTCTATGCGAGGCCGAACTGCGCCGCACGCCGACGCTCCACGAACGCGACTCGCGTCGCTCCCACGGAAAGCGGTAGGGCTTTACGCTAAAGCGGCGGGCCTGCGACGGCCCGCGGGCGTCGATCAGCCCGGCAACAGCTGGGCGATGATCTCGGACAGGTCGCTTTCGCTGAAGGGCTTGGTGATGTAGGCCTTGGCGCCCTGGCGCATGCCCCAGACCCGGTCGGTGTCCAGGTCCTTGGTGGTCACCAGCACGATCGGGATGTGCTTGGTGGTGGCCTCGCGACAGATCGAGCGCGTGGCCTGGAAGCCGTTGAGGTTCGGCATCACCACGTCCATCAGGATCAGGTCGGGGATTTCGCGCTTGGCGGCTTCCACCCCCGCCGCGCCGTCTTCGGCGGTCAAGGCCTCATGCCCCAGCTTCTCGACGATGCGGCGGATGCCCATCAGCTGAGACGGTGAGTCGTCGACGATCAGAATACGCGCCATGTGTTTCCCCCGGAATTGTCTCGATTGTAGCGATGCGCGCTGACGCCGCAATGCCAACTAGATCACGACCAGCGTCCGGCCCAGGGAACCCCCGGCCAGCATGCCCGGGAACACCTGGGGCAGTTCGGCCAGCCCCACTTCACGGGTGCATATGCGGTCCAGGTGCGCGGGTTTCCAGTCGCTGCCCAGATGGCGCCAGACTTCGTCGCGGATCTGGCGAGCGGTGCCGGCCGAGGCCACCCCCAGCAGGGACACGCCGCGGATGATGAACGGCATCACCGTGGCGTCCAGCGCGGGGCTGGCGGCCAGGCCCGCGCTGGCGACGTTGCCGTAGGGCGCGGTCTGGGCCAGCAGGCTGGTCAGCATCGGCCCGCCGACGTTGTCCAGGCCGCCGCCGAAGCGCGCCGATTCCATCGGCCGGGCGGTGGCCAGAGCGTCGCGCCCCAGCACCTGGCTGGCGCCGATGGACTTCAGATAGTCGGCCTGCTCGGCCTTGCCGCTGATCGCGTGCACTTCGTAGCCGGCGCGGCTGAAGATGTCGATCGCCAGCGAGCCCACGCCGCCGCTGGCGCCGGTCACCGCCAGCGGGCCCAGTTCGGGCGTCTGGCGGTTGTCCTGCATGCGGTGCAGGGCGAGCGCGGCGGTGAAGCCGGCGGTGCCCAGGATCATGCTCTCGCGCAGGCTCAGGCCGCCGGGCAGGGGAATCGCCCATTGCGCCTCCAGGCGCGCGTACTCGGCGTAGCCGCCGTCGCGGGTTTCGCTCAGGCCGCAGCCGGTCACCAGCACCGCGTCGCCCTCGCGGAACTTGTCGTCGCTGGAGGCGACCACATGGCCGGCCACGTCGATGCCGCCCACCAGCGGGAAGCGGCGCAGGATCTTGCCTTCGCCGGTGCCGGCCAGCGCGTCCTTGAAGTTGATCGAGGAATAGGCGGTCTTGATCACGATCTCGCCCGGCGAGAGCGCGTCGATGGACACGCGTTCGATGCCGCTGCGGTAGCCGGCGTCGTCGCTGTGGATGCGGAAGGCGTTGAAGTCGCTGGGCACGGTCATGGCGCGGTCTCTGCGGACAGAACGCGATGATAACCGAGCGCGATTGCGCGCCCCGTCATGACGCGGCCAGACGCGGACGCGTCGCGCTTAGCCGATCGGGCTCGAAGTCGGCGCGGCCTCGTGCTTGCGTTCGATGCCGTCGCTCCACTGCTTGAGCTTGCGGTAGTCGGGCTCGTCCGGGCCCAACAGCCGGATACGGCCCTGTTCGACCTTCCACAACTGCTCGTTCTGGGTGGTGAACACCACGATCGGCGTGCGGTACTGCAGGCTCATGAACACATGGAACATGGTCGGCGCGGCCGAGGTCAGATGCGAGACGAACAGCGCATCGGGCTTGCGCGCCTGATCCAGGGTCGTGCTCACGCAGCCGCGGGTCTGTTCGTAGCGGTCGATCAGGCGTTCGCCCTGGGCGTCGATGCGGTACATCGCGTAACCGCCCAGCGGCGCGGACTCGTCCAGCCATGGGGTCATCACGAACACCAGGATCTGGTCCTGGCCGTCCTCTTCGTACTCGAAGGCGACCGTATTGGGCGGACGTTGGCTGCAATAGACCTGGTCCTGCTGGCGGGCCAGATGCAGCGCCGCCATCAGCCGTTGTTCGCGCGGCTGCGCGGGCTGCGGCGGTTGCAGGCGGGTGGCGTCGCGCACACCGAGCGGCGCCAAGCCCAGGGTCGCCGATGCGAACGCGACCAACTGGCCGTCGACCTTGCTGAAGTAGCGCACGTCGATGTCGTCGTCGCGCTCGAGGGTGAGCCAACCCGAGGGCTGGCCGGGCGCGTCCGGCAGGGCCTTGATCTTGACCAACTGGTCGGTGGTCAGCCACGCCGCCAGGTCGTGGCGGCGGATCGCGTTGCCGATGTACTCGGCGATGGCGACGTCGCGGCGGTATTTGTCGGGGATGGTGCAGGTCAGGCGGCGGTCGGTGTCGCTGGCATCGGCGGGCAGCTCGGCGAGCTCGGCGCAGTCGTAGGCCGATTTGGCCGCTTTGTCTTTGGCGCCGGCGGCGAGCGGCCAGACCAGCATGGCCGCGAGTGCGGCGGTCGCGAACGGAGTGCGCATCGGATGTTCCGGATTCTGTATTCCCCGACGCGATCCTAACGCAGCCTGGGGCGGATCCGGGCCGGGGTCGCGCGCGTTGTCGTCAGTGGGGATGATCCGCCGGGCGGCATTGCCACGGCGGCGACAGGCGCGGATCGGCCGGGTCGTCGGGCGCTTCGAGTTCGGCGCTCCAATAGGTGGCGCAGCTGGCGCTGTCGATCAGCTCCACGGTTTCGCAGAACACGTCCGGCACCCAGCGCGCCGGCTTGCCGGCCGCCGCGACCGCCTTAAGCGCGCCGGGCTGCTTGCTGTCGCGCAGGCAGGCGGCGCCGTTGCGCGAGACCGAGCGGGTGCCTTGGCGATCGGTGATGGTGATCGTCGTGGTCTGGCCGTCGCCGGTGCCGGCGCTGTAGACCGGTTCGAGTTCGGCGTAGCGTGGGGAGAAGATCAGATCGAACATCGCGCGGCGATGCGGATAAGCCAGCGCATAGGCCCTGACCAGATCGCCGTCCTGATTGCGCTCGGGGTGCTTGCCGGTTCGATCGCGGCCGACGAACACGGCATTGCCGCCGGGGCCGATATGCACCTCGTAGGGCGTGCACGCACCGGGGCAGCCGCTGCGCTTGAGCACGACATGGGTGTCGTCGCGGAACTCGGGCTCGACCGATTCGGCGGGCTGGCAAGCGCATAAGCCGAGCAGCAAGGGCACCGCGATCGCGCGCATCGTCCGATCTCCTTCTGGATCGATGCAGCTTAGCGCAGCGCGTTGCGGCGCTTCTCGTCCATCCACTTGCTGGCTTCGGCCGGGCGGTAGGCCCGCATCCAGGTCAGCATCGCGTCCAGATCGTCGCCGTGCCACAGGTCGCGGCGCTGGTCGGCATGCAGGAAGCGTTCGGCGACCATGCGGTCCAGCATCGCCATCAGCGGCGAGTAGAAGCCTTCGACGTCGAGGAAGGCGCAGGGCTTGTCGCCGATGCCGAGCTGGCGCCAGGTCAGCATCTCGAACATTTCGTCGAGAGTGCCGAAGCCGCCGGGCAGGGCGACGAAGGCGTCGGCGAGATCGAACATGCGCGCCTTGCGCTCGTGCATGGAGCCGACCACTTCGAGTTTGCTCAGCCCGCGATGCGCGACTTCCCAGTTGACCAGTTGCTCGGGAATCACGCCGATGGCCTCGCCGCCGGCTTCCAGCACCGCGTCGGCGACCACGCCCATCAGGCCGACGTTGCCGCCGCCGTAGACCAGGGCGATGCCGTCGCGGGCCATGCGCTGGCCCAGCGCCATCGCGCGTTCGGTGTAGATCGGTTGCGAGCCGGAATTGGAGCCGCAGTAGACGCAGAGCGATTTCATAGCACGGGATTCGTGATTGGGGATTCGGGATTGGTAAAAGCAAAACGCCAGGCGTAGCCTGGCGTCTGCATGGGATCCGGATAGGGGACGGGCCGCTGTTGCGAATCCCGAATCCCCAATCCCGAATCCCGGCTTCAATTGGCTTTATGGATCGCGCGCTTGTCCACCGCCATCGCCGCGTCGTGGATCGCTTCCGACAGGGTCGGATGGGCGTGGCAGATGCGGGCGAGGTCGTCGGCCGAGCCGTTGAATTCCATGGTCAGCACGCCCTCGTGCACGAGTTCCGACACGCCAACGCCGACCAGGTGCAGGCCGAGCACGCGATCGGTCTCGGCGTGCGCGATGACCTTGACGAAGCCGGCCGGCTCGCCCATGGCCACGGCGCGGCCGATCGCCGCGAACGGGAAGCTGCCGGTCTTGTACGGGATGTTCTCGGCCTTGAGCTGCTGCTCGGTCTTGCCGACCCAGGCGATTTCCGGCTCGGTGTAGATCACCCACGGCACGGTGTCGAGATTGACGTGGCCCGGCAGGCCGGCGATCAGCTCGGCGACCGCGATGCCTTCCTCGAAGCCCTTGTGCGCCAGCATCGGGCCGCGCACGCAGTCGCCGACCGCCCACACGCCGTCGACGCCGGTGTGGCAGTGCTCGTCGACTTCGATCTGGCCGCGCTCGTTGAGCTTGACGCCGGTGCCCTCGGCCAGCAGGCCCTTGGACGCGGCGCGACGGCCGACGGCCACCAGCAGCTTGTCCACGACCAATGCCTGATCGGCCTTGCCGTCGTTGTAGGTCAGGTGCACGCCGTCCTTCTTGATCTCGGCCTTGCTGACCTTGGCGCCCAGCTTGATGTCCAGGCCCTGCTTCTTGAATTCCTTGGCCGCGGTCTTGGCGACCTCGGCATCGGCGGCGGCGAGGAAGTCGGGCAGGGCTTCGAGGATGGTGACCTCGGCGCCCAGGCGCTTCCACACGCTGCCCAGCTCCAGGCCGATCACGCCGGCGCCGATCACGCCCAGGCGCTTGGGCACTTCGGTGAAGTCCAGCGCGCCGACGTTGTCGACGATCTTGTCGCCGTCGAACTTGGCGAACGGCAGCTCGATCGAATCCGAACCGGCGGCGATGATGACGTTGGTGCCCTTGAGCTCGACTTCCGAACCGTCGTGCTGCTTGACCTTGACCACGTTGCCCGGATGCAGGGTGCCGAAGCCGTAGTACGGGGCGATCTTGTTGGCCTTGAACAACATCGCGATGCCGCCGGTGAACTGCTTCACGATCTTGTCCTTGCGGCCGATCATGGTGGCGACGTCGATCTTGGCGTTGTCGGTGGTGATGCCGTGTTCGCCGAACAGGTGCTGCAGGTTCCAGAACTGGCGCGAGCTGTCGAGCAGGGCCTTGGACGGGATGCAGCCCACGCGCAGGCAGGTGCCGCCGAGGGCGGGCTTGCCGTCCTTGCCGAGCGCGGCGTCGATGCAGGCGGTCTTGAGACCGAGCTGGGCGGCGCGGATGGCGGCGTGGTAGCCGGCCGGGCCGGCGCCGATGACGACTACGTCGAATTGTTCGCTCATTATCATTCGCTCACGGGATTCGGGATTGGGGATTCGGGATTCGTTCAAAGCGCGTCAGCGCTGCGAATTCCGAAGCCCGCGAAAAATGCTTGCGATAAGGCCAAGGTCCCGGGAGAGGGGAGGAACCCGCATCGGCCTTTTGCCTTTGCGAATCCCGAATCCCCAATCCCGAATCCCGGCTGGGCATTACATGCCCAGCAGCATGCGATGCGGGTTCTCGAGCTGGTTCTTGATGTCGACCAGGAACAGCACCGCGTCCTTGCCGTCGATGATGCGGTGATCGTAGGACAGCGCGATGTACATCATCGGCGCGGCGATCACGGCGCCGTTCTCGACGATCGCGCGCTCCTTGATGGCGTGCATGCCCAGGATCGCCGACTGCGGCGGGTTCACGATCGGGGTCGACATCAGCGAGCCGAAGGTGCCGCCGTTGGTGATGGTGAAGGTGCCGCCCTGCAGGTCTTCCAGCGCCAGCTTGCCGTCGCGGGCCTTCTTGGCGTAATCGCCGATGGCCTTTTCGACGTCGGCGAAGCCCATGCGCTCGACATTGCGCAGCACCGGCGTGACCAGGCCCTTGTCGGTGGACACGGCGATCGAGATGTCGGCGTAGCCGTGATAGACGATGTCGTTGCCGTCGACCGAGGCGTTGACCACCGGGTGGCGCTGCAGCGCGTTGGCGGCGGCCTTGGCGAAGAAGCTCATGAAGCCCAGCTTGACGCCGTTGGCCTTCTCGAAGGACTCGCCCAGCTCCTTGCGCATGGCCATGACCTTGCCGAGGTTGACTTCGTTGAACGAGGTCAGCATCGCGATCGAGTTCTTCGACTGCATCAGGCGCTCGGCGATGCGCGCGCGGATGCGGGTCATCGGCACGCGCTCTTCGGCGCGTGCGCCCGAGGCGTTGCCGACGCCGCCGGACTTGGCGTAGTTGAGGATGTCTTCCTTGGTCACGGCGCCCTTGCGGCCGGTGCCTTCGACCTGGGAGGCGTCGATGCCTTCCTTGTTCGCGGTGAAGCGCGCGCCCGGGGGCAGCTGGTCGTTACCGGCCGGCGCCTTGGCGGCCTCGGGCTTCGGGGTGATCGGCTGCGCGCCGGCGGCCGGCAGTTCGGCGGCCTTGGCGGCGGCCGGAGCGGCTTCCGCGGCCGGCTTGGCCTCGGCGGCGGCGCCGGCTTCCACGATCGCGATCAGCTGCGAGCTGGTCACGGTGGCGCCTTCCTCGAACTTGATTTCCTTGAGCACGCCGTCGACCGGCGAGGGGACTTCGAGCACGACCTTGTCGGTTTCGAGGTCGACCAGGTTCTCGTCGCGCTTGACCGCGTCGCCCGGCTTCTTGTGCCACGTGGCGATGGTGGCGTCGGAGACGGACTCGGGCAGGACGGGGACTTTGATCTCGGTGCTCATGGGGTGGGCATCCTGGCTTGCTTGATTGATATGGGGCGTAGGTAGGGGGTATGCGCGGGACGGCGCCGATTACTCGGCGCTGTCCTCGCCGTGCAGCGAATTGACCAGGGCGTCGGCGACCAGCTTGGTCTGCTCGGCGACGTGGTCGGCCAGATGGCCCGCCGCCGGCGAAGGCGAACGCGCGCGGCCGGCGTAATGCAGGGCCTGCTTCGGCGCCAGGCAGGCGGCGAGGTGATGGCGGATCTGGTACCACGCGCCCTGGTTCTGCGGCTCTTCCTGGCACCACACCACGTCCTTGGCCGCGGCGTAGCGCTTGAGCTGTTCGCTCAGGGCCTGGCGCGGGAACGGGTAGAGCTGCTCGACGCGCAGCAGGGCGACGTCTTCCAGGCCCTGCTTCTGCGACTCTTCCAGCAGGTCGTAGTAGACCTTGCCCGAGCACAGCACGACCCGCTTGACCTTCTTCGGATTGGCGGCGGCGTCCGGAATCAGGTGCTGGAACTCGCCCTGGGCCAGTTCGTCCAGGCTCGACACCGCCAGCTTGTGGCGCAGCAGCGACTTGGGCGTCATCACCACCAGCGGCTTGCGCGTGCTCATGCGCATCTGGCGGCGGATCATGTGGTAGGCCTGGGCCGGGGTGGTCGGCGCGCACACCAGCATGTTCTCCAGCGCGCACAGCTGCAGGAAACGCTCCAGACGCGCGGAGCTGTGCTCCGGGCCCTGGCCTTCGTAGCCGTGCGGCAGGAACAGCGCCAGACCGCACAGACGGCCCCACTTGGCTTCGCCCGAGGACAGGAACTGGTCGATCACGACCTGGGCGCCGTTGGCGAAGTCGCCGAACTGGGCTTCCCAGATGTCCAGGGTCATGGGATCGGCGGTCGAGTAGCCGTACTCGAACGCCATCACCGCTTCCTCGCTAAGCAGCGAGTCGATGATGGTCACGTCCGACGGCGTCTTGACCAACTCGCGCAGCGGCAGCACGTAATCGTCGCTGGTCTGCTCGTGCAGGATCGCGTGGCGGTGGAAGAAGGTGCCGCGGCCGCAGTCCTGGCCGACCAGGCGCAGCTTGTAGCCCTCGGTCAGCAGGGTGGCGTAGGCCAGGTTCTCGGCGAAGCCCCAGTCGCCGGCGAGTTCGCCGGCCGCCATCTTGCGGCGGTCCTCGTAGATCTTGGCCACGCGCGGGTGCAGCTTGACGCTGTCGGCGACGGTGTTGATCTGCACCGCCAGGCCGTCGAGCTTGGCGCGGTCGAAGGTGGTGTCGACCGGGTCGGTGACCTTGCCCGACAGGTACTTGGACCAGTCGATGGTGAACTCGTCCGGCTTGACCTCGACCAGTTCGGTGGTGACCGCGCCGGCGTCGAGCTTGTCGCGGTAACCGTCGACCAGGGCCTGCGCGTCGGCGGCTTGCAGCGTGCCCTCGGCGACCAGGCGCTCGGCGTACAGCTCGCGCGGGGTTTTGTGCTTGCGGATCACCTGGTACATCAGCGGCTGGGTCGCCGCCGGCTCGTCGGCCTCGTTATGGCCGTGGCGGCGGTAGCAGACCAGGTCGATGACCACGTCGCGGCCGAAGCGGTTGCGGAAGTCCAGCGCCAGTTCTGCGCAGAACACCACCGCTTCCGGATCGTCGCCGTTCACGTGCAGGATCGGCGCGCCGACCATCTTGGCCACGTCGGTGCAGTACAGGGTCGAGCGCGCGTCTTCGCGGGCGCTGGTGGTGAAGCCGACCTGGTTGTTGATCACGATGTGGAGCGTGCCGCCGACCGCGAAACCGCGCGCCTGCGACATCTGGAACAGTTCCATGCCCACGCCCTGGCCGGCGAACGCGGCGTCGCCGTGCAGCAGGATCGGCAGCACCTGGGCGCGGCCCTGGTCGCCGCGGCGGGTCTGGCGCGAACGCACGCTGCCGGCCACCACCGGGTTGACGATTTCCAGGTGCGAGGGATTGAACGCCAGCGCCAGGTGGACCGGGCCGCCCGGGGTGGCGACGTCGGCGCTGAAGCCCATGTGGTACTTGACGTCGCCGGTGTGGGCGAGGTCGCCTTCGATGTGCTCGAACTTGCCTTCGAACTCGTCGAACAGCTTGCGCGGCGGTTTGCCGAGCGTGTTGACCAGCACGTTGAGGCGGCCGCGGTGGGCCATGCCGATCACCACGTCCTGGGCGCCGTGCTCGCCGGCGCGGCGGATGGTGGTGTCCATCAGCGGGATCAGGGCGTCGCCGCCTTCCAGCGAGAAGCGCTTCTGGCCGACGTACTTGGTGCCCAGGTAGCGTTCCAGGCCATCGGCCGCGGTCAGGCGCTCGAGGATGCGCTTCTTGTCTTCGGCGCTGCGACCGTACTTGCCGGCCGCGGTTTCCAGGCGCTCGTACATCCAGCGGCGCTGTTCGGCGTCGGCGATGTGCATGAACTCGGCGCCGATCGGGCCGGTGTAGGTGGCTTTGAGCAGGGCGACCAGGTCGCCCAGCTTCATGCGTTCCTTGCCGCCCACGCCGCCGGTGCTGAACTCGCCGGACAGGTCGCTTTCGGACAGGCGGTGGAAGCCCAGCGCCAGGTCCGGCGCTTCCGGCTTCTCGAGCAGGCCCAGCGGGTCGATGTTGGCTGCCAGGTGGCCGCGCGAACGGTAGGCGGTGATCAGTTTGCCGACCCCGCGCTCGCGTTCGTCGCTGGGGCCGGTGCCCGGCGCGGCGCCGTTGGGCGCGCCGCGGGCGGCGGCCCGGCTGGCCTGAGCGATGGCGTCGATGGCGGCCGAATGCGGCACGTCGCCGGCTTCGCGGCCCTTGAAACCGTCGAAGTAGGCCTTCCATTTGGCCCCGACGCTGTCGGGATCGACCAGGTACTGCTCGTACAGGTCTTCGATGAAGGCGGCGTTGGCGCCGAGTT
The DNA here is from genome assembly GCF_001429345.1 of Lysobacter sp. Root983. NCBI lineage: Bacteria > Pseudomonadati > Pseudomonadota > Gammaproteobacteria > Lysobacterales > Lysobacteraceae > Lysobacter > Lysobacter sp. Root983. The sequence continues at coordinate 316,931 of NZ_LMJO01000001.1, forward strand.
GCGAGGACTGGGAGAACTGCTTCAGGAGGCTGTCCACGATGATTATCGGGAAACTCTAGGGGGCGGATGTGGAGTCGCGCGCGCGCCGACGGCGCTGCGCGCGGACATAGGATCGGAATTATAGCGGTAGTGTTAAGCCCAGCGGCATAACTACTTAGGTCTAAGCGACAGATTTTCTTCGATTTCCGGCAGCCGACCGGGCCGGACCGTCGAAGCAGCCGTTGCGGCAAGCCCGGAAAATCTTGGGCTGGCGCGCGCGCTTTCAAGCCGCGCCGGAAAGCGGCCGCAGCGGGGCGGAGGTTTAACCGGCACTCAGGCCCCGGCGTCGAAGCCGGGCCGGGCCCGGCTCAGATCCCGAGCGCGCGGTACTCGCTGCAAGGGCGGGCGCGCTCCCAGACCGGATCGAAATGCGCGCGCAGCTGGCGCGCGCGGGCGCCGTCGTCGATGCGAGTCTCGCCGTCGAAACGGTGCCCGAGGGTGCGGAAGTACCAGCCGTCGCGGTCGTTGACGACGTAGGCGGAAGGGTAGTTCTGATCGACCGGTTCCTCGATCGCGCGGAACTCGAACGCGGTCGGCAGGCGTTGGGCCAGGCCGATCAGCGGCGCCAGCGCGCGTTGCGGCGCGGCCGGGTCCTGCAGCAGCACGCGCACGCCGCCGCCGGCGGTGGCGTGGCGGCGCAGCGCGGCGATCGCGTCGGCGCGGTCGAGCAGGCCGGGGTCGAGTTCGCGGCTGTAGATCGACAGGCCGCGCCGCGCGCCCGCGATCACGCCCAGCAAGGCCGCCAGGGCGGCCTCGCGGCTCTCGACCGGGTTGGCCGCGCCGAGCAGGCGGCGCATGCCCAGGTGCTCGATCCCGGCTTCCAGGAAGCGCTCGCCCAGCGGCAGAAAGCCGTGGCGGGCGTAGAAACCGACCGCCGCGGCCTGGCTGTGCAGCGACACCTCGCGCCAGCCCAGCTCGGCGGCGCGCTGCAGCAGCGCGGCGAGCAGGGCGTCGCCGACGCCGCGGCCGCGCCAGGGCGCGAGCACGGCCATGCGGCCGATGCGCCGGTCCGGTGTGAGCCGGCCGGTGCCGATCGGGGCGCCGGTCGCGTCCAGGGCCAGCACGTGTTCGCACAGCGGGTCGCGTTCGGCGTCCAGTTCCAGCGCCTCGGGCACCTGCTGTTCGCGCACGAACACCGCCTCGCGTACCGCCCGCAGCGCCGGCTTCGCGGCCGCGTAGTCGGCCACGGCGACCACGCTGAAGCCGTGGCCGGCCGCGCTCACGCGCCTTCTCCTTCGTCCTCGCCTTCGTCGTCGTCCAGGCCCAGGCGGTAGTGGCCGCCGGCGATCAGCTCGTGCACGCAGGCGCGTCCGGCTTCGGACAGCGCGGCGTACACGGCCTGGTCGATCTCGACCGCATTGGCCAGGGCCTGCGCGTCCTTGGCCGCCAGGGCGTACTCCTGGCCGCTCACGTACAGGCGCGCGGCCTGGCCCTTGGCGTGGGCGCGGCGCCAGGCCAGGCGCGACCAGGGGTGGCGCCACAGGCTCGCGCCCTGTTCCAGGTCCCATTCGATCTCGATGCGCGAGCGCGCCGGTTCGGCGCCCGGCGAGACCACGCCGGCGGCGCGGTAGACGGTGATGAAGCGGCCGAACCAGTCGCCCAGGCGGTCGGGGTCGTTCATGCGCAGGGTGTTCAGGGCCTCGACCACGCGCGTCATCGCGGCGGCATCGATCTCGGCCGGGTCGGCCGGCGGGCTCAGGTCGGGATCGCGGTAGCGCAGCGACTCGTCGGCCTCGGCGGCCAGAGTGTCGATGTAGTCGCCCATCAGCTCGGCCGAGGAGGGCGCGCGCATGCCCACCGAGAAGGTCAGGCAGGCGTCCTCGGCGACGCCGTGGTGGGGCACGCCGGGCGGCAGATAGAGCATGTCGCCGGGGCCCAGCACCCACTCGTGGCTGGGCGCGAACTCGCGCAGCAGCTTGAGCTCGGCGTCGGCGCGGAATTCCTGCGGCGGGTTGGGGCCGGCATCGATCTGCCAGCGCCGATGGCCCTGGGCCTGGAGCAGAAATACGTCGTACTGGTCGACATGCGCGCCGACAGAGCCGCCGGGCGCGGCGAAGGACACCATGATGTCGTCGACGCGCCAGCGCGGCAGGAAGTCGAATGCGGGTAGCAGCGCGGCCACGTCGGCGTCCCACTTGTCCACGTCCTGCACCAGCAGGGTCCAGTCCTGATGCGGCAGCGCCGGAAACTCGGCCTCCTCGAAGGGGCCGTGGCGCAGCGAATAGCGGTCGCTGGCGCGGTCGTGCTGGATCAGCCGCGACAGCGCGGCCTCCTCGCAAGCCAGGCCGGCCAGGTCCTCGGGCTGGATCGGCGAGACCAGGCCGGGAAAGGCGTTGCGGATCAGCAGCGGGCGCTTTTGCCAGTAATCGCGCAGGAACTGCGCGGCGGGCATGCCCAGCGGCGGCGCGCGGCTGGCGTCGACCTCGATGGGCGCGGCGGCGGGCTTGGGCTGGCTGGTGGACGCGGCGGGGGATTTCTTGGCCATGGGGCGGGCTGGCTCGATGCGGTGGCGCGGCGATCCGCGCGGATCGCCTCATTGTCGCTCATGCGGCGATGAAGAGAGGGGGAAAGTCCCCCCCTTTGAAAAAGCGGGGCTAGGGGGGATTTGCTTTTGGCTCTGCGCGAGCAACAGCAAATCCCCCGGCGCCGCGAGTAGAGCATCGACATCGATTCGCATCGGGCGCCCGCCCCCTTTTGCAAAGGGGGCGATGGTTGGCGTTCCCCCTTTGAAAAAGGGGGGGCTAGGGGGGATTTGCTTTTGGCTCTGCGCGAGCAACAGCAAATCCCCCGGCGCCACGAGTAAAGAATCGACATCGATTCATCGGAGGCGCCCGCCCCCTTTTGCAAAGGGGGCGATCATTGGCGTTCCCCCCTTTGAAAAAGGGGGGCTAGGGGGGATTTGCTTTGGCTCTGCGCGAGCAACAGCAAATCCCCCGGCGCCACGAGTAAAGAATCGACATCGATTCACATCGGGCGCCCGCCCCCTTTTGCAAAGGGGGCGACGGTTGGCGTCCCCCCCGTTGCAAAGGAGGCGATCGAGAGGGCGCGATGGAGAACCCGCCGACGAGGCGTCAGCCTGCGATCTCGTCGTAGCCGCGGCCCAGAAACTGCAACAGGCACCAGCCGTGCCCGAACGGGTCGGCCAGTTGCACGATGCGGCCCCAGTCGGCTTCGCGCACCGCGCCTTCCTGAATCGCGCCGGCGGCGAGCGCGCGCGTCAACGCCGCGTCCAGGTCGTCGACCACCACGTCCACGTGCGCCGGCATCCAATGGCGCGCGTAATCGCGCGCCGAGCCGCTGGCGCCGACGCTGCCGGCTGGCTTGCGCAGCAGGTAGACCGGCACCTGCGCGCCGTCGAGTTCGAGCACGCCATCGCCGAGCCGGCGCGCCGGACGCAGGCCGAAGGCGGCGACGTAGAAGGTTTCGGCCGTGGCCAGGTCGGGGACGTCGAGATTGAGCAGCAGGCGCATCGTCGTCGTCATGGCTCGGTCTCGGCGCGGGCCTGCTTCAACGCAGGCCGATGGCTTCGGCGAAGGAGCGGTAGAACTCGCCGCCCGGATCGCTCTCGCGGTCGATCTCGATCGGGTAGGGCGTGGCTTCCTGCGGCATCGCGTTGAGCACGCCGATGAAAGCCTCGACATTGCGGCTGTAAAACACGTACTCGCGATGGTCCGGTTCGGTGAACACGATCGCCAGCAGGCTGTGACCGGCGGCTTCGATGCGTTCGCAGACGCGGTCCTCGAAGCGCTGCATGGCCTCCAGTTCCTCCGGCGAGGCGGTGTCGACGCTGCGGTCGTCCTGGTAGGCCCAGATCAGGTTCAGGCGTTCGGGGTAGGCGCGGAAATCGAAACCGCGCTCGAAGCGCTTGAGCCGCATCAGCGACAGGCCGTCGTCGGCGCGGTGTTCGGCCAGGGTCCAGCCGCGGGTGTCTTCCATGGCGCGTGCGCTCCTGGCGGCCTTAGATCTCGCGCGCCAGGCGTTCGGCCAGGCCGCTGTAGCTGCCCGGCGTCATCGCCAGCAGGCGCTGTTTGTCTTCCGCCGGCAGCTCCAGACCGGCGATGAATTCGCGCATCGAGGCTTCGTTGATGCCGTGGCCGCGGGTCAGCGCCTTGAGCTGCTCGTAGGGGTTGGGCAGGCCGTGGCGGCGCATCACCGTCTGCACGGCTTCGGCCAGCACTTCCCAGGCCGCGTCCAGATCGGCGGCCAGACGCTCGGGATTCACGCTGAGCTTGCCCAGGCCGCGCAGCAGCGCGTCGTAGCCGATCAGGGCGTGGCCGAAGGCGGTGCCCAAGGCGCGCAGCACGGTCGAGTCGGTGAGGTCGCGTTGCCAGCGGCTGATCGGCAGCTTGGCGGCGAAATGCTCGAACAGCGCGTTGGCGATGCCGAAGTTGCCCTCGGCGTTCTCGAAGTCGATCGGGTTGACCTTGTGCGGCATGGTCGAGCTGCCGACTTCGCCGGCCTTGACCGCCTGCTTGAAGTAGCCCAGCGAGATGTAGCCCCAGATGTCGCGGCACAGGTCCACGCAGATGGTGTCGATGCGGCGCTGGGCGTCGCAGATCTCGGCGATGCCGTCGTGCGGTTCGATCTGGGTGGTGTAGGGCTGCCAGTCCAGGCCCAGCGAGCTCACGAAGCGCTGCGAGAACGCCGGCCAGTCGATGTCCGGATACGCGGCGATGTGCGCGTTGTAATTGCCGACCGCGCCGTTGATCTTGCCCGGCATCGGCGCCGCGGCCAGGGTCTCGCCCTGGCGCAGCAGGCGCGCGACCACGTTGGCGATTTCCTTGCCGACGGTGGTCGGCGAGGCGGTCTGGCCGTGGGTGCGCGACAGCATCGGCAGTGCGGCGTGCTCGTGCGCCATCGCGCGCAGGACCTGGATCAGCTGGTCCAGGCGCGGCAGCAGCACGTGCTGGCGCGCTTGGTTGAGCATCAGGGCGTAGCTGAGGTTGTTGATGTCCTCGCTGGTGCAGGCGAAGTGCACGAACTCCAGCGCCGGGCCCAGTTCGGCGTCGTCCTTCAGGCGCTCCTTGATCAGGTACTCGACCGCCTTGACGTCGTGGTTGGTGGTGCGCTCGATTTCCTTGACCCGGGCCGCATCGGCCACCGAAAGATCGTCGGCGAGCGCGCGCAGGCGCGCGGCGGCGGCGGCCGAGAACGGCGCCAGTTCGGCGATGCCCGGTTCCTCGGCCAGCGCCAGCAGCCATTCCACCTCGACCTTGACCCGGGCCTTGATCAGGCCGAATTCGGAGAAGATCGGGCGCAGCGCGTCGACCTTGGCGGCGTAGCGGCCGTCGAGCGGGGAAAGGGCGAGCAGCTGGGCGTTGGGGTCGGCGGACATGGGCAGAGGCGGCGGGAAACAGTCGAACATTCTAACAGCCCGCCGGTTTTCTCCGTTCGGGCCACGCGATATGGCGCCTGCCGTGGCTGGCCGCACTCGACGCCCCAGGCCGCGGCGGCCATCATGACGGCCGCCAGCGCTGTCCGATGCCAGCCGGCCGCGCCGCTCTTGCAAGCGAGCACGGCGCACCCGATCTGATCGACGTGGCCGCTCGCGCGCCCGCCAGGCTCGCGCGCCGCCACGCTCCCGAATCCCACGACGCAATGGAGTTGGCAATGGCGACCCGACGCAAGACCCCGGCCCAGGCCGCGAACAGCAAGCCTGCGAAATACGTGCCCGGCCAGGGCCGGACCCCGGCCGCGGCGTTCCGCCTCGAACACGACAGCATGGGCGAGCTGCGGGTGCCCACGGCCGCGCTGTGGGGCGCGCAGACCCAACGCGCGGTGCAGAACTTCCCGATTTCCGGCCAGCCCATGCCGCGCGAGTTCATCCGCGCCCTGGCCTACGTCAAGGCCGCCGCGGCCGAGGTCAACGGCGATCTCGAACTGCTGGACGAGGGCCACTGGCTGGCAATCCGCGACGCCGCCCTGGAAGTGGCCGACGGCCGCCACGACGCCCAGTTCCCGATCGACGTGTTCCAGACCGGTTCGGGCACCTCCAGCAACATGAACGCCAACGAGGTCATCGCGACCCTGGCCACGCGCGCCAGCAAGCTCGCCATCCATCCCAACGACCACGTCAATCTGGGGCAGAGCTCCAACGACGTGATCCCGACCGCGATCCGGGTCTCGGCCAAGCTGGCCGCCACCGAATCGCTGCTGCCCGCGCTCAAGCACTTGCGCAAGACTATCGAACGCCGCGCCAAGTCCCTGTCCAAGGTCACCAAGACCGGCCGCACCCATCTGATGGACGCGATGCCGCTGACCTTCGGCCAGGAGTTCGGGGCCTGGGCCTCGCAGCTGGGCTCGGCGCAGGCGCGCATCGAGGACAGCCTCAAGCGCGTGCGCCGTTTGCCGATCGGCGGCACCGCGATCGGCACCGGCATCAACGCCGATCCGCGTTTCGGCAAGGCCATGGCGCGCGCGCTGTCGGCGCTGGGCGGCAGCAAGTTCGAGTCGGCCACCGACAAGTTCGAAGGCCTGGCCGCGCAGGACGACGCGGTCGAGCTGTCCGGCCAGCTGCTGACCCTGGCGGTGGCGCTAAGCAAGATCGCCAACGACCTGCGCTGGATGAATTCCGGCCCGCTCGCCGGCCTGGGCGAAATCGAGCTGCCGGCGCTGCAGCCGGGCAGCTCGATCATGCCGGGCAAGGTCAATCCGGTGATCCCGGAAGCCGTGGCCATGGTTTGCGCCCAGGTCATCGGCCACCACGGCGCGATCACCGTCGCCGGCCAGAGCGGCAACTTCCAGCTCAACGTGATGCTGCCGCTGATCGCCTACGACCTGCTGGATTCGATCCGCTTGCTCGCCAATGCCATGCGTGTGCTCGCCGACAGCGCGATCGCCGGGCTCAAGGTGCGCGAGGACCGCGTGCGCGAGGCGCTGGACCGCAACCCGATCCTGGTCACCGCGCTCAATCCCATCATCGGTTACGAAAAGGCCGCCGCGATCGCCAAGCGCGCCTACAAGGAAGGCCGGCCGGTGCTGGAGGTCGCGATCGCCGAGACCGGCCTGTCCGAAAAGGAACTGCGCCGGCTGCTGGATCCGGCCGCGCTCACCCGCGGCGGCATCCACGCCGGCGCTGGTGGCGGCGGCTGAGTCCGGGCGGGATTACGGCCGCGGCAGCGGCGCGCACGCCGGATGCGGCTGCGCACGCGCGGCCGGTTCGCGCCATTCCGGGTGGTCGTAGGGGATGTAGCCGTTCCAGAACCAGGGCAGGCAGGTCGGCCCCAGGGTGGCGTCGGCGAGGTACTTGAACAGGCCTTCGCCGTTGGAGCTGTTGCTCAGGATCACCATGCAGCGGCGGCCGTCGGCCACGCACAGGGCGAGGTTGTTGGTGCCGTCGTCGTGGCCGCCCTTGGCCCAGGCCTGGCCTTGCGGCTCGCGATAGGTCAGCCAGCCCAGGGCGTAGGACAGCGCGATGCCGCGGTTGTCCTGAGTCGTGTCCGTCAACAGAGTGGGGAACTGCTGTACCGAATCGATCGCGATCTGCGGGCGTAGCAGTTCGGCCTTGCCGGCCGCGCTCAGCCCCTCGCCACGGACCAGCCCGGCCAGGAAGGCGGCCTGGTCGGCGATGCTGGTGTCCATCGATCCGGCTGCGCGCACCGCGCCGCGTTTCTTATGGCCCAGCGGTTTGTTCTGCTGGTCGTAGCCGATCGCCAGGTTGTCGGCGAAATCCTCGCGCCACACCAGGCTGGTGCGCGTCATGCCGAAGCGATCGTAGACTTGGCGCTGCATCAGGTCGGCGACGTCGATGCCCAGACCGACCTCGATCACGAACTGCATCAGGTTGATGCCTTCGCCGGAGTAGGCGTAGCGCGCGCCCGGTTCGAAATAGAACTTGAGCTTGCCGTTCTGGTCGAAGGTCCCGTCCGGCAGGAAGAAGCGGAAGTTCGGAAAGCCCGACGTGTGCGACAGCAGCATGCGCGGGGTCAGTTTGCGCCAACGCTCGTCGCCGGCCAGGTCGGCGTACTTCTCATACGCGGGCAGCGGCTTGGGCAGGTACTGCGCGATCGAGCGGTCCAGATCCAATTGCCCGGACTCGACCAGCGACATCGCCGCATAGGCGAACTCGCCCTTGGTGATCGAAGCGCCGTACATGATGGTGTCGGTGGTCAGCGGCAACCGCTGTTCGAGATCGCGCGAACCGTAAGCCTTCAGGTGCACGACGCGGCCGTCGTCGATGACCGCCAGCGCCAGGCCGGGCACGCGCGCGGCCTGCATCAGGCGTTCGACTTCGCGGTCCAGCGCCGGGCCGCGCAGGGGCGCGGGCTCGCGTACGGCCTGGCCGGCGCAGCCGGCCAGCAGCAGGATCGCGAAACAGGCGGGCAGAAACCGGGTGAACGAGCGACGAGCGGGCATGACGAGACCTCCGATGGCGTTCGGACGGCGACCCGCGTGGCGGGCGTAGGGAGATGCGTTACAGGTCGAGCGGGTGCCCGTCGCAGCACCGGAGAAGCGACGGGCACCGCACTCGGTTAAGCGTTGCAGTCGGTCACGCTGCCCCGGTCCAGGGTGGCGAAGGGCTTGAACGCGGGCAGGGTTTCGACCAGCGCGTCCTGGGCGGCGCGCATTTCGACCACGCGCTTGCACAGGCGCTGGGCCTGTTGGGCGATGTTGTTGGCTTCGGCGTCCATCTTGTCGCCGACCGCGCCGGGGTCGCCCTTGACCATGCCCTCGATGGTTTCGCTGACGGCCTTGCCGGCGATCGCGGCCCCGGCCTTGCCGATCGCGATGCCGTCGTCGCGCACGCCCACCGCGTTGGCGTACAGGCGCTGGGCCTGGCTGCGCTGGGCCGGATTCAAGGCCACCGCCTTGCCGCCGATGCTCAGATCGCCTTGCTTGGTGATGACCGCGACTTCGCGCCCGCCGTGCAGGCTGATGCGGTCGTCGCCGAGTTCGATGCCCCTGAGGACGCTGTTGCCGATCGTTGCTCGGTCTTGGCTGCCGCAGCCGACCAGGGCGAGGGCGAGCAGGGTGCAGGCGAAAGCGGCGGTGGCGAGTTTCATGGCGAAGTCCCGAGGACGTAAGTGGGTGGGGAACGCGATCATTCGTTGTCGCGCGGCACGGCGACCGTGCCGGCGACGTCGCGGTGGTCGACCGAGCCGCTGCCGACCGCGTGCACGCGCAGGTTGCCGCGCACGCCGACGACATCGATGTCGCCCGAGCCGATCTCGTCGACGTCGACGTTGCCGCCGACCTCGCGCAGCTCGACGTCGCCCGAACCGATATCGCCGACCTTGACGTTCTGGGCGATGCGTCGCGCCTTGAGGTCGCCGGAACCGACCGAGACCACGTGCAGCGAACCGATGTTGTCCAGCTCGATGTCGCCGGAGCCGACGTCGGCGGTGACCTGGCCGCGCACGTTCTCGGCGCGCACGTCGCCGGAACCGACATCGGCGCTGAGCGCGGCCACACCGGTGGCGCGCGCGTCGCCGGAGCCGACGTTGAGCTGGACCATCAGATCGGCCGGTACCGTCGCTTCCAGGCGCAGGTAGGCGTAGTGGTCGCCGAGGTTGAACCAATTGCGTTCGCTGCGCCGGGCCACCACCACCAGCTTGTCGCCGACGCGGTGCTGGGTGAGGGTGAGCTCGGGCAGGTACTTGGCGTCGGAGGCGCAGGCGCGGCCGTGGACGGCGTATTCGCTGCCGGTCACCACGTTCAGATCGTGCTGGCCGATATCGAAGACCACCGCTTTGGCGCCGGCCAGGTCCAGCTTCAGATCGCGGGCCTGGGAATGCTGGCAGTTGCGGTCCTGCGCCATGGCTGCCAGCGGCAGCAGGGCTAGGACGGCGAGCATGGACTTGCGCATCACGTACTCCTGTCGGGTCTGACCCGCCGCAGCGGCGGGCGTCGCGTACTCGGATGCAGCGGGAGCGATCAGGGTTGCAATCGGGTGGTGCCGAGGTGTCGCTTGGGAGCGTGCGCCGGGCGGGGCCGCTGTGCGGTCCGCCCGGCGCCGCGGGGTCAACCCTCGTCGCGCCAGCGGCGCAGACGGACCGAGGCGAAGATCATCGCCGCACCGGCCACCGCACCGCCCCACATATGCGGACTCAGCAGGGTCGAGTACATGGTGCGGATACCGACCAGGTGGCTGACCGAGTCCGGCCCTTCGATGTTGTTGAGGACGGAAGCGGGGATGGCGCTCATCCAGGTGCCGGGGATCGCGCTCGTCAGGGAGCGGGAACTCACGTGCTGCAGGATCCACATGAAGGAGTCCGCATCGACCACGCCCATCAAGGTGATCCAGCCCAGCAGCAGGGTGGCCACGACCGGGATCAGGATGGCCCACAGGAAGGGCAGGCTACGGGCCCAGGCGGAGCAGAACATCAGCCAGCCGATGGTCGGCAGGGCCCACAGCGCATAGATCGGGATCGCGGCGATCAGCGTGGCGGCCACCGACAGCGGATTGCCCGGTCCCCACAGCAGATCGATCGGATTGGCGCCGTGCAGCATGACGAATCCGCTCATGATCAGGAGATAACCGAACATGGTCGCGATAGCCGCCGCCGTGGCCAGTGCCGGGGCGACCAGCGCCGCGCTCACCAGCTTGGACAGTACGGTTTGACCGTCCGATACCGGTAGCGACTTCCAGAACAGCACGCTGCGGTCCTTGCGCTCGTCGTAGAGGCTGCCGAGGCAATAGAAGAACACCACGAAAGCCAGCACGATGAAGGGCCACAGCGAGGCGCCGTACAGCGACAGATCGATCGCCGGGCCGATGTGGCGCAGGTCCTCCGGATCCATCTTGCTGATCAGGGCATTCAGATCCAGGCCGTTGACGGCGAAACGCCCGCCGTTCATTTCGATGTTCTGGTCCTGGATCTTGGGCAGCGCGACCGCCTCGAAGAACACGATCGCCAGCACCAGCAGGAACAGGGAGATCGCGCCGGCGATCAACGGCGCCTTGAGGAAGCCGCCGCGGTTCTCCCAGAACTCGCGCCGCAGCAACAGCCGGAAGGTGTGGGTGGGATGGACCGCGGCTACGGCGCGCGGGGCCGGACGGTCGGCGTTGATATCGAGCGCGTTCATGCGTAGGTCCCCTTCATGGTGGCGACGAACAGATCGGCCAGGCCCGGCGTGCGGGTTTCGCCGAGCTCCGCCAGGCGTTCGTGCGGCGCGCCGTCGAACAGCATCACGGTCTTGCCGAACGGCAGTGCGCGTTCGTCCAGCGGCTTCAGGCTGCGCGCCTGTTCGAGCTTGTCGGCGTTGACCAGCACTTCGACGAAACGCTCGCCTAGCACTTCCATATCGCTGTTGAGCACGACCTTGCCGTCGCGGATGAACATCACGTCGGTGAGGATGTGTTCGATCTCCTCGACCTGGTGGGTGGTGACGATGATGGTCTTGTCCTCATCGAAGTAATCCTCCAGCAGACGCTGGTAGAACTGCTTGCGGTAGAGGATGTCCAGGCCCAGGGTGGGCTCGTCCAGCACCAGCAGGCGGGCGTCGATCGCCATCACCAGGGCCAGATGCAGCTGCACGATCATGCCCTTGGACAGTTCGCGCACGCGCAGCTCGGGCTTGAGCTGGGTGCCGGCGAGGAAGCGTTCGCACTTGGCGCGGTCGAAGCGCGGGTGCACGCCGGCGACGAATTCGATCGCCTCCTTGACCCGGATCCAGCGCGGCAGCACCGCCACGTCGGCGATGAAGCACACGTCGCGCATCAGTTCGTCGCGCTGGGTGCGCGGGTCGCGGCCCAGCACCTTGAGGTCGCCCTCGAACGGGATCAGGCCGAGGATGGCCTTGAGCGCGGTGGTCTTGCCGGCGCCGTTGGGGCCGATCAGGCCGACGATGCGTCCGGCCGGAATCTCGAACGCGGTGTTGTCCAGCGCGAGCTTGTTCTTATAGGCCTTGCGCAAACCGCGCGCGCTGACGACATTGGCGGAGCTGGCGAGGGAGTCGGCGTTCATTGCGCACCTGCCTTGTTGCCCGCCGTCAGCAGCTCTTCCGTGCTCAGGCCCAACCGCAGGATGCGCTCCAGCACCAACGGCCATTCCTCGCGCAGGAACCGCTCGCGCTCGTTCAGCAGCAGTTTCTTGGCAGCCTCTTCGGTGACGTACATGCCCAGTCCTCGGCGTTTTTCGACTAGTGCCTCGTCCGCCAGCTCTTGGTAGGCGCGCGAGACGGTGATGGGGTTGAGCTGGTACTCGGCCGCCACCTGCCGCACGGAGGGCAGGGCGTCGCCGGGCTTGAGCACGCCGTCGAGCATCATGGCGACGACGCGTTCCTTCAGCTGGCGATAGATGGGAGCGCCGTCGCTCCATTGGATAGCGGTCATGGTTCAGCCCCGCGGTGCGAATGAGAAATAAGGCATGACTAAGGCCTGGCGATTGCGCCGCGTGGCCTTCCGGGCCTTGCGGTGCGGTACTGCGTCAACGGCCGGCTCCGCGGCAGAGGCTTTATCCAGTGCGTTCGCCAGGGCCACCGCGGTGGCGACCTCGGCGGTCAGGGCGGCGACGTCGGCCAGGTTTTCGACCTGCTGGGCGCGGGCTTCGATGCGCAGGGCCTGGGCCTCGGCGCGACGCACGATGGCGGCGGCATCCAAGGGCAGGGGCGCGGCCGCAGCCGCGACCTGGGCGGCGGGAGCTTCCGGCAGGGCCGGGTTCGCCGCCACCAGGGCCAGCACCAGCGTGGCGCCGCTGACCAGGAGGGCTGAAATCGAGTTATGGAGCTTGCTGTTCATGGCGAACGTCCTGCTCGTTGGTAGACCGGTGTTGTATGCAACTATAACACCAAAACACGCCCGGTCAAGTCCGGCCTACCCAACTGAAGTCATACTTGGCCCACCCGGCCGTCCGGCCCCGCTCCGAAGCCCGCCATGAACGCTATCGCCCCCCGCATCCGCCGTACGGCCGCCGTCGCCGCCGTTTCCCTGCTCCTGGTCGCCGGCCTGGCCTCGGCCGCGGGCGGCCTGCTGGACCGCAGCTTCCGCCCGCTGGCGGGCAAGCAGGCGGTCAACCTGCGCGGGCAGTACGGCGGTCAGGTGCTGCTGGTGGTCAATACCGCCAGCAAGTGCGGTTTCACCCCGCAATTCGAGGCGCTGGAAGGCCTGCACGCCAAGTACAAGGGCCAGGGTTTCGCCGTGCTCGGCTTCCCCTCGGGCGATTTCAAGGCCCAGGAATTCGAGGACGAGAAGCAGATCCAGGAGTTCTGCACGCTCACCTACGGGGTCAAGTTCCCGATGTTCGAGAAGGTGCACGTGGTCGGCGAACAGGCCACGCCGCTGTATCAGGATCTGGCCCGCAGCGCCGGCGAAGCGCCGAAATGGAACTTCCACAAGTACCTGATCGGCCGCGACGGCAAGCTGATCGCCAGCTACGGCAGCAAGATCAAGCCCGACGATCCGACCGTGGTGGCCGCGATCGAGGCCGCGCTGAAGGCACCGCGCCCCAAGAAGGCCGGTTGAGCGCGCGCAGCGGCCCATCCGGTGCGAGCAAGGCGCTGGCGCAAATACTGTGAATTTCGGTGCGATTGCCGATAGGCGCGCAGCCCGCGACAATGGCAGGCTTGCGCCCGCATCCGCAGCGTCAATCATTCCCAATACAAAGGAGTAGGGACCCGATGAAGGCTTTTGTGCGCGGCGCCGCCGCGCTGATCACCACTGCGGTCGCGCTGAGCAGCGCGGCGGCCATTGCCCAGGACAAGACCGTGCTGACCACCGAACGCGAAAAGATCAGCTATGCGATCGGCCTGGACGTAGGCAAGTCGATCAAGCCGGTGGGTCCCGATCTGGATATGGCCGCGTTCGAGAAGGCGGTGCGCAACAGCTTCGACGGCGGCAAGCCGTTGATCAGCGAGGACGAGGCGCGCGCCACCGATCAGGCCCTGCGCGCGCGCGTGGCCGCACGCGACGGCAAGCCCGCCCCGGGCAGCGCCCCGGGCACGCCGCCGCCGGCTCCGCCGGCCGTGGCCAAGGAAAAGGTCAGCCAGCTGGTCGGCGGCTACATGGTCGGCCCCTCGCTGGCGCCGATCAAAGCCGAAATCGAAGTGCCGCTGCTGATGCAGGCGGTGCGCACCGTGCTGGGCGACGCCAAGCCGCTGCTCGACGAGACCCAGGAAAAGGCCGTGCTGACCGCTTTCAGCGAGCGCATGCGCAAGAAGATGGAAGCCGATGCGGCCGCCGCGGGTGAGAAGAACCGCGTCGCCGGCGCCGACTTCCTGGCCAAGAACAAGGCGGTCAAGGGCGTGTTCACCACCCCGTCGGGCCTGCAGTACATGGTGCTGCGCGCCGGTTCCGGCGCGCGTCCCAAGCCCAGCGATCGCGTGCGCGTGAACTACAAGGGCTCGCTGCTGGACGGCACCGTGTTCGACAGCTCCTACGACCGCGGCCAGCCGGCCGACTTCGGTTTGAACCAAGTGATCCAGGGCTGGTCCGAAGGCGTGGCGATGATGAACGTGGGCGCGAAGTTCCGCTTCTGGATCCCGGCCGAACTGGCCTACGGTCCCAAGGGCGCGCCGCCGAGCATCGGGCCGAACGCGACCTTGACCTTCGACGTCGAGCTGGTCGAGATCCTGTAAGGACTAGGTGTCCGGCGTCACGGCGTCGGACACGCGCGGCATGCGATAAGCGATACGTTCAGCCGGCCGCTGGCAACTTGGCGGCTCCCCCGATTGCAAGACGGCATGACCGAGCAGGCATGCCCACCCACCAGGAGTTCCGTTTGATGAAGCCCTTCCTGCGCCACACCGCCCTCGCGCTCGCCGTGGGTTCGTTGGTTCTGTTCGCCGCCGGCTGCGACAAGAAGCCCGGCGAAAAAGCAGCCGACGCGGCCAAAACCGAAACCGCAAAGGCCGACGGCAAGGGCGAGGTCAAGGCCATCCCCGGCCTGGCCACCGAGAAGGAGCAGGTCAGCTACATGATCGGCCTGGACATCGCCAAGTCGCTGGAGATGGCCAAGGACGAGATCGACCTGGACACCATCAACAAGGCCATGAAGACCGCCCTGGCCGGTGAAAAGCCGCTGATGGACGAAAAGCAGGCCGCCGAAGTGCGCGACAGCTTCGCCCAGAAGATCCAGGCCAAGCAGATCGCCAAGATGATGGCCGAGGCCAAGAAGAACCTCACCGACGGCGAGGCCTTCCTGGCCACTAACGGCAAGAAGCCGGGCGTGGTGACCACAGCTTCGGGCCTGCAGTACCAGGTGCTGACCGAAGGCAAGGGCGCCAAGCCCAAGCCCACCGACATGGTGCGCGTGCACTACAAGGGCACCTTGCTGGACGGCAAGGAGTTCGACAGCTCCTACGAGCGCAACCAGCCGGTCGAGTTCCCGCTGCAGCAGGTGGTGCCGGGCTGGCAGGAAGGCATCGCGCTGATGCCGGTCGGCAGCAAGTACAAGCTGTGGATCCCAAGCAAGCTCGGCTACGGCGAGAAGGGCACCCCGGGCGGTCCGATTCCGCCGAACTCGGTGCTGGTGTTCGAGGTCGAGCTGCTCGACGTGCTCGGCGCCGGCGGTCCCAAGCCCGGCAAGTAAGCCGCCGCGCCTCGCGCGCACACGTGCCCGGCGGCGGAGTTCGCCGGGCACGAACGCAACGCAACAAGAGAGCCCGATATGCGCGTTACGATTTTCGGCACCGGTTACGTGGGCTTGGTCACCGGTACCTGTCTGGCCGACGTCGGTCATGACGTGGTCTGCGTCGACATCGACGCGGCCAAGGTCGAAGGCCTGAACCAGGGCGTGATTCCGATCTACGAGCCCGGCCTGGAGCCGATGGTCAAGGCCAATCACGCCGCCGGCCGTCTGCACTTCACCACCGATGCCGCCGCCGCGATCGCGCACGGCGACATGATCTTCATCGCCGTCGGCACGCCACCAGACGAGGACGGCAGCGCCGACCTGCAGTACGTGCTGGCGGTGGCCCGCACCATCGGCCGGCATATCGAACGCGCGGTGGTGGTGGTCAACAAATCGACCGTGCCGGTCGGCACCGCCGACAAGGTCCAGGCCGCGATCGCCGCCGAACTCGCCCAGCGCGGGGTCGAAGTCGGATTCGACGTCGCCTCCAATCCCGAATTCCTGAAAGAGGGCGATGCGGTCAACGACTGCATGCGTCCGGACCGCATCGTGGTGGGTTCATCCAATCCGGCCGCGGTGGAGAAACTCAAGCGCCTGTACGCGCCGTTCAACCGCAATCACGAGCGCATCGTGGTGATGGATGTGCGTTCGGCCGAGCTGACCAAGTACGCCGCCAACGCGATGCTGGCGACCAAGATCAGCTTCATGAACGAGATCGCCAACATCGCCGAGAAAGTCGGCGCCGATATCGAGATGGTGCGCCAGGGCATCGGCTCGGATCCGCGCATCGGCTGGCATTTCATTTACCCGGGCGCCGGCTACGGCGGCTCCTGCTTCCCCAAGGACGTGCAGGCGCTGGCGCGTACCGCCCAGCACAGCGGTTACAGCGCGCGTCTGCTGGATGCGGTGGAGGCGGTCAACGACAGCCAGAAGGGCCACCTGTTCGAGCTGATCCAGCGCCATTACGGCGGCGCCATCAAAGGCAAGACCTTCGCGGTCTGGGGCCTGGCCTTCAAGCCCAACACCGACGACATGCGCGAGGCCTCGAGCCGGCGCCTGTTGGCGCAGTTGTGGGAGGCCGGCGCCAAGGTGCGCGCCTACGATCCCGAGGCGACCGAGGAAGCCCAGCGCGTGTTCGGCGAGCGCGACGATCTGGTCCTGTGCGATTCCTCGCGCGCGGCCCTGGCCGACGCCGACGCCTTGGTCGTGGTCACCGAGTGGAAGCAGTTCCGCAGCCCCGATTTCGCGCGCGTGCGCAACGCGCTGGCCGACGCGGTGATCTTCGACGGACGCAACCTCTACCATCCCGATGAGGTCGAGTCGGCGGGGCTGGCCTATTACGGCATCGGCCGCGGCCGCTCGATCCGGCTGGACACGCCGTGAGCGCCGACACCGCCAGCGCCGAGGTCGAGCGGCGCCTGATCGACCTGGAGACGCGGCTCGCGTTCCAGGAGCATGCCCTGCTCGAACTCAGTGACGCGCTCGCCGCCTCGCGCGACGAGGAAACGCGCACCACGCTGCTGCTGCACCGCGCCCTGGAGGAACTGCGCCAGCTGCGCATGGCCATGTCCAGCGGCGGTCCGCTCGGCAACGACGCCGCCAGCGAGCCGCCGCCGCCGCATTACTGATCGCCGCGGCGCGTTCACCGACAGCGCCCGAACTCGTTAGATCCCTTATCCACGCACGTCCCCCAGCCGAAGATCCAAGCCGATGAGCGACACACTGCGCGACCAATTGTTAGGCCTGGGCTTCAAGCCCGCGCCCAAGCCCGAGCGGCCCGAACGCGGCAACGATCCCAAGCGCGGCAACGGTCGTCGCGACGGCAAGCCCGCGCCGGGCGCGCGCGCCGATGCGCGCGGTCCGGGCGCCAAGCCCGCACAGCCGGGTCAGCACCGCAACGAACAGCGCCGCGGCGCGGGCGGCAAGCCGGCTGGAAGGCCGGCCGGAAAGCCGGGCCAGCCGGGGCAGGGCAAGTCGCGCTCGCGCGAGGACATCGACCTGGCCAAGGCTTACGCGATCCGCGCCCAGCGCGAGAAGGACGAGCGCATCGCCGCCGAACAGGCCAAGCAGGAAGAGGCGCGCCAGCGCCGCGAGGCGCGCGCGCGCCTGGCCGAACTGGTCAAGGATCAGGCGCTCAACGTGCCCGACGCCGAGATCGCGCGCCACTTCCCTTACGGCGGCAAGATCAAGCGCATCTACGTCACCCCCGATCAGCTCAAGGCGCTCAACGCCGGCGAGTTGGGCGTGCTGCAGATGGACGGCCGCTACGTGCTGGTGAGCGCGCAGATGCTGGCCCAGGCCGAGGCGGTGTTCGCGCCGGCGGTCGCGCTCAAGGTCGATCCGAACGCGCCCGCCCAGGACGATCCCTACGCCGACCCGCAGTACCAGGTGCCCGACGACCTGGTCTGGTAAGGTCGCGCCGTTCCGATCACCCGCGCCGCGGCGCACGCGGCGCGTCCGCGAATGGATACCGATGCGCGTAGACGAGCGTCAGTCAGACTATCTTCCGTATATCGACGGCCTGCGCGCCGTCGCCGTGCTCGCGGTGGTCGCCTACCATCTCAATGCGGCGTGGCTGCCGGGCGGTTTCACCGGCGTCGACATCTTCTTCGTCATTTCCGGCTTCGTGGTCAGCGCCTCGGTCGCGCGTTTTCCGCGCGCCGGCTTCTTCGAATCGCTGCTGCGCTTCTACGCGCGCCGCCTGCGCCGGATCGCGCCGGCGCTGATCGTCTGCCTGCTCGCGACCGTGGTCGCCAGCGCCTTGTTCATTCCCGAGGCCTGGCTCAGCGAGACCAGCCGCAACACCGGACGCATGGCCTTCTTCGGGCTCAGCAACTTCGTCCTGGCCGCGACCGGCAACGACTATTTCTCGCCCAAGGTCGAGTTCAATCCCTACACCCACACCTGGTCGCTGGGCGTGGAGGAACAGTTCTACGTGGTGTTCCCGCTGCTGTTCCTGGCTTGGAGCTACGGTGCGCGCAAGCGTTGGATCTCGCTGGGGCTGTTCGCGGTAGGCGCGCTGGTGTCGCTGTGGTACGCGCGTTTGCTGGCAGGGGCCGGCGACCGCGCGGTCGAGGCCTTCTATCTCAGCACCAGCCGCTTCTGGCAGCTCGGTGCGGGCGTGCTGCTGTACCAGGCGCTGAGCCTGGCGGGCGTGTCGGCGCGCACGGGCGAGGGCGGTGCGCGCGTCGGGGCCTGGCTGCGTTCGGCCGGACTGGCGCTGGCGGTGCTGCTGATCGCGGCCGGTTTCGTGTACGCGCGGCCCGGCCATTCGCCTTGGCCCGACGGCGTGTGGCCGGTGCTGGGCACGCTGTTGGTGCTGGGGCTGCTGTACGCCGGCGGCGCGGGCGGCTGGGTCGGACGCGTGCTGTCGACCGCGCCGGCGGTCGGCATCGGACGCATCTCGTATTCGCTGTACCTGTGGCATTGGCCGGTGTTCGTGCTGTTCCGCTGGACCCTGGGGCTGGAGTCGGCCGGTACGCGCGCGCTCGCGTTGGGCCTGACGTTCGCGCTCGCGACGGCGTCCTATCTGTGGGTCGAACGCCCGCTGCGGCATGCCGCGCCGCTGGTGCGCATGCGCAACTGGGGCTTCGTGACCGCGGCGGTGCTGGTGGTGTTCGCCTCCAGTGCGATCTACCGGCATATCGCGCGGCATGCGCAGGATTACTCGCTGAGCGTGGTCAGCCGCAACGCCGGCGACTGGTATCCGTACGGGCCGGAAGCCGATCCGGCGTATCCGGGCTGCAAGCTGGTATCGCGCACCGAACAGATCGAGGGCGGCGCGGCCTGGGTCTACGAGCGCAGCGGCTGCGCGTCGGCGCCGGTGGATGCGCGGCGCGTGTTCGTGGCCGGCGATTCGCATGCCGGCGCCTATTCGGAACTGCTGCAACGCTCGGTGCTGGCCAGCGGCCGCACGGTGAGGCTGTACTTCGCCGGCGGTTGCGGCGTGGCCGGTCTGGTCGATCGCCGCGAGTTCGACAACCCGCAATGCCGTGGCTATGTCGATGCGGTGCTTGCCGACGTGACGCGCCAGGCGCGCAGCGGCGACGTGCTGTTCCTGCCGGCGCTGCGCCTGCCGCGGCTGTCCGAGCAATGGATGCTGTTCGACGAACAGGCGGCGGTGAGCGCGATGTTCAGCGCCGATGCCGACGCCTCGCGGCGCCAGGGCGTGGCCGGTGCGATCGAGCGCCTGCGCCCGCTGGCGCAGCGCGGCGTGCGCATCGTGTTCGAGGCGCCCAAGCCCTTGCTGCGCGCGCCGCCCTACCGCTGTTCGGATTGGTTCAATCGCGACAATCCGATCTGCGCGCGCGGGCTGACCGTGGAGCGCGATTTCCTGCAGCGTTACCGGGCGCCGGCGGTGACGGCCTTGCAGCAGATCGCCGCGCAGGTGCCGGGCGCCAGCGTCTGGGACCCGTTCCCGCTGCTATGCCCCGGCCAGACCTGCGCGGCGCTGCGCGATGGCCGCCCGCTGTATTTCGACGGCGACCACCTCAGCGGCTACGGCAATCGCGTGCTGTTGCCGGGCTTCGCCGCGCACCTGGACGGTTTGAAGACGGGCGCGTCGGCTCCGGCTGTGGCCGCGCCCGCGCAGTAAGGTTCAGGGCGCGCCGGTTCAGGCGGCTTGCATCGCCTGCGTCGCGCCGTCGGCGGCGGCGGCAGGGCGCATGCGCGCGATCATCGCCGCGATCGCCTGTGCGGTGTCCAGCGGCCGCTCCATCGGAAACAGATGGCTGCCTTCTATCCAGGCCCAACGCCCGTCGACCAGACGGCGCGTGGCCGCGCTGCCGGCATGGCGCAGTTCGCGCGAACGCGTGCCGGCCAGGAAGGCCACCGGCACGCGCAGCCGCGGGGCCAGGTCGCCCAGCGCGGTGGTCGGCAGGCTGCGGTAGATCGCGTATTCGGTCTCGCGCACGAACGCCAGTTCGCGGCCGCCGTCGTCGGCGATGCGGGTGCCGTGTTCGACATAGTCCCGCAGCACGCGCGGGTGCCAGCGTGCGAACGCGGGCTTGGCCTGGAAATGCGCGAGCACCGCCTCACGGTCGGGCCAATGCTTGCGTCGCTGTAGGGTCGCGCGCATCGGCATCAGCAGATTGTCCAGGCCGGTGCGGCGGCCGATCGCGACCAAGTGCGCGCGCCAGCCCGCGATCAACGGCGAATCCAGCATCACCACGCCGGCCACGCGCGCGCCCAGCGGCGCGTCGGCCAGGCGGTGCGCGGCGAGCAGGCTGAGGTAGCCGCCCAGCGAGTGGCCGACCAGCCAGATGCGGCGCGCATCGCCAGCCGCGGCATGCACGCGTGCGACCAGTTCCTCGACCAGGTGCGGCCAGTCCGGCGTGACCGGATAGCGCGGGTCGTGGCCGATGCGTTCCGGCCGCTCGATCCGGTAGTCGGCCGCCAGCGCGTCCAGCATCAGTCCGTAAACCGGCGCCGGAAAGCCGTTGGCGTGCGAGAACAGCAGCAGATCGGACATGGCGGGGCGGGGCGAGACGGGCGGAGGATCAACCATACCATTGAGTACGGTTCCGGGGCATCCGCTGGGGACGCGGCGCTGTGGGGACGGAAGTTTTGCCGACCTTCAACCACGAACCGCATTCGCGGCAACGGCGACGATCGAGCGTCGCGCCGTGGCGCGACGCCGCGAACGGACTGTCGCAAGACGCGCACGCCTGGGCGCAGCCGTGGCCGCAAGTCGCGGGCTATGCGACAGCGGCCGCCTAGGATGATCCAGGGCCGATGAGCGGCCCCGCGCCGACCGGCGCGATATCGATCGAGAGGGATTTCATGCGCGTCGTACCGACTCTGGGCCTGGTTTTATCCGGCCTGTTGTGTTCCACCTCCGTGCTGGCCTGCGACACCGTGCTGGCCGCCGATGTTTACGTCATCGACGCGCCCGGCAAGTACTGCCTCAACGCCAATCGCGATCACCCGGTCGCCATCGACGCCTCCGATGTGGAGCTCGACTGCAAGACCCGCACGATTTCGCGCGGCGATCAGCAAAGTAGGCACATCGGCATCGAAGTACGGCGCCACGACAACGTGACCGTGCGCAATTGCCGCGTCGACGGCTATCCGGTGGGCATCGAAATGCTGATCGAGCGCAACGGCCAGCTCATCAACAACACCGTGAGCAACGCCGGGCAGCCGATTTTCGTCTCCGGCAGCCGCGATCCGCAGGGCTCGCGCCTGACCGGCAACCGGGTCGTGGGCTACGAGCGCCAAGGCCACGAGGTTCCAGCCTGGACACCCGCGATCGAAGTGTGGGATCTGCCCAAGTCGCAGCTGATCAACAACGTGGTCGTGGGCTACCGCGGTAACCGCGGCATCCTGATGATGCGTTCGCCCGAGTCGCAGCTCACCGGCAACCAGATGCTGGATTTCCTGGCCGAGGCCGACGGTGTGATCTCGATGCAGGAATCGCCGCGCACCCGCCTGGTGCATAACACCATCGCCCTGCAAACCGTGCGCGGGCGTTCGGCGGTCAGCAGCGATACCAACGACCACACCTGCGTGGAGAACATCGTGGTCAACGCCATGGGCGGCGGTTTCGAGATCTGCGGGGTGTCGCGCTTTAACGTGGTGCAGCCCTGGATCGAGCCGCACTGAGGTAGGCGCGGGCCGCGGATCGCGCGCGTAACGGCGATCCGCGGCCGGCTTGCACGGGTAGGCCGTGCTTGCCGCGAAGGCGGGGGTCCAGTGACTGCAAAGTCAAGCCTGGCGAGGCCCCTGGATCCCCGCCTTCGCGGGAATCACGGCAGCTCGCCTGTGGCGGTCGGGGCGGCGGCAGGGCCGCTACCAGACCGCGGTGTTCGGGCGACGTCGCTCAGCTGAAGCGCGACAAGGCCTCATGGCTAAGCTCGCGCACCGTAGACACGCCCAGGTCGCGCAGGATGCGGTGGGTGCGGTGCGGCAGCGGCGATTCGTCGATGTCGTGCGGGGCGATGTTCTTGCCGGGCACGCCGGGCAGGAATTCGATGCCGGCCGCGGCGTAGCAGTGCTGGACCAGCGCCGAGCAGTACAGCGCGCCTTCCTTGGCCAGCAGGTTGCTGCGCCGGCGCAGGCGCCGGCTGTGCATGGCCATCAGGGTGCCGACCAGCTCGCTGATCGAATAACTGGACAGGCCCGACAGCAGGTCCAGGCCGGCGATCTGGATCTGGCGGATCTGCGTCTCGTCCAGGCCGAAGTCGAGGATGGCGATGTTCGGGAAGGCCTCGGCGTCGTAATAGCGCTCGACCCGGTTCTCCTGCACGCCCAGACGGATCTGGCGGTAGCGCAGGTCCAGGTCGGACTCGATCACCCACCACTGGCCGTCGACGCGGCGCTCGCTGAAGACGAAGGCGTGCGACCACAGGCTGCGGTGACCGTCGTGGGTCAGCGGCGCCTGCGCCTTGCGGATCAGCTTGTTGATGAAGTCGCGGCCGCCGCACAGGCCGATCCGGCCGGGGCCGGCGTATTTCTCGATGAAGGCCGCGTTGCCGAGGTTGTCGTCGTCGGCGTCGGCATCGTGGTGGGGCGGCAGCGTTTCGCTCATCGGTCGTGCTCGGCAAGGGCGGCGGGCGGGACGGTCGACGAGCGCCCCGCGCGGTGTCACTCCGGATCGTAATCCAGATTCGAGGCCAGCCAACGCTCGGCCTGGATCACGCTCACGCCCTTGCGGCGCGCGTAGTCCTCGACCTGTTCCTTGTTGACCCGGCCGACCACGAAGTACTGGCTGCCCGGATGGCTGAAGTAGTAGCCCGAGACCGCCGCGGCCGGGTACATGGCGTAGCTCTCGGTCAGCTGCAGGCCTGCCTTGTTCTCAGCGTCGAGCAGGCGGAACAGGGTGGCCTTCTCGCTGTGCTCGGGGCAGGCGGGGTAGCCCGGGGCCGGGCGGATGCCGCGATAGCCTTCGTCGATCAGGGCGTCGTTGCTCAGGGTTTCGTCGTCGGCGTAGCCCCAGAACTCCTTGCGCACGCGCTCGTGCAGGCGCTCGGCCAGGGCCTCGGCGAAGCGGTCGGCCAGGGCCTTGAGCATGATCGCGTTGTAGTCGTCGTGGTCGGCCTCGAAGCGCGCCACGTGCGGCTCGATGCCCAGGCCGGCGGTGACGGCGAAGCCGCCGATCCAGTCCTGGCGGCCGGAGTCCTTGGGCGCGATGAAATCGGCCAGGCAGAAGTCGGGGCGGTCGACCGGCTTGTCGGCCTGCTGACGCAGGAAGTGCAGCACCGTGCCGGCCTCGTCGCCCAGCACCACGTCGTCGCCGACGCTGTTGGCCGGCCACAGCCCGAACACGGCCTTGGCGCCGATCCACTTCTCTTCGACGATGCGCTTGAGCATCGCGCGCGCGTCGCGGTAGAGCTCGCTGGCCTGGGCGCCGACGACCTCGTCGGTGAGGATGGCGGGGTAACGGCCGGCCAGTTCCCAGGTGTTGAAGAACGGCGTCCAGTCGATGTAGTCGACCAGCTCGGCCAGCGGATAGTCGTCGAACACGTGCAGGCCGGGCTGGCGCGGCGCCGGCGGCGCGTAATCGGCCCAGCCGCCGTCGTAGCGCTGGCCGCGCGCCTTCTCCAGCGGCACCAGGCGCTTGCCGTCGCCGCGGTTCTTGTGACGCTGGCGGATCTCGGCGTAGTCGGAGGCGTTGGCGGCCACGAACGGTTCGCGCAGCTCGATCGAGATCAGCGACTGGGCCACGCCGACCGCGCGCGAGGCGTCCTTGACCCAGATCGTCGGCGATTTGTAGTGCGGATCGATCTTGAGCGCGGTGTGCGCGCGCGAGGTGGTGGCGCCGCCGATCAGCAGCGGCATGGTGAAGCCCTGGCGCTGCATCTCGCGTGCGACGTGGCTCATTTCCTCCAGCGAGGGCGTGATCAGGCCGGAAAGGCCGATCAGGTCGGCGTTCTCGGCCTTGGCCCGGTCCAGGATGGTCTGCGCCGGCACCATCACGCCCAGGTCGACCACGTCGAAGTTGTTGCAGGCCAGGACCACGCCGACGATGTTCTTGCCGATGTCGTGCACGTCGCCCTTGACCGTGGCCATCACGATCTTGCCGTTGGACTTGCCGACTTCGCCGGTGCGCAGCTTCTCGGCCTCGATGTAGGGCAGCAGGTAGGCCACCGCTTTCTTCATCACCCGCGCCGACTTCACCACCTGCGGCAGGAACATCTTGCCGGCGCCGAACAGGTCGCCGACCACGTTCATGCCGGCCATCAGCGGGCCTTCGATCACGTCCAGCGGGCGCGTGGATTCGGCGCGCGCGGCTTCGGTGTCCTCTTCGATCCACTGGTCGATGCCGTGCACCAGCGAATGGCTGAGGCGGTCGCGCACCGGGCGTTCGCGCCAGGCCAGGTCCTCGACCCGCTTCTCGCCCTTCTTGCCCTTGTAGCGATCGGCGATCTCGAGCAGGCGCTCGGTGCCGTCGGCGCGTCGGTTCAGCACCACGTCCTCGACCCGCTCGCGCAGGTCGGTATCGAGATCGTCGTACAGCGGCAGGGCGCCGGCGTTGACGATGCCCATGTCCATGCCGGCGCGGATCGCGTGGTACAGGAACACCACGTGGATGGCCTGGCGCACCACCTCGTTGCCGCGGAACGAGAACGAGACGTTGGATACGCCGCCGGAGATGTGGCTGTAGGGGAAGCGGCGCTTGAGCTCGCGGGTGGCCTCGATGAAGTCGACCGCGTAGTTGTTGTGCTCCTCGATGCCGGTGGCGATCGCGAACACGTTGGGGTCGAAGATGATGTCCTCGGGCGGGAACCCGATTTCCTCGGTCAGCAGCTTGTAGGCGCGCGAACAGATGTCGACCTTGCGATCGATGGTGTCGGCCTGGCCGACCTCGTCGAAGGCCATCACCACCACCGCCGCGCCGTAGCGGCGCACCAGGCGCGCCTGGCGCAGGAACTCGGCTTCGCCTTCCTTCATCGAGATCGAGTTGACGATGCCCTTGCCCTGCAGGCACTTCAGGCCGGCCTCGATCACGCTCCACTTGGAGCTGTCCACCATCACCGGCACGCGCGCGATGTCCGGCTCGGCCGCGATCAGGTTGAGGTATTCGACCATCGCCTTCTCGGAATCGAGCAGGCCCTCGTCCATGTTGACGTCGATGACCTGGGCGCCGTTCTCGACCTGCTGGCGCGCGACCACGACCGCCTCGTCCAGGCGGCCTTCCATGATCAGCTTCTTGAACTGCGCGCTGCCGGTCACGTTGGTGCGTTCGCCGACGTTGATGAAGTTGCTTTCGGGCGTGATCTGCAGCGGCTCGAGGCCGCTGAGGCGGGTCTGGCGGGGGAGTGCGGTGGTCATCGGGTGTGGGATTCGAAAATGCTCTTGAGGCTGGAAGCTGAGGAGTAGCGACGAGAATCTAGTAACGAGTTGCGGTGCGTCCGCTCTTTGCTGGTTTCTCTCTTTACTCGTTACTGACTTATTGCTCGTTACCGATTCACGCCGCCGCGCTGACCAGTTCCGGCAGGCGTCGCGGCGGCATGCCCTTCACCGCTTCGGCGATCGCCGCGATATGCGCCGGGGTACTGCCGCAGCAGCCGCCGACCAGGTTCAGCAGGCCGGCTTCGGCGAACTCGGACAGCACCGCCGCCATGTCCTCGGGGGTTTCGTCGTAGCCGCCGAAGGCGTTGGGCAGGCCGGCGTTGGGGTGGGCGCTGACATAGGCGTCGGCGACCTGGGCCAGCACGTCGACGTGGGCGCGCAGGTCCTTGGCGCCGAGCGCGCAGTTCAGGCCGATCGCCATCGGCTGGACGTGGCGCAACGAATACCAGAACGCTTCCGCGGTCTGGCCCGAGAGGGTGCGGCCGGAGGCGTCGGTGATGGTGCCGGAGATCATCAGCGGCAGGCGCGCGCCGCGCGCGTCGAAGGCTTCCTCGACCGCGAACACCGCCGCCTTGGCGTTGAGGGTGTCGAAGATGGTCTCGACCATGATCACGTCGGCGCCGCCGTCGATCAGGCCGTCGGTGGCCTCGCGGTAGGCGATGCGCAGCTCGTCGAAGGTCACCGCGCGGTAGCCGGGGCGGTTCACGTCCGGGCTCAGCGAGGCGGTACGGCTGGTCGGGCCGAGCACGCCGATCACGAAGCGCGGGCGCGACGGGTCCAGCGCTTCGGCGGCGTCGCAGGCCGCGCGTGCCAGGCGCGCGCCGGTGGCGTTGAGCTCGTACGCCAGGTGCTCCAGGCCGTAGTCGGCCAGCGAGATCGTGGTCGAGTTGAAGGTGTTGGTCTCGATCAGGTCGGCGCCGGCGGCCAGGTACTCGGCGTGGATGCCGGAGATCACCTCGGGCCGGGTCAGGCTGAGCAGGTCGTTGTTGCCGCGCTGGTCGCGCGCGCAGCCGCAGCCTTCGCCGTGCGCATGGCCGGCCTCGGCCTCGGGCGCGCGCAGGCCGTCGTAGCCCTGGGCGAAGCGTTCACCGCGGTAGGCGGCCTCGTCCAGCTCGTGGCGCTGGATCATGGTGCCCATGGCGCCGTCCATCAGCAGGATGCGTGCGGCGAGCGCGTCTTGCAGGGCGTGCGCACGGGTCGGGTTGAGCCAGGGCAGGGTCTTCATGTTCAGGCCTTCTTGGACGGCTTGCGCGCCGACGTTTCGGCGGGGGGCTTGCGCGCGATCAGGGCGATGACTTCGAAATGCGGCGGCCGGCGCTCGCGGGTCACGGTTTCGCAGCTGACGATCTCGAAGCCGGCCTTGGTCGAGAACTTCTGCAGGTCCTTCTCCGAGAAGCCCAGGTTGACGTGGCCGTAGGCCGCCACCACGCCGCGGTGCTCGTGCCGGGCCAGGCTGGTCAGCAGCAGGCGCCCGCCCGGGCGCAGCACGCGCTCGGCCTCGGCCACCGCCTGCGCCGGGTGCTCGGCATAGGTGAG
This sequence comes from Lysobacter sp. Root983, assembly GCF_001429345.1. Taxonomy (NCBI): domain Bacteria; kingdom Pseudomonadati; phylum Pseudomonadota; class Gammaproteobacteria; order Lysobacterales; family Lysobacteraceae; genus Lysobacter; species Lysobacter sp. Root983. The sequence goes on from NZ_LMJO01000001.1 coordinate 344,308, forward strand.
CGCGTGCATCAACACCACCAGGTCGAAGCTGGCGTCGGGGAAGGGCAGCGCATGCATGTCGCCTTCGCGCACTTCGACGTTGTCGAGCCGACGCAGGCGCTCGGACGCGGCGGCGACCACCTTGGTGCTGGCGTCCAGGCACAGATAGCGGTTGGCGTGCGGTGCCAGCAGTTCGGCCAGTACGCCGTCGCCGGAGGCGATGTCGAGCACGTCGCCGGGCTGCAGCAGAGGCACCGCCGAGCGCGCCAGCGCCTCCCAGGTGCGGCCCGGGGAATAGTGGCGTTCCATGTCGCCGGCGACCGAGTCGGCCCAGTTCTGATCGGCCGCGCGCATCGACAGCACCCCGGCCACGCGCTCGGCGTCCTGGCGCAGCAGGGGATCGTCGCTGCCGGTGCTCAGGGTCTGCCAGAGCGCGCGTTGGGCCTGGTCCAGGGCGGCTTCGTCGAAGCGGTAGTAGGCCGACACGCCGGCGCGCCGATCGCGCACCAGGCCGGCTTCCTTGAGCTTGGACAGGTGGGTCGACACGCGCGGCTGGGCCAGGCGGGTGATCGCCGACAGCTCGGCCACGGTCAGCTCCTCGCCTTCCAGCAGGGTCAGCAGGCGCACGCGGGTGGCGTCTGCGAACACCTTGAGTCGGGACGACCAGCCTTCGAGATCCATGGGTTGAGCCTTAGATATGCGGGATTCGGGAGTCGCGACGGAGAGGACAGGGCGGCGCCGGCGCCGCAGCGGGCACGGGCTGGATCCGCGATCGCCGGCCCTGGCTTCCATCAACCTATCGCGATACAGAGATAAGTGTCCTCCGCGCGCCCGAAAGGGTCAAGTCTTGCGCCGCGCGCGATGCAGCTGGCGTTGGGGTGGGAGGTGGGGTTATTCGGCGCGCGCGGCTACAATTCGCATAGCGGCCGCGGAACGATGGCCGCGGCTCGATCCGCGCGCCGGTTTGCGCGGCGCGGATCCCTGTCCCGGGGGCGGTTTCAGGCCGCCGCCACTCCAGAACCAGCAGAGGTGCCGACGTGGATTTTGGCTTTACCGAAGAGCAGTTGATGATCCAGGACGTGGCGCGCCGTATCGCCCAGGAAAAGATTGCTCCCAGCGCCGAGCACCACGACCGGACCGGCGAATTCCCGCTCGAGAACATCCGCACCCTGGGCGAGAACGGCCTGATGGGCATCGAAGTGCCGGCCGAGTACGGCGGCGCGGGCATGGATCCGATCAGCTACGTGCTGGCCATGGTCGAGATCGCGGCCGGCGACGCCGCCCACTCGACCATCGTGTCGGTGAACAACTCGCTGTTCTGCAACGGCATCCTCAAGTTCGGCACCGAGGAGCAGAAGCAGCTCTACGTGCGCGCGATCGCCGAGGGCCGCGAGATCGGCGCCTTCGCCCTGACCGAACCGCAGTCCGGCTCCGACGCCACTGCGATGCGCTGCAAGGCGGTCAAGCAGGCCGACGGCAGCTTCGTGATCAACGGCAAGAAGAGCTGGATCACCTCCGGCCCGGTCGCCAAGTACATCGTCCTGTTCGCCATGACCGACCCGGACAAGGGCGCGCGCGGCATCACCGCCTTCATGGTCGACACCTCGCGTGCGGGCTTCCACCGCGGCAAGACCGAGCCCAAGCTGGGCATCCGCGCCTCGGCCACCTGCGAGATCGAGTTCGAGGACTACGTCGCCCGTGCCGAGGACGTGCTCGGCGACGAAGGCCACGGCTTCAAGATCGCCATGGGCGTGCTCGACGCCGGCCGTATCGGCATCGCCAGCCAGGCCATCGGCATCGCCCGCGCCGCCTACGAGGCCACCCTGGCCTACGTGCGCGAGCGCAAGGCCTTCGGCCAGCCGATCGGCGCCTTCCAGATGACCCAGGCCAAGATCGCCGACATGAAGTGCAAGCTGGACGCGGCCTTGCTGCTGACCTTGCGCGCGGCCTGGCAGAAGGGCCAGACCGAGAAGAACGGCGGCCGTTTCAGCAACGAAGCCGCGATCGCCAAGCTGACCGCCTCCGAGGCGGCGATGTGGATCGCCCACCAGGCCGTGCAGATCCACGGCGGCATGGGCTATTCCAAGGAAATGCCGCTGGAGCGCTACTTCCGCGACGCCAAGATCACCGAGATCTACGAGGGCACCAGCGAGATCCAGCGCCTGGTGATCGCCCGCAACGAAACCGGTCTGCGCTGATCGCCACGGCATGAAACGCATCGATATGAAGCGCATCGGCTCGTATCGAGTCACCGCCTCACCCGGGGATCGCGCTCGCGGTCTGCGGGTATCAAAGACCGTCAAACGCGACGCGGGCCGCCCGGCCCGCGGAGGCGTCGTTCTGCATCAAGCCGTCACGCCAGCGAACTGAATCTCTTCACGGCCCATGCGCGAGCGTGGGCCTCATTCCATCGGACCTCCAAGTTCCCATGAGCAGCAAACCCAAAGCCGCGAAACCGACCGCCCAGGCCGCCTCGAAATCGGCACCCGCCAAGGCCGCAGCCACCAAGGCCACCAAGGCGGCAGCCAGCAAGCCGGTCGCCAAGCGCAACGTCAGCCAGCCCGCCGCGCCCAAGAGCGACGCGGTGTCCCTCGAGCCGATCATCGCCGCGATGCGCAAGCGCCTGCCCAAGGCGCGCCACGCCGAGGCCGAGGCCTTCGCCCAGGCCTTCTACCGCCGCATGAGCGGCGACGAGCTGCCGCAGCACAGCGCCGACGGCTGGGCCGCGCTGGCCAGCGATTTCCTCGAGTTCGCGCGCGCGCGCAAGACCGGCAAGGCGCTGGTGCGCCTGTTCAACCCGACCATCAAGACCCACGGTTGGGAATCGGCGCACACCGTGCTGCAGATCGCCAACGACGACATGCCGTTCCTGGTCGACTCGGTCACCATGGCGCTGGCCGAGCAGGGCATCGGCGTGCACGTGCTGGGCCACCCGGTGGTGACCTTCCGCCGCGACAAGAGCGGCAAGATCGTCGCCGTCGGCGAGGGCGTGGCCGAATCGCTGATGCACCTGGAGATCGACCGCCAGTCGGTCGAGGCCATGCCGCGCGTGCAGAAGGCGCTGGAAGCCGTGCTCGAGGACGTGCGCGCGAGCGTGCGCGACTGGGCGCGGATGCGCGACAAGATGGGCGAGGTCGCCGACGCCCTGGGCGGTCGCAAGCTGCCGGTCAGCGACGACGGCCGCCGCGAGGCGCAGGAGTTCCTGCGCTGGGCCGCCGACAACCATTTCACCTTCCTGGGCTATCGCGAATACGAAGTCACCAAGAAGGGCGGCCAGGAAGTGCTGTGCGCGGTGCCCGACAGCGGCCTGGGACTGCTGCGCGGCCAGGACGCCGGCAAGCCGCGTCCGCTGACCTCGCTGGCGGCGCACTACATGCCGCAGTCGGGTTCGGTCGACGCCCTGATCCTGACCAAGACCAACGCGCGCTCGTCGGTGCACCGTCCGGGCTACATGGACTACATCGGCGTACTCAGCTTCGACGCCGACGGCAAGCCGGTGCGCGAGGAGCGTTTCATCGGCTTGTATACCTCCAGCGCCTACAACCGCCGCCCCTGGGACATCCCGCTGGTGCGCCAGCGCCACGCCTACGTGATGGACAAGTCCGGCCTGTCCTCCGACAGCCACAGCGGCAAGGCCCTGCGCCACATCCTCGAAACCCTGCCGCGCGACGAGCTGTTCCAGTCCGGCGAAGAGGAACTGCTGCGCACCTCCACCGGCATCCTCGGCCTGCAGGAGCGCGTGCGCAGCAAGCTGTTCCTGCGCCGCGACCGCTACGGCCGTTTCTTCTCCGGCCTGGTCTACATCCCGCGCGACCGCTTCAACACCGACGTGCGTCTGCGCATCGAGGCCATGCTCAAGCGCATGCTGCACGGCGAGCAGGTCGACACCACGGTGCTGATCGGCGAATCGCCGCTGGCCCAGCTGCACCTGATCGTGCGGCCGAAGTCGGGCGAGGCGATCCAGATCGACAACGCCGCGATCGAGGCCGAACTGGCCCAGATCGTGCGCGACCGCCGCGACGAGCTGCGCGAGGCCCTGGTCGCCCGCCACGGCGAGGAGCGCGGCCTGGCCCTGATCAACCAGTACGGCCGCGCGCTGCCGACCGGCTACGTCGACGAAGTCTCGGCCGCGGTCGCCGCCAACGACATCGAACACCTGGCCGCGCTCAGCGGTCCGGACGACCTGCGCCTCAACCTGCGCCGCATCGGCAGCGGCGAGGGCGGTCTGCGCTTCAAGTTCTACCGCCAGCACGACGACATTCCGCTGTCGGACGCGCTGCCGATGATGGAGAACATGGGCCTGCGGGTGATCTCCGAGCACCCCTACCGCCTGATCGCCGGCGACACCCCGCTGTACATCCAGGACTTCGAGGTCGAGACCGTCGGCGCCGACGTCGACGTGTCGCGCCTGGACGAGACCTTCGAGGACGCGTTCGGCCAGATCTGGCGCGGCAACGCCGAGAACGACGGCTTCAACCGCCTGATCCTGGCCGCCAACCTGTCCTGGCGTCAGGTCGCGATGTTGCGTGCCTACTGCAAGTACCTGCTGCAGGTCGGCGTGCCGTTCTCGCAGAGCTACGTCGAGGAAACCTTCTTCCGCTATCCGTTGCTGGCGCGCCTGCTGGTCGAGCTGTTCGAAGCCCGCTTCGATCCCTGCACCGGCAAGGAAAGCAAGGCCGATATCAAGGCCGGCATCGAACGCCTGAGCCAGCAGTTGCAAGCGCTGGCCGGCGGCGACGCGGCCGTGCTGGCGGCGCTGCAGCCGGTGATTGAGGCCCGTAACGGCAAGCGCGAGCAGCAGGTCGACGTGACCCGCTCGACCCTGAAGGGTCTGCTCGACCGCGTCGCCAGCCTCGACGAGGACCGCATCCTGCGCAGCTTCATCGGCGTGATCGACGCCACCCTGCGCACCAGCTACTACCAGCGCCCGGCCAACGGCGGCGAGCGCGGTTACGTCAGCTACAAGTTCGATTCGGCGCAGGTACCGGACCTGCCCAAGCCGCGTCCGTACCGCGAGATCTTCGTCTACGGCCCGCGCGTGGAAGGCGTGCACCTGCGCTTCGGCCCGGTCGCGCGCGGCGGTCTGCGCTGGTCGGACCGTCGCGAGGACTTCCGTACCGAAGTGCTGGGCCTGGTCAAGGCGCAGATGGTCAAGAACACCGTGATCGTGCCGGTCGGCTCCAAGGGCGGCTTCTTCGCCAAGCGTCCGCCGGTCGGCGGCGATCGCGACGCCGTGCTGGCCGAAGGCATCGCCTGCTACAAGATGTTCATCAACGGCCTGCTCGACATCACCGACAACATCGTCGACGGCAAGATCGTGCCGCCGCGCGATGTGGTCCGTCACGACAACGACGATCCCTACCTGGTGGTGGCCGCCGACAAGGGCACTGCGACCTTCTCCGACATCGCCAATGGCATCGCCGCCGAGCACGGCTTCTGGCTCGACGACGCGTTCGCCTCGGGCGGTTCGGTCGGCTACGACCACAAGGGCATGGGCATCACGGCTAAGGGCGCCTGGGAGTCGGTCAAGCGCCACTTCCGCAGCCTCGGCCGCGACAGCCAGACCCAGGACTTCACCACGGTCGGCATCGGCGACATGTCCGGCGACGTGTTCGGCAACGGCATGTTGCTGAGCCAGCACATCCGCCTGCTGGCCGCGTTCGACCACCGCCACATCTTCCTCGACCCGAACCCGGATGCGGCCAGGACGTTCAAGGAACGCGAGCGCATGTTCAAGCTGCCGCGCTCGAGCTGGGACGACTACGACAAGAAGCTGATCAGCAAGGGCGGCGGCGTGTACCCGCGCTCGGCCAAGTCGATCCCGCTGTCGCCGGAGATCAAGGCCGCGTTGGGCATCGACGCCGGCGTCGCCGCGCTCAGCCCGACCGAACTGATGAGCGCGATCCTGAAGGCGCCGGTGGACCTGCTGTGGAACGGCGGCATCGGCACCTACGTCAAGGCCAGCAGCGAGTCCAACCTGGACGTCGGCGACCGCGCCAACAACGGCCTGCGCGTCAACGGCAACGAGCTGCGTTGCAAGATGGTGGGCGAGGGCGGCAACCTGGGCCTGACCCAGCTCGGCCGCATCGAGGCCGCGCTGCACGGCGTGCTGCTCAACACCGACTTCATCGACAACTCGGCCGGCGTGGACACCTCGGACCACGAGGTCAACATCAAGATCCTGCTCAACGGCCAGGTCCAGACCAAAAAGCTGACCCTGCCCGAGCGCAACAAGCTGCTGGCCTCGATGACCGACGAGGTCGCCGGGCTGGTGCTCAACGACAACTACCGCCAGAACCAGGCCATCAGCCTGATGGAGCGGATGAGTCTGTCGCGCCTGGGCTCCAAGCAGCACTTCATCCGCACCCTGGAATCGCAGGGCCTGCTCGACCGCCAGATCGAGTTCCTGCCGTCCGACGCCGAGATCGCCGAGCGCAAGGCGCGCGGCCAGGGCCTGACCCGTCCGGAACTGTCGGTGCTGCTGTCCTACTCCAAGCTGGTGGCGTTCCAGCAGTTGCTGGATTCGGACGTGCCGGAAGACCCGTACCTGTCCAAGGAACTGGTCCGCTACTTCCCCGAGCCGCTGCAGAAGAAGTACGCCAAGGCGATGGAGAACCACCGCCTGAAGCGCGAGATCATCGCCACCGCGGTCACCAACTCCACCATCAACCGCATGGGCGCGACCTTCCTGCTGCGCATGCAGGAAGACAGCGGCCGCACCCCGGGCGAGGTCGCCAAGGCCTTCACCATCACCCGCGAGACGCTGGACGCGCGCGAGTTGTGGGCGCAGATCGACGCGCTCGACGGCAAGGTCGCCGAGTCCACCCAGATCGACGCTCTGCAGGTGATCTGGAACCTGCAGCGTTCGTTCACGCGCTGGCTGCTGTCGCGTCCGGGCGCGATTCCGGACATCGCCACCGCGGTCGCGCGCTATCACGACGGCTTCAAGGACATCCGCGCCGGCAAGGGCATCCTCGGCGACGGTCAGCGACCGGTCTACGAGGCCAGCTTCGCCGACTGGAAGGCCAAGGGCGTGCCGGTCGCATTGGCCGACCAGCTCGCGGCGCTGCCCTACCTGGAGCCCAGCTGCGACGTGATCGAGGTCGCGCGCGAGCGCAAGCTCAAGCCGGTCGATGTGGCCAAGGTCCACTTCCGCCTCGGCGAGGCGCTGCGCCTGCCGTGGCTGCTGGAGCAGATCGACGCGCTGACCGTCGACGGCCGCTGGCACGCGGTCGCGCGCGGCGTGCTGCGCGAGGAACTGGGTACCCAGCAGCGCATCCTGGTCGGTCAGGTCCTGGCGATGCCGGGCGCCAGCGCCGAAGCCAAGGTCAAGCAGTGGCTGGAGCGCGACGACGTCTCGCTGCGTTTCACCCTGGCGATGCTCAACGAACTCGCCGCGCAGAAGGCCCTGGACTACCCGACCGCCTCGGTCGCGGTGCAGCGTCTGTCGCAACTGGCCTCGCGCGGCTGATCCACGCGCCCCTCTCCCGATGGGGGAGGGGCGCGGTTTTCCCGCCACGGCTTTGTCTGCCTCCGCTTCCCCGCGGAATCCGTCGTCATCGGCATTTCCCCTGGCGCGGGTTATGCTGCGGTCGCCATCCGTTCGGAGCCGCCGATGACCGCGACGCCTCGCATCGCCTTCCTCGCCAGTCCCATTGACGAAGCGCAACGCGCGCTCGCCGAGCTGATCGCATCGCACGGACAGCACGAGCCGGCCGATGCCGACGTCCTGGTCGCGCTGGGCGGCGACGGTTTCATGCTGCAGACCCTGCATCGCTACGGCAGCCTCGGCAAGCCGGTGTACGGCATGAAGCTGGGCACGGTCGGCTTCCTGATGAACCAACACGGCGAGGGCTTGCTCGAACGCCTGGCCGCGGCCGAACCCGCGGTATTGCGGCCGCTGGAGATGGTCGCGCAGACCGAATCCGGGGCCACCGTCGGCTCGCTGGCCTACAACGAGGTCTCGTTGCTGCGCCAGACCCGCCAGGCCGCGCATCTGCGCATCGATCTCAACGGCCAGACCCGGCTGGACGAGCTGATCTGCGACGGCGTGCTGGTGGCGACGCCGGCCGGCAGCACCGCCTACAACTTCTCCGCCCACGGCCCGATCCTGCCGCTGGGCTCCAGCGTGATCGCGCTGACCCCGATCGCCGCGTTCCGTCCGCGCCGCTGGCGCGGCGCGCTGCTCAAGGCCGACACCGAGGTGCGTTTCCGCGTGCTCGACCCCTACAAGCGTCCGGTCAGCGCCACCGCCGATTCGCACGAGGTACGCGACGTGGTCGAGGTGATGATCCGCGAGTCGCTGGACCGCACCGTGACCTTGCTGTTCGATCCCGAGCACAACCTCGAAGAGCGCATGCTGATCGAGCAGTTCACCAGCGGTTGAGGCGGGCGCCTGCGGCTTCCTGTGGGAGCGGCGTGAGCCGCGATCGTCTCTTCATGGAGTTGCGCGATCGCGGCTCACGCCGCTCCCACTCAGGGATGTGGCCGCGTCGGCAGACGGAGGGCCGACTCGGATCGCGGCTCAAGCCGCTGCTCCGTCGTGCAGGCGCGGCCGTCGCAAGCGCTGAGACGCCGCAGGAGGCACAATAGCCGCATGCCCGACCGCGACGCCGACCCTTTGATCGTAGCGATCTCCTCGCGAACCCTGTTCGACATGGAGGAGAGCCACTTGCTGTTCGAGCGCGAGGGCCTGGACGCCTACGCCAGCTTCCAGCGCCAGCACGAGGACGATCTGCTCGCGCCCGGCATCGCCTTTCCGCTGGTGCGCAAGCTGCTCGCGCTCAACGACGGCGCGCCGGCGGAGGCGCCGCGGGTGGAGGTGATCCTGATCTCGCGCAATTCCGCCGACAGTGGCCTGCGCATCTTCAATTCGATCGCCCACCACGGCCTGTCGATCAAGCGCGCGGCCTTCAGCAACGGCGCGCCGCCGTTCCCCTATATCAAGCCCTTCGGTGCCGACCTGTTCCTGTCGGCCAACGCCGAGGACGTGCGCAACGCGCTCAGCGCCGGGGTCGCCGCCGCTACCTTGCTGCCGGCCAAGGCGCCGCAGCAGCGCCACGACCAGCTGCGCATCGCCTTCGACGGCGACGCGGTGATCTTCGACGACGAGGGCGAGCGCGTGTCGCGCGAGGGCGGTCTGGCCGCGTTCGCCAAGCACGAGCGCGAACATGCCGGCGAGCCGCTGTCGGGCGGGCCGTTCCGCGGTTTTCTGGATGCCCTGCATCGCCTGCAGGCGGCGTTCCCGATCGGCCCGGACGCGCCGATCCGCACCGCCCTGGTCACCGCGCGTTCGGTGCCGGCGCACGAGCGCGTGATCCGCACCCTGCGCGAATGGGGCATCCGCCTGGACGAGGCGCTGTTTCTGGGCGGCCGCGCCAAGGGGCCGTTTCTGGAAGCCTTCGGCGCCGATATCTTCTTCGACGATTCCGAACACAACATCGTTTCGGCGCGCGACCACGTCGCCGCCGGCCACGTACCGCACGGCGTCGCCAACCGCTGAGATCGGCGCTCAGCGAGGCGTGGGCGCGGCGTCGCCGAAGGGCAGGCGGATGTCGCTGAGTTTCCAGCTCAAGCCGGAGCGGGTCAGCACGAACACCACCGGTTCGCCGTCGGCGTTGTTGACCGTGGCGGTGAAGCGCGACGGCGACTCGAAGCCGTACTTGGCGTCCTTGAGCGGATCGGCGGGAATGTTGGGCGCGTAGCTGTCCTGGCCGCGCCCGCCGCCGCCCAGGCGGTTGAACAGGTTGCGGCCTTCCAGCACCGCGCCGATACCGACCGGCGTGGCCAGCGCATCGACCGCGCCGCCAGCGACGCCGCTGGCGATGCGCACCGCGATCGCGCCGAAGGGATTGGCCTGCACGTCCTCGCCGGCCTCGCGCACCAGGTAGTCCTCGAGCTGGGCCTTCAGGCTCAGGCGCAGGGCCGGGAAATCGATGTGCTTGGACAAGGCGGCAGTGTCCTGCTCCTGCACCGCCTTGCGGATCGCGTTGACGGTCAGATACGGGCCGGCGGCGACGTAGCCGACCAGCAACAGCAGCACCAGGACGACGAGGGCGATCCACTTCTTCATACGGGCCTACCGGGCACGGGAAGTGCCCAGCTTAGCGCCGTGGCGTCCGCGCGTGATGAATGTCGGCCTTTGCGGGCGCGACGCGGGCCCGGCGCCCGTCGTGTACGCGCTTGCGTCGAAGCGGGTGCGCGCTGCGCCAGGGCGTGCGCGCGAACGCGACGCGAGCGGCTAAGGTCGTGGTCGCCGGCAATGAGGCCGGCGCACGGCAAGGAGCGAACGATGCGTAACAAGAAACTGATGTGGGCGCTGGGATTGGCGTTGCTGGCGGTGGCGACCGCGGCCTGGGCGATTCCGCCCGTGTACGTGGGCGAGGTGCACGAGTACTACCAGGACGGCCAGCACGTGGGCTGGGCGCAACGCGACTGCAAGGGACGTTTGACCAGCGGCGGCATCGCCACCGAAGACGTGCAGATCAGCTACTTGGTCTGTCCTTTCTCGTAAACGCGGCAAGGCCGGCGTCAGCGGTGGCGGCCAGGCCCGCCGCTGTCGCCTGCGGGCCGCGCCTCGGACTCGTTCTCAGAATTCCAGATCCAGCGCCGCGCACAGGTAGTCGGTGAACGGCGCCAGCCCGCTCAAGTCGGTTTGCAGCGTCTTGAGCAGGCGCGGGCCGGTCATCACCTCATCGTCGATCGCGCGCAGAGCAACGAAGTTCTTGCGGCGCAGGTCGTGGGCGAACTCGAAGTCGTCGGGAAAGCCGCGCGGCATGCGCACCAGCATCTCGTCCTCGTCGAGGTCGAAACGGCGGCGGAACTTGGGATCGTGCGCCGCGGCCTTCCAACTGCCCGGATTGTCCAGGATGAAATGGCGGATGCGGCGCAGCGAATCCGGCTCCGGGTGCCACAGGCCGGCGGCGATGAAGCAATTGCCCGGCTGTAGATGCAGATAGAACGAGGGCGCCTCGACCTGACGGCCGCGCTCGTGGAACAGGCGCGCGCCCTGCCAGGTCTTGTACGGGGTCTTGTCGTTGGCGAAGCGGGTGTCGCGCTGGATCCGGAACAGCGAACCGCCGACGGTCTTGGGCTCGGAGCGGTAGTGCTCGCTGACCCCGGCCAGCACCGGTTGCAGGTCGGTGAGCAGGCGCTGGAACGGCGCGCGCACCTGCTCGTCGTATTCGGCCTTGTGGGCCTGGAACCATTCGCGCTCGTTGTGGCGCGCCAGACCGCGCAGGAACTTGAAGCTGGCGTCGGAGAAATAGCGGCTCATAAGCGAGGAGTGAGCGGGGAGAAGTGAGGAGTGAGCCCGAGATTACCCCGCTTTGGCTCGCCGCTCACCCCTATGCGCTTCAAGACAGGAAATGAGACGCGAGCAACGAGCTGCTGACCGCTTTCGCTCACTCCTCACTTCTCCCCACTCACTCCTGGCTTTCAAGCTAAGCCGGCGTCGATATCGCGGCCCCAGGCCTCGAGTCGATCGAGCAGGGCCAGGCGCGCGCCGTCCTCGGCGTGGGTCTGGCGCAGCGCGGCCAGTTCGGCGTGGAAGCGCTCGAAGTTGTATTCGGCCAGGCCGGCGTCCTGGTACAGGCGCCGACGCCGGTAGTCGTTCCAGCGCTCGTGCTCGGCCGGCGTCAGGGTGTCGGGCCAGTTGCGCGCACGGTAGCGGAACAGCAGTTCGGGCAGGCGCGCGTCGCGGAAACCGAAGCTGGCGACGCCCAATTCGGCCGGCGCGGTGGTGCGCACCTGCGTGAACAAGCGCTTGTCGCCGTCGCCGATGAAGCCGTCGTAGAGCGAGGCGTCGGCGTCTGCGGCCGCACGTTCGCGTTCGGCGCCGTAGACGCGACGCACCTTGTCGGCCAGGGCCGGGCCGACCGCGCGCAGCACCGCCGCGCGGCGTTCGATCACGGCCGGGTCGATCCTCAAGCGTTCGAAGTCGGGTTCGCGCAGGTGGTCCCAGGCGATCAGCGCTGGACAGCGGTTGGTCTGCACTTCCTTCAGCGCGACCCGGGTCTCGCCCTCGGGCAGATCGGCCAGGGGCGTGTACAGACGATCGGCGATCGCGTCGGCGTCCAGGCTGAGCAGGGCGTCGGGTTCCTGATCCAGGTCGAACACGATCACCCGGCTGTCGATGCGCGGATGGCGCGCGATCGGCAGCACCGCGGCCGCGCACAGTCGGCTGGCCGGGAAGCGCTGCGAAACGTGCAGCACCGGTTTCATGCCGACCACGTCGAGCAGGCTGGCGGCGTAGCGCTTGTCGCGCAGGCGCAGGGCGTAATCCCACAGGCGCGGCTGCGCGGCCTTGAACTTGCGCGCCAGGCCGATCAGGGCGCGCACGTCCGACAGCGCCTCGTGGGCGTCGCCGATGCGTACCTCGTTGGCCAGGGCCAGGTGTTCGAGCTTGAACGAGGCCAGGCCGTCCTCGCGCCGCGGCCAGACCAGGCCATCGGGGCGCAGGGCGTGGGCCAGGCGCAGCACGTCGAGCAGGTCCCAGCGCGAATTGCCGCCGCGCCACTCGCGTTCGTAGGGATCGTAGAAATTGCGGAACAGGCCGTAGCGCACGAACTCGTCGTCGAAGCGCAGCGAGTTGTAGCCCAGGCTGCAGGTCTCCGGACGCGCCATTTCGTCGTAGATCAGGGCGAAGGCCTCGGCCTCGCTCATACCCTCGCGCAGGGCGTCCTGCGGCGCGATGCCGGTGATCAGGGTCGCGGTGGGCGAGGGCAGCAGGTCGTCGGCGGGTTTGACGAAGACGCTGATCGGGTCCTCGATCTCGTTGAGATCCGCGTCGGTGCGCATCGCCGCGAACTGAGCGATGCGGGTCGTGCGCGGGTCGGCGCCGTAGGTCTCCAGGTCGTAGAACAGGAAGCTGGCGGGCATGCGTTCAGTCGTCCACGGGTAACGGCGAAAGGCGCGCACGCACCGCTGCGTCGACGCGGTCCCAGTCCAGGGTGTCCAGGCTGTCGTGGCCGCGGGTCAGTTCGACCAGCAATTCGCGCTGCAGGTTGCCGCGCTCGAACGCGACCGCATAGGGCATGCGATGGAAGGTGACCATGGCGTAGCGCGGCATGAAGCGATCGGGATGGCGCTCGGCCAGGCGCCGCTCCAGGGCGCGCTGCAGCAGGTAGTCGTCGTCGTCGACGCGGTCGCGCATCTCCAGGTAGTTCTCCAGCGCCATGGCCTGGATCGCGCGCGCGTTCGGCAGGCGCTGGGCCTGGAACGCGGCGAACGCGGCGGCGCGGTCGGCGCCGTCCTCCAGTTGCTGGGCCAGGGCCACGCAGTCCTCGAAGGCGCAGTTCATGCCCTGGCCGTGGAAGGGCACCATCGCATGCGCGGCGTCGCCCAGCAGCACCGCGCGCTCGTCCAGGTGCCAGCGCTCCAGGTAAAGGGTGGCGAGCAGGCCGGCCGGGTTGCGTTCGAAATCCTGCTCCAGATTCGGGATCAGCGGCAGGGCATCGGCGAAGTCGCGTTCGAACAACGCGCGCGCCTGGGCGCCGTCGCGGATGCTGGCGAAGCTGGGCTCGCCCTCGTTGGGCAGGAACAGCGTGACGGTGAACGTGCGCTCGTCGTTGGGCAGGGCGATGCACATGTAGCGCCCGCGCGGCCAGATATGCAGCGCGTTGGGCTCAACGCTGAAGCCGCCGTCGGGCGCGGGCGGGATCTCCAGTTCCTTGTAGGAGTGGCCGAGGAATTCGGTGCGCTCGCCAAGATCGGTGGCGCGGTTCATCGCCGCGCGCAGCGCCGAGCCGGCGCCGTCGGCGCCGACCAGGCTGCCGAAACCGGCCTCGTGAACGCTGCCGTCGCGCTCGTCCAGGAAGCGCGCGACGCGGGCGTCGAAGTCCACCGATTGCAGGCCGCGATGGAAATGCAGGCGCGCGCCCGCGTCCTGGGCGATCTGCAGCAGGATCAGGTTGAGCTCGCCGCGGTGCACCGACCAGATCACTTCGCTGTCGTCGCGCCCGTAGCGCTGCAGGTCGGTGCGACCGTCGAGGAAATGCACCATGCGCCCGCGCATCATCACCGCCTGCGCCATCACCGCCGCGTCGGCGCCGGCCAGGCGCAGCGCGTGCAGACCGCGCTCGGCCAGGGCGAGGTTGATCGAACGCCCGCCTTGATACCCCTTCAAACGCGGATCGCCGCGCTTCTCGTACACATCCACGTCCCAGCCGCGACGCGCCAGCAAAGTGGCCAGCAGCGCGCCGGCCAGGCCTGCGCCGATGATGGTGAGGTGTTTGTGGGCTGCGGGTGTGTTCAAGGAGGGTTTCCTTGGTTGGGATTCATCGGTCTACGGAATATTTGAGAAACCGAAGTCGTCATTCCCGCGAACGCGGGAGTCCAGCGACTTTCAGCCCCCATGTGCCAAGCCCGGCCACAGGTCGTGCCAATAAGGGTTTTCCTTCTCGATCAGCTCGATCTTCCATTCTCGTCTCCACTTCTTGAGCTGCTTTTCGCGCTTGATCGCGCTTTCGAATGCATCGTGAAGCTCGAACCATACCAACAGATTGACGTCGTACTTCTGAGTAAACCCTTCACCTTGGTGTTCGCGGTGTTCCCAGGCGCGTCGAATCAAGTCCGCGGTGACGCCCGTGTACAAGGTGCCGTTGCGTTCGCCGGCCATGATGTAGACGGCTGGTTGCTTACTCATCGGGCTTGGATGCGAAGCTAAAGTCGCTGGATTCCCGCGTTCGCGGGAATGACGATCCGAAGTTACGCGTTCCTCCAACTTTCCACCGCCCGCACGAATCGCAGCACATCCGCATGCGTGTTGTACAACGGCGCCGGGGAGATCCGGATCACGTCGGGTTCGCGCCAGTCGCCGAGCACGCCGTTCGCGGCCAGGTAGTCGAACAGTGCGCGGCCGGCGTCTCGGCCGCTGAGACCGCGGCCGCCGATCACGCGCAGGGACAGCTGGCAGCCGCGCTGGCCCGGATCGGCCGGCGTGGCGATCTGCAGGGTCTCGGACAAACGCTCGCGGATCAGCGCTTCCAGGTAACCGGTCAGGCGCAGCGATTTCGCGCGCAGGGCCGGCATGCCGACGCGGTCGAACAGGTCCAGCGAGGCGCGCAGCGGCGCCAGGCCCAGGATCGGCGGGTTGCTGAGCTGCCAGCCGTCGGCGCCGGGCGTGGGCACGAACTGCGGACCCATGCGGAAGCGCGTGGCCGCTTCGTGGCCCCACCAGCCGGCGAAGCGCGGACGCTGCGTGCGCGCGTGGCGCTCGTGCACGAAACAGCCGGCAACCGCACCGGGGCCCGCGTTCAAATACTTGTAGTGGCACCACACCGCGAAATCCACGCCGCTGTCGTGCAGGGCGAGTTCGAGATTGCCGACCGCGTGGGCGAGGTCGAAACCGCAGATCGCGCCCTGCGCGCGCGCCACCCGCGCGATCGCGGCCAGATCGAAGGCCTGACCGCTGCGGTACTGGATGCCGGGCCACAGCACCAGGGCCAGACGGTGACCGTGCTCGACGATCGCGCGTTCGATCGCGGCCATCGAATAGGTGCCGCCCGGCTGATCGGGTTCCAGCTCGATCAGATCGGCCGCCGAGTCGTAACCGTGGAAGTCGATCTGCGAGGCCACCGCATGGCGATCGGACGGGAACGCGCCGGCCTCGATCAGGATCGCCGGGCGCTCGCGCGTGGGCCGATAGAAGCTGGCCATCATCAGATGCAGGTTGGCGGTCAGCGAATTCATCGCCACCACTTCCGAGGGCTGCGCGCCGACCAGGCGCGCCAACGGCTCGCGCACCAGCTCGTGGTAGGACATCCACTGGGCCTGACCGGTGAAGTGGCCCTCGACCGCTTCGTGCGCCCACTTGTCCAGCACTTCCTCGACGTGCGCGCGCGCGCCGCGCGGCTGCAGGCCCAGGGAGTTGCCGCAGAAGTAGGCTTGCTCGGATTCGCCGTGGCGCGGCAACAGGAACTGCTCGCGCAGGGTCGGCAGCGGGTCGGCGGCATCCAGCGCCAGTGCGTGCGATTCGGAATATAGGTCGGTCATGGACTCAGGGCAGGTTCGCGTCTAGGACGGTTTTGGCGTAGGCGGGCGCATACAGCTCGTCGACTTCGACGCACAGCTGCACGGACGGATGGTGCGAGGGCAGGCCGCGGCGCAGGGCGTCGAGCGCGATCGCGGACAAGGCGCCGCGCACCGCCTCGCTGCGGCCGGGCAGGATCTTGAGCTGCGCGTGGACGAAGGCGCGGCCGCCGTCGGCGGTGCCGACGCGGTAGTGGTTCAGCAAAAAGGCACGGCTCTTGATCGCGAATTCGTCGAAATGGCCGCTATCCGCGAGCGCGCGATTGAGCTCGGCCAGGGCCGCGTCGGCGTCGTAGCCTTCGAGATTGGCGGTGTACTGCAGGCTCAGATGCGGCATCGCTGGAGCTCAGGCGAAGCGCGCCAAGGGCAGCCCCAGCCATTCCAGGGCGGTGCCGTGGTACAGGCGTGACTGATCCGCCTCCGGCAGCGCCAGCGAGGCGATGCCCGCGCCGGGCTCCTGTTCGCCCAGCGGGAACGGATAGTCGGTGCCCAGCATCACCCGCGACACACCGCAGGTATCGAGCAGGTACTGCAGGGCGCGGGGATCGGCGACCCAGGAATCGAAGTACATCCGTCCCAGATACTCGCGCGGGTTGCGCGGGTTGTCGGTGGCGACCAGGTCGGGGCGCATGTTGAAGCCGTGTTCGATGCGGCCGATGGTGTAGGGGAAGCTGCCGCCGCCGTGGGCCATGCAGATCTTCAGCTTGGGCAGGCGCTCGAGCACGCCGCCGAACACCAGGCAGCAGGCCGCGCGCGACTGCTCGGCCGGCATGCCGACCAGCCAGGGCAGCCAGTACTTGGGCATGCTGGCCGCGCCCATCATGTCCCAGGGGTGCACCAGCACCGCCGCGCCCAGGTCGCTGGCGGCCTGGAAGAACTCGAACAGCTCCGGCGCGTCCAGGTTCCAGTCGTTGACGTGGCTGCCGATCTGCACGCCCTGCAGGCCCAGCTGGTCCATGCAGCGCTCCAGCTCCTGCACCGCCAGACGCGGCGATTGCAGCGGTACCGTGCCGATGCCGGCATAGTGGCGCGGATGGCTGCGGCAGGTCTCGGCCATGTGGTCGTTGAGGGCCTGGTGCAGCTCCAGCGCGTGGTGCGGCTTGGCCCAGTAACTGAACATCACCGGCACGGTGCTGATCACCTGCACCTGCACGCCGAAACGCGCGTAGTCGTCGATGCGTTCCTGCGGGTCCCAGGTCTTGGACCAGATTTCGCGGAAGAACTTGCCGTCCTTGTAGATGCGGTGGCGGCCGTCGTCGGTGTGGTGGATCACCGGGAAACGGTCGTCGCCGAACTTGCGCGCCAGGTCGGGCCAGTCGCGCGGCAGGTAGTGGGCGTGGGTGTCGATCTTGAGCACGGAATGCCGGAAACCTTAATCGCCTGGTGGATTGAGCGTATCAGGCCGGGCGTGGCGGCGAGCTCGCCCGGCTGCGTCGATGAGCGACCGCGGGAACTCAAGGATACGGCCTTCGCCACCGACCGGGATGCGTTCGGTGGGCCGATCGGGCCGCCCGTCCGGCTGAGGCCCGATTGGGGCCCCGAGCGCGGTTGCCGTCCGCAGGGTCGCGCATCGGACCCAACGGCCCCGTGGCGGCCTCAGGTATCCGGCATCACGTACTTGGACGGGGCCGGGTTCAGGTGCCCGCATTGCTTGCAGCTGCGGTGCTCGCGCGAGGCGTAGAAGCGCTCGAACACCGGTGGGAAGTCGGTCTCGATGTTGCGCAGGTGGAAGTACTCTTCGTAGAGCTTGTGGTTACAGCGTTCGCAGAACCACATCAGGCCGTCGTCCTCGTCGGGACGGCGGCGGCGCTCGATCACCAGGCCGATGGAGTCGGGCATGCGCTGCGGCGAATGCGGCACGCGCGGCGGCAGCAGGAAGGTCTCGCCGGCGCGGATCGGGATGTCGCGAACGGCGCCGTCCTCTTGAATGCGCAGCACCATCTCGCCCTCGAGCTGGTAGAACCACTCCGCGCCCTCGTCCCAGTGGTAGTCGGTGCGCTGGTTGGGGCCGCCGACGATCATGACGATGAAGTCGTCGACGTAGATCGTCTTGTTGCCGACCGGCGGTTTGAGCAGGTGGCGGTGTTCCTCGATCCAGGCCTGCAGGTTGATCGGTCCGGGCAGCATGATTTACTCCGCGGGGCGCGCCAGGCGCGCGATGCATTTGAGTTCGATCGCGATCGGAGTCGGCAGCGCGGTGATGCCCAGGGTGGTGCGGCAGGGCGCGCGGTCGATGTCGGGAAAGGCGTCGGCCCAGGCCGCGTTGTAAGCGGCGAAATCGCGGGCCATGTCGGTCAGGTAGACGGTGACGTCGACCAGGTCGTCCCAGCCGGCGCCGCTGGCTTCCAGCACCGCGCGCACGTTGGCGAACACCGCGCGGCATTGCAGGCCGATGTCGTAGGCGATCAGGCGGCCGTCGGCGTCGTGGACGTTGCCGGGTATGCCGTTGCCGGCCGGATCGCGCGGGCCGATGCCGGACAGGAACAGCAGCTCGCCGACCCGGCGCGCATGCGGATACAGGCCGACCGGGCGCGGCGCCGCGTCGGTGCGGATGCTGTCGCCGGCGGCGCTCATCGCGGCGAGCCGCCGTGGGTGGAATGCACGCGCGCGATCGCCGAGTCGTAGGCCGATTGCAGTTCCTCGTGCGCTTCGATGTCCATGCCCAGGTCGTTGACCCGGCCGTTGCGCAGGCTGTAGACCCAGCCGTGCACGGTCAGCGGCTGGCCGCGCGCCCAGGCGTCGCGCACGATCGTGGTCAGGCAGACGTTCTGCACTTGTTCGATCACGTTGAGCTCGCACAGGCGGTCGTGGCGCTCGTCATGATGGGCATGGCTGATGCAGGACACGTGCTTGTCGGCGACGTCGGTGACATGGCGCAGCCAGTTGTCGACCAGGCCGTAGCGATGGCCGTGCAGGGCCGCGTGCACGCCGCCGCAGCCGTAATGGCCGACCACCAGGATGTGCTTGACCTTGAGTACGTCGACCGCGAACTGGATCACCGACAGGCAGTTCAGGTCGGTGTGCACGACCACGTTGGCGATATTGCGGTGGACGAAGACCTCGCCGGGGGCGAGATCGACGATCTGGTTGGCGGGCACGCGCGAATCGGAGCAGCCGATCCACAGGTATTCGGGTGCCTGCTGGCTAGACAGGCGCGCGAAGAAGTCGGGGTCCTCGGCACGCAGCCGTTCGGACCATTCGCGGTTTCGGCCAAGCAGGTTTTCGAGTGAGCTCATGGCGGGTTCGCAGAGTCCGTTTCAGTGGGCGGCGCGGGACGGACGGGCGCAAGCGCGCACGTACGCGGCCTGCGCCGGAGCGCAGACCCGCAAAAGGTGTCGGCCTACAACTTGGCCGCTGCGGTCGCGGACCTTGAGGTCGTAGCGTCCCGGTTTCAGGTACAGCGGCAGGCGATGCTCCGCCGCGCTGAGGATCACGGTCTGGTCGGCCGGTACCGCATCGACGCTTTCGCCGAGATACCGCGCTTCCAGCGCGCACGGCAGGCGTGCCAGACAGGGCCGCAATTCGTCGGACAGATCGATCGGATTGCGTAGGCCGCCCAGGCGCATCCAATCCGGGCGCAACACCGAATCGGCCGTGTCCGGGAACACCACGGTGAGATCGTTGCGTCCGGGCCACAACGTCCATTCGCGGCCGACGCCGCGCTCGAGCAAGACGCTGGGTCGCGTCAGGCGGAATTCCGCGGCGATGCGGTCGGCGATCGAGGCGGCGGTTCCCGGCGGTGCCGGTGTCAGCAGCGCCTGCTCGACGCTGAGCGGCTCGATACCGCTCAGGCGTTGGAACTCCATCGCCATCGGCCGGGTGCGCGGGCCGAAACCTCCCGGCGACTTGTCGATATGCGCGTAACCGGCATGCACCAGCAGCTTGGCGCGCGGGTTGTCGCGGAACACGCGTTCGATCAGTTGCTCGGCCTGGCGGGTTTCGCGCTGCTGTTGAGTCTGGCCGGGCACCCGGATCGAATCGTAGGGCACCAGCACGAAGCCCAGACGCAGCGCCGTGCGAATGATCTCGGCATAGATCGGGTCGCCGCTGTAGTAGCCGGTGCGGGAGTAAAGCGGATAGCCGCGTTGGCGCAGCCCGGTGTCGTCGGCTTCCAGGGTTTCCAACGCCACATGCGTGTAGCCGAGCGCGCGCAGGCGCGGCAACAGGGCCAGGGTCAGGCGGCGGGTGTCGTTGCGGTGATGGGCCTCGTTGATCATCAACACCTGACGCCGCGCGGCGCGCGCAGCGATCCATTCCAGCGCGGGCAGGGCGGTATAACGGCGCCGGTCCGGCAAGCTGAAGCCTGCGGGCGCCTCCTCCCAGAACGGCATCGTGCGGTCGGCGTCGTTGGGTCGGCCGAAGAAGCCGTACTGGGTCGCCAGCATCTGCCCGATTTCGTTAGCCAGGGCCTCGTCCTGGCCGCTGTCGTAGCCGTACGCGAGCAGGAAGCGGCTGTACTCGTCGGGCTGGGCGTTGAATTGGCGATAGAACTCGTCGACCGGGTCCAACGGCGCCTGCTGCGCCTGGGCGAGCAGGGCGACGCCGGACAGCAGCAGGGCGAGTACCGCGGTCAGGGCCCCGCGGATCGAGCGCGGGCGCGATTCGGCGGCGGACGGCGGCATGGACGGGCTCATCCCAGGTGCAGACCCACGTTCTTGGCATCGGTGAAGAAGCGCATGGCCTCGGCACCGCCTTCGCGGCCGAGACCGGACGCGCCGACGCCGCCGAACGGCGTGCGCAGGTCGCGTTGCAGCCAGGTGTTGATCCAGACCATGCCCACGCGCAGTTGCGCGGCCAGGCGATGCGCGCGGTTGAGATCGCGGGTCCAGATCGAGGCCGACAGGCCGTAGTCGCCGGCGTTGGCCAGGGCCAGGGCGTGGCTGTCGTCGTCGAAGGGCTGCAGGGTGACCACAGGCCCGAAGATCTCCTCGCGATTGCTGACGCTGTCCGGCCCCAGGCCTTCGATCACGGTGGGGGCCACGTACCAGCCCGCGCGCTCAAGCGCATGGCCGCCGCACAGGACCTGGCCGCCTTCCTCGCGGGCGCGCGCTAGCGCCAGCAGAACCTTGTCGTAATGCGCCTGCGATACCAGCGGGCCTAGCGTGGTCGCCTCGTCCGCGGGTGCGCCCGCGTGCAGCGCTTGCGCGCGCTCGACCATGGCCTCGCGCACCTCGGCGTAGATCGAACGTTCCACCAGCAGGCGCGAGCCGCACAGACAGATCTGGCCCGAGTTCTGGAACGCCGAGCGCGCCAGGGTGTCGAGCTGGGCGCGCCAGTCGCTGTCGGCGAACACCAGGGTCGGATTCTTGCCGCCCAGTTCCAGCGAGACCTTCTTCAGGCGCGGCGCGGCCAGCGCGGCGATGCGCTGGCCGACCCCGGTGCTGCCGGTGAACGACACCGCGCGCACCGCGTCGTGATTCACCAGCGGCTCGCCGACCTGGGGCCCCAGGCCGTGGACGATGTTGAGCACGCCGGCCGGGAAGCCGATCTCGATCGCGAGTTCGCCCAGCATCGTCGCCGTGGCCGGCGTCACCTCCGAGGGCTTGGCGACCACCGCGTTGCCGGCGGCCAGGGCCGGGGCGATCTTCCAGGTGAACAGGTACAGCGGCAGGTTCCAGGGCGAGATCGTCGCGACCACGCCCAGCGGCGAGCGCAGGGTGTAGTTGAGCCCGGCCTGGCCGTGGTGGGATTCGCTGGCGAACTGGGTCGCGGCGTGAGCGAAGAAGCGCAGGTTGGCGACCGCGCGCGGAATCTCGACCTCGCGCGCGAGTCGGATCGGCTTGCCGGCGTCCTCGGACTCGGCCTGCGCGAACGCATCCAGGCGCGCTTCCAGCGCGTCGGCCAACTTCTCCAGCCAGCGTGCGCGCTCGCTGTGGGGCAGGCCGGCCCAGGCAGGGAAGGCCTGGCCGGCGGCCGCGATCGCGGCCTCGACATCGGCGGCGTCGCCGGCGGCGACTTTTGCATACGCCTGCGCATTGGCGGGGTCGTAGACATCTAGCCAGCGGCCGCTGGCAGGGTCGCGGGACTGTCCGTCGATGCAGTGCCGGAAATATCGCATCCGTCTAGCTTAGCGCGCTGGCCGTCGCGCGCCCATCGGCGGCGTGCGCAGGCGCGTCCGTCCGGCACGCTCGTCCTCGAACGCGCTGCGGCCAAGTTATGCAAAGCGCATGCGCATCCAGGTCCCAGCTTCGCGCCGCGCGGGCATGACCCGGGCCTCTCGGCACTTGACGCGCCGGTTAGCGGCTCTGCACATTCGGACGGACCCTTCTCATCCACGCCCGATGGCGGACGGCGACGTCGACATGCGGGCCTCAACGGCGGAAGAATCAACGTGGACAGACGAGATTTCCTGACGATGTCGGGCCTGGGATTGGCCGGGCTGATGGTTCCCTACGGCAACCTCATCGCCGCCGAGGCGCTGCTTTCGCCGTTGGATGTGGCCAAGAAGAAGGTGCTGGCCGACGCCGCGCTGGGCGCGGCCACCCAGGCCGGCGCCTCCTACTGCGATGTGCGCATCGGGCGCTACCTGCGCCAGTTCGTGATCACGCGCGAGGACAAGGTCCAGAATGTGGTCAACACCGAGTCCACCGGCATCGGCGTGCGCGTGCTGGTCAACGGCGCCTGGGGCTTCGCCGCCACCAACCGCCTCACCAACGACGGCGTGGTCAAGGCCGCGCAGCAGGCTGCCGCGATCGCGCGCGCCAACGCCAAGAGCCAGACCGCGCCGGTGCAGCTCGCCAAGGCGCCGGGCGTGGGCGAGGTGTCGTGGAAGACGCCGATCAAGAAGAATTCGATGGAAGTTCCGCTCAAGGAGAAGGTCGATCTGCTGCTGGGCGTGAACGCCGCGGCGGTCAAGGCCGGCGCCGACTTCGTCAACTCGATGCTGTTCCTGGTCAACGAGCAGAAGTACTTCGCGTCCACTGACGGCTCTTACATCGATCAGGACGTGCACCGGATCTGGGCGCCGATGACGGTGACCGCCATCGACAAGGCCAGCGGCAAGTTCCGCACCCGCGACGGCCTGTCCTCGCCGATGGGCATGGGCTTCGAGTATCTCGACGGCGCCGCCTCGGGCAAGGTGGTCTCGCCCAACGGCGTGGTCAACTACAGCGATTCCTACGACATGCTCGAGGACGCCGTGGCTTCGGCCAAGCAGGCGCGCGAGAAGCTGACCGCGCCCTCGGTCAAGCCGGGCAAGTACGACCTGGTGCTGGACCCTTCGCACACCTGGCTGACCATCCACGAGTCGGTCGGCCATCCGCTGGAACTGGACCGCGTGCTCGGCTACGAGGCCAACTACGCCGGCACCAGCTTCGCCACCCTGGACAAGCTCAAGGACAAGTTCCGCTACGGCAGCGACAACGTCACCCTGTTCGCCGACAAGACCCAGGTCGGCAGCCTCGGCGCGGTCGGCTACGACGACGAGGGCGTCAAGACCAAGCGTTGGAACCTGGTCAAGGACGGCACCCTGGTCGACTACCAGACCATCCGCGACCAGGCCCATATCGTCGGCAAGACCGAGTCCGACGGCTGCTGCTATGCCGACAGCTGGTCCAGCGTGCAGTTCCAGCGCATGGCCAACGTCTCGCTGGCGCCTGGCAAGAACAAGCTCAGCGTCGCCGACATGATCAAGGACGTCGAGAACGGCATCTACATCATCGGCGACGGTTCGTTCTCGATCGACCAGCAGCGCTACAACGCCCAGTTCGGCGGCCAGCTGTTCTACGAAATCAAGAACGGCAAGATCACCGGCATGCTCGAGGACGTGGCCTATCAGATCCGCACGCCGGAGTTCTGGAACGCCTGCACCGCCGTCTGCGACGACAGCGACTACCGCCTCGGCGGCTCGTTCTTCGACGGCAAGGGCCAGCCGGGCCAGGTGTCGGCGGTCTCGCACGGATCGAGCACGGCGCGCTTCAACGGCATCAACGTCATCAACACCGCCCGCAAGCTCGGCTAAGCGACGCCAGGAGAATCCACGATGAGTATCTTTACCGAAGCCGAAGCCCGGACCCTGCTGGAGAAGGTCGTCAAGCTGTCCAAGGCCGACGAATGCACGGCCACGCTGAGCGGCTCGATCAACGGCAACATCCGTTTCGCCCTCAATAACGTCTCCACCAGCGGCATCGTCGACGACGCCGATCTGGCGGTCCAGGTTGCATTCGGCAACCGCGTCGGCGTGGCCACGATCAACGAGTTCGACGATGCCGCGCTCGAGCGCGTGGTGCGCCGCGCAGAGGATCTGGCGCGCCTGGCGCCGGAGAACCCCGAATTCATGCCGGCGATCGAGAAGCAAACCTACAAGCCCAGCAACACCTTCAGCGAAGCCACCGCCGCGATCACGCCCGAGTACCGGGCCAAGGTCGCCGCCGATTCGATCGCGCCCTGCCGCGCCGACAAGCTGACCGCCGCCGGTTTCCTCGAGGACGGCCAGAGCTTCGTCGCCTTCGCCAACAGCAAGGGCAATTTCGGCTATCAGCGCGCGACCAACTTCGACTACACCTGCACCGTGCGCACCGACGACGGCCGCGGTTCGGGCTGGGTCGGCCGCAACCTCAAGAGCGCGGGCGACTTCAAGGTCGACAGCGACGTGCGTACGGCGATGCGCAAGGCCACCGAATCGGCCGAGGCCAAGGCGCTGGAGCCGGGCAAGTACACGGTGATCCTGGAGCCGGCCGCGGCCGCCGGCCTGATCTCGTTCATGATGAATTTCTTCGACGCCCGCCAGGCCGACGAGGGCCGCAGCTTCCTGTCCAAGAAGGGCGGCGGCAACAAGCTGGGCGAGCAGGTCTACGACCCGCGCGTGAACATCGTCGCCGATCCCTGGGACGAGCGCGCCGCGGTCATGCCCTGGGACGGCGAGGGCCTGCCGCGCGAGAAGATGGCAGTGGTCGAGAACGGCAAGATCGCGGCGCTGCGCTACTCGCGCTACTGGGCCAAGAAGCAGGGCAAGCGCGCGGTCGGCACGCCCGGCAACCTGCTGATGGCCGGCGGCGACAAGTCCACCGCGGACCTGATCAAGGGCACCCAGAAGGGCATCCTGGTCACCCGCACCTGGTACATCCGCCTGGTCGATCCGCAGACCGTGCTGCTGACCGGTCTGACCCGCGACGGCACCTTCTACATCGAGAACGGCGTGATCAAGCACCCGGTGAAGAATTTCCGCTTCAACGAGTCGCCGGTGATCATGCTCAACAACATCGAAGAACTCGGCAAGCCGGTGCGCGTGGCCGGCGACGAGTCCTCGTTCGTGATGATGATTCCGCCGATGAAGCTGCGCGATTTCACCTTCACTTCGTTGTCGGACGCGGTCTGACGCCACAGCGCGCGGGCGGCGCCGCCGGTGTCCGGCGCGCCGCCCGTCGCCGACGCGCCAGCCGCGCGTTCCCCCGCTACAGCCGAGCCTGCGACCCGTGCAACGACGCGACTTTCTGAGTTTCACCGGCCTCGGTCTGGCCGGTCTCATGCTTCCCTACGGCCGCAGCATCGCGGCGGAGGCCTTGCTGGAGCCGGTCGACGCCGTGCGTCGGCGCGCCCTGGCCGACACCGCCTTGAGCGCCGCGCGCGAGGGCGGGGCGTCGTACTGCGACGTGCGCATCGGCCGCTACCTGCGCCAGTCGGTGATCACCCGCGAGGCCCAGGTGCGCAACATCGTCAACGGCGAGTCGGCCGGCGTCGGTATCCGCGTGCTCTGCGACGGCGCCTGGGGCTTCGCCGCCACCGCGCGCTCCACGCCCGAGGCGGTGGCCGCCGCGGCGCGCCAGGCCCTGGCGATCGCGCGCGCCAACGCCAAGGTCCAGACCCGCAAGGTCGAGCTGGCGCCGGTGCGCGGTGTGGGCGAGGTGCGCTGGGCCACGCCGGTGCGCAAGAACGCGATGGCGGTGCCGATCAAGGACAAGGTCGAGCTGTTGCTGGGCGTCAACGCCGCGGCGATCAAGGCCGGCGCCGATTTCGTCAATTCGACCCTGTTCGTGATCAACGAGCAGAAGTACTTCGCCTCCACCGACGGCAGCTACATCGATCAGGACGTGCACCGCATCTGGCTGCCGCTGACCGCGACCGCGGTGGACAAGGCCAGCGGCAAATTCCGCACCCGCGACGGTCTGTCGGCGCCGATGGGCCTGGGCTACGAGTATCTGGACGCCGATCCGGCCGGCAAGCACGCCTTGCCTGGCGGCATGACCGGCTACGGCAGTTCCTACGACGTGATGGAGGACGCGGTCGCGGCCGCCAAGCATGCGCGCGCCAAGCTCAAGGCGCCCTCGGTCAAGCCCGGCAAGTACGACCTGGTGGTGGACCCGTCCAACCTGTTCCTGACCATCCACGAGAACGTCGGCCATCCGTTGGAACTGGACCGCGTGCTCGGCTATGAGGCCAACTACGCCGGCACCAGCTTCGCCACCCTCGACAAGCGCGAGCAGGGCTACCGTTACGGCAGCGAACTGGTCAACTTCGTCGCCGACAAGACCCGCCCCGGCAGCCTGGGCGCGGTCGGCTACGACGACGAGGGCGTGAAGACGCGCGAGTGGGACCTGGTCCGCGACGGCATCCTGGTCGACTACCAGGCCACCCGCGACGAGGCGCATATCCTCGGCCACAAGGAATCGCACGGCTGCAGCTACGCCGACAGCTGGTCCAGCGTGCAGTTCCAGCGCATGGCCAACGTCTCGCTGAAGCCCGGCAAGAAACCCCTGAGCGTGGCGGAGATGGTCAAGGGCGTGGAGCGTGGGCTGTACGTGCACGGGCGCGGTTCCTATTCGATCGACCAGCAGCGCTACAACGCCCAGTTCGGCGGCCAGCTGTTCTTCGAGATCAAGAACGGCCAGGTCGTGGGCCTGGTCGAGGACGCGGCCTACCAGATCCGCACGCCGGAGTTCTGGAACGCCTGCGTGGCGGTCTGCGACCAGCGCGATTTCCGCATGGGCGGCTCCTTCTTCGACGGCAAGGGCCAGCCCAGCCAGGTCTCGGCGGTGTCGCACGGATCGAGCACGACGCGCTTCAACGGCGTCAACATCATCAACACCGCGCGTTCGCTGTAGGCGCCGATGCCCAGTGTCGTCGCCCGCAGCCCTCAGGCGCTTCCGAGCGCGGGCGCGTACGCATGAACCGCGCGCAGTTCCTGCGCCTGATGCTGGGCGGCCTGGCCGGCGCGGCCTTGGCCCGGCCTTGGCAGGCGGCCCTGGCTGCGGCCGAGTACGACTTCTGGTTCACCCGTTTGAAGTACGACTCCGGCGACTGGGACGTGGACCAGCGCATGCCGGCCAACCTGATCACCTCGCTGATCGACTACACCAACCTGCGCGTGGATCCCAAGGAGCACGTGCTGGCGCTGGCCGATCCCAAGATGCTGACCGCGCCGTTCTGCTACCTGGCCGGGCACAAGCTGGTCGAGTTCAATCCCGACGAGCGCCGCAACTTCGAGCGCTATGTGCGCAACGGCGGCTTCGTCTTCGTCGACGACTGCAATCACGATATCGACGGCCTGTTCGCGCGCTCGTTCGAATCGCAGATGGCGGCGATCTTCGGCCGCAAGGCGATGAAGAAGCTGCCCAAGAACCATCCGATCTACCGCAGCTTCTTCGTCTTCGACGGCCCGCCCGCGACCGGCTTCGAACTCAACGGCTGGGGCGACGACCTGGTCCACGAGTACCTGCAGGGCATCGAGATCGACGGTCGTCTGGGCGTGCTCTACAGCAACAAGGACTACGGCTGCGAGTGGGACTACGACTGGCGCAACAAGCGCTTCCTGGCCGAGGACAACACCAAGTTCGCGGTCAACATCGTCATGTACGCGCTGACCGCGTGAACGAACCAGCAAGGGCACACCCATGAGCCAGACCCCCAGCGAATCCGACATCCAGGCCGAACTGGCCCAGCTGAGCACGCTGCGCAGCGCGATTGCGCAGGCCATCGTCGGCCAGGACGACGTGGTCGAACAGTTGCTGATCGGCCTGCTGGCCGGCGGCCACTGCCTGCTCGAAGGCGTGCCAGGCCTGGGCAAGACCCTGCTGGTGCGCTCGTTGGGGCAGGCGCTGGAACTGCAGTTCCGGCGCGTGCAGTTCACCCCCGACCTGATGCCCAGCGACATCCTCGGCACCGAGCTGCTGGAGGAGGACCACGGCACCGGCCATCGCCATTTCCGTTTCCAGCCCGGCCCGATCTTCACCAATCTGCTGCTGGCCGACGAACTCAACCGCACACCGCCCAAGACCCAGGCCGCGCTGCTGGAAGCGATGCAGGAACGCACGGTCAGCTACGCCGGCGTCACCCACACGCTGCCGTCGCCGTTCTTCGTGCTGGCCACCCAGAACCCGCTGGAACAGGCCGGCACCTATCCCTTGCCGGAAGCGCAGCTGGATCGTTTCCTGCTGCATATCCGCGTCGACTACCCCAGCGAGCGCGAGGAGCACGACATCCTGCAGCAGACCACCGGCGCGCACAGCGCGCAGGTGCCGCGAGTGATGCACGGCGAGCAGGTGCTGGCCCTGCAGGCGCGCGTGCGCGAGGTGCATCTGGGCGACGATCTGCTGCTGTGGATCACCCGCCTGGTGCGCGCGAGCCGGCCGCGCGACAGCGCCCTGGCCGAAGTGCGGCAATGGGTGAAGTGGGGCGCCGGTCCGCGCGCGGGCCAGTCGCTGGTGCTGGCGGCCAAGGCGCGCGCGCTGCTGCACGGGCGCCTGGCGGCCACCCGCGACGATGTGCTGGCGCTGGCGGCGCCGGTGATGCGTCACCGCCTGCTGCTGTCGTTCGCGGCCGAGGCCGAACAGAAGAGCGCCGACGACGTGATCGCGGCGCTGCTGCGCGGCGTGCCGTTCGCCGGCGCCTGAGCGTCGGGGCAGGGCGGATAGCGCGATGAGCGGCGATCTGATTCCGGCGGCGGTGCGGGCGCGCTTGCGCACCCTGCGCCTGACCTCGCGGCGCGCGGTCGGCGCGCACGGGCTGGGCCTGCACCGCAGCCGCAGCCGCGGCGCCGGCCTGGAGTTCGCCCAGTACCGCGCCTACGAGCCCGGCGACGAACTGCGCCAGATCGACTGGAAACTGTATGCGCGCTCGGACCGCTTCTTCGTGCGCGAAGCCGAGCGCGAAAGCCCGCTGGCGGTGTGGCTGCTGGTCGACGCCAGCGCCTCGATGAATCAGACCGACGCCGCGCGTCCGAACTGGAGCCGACTGGATGCGGCCAAGGGCCTGGCCGCCTGCGTGGCCGAACTGGCCTTGCGCCAAGGCGACCGCTTCGGATTGATCGGCCTGCGCGGCGACGGCTTGCGTCTGCTCGCGCCCGCCAGCGGCCCGCGTCAGCGCGATCGCTTGCTGCTGGAACTGCAGGCGCTGTCCGCGCAAGGCGCCTGGCCCAGCAGCGAGCAGTTGCGCCCGTTGTGGGAACGCATCGGCGCCGACGACCTGGTGCTGATGCTCGGCGACGGCTTCGACGAAAGCGGCGTCGCGGTGGCCGAGCGCCTCGCATCGGCGCGACGCGAGGTCTTGAGCGTGCGCATCCTGACCGCCGAGGAACGCGATTTCCCGTATCAGGGCGGGCACCGCTTCCGCGACCCCGAGACCGGCGAGGAGCTGCTGGGCGACGGCGTCGCGCTGCGCAACGAGTTCCTGGCGCGTTTCGCCGCCGCCCGCGCCGAGGTCGATGCGCGCCTGGATGCCTGCGGTATTCGCCATGCCGAGTACGTGCTCGACCAGGAGCTCGATCTGCCGCTGCGCCGCTTGTTCGGCGCCCGCGACGCCGCGGAGTACGCGTGAGCTTCGCGCTGTTGCTGCCTGCCGCCCTGGCCGCGCTTGCGGCCCTGCTGCTGCCGCTGCTGATCCATCTGGCGCGACGCAGCGAGCAGCGTCCCACCGATTTCGCGGCGCTGCGCTGGCTGCGCCACAAGCCGCGGCCGCGCCACCGCATTCGCTTCGACGAACGCTGGCTGTTGCTGCTGCGTCTGTTGTTGCTGGCCTTGCTGGCGCTGTGGTTGGCGCGTCCGGTGATGCACGGCGCGGCGACCGCGCGGCCCTGGGTCGCGGTCGCGCCGGGGCTGGATCCGCGCACGCTGCAGCTCCCGCCCGATGCGCGCGCGCACTGGCTGGCGCCAGGCTTCCCGAAGATCGACACGCCATCGCCGACCCAGCCGGTCGCGCTGGCCAGCCTGCTGCGCGAGCTGGATGCGACCCTGCCGGCGGATGTGCCGCTGCGTGTGCTGGTGCCGGCGCAACTGACCGGCGCCGATGGCGAACGCCCGCTGCTGTCGCGCAAGATCGAATGGCAGGTGGTGGCCGCTGCGGCGCCGGTCGCGCCGGCCGCGCCGGTCGCGCGCCCGCTCGCGGTGCCGAAGCTCGCGATCCGCTATGCGCCCGAGCGCGCGCCCTCGCTGCCCTACCTGCGTGCGGCGGTGTCGTCGTGGTCGCCGCAAGCCGCCGCGCTCGACGTCGCGGCCGCGACGTCGGCCGCGCCCGGCGAC
This sequence comes from Lysobacter sp. Root983, assembly GCF_001429345.1. Taxonomy (NCBI): domain Bacteria; kingdom Pseudomonadati; phylum Pseudomonadota; class Gammaproteobacteria; order Lysobacterales; family Lysobacteraceae; genus Lysobacter; species Lysobacter sp. Root983. The sequence continues at coordinate 374,766 of NZ_LMJO01000001.1, forward strand.
CCGGGCACGCGCAGCCTGCTATGGCTGGCGCCGGGTGCCTTGCCTGCGCCGCTGCTGGAATGGGTAGGGGCGGGCGGTAGCGTTCTGCTCGATGCGGGCGCGCCGCTGCCGGAGGGAACCTCGCCGGTGCCGCTGTGGCGCGACGCCGACGGCGCGGTGCTGGTCGAAGGCGGTCGCTACCGGGACGGGCGCGTGCTGCGCTTCACCCGCGCGCTTACGCCGCAGGCGATGCCGGTGCTGTTGGAACCCGAGTTTCCGCGCCGTCTGCGCGAGCTGCTGAGCGCGCCGGCACCCGAGCCCACGCTCGCGCTAGCCAGCGACTACGCGCCGCGCACCGGCGGCCCGGCCTATGCCGCGCCCGCCCGCGATCTGCAACCCTGGCTGGCCTTGTTGATCGGCCTGCTGTTCGCGCTGGAACGCTGGCTGGCCTGCCGGCCCGGCCGCGGGACGACGCCATGAACGCAACTGACGAACTGCAGCGCTTGTTGCGCGCGGCGCGCTGGCGGCGCGGGCTCGATGCCGTTCGGATGGCCGCGCCCTGGGCGATCGTCGCGGCGGTCGCCGCCTGGCGATGGAGCGGGGGACGGGTCGCGGCCTCGGTCGCGCTGCTGGGTATCGTCGCCGTCGCGCTCCTGGCCTGGCGCCTGGCGCTGCGCCTGGACACGGCCTGGCTCACGCGCCAGCTCAATGCGCGCCGCCGCGATATGGACGACAGCGCCGATCTGCTGTTCGCCGACACGGCGACGCTGGGTGCCCTGCAGCGGCTGCAGCGCACCCGCCTGCAAGGGCGTCTCGAAAGCGTGGCGACGCCCGCACTGGGACCGGTCGTGTCGTCGCGTCGCGCGTGGCTGTCGGCGGCGCTGGCCGGACTCGCCTTGCTCGGACTGTTGCTGTGGCCGCGCCCGAACGATGCGCCCTTGAGCGAACGGCTGGCCGATGCGGTCGGCCTGGCGTCGTCGCCCACGCATACGCGGCTGAGCGAGACCTCGCTGGCGATCGCGCCGCCCGCCTACACGCGTCTGCCGGCGCGCGAGGAAGCGCAACTGGAGGCCAAGACCGTGCAAGGCGCGCGTTTGCGCTGGCGCCTGCGCTTCCAGCCGCAGCCGGGTTCGGCCGAGCTGGTGTTCCACGACGGCCGCCGCCTGGCCTTGCAGCGCCAGGGCGAGGACTGGTCGGCGAGCGCGGTGCTGGAGAAGTCGACGCTGTACCGCATCGTGCTGGATGCGCACGCGCTGCCCTTGCAGCAGCGGCGCCTTTATCGTCTCGATCTCACCCCCGACCGTGCGCCGCAATTGCGCGTGATCGAACCCGACCGCGGCTTGAGCCTGCTCACGCCCGGGCAGCGCGTGTGGCCGCTGGTGTTCGACGCCAGCGACGACTACGGCCTGGCCGCGAACGCGAGCCTGCGCATCACCCTGGCCCAGGGCTCCGGCGAGAGCATCACTTTCCGCGAACAGCGCATCGGCCTGCGCGGCAGCGGCGGCGCCACCGCCAAGCGTTATGCGCATCGTCTGGATCTGGCCGCGCTGGGCTTCGCGGTCGGCGACGACCTGATCGTGCAACTCAGCGTCGACGACAACCGCGCGCCGCAGCCGCAGAGCGCGCGCAGCCCCAGCCTGATCCTGCGCTGGCCGGCGGACCTGGGCCAGGAGGCGACCGGCATCGAAGGCCTGGTCAAGACCACCTTGCCGGCGTATTTCCGCAGCCAGCGCCAGATCATCATCGACGCCGAGGCCTTGTACGCGCAGCGGCGCAAGCTGGCGGCCGCGCAATACGAACAGCGTTCGGACGCGATCGGCGTGGATCAGCGCATCCTGCGCCTGCGCTATGGCCAGTTCCTGGGCGAGGAAGCCGAAGGCGAGCCCAAGCCGCCGCCGACCAACGATGCCGAAGACCTGGCGCATGCGGACGGCGGGCACGACGCCCAAGCGAAGCCCGAGGCCCACGACGATCACGATCACGCGCCGGCGCCGACGCCCTCGCGTTTCGGCGATGCGGGCTCGGTGCTGGAGCAATACGGCCACACCCACGATCACGCCGAGGCCGCGACCTTGCTGGATCCGGAGACGCGCAAGTTGCTCAAGGCCGCGCTGGACGAGATGTGGCAGTCGGAGCTGCACCTGCGCCAGGCCCATCCGGAGACCGCCTTGCCCTATGCCTATCGCGCCTTGCGCTACATCAAGCAAGTGCAGCAGGCCAGCCGCATCTACCTGGCGCGGGTCGGCCCGGAGCTGCCGCCGATCGACGAGAGCCGGCGCATGAGCGGCGAGCGCGAAGGTCTGGCGCGGCGCGGCGATGCGCTGAGCGCGGCCAGCGCGCCCGATGCCAGCCTCGAAAGTCTGTGGCGCAGCCTGGAGACGGCACCTAGCGCGGCGAACGCGACCGTCGACACCGCCGCGCTGGAGCGCTGGCTGGGCGAGCACGAGGCGCGCGTGGCCGATCCGCTCGCGTTCGTAGCCGCGATCGATGCCTTGCGCGAGCGTCCCGACTGCCTGCCGTGCCGCGCGCGTCTGCGCGGTTTGCTGTGGCCGCTGCTGCATCGTCCGCCGGCGGCACTGCCGCGGCGCGAGGACGGCGGCGAAGAAGGGCGGCGCTATCTCGATGCCCTGCGCAAGGAGTCGGCGCCGTGAACCCCGCCTACGTCACGCCGGAATTCGCCTTGGCCGCGCTGCTCGCGCTGGCGGTGTTGGCGGCCTGGGCCGGACTGGTTCTGCGCCAGGCGCGTGCGCCCGCGGGCGGGGGCGCGCGGGGTTGGCGTCTGGGCTTGCTGCTGATCGCGCAACCGCTGGGCGCGATCTTGCTCTATCTGGCGCTGCTGCCGCCGCGCTTGCCGGGCGAAGCCGGCACGATGGTGGTCGCGACCCAAGGCGTCGCCGATTTCGCCGAGGGCGTCGCCGGCGACGTGCGTGTGGTTCTGCCGGAAGCGCCCGCCACGTTGGAAGGCGAGCGCGTGCCCGACCTGGCCACCGCCTTACGCCGGCATCCCGGCACGCGGCGCTTGCGCGTGATCGGCGCCGGTCTGGAGGCGCGCGATCTGGATGCCACACGCGGCCTGGCGATCGAATTCCGGCCGTTGCCCTTGCCGCGCGGCCTCACTGGACTGTGGCTGCCGCGCCGGATCGCCGCCGGCGACGATTTCGTCGTGCATGCGCGCGCCCATGGCCTGGCCGGCGGCAGCGCCGAACTGCTGGATCCGGCCGGGCAACGCGTCGATCGCGTGGCTGTGGACGCGAACGGTGCCCTGGCCCTGAGCGGCAGTGCGCGCGGCGCCGGCCTCGCCCCGTTCCGTCTGCGCCTGCTCGATGCCCAACGCAAAGTCGTGCAGGACGTCGAGCTGCCGCTGAGCGTCGCCGCCCAGACCGCGCCGCGCATCCTGATCCTGGCCGGTGCGCCCAGTCCCGAACTCAAGTACCTGCGGCGCTGGGCGCTGGACAGCGGCGCCGATCTGCACACCCAGATCAGCGTCGGCGGCGGCCTGCAGTTGGGCGATGCGCCGATCGCGCTCAACGCCGCCGGCCTCGCCAACTTCGATCTGGCCGTGTTGGACGATCGCAGTTGGGAGGGCCTGGGCGCGGCCCAGCGCGCGGCCCTGATCGAGGCCATGCGCAACGGCCTGGGCGTGGTCCTGCGCGCGACCGGGCCCTTGTCCGAAAGCACGCGCGCGCAATGGCGTGCGCTGGGTTTCAACGTCGACGCCGGTCGCGATGCCGCGAACGCCAAGCTCGCGCTGGACGGCGGCGCCGACGAAGACGCGATCCGCGCACGCCTCGGCCCCGGCAGCGCCGACGCGCCGCGCGCGCGCGACGAGGCCGTGCCGGAGACGCCGGTGCTGAGCCGGCGCGTGCTGCGACTGGAATCGCCGCGGACCCAGACCCTGCTGCGCGATGCCGGCGGCGTCGCCTTGGCGGTGTGGCGCGAGCAAGGGCGTGGCCGCGTCGCCCTGTGGACGCTGACCGACAGCTTCCGCCTGGCCCTGGCCGGCCGCGGCGATCTGCATGCGCGTTTGTGGAACGACTTGCTGGCCACGGTGGCGCGTGCGCAGAGCGGCGGCGCGCCGGACATCGACACCGAAGAAGCGCGACCGCACCGGCGCATGCGCCTGTGCGGCCTGAGCGCGGGCGCGCGCGTGTCCGCGCCGGACGGCAGCGAGCTGGTGTTGCCGATCGATCCGGCCAGCGGCGCGGCGCGCTGCGCCGCTTACTGGCCGCGCCTGCCGGGTTGGCACACGTTGCGCCAGGGCGAGCGCGCCTGGCCGTTCGCGGTGCGCAGCGCCGACGAAGCGCCGGGCCTGCGCGCGAGCGCCTTGCAGGCCGATACGCTAGCGCTCGCCGCGCAGCCGTCTTCGCGCTCCGACGCCTCGGATGCGTCCGCGAACGCGCATCGCGGTCCGTCCTGGCCCTGGTTCCTGGCCTGGCTGCTGTTCAGCGCGGTGTTGTGGTGGTTCGAGCGTTCGCGCTTTGGACGCGTGCAGGCGACGGTCTAAGCGGGGTCGAGTATTTCGACGCCGCTGGTTGCCGATAAACGAAAGGACTGCCAGCCACCGGGCGGATCCCACTCGCCAGCCCCGACGATCTCGGTAGCGGTCACGCTTTCCACGACGACGCCGTCGATGCCGAGCATCGCGCTGCGCCATTCCAGCACGCCGTCGCGATCGAAGCTGAAGAGGCGCTGCGCGGATGCGACGAGCAGGCGCGCCTCGCCGGCGCTCAAGTTGCCGAAGTAGCTGTCGAGCTCAAACTCGCTCGTGCTGCGATCGCGTAGATCGATGAAATGGACCCGGTGGCCGCTGCCGATTACGAGGTAATGCGACCAGATCGCGTGAGCTTCGAAGCCGTGGTATTCGTCCCGATGCTGATACAGATCGACGCGCGCGAACGGACGATCCTCCGCACAGACCACGAAGACTTTGTCGGCCTCATTCGCGGTTGTGCTCGTGCGACCGACGCGGATCGGCTCTATCGCCAGCCAGGGCGTATCGAGATGACCACCGAGCGCAACGGAGTACATGCCGGGTCGCGGCTTAGATCGACTGCATGCGACCACCGTCCACCGCCAGGCTCACGCCGTTGACGTAAGCGGCGGCGGGCGAGGCCAGGAAGGCGATGCTGGCGGCGATCTCGGCGGGCTGGGCGAAGCGGCCAGCCGGCACTGTCTTGCGCATGGTTTCGATGATCGCTTCTTCGGATTGCCCCGAGCTACGAGCTCGGTCGCCGATGATCTGGGTGATGCGACCGGTCTCGGTGTAGCCGGGCAGCACGTTGTTGACGGTGATGCCGAAGGGCGCCAGTTCGCGCGACAGGGTCTTGGCCCAGCTCGCGACCGCGCCGCGGATGGTGTTGGACACGCCCAGGCCGACGATGGGTTCCTTCACCGAAGTCGAGATCACGTTGACGATGCGGCCCCAACGCGCCGACTGCATGCCCGCAAGCACCGCCGCGACCAAGGTCTGGTTGGCGAGCAGGTGGCGGTTGAAGGCATCCAGGTAGGCGTCGAGCTGGGCGCTGTGGGCGGGTCCGCCGGGCGGGCCGCCGCTGTTGTTGATCAGGATGTGCACCGGCCGACCGGCGGCGAGGGCTTCGACCTGGGCGCGCAGGCCGGCGGTGTCGGAGACGTCGGCGGCGATCCAGCCGTGCTGCTGCGCCGCGCGCGTGGGCAGGGCCGCGACCACCGCTTGCAGCGCGTCGGGCCGGCGCGCGAGTACGGTGACGTCGGCGCCGAGCAGGGCCAGTTCGTGCGCGGCGGCGCGGCCGATGCCGTCGGAGCCGCCGCATACCAGGGCGTGTTTGCCGGTCAGATCGAGGTCCATGGCGGTGCTCCGGTTGCGATACGGCGTGAGAGAGATCAGGCGTCGGGCAGGGCGGCGCGCATCAGCGCGGCGACCTCGGTCGCGTTCTCGCCGCCCAGCGCGTCCAGCCGCTCGGCCACCGCGACCCGGTTGGCGAGCGGGTGGTTCTGGCTGAGCTTGAACTTGAGCGTGGCGCGTTCGACTTCGAAACGAAAACCGACGATACCGCGCAACTGCCGGCGCAGGTCGTCGCGCTCAACCTCGAAGCGCCAGTCGCTGTCGACTTCGGCCTCGTGTCGCACGCTGAGATCGTCGACCAGGCGCGCGAGCTCGGCTTCGTCGTCGTAGGTCTCCAAACGCCCGTGCAGATGCGCGACCGCGTAGTTCCAGGTCGGCACGCGCGCGGCTTCCTCTTTGTCGGTGTACCAACCCGGCGAGATGTAGGCGTGCGGCCCATGCACCACGGCCAATGCGGGCCCGGCGTGCTGGGATTGCGGATTCGGTTTGGCCCAGTGCCCGCGCAGTTGGATGCGCTCGCCGTCGCGGTGGTACAGCACCGGCAGGTGCGAGAGCGTGGGCTCGCCGTCGCGCACGCTGATCAGACTGATGAAGTTGTCGCGCGCGAACAGTGCGTCCAAGGCGGCCAGATCGGTCTCGGCGAAGGCGCGCGGCAGGTACATGCGTTGCTCAGTGCCGCTGCGGCAGCTTGCGCACCATCAGCTCGCGCAGCACCTCGTCGTCGTCGGCGCGCGGCGGGGTCAGTTCGTCCACCGCGAAACCGCGTTCGGCCGCATCTTCGTCGTCCAGACCGTCCAGCGACACGAACTCGGCGTCCATCAGGGCCGCGCGGGCCGTGTCCTCGCTGTCGTAGGCCAGGGTATTGCCGTCGCTGTCGAACACCTCCGCGGTGCCTGCCTCGCGCACGCGCAGGCGCGCCCAGATCACGGTGCGGCCCAAAGTGGCCAGCCACCATTCCTCGCGCAGGGTGTCGTTCACAGCTTCATCGTTCATGGAGGCATCGCTCATGGCAGCACCGTGGACAGCGCCCACAGCAGGCCGGCGCAAACCAGGCCGGCGATGATGGTCAGCAGCGACAGCCGGGCCGGATTGGCCAGGCCGTCGAGGTTGCGGTCGTTGGCGCTGCGGTAGCCGCGACCCAACAGCCAGCGCCAGGCCGAGGGATTGGCGAACGCGCCCGCGCCGAGCTCGCGCTGCAGGTCCGGATGGCGGTCGCGGATGTGCACCAGCGACAGCGGCCAGAAAATCACGAAAGCGCAGAAGCCGGCGATGGCGACGGCGACGAACAGCAGGGCTAGAAACAGGATCATTGCGGCAGGGATTCGGGATTGGGGATTAGGGATTCGTGAAAGCAGGATGCGCGGCCAGGGGCGATTCCGTCCTTGTCGTTGCGAATCCCGAATCCCAAATCTCTAATCCCTGTTTCATCAGAACTCGGCACTACCAGGCGCGCGCGGGTAGGGGATCGCGTCGCGGATATTGCTCAGGCCGCAGACGTAGACCACCAGGCGCTCGAAGCCGAGGCCGAAGCCGGCGTGCGGCACCGTGCCGTAGCGGCGCAGGTCGCGGTACCAGCCGTAGTGGGTCGTGTCCAGGCCGAACTGGGCGATGCGCGCATCGAGCACATCCAGGCGCTCCTCGCGCTGGCTACCGCCGATGATCTCGCCAATGCCCGGCGCCAGCACGTCCATCGCGGCGACGGTCTTGCCGTCGTCGTTGAGGCGCATATAGAAGGATTTGATGTGCTCGGGGTAGTTGGTGACCACCACCGGACGGCCGACGTGCTGCTCGGTCAGCCAGCGCTCGTGCTCGGTCTGCAGGTCCAGGCCCCATTCGACCGGGAAGTCGAACTTCTGCCCCGACTTCTGCAGCAGGCCGATCGCATCGGTGTAGTCGATGCGTTCGAACGGCGCGTTGACGAAGGCTTCCAGGCGGGTGATCGCATCGGGCTGCACGCGCTCGGCGATGAAGGCCAGGTCGTCGCCGCGCTCGTCGAGCACCGCGCGGAACATGTACTTGAGGAAATCCTCGGCCAGGCGCGCGTTGGCGGCCAGGTCGTTGAAGGCGACCTCCGGCTCGATCATCCAGAACTCGGCCAGGTGGCGGGTGGTGTTGCTGTTCTCGGCACGGAAGGTCGGCCCGAAGGTATAGACCTTGCTCAGCGCCAGCGCATAGGCCTCGGCGTTGAGCTGGCCGGACACGGTCAGGAAGGTTTCCTTGCCGAAGAAGTCGCGCGAGAAATCGACCTCGCCGTCCTTGCCGCGCGGCAGGTTGGCCAGGTCCAGGGTCGAGACGCGGAACATCTGGCCCGCGCCCTCGGCGTCGGACGTGGTCACGATCGGGGTGCTGATCCAGTTGAAGCCGTTCTCGTGGAAGAAACGGTGCGCGGCCTGGGCCAGGCTGTGGCGGATGCGGGTGACCGCGCCGAACAGATTGGTGCGCGGGCGCAGGTGGGCGAACTCGCGCAGGTACTCCAGCGTGTGCTGCTTGGGCTGCATGGGGTAGGTCAGCGGCTGTTCGACCCAGCCCACCACCTCCAGCGCGCTGGCCTGGATCTCGTAGCTCTGGCCCTGGCCCTGCGAGGCCACCAGGGTGCCGGTGGCGATCACCGAACAGCCCGTGGTCAGGTGCTTGATCTCGCTGTCGTAATTGGCCAGCGCCGCCGGCGCCACCACCTGGATCGGCGCGAAGCAGGAACCGTCGCTGACATTGACGAAGCTGAGCCCGGCCTTGGAGTCGCGACGGGTACGCACCCAGCCGCGCACCGTGACTTCACCGCCCGCCGGGACCTTGCCTGCGAGTGCCTGTTCGACGCTGACCACCGTCATGGGATTCCTGCCTCGGAACGCTGTTCGATAAGAACCGGGGATGATAACGGATCGGCGCGGCCCGAAGCGCCGACGGCGCCGCTACACTCGGGCCAGGATCGGGCAGGGGAGTGGGACATGCGACGAGGCTGGATGGTGGCGCTGCTGTGGCTGTGCGCCGCGAGCGCGTGGGCGCAGGCGCCGGCGGCGCTGGACGAAGCCCGCGCCGCGCGCTTCGCCAAGCTGGCGCTGGATTGCGTGCAACGCGAGTACCCGAACAAGCTGTCGCACCAACTGCGCAGCGACGCCGACGCGCTACCCCCGCGCAAGCTCTATCCGGCCTTCTACGGCTGCTACGACTGGCACTCCTCGGTGCACGGGCATTGGCTGCTGGCGCGCCTGCTGCAGCGTTATCCGCAGGCCGAGTTCGCCGCGCCCGCGCGGCGCGCCCTGGCCGCCAACCTGACCGCGGCCAACATCGCCGGCGAGCTGGCCTATCTGCGCGCCGGCAGCGACGAATCCTTCGAACGCCCCTACGGGCTGGCCTGGCTGCTGCAGCTGGGCACGCAGCTGCGCAGCTGGGACGATCCGCAGGCGCGGCAGTGGGCCGCGGCGCTGGAGCCGTTGGAGCGCGAGGCCGCCGGGCGCCTGCTGCGTTGGCTGCCCAAGCTGACCATGCCGATCCGGGTCGGCGAGCATTCGCAGACCGCGTTCGCGTTCGGCCTGGCCCTGGACTGGACCCAGGCCAGCGGCGATGCGCGCCTGCGCGAGGCGCTGCTGGCGCGCGTACGCCAGTTCCATCTGAACGATCGCGACTGCCCGATCGCCTACGAACCTTCCGGCCAGGACTTCCTCTCGCCTTGTCTGGCCGAGGCCGACCTGATGCGGCGCGTGCTGCCGCCGGCCGAATACGCGCGTTGGCTGAAGGCCTTCCTGCCCGGGATTCCGCGCAAGGCCGACGCCGGTTGGCTGACCCCGGGCGTGGTCCTGGACCCTACCGACGGCAAGCTCGCCCACCTGGACGGCCTAAACCTGAGCCGGGCCTGGATGCTGGAAGGCATGGCGCGCGGCCTACCTCCCGGCGACCGCCGCATTGCCGCCCTGCGCGCGGCCGCCGCGCGCCATCGCGACAGCGGCCTGGCCGCTGTCAGCGACGCGCACTATGCCGGCGCGCACTGGCTGGGCAGTTTCGCCACCTATCTGCTGCTCCCGCCTGGAACTTGAAACGCTGCGTCCCGGGGCCATATCGGTAGGGCCCAGGCCGTCGCCGCGGCCCGCCTGTTACCATGACCGCCTAGCAACGAGAGTCCCCGATGTCCGTCAGCCTCGCCCCCGCCGCCCTCGAACGCGTCCGCCATTTCCTGGCCGAGGCGCCCGATGCCTTGGGCCTGCGTTTCGGCGTGACCCGCACCGGTTGCTCGGGTTGGCAGCACATCGCCGATCTGGCCCGCGACCAGCGCCCGGGCGACACCGTGTTCGAGCAGGACGGCGTGCGCATCTACGTCGATCCGATCAGCCTGCCGCTGGTCGACGGCACCCGCATCGAGTTCATGAAGCAGGGCCTGGGCGAGCAGTTCGTGTTCCAGAACCCGAACGTGAGCGCCGAATGCGGCTGCGGCGAGAGCTTCACCACCGCCGCCGACGCGGCCTGAGCCCGCGCGACCCGGCCGGGTCGCGACCTCCCCTGACGATTCCGATCCCGCGCCGTGCGCGGCGGGTCGCCTCGTCTCGACCGCGACTGAAACCTCGCCCGCCCGCGCGCAGACCCAGCCTGTCCGAATCGGTCCGATAGTGCCGACATTGACTTTCGGCCTAGCGCCGATGCGCAAGTCGCGGGCTAGACTCGGGATCCGCTTCCAGGGGATCGCCATGTTCCGCAAGCTCGTGTTCGCCGCGCTCGCCGCGGCCGTGTTCGTCGCGCCCGCGCATGCGCAGAATGCCGACGCCCGCCTCAAGGCCTATTTCGAGGCCGAGTGGGAGCGCGGCCTGGTCGAGAGCCCGGAAGGCGCCAGCTACAACGGCGACAACCGTTTCAACGACCGCTGGACCGACCGCAGCCTGGCCGCGATCGCGCAGCGCGAAGGCGCCGACCGCGATGCGCTGAGCCGGCTCAAGGCGATCGACCGCGCCGCCCTGTCGGCCGACAGCCAGCTCGACTACGACACCTACGCCTGGAACCTGGAGCGCAACATCGAGCGCCAGAAGTTCCGCGAGTACCTGCAGCCGGTCGGCCACCAGGGCGGCGTGCAGACCGCCGACGGCATCGCCGAGGTGCTGCCCTTCGCCAGCGTCAAGGATTACCGCGACTGGCTGGCGCGCTTGAACGCGCTGCCGGCCACGATCGAACAGACCACCGTGCTGATGCGCGAAGGCCTGAAGCAGGGCAGCACGCCGCCGCGCGTGCTGATGCAGCGCGTGCCGGCGCAGATCGCCTCGCAGATCGTCGACGACCCGGCCAAGAGCGCGTTCTACCGTCCGTTCCTGCGCTTTCCGGCCACGGTGCCCGAGTCCGACCGCGCCGCGCTGCAGGCCCAGGCCAGGCAGGCGATCGCCGAGCGCATCGTGCCCGCGTACCGCAAGTTCGCCGCCTTCTTCAACGACGAATACCTGCCCAAGACCCGCACCGGCATCGCCGTGGCCGAGCAGCCCGACGGCAAGGCCTATTACGATTTTCTGGCGCGCTACTACACCACCACCGACCTGAGCGCCGAGCAGATCCATCAGACCGGCCTGCAGGAAGTCGCGCGCATCCGCGCGCAGATGGAGCAGGTCAAGGCCGAGGTCGGATTCAAGGGCACGCTGGCGGAGTTCTTCGCCTACCTGCGCAGCGATCCGAAGTTCTTCTACAAGACGCCGCAGGACCTGCTGACCGCGTATCGCGCGCTCTCCAAGCGCATCGATCCGGAGCTGGTGAAGGTATTCCACACCATCCCGCGGCAGCCTTATGGCGTGCGCCCGATCCCCGACAACATCGCCCCGGACACCACCACCGCCTATTACCAGCCCGGCGCCGTCGATGGCAGCCGCGCCGGTTTCTACTACGTCAATCTGTACAAGCCGGAGGTGCGCCCGAGCTGGGAAATGATGGCCTTGTCGCTGCACGAGGCCGTGCCCGGCCACCACTTCCAGTTCGCGCGCGGGCTGGAGCTGCCGGAGCGGCCGATGTTCCGCCGCACCGCCTACTTCGTCGCCTACGGCGAAGGCTGGGGCCTGTACGCCGAGCAGCTCGGCTACGACATGGGCCTGTACGACGATCCCTACGACCGCTTCGGCCAGCTCACCTACGAGATGTGGCGCGCGGTGCGCCTGGTGGTGGACACCGGCATGCACGCCAAGGGCTGGAGCCGCGAGCGCGCGATCGCCTACTTCAAGGACAACGCCGCCAAGACCGACCAGGACATCGTCAACGAGGTCGACCGCTACATCGGTACGCCGGGGCAGGCGCTGGCCTACAAGATCGGCCAGCTCAAGATCTCGGCGCTGCGGGCCAAGGCCAAGGCCGCGCTGGGCGAGCGTTTCGACCTGCGCGCGTTCAACGACGAAGTGCTGGCGACCGGCTCGGTGCCGCTGCAGGCGCTGGAGGCGCATATCGATGCGTGGATCGCGGCGGAGCAGGGCAAGCGCTGAGCTTGCTTGGCTGCTGGGGAAAAGCAAATCCCCCTCAATCCCCCTTTTTCAAAGGGGGAAGACAAACAGGTGCGATGCGGGACTTTCCAAAGTCGACGGTTCCCCCCTTTGAAAAAGGGGGCTAGGGGGGATTTGCTCCACCCGCTCTCAGGCGCATATCGACGCGTGGATCGCGGCGGAGCAGGACAGGCGCTGAGCGCGCTCGGCTGCTGGGGAAAAGCAAATCCCCCTCAATCCCCCTTTTTCAAAGGGGGAAGACAAACCGGTGCGATGCGGGACTTTCCGAAGTCGACGGTTCCCCCCTTTGAAAAAGGGGGGCTAGGGGGGATTTGCTCCACCCGCTCTCAATCGATCACCCGATCAACTTGCCCAACATCCGCAACCCACCCGTCCACACGCCGATCGCGGTACCCAGGCTGGTCAGGAAGAAGTTCAGCAGCACGCGCGCGACCCGGTTGCGCCACCAGCCGCGCAAGGTCTGGACGTCGTCGCGCAGGGCCATGAAGTCGGCGTAGGTGGGCTTACGTACCCAGGCCTCGGTGAGCGCGCTGAGCGTGCCCGAGGCCAGGGCCGGGTGCAGCGGGGTGATCGGCGAGGCCACGAACGCGACCAGGATGCTCAGCGGATGGCCGCCGGCGACCGCGCAGCCGATCGCGCCGAGCACGCCGGTGGCCAGCACCCACTGCAGCAGCAAGTCGGAACCGACGTCGATGCCGCCGCGCCAGAAGCCCCAGGCGAAACCGCCGAGCACGAACGCGGACAGGATGATCGTGAACCAGGGAATGCTGCTCTTCTGCGGCAGCGATTCGAGTTCCTCGCGCACCGTCGCCGGCGCGCGGGTTTCCTCGCGCAGGTGCTGGGCCAGGCCCTGCAGGTGGCCGGCGCCGACCACGGCCAGCACTTCTCGCGCGTCGCCGTGCGATTCGCGCAGGCGCGCGGCCATGTAGCGGTCGCGCTCGGCGATCACGCTTTCGTACAGCTGCGGGCTTTCGCTGGCGAATTCGCCGAAGCTGGATTCGAGCATGTCGCCTTGCTTGAGCTTCTCGATCTCCTCTTCGCCGACCTCCTCGTCGACGAACAGCGCCGCCAGCAGGCCGCCGCCGAGCTTGGCCCGGCCCCACCAGCCCAGCTTGCTGGAGGCGCGCTTGAAGGTCAGGCCGACCTCGCGGTCGATCAGGTGCACGGGCAGGTCGCGCTGGCGCGCTTCCAGCACCGCGCGCTTGAGTTCGGCGCCGGGCTCGATGCCCAACTGCTCGGCGAGCCGGCGCTGGTAAGCGGCCAGGGCCAGGTTGGCCGCGAACAGCGCGGTCTTGCCGGTGCGCAGAACCTGGATCAGGTCCAGGCGCGCGAGCGCGTCGGGGTCGGTGAGCGCCTGCAGGCGCTGCGGGTCCAGTTCCACCGCGACCGCGTCGTAGGCGCCGCTGCCGATCGCGTCGCGCACCGCGTCCACGCTGGCCTGCGACACGTGCGCGGTTCCGAGCAGGGTATAGCGGACGCCGTCGCGTTCGACGATGGCATGGGGTTGGCCGTGCAGGCCGTCGCTGATCGGTGCATTCATTCGGTGATTGGGCGCCGTACGGGGGCTGGCACAGGAAGGCCGGCAGGATAGAGGCTGGGGGAGATAGCGGCAAACCGCGTAGGTCCGACCGCGGCCGGGCCCGGAAGTGCCCGGGCCGGCGCGATCACTGATCGCGCGCGTCGAACGGGGCCCGATACCAGAACACCAGGCCCAGCGCGAGCAAGACCGCGCCTATCCAGCGTAGCCAGCGCGGCCACGCCGGCGCGGGCTGGAGCAGGTCGAGCTGGCTCACGAACAGGGTCTCGCAGGCGCCGTTGCCGGTGTCGTCGCGCGACAGCGAGGTGCCGCGCACGAAGTTCATGCCGGCCTGGTGCTTGTACACCGCCAACTGGCCGCGCAGGCGCACCTGGTCGCCCACGCGCAGGTCGCGGATGCGTTCGGCGATGTCGCTGCGCTCGGTCAGCAGATGATTGTTAGACAGGGCGCGGGTGTGTTCGGGCCCGATCGCGGCGTCGCCGCCGTAGCGGAAATTACAGGTCCACTGGCCGTTCCAGAACGCCATGCGCTCGTAGGCGCCGTCGCTGGCGTTGGCGCCCCAGACCAGGCACAGGTCGGCGACGTTGAGGTGGTCGTTGGCGCGGGTGTGGAAGCTATCCCAGAACGTGTCCGAGTCGTGCCGGCTCACCACCAGGCCGGTGATGTCGTAGTCGGCGACCGGCTCGATGCGGTAGTCGACATCGCCGGCGCGCACCGAGAACGGCGCCTCCTCGACCGCGCGTTGGCGCGGTTCGGTCAGGACCTCGGGCAGCAGCAGGCCGTGCTCGGGCACGGTGTCGCGCTTGAGGTAGCCGAACGCGAGCAGGCCGGCGCCGAGGATCAGCAACAGGCGGACCGGGGAGATCACGGGCGCGCGCTCCTGCGTGCGTCCGAGCGTGCGCGTCGGGCGTGGGTGTGCGTAGCCGAATTCACCGCGTCTTCCCCTGGTTTCGCCGCGGCCCGCGGGCCGCCAGCGCGCAGAGTAGAAGCAAGCGCGGCGCCGGAACAAGAGCGGCGTCGCGGCTCAGGGCGCGGCGCCGGCGCGGCGGCTCATCGGCGGCAACGCGGCGCGGGTATCGGTGGGCGCCGCGCCGCCTGCGCGCTCACGCCCAGCCGTAGGGCAGGTTGGGGCTGGACACCATGCGATCGCCGACGCACTCGCCGTGCAGGAAGCGCAGGCCGGCGTCGATCACGCCGCGGTCTTCGAGCACGCGCTTGTGGCCCAGCCCGGTGGTGCTGAGCAGGCGCGAGTCGGGCCAGTAGCGCGCGTAGCGTTCGCCCTCCGACCACGGCACTTCACGGTCGCCCAGGTCGTGCACGATCAAGGCCGGGCTGGCGATCGCCGGTGCGTTGAGGTGCGCCTGTTGTTCCTGAAAGCCGATGCCGATGCGCGCCTCGAAGTAGGCGAACATGCGCCGACACAGGTGCTCGCCGATCCAGACCAGATCGGCGAAACGGTGGGCCGCCGCGACCGGGTCGGCGGCGGGCGCGATCAGCACCGCGCGCTCGGCGCGCAGGCCGCGCGCCATCGCCAGCAGGGTCGCCGCGCCGCCCAGCGAATGGCCGATCACCGCCGCCGCCGGGCCGTAGTGGCGGCCGACCGCGAGCAGGTGGTGGGTGAAGTCGGGCAGGGTGCTCTGACGGCCGGGGCTCTTGCCGTGCGCGGGCTGGTCGAACGCGACCACCGCGTAGCCGTCGCCGCGCAGGCGCTCCAGCCAGGGCGCGATGCGGGTGCCGTGGCTGGACCAGCCGTGCGCGAACAGCACATAGGGCTGGCGCTGCGGATCGCCCCAGACGTAGGTGACGATGCGATGGCCGTCGACCTCCAGTTCGCCCTCCTGGGCGCCATGGCTGGGCGCGGCCAGCGCCCGGCTGCGCGAGGACGCGAACGGGGTGCTGAACAAGCGCGCGGCGCGCTGCACGGCCGCTTCGGGCGCGAAACGGCTGCCGATCAGGAAGCCAAGGCGGACGCCGTAGAGTTTGATAAAACTACGAACGGTCGTGCTAATTTTGGAGATAAGCGGGTACATGGCGGAGCCTCTCTGCGCGAGCTCAGGCGGTGGGGGAGGAGTAGGAACGGATCAGGCGTTCGAACGCGCGGTGGCCGCGCTCGACGCTGGCTTCGAAGCCGAACAGGCCGGCGTCGTGGTGCACGACCAGGGCCAGCCCATAGATCTCGAACGCCAATTGGTGGGCGTCGGTGTCGGCCTGCAGTTCGCCGGCATCGACCGCCATCTGCACGGCGCGCGCGATGTCGTTGCGCCAGCGGGTTTCGTGCTGCAGCACGCGATCGCGCAGCACGCCGGGGCGGTCGTCGTACTCGTTGACGGCCGACAACAGCACGCAACCGCCGGAGGTGTGGCGGGCCCAGTCGAACCAGGCGGCGATGATGGCGCGCAGGCGCGGCAGACCGCGCTTGGCCTTCAGCGCCGGCAGCAGCACGTACTCGAGGAAGCGCTGGCCGGCGGCGTCGAGCACCGCCAACTGCAGGTCCTCGCGCGAGCCGAAGTGGGCGAACACGCCGCTCTTGGACATGCCCACCGCCTGCGCCAGCGGACCGATCGACAGGCTCTCCAGACCGCCGCCGATGGCGATGCTGTAGGCCCGGTCGATGATGGCGTCGCGGGTGGCGGCGCCCTTGCCGGTGGCGGTCAGATTGGACATGGCTGAGAAAATAGCACGTTCGTTCGTTTTGCGCCTACCGCTCGTCGGCAGAATGGCAAATTCAGCGTGCGCGACTCAGCGCGATTCCGGCGCCGCGCCATCGCCCGGACCCAGCGGGCGCAGCATCTGCACGGTATCCAGCCAGCGCCCGTGCTTGCGCCCCAAGCCTTGGAACACGCCCACGGTGCGAAAGCCCAGGCGCTCGTGCAGGGCCACCGAGGCGGCGTTGGAGCCGTCGCCGATCACCGCCACCATCTGCCGATAGCCGCGCGCCTCGCAGTCGGCGATCAGCGCCTGCAGCAGGGCGCGGCCGACGCCGCGGCCCTGGCAACCGGGCTGCACATAGACCGTGTCCTCGACCGTCCAGCGGTAACCCTCGCGGCTGCGGTAGCTGCTGGCGTAGGCGTAGCCGGCAAAGCCGCCATTGAGTTCGGCGACCAGATAGGGATAGCCCTGAGCCAGCACACCCTGCCAGCGCCGCGTCATCTCGGCCAGGTCCGGCACTTCGTATTCGTAGGTGGCCACGCCCTCACGCACTTCCAGCGCATACAGGGCGGCGATCGCCGGCAGATCGCCGGCGACGGCGGCGCGGATCAGCGGCGCGGCGGCCACCGCGCTCAATCGCGATAGCGCTTGAGCAGGTCGCCGTAGGCGTCGATGCGGCGGTCGCGCAGGAACGGCCAGATCCGGCGCACGTGCTCGCTGCGCTGCAGGTCGACCTCGGCCATCAGGATCTCGGGCTCGGCCTGGGCGGACTGGGCCAGGAACTCGCCCTGCGGGCCGAGCACGTGGCTGGTACCCCAGAAGTCGATGCCGGACGCGCCTATCGGCGACGGCTCGTGGCCGACCCGGTTGCAGCTCAGCACCGGCAGGCCGTTGGCGACCGCGTGGCCGCGGTGGCTGAGCACCCAGGCGTCGCGCTGGCGGTCCTTCTCGGCCTGCTCGTCGCTGGGATCCCAACCGATCGCGGTCGGATACAGCAACAGCTCGGCGCCGGCCAGCGCCATCAGGCGCGCGCCTTCCGGGTACCACTGGTCCCAGCACACCAGCACGCCGAGGCGGCCGACCGAGGTCTGGATCGGCTCGAAACCGAGGTCGCCCGGAGTGAAGTAGAACTTCTCGTAGAAGCCCGGATCGTCCGGGATGTGCATCTTGCGGTACTTGCCGGCGGTGGAGCCGTCGGCGTCGAAGACCACCGCGGTGTTGTGGTACAGGCCGGCCGCGCGGCGCTCGAACAGCGAGCTCACCAGGACCACGCCGTGCTGCTTGGCCAGCCCGCCCAGACGCTCGGTACTGGGGCCGGGGATGGTCTCGGCCAGGTCGAATTCGTCCACCGACTCGTGCTGACAGAAGTAGGGGCCGTTGTGCAGTTCCTGCAGCAGCACCAGCTTGGCGCCGCGCTTGGCGGCTTCGCCCACGCGGTCCTCGATATTGGCGAGGTTGGCCTCGCGCGAGCCGTGGTCGCGGTCCTGGATCAGGGCGACGGGGAGAGTGGTCTTCTTCATGGGCGGATTCGTATGGGCGGGCCCGGCAAGCCGGAGCGGCGGCGTAGCCTGGCATTGTAAGGCTTGCGGGTCTGCGACAGCCCGAGTAGCGGTCGCTATTGCTGGGCCGCCTCGGGCGGCCAGAGGGCCGGACGCCCCGCACGCAGGAAATCCAGCAACTCGTCTTGCGACACGCCCTGATTGACCCAGCGTAAAGGCTGGGCCCGCAGCACGGAGTGCGCATAGGCCAAGGCCTGCGCCGGCTCGTCCGCGACCATCGTCGGCTCAGGCTGTGCCTCGTAAAGGTCGTGCAGATCGCACAGCGCGTAGAGGTCCAGCGATGTTTCGCTGAGCGATCCGCCGACATCGGCGGCGTGGTACTCGCGGACTTCGATCCCGGCCTGGGTCGGGCACAACTCGATCCAACGCACCGATCGTTCGCCGAGTGGGCCGACGCTGCCGCCCATGAACTGTTCCAGCGTCGCACCGCGTCTCAGGGTCGACTCCAGGAAGGCCGGCGCGAGGTGACGCATTCCGCGGCGCCGGCTGCCGGAATCGCTTAGACCAGCCCGGCCGGCAGCTGCATGGTGATGCAGTGCAGGCTGCCGTTCTGCCAGATCAGCGAGCGGCAGGGCACCGCCACGATCTCGCGATCGGGGAAGGCCTGGGCGAGTACCGCCTGGGCGTCGGCGTCGGCGGCATCGCCGTAGGCCGGCATCAATACAGCTCCGTTGACGATGAGGAAGTTGGCGTAACTGGCTGCTAGCCTTCGATTTTCGTCGATGATCGGCTGCGCCCACGGCAGCGCGAACAGGCGATAGGGCTGACCGTCGCGGGTGCGCAGTGCGGCCAGCTCGGCGGCCATGGCCTGCAGTTCGGCGTAGTGCGAGTCGGTCGGGTCGTCGCAGCCCTGGTAGACGATCGCGTCCGGGCCGGCGAAGCGGGCCAGGGTGTCGATATGGGCGTCGGTGTCGTCGCCCTCGAGGTAGCCGTGGTCCAGCCACAGCACGCGGTCCTGGCGCAGCCAGTCGGCCAGTTTGGCGGTGATCTCTTCGCGGCTGGCGTCCGGATGACGCTCGTGCAGGCACTGCCAGGTGCTTAGCAGGCTGCCCGCGCCGTCGGTTTCGATGGCGCCGCCTTCCAAAGCAAAATCAATGCTTTGGCGCTCACTCTTCGAGAATATTCCCAAGTCGTGCAGGCGCTCGACCAGCAGATCGTCCTGGCTGGCGTCGAACTTGCCGCCCCAGCCGGTGAAGCGGAAATCGAGCAGGCGGAAGCCGTCGCCGGCGCGCAGGCTGATCGGGCCGGAATCGCGCAGCCAGGTGTCGTCGTAAGGCGCTTCGACGAAGCGCACCCGGTCCATGTCGATGCGGGCCGAGGACAGGCGCGCACGCGCATAAGCCTGCACGTCGTCGTCGGCGACGCAGACGATCGCCGGCTGGAAACGGGTGATCGCCGCGACCAGGGCGATGTAGGTCTCCTCGACCTCGCCCAGGCGATCGGCCCAGTCGGTGTCGGCGTTGGGCCAGGCGATCAGGACCGCGGACTGGGGTTCCCACTCCGCGGGGAAGCGCAATGCTTGCTCGGTCAAAACTACGGTCTCGTTCGGCGGCTCAGCGCACGGGCGGCTTGGGCCCGATCTCTTGCGCGTCGGCCTTGTTGGCGACCACGTCGACCACCTTGTTCTTCTCGAAGTACACGGTGAACGCCGGGTAGACCCAACGGTTGATGGTGGGCCACTGGCGCTTCTGGCCGCCGCGCGGGTCCAGGCGTTCGGCCGGGGCGCCGTAGCGGGCCTCGACCTGGGCCATGGTCTGGCCGCGGACGGGCATGGCCGCCTTGTTCTCTTCGGACACGCGCTCGATCAGCAGGGTGTCGGCGGAGGCGGCGGTGGACAGGAGCAGCAGGGCGGCAAGCGCGAGTACGGCAGGAGCGGTGCGGGACGTCATGGGTGCAACCTCGCTGGAGGACGCGAGATTGTACGCACAAGCCCCGATACCACGGCAGCACGCGGCCGTCACGTTTTCGCGATTCGGCCGGGCCGGCGAGGGCGCCGGTACGCAACGCAGAAAGGCCGCCTCGCGGCGGCCTTCCAGTCGAGCGGTTCGAGGCGCGAACGCCGCGAACGGGCTTCTTAGCGCTGACGCGCCTTGAAACGCGGGTTCGACTTGCAGATCACGAAGACCTTGCCACGGCGGCGAACGACTTTGCAGTCGCGGTGACGGGCCTTCGCCGACTTCAGGGAGGACAGGACCTTCATGACAGACCTCGGCAACAGGATTGGAATAGACAGCCCGCGATAATAGCGGGTAAATCCCACTGCGATCAAGTGTTTGCGCGAAATAAATTGCGGGTGGGCCGAATCGGGCCCCGCCGCGCATCCGGATCGGGGCGCTTGCGGCCGTCACGATGAACAGGGAAGGGCCGGCGTCCTTGCATAATAGCCGGCATGACTACCCCTCACGACAGCAGCATCCCCGTCCTCACCATCGACGGCCCCTCCGGCTCCGGCAAGGGCACGATCAGCCGCCTGGTCGCCCAGTCCCTGGGCTGGCATTACCTGGATTCCGGCGCCCTGTACCGCGCGGTCGGCGTCGCCGCCGGCTGGGCCGACCTCGACCTGGCCGACCCGGCCGCCCTGGTCCGCTGCGCCTTCGACACCCGGATCGGCTTCCGCGACGACGAGCGCGGCGAGCTGCGGGTGCTGGTCAACGACCAGGACGCCACCGACGAGCTGCGCACCGAGACCGCCGGCGCGGCCGCCTCGGCCATTGCCGCCATCCCCGAGGTCCGGGCCGCCCTCAAGGACCGCCAGCGCGCCTTCCGCCAGCCGCCGGGCCTGGTCGCCGACGGCCGCGACATGGGCACGGTGATCTTCCCGGACGCCCCCTACAAGGTGTTCCTGACCGCCAGCGCCGACGAAAGGGCGGAAAGGCGCTATAAGCAGTTGAAAGACAAAGGGGTTTCCGTTACTTTAGACGGTCTGCTGCGGGAGATTCTCGCCCGCGACGCCCGCGATGCACAGCGAGCGGTGGCACCGCTGCGCCCGGCCGACGACGCCGTGCGCATCGACACCACCGGCCTGGGCATCGCGCAGGTGGTCGAACGCGTGCTGGCCTTGTTGCCGGCGCGCTGACGTTTCCGCAAACGCGGATCGAGCGCGGCAGTACGCAACAAAAAACAGCCCCGCCGTAATTCCGCGGCGGGATCCACAACGACACATGGTGCAGTCCATCGCGCCACATAACGGGTGGGTCGACCACGTGCTGCTTGCGTCGCTACGACAGCGACGATGCCAGCCGGTGCGGCCCGTGTGTTCAACCGAGTAAATCAACCAATGACCGAATCATTTGCCGAGCTGTTCGAATCCAGCCAGCAGTACCTGGCCAAGCTGAAGCCGGGCGCTATCGTCGTCGGCGTAGTCGTGGAAGTCCGCGGCGACGTCGTCGTGATCAACGCCGGCCTGAAGTCCGAAGGCATCGTGCCGATCGAACAGTTCCGTAACGACGCCGGCGAGATCGACGTTGCCGTTGGCGACGAAGTCAAGGTCGCCCTCGACTCGATCGAGAACGGCTTCGGCGAAACCGTGCTGTCCCGCGAGAAGGCCAAGCGCGCGATGGTGTGGGACGAGCTCGAAGAGGCGCTCGAAAAGAACGAGACCATCACCGGCCGCATCAGCGGCAAGGTCAAGGGTGGTTTTACCGTCGACATCAAGGATGTCCGCGGCTTCCTGCCGGGTTCGCTGGTGGACGTGCGCCCCGTGCGCGACTCCGCCTACCTGGAAGGCAAGGAGCTCGAGTTCAAGCTCATCAAGCTCGATCGCAAGCGCAATAACATCGTCGTCTCCCGCCGTGCGGTGGTCGAGAGCGAGTACAGCGTCGAGCGCGAGCAGCTGATGGAGAAGCTGCAGGAAGGCGCGATCCTGAAGGGCGTCGTCAAGAACCTCACCGATTACGGTGCGTTCGTCGACCTCGGCGGCATCGATGGCCTGCTGCACATCACCGACATGGCGTGGAAGCGCGTGCGTCACCCGTCGGAAGTCGTGGAAGTCGGCCAGGAGCTGGACGTCCGCGTGCTCAAGTACGACCGCGAGCGCAACCGCGTCAGCCTCGGCCTCAAGCAGCTGGGCGAGGATCCGTGGGACAACATCGCGCGCCGCTACCCGGCCGACACCCGCGTGTTCGGCAAGGTCAGCAACGTCACCGATTACGGCGCGTTCGTCGAGATCGAGCCGGGCGTCGAAGGCCTGGTCCACGTCTCCGAAATGGATTGGACCAACAAGAACGTCAACCCGTCCAAGATCGTGCAGGTCGGCGACGAGGTTCAGGTCATGGTGCTGGACGTCGATGAAGAGCGTCGTCGTATCTCGCTGGGCATGAAGCAGGTCACCTCGAACCCGTGGGAGACCTTCGCGGCCATCCACAAGAAGGGCGACAAGGTCGAAGGCCAGATCAAGTCGATCACCGACTTCGGCATCTTCATCGGCCTGGACGGCGGCATCGACGGCCTGGTCCACCTGTCCGACATCAGCTGGAACACCACCGGCGAAGACGTGGTCCGCAACTACAAGAAGGGCGACACGCTCGAAGCCGTCGTCCTGGCCGTGGATCCGGAGCGCGAGCGCATCAGCCTGGGCGTCAAGCAGCTGGAGCAGGACCCGATGGGTCAGTACGTCGCTTCCAACGCCAAGGGCTCGATCGTCAAGGGCGTGGTGAAGGAAGTCGACGCCAAGGGCGCCACGATCGAACTCGCCGACGGCATCGAAGGCTACGTCGCCGCACGCGACATCGCCAAGGAGCGCGTCGAGGACGCCAGCCAGTACCTCAAGGTCGGTCAGGAAGTCGAAGCCAAGATCGTCGGCACGGACCGCAAGGGCCGTTCCATGCAGCTGTCGATCAAGGCCAAGGACGAAGCCGAGCAGCAGGAGGCCCTGGCCGACTACAACCGTTCGGCGTCGGATGCCTCCAGCGGCACCACCAAGCTGGGCGCGCTGCTGCGCGAGCAGCTGAGCGGCAACAAGTCCGAGTAATACCAGCGTCAAGGCGCGCCGTTCCGGGCAACCGGATCGGCGTGGCCGCACTACCGCGGAGGCGGCCCGGCCGAGCCGGGTCGCCTTCGATTTGTGGCACCGTCGCGGCGCCGTCGTATCGGCACCGTCCCGACATCCCAGTACTAGAGCTTGCGCAGCGCCCATGACCAAGTCCGAACTCATCGAGATCCTTTCGCAGCGTCAGGCCCACCTGAAGGGCGACGACGTGGATCTGGCGGTGAAGGCCTTGCTCGAAATGATGGGCGGCGCGCTGTCGGTGGGCGAACGCATCGAGATCCGCGGCTTCGGCAGCTTCTCCTTGCACTTCCGTCCGCCGCGCCTGGGCCGCAACCCCAAGACCGGCGAGTCGGTGGCATTGCCCGGCAAGCACGTCCCGCATTTCAAGCCCGGCAAGGAACTGCGCGAACGCGTCAGCGGCGTGGCGCCGCTGGATGACGAAGCCTAAGGGCTAGGAACGAGCTTAGAGCAGTGAGGAGCGAGTAGGGCGGCGTTGCCGTGCGCTCGTCATCGCGCTTTGTCGTTTCGCTATTCTGGCCGCTGGCATGGCCGGCATCGGCTTTTCTCTAGTTCCTCGTTCCTCTGCACTCGTTTCTGGCCTTAAGCTAGAGCGACATCGCGGACGTTGGACCCATCCCCCATGCGCCTGATCCGTTTCCTCATCGCCTTCGTCTGCCTCGCGGCCGGCGCCACCGTCGGCGCGCTCAATCGGCAGATCGTGCCCATCGACTTGGGCTTCGGCACCTTTCCGACCACTCTGGGCGTGGCCCTGATCGTGTCGCTGCTGATCGGCGTGCTCGCCGGCGGCCTGGCGATCACGGCCAGCCTGGTGCTGCCGCTGCGTCGCCGCCTGGCCCGCGCCGAGCGCGCCGCCGCCGCCCCGCGCGAGGCCTGACGCATGGAATTCATCAGCGAGTGGTTCTGGTTCTTTCTGCTGCTGCCGATCGCGGCCGTCAGCGGCTGGGTGATCGGCCGTCGTGGCGGCGAACGTCACAGCGACAACCAGGTCAGCCACCTGTCGACCACCTACTTCCGCGGCCTGAACTACCTGCTCAACGAGCAGCCCGACAAGGCCATCGAGATCTTCCTGCACATCGCCGAGCTCGATAAGGACACCTTCGAGACCCAGGTCGCGCTGGGCCATCTGTTCCGCCGCCGCGGCGAAGTCGATCGCGCGATCCGCCTGCACCAGGCGCTGGTGCAGCGCCCCGGCCTGAGCGATCAGCAGAAGGTCCAGGCGTTGCTGGCCTTGGGCGAGGACTACATGCGCTCGGGCCTGCTCGACCGCGCCGAGACCGTATTCAGCGACCTGGTCGCCTTGGACATGGCGCCGCTGGCGCTGCGCCACCTGATCGGCATCTACCAGTCCGAACGCGATTGGGACAAGGCGATCGAGAACGCGCGCCGCTACGAGGCCGCCACCGGCGAGCCCATGGGCAAGCTGATCGCGCAGTTCGAGTGCGAACTGGCCGATCGCCATCGCGCCGCCGGCGACGTCGAGGCCGCGCGCGGTTCGGTCAAGCGCGCCTTCGATGCCGACGCGAACTCGGTGCGCGCCGGCATGCTCGAGGGCCGGATCGAGGTCGAGGCCGGCAACGACGCCGCCGCCATCCGCGCGTTCGAGCGCGTCGCCCGCGCCGATCCCGACTACCTGCCCGAAGTGCTGCCGGCGCTGCTGAGCTGCTACGAACGCGACGGCGACCCGACCGGTGCGCGCGCGTTCCTGGCCGAGATGTGCGAGCACTACCGCGGCATCGCGCCGGTGCTGGCCCTGACCCGCATGGTCGAGGCCGAGGACGGCGTGCCGGCCGCGCGCAGCTATCTGGCGCGCCAGCTCAAGGACCGGCCCTCGGTGCGCGGCGAGGCCGCCCTGATCGACCTGACCCTGGCCGAGGGCGCCGATCCGCTGGCGACCCTGCACGATCTCAAGCACATCACCGACCAGCTGCTGGTGCGCAACCCCAGCTATCGCTGCAACCGCTGCGGCTTCGGCGCGCGCAGCCACCATTGGCAATGCCCCAGCTGCAAGGAATGGGGAACGGTCAAGCCGCTGCTGAACTACGCGGTGGTCTGATCCCATGGCGAGTTGGCTGCTCATCCACCTGCTGATCGGAGCGGTCGGCACCTGGCTGGCGCGTTGGTACGCGCTGCGCAACGAACTGATCGACCAGCCCGGCGAGCGCCGCAGCCACGCCGTGGCGACTCCGCGCGGCGGCGGCATCGCGCTGGTGATCGCCCTGCTGGTCGCGACCCTGGCCCTGGCCGTGCGCCTGCCCGCGCAGGCGCCCTTGCTGGCCGCGTTCGGCCTGGGCCTGGCCCTGGTGGCCGGGGTCGGCCTGATCGACGACCACCGCCCGCTGTCGGCCTCGCTGCGGCTGGCGGTGCACGCCGTGGCCGCGGCGGTGCTGGCCTACGCGGTCTGGCACGTGCTGGACGCGCCCTGGCTGGCCCTGGGCGCGTTCGTGGCCGCGCTGGCGCTGACCAACGTTTGCAACTTCATGGACGGCATCAACGGCCTGGCCGCCAGCCAGGCCGCCCTGATCGCCGTGGCGCTGGGTTGGCTGGCCGGAGCGCCGGGGCTGTGGCTGGGTCTGGCCCTGGCCGCGGCCTGCCTCGGTTTCCTGCCCTTCAACTTCCCCAAGGCCCGGATTTTCATGGGCGACGTGGGCAGCGGAGCGCTCGGCTATGCCCTGGCCGGGCTCATGGTCCTGGCCGCGACCGTGCTGGGCAGCCGATCAGCGGTCGTCCTGATGCCGCTGTCGGCGTTCTTTATCGACGCGGGCTTGACACTGTTGCGCCGCATGCTGCGTCGGGAAGCGTGGTGGACGGCGCATTCTCAGCATGCATATCAGGTTTGGGCCAGGAGGGTAGGGCACACCAAAGTCACCATCGCCTACGCCATGCACACCCTCGTCGCTGTGCTGGCGCTCCCAGTCCTGCTGCAAACGAGAATGGCTTTCATGTTGTGTACGGTTGCGGCGTGGTATATGTCCGGCGCTTTTTTGTGGTGGTGGTTACAACGCGCCGGCTCCGAGCCGGCGTTGAATTCTCCCGGCAAGGTATAGGGGCATGGAATGAGCTCATGGCGCGATCGTCTTAAAGGTGCACTGCCGCGCATGGCGGTAGTCGCGCACGATCTCGCGATGGTGTGGTTGGTCTGGCAGGCCCTGTACCGTTTGCGCTTCGGCATCATCCCCGCCCCGGTTCCGCTGCCGCTGTGGTCGTCCGAGATCGCGCTGGTGATGGTGGCCCAGGGCCTGGTGTTCTGGCAGGTCGGTCTGTACCGCGGCCTGTGGCGCTTCGCCGGCGTGCCCGACCTTTGGAACATCTTCAAGGCCTGCATGCTCGGTCTGTTCGCGATCGTGCTGGTGCTGTTCCTCTATAACCGCCTCGACACCACGATGCCGCGCACGGTGCTGGTGCTGTATCCGGTGGTGCTGGTGGGCATGCTGGGCGCGCCGCGCCTGCTGTACCGCGCCTGGAAGGACAGCCGCGTCGAACGCGCCGACACCGCCTCGGTGCGCATCCTGATCCTCGGCGCCGGCCGTGCCGGCGAAGCGCTGGTGCGCGACCTGCGCCGCTTCGGCACCTACGAACCCGTCGGCTTCCTCGACGACGCCGCGCGCCTGCGTGGCAGCAAGGTCCAGGGCGTGCCGGTGCTGGGGCGCGTGCCCGAAGTGGCGGAGATCGCGCGCGAGACCGCGGCCAAGCTGCTGGTGATCGCGATGCCGTCGGCCGACGCCAACGCGCTGCAACGGGTGGTGATCGCCTGCGAGCGCACCGGGCTGCCGTTCCGGATGGTGCCGCGCCTGCAGGACGTGCTGGAAGGGCGTTCGCTGCCGGGCGAGTTGAAAGAGGTCGCGATCGAGGACCTGCTCGGCCGCAAGCCGGTACTGCCGGATTGGAAGGCGATCCGCAGCTGGCTGGGCGCGCGTTCGGTGCTGGTCACCGGCGCCGGCGGTTCGATCGGCTCGGAGCTGTGCCGCCAGTGCGCGCGCCACGGCGCACGCCGCATCGCCTTGATCGAGATCGACGAACTCGCCCTGACCCAGACCGAGGCCGCGCTGCGCCGCGACTTCCCCGATCTGGAATACATCCCCATCCTCGGCGACTGCGGCGATCCGGCGGTGATCGCGTTCGCGCTGGGCCAGTCCGAACCCGACGCGGTCTTCCACGCCGCCGCCTACAAGCAGGTGCCGCTGCTGGAAGCGCAACTGCGCGAGGCCGTGCGCAACAACGTGCTCGCCACCGCGACCGTGGCCAAGGCCTGCCGCGAGGCCGGCGTCGGCACCTTCGTGCTGATCTCCACCGACAAGGCGGTCGATCCGGTCAACGTGCTCGGCGCGACCAAGCGCCTGGCCGAGATGACCTGCCAATCGCTGGCCGACCAGCGCTCGACCCGCTTCGTGACCGTGCGCTTCGGCAACGTGCTCGACTCGGCCGGCAGCGTGGTGCCGTTGTTCCGCGAACAGATCCGCAGCGGCGGCCCGGTCACGGTCACCGATCCGGAGGTCACGCGCTTCTTCATGACTATCCCCGAAGCCTGCCAGCTGATCCTGCAGGCCTCGGCGATCGGCACGCACGAGGCGATCTACACCCTCGATATGGGCGAGCCGGTGCCGATCCGCCTGTTGGCCGAGCAGATGATCCGTCTGGCCGGCAAGCAGCCGGGCCGCGACGTCGCGATCATCTACACGGGCCTGCGTCCGGGCGAGAAGCTGCACGAGACCCTGTTTCACGCCGACGAGCGCTACCGCCCGACCCAGCACCCCAAGATCCTGCAGGCCGAGCCGCGCGAGGTGTCCGCCCACGCGATCGAGTCGGCCATCGCACAGCTGCGCGAGGCCTCGGCGCGCTACGACCGCGAATTGCTCAACCAGCTGCTGCGCATGGCGGTGCCCGAATTCGCGCCGGTCGGCGAGCATCCCGACTATGTCGAATCCGCCACCGTGGTGGCGTTCCCCACACGCAACGCCAGGAAGGTTTGATGGCCGCTCGCATCCGCAAAGCCGTATTCCCGGTCGCAGGGCTGGGGACCCGGTTCCTGCCCGCGACCAAGACCGTCCCCAAGGAAATGCTGCCGATCGTCGATCGGCCCCTGATCCAGTACGCCGTCGACGAAGCCATCGAAGCCGGCTGCGACACCCTGATCTTCGTCACCAACCGCTACAAGCACGCGGTCGCCGACTACTTCGACAAGGCCTACGAGCTGGAACAGAAGCTCGAACGCAGCGGCAAGCTCGAGCAACTGGAACTGGTGCGCAACGTGCTGCCTCCGGGCGTGCGGGCGGTGTTCGTGACGCAGGCCGAGGCGCTGGGCCTGGGCCATGCGGTGCTGTGCGCCAAGCCCGTGGTCGGCGACGAGCCGTTCGCGGTGGTGCTGCCGGACGACCTGATCTGGAACCGCGGCCCGGGCGCACTCAAGCAGATGGCCGACGCGGCCGAAATCTCCGGCGCCAGCGTGATCGCGGTGCAGGACGTGCCGCGCGAGCAGACCGGCAGTTACGGCATCGTCGCCACCGACGGTTTCGCCGCGCGCCAGGGCCGTATCCGCGCCATCGTCGAGAAGCCCTCGCCGGACGTCGCGCCCAGCAACCTGGCCGTGGTCGGCCGCTACGTGCTCAACCCGCGCATCTTCTCCCTGCTGGAGAACACCACGCCTGGCGCCGGCGGCGAGATCCAGCTCACCGACGCGATCGCGGCGATGCTCACCGAGGAGGCCGTTAACGCTTACCGCTTCCAGGGCACGCGTTTCGACTGCGGCACCCACTTGGGCCTGATCGAAGCCACGATCCGTTTCGCTCTGGACCACGAAGTGCTCAGCGACTCGGCGCGCCAGCTGATGCAGAACGCCTTGGCTGAGCTGGGCGTGGCGGATCTGGAGTGAGGCAGTAGCTAGTGTGAAGTAAGGAGCAACGAGTAGAGGCGGGCAGCTGTCTCACTCGTTACTACTTACTCGCTACTACTTACTCGTTCCTACCCCTAACCCGCAGCGCCAGAACGTCGCCATCGCCATCGGCCCGCGCAACGCGCGCACGGCGATGGCGGCTCGATCAAGGCGTGCCGCGATGCGCCCGATAGGCCAGCAACGCGCATAGCGCGGTGAACCCGATCCAGAGCGTCACGATCGCAGCGGCCGCGACGCGGCCTGCCAAACCGCCCTCGGGATCGCCGGCCTGCGCGGCGCGCGCGCGGCACTCGATCATGACGGTCGCTGGAATCATGCGGATCGCCCAGGCGATCCCTAGCGGAAGCAGGAGCAGGTCGTCCAGATAGCCCAGGACCGGGATGAAGTCCGGAATCAGGTCGATGGGGCTGAGCGCATAGGCCACGATCGCCGCGACCAGCAGCTTGGCGTACCACGGCGTGAGCGGGTGCCGCGCCGCGAGATAGAGCGCATGGATCTCGCGCTTGAGTTCGCGAGCGCGTTGCCGCAATGCATCGATCCACTGCACGTCTTCGACCTCTATGGCGCTTGGGCTGCGGGCACGCATCACGATGTATGCGAAGGCCAGTCAGGGCAACCGTTTCCTGCGCTTACCGTTCACCGGTAATACCAGAGCATCGCCATCGCCAGGACCGCGCACAGGATGGCCAGCACGCTCGCGGCCGCGGCCATGCGCCGCACCCGCACGATCCAGCGCTGCGCGACCACGCCGCGCAGCACGCGCACGTCGCGCAGGGTGCGCCAGTCGCGTGGTGGGAAGCGCCGCTCGGCCTGGGCCGCCGCGGCCAGACGCCGCAAGCTGCGCGCCAACAGCGACAGCGGGACCACCGGCAACAGCGCCAGCGCGACCAGCAGGCCGCGCAGCCAGCGCCGGGCGCGCTGCGGGTCGCCGTCCTGGGCCAGCTGGGTCGCGAGCCCGCTCAGCCAGCCGTCGAGTTGCCACAAGCCGAACAAGGCCAGCACCACGATCGCGGCGATGATCAGCAGGCTGCGCCTGCGATAGGCTAGGTCGGCCGGGTGGATGTCCGCTTCGCGCACCGTCGCGTTCCTGTGAGTCCGAGCGTTCCCGCGCATTTCAACAAACCCGACCGCCGCATTCCAGACCGCCCATGACCGTCCCCAGCTACTACCGCGCCACCTTGCCACCGACGCCCGAACGCCCGGCGCTGCAGGGCCGCCGCGAGGCCTCGGTGTGCGTGATCGGCGGCGGCTTCGCCGGGCTCAACACCGCGCTGGGCCTGGCCGAGCGCGGCGTCGCCGGCGTCGCCCTGATCGAGGCCCAGGGCCTGGGTCACGGCGCCTCGGGTCGCAACGGCGGTTTCGTGTTCGGCGGCTATTCGCGCGGCGAGGACGCGCTGCTGCGCGAACTGGGCCCCGAACGCGCGCGCGCCCTCTATGCGGGCACCACCGAGGCGGTCGAGCTGATCCGCACGCGCATCCATCGCCACGGCCTGGACTGCGACGCGGTCCAGGCCGGCGTGATCTGGGCCAATTGGTTCCGCGATCCCGAGGTCCTGCGTTCGCGCCAACGTCTGCTGGCCGAGCGCTACGGCGCCGAGTGGCGCTGGCTGGCGCAGGACGAACTGCGCGACCTGGTACGCAGCCCGCGTTACCACGACGGCCTGTTCGAACCGCAGGCTTTCCATTTTCACCCGCTCAAATACGCGCACGGGTTGGCCGCACTGGCCGAGCGCGCTGGCGTCGCCGTGCACGAGCGCACGCCGGCGACCGCGCTGCGTCGCGACGGCGCGGGGTGGCGGGTGATAACGCCGCAAGGCGAGATCGCCGCGCGCCAGGTCGTGCTGGCCTGCGGCGGCTACCTGGCCGGCCTGAGCGCGCGCGTGGACGCGGGCGTGATGCCGATCGCGACCTACGTCATGGTCACCGAGCCCCTGGGCGCGCGCCTGGACGAGGCTCTGCGCACGCGCGCGGCGGTCTACGACACCCGTTTCGCGTTCGACTACTACCGGCCGCTGCCGGACACGCGGCTGCTCTGGGGCGGCCGTATCTCGGTGCTGGACCGCTCGCCGGCGGCGGTGGAGCGCCTGCTGCGGCGCGACTTGCTCAAGGTGTTCCCGCAATTGGAGGGCGTGCGCATCGAGCAGGCCTGGTCCGGCCTGATGAGCTATGCGCGCCACCAGATGCCGCAGATCGGCCAGGTCGAGGACGGCCTGTGGCTGGCCCAAGCCTTCGGCGGCCACGGCGTGGCGCCGACCACCTACGCGGGCGAAGTGCTGGCCGCGGCGATCGCGCACGGCGATCCGCGCTGGCGCGAGTTCGCCCATTACGGCCTGGTCTCGGCGCTGAAGCCAGCGGGACTGCTGGGCGCGCAGCTGAGTTACAGCTGGGCCCAGTTCAAGGATCATTGGAAAGATTGGAACGAGGGCAGGCGCGCGTGAGCGAAAACGAAACCACGGTCGCCGGCGGCGATCTGAGCTGGAGCGAGTTCGAGCGGGTGATGCTGTGCGCGGGCACGGTGCTGCGGGTCGAGGCGTTCCCGGAAGCGCGCAAGCCGGCCTGGAAACTGTGGGTGGACTTCGGACCGCACGGCGTGCGCAAGACCAGCGCGCAGGTGAAACAGCTGTACACGGCCGAGGAACTGGTCGGGCGCCAGATCGTCGGCGTGATCAATTTCCCGCCCAAGCAGGTCGGCCCGTTCCGTTCCGAATTCCTGCTCACCGGCTTCCCCACCGACGAAGGCGTGGTGGTCACCGCGATCGAACGGCCGGTGCCGAACGGAACGCGCCTGGCCTGAGCTACCCGCACTGCTCTGGGGTAGGAGCGGCGTAAGCCGCGATCCGCCATCGCAGCAGCGACGCTAGCCTGTGGCGCGGTCGTGGCTTACGCCGCTCCTACACAAGAGTTGCCGGATTAAAAATGTTTAATCCCACGCCCAGCCGGCCGTAGTCTCGCCGCGCCTAGCCTGCGAACGCGATCGCACCGGTCGCGTCTTCGGGAGAGGCCGTCATGTTCCGTAAATCCCTGCTACCGATCGCCGCCGCCTTGCTGTCGCTGAGCCTGGCCGCCGGCGCCGCGCAACCCGCAGCGGCCACGCATCCGGCGCCCGCCGCCAAGCCCGCGCCCGCGCGTGCCGCCGTCCAACCGATGGCGGCCGCGGCCAAACCGGCGCCGGCCAAAGCGACCGCGGCGAACCACTGCCGCGATCCCCAGGGCAAGTTCGTGTCCTGCGACAAGCAGGCCGCCAGCAAGCGTTGCCGCGACGCCCAGGGCAAGTTCACCGCCTGCCCGAAGTAGTGCGCGCACGACGCCGGCTACCGTGGGCCGGGCGTCGCGCGCCCAGCGTGGTGCGAGGCGAGGGCAGTTCCGGCTGCCCTCGCTTTTTTTGTGGGCCGCAAACGCATCGGGGCGACCGTAGCCGCCCCGATGATTCGATGCGAAGGCCGAGGCCTTCGCTCGATGGCCGAACTCAGAGCGCCTCGAACACGCCCGCCGCGCCCATGCCGGTGCCGATGCACATGGTCACCAGGCCGTACTTCTGCTGACGACGGCGCAGGCCGTGGACGATGGTCGCGGTGCGGATCGCACCGGTCGCGCCCAGCGGATGGCCCAGCGCGATCGCGCCGCCCAGCGGGTTGACCTTGGACGGATCCAGGCCGCTGTCGCGGATCACCGCCAGCGCCTGCGCGGCGAAGGCTTCGTTGAGCTCGATCCAGTCGATCTGGTCCTGGGTCAGGCCGGCCTGCTTGAGCGCCTTGGGAATCGCCGCGATCGGGCCGATGCCCATCACTTCCGGGCGCACGCCGGCGACCGAGAAGCTGACGAAACGCGCGAGCGGGGTCAGGCCGTAGTCCTTGACCGCCTGGCCGGAAGCCAGCAGCACCGCGGCCGCGCCGTCGCTCATCTGCGAAGCGGTGCCGGCGGTGACCGTGCCGCCGAACTGGCCGTTGCGGAACACCGGCTTGAGCTTGGCCAGCGCTTCCAGCGAAGCATCGGCGCGCGGGCCCTCGTCCAGCTCGATCAGGCTCTTGCGCAGCTTGATCGTGTTGCCGCTCAGATCGGGCTGGTGCGACAGCACCTCGTAGGGGCTGATCTCGGCGGCGAACTCGCCGGCCTGCTGCGCGGCGATCGCCTTGCGGTGCGAGGCCAGCGCGAACGCGTCCTGGTCCTCGCGCGAAATCTTCCATTCCTCGGCGACCTTCTCGGCGGTGATGCCCATGCCGTAGGCGATGGCGACGTGGTCGTCCTTGAACACGCTGGGGCTCAGCGCGACCTTGTTGCCCATCATCGGCACCATCGACATCGACTCGGTGCCGCCGGCCAGGACCAGATCGGAGTTGCCCAGGCGGATCTCGTTGGCGGCCAGGGCCACGGCCTGCAGGCCGGAGGAGCA
Organism: Lysobacter sp. Root983; assembly: GCF_001429345.1. NCBI lineage: Bacteria > Pseudomonadati > Pseudomonadota > Gammaproteobacteria > Lysobacterales > Lysobacteraceae > Lysobacter > Lysobacter sp. Root983. The sequence continues at coordinate 408,051 of NZ_LMJO01000001.1, forward strand.
GAAGCGGTTGATGGTCTGCGCGGCGATGGTGTTGGGCAGGCCGGCCAGCAGCACGCCGATGCGCGCCACGTTCATGCCTTGCTCGCCCTCGGGCATGGCGCAGCCGATGATGGCGTCGTCGATGCGGTTGAGGTCGATGCCCGGGGCCTGCGCCACCACCGACTTCAACACGTGGGCGAGCATGTCGTCGGGACGGGTGTTGCGGAATACGCCGCGCGGGGCCTTGCCGACCGGGGTGCGGGTGGCGGCGACGATGTAGGCGTCTTGAACTTGCTTCATGATCTTTCTCCGAAAGAGGGATTCGGGATTAGGGATTCGGGATTAGTTAGGAACGGCGATTCGGGAACCGCTTTTGCGAATCCCGAATCTCGAATCACCAATCTCAGTTCCTCAGCGGCTTACCGGTCTTGAGCATGTGCGCGATGCGCTCCTGCGTCTTGGGCATCTGCGCCAGGGCGACGAAGTGTTCGCGCTCGAGCTTGAGCAGCCATTCCTCGTCGACCAGCGCGCCGCGGTCGACTTCGCCGCCGCAGATCACGGTGGCGATGCGGGTGGCGATCTCGTAGTCGTGCGGCGAGATGAAGCGGCCTTCCAGCATGTTGACCAGCAGCATCTTGAAGGTCGCGATGCCGACGTCGCCGGCGACCTGGACGCGGCGGCCGGGCAGGGGCGGGCGATAGCCGCTCTCGGCCAGGGCGCGGGCCTGGGCCTTGGCCACGTGCAGCAGTTCGAAGGCGTTGAACACCACCGCGTCGCCGTCGCGCGCCAGCTTGAGCTCGCGCGCCTCGAAGGCCGAGGTAGAGACCTTGGCCATGGCCACGGATTCGAACGCGGGCTTGAGCTGGGCGAACACATCGCCGCCCGGGCCGGCCGCGTCGGAGGCGCGCACCGCGAACTCCTTCAGGCCGCCGCCGGCCGGCAGCAGGCCGACGCCGGCCTCGACCAGGCCGATGTAGCTTTCCAGCGCGAACACGCTCTTGGCCGCGTGCATCTGGAACTCGCAGCCGCCGCCCAGGGCCAGGCCGCGCACCGCCGCCACCACCGGCACCAGCGCGTACTTGATGCGCTGACTGGTGGCCTGGAAGTTGGCGACCATGGCCTCGAAGCCCTTGAGGTCGCCGGCCTGCAGCAGGCCGAGCGCGCCGGACAGGTCGGCGCCGGCCGAGAACGGCTCCTTGGGCTGCCAGATCACCACGCCCTTGAACTTCTTTTCGGCGATGCCGATCGCTTCCTGGATGCCGTTGAGCACGTGGTCGTTGACCGTGTGCATCTTGGTCTTGAAGCTGATCACCGCGATGTCGTCGCCGTCGTCGGCCCACAGGCGGATGCCGTCGTTCTCGAACACGGTCTGGCCCTGCGAGAACTTCTCGCCGAGCAGGGCGTCGGGGAAGCGCTGGCGCGCGTAGACCGGGTTGGACGAGCGCGCGACCTTGGCGTTGCGGCCCGGGCTGTAGCTGCCGTCGGCGCCGTGCACGCCGTCGCGGCCGTCGAACACCCAGTTCGGCAGCGGCGCGGGCGCCATCGCCTTGCCGGCCACGATGTCCTCGGCGATCCAGTCGGCGACCTGCTTCCAGCCCGCGGCCTGCCAGGTCTCGAACGGGCCCAGCGACCAGCCGTAACCCCAGCGCATCGCGAAGTCGACGTCGCGCGCGGTGTCGGCGATCGATTCCAGGTGGAAGGCGCTGTAGTGGAAGCTGTCGCGGAACACCGCCCACAGGAACTGCGCCTGCGGATGGCCGCTGGCGCGCAGGGCGGCGAACTTCTTGGCCGGGTCGCGCTCCTTGAGCAGGGCGGCGACGTCGGCATCGAGCTCACCGGCCGAGACGCGGTAGTCCTGCGCCTTGAGGTCGAGCACCAGGATGTCCTTGCCGCGCTTGGTGTACACGCCGGCGCCGGTCTTCTGGCCCAGCGCGCCCTTTTCGATCAGCGCGGCCAGCCACTTGGGCGCCTTGAAGTACGAGTGCCAGGGGTCGTCGGGCAGGGTGTCGGCCATGGTCTTGATGACATGGGCCATGGTGTCCAGGCCGACCACGTCGGCGGTGCGGTAGGTCGCCGACTTCGGGCGCCCGATCGCCGGACCGGTCAGGGCGTCGACGGTGTCGAAGCCCAGGCCGAACTGCTCGGTGTGGTGCATCGCGGCCAGCATCGAGAACACGCCGATGCGGTTGCCGATGAAGTTCGGGGTGTCCTTGGCGATCACCACGCCCTTGCCCAGGGTGGTGGTGAGGAAGGTTTCCAGGCCCTCGAGCACGCTGGCGTCGGTGCCGCGGGCCGGGATCAGCTCGGCCAGGTGCATGTAGCGCGGCGGGTTGAAGAAGTGCACGCCCAGGAAGCGGTGGCGCAGTTCCTCGGGCAGGACTTCGGCCAGCTTGTTGATGCCCAGGCCGGAGGTATTGGAGGCCAGCACGGTGTGCGCGGCCACGAACGGCGCGATCTTCTTGTACAGGTCTTGCTTCCAGTCCATGCGCTCGGCGATGGCCTCGATGATCAGGTCGCAGTCGCGCAGCTGTTCCAGGCCGGTCTCGTAGTTGGCCGCGCTGATGCGCTCGGCCAGGCCCTTGGCGGCGAGCGGGGCGGGGCTGAGCTTGCCCAGGTTCGCGATCGCCTTGGCGACGATGCCGTTGGGGTCGCCCTCCTTGGCCGGCAGGTCGAACAGCACCGTGTCGACGCCCGCGTTGGTCAGGTGCGCGGCGATCTGCGCGCCCATGACGCCGGCGCCCAGGACCGCGGCACGGCGGACAAGCAATTTATTAGACATCGTCTGCAACTCCTTGGATTGATTGCATTTATGTTGCAGCGTCCGGACGGAAACGGAGGCGAGGGCCCCGGTGGGGTCGCCCGGACGCGACAGGAAAAAGCGGCTGGGCGCGGCTCAGCTCTTGAAGCCGGCGGCGGCGAAGCGGATCAGTTCGCGGCCCGCGCGTTCACGATGCGCCGCCTCGGTGACACCGGCGGGACGCTTGATCAGGCCGAAATCGGCCATGGCATAGGTCAGGGCGCCGGCCAGGAAGTCCAGGCGCCAGTACAGCTCTTCCTTGCTCAGGCCCGGCACCGCGGCCGCGATCGCCTTGGCGAACTCGCGCAGCACGTGGCCGTAATGGTCGGACAGGAACTTGCGCAGGCTGTCGTTCTTCTCGGCATAGGCGCGGGCGACCACGCGCACGAAGGCGGCGCCGCCGTGGCGGTCCTGGGCCAGGGCCAGGGCCGGTTCCACGAACGCGGCCAGGATCGGATCCAGCTCGCCCGGATGCTGCTGCACGGCCTCCTGCAGGGCGCTCAGGCGCTGCCGGCTCATGTCGTCCATGCGTCGGCGGAACACCTCGTTGACCAGGTTTTCCTTGCTGCCGAAGTGGTAGTTGACCGCCGCGATGTTGACGTCGGCGCGGCTGGTCACCTGGCGCAACGAAGTGCCGGTGAAGCCGAACTGGGCGAACAGTTCCTCGGCGGCGCCGAGAATGCGGTCCTTGGTGGAGAAATGCGCGGTGGCGGCCATGGGGCTCCGGGGCTGGGCTGAATCAAACGCTTGTTTGATCCTAGTCCCGCCCCGGCCGGATCGTCAACGGATTTTCAGCACAACCGTGCAAATCGCCTGACCGATCCGGTAGAATTACCGTAGCCATATTGGCTAAACCCGCGTCCTGTCGCGGGTTTTCTGTTATTCTCGGGCCCTCGCAAGGAAGCAGCAGCGGCCCGCCTACCCGGAGAATTTCCATGGCGCTGGAGCGCACCCTGTCCATCATCAAGCCCGACGCCGTCGCCAAGAACGTCATCGGTGAGATCTACACGCGCTTCGAGAAGGCGGGCCTGAAGGTCGTCGCCTCCAAGATGAAGCACCTCTCCAAGCAGGAAGCCGAAGGTTTCTACGCCGTGCACCGCGAGCGTCCGTTCTTCGCCGCCCTGGTCGAATTCATGATCAGCGGCCCGGTGGTGATCCAGGCGCTGCAGGGCGAGAACGCCGTGCTCAAGCACCGCGACCTGATGGGCGCGACCAATCCGAAGGACGCCGCGCCGGGCACGATCCGCGCCGACTTCGCCGACAGCATCGATGCCAATGCCGTGCACGGCTCGGACAGCCTGGAGAACGCCGCGATCGAAATCGCGTACTTCTTCCCGGCCACCGACGTCTACGCGCGCTAAATCGCCGTGACCGAGCTGCGCGCCAACACGAACGATCTTCCGCATGCCGGCGACGCGCCGGCGGCGGCAACGCCCGTGAGCGCGCAAGCCCTCGCCAACGACGTCGCGATCGCGGCGGCGCAGCCGGCCACGCCCGGCTACGTCGCCGTCGATCCGAGCAAGACCAATCTGTTCGATCTCGACCGCGTGTCGCTGGAAGATTTCTTCGAGCAGACCCTGGGCGAGAAGCGCTTCCGCGCGCACCAGGTGATGAAGTGGATCCACCACCGCTACGTCACCGACTTCAACGACATGACCGACCTGGGCAAGGCGCTGCGCGCCAAGCTCGAGCAGCATGCGCAGGTGCGCGTGCCGCAAGTCGTGTTCGACAAGGCCTCGACCGACGGCACCCACAAGTGGCTGCTGGGCATGGATCCGAAGAACGCGATTGAAACCGTGTTCATTCCCGACAAGGGCCGCGGCACCCTGTGCGTGTCCTCGCAGGTCGGCTGCGCCCTGAACTGCCAGTTCTGCTCCACCGCCACCCAGGGCTTCAACCGCAACCTGTCGACCGCCGAGATCATCGGCCAGGTCTGGGTGGCGGCGCGCCATCTGGGCAACGTCCCGCATCAGCAGCGCAAGCTCACCAACGTGGTGATGATGGGCATGGGCGAGCCGCTGGCGAATTTCGACAACGTCGTGCGCGCCATGAGCATCATGCGCGACGACCTGGGCTACGGCCTGGCCAACAAGCGCGTGACCCTGTCCACCGCCGGCATGGTGCCGATGATCGACAAGCTCGGCGAAGTCAGCGACGTCTCGCTGGCGGTGTCGCTGCACGCGGCCAACGACGAGTTGCGCAGCGAACTGGTCCCGCTCAACAAGAAGTACCCGATCGCGCAGTTGATGGAAGCCTGCGTGCGTTACGCGCTGCGCAAGCGCGGCACCTCGGTGACCTTCGAGTACACCCTGATGAAGGGCGTCAACGATCAGCCCCAGCATGCGCGGCAGCTGCTGCGTCTGCTGCGTCAGTTCGACAACGCGGTGCAGATGAAGGACGCCGCCAAGGTCAACCTGATCCCATTCAATCCGTTCCCGGGCACGCGCTACGAGCGCCCGGACGATGCCGCGATCCGCAGCTTCCAGAAGCTGCTCAACGACGCCGGCATGATCGCGCCGGTGCGCCGCACCCGCGGCGACGACATCGACGCGGCCTGCGGCCAGCTCAAGGGCCAGGTCATGGACCGGACCCGGCGCCAGGCCGAATTCCGCAAGAAACTCGAATCTCAAGGGCTGGGCGATGCGGCTTGAAGGACGTCCGCTGTGGGTCAAGTGGCCGCTGTTGGCGGCGCTGATCGCGCTCGCCGCGATCTCGCTGTCCGGCTGCAAGCGCTTGACCTTCGTGCGGCCGAACTTCGATAAGGCCAAGTACGAGCACACCGGGCCCGACTACGCGGTGCGCGACGACAAGCGCACCAAGGACGCTTCCTCGGCGCGCACCCGGGTCCAACTGGCCCAGGCCGCGCTGCGCAACGGCGACCTCGACGGCGCCGAGCGCGACGCCCGCACCGCGCTCAAGGCCGACCCGCGCTCGGTCGACGCCATCACCATCCTGGGCGCGGTCGCCGAACGCCGTGGCGACATGGCCGGGGCAGGGCAGCACTACAAAAAGGCGGTCGATCTCGCACCCGAGCGCGGCGCTTTCCTCAACAACTACGGCGCCTGGCTGTGCGCCAGCGGCCACGCCGCCGAATCGCTGAGCTGGTTCGACCGCGCCCTGGCCGACAGCGCCTACGCCACCCCGACCGCGGCGCTGGCCAATGCCGGCAGCTGCGCCGCCACCGCCGGCCAGACCCAGCGCGCCGAGCGCGACCTGCGCACCGCGCTGGCGCTGGACGCCAACAACGCGCTGGCCCTGGGCGGCCTGGCGCGGATCGAGCTGCAGCAGGGCAATGCCTTCGAGGCCCGGGCTTTTTCTGAACGCAGGCTGGCTGCCGCCCCGGCGGATCCGGACGCGCTGGTGCTTGCGTCACAAATCGAACAAAAACTCGGCGACACGGCTGCCGCCGCAAGATACGTTCAGCGTCTACGGGCGGAGTTCCCTGACGCGCAGGGCTCCGGGACAGGGGATGACGGTAAGCGATGATGCTTTCTAACGAAGTCGCGCCTGACGGCGGGGGTAGCTGTGGCGCGCGCCTGAAACTCGCCCGCGAACGGGCCGGTCTGTCGCACGCGGACGTGTCCGCGCGCCTCAAGATGCCGACCCGCGTGGTGCAGGCGCTGGAAGAGGACGACCTGTCGCGCATCGGCGCGCCGGTGTTCGTGCGCGGCCAACTGCGCAGCTATGCGCGCCTGCTCGGGGTCGATCTGGAACCCGAACTCGACCGTGTCGCCGTCGCCCAACTGGCGCCGTCGCAGCTGGTCAGCCACACCCACACGCCGCGCTACCGCCGCGTGTTCGAACAGGCCACCCGCCGCGCGATCTACATCGTGCTGACCGCCGCGATCGCGGTGCCGGTCTGGCTGGCCACGCGTCCGCACCTGGACAGCAACCTGGCCGTGCAGTCGCTGGACGTGCCGGCCAGCGCGCTGGGCGCCGGCGCCACGCCCTCCACCGAACCCGCCGCCGCGGCCCAGCGCACCCCGCTGATCGCCTCGATGGCACCGCTGCCGGCCGCGCCGGCGGCGCAAGCGCAGACCGCCTTGTCGCTGAACTTCACCGGCGACAGCTGGGTACAGGTCTACGCGACCGACGGCAGCACCCTGGAACAGGGCCTGCTCGGCGCCGGCGAACGCCGCAGCTACGCCGCCGGCGAAGTCGCGCGCGTGGTGCTGGGCAACTCGTCCGCGGTCGAAGTGCAGCAGGCGGGCCAACCCGTCGATCTGGCGCCGTTCAGCCGCGCGAACGTCGCGCGCTTTACGCTATCCTCTGACGGTTCCCTCGCGCCGGTCTCCGACTGACCCGCGACGCGGGTCTGCGCATGCCCCGGTAATCCGGCATGTCCCTCACTGGCCCGCACTGCGGGCCGGTCATATTCCTTTGGGCTCCAGCCGGTCGGCGGAGCGAGATGAACGATGGCGATCGACGATCTGGCTGACGAACACGAACAAAGCGAACGCGTATTGGAGTGGCTGCGCCGCAACGGCGCCGGACTGATCGGCGGCATCGCCCTGGGCTTGGCCGCGATCGGCGGCTGGAAGTGGTGGGAGAACCATCAGGTCCAGCAGCAGGCGCAAATCGCCAACCAGTATCAGGCCGCGCTCGACGCGATCGAGGCCAAGGACAAGGGCGCCGAAGCCAAGGTCAAGGCGCTGGGCCAGAACACCTATCACACGCTCGCCGCGCTGCGCCTGGCGCAGTCGCAGGTGGTCGCCAACCAGCGCGACGCCGCGATCGCGACCCTGCGCTCGATCCAGAGCGACGAGCCGGCCATCGCCGAGATCGTCAATCTGCGCCTGGCGCGTCTGTTGATCGACGCCAAGCAGGCCGACGCCGCGCTCAAGCTGCTGGCCAACGCGACCACGCCCACCGCCATCGCGGTGCGCGGCGACGCGCAACTGGCCCTGGGCCAGCGCGCCAAGGCGCAGGAAGCGTATACGCAGGCGATGACCAAGCTGGACGTGGCCTCGCCGCAGCGCCGCCTGCTCGAACTCAAGCTCACCGAAGCCGGCGGTTCCCCGGTCAAGCCCGAGGCCAAGTCTTGATGAAGGTTGCAGCCATGCCCCCCAGCCGCACCGTAGTCCGCGTTTCCGCCGTCCTGATGTGCGCTTTCGCGCTGGCCGGCTGCTCCACCGTCAAGGGCTGGTTCGGCGGTAGCAAGAAGGACGACGGCAAGCCCAACGAGCCGGTCGAACTGACCGACATCACCCCGACCGCCAACGTCGCCAAGCTGTGGTCGACGCATGCCGGCAAGGGCGAGGACCGCATGGGCGTGCGCCAGGGCCCGGCCATCGCCGACGGCCGCGTCTACGCCGCCGCGATCGAGGGCGGCGTGCACGCCTTCGACCTGCAGACCGGCAAGTCGATCTGGGACTACCTGCCGATGCGTCAGGGCGAGGACGCCAAGAAGAAGGACAAGGACATCCGCCTCTCCGGCGGCCCCGGCGTGGGCGAAGGCCTGGTCGTGGTCGGCAGCCTGGAAGGCGACGTGATCGCACTGGACGCCGCCAGCGGCGCCGAGAAGTGGCGCGCCAAGGTCGGCAACGAAGTCATCGCCGCGCCCGCCGTCGGCATGGGCCTGGTGTTCGTGCGTTCCAACGACGGCCGCCTGAGCGCGTTCGACGCCGCCAGCGGCGAGCGCCGCTGGTTCTGGACCCGCGACGTGCCGATGCTGTCGCTGCGCGGCAACGACGCGCCGGTGCTGGGCCCGGGCTTCGTCTTCGTCGGCAACGACGACGGCACCGTGGTCGCGCTGTCGGCCACCGACGGCCGCCCGATGTGGGAACAGGCCGTGTCGCAGCCGGAAGGCCGCACCGAGCTGGACCGCATGGCCGACATCGACGGCACCCCGGTGCTGGAAGGCAGCACGCTGTACGCGAGCAGCTTCAAGAAGCAGACCCTGGCGATCGACGGCCCCAGCGGCCGCCCGATGTGGAACAGCGAGCACGGCGGCGCCGGCCGCATCGGCGTCAGCGCCGACCGTCTGGTCGTCACCGATCCCACCGGCACCGTGTTCGGCCTGGACAAGGCCGGCGGCAGCGCGATGTGGCAGCAGGCCGGCCTGGCCCGCCGCAACGTCACCGGCGCCGCGATCCAGGGCGATTACGCCGTGGTCGGCGACTTCGACGGCTACGTGCATTGGCTGAAGCTCGACAACGGCGAGTTCGCCGCGCGTCAGCGCGTCGGCGGCAAGGCCCTGCGCGCCGCGCCGGTGGTCTCCGACGGCGTGCTGGTGGTGCAGAACGTCGAAGGCGAGCTGACCGCGTTCAAGCTGCAGTAAAGCCGGGATTCGGGATTCGGGAGTAGGGATTCGCAAGAGCGGGTCCCGAAGCGGCGCGGTTTGCGTCGTCCGGCTCGACCCACCGTCAGGTAGGGCCCGGTCGGCGTATGCCGCTCCGGGCCGTTCGTTTGTGGCCTTTAAGCGCGCCCTTTACCAGCGCGGCAAAACGCCGGGGCGGCCGCTCTGGCACTATGTACCGCTATGCCCTTCGGAAATCCGGCCGCGAGCCCCTGGGCTCCGCGCTTGTGCTTTTCCGAATCCCGAATCCCGATTCCCAAATCCCGGCTCTAAATCATGCTTCCGTTAGTTGCCCTCGTTGGCCGCCCCAACGTCGGAAAATCCACCTTGTTCAACGCGCTCACGCGCAGCCGCGATGCGCTGGTCCACGACCAGCCCGGCGTCACGCGCGACCGTCACTACGGCGTCTGCCGCCCCGAGGGCCTGCGCCCGTTCGCGGTGGTCGACACCGGCGGCATCGCCGGCGAGGACGAAGGACTGGCCGGCGCGACCGCGCGCCAGGCCCGCGCCGCCGCCGAGGAGGCCGACCTGGTGCTGTTCATCGTCGATGGCCGCGAAGGCGCCTCGGCCCTGGACGACGACATCCTCAAGTGGTTGCGCAAGGCCGCGCGTCCGACCTTGCTGGTGGTCAACAAGACCGACGGCATCGACGTCCAGGCCGCGCTCAACGATTTCGCCCGTTACGGCTTCAGCGACCGCGTCGCGGTGTCCTCGGCGCATCGCCAGGGCATCGACCGCCTGCTCGAGGAAGTGCTGGCCAAGCTGCCGGAAGAAGGCACCCAGGCTGAGCTCGACAGCGACCCCTCGCGCATCCGCGTGGCCTTCATCGGCCGCCCCAACGTGGGCAAGTCGACCCTGGTCAATCGCCTGCTCGGCGAAGAACGCATGATCGCCTCCGAAGTGCCGGGCACCACCCGCGATTCGGTCGCCATCGACATGGAACGCGACGGCCGCCTGTACCGGCTGATCGACACCGCCGGCCTGCGCCGCAAGTCGCGCGTCGAGGAAGCGGTGGAGAAGTTCTCCATCATCAAGACCCTGCAGGCGATCGAGCAGTGCCAGGTCGCGGTGGTGATGCTGGACGCGGGCGAGGGCGTGACCGACCAGGACGCCAGCGTGCTCGGTTACGCGCTGGACGCCGGCCGCGCGCTGGTGGTGGCGGTCAACAAGTGGGACGGCCAGACCGACTATCAGCGCCAGCAGACCGAAAACCTGCTGGTGCGCAAGCTCGCCTTCGTAGACTGGGCCGAAGCGGTGCGCATCAGCGCCAAGCATGGCTCCGGCCTGCGCGAGCTGTTCAAGGCGGTGCACCGCGCCCACGACTCGGCGACCCGCGAGTTCGCCACCGCCGAGGTCACCAAGGCGCTGGAAATCGCCTACGAGACCAATCCGCCGCCGGTGGTGCGCGGTCACGTCGCCAAGCTGCGCTACGCCCACCCGGCGGCCAGCAATCCGCCCACCTTCGTCGTCCACGGCACGCGCCTGCGGACCCTGGCCGACAGCTACAAGCGCTACCTGGAAAACTTCTTCCGCAAGCGCTTCAAACTGGTCGGCACGCCGGTGCGCTTCATCTTCAAGGAAGGCACCAACCCTTACGAGGGCAAGAAGAACGTGCTGACCGAGAAGCAGGTGGCGAAGAAGCGGCGCTTGATCCGGCATGTGAAGCGCGGGAAGTGAAGCGGGCGCGCAGGTGTTGCGCGCTTGCACCGATGAGCTTGTTGGCTAGCGTCCGCTCGGTTCGCGCTGAGGCTCTTCGCAGCAGCGCAGATACCCGCTCACTAACGTCGTCATTCCCGCGAAGGCGGGAATCCAGTGGCTTTAGCGTCATGTAGCGATGTTCGCAACGAGTTCCTTAGCACGTCGTAGTTCCATGCCGTGCTTTGTCACTGTCGAATCGTTTGAGAATGCCGGCTGAAGTCACCGGATTCCCGCCTTCGCGGGAATGACGAGCAAAAAAGCGGGGCGCTGCAGGTGCGTACTGCTACTTCGTCTTCGGAGTTGATACCAAGCTCATGCGAGCGCATCCTCCCGCCAACTTCATCGGTCCCTCCGACCTGACCCTAGGCCTCCTAGCCGGCGGCCGCGCCACCCGCCTAGGCGGCCTCGACAAAGCCTGGCTCGAACGCGACGGCGTCGCGCAGGTACTGCATCTCACCCAGCGCTACGCAGCCCAAACCAGCGCGACCCTGATCAGCGCCAACCGCGACCTCGACCGCTATACCGCCCACGGCCTGCGCGCCGTCCCCGACCCGCATCCCGACCTGGGCCCGCTGGGCGGCCTGGAAGCGCTGGCCGCGGCCACCGCCACGCCCTGGTTGTTCACTCTGCCGGTCGATGCCTTGAACCCGCCCGACGATCTGCTCGCGCGCCTCGCGACCGCCGGCCCGCACGGCGCCTGCGCGATCGACGACGACGGCCTGCAACCCTTGTTCGCGCTCTGGCACGTGGACAGCCTGCGCCCGACGCTGCGCGAGGCGCGCGCGCAGGGCCGCCTCGCGGTGCAGCGGCTGCAGACCGATCTGGGCATGGCGCGCGTGCGCTGCGATGGCCTACGCTTCGGCAACCTCAACACGCACGACGATCTGGCCGCGGCCGGGATCGTCGCGCCCGCACGCGATTGATCGAAGCCATGCATGAGTTCCCGACCGGTCTGAGCTACGACGAAGCGCTGGCCATCGTCGACGAGGTCGCGGCCGCGCACCGCCTCGACACCGAAAGCCTGGCCCTGCCGCGCTGCCACGGCCGCGTGCTGGCTCAGGACGTGGACGCGCCGCTGGCGTTGCCGCCGTTCGACAACAGCGCGATGGATGGTTACGCCTTCCGCCATGCCGATCTGGCCGGGCAGGGCGACGGCCTGCGTCTGGCCGGCGTGCAGTTCGCGGGCGCCGCGCTCGCGCTGGCGCTCGACGCGGGCCAGTGCCTGCGCATCACCACCGGCGCAGCGTTGCCGGCGGGCGCCGACACGGTCGCGATCAAGGAAAACGTGCGGCTCGACGGCGAGCGCGTGCGCATCCCGGCCGACACAGTCCCTGGCGCCAACGTGCGCTACGCCGGCGAAGACGTGCGTGTGGGCGACCGTGTGCTGCACGCGGGCCAGGCGCTGACGCCGGCGCGGGTGTCGCTGGCTGCCTCGCTGGGGCTGCCCTCGCTGCGCGTGGCGCGGCGCCCGACCGTGGCGGTGTTCACCACCGGCGACGAACTGGTCGAACCCGGACTGCCGCTGGGACCGGGTCAGATCCACGACAGCAATCGCGACCTGCTGATGGGCTTGCTGCGCGCCGACGGCCTGGAGCCCACCGCCTGGCCGCGCCTGCCCGACGATCCGCGCCAGGTCGAGATCGCGCTGCGCGACGCCGCCTGCGCCTTCGACCTGATCCTGACCTGCGGCGCGGTCTCGGCCGGCGAAAAGGACCATGTGCCGGCCGTGCTGGCGCAGTTCGGGCGTACCCATTTCTGGAAGGTGCGCATGAAGCCGGGCATGCCGCTGCTGTTCGGCAGCCTGGACCAGGCCCGCTTCCTCGGCCTGCCGGGCAATCCGGTCTCGGTGATGGCGACCTATCTGACCTTCGGACGCGCGCTGATCGACGGCCTGCAAGGCCGCAGCGAGCCGCGCCCGCGCTGGCGCGCGCGCCTCGCCGATGCGGTCGACAAGACCCACCCGCGCCGCGAGTTCATCCGCGCGCGCCTGTCCGCGGGCGAGGACGGCAGCCTGTACGCCGATCCCAATCCCGCCACCGGCTCGCACCGCCTGCGCGCGGCCGCCGATTCCAATGCCCTGATCGTGATCGGCGAAGGCCCGCAACGCCTGGCCGCCGGCGCGGTGGTCGAGGTGCTGCCGTATTGATGCGCGCAACGCTGCGTCGCCGCCCGCGCCGCACAGCGCCACCGCGAAGGCGGATAATCGCGGCATGAGCATCGAACGCATCACCCCGGCCGAAGCCCGGCGCCGGCAACGCGCGGGCGCCGTACTGATCGACGTGCGCGAAGCCCACGAACGCGCCGCCGGCCGCGCCGAGCACGCGCTGGGCGTGGCCCGCACCGAGCTGGAAACCGACCCCGCCGCCAGCGTCGCCGACCGCGACGCCGAGGTCCTGCTGATCTGTCAGTCCGGCGCGCGTTCGCTGCTGGCCGCGCAGGCGCTGCTAGAGGCCGGTTACACGCGCGTCGCCTCGGTCGACGGCGGCACCGCGCGTTGGATAGCCGAGGGCCTGCCGCTGGCGCCGCCGGATGCGCAGGCCGATTTCTACGACCGCTATTCGCGCCACCTGCGTCTGCCGGAAGTAGGCGAGGACGGGCAGCGCCGTCTGCAGGCCGCGCGCGTGGCCATGGTCGGCGCGGGCGGCCTGGGTTCGCCGGCCGCGTATTACCTGGCCGCGGCGGGCATCGGCACGCTGGTGCTCGCCGACGACGACCATGTCGATCGCAGCAACCTGCAGCGCCAGATCCTGCACACCGAAGCGCGCATCGGCAGCCCCAAGGTCGATTCCGCGCGGATCGCGCTGACCGCCTTGAATCCGCACATCGAGGTGATCGCGTTCCCCGAGCGCATCGATTCGGGCAACGTCGAGCGCCTGATCGCCGACGCCGATGTGGTCATCGACGGCGCCGACAATTTCCCGGTGCGCTACTTGCTCAACGATGCCTGCGTGAAGTTGGGCAAGCCGCTGATCTACGGCGCCGTGCATCGCTTCGAAGGCCAGACCAGCGTGTTCGACGCCGGCCGCCAACGCGGCCAGGCGCCGTGCTACCGCTGCCTGTTCCCGGAGCCGCCGCCGCCGGAAGCCGCGCCCAACTGCGCCGAGGCCGGCGTGCTCGGCGTGCTGCCAGGCGTGATCGGCCTGTTGCAGGCGACCGAGGCGATCAAGCTGATCCTGGGCTTGGGCGAACCGCTGCGCGGACGCCTGCTGCATTTCGACGCGCTGGGCATGCGCTTCCGCGAAACCCGCCTGCGTCCCGATCCGGGCTGCGCGGTGTGCGCGCCGGGCCTGGCCTTCCCGGGTTACATCGACTACGCCGCGTTCTGCGCCGCGCATTGAGCGCGGCGATGTGAAAACGGCCGACACACGGACTGTGCGACGTTCGCTCCATCGGGGATAGCCGATGGAGCGGAGCATGCGGGCAGGGTGGGCGACGATAGCGCTGTGGCTGGCCATGGCCCTGATACCCGCGCACGCCAGCGGCGTCTGCGTTCCCACCGCCGGGCCCGACAGCTACGCCAACCGCATCGCCGCCATCGCCTGCCAAGAGAACGCGCTGTGGTTCGGCGCCTTCATCGACGGCGACGGCCGCCTGGCCAGCACCACCGTCGCCGAAGCCGAGACCTCGCGCCTGCGCGACGCCAGCACCCCGGCCTGGCGCCGCGTCGCCGACTACTGGAAGGGCAGCGGCCTGCTGTGGCAGATGAGCGGTTTCGCCGGCGCCAGCGAATGCGGGTATTCGCCGGCCGCCGATCCCGACCAGATGCGCGTCGCCAACGCCTCCTGCCGCGCCTTCCTGATCGACAACCCCTGGTCGGCGGTGTTCGTGTCCTACGTGATGAACCGCGCCGGCGTGCCCAACTTCCGCGCCTCGGCCAGCCACATCGACTACGTGCGCGACGCCTACCTGCATCCCGATAGCAGCCCGTACACCTTCGCCGATCCCGACACCACCGCGCCCGCGCCGGGCGATCTGCTGTGCTTCGTGCGCGCCTCGTCCACGCCGTTCGGGTACGCGGGTCTCAAGGCCTTCCTCGATCGCGACCAGGGCGCCTTGAACATGCACTGCGACATCGCCGCCAGCATCGACGGCGGCAAGCTCTATCTGATCGGCGGCAACGTGCTGCAGAGCGTGACCCTGCGCGAGCTCAACCTCAATGCCGGCGGCCAGCTGTGGGCCTTGCCGCGCCGCGACGGAGCGCCCGCGGACTGCCGCCCCGGTCACGAGCAGGGCTGCAGTTTCAATCGCCAGGACTGGGCCGCGCTGCTCAAGCTCAAGACCATGGTGCCGACCACGCCGGCGCCGACCCTGACGCCGGTGCGCAATTGCTGCGAGGTCTGCCCGCTGCCTATTCCCGACGGCATGCAGCGCTGCCCGATCGCACCGGCTGCGTCGCCGCTGCCGGAAGCGCCCGCGCCGGCGAACTAGCGCGCCGCGTCCGCCACCGCGAAGAACTCGCGCAAGGCCTGCTCGAACGCCGGCTGCTCGCCGATGCTGCTGTGGTCGGCATAGGACAGCGCGACCACTTTGGGCGGTGTCGCCAGCGCAGCGATCAGGCGGTCGGTGTTGCCGGCCGGGATCACTTGGTCGAGGCCCGCGCGCAGCACCAGGGTCGGTCCGCGATAGCCCGCCAGCCAGCGCGCCGAGTCGAAACGGTCGCGCACCAGCCAGCCCACCGGCAGCAGCGGATAATGCGACTGCGCGACCGCGGCCAGGCTGTCGAACGGGGTCACCAGGGCCAGCCGCGCCACCGGCCGCTGCGAGGCGACGTGGCTGGCCACGCCGCTGCCCAGGCTGCAACCGATCACGTCGATGGGCTGGCCCGGATGCGCGGCGCGCACGCGGTCGTAGAAGCTCAGCGCGTCGCCGAACAAGGCCGCCTCGCTGGGCTGGCCGTCGCTGGCGCCGAAGCCGCGGTAGGCGAGCAGATAGACGCTGCGATCGGGGAACAAACGTGCGAGCTGGTCGCGGCGCGCCTCGATGCGCTCGGCGTTGCCGCCGAAGTAGAGCAGGGGGCGCGGCGCGTCCGGGTTCACCGCCCAGCCGCGCAACTGCACGCCCTCGCGTTCCAGCACGAAATCGGTGCTGGCCGGATCGACGCGCGTGTACTGGCCGTAATAGATCAGATCGCGCTGCTTGGCGTACATCAGGCCGCAGATGCCGGCGTAGACCACCGCCGGCAACCCCAACATCGCCATCCAGGCATGCCGCGAGACTTTGAGCGCCATCGTCACCCCCTGGCCGATACGGTTGCTTGCGAACGGTCTCGACTATGACCAACGACGAACGCGTCTGGCAACGGGCGTTCGACCGACGCAGTGTGAAAACACCCGAGCGAAGGCCGCGTCTAGGCCGCGGCGATCACCGCGTCGATCTGCTCGGGCGTGGTCGCGTAGCTGGTGACCAGGCGCAGAAAACGCTGGTCGGCGGCGATCGCGAAACCCTCGGGCAGGCCGCGGCTGGACCAGCCCGCGCAGACGATGCCGGCCTCGCGCCAACGCGCTTCCAGCGCCGCCGGCACCACCGCGAACACTTCGTTGGCCTGGGTCGGCCAGGGCAGGCGCACACCCGGCCGCGCAGCCAGCGCCGCGGCCAGGCGCGCCGCCATCGCGTTGGCGTGCAGGGCGTTGTCGCGCCAATGTCCGTCTTCGAGATAGGCGGCCATCTGCGCGCCGAGCAAGCGGCTCTTGGACAGGGTGTGGCCGGCGCGCTTGCGTTGGAACGGCAGCGACGCGGCCAGCGCCGGATCGAACATTAGCACCGCCTCGCAGGCCAGCGCGCCGTTCTTGGTCGCGCCGAACGTGATCGCGTCGAAGCCGGCCTGCCAGCTCATCGCCGCGGCGCTGCAGTCCAGCGCCACCATCGCGTTGGCGTAGCGCGAGCCGTCCAGGTGGCAGCGCAGGCCGTGCTGGCACGCCAGCGCGGTCAGCGCCTGCAGCTCGTCCAGGCTGTACAGCGTGCCGGCCTCGGTGACCTGCGACAGCGACAGCGCCGCCGGCTGCACGCTGCGTGCGACGCCGGGGCTGAGGCGGGCGAGGGCGTCGGTCAGGCCGGCGGGGGTGATCTTGCCGGCCACACCGGGTATGCCGATCAGCTTGGCACCGCCGCTGTAGAACTCGGGCGCGCCGCACTCGTCTTCGAGGATGTGGCTTTCGGCGTGGCACAGCACCCCGCCCCAGGGCGGACACAGCGCGGCCAGCGCCAGCGCGTTGGCGGCGGTGCCGGTGGCGGTCAGGCAGACCTGCAGCGGTCGCTCGAACAGTTCGGCCAGCGCGGCCTCGGCCTGGGCGCAGTAGCGGTCGGCGCCGTAGGAGGGTTCGGCGTCGGCGTTGGCGCGCACGATCGCATCCAGCACCTGGGCGCTGGCGCCGACCACGTTGTCGCTGGCCAGATTGATGCGGGAGGCGGGCCCGGTCATCGCGGATGCGCGCGCTGCGCGGCCTCGAACGCGGCCAACTGCTCCGGGGTGGCCTCGGCCTGGTGCTGCGCCTTCCATTGCGCGAAGGGCTGGCCGTAGACCGCCTCGCGCGCTTCGTCGCGGGTCATGCCGATGCCGCGCGACTCGGCGGCATCGCGGTACCAGTCGGCCAGGCAGTTGCGGCAGAAGCCGGCCAGGATCATCAGGTCGATGTTCTGCACGTCCGGGCGATCCTGCATCAGGTGCTGGCGCAGGCGCCGGAACGCGGCGGCCTCGATGGCAAGGGTGTCGTGATCGATTTCGTTCATGGCGGCTCGGTTGGTGCGTCGTGAATGGGGGATAATGCGCGGCCCAGAACCCGACGCCAATCCCGCCTCATGACGTCCGCTCCGACCCCGGCCCGCATTCTCGACGGCAAACGCATCGCCGAGGACTTGCTCGACAATCTCAAGGCCCGGGTCGACGCGCGCGTGGCGGCCGGCCTGTCGCGCCCCGGCCTGGCCGTGGTCCTGGTCGGCAACGACCCGGCCTCCAGCGTCTACGTCAAGAACAAGCGCCGCGCCGCGCAGAAGGTCGGCATTCGCGCGATCGACTACGACCTGCCGGCCAGCACCAGCGACGCCGAGCTGCTGGCCCTGGTCGACCGCCTCAACGCCGATCCCGAGGTTCACGGCATCCTGGTCCAGCTGCCGCTGCCGGACCGCCGCGACGGCACCGCCCTGATCCACCGCATCGACCCGCGCAAGGACGTCGACGGCTTCCACCCCGAGAACGTCGGCCACCTCGCGCTGCGCCAGTTCGGCCTGCGCCCGTGCACCCCGCGCGGCATCACCACGCTGCTGGGCTATACCGACCGCCCGGTGCGCGGGCAGAGCGCCACCATCGTCGGCGTCAGCAACCACGTCGGCCGGCCGATGGCGCTGGAGCTGCTGATCGCCGGCTGCACCGTCACCAGTTGCCACAAATTCACCCCGCCCGAAGTGCTGGAAGCCTCGGTGCGCGGCGCCGACATCCTGGTGGTGGCCGCCGGCCGCCCGGGCCTGATTCCGGGCGAGTGGGTCAAGCCTGGCGCGGTGGTCATCGATGTCGGCATCAACCGCCTCGACGACGGCCGCCTGGTCGGCGATATCGGCTTCGAGGCCGCCGCCCAGCGCGCCAGTTGGATCACCCCGGTCCCCGGCGGCGTCGGCCCGATGACGGTCGCCACGCTGATGCAGAACACCCTGGAAGCGGCTGAGGCCTCCGACACCTAAGCTTCGCGGTTTCGGGGTAGGAGCGGCGTAAGCCGCGACCACGAAGCTACGGCCAACTGCGCGGGTCGCGGCTCACGCCGCTCCTACCCCTAGGCCGGCACCGAACCCCCATCTGGTGGCCCAGGCCCGGGGCGCACCCAGCCCTAGTGGCGCATCCGCCCGCGGAACGCCGAATTCCACCCGTCGCCCCAGCGCCGCGGCTGCGATTCGGGTTACAATGGCTCGCTTCATCCTCCCGGGACCGCCCATGCTGCGCATCCAGGCTGAAGCGCTTACTTACGACGATGTGTCTCTCGTCCCCGCGCATTCGAATGTCCTGCCTAAGGACGTAAACCTCTCCACGCGCCTGACCCGCGACTTGTCGATACGCCTGCCGATTTTGTCGGCGGCCATGGACACCGTCAGCGAGGCCCGTCTCGCGATCGCGCTGGCCCAGCTGGGCGGCATCAGCATCCTGCACAAGAACATGAGCCTGGAAGCCCAGGCCGCGCAGGTCGCCAAGGTCAAGAAGTTCGAGGCTGGCGTGATCCGCGAACCCTTCACCGTGGGGCCGGCGACCACCATCGGCGAAGTGCTCAAGCTGACCCGCGCGCGCAACATCTCCGGCGTGCCGGTGGTCGACGGCGGCCAGTTGGTCGGCATCGTCACCAGCCGCGACATGCGTTTCGAGACCAAGCTGGACGATCCGGTCCGTCACATCATGACCAAGCGCGATCGCCTGGTCACCGTGCACGAAGGCGCCAGCGACGAGGAAGTGCTGCAACTGCTGCACAAGCACCGCATCGAAAAGATCCTGGTGGTCAACGACGGTTTCGAGCTGCGCGGGCTGATCACGGTCAAGGACATCCAGAAGAAATCCGACAACCCCAACGCTGCCAAGGACAGCGCCGAGCGCTTGCTGGTCGGCGCCGCGGTCGGCGTCGGCGGCGACACCGAAGCGCGCGTGGAAGCGCTGGCCATGGCCGGCGTGGACGTGATCGTGGTCGATACCGCGCACGGCCATTCGCAGGGCGTGCTGGAGCGGGTGCGCTGGGTCAAGAAGAACTTCCCGCAGTTGCAGGTGATCGGCGGCAACATCGTCACCGGCGATGCCGCGCTGGCGCTGATGGATCATGGCGCCGACGCGGTCAAGGTCGGCGTGGGTCCGGGCTCGATCTGCACCACGCGCGTGGTCGCCGGCGTCGGCGTCCCGCAGGTCACCGCGGTGGCGATGGTGGCCGAAGCCTTGCAGGACCGCATCCCGCTGATCGCCGACGGCGGCATCCGCTATTCCGGCGACATCGGCAAGGCGCTGGTCGCGGGCGCGTCCACGGTGATGGTCGGCGGCCTGTTCGCCGGCACCGAGGAAGCGCCGGGCGAGATCGAGCTGTTCCAGGGCCGCAGCTACAAGAGCTATCGCGGCATGGGCAGCCTGGGCGCGATGGAGCAGGGCTCCAAGGACCGTTATTTCCAGGACGCTTCCGACGCCGACAAGCTGGTACCCGAAGGCATCGAAGGCCGCGTGCCGTACCGCGGCTCGCTCGGCGGCGTGGTCCACCAGCTCGCCGGCGGCCTGCGCGCCACCATGGGCTACGTGGGCTGCGCGACGATCGAGGAGATGCGCAAGAATCCCAGCTTCGTGCGCATCACCAACGCCGGCGCCCGCGAAAGCCACGTGCACGACGTCCAGATCACCAAGGAACCGCCGAACTATCGCGCCGGCTAAGCCGGCGCGCGGGATTGGGGATTGGGGATTCGAGATTCGGCGAAGCCGGTCCGTTCCCATCCCAGCGTTCCGCTTTGACGAATCCCGAATCCCCATTCCCGAATCCCGGCTCTCATGACTGACATCCACAGCGACAAGATCCTGATCCTCGACTTCGGCGCGCAGTACACGCAGTTGATCGCCCGCCGCATCCGCGAGATCGGCGTGTATTGCGAGATCTGGGCCTGGGACCACGACCCGGCCGAGATCGCCGCGTTCGGCGCCAAGGGCATCATCCTGTCCGGTGGCCCCGAATCGACCACCGAAGCCGGCGCGCCCAGCGCGCCGCAGCAGGTGTTCGACGCCGGCCTGCCGATCCTGGGCATCTGCTACGGCATGCAGACCATGGCCAAGCAGCTCGGCGGCGACACCGAAGCGGCCGACCAGCGCGAGTTCGGCCATGCCGAAGTGCAACTGGTCGCGCACGACCGCCTGTTCGACGGCCTCAAGGACCATCCGGGTTCGCCGCCGCGTCTGGATGTGTGGATGAGCCACGGCGACCACGTCTCCAAGGCCCCGGACGGCTTCGTCGTCACCGCCAAGACCGACCGCATCCCGGTCGCCGCTTTCGCCGACGACGCGCGCCGCTGGTACGGCGTGCAGTTCCACCCCGAAGTCACCCACACCAAGCAGGGCCAGACCCTGCTGCGCCGCTTCGTGGTCGACATCTGCGGCTGCCAGACCCTGTGGGACGCGGCCCATATCATCGAGGACCAGATCGAGCGCGTGCGCGCCCAGGTCGGCAGCGACGAGGTCATCCTCGGCCTGTCCGGCGGTGTCGATTCCTCGGTGGTGGCGGCGCTGCTGCACAAGGCCATCGGCGACCAGCTCACCTGCGTGTTCGTCGACACCGGCCTGCTGCGCTACAACGAAGGCGACCAGGTGATGGCGATGTTCGCCGAGCACATGGGCGTCAAGGTGGTGCGGGTGAACGCCGCCGACCGCTATTTCGAGCGCCTGGCCGGCGTCAGCGACCCGGAAGCCAAGCGCAAGATCATCGGCAACCTGTTCGTCGAGATCTTCGACGAGGAATCGCACAAGCTCGCCAACGCCAAATGGCTGGCGCAGGGCACGATCTACCCCGACGTGATCGAGTCGGCCGGCAGCAAGACCGGCAAGGCCCACGTCATCAAGAGCCACCACAACGTCGGCGGCCTGCCCGAGAACATGAAGCTGGGCCTGGTCGAGCCGCTGCGCGAGCTGTTCAAGGACGAGGTGCGGCGCCTGGGCGTCGAACTCGGCCTGCCGCGCGAGATGGTCTACCGCCATCCGTTCCCGGGCCCCGGCCTGGGCGTGCGCATCCTCGGCGAAGTGAAGCGCGAGTACGCCGATCTGCTGGCCAAGGCCGACCACATCTACATCGACGAACTGCGCAAGGCCGGCCTGTACGACAAGACCAGCCAGGCCTTCGCGGTGTTCCTGCCGGTGAAGTCGGTGGGCGTGGTCGGCGACGCGCGCGCCTACG
The DNA here is from genome assembly GCF_001429345.1 of Lysobacter sp. Root983. Taxonomy (NCBI): domain Bacteria; kingdom Pseudomonadati; phylum Pseudomonadota; class Gammaproteobacteria; order Lysobacterales; family Lysobacteraceae; genus Lysobacter; species Lysobacter sp. Root983. The sequence continues at coordinate 429,703 of NZ_LMJO01000001.1, forward strand.
AATGGGTGATCGCGCTGCGCGCGGTCGAGACCATCGACTTCATGACCGCGCACTGGGCGCACCTGCCTTACGACTTCTTGGGTACGGTTTCCAACCGTATTATCAATGAGTTGCGCGGTGTTTCTCGTGTCGTTTACGACATCAGCGGTAAGCCGCCGGCGACGATCGAGTGGGAATAGCCCACCTGCTTGCGAGCCAATGGCTCGCAGGTGGGCTATTGACCGGCCATGGATGGCCGGGCCGGACCCGCCGAAGCTGAAGTGTCGCGCCATGGACGGCAGCCGCGTCTTCGCGAGCCACTGGCTCGCAGCTCGACTACTGACCGGCCATGGATGGCCGGGCCGGACCAGCCGAAGCTGAAGTGTTGCGCCATGGACGGCAGCCGCGTGGCTGCTGGGCGCTAGCGCTTCCCCGCTAGCCGCACGGAGCCAGCTAGACAGTCGCCAGTTCGCTGCGTTTCGCCGGCCCGAACACCAGCAAGCTCAGCGCCGCGAGCACGCACACCCCCACGCCGCCGAACCACAGCACCCAACCGAAGCCGTGCACCAGCGCGGCGTGCCCGACGGCTTCGATCGCCGCGGGCGACAGCTCGCCCGAGGTTCCCGCCGGCAACGCGGCCGCATGGCCGGCCGCGATCCGCTGCGCCATCGCTTGCAACTGCGCGGCGTCGACCGAAGCGGGCAGCGCCTGGCGGAGGTGCGACGCGATGCCCGCCAGCAGCAGGAAGCCCATCAGCGCGATGTTGATCGCCAGGGTGATCAGGCGCGCGCTCATGTCGATGCCCGAGGCCATGCCGGCGCGGTCGCTCGATACCGCACCGGTCGCGGTGTTGGTGACCGGCGTATTGGTCAGGCCCAGGCCGATGCCGGCGAGCAGGGCGCCCGGCAGCATGCTCAGCCAGCTCGGCTGCGCGACCGCGCTGCCGTAACGCATCGCCACGAAGCCCAGGCCGATCGCGAACAAGCCGCTGGGAATGACCAGCCCCGGGCGATAGCGCAAGGCCAGGCGTTCGGCCAGCGGCGGCACCACCAGGGTCGGCAGGGTGTAGGCCAGCAGGGCCAGTCCGGTGGCGACCGCGTCGTAGCCCAACGCGCCCTGGAAGTAGATCGGCAGGTAGATCATGAACGGCCAGAAGCTGAAGTTCATGCCGACCGAGCCGATCAGCGCGCCGGAAAAGTCGCGCGACTTGAACACCGAAAAGTCGAACATCGGGTGCGGCGCGATGCGTTCGACGACGCAAAAAGCGACGAAGGCCGCGAGCGTCGCCGCGACGATGCCGATGCCGACGGGACTGGCGTAGCCCAGTTCCGGCCCCTGGGTGATGTAGTAGGTCAGGCCCAGCACGGACAGCGACAAAGTGAGGATGCCGGGCACGTCCAGCCGCTGCGCCTGGGTGTCGCGCGACTCCACGATGCCGGCCACAGCCAGCGACATGGTCAGCAGGCTCAGCGGCGCATGCACCAGGAACACCCACTGCCAGTTCGACAGCGCCACGATCGCGCCGCCGATGATCGGGCCGAAACCCAGGCCGACGCCGAACACGATGCCCCAGACGGCGAAGGCCTTGCTGCGTTCCGGGCCGGGCCGGAACTGATGCGAGAGCACGGCGGTCTGGCAGATCAGCATCGTGCCCGCGCTCATGCCCTGCAGGAAGCGCGCGACGATCAACACCTGGGCGTCCCACGCCAGTCCGCAGATCAACGAGGTCAGGCCGAACAGCAGCAGGCTGATGAGCAGGACGCGCTTACGGCCGTAACGATCGGCGAGGGTGCCGGCGGCCATCAGCACCGTGGTGCAGGCGATGGTGTAGGCATTCATGATCCACTGCATGTCGTTGAAGTCGCCATGCAGCAGCGTCTCCAGGGTCGGCAGGATCACCGGCACGCTGGAAATTTCCAGGCCGAACATCAAGGCCGACAGGGACACGGCGGCCAGCGCGATCGCGTTCTTGCCGGTGGCGGATGAACTCATGCGTAGGTTCTCGATAGTGAGGCGGGCACGCGGCGGCGTCGCGGATATCGCGGCCGGACCCATCGGGTAGGGGAGGAAGAAACCGCCGCAGCGTGCGGCGTAGGCGGCGCGCGGCTGACGCGTCCGGCACATCGGTCCGCGTTCGGCGCGGCCCGCCGAGGCGCCGCCGTCGTCAGCCTGAAGGCGCCTGCAGGCCGGTCGACGCAGGCCATTCTCGGCCCAGCGATTTCATGATGGAAATGATTTAATTTTGTAGTATTGATTAATTCACATCATGGATGTCCGGCCGTGGACTTCGACCCGACCCTGTTGCGCGCCTTCGTCGCCGTCAAACACTGCGGAGGATTCACCCGCGCGGCGCAGCGCCTGCACCTGACCCAGTCCGCGGTCAGCCATCAGATACGCCGCCTCGAAGAACACGTCGGCCGGCCGCTGCTGCATCGCACGACGCGCAGCCTGACCCTGACCGAGGACGGCGAAGACTTCCTGCGCTACGCCGAGCAGATCCTGGAGTCGCTGGATGCGTTGAGCCGGCGTTTTCTGCCGTCGCCGGTGTCGGGCATCGTGCGCTTCGGCGTGCCGGAGAACTTCATGGGCGAACGCCTGCCGACCCTGCTGTGCCAGTTCGCGCGCGGCTATCCGGCGGTGCGAATGGACGTGAGCGTGGGCATGAACTTCGATCTGCACAGCATGATCGACGCCGACGATCTCGATCTGGCGGTGGTGATTTCCGTGCCCAAGCACGAGCGCGGCACCGTGCTGCGGCGCACGCGCCTGGTCTGGATCGCCGCGGACGGCTTCGACCCCGCGCCCGGCGCTTCCTTGCCGCTCGCGTTCTATCCGCCGCCTTGCGTCTATCGGCGCGAGAGCCTGGCCGCGCTCGGCCGCACCGACGTCGAATGGCATGTGATCTTCACCTCGCCCAGCCATCAGGGCCTGCGCGCGGCCGTGCTCGCCGGGCTGGCGGTGACCGCGCTGACGGTGGACGACCTGGAGCCGGGCATGAAGATCGTCGACGGCATGTACGGTCTGCCGTCGCTGCCGAAGGCGGATTTCGCCCTGATCTGCGGCGCCGGCGGCAAGACCCCGGCCGCGCTGGAGTTCGGCCGCTTGATCCTGGATATGCCCGAGCCGTCGATCGCCGCAAAACGGGCGAACGCGAGAGCCTGAGACCCGCGACGATGCCACGCCGCGAGGCACGCACGCTCGCGCGTCGAAACCCGCAAGCCACGGCTGCAACGGTGCGCGCCCGGCGCGGCTCGGGGATAATCGCGGTTTGCCCGTACGGGATGCCTTGGTGAGCGAGCAGGACGACATCGACGAACGCTGGATGCGCCACGCCCTGGCCCTGGCCGAGCGCGCCGAACGCGAGCACGACGAGATCCCGGTCGGCGCGGTGCTGGTCTCGGCCGCGGGCGAGGTCCTGGGCGAGGGCGGCAACCGCAACATCGGCGACCGCGATCCCAGCGCCCACGCCGAGATCGTGGCGATGCGCGAGGCCGGCCGCCGCCTCGATAACCACCGCCTGATCGGCACCACCCTGTACGTGACTCTGGAGCCCTGCGCGATGTGCGCGATGGCGATGGTGCATGCGCGCGTCGCCCGGGTGGTCTACGGCGCCAGCGACCCCAAGACCGGCGCCGCCGGCAGCGTGTTCGACCTGCTCGCCGACCCGCGCCACAACCACCGCGTCGAAGTCCGCGGCGGCGTGCTGGGCGAGGAAGCCGGTGCCCGGCTGACCGCGTATTTCCGACGCAAGCGCGGCAAGACCGACTGAGCCACACCCGCTTTGGGGTAGGAGCGGCGTGAGCCGCGACCGCCATGCCCCGCCCACGGTGCTACTGCGATTCCGTCGCCGCGCGATCGCGTGCGTATCCGGCCTGCGCCGTAATTCAATCGACGCGGTCGCGGCTCACGCCGCTCCTACCCCAAGGCGGGGCGCCGCCTCACTCCGTCGGCAGCTTGCGCCCGTCGCGGTCGAACTCGCGCTTGAGCTCGGCGTCCAGCATGGTCACGCTCATGCGCGCCTCGCGGCCCAGGTTGATCGAGGCCGCCAGCACCAGCAGCACGCCCAACATGGCCAACCCGGTCGGCACGCCGCGCAGGCGGTAGTCGCTGAACTGGTCGATGCCGATCGACAGGCTGGTGGCCACGAACGCGCTCATTGCCGCGTACAGCAACTGCAGGCAGGTCAGGATCAGCCGGACCCGGCGCCGGTGCTGGATGATGCGCGCCTCCAGATAGGCGCGCGCATCGTCGTTGGTGGTCTCTTCGAGTTGCTTGAGCTGCTGGCGCATGCGGTCGACCACGCGCGCCAGGCGATTGTTCGACGACACCAGCAGCGACGCGGTCGCGGTCAGGAAGAACGCCGGCGTGATCATCGCCGAGACCACGGCGTAGTGGCCGGTGGTCAGGTTCAGCACATCGCTCATGGGCGCGGTTTCCGACGGCAAGGTCCCGTTGGGACGACCCGCCTATGATGCCGCCAGACGCGTCGTTCGTCAGTCGCCGTCGCGCGGGCGCCGGACCTTGGCGCGGCGGTGGCCGTGGTCCATTTCCTCGTTCACCGCTTCCACCGCCAGCGAGGACTCCAGCGCCAACAGCACGCTGGCGGCGAACATCGCCAGCACGCCGAACACCGCCAGGATGGTCGGCAGCGAGGCCAGGCGGTAGCCCAGGTAGGCGTCGCCGGCGACGGTCAGGCTGGTGCCGACGAAGAAGCTGATCGCGGTGTACAGCAGCTGGCTGCCGCGCAGGATGATCTTGCTGCGGCGCTTCTGGCGGGTGATGTGGCGTTCCAGCATCTCGCGCTCTTCCTCGTCCTCGCTCTCGGCCAGCTCCTTCAGCAGTACGCGCGCGCGGTCGATCACGCGCGCCAGGCGGTTGTTGGCCGACAGCAGCAGCGAGGCGGTCGCGGTCAGGAAAAACGCGGGCGCCAGCATCGCGGTCAGGATCGCGTAATGGGCGTAGGCGGCGGTCTGCGACATCGGCCGGGAGAGCGGGGAGGGGAGGTGGGCTATGATGCCCCGAACGGACGCATCACGGCGAGGACACGACAGGGGCCCATGACAGCGAAGAACGGCAACGACCACCGACTGATCTGGATCGACCTGGAGATGACCGGGCTCGACACCGACAACGACGCCATCCTGGAGATCGCGACCGTCGTCACCGACGCCCAATTGCAGGTGCTGGCCGAAGGGCCGGAACTCGCGATCCGCCAGCCGCTGGAACGGCTGATGGCCATGGACGAGTGGAACCGCAACCAGCACAGCAAATCCGGCCTGTGGCAGCGCTCGCTGGACCAGGGCGTGAGCCTGGAAGAGGCCGAGGACCGCACCCTGGCCTTCCTGGCGCAGTGGGTGGCGCAGAACGCCTCGCCGATGTGCGGCAACTCGATCTGCCAGGACCGCCGCTTCCTGCACCGCCAGATGCCGCGCCTGGAGAAGTACTTCCACTACCGCAACCTCGACGTCAGCACCGTCAAGGAGCTCGCGCGCCGCTGGGCCCCGGAGGTGCTGGCCGGCGTCGGCAAGGATGCCAAGCACACCGCCCTGAGCGACGTGCACGACTCCATCGCCGAACTGCGCCATTACCGCGCCTCGATGGGCAAGCTGGGCGGCCTGGGCTGAGCCTCCTAGCTCAACGCAACACGTCGCGCGGAGCCGCCCGCAAGCCCCTGTAGGAGCGGCGCAAGCCGCGACCACGCCCCTACGGCCACCTGCGCAGGTCGCGGTTCACGCCGCTCACCCAAAAGCAGCGCACAGAGGCCGCCAGGCCGGCACACGACCCGCCCCTGTAGGAGTTGCGTAAGCCGCGACGCGATTGCGCGCCGTAATCGTTGCCAGAATTCAATCGCGGCTCACGCCGCTCTCGCAACGGCGCCCGCTCAGGTCTTCGGCTTGCCCGCAGGCCGCGCCACGTCGCCGTCGTCGGCGACCGCCTTCACCAGCACGTCCGACAACGGCCGGCCGTCGGCATCGTGGTGGTACACGTGCAGATCGCGCTGCGGATACGGAATGCTCAGCCCGCGCCCGATGATGTCGTTGCGCACCGCTTCGTTGAGATCGCTGCGCGTGCGCAGCACGTCCGCCGTCTTGGCCCAGACCCGCAGCTCCAGATTGACGCTGCTCTCGCCCAGCGCCACCACCAACACCTCCGGCGCGGGCTCCTTCAACACCTTCGGATGCGCGGCCGCGGCGCCCAGCAGGGTCTCGCGCGCCTGCTGCAGATCGTCGTCGTAGCCCACGCCCACCGCGATGTCGATGCGGCGGCGCGGATTGGCGGTGAAGTTCACGATCGGCGCGGTGGTGATGAGGCTGTTGGGCAGCACCACGGTGCGGTTGTCGATGGTGCGCAGGCGGGTCTGGAACACCCGGATCTGGTCCACCGTGCCCTCGACGCCCGCGGCCTGCACGTAGTCGCCCACGCGGAACGGGCGCTGCATGATCAGCATCACGCCCGAGGCGATATTGGACAGCGAATCCTTCAGCGCCAGGCCGATCGCCAGGCCGGCCGCGCCCAGCACCGCCAGCACCGAGGCCGGCGACACGCCCAGGGTGAACAGCGCCGAGGTGGTGACCACGACCACCATGCCGGCGTAGGCGATGTTGCGCAGGAAGCCGCGCAGGGTGGCTTCCATGTGGCCGCGCGCCATGGCCCGGTCCAGCGCGTTGGACAGGCGCTTGGCCAGCCAGATCCCGATCAGCAGGACCAGCAGCGCGCCGATCAGCTTGAGCCCGGCGGCCTGCGCCATGCCCAGCCAATCGAAGCCCTTGAGCTCCGCCAGCGACGCCGGGACCTCGACCTGCACCGGCGGGACTTTCGCCGTCACCGCCTCAGCCCGCCTTGGCCTTCGCCAGGCGCAGCCAGGTGTCGACCACGGTATCGGGGTTCAGCGACACCGACTCGATGCCCTGTTCCATCAGCCACACCGCCAGATCGGGGTGATCGCTGGGGCCCTGGCCGCAGATGCCGACGTACTTGCCCTTGGCGCGCGCGGCCGAGATCGCCATCGCCAGCAGCTTCTTCACCGCCGGGTCGCGCTCGTCGAACAGCTTGGCCACGATCGCCGAGTCGCGATCCAGGCCCAGGGTCAGCTGGGTCAGGTCGTTGGAGCCGATCGAGAAGCCGTCGAAGATGTCCAGGAACTCGTCGGCGAGCAGCGCGTTGGACGGCACCTCGCACATCATGATGATCTTCAGGCCGTTCTCGCCCTGCTTGAGGCCGTTCTTCTCCAGCACCTCGACCACGCGCCGGCCTTCGTCCAGGGTGCGCACGAACGGGATCATGACCCAGCAATTGGTCAGCCCCATCTGCTCGCGCACCTTCAGCACCGCCTGGCATTCCAGCGCGAACGCGTCGGAGAAGGACGGATCGACGTAACGGCTGGCGCCGCGGAAGCCGATCATCGGGTTCTCTTCGTGCGGCTCGTAGCGCGAGCCGCCGATCAGGTTGGCGTATTCGTTGGACTTGAAGTCCGACAGGCGCACGATCACCGGATGCGGCGCGAACGAAGCGGTGATGGTGGCGATGCCCTCGGCCAGGCGATCGACGTAGAACTGCACCGGATCGTCGCCGTAGCCGGCGATCTTCTCGTCGATCTTCTTCTTGGTCGCCGCGTCCTGCTGCGCGTATTCCAGCAGCGCCTTGGGATGGATGCCGATGTGGCTGGCGATGATCATCTCCAGGCGCGCCAGGCCGACGCCGGCGTTGGGCAGCATGGCGAAGTCGAACGCGCGCTCCGGGTTGGCGACGTTCATCATCACCTTGAGCGGCGCCGGCGGCATCTTGTCCAGGTCGGCGACGTGGCGCTCGAAGGGCAGGGCGCCGTCGTAGATGAAGCCGGTGTCGCCCTCGGCGCAGCTGACCGTGATGGTCTCGCCGTCCTTGATCGTCTCCAGCGCGTTGCCGGTACCGACCACGGCCGGCACGCCCAGCTCGCGGGCGATGATCGCCGCGTGGCAGGTGCGGCCGCCGCGGTTGGTCACGATCGCGGCCGAACGCTTCATCACCGGCTCCCAATCGGGATCGGTCATGTCCGCCACCAGCACGTCGCCGGGCTGCACGCGGGCCATGTCGTCCAGGCTGCGCACCACGCGCGCCACGCCGCTGCCGATCTTCTGGCCGATGGCGCGGCCCTCGGCGATCACCGGGCCGCGGGCGCCGAGCTGGTAGCGCTCGATCTGGGTGGCCTTGCCGCGCGATTTCACCGTTTCCGGGCGCGCCTGAACGATGAACAGCTTGCCGCTGACGCCGTCCTTGGCCCACTCGATGTCCATCGGGCGGCCGTAGTGCGTTTCGATCACCAGCGCCTGCTTGGCCAGCTCGTGCACGTCGGCGTCGTCGATCGAGAAGCGGTTGCGCAGCTCGGCCGGGGTGTCCTCGGTGCGCACGCGCTCGCCGGGCTGGTCGGAATAGACCATGCGCAGCTGCTTGGCGCCGATCGAGCGGCGCAGGATCGCCGGCTTGCCCTGGCTCAGGGTGGGCTTGTAGACGTAGAACTCGTCCGGATTGACCGCGCCCTGGACCACCATCTCGCCCAGGCCGTAGCTGGAGGTGATGAAGACCACATCGCGGAAGCCCGATTCGGTGTCCAGGGTGAACAGCACGCCGGAGGAACCGACGTTGGAGCGCACCATCAGTTGCACGCCGGCGGACAGGAACACGTCCTCGTGCTTGAAACCGTGGTGGACGCGGTAGGCGATGGCGCGGTCGTTGTAGAGGCTGGCGAAGACCTCCTTGACCTTGCGGACCACGTCGTCTTCGCCGGTCACGTTCAGGAAAGTCTCCTGCTGGCCGGCGAAGGAGGCGTCGGGCAGGTCCTCGGCGGTGGCCGAGGAGCGCACCGCCACCGCCACGTCGCCGCCGCCGTTCTCGGCGCAGAGCTGGCGATAGGCGGTGCGGATGTCCTGATCCAGGGCCGGCTGCAGCGGGGCGTCGATGACCCAGCCGCGGATCTCGCCGCCGGCCGCGGTCAGGGCCGGCACGTCCTCCACGTCCAGCGTGGCCAGGCGGTCGAAAATGCGCTGGTGCAGGTCGTTATGGGCGATGAAGTCCTTGAACGCCTCGGCCGTGGTGGCATAGCCGCCCGGGACCGAGACCCCCAGATTGGCGAGGTTGCCGATCATCTCGCCGAGGGAGGAATTCTTGCCGCCTACGCGGGCCAGATCGTTGAGGCGCAGCGCGTGCAGCCAGAGGATATTCTCGTTCAAGGCACACTGTCTCCGAGGGGGGCGCGCGTGGGGGCGCGGCCAAGCGGATATGATCGCCGCTGCGTCGGGCGCATACAAGCTTGATCCGACGGGCTTTTTCGTATTGGAACGCGGTTTTGGAGGGGTGGGCGATGGCGGGAACACGGCCGGTTTTCTACGTTTCGGACGGCACCGGCATCACCGCCGAGACCATAGGCCATAGCCTGCTGACCCAATTCACCGAGACCCGCTTCGTCACCGACCGCATCCCGTTCGTGGACAGCGTCGAGCGCGCGCGCGAGGTCGGGGCCAAGATCCGCGAGGCCGCGGAAGTCCATGGCGTGCGCCCGATCGTGATCAATTCCTGCATGGACGGCGACGTGGGCGCGGCCCTGGCCGAGAGCGGGGCGCTGATGCTGGACGTATTCGCGCCCTTCATCGAGCCGCTGGAGCGCGAACTGGGCGAGGGGCGCCAGCGCCGCATCGGCCAGGCCCACGGCATCGCCGATTTCGAGACCTACCATCGCCGCATCAACGCGATGAATTTCGCCCTGACCCACGACGACGGCCAGAGCATCGACTACGCCGAGGCCGATCTGATCCTGGTGGCGGTGTCGCGCGCGGGCAAAACGCCCACCTGCGTTTACCTGGCGTTGCACTACGGCGTACGCGCGGCCAACTATCCGCTGACCGAGGAAGACCTCGAGCACGACCGCCTGCCGCCGCGCCTGCGCCCATACCGCAACAAGCTGTTCGGCCTGACCATCGACCCGATCCGCCTGCAGCAGATCCGCCAGGAACGCCGCCCCAACTCGCGCTACGCCCAGCTGGACACCTGCAAGCGCGAAGTCGCCGCGGCCGAGATGATGTTCCGCGCCGAGCGCATTCCGACCCTGAGCACGACCCATACCTCGATCGAGGAAATCTCGAGCAAGGTGCTGACGACGTTGGGGATCCACCGCGAGATGTTCTAAGCGCCGGCGGCGCCTGGCGGCGGCGTTTTCGCCATCGCCATCAATGATGCGGTAGGAACCCTTAACTTAGGCCTCCGCGACAGGTCCGTCAACGCTGCCGCGAAGCGGTTTGCGCGTGTAGCATCGCTCGCATGACATCGCTTGCCGCCCGCTCCGCACGCATCCCGCGACTGACCCGTTTCGGTTGGCTGATGGGCCTGTACGCCGAGAACCACCGCCGCCTCACGCGCCTGTTCGCGCCGGCCGACCTGGCCGTCGGCACCTACCGGTCCTCGATCGGGGACGGGCTGGATCTGCAGCTGGACGTGATCGAGCAGCACCGCTACACCACCGAGCTGCGCATGACCTACGCGCTGCTGGATCCGCTCACCGGCGAGCCCGATCCCTCGGCCTGGCTGCGCCTGTACAACGACGCCCATCAACTGGAAGCCACCCATTGCTATGTCGGGCGCCGCTGGCAGGACGTGATCGGCATGTATCCGCCGCCGGCGGAGCTGATCGGCCACCGCATGCGCATGAACACTTTTCTAGGAAAGTGGCTCGAGTATCTAGCCGAACGCGGTCATGGCATGGCAACATTGCGCCCGGTCGAGATTCGCCCGCCCGGAACACCCCTCAACGAGGGTCCCGGCGGGGCGGCAAAAAAATTAGCGATGAATGCTTGACGACATCGCTGAACGCCCGCTAGAATTTTCGTCTTTCCAGCACGTGGGGCCATAGCTCAGCTGGGAGAGCGCTACAATGGCATTGTAGAGGTCGCCGGTTCGATCCCGGCTGGCTCCACCACTCTTCGAACACTGTGAAAGGGTTTCGACGAGTTAGCTGCAAGAACAATCAGTTTTGTCCCCATCGTCTAGAGGCCTAGGACATTACCCTTTCACGGTAGCGACCGGGGTTCGAATCCCCGTGGGGACGCCAAGTAAAAAGCACTTAGGGCTCGGGAAACCGGGCCCTAAGTGTTTTTGGCGTTCGGCATCTTGCGCGCGACTAGCGCGGCCGATGGCGGCGCGATTGCGTGGGGCCGAACGAATGCGATGCGCTTTCTTACTTTTGCTTCCGTGCGCGAGGACGCAGGCGCACGCATGAGAACCCGCATCCGCGTACGCGATGGAGTACGTCGCGCACGGCGCGGATGATGCGTCGCGCGATCGAGATCTTGCGCACCGATTCCGCGGCGGCCGCGCGCTCGCGTTGCGCTCGGCTCGTCGAACGACAAGCATCGCAGCGTCGAGCCGCCGCTGCGCGCTGCGCTATAGACGCTACGCGTCCAGATGCGGACGGATCAGCGCCTGGAACCAGTCGACGAACGCGGTCAACCGCCGCGAGCGCTGACGACGGTGCGGATACAGCGCCGAGACCGTCATCGCGCCGGCGCGATAGGCGGGCATCACTTCGATCAATTCGCCGCGGTCGAGCAAGTGCTGCACGTCGAAGCGCGGCACCTGGATCAGCCCCAGACCGGCGCGGCAGCAGGCGATGTAACTCTCGGCGTTGTTGACCAGCACGCGACTGTGCAGCGGCGCCGTATGCGTGCTGCCGCCGTATTCGTACTCCCAAGGCAATTCGCGTCCGGTGCTGGGCGAGGCGTAGCCCACCGACCAATGGCCGCGCGTCAGTGCGTCCGGCGTTTCCGGCAAGCCGAACTCGCGCAGATAGGCGGGGCTGGCGCAGTTCACCAACGCGATCCGGCCCAGCGGGTAGGCGACCAGCCGGCTGTCTTGCAGGTCGCCGACGCGGATGGCGCAATCCACCCCTTCATGGACCAGATCGATCATGCGATCGCTGGAGCCCAGGGCCAGTTGCAGGCGCGGGTAGCGCCGCACCAGGCCGGGCAGCGCGGGCGCGACCAGGCGCCGGGCGATGCGGCTGGGCAGGTCGACGTTCAGGCGGCCGGCCACTTGGCGCTGGCGGGTCTGAAACAGTTGCTGGATGTCTTCGGCATCGGCCAGCAAGGGACGCACGCGCTCCAGCAGTTGCGCGCCATCGGCGGTCAGCCGCACCTCGCGCGTCGTGCGGTGCAGCAGGCGCGCGCCGATGTCGCGCTCGAGTTGCTGTATCGCCGCGGATGCGGACGCGCGCGGCAGGTCCAAGGCGTGGGCGGCCTTGATGAAGCTGCCCATTTCGGCGATCCGCACGAATACGCGGTATTGGTCGAGGAGATCCACGGCGGTTCCGGCCTTGGGCGCTGGGGTGCTTGCAGAATAGACGCCGCCGCGCCCGTCGCGCCCCACCGAGCGCACGGCGACGCGGGCGCGGCCGTGCGCGATGAGGTCACTTGGTGGTGTAACCGCCGTTGATCAGCAGGGTCTGGCCGGTGATCCACCAACCCTCGGACACCAGGAAGCGGACGAAGGGCACCACGTCCTCGATGTCGGTCAGGCCGGTCTTGGAGAACGGCGACAGCGCCGCGGCGCTCTTGTGGTACTCGACCGCGTCGGCGCCTTCGGCCGGATAGAAGAACGGCGTATCCATCGGGCCCGGGCCGATCGCGGTGACCGAAATGCCGCGCTGGCCGAACTCCTTGGACGCGGCGCGGGTGTAGTGCTCAACCGGCGCCTTGGTGCCCGCGTAGGCGGCGTAGTAGGGCGTGAACGCACCCAACAGCGAGGTCACCAGGGTGCAGACCTTGCCGTTGTCGTTGAGGTGACGGCCGGCCTGCTGCAGGAAGAAGAATGCCGACTTCGAATTCACCGCCGTCATCTCGTCGTATTCGGCTTCGCTGATGTCGACGAAGGGCTTCTTCAGGACTTTACCGACGGTATTGATGGCGATGTCGGGCCGCCCCACCGCGGCGACCGCGTCTTCGAAAAGCTTGGCCATCGCACCGGCGCTGGTCAGGTCGGCCTGCAGCGCGACCGCATGCGCGCCCGCGGCTTTCACCGCCGCCACCGTGGCCTCGGCGTCGGCGCGAGTCGCCGCGCTGTTGTAATGGATCGCCACGGCCTTGACGCCGTGCTTGGCCAGATCGCGTGCGATCAAGCCGCCTAGATTCTTGGCGCCGCCAGCGATCAGCGCGACTTTGCCGTTGAGAGAATGATCTGCCATGAACGTCTCCGTGGTGAGGGGAGATCCGATTCTAGGCAAGGCCATCGTCCGCATTGGCCGGGCGATCGTGGATGGATTATCCAGAGAATCGGCCCAATGACGCAGCGGTCGCAAGCGGGGATCTGTACATCCGCGGCCCCACGAAGACCGGTTCCCGTCGCCACGAGCGCGGCCAGGCACCGGCGCTACCCAGCGCCGGTGAAGCCCTCGGATTAAGTGGCATTTATGTGGCTTGAAGATGCCTTACACGCCAGCAGCCGCCATCTACCAGCCTGCGAATGTGCCCATTGCGCGTGCCCGCCGCAGCGGAATCGCGGCGACAAGCGTGCAGGACACTCGACAGCCGGTCCGATCGTGGCGACGATTCGCTGAAATAGGAGAAACCTCATGCACGCACGCGTCATCGCAGGCGGGATCCTGGGCGCCTTGTGGCTGGCCGGATCGGCTGTCGCCCAGGAGCCGAAGCCCAAGACACCCGAGATCGCGTTTCAATGGAACGTGAGGATTCCGCTGCGCGATGGCGTGAACCTCAGTGCGATCCGCTATCGCCCGCAGGCCCAGCAAGTCGGCACGCCGTGCATTTTCGCGCTGACTCCGTACACGGCCCAGCGCAATCATCCGCGCGCGATGTACTTCGCCGGCCAGGGTTACACCTACTACGCCGTCGACGTGCGCGGCCGCGGCAATTCCGAAGGCGTATTCACGCCGATGCTGCAGGAGGCGAAGGACGGCTACGACGTGAGCGAATGGCTGGCGCGACAGCCCGAATGCAACGGCAAGGTCGCGATGAGCGGTGGATCGTATGGCGGCTACAGCCAATGGGCGGTAGCCAAAGAGTTGCCGCCGCATCTGGTGACGATCGTTCCGGTGGCGGCGGTGGGGCCGGGCATCGATTTCCCGATCCTCAACAACATTCCCTATACCTACAACATGCAATGGCTGACCTTCGTCAGCGGCCATGCCTCGCAGGATCGGATTTTCGCGGATGGCGCGTTCTGGGGCGCGCAATACAAGCGTTGGTACGAGGCGCACGCGCCGTTCAAGGAACTCGATACCTACATCGGCAATCCGTCGCCGATCTTCCAAGGCTGGATCGAGCATCCGCAACAGGACGCCTACTGGGACAGTTATCGGCCATCGCCCGAGCAGTACGCGAAGATGACGACGCCGATCCTGAGCATTACCGGCCACTACGACGACGATCAGCCGGGCGCGCTGAGCTACTACAAGGAGCACATGCGCCACGGCGGCAGCCGCGCCAAGGCCGCGCACTACCTGATCATCGGCCCGTGGGATCACGACGGCACCAATATTCCGCAGGCGGAGATGGGCGGGCTCAAGTTCGCGCCGGCCGCCTTGATCGACATGCCCGCCCTGCATATCGCGTGGTACGACTGGGTTTTGAAGCAGGGCAAGAAACCCGAGTTCCTGAAGGACAAGGTCGCGTTCTACATGGTCGGCGAGGAGGCCTGGCGTTACGCGCCGTCGCTGCAGGCCGCCACCGCGAGCACCCAGACTTGGTATCTGGATTCGCAAGGCGGCCGTGCCAACGATGTATTCGAAGCCGGCCAACTGCGCGGCGCGCCGTCGGCCGCCAGCACGCCGGACCGATACGTCTACGATCCGCTGGACACAAGCCCGCTGCAGTACGAGTACCGGCCGGAGGTGTTCGCGCCGGGCTACGCCTACATCCTCGATCAACGCGGGACGCAGTTGTCGTCGGGCAAGCAGTTGGTCTACCACACGCCCGTGCTGGAGCGCGATACCGACATCGCCGGTTTCTTCAAGCTATCGGCGTACATCGCCCTGGATCAGCCGGACACCGACTTCACCGCGAAGCTTTACGAAGTCAGAGCCGACGGCAGCACGGTATACCTGACCCAGGAGCTCAAGCGCGCGCGCTATCGCGCAAGTCTGCGCGAGGCGGTATTGGTCACGCCGGGCAAAGTGGAGCGTTACGACTTCGATCGCTTTCCCTTCACCGCGCGACGCTTGAGCCAAGGCAGCCGCCTACGCCTGGTGATCGCGCCGCTGAACAGCCTGGCGATGCAGAAGAACTACAACAGCGGCGGCGTCGCCGCGGACGAATCCGGCAAGGATGCGCGCAAGGTGACGGTGACGCTGTATCACGATGCGCAGCATCCCAGCGCCTTGTACGTACCGATCGCGGCGAAGTCTTCGGTTGGCGAGAACTAGCGTCGCCTAGGCGCCCTGGCGAGGCGGGCTGACTCTGATCGTCAAGTCCGTGCGGTACGGGGAACGCCAAGCGAGGTATGCCTGGCCGGCGGCCCTTGCGAATCGGGCTTAATGCACCGCTTCGTTACCGCCGCTAGGCCCATCCAGCGAGGGTCGCTGGCTGTCGGCGAGTTCCTTTTCGAACTCGGCCTCGAACTGCTCGAAACTCAGGCCGCGGTCGGCGGCTTCCTGGGCGGCGGCGGCGCTGAGCGCGGGCGAGAACTTGAGCTGCACGGTTTCGCCTTCGCGCTCGTGCAGCGCGGCCGCGCGCTTGAGCATGATCAACACCTTGGCGGCGCTGTCGGAGCCGCCGACGATGCGTCCGCCCAGGCCCAGGGTCCATTCGCCGTCGCGCCGCACGATGCCGCCCAGCAACTGGCCGTTGCGGTCGCGCATCTCGGCGTGGGGCTCGATCGCGGGCGGGGCGGGGGCGCGGGCGGCCTTGGCGGCCTTGCGCTTCTTGGCGTCGCGACGGGCTTTGGAATGGATCGACATGGGGCTTCCTCTGGCCGCTACCGGACTGTCTACGCGCAGATCATAGCCCGAGCCGGAAGGCGCCGCGCCCCGTCGCCGGGAGCGCGGCGCGGCCTGGCGTTCAGCCGATCCGTGTCGAGTTCAGGCGCAGGGCGTTGGCCACCACCGACACCGAGCTCAGGCTCATCGCCAGCGCGGCGATCATCGGACTCAACAGGCTGCCGGTGAACGGATACAGCAGACCCGCCGCGATCGGTACGCCCAGCGCGTTGTAGAGGAAGGCGAAGGCGAGGTTCTGTTTCATGTTGGCCACCGCCGCCGCCGAAATCGCGCGTGCGCGCACGATGCCGTTCAGATCGCCCTTGATCAGGGTGACCTGGGCGCTGGCCATGGCCACGTCGGTGCCGGTGCCCATGGCGATGCCGACGTCGGCGCTGGCCAGCGCGGGGGCGTCGTTGATGCCGTCGCCGGCCATGGCCACGTGTCGGCCCTGCGCGCGCAGGCGTTCCACCAGCGCCGCCTTGTCCTGCGGCCGCATCTCGCCGTGCACGCCGTCCAGACCCAGCTTGCGGCCGACCGCGTGCGCGGTGGTCGCGGCGTCGCCGCTGGCCATGACCACCTTGAGGCCGGCGTCCTGCAGCGCACGGATCGCGGCGGCGGTGGTGGCCTTGATCGGGTCGGCCACCGCCAGCACGCCGGCGGCGCGGCCGTCCACGGCCAGGAACATCGCGCTGGCGCCGTCCTGGCGCAGGGTTTCGGCCTGGGCCGCCAGGTCGCCGAGCTCAACGCCGTCCTGCGCCATCAAGGCCGCGTTGCCTAGCGCCAAACGTCGCTCGCCGATGCGCCCGCGCACGCCCTGGCCCGTCGCGGAATCGAAGTCCTGCGCGCCTTCCAACGCCAGGCCACGTGCGCGTGCGGCGGCGATCAGGGCCGCCGCCAGCGGGTGCTCGCTGCCCTGGTCCAGGCTGGCGGCCAGGCGCAGCACCTCGTCGGGCGTGCGGCCTTCGACCGCGATCGCATCGCGGAACGCGGGCCGGCCTTCGGTGAGGGTGCCGGTCTTGTCCACGATCAGGGTATCGATCTCGCGCAGGCGCTCGATCGCTTCGGCGTCGCGGAACAGCACGCCGGCTTCGGCGGCGCGGCCGCTGGCGACCATGATCGACATCGGCGTGGCCAGGCCCAGCGCGCAGGGGCAGGCGATGATCAGCACCGCGACCGCGTTGAGCACGCCATAGGTCCACGAGGGTTCCGGGCCGAACAGGCCCCAGCCGAGCAGGGTGGCCACGGCGATGCCGAGCACGCCCAGCACGAACCAGAACGCGACCCGATCGGCCATGCGCTGCATCGGCGCGCGCGAGCGCTGCGCCTGCGCCACCAGTTGCACGATCTGCGCCAGCACCGTGTCGGCGCCCACGCGCGAGGCGCGCATGACCAGGCTGCCGGTGCCGTTGAGGGTGGCGCCGATCAGGTTGTCGCCGGCCTGCTTGGCGACCGGCATCGGCTCACCGGTCAGCATCGATTCGTCGATGCTGGAGCGGCCGTCCAGCACTTCGCCGTCCACCGGTACCTTCTCGCCCGGACGCACGCGCAGACGGTCGCCGACCTGCACCTGCGCCAGCGGCACGTCCTCCTCCTCGCCGTCGTCGCGCAAGCGGCGGGCGTGGTCCGGCGCCAGGCCGAGCAGGCGCTTGATCGCGGCCGAGGTCTTGGAGCGCGCGCGCAGTTCCAGCAACTGCCCCAGCAGGGTCAGCGACACGATCACCGCGGCTGCCTCGTAGTAGACGCCGACGCGGCCATGCTCTCGGAACGAGGCCGGGAAGATGCCCGGCGCCAAGGTCGCCACCACGCTGTAGCCGAAAGCCGCGGCCACGCCGATGCCGATCAGGGTCCACATGTTGGGGCTGCGATTGCGGATCGAGGCCAGGCAACGTTGGAGGAACGGCCAACCGGCCCACAGCACCACCGGCGCGCTCAAGGCGAGTTCCAGCCAGGTGCGGGTGTCGGTGGACAGCGCCGACCAGCGGTGGCCGAACATCGCCAGCAGCAGGGTCGCCACGCTCAGCGGCAAGGTCCAGGCGAAACGGCGGCCGAAATCGCGCAGTTCCGGATTGTCTTCCTCGTCCAGGCTGGGCATGTCCGGCTCCAGCGCCATGCCGCAGATCGGGCAGGTGCCGGGCCCGATCTGGCGCACGTCCGGATGCATGGGGCAGGTGTAGATCGTGCCGGCCGGCGCCGCCACCGTTTCGGCGGGCGAGGGCGCGAGGTACTTGAGCGGATCGGCGACGAACTTATTGCGGCACCCGGCCGAGCAGAAGGCGTGATCGTGGCCTTCGTGCTGGGCGTGGTGCGGGCTCTTGGCCGGATCCACGCGCATGCCGCAGACCGGATCGATCACGGTCGGGACGCCGGCGTCGGCGGACTTGTTCGCGCAGCAGGCATGCGCGGCGGCGGGGGCGGGCGTCGGATGCGCGCTGTGGTCGTGGTCGCGGTGGTTCATGCGTCCTCCTGCGCCAGCGCGGCCAGGATCGGGCAACGCTGCAGCGCGCCGTGGCCGGGACAGGCCTCGATCAGCATGCGCAGGCCGTCGCGGATGAGGCTCAGTTCGGCCAGCTTGCGCTCGACATCGGCGAGCTTCTCGCTCGCGGCCGCCTTGAGGCTGCCCATGTCGTCGTCGCGGCGCGAGGACAGTTCCAGCAGGTCGCGGATCTCGACCAGGGTGAAGCCCAGCGCCTTGGCGCGGCGCAGGAAGCGCAGGCGTTCGACGTCGCGCTCGTCATAGGCCCGATAGCCCGAGGCCTGACGCTCGGGAGGCGGCAGGATGCCGTTGCGTTCGTAGTAGCGCACGGTGTCGATGGGAACGCCGGCGCGTTTGGCCAGTAGACCGATCTGCATGGCTGCAGTCCCTTGAAGAGAGTGGAGAGGGGGCCAGTCTCCGGTCTGGACCATGGTCCAGAGTCAAGCCTTCGCGGGCGACGGCGTGCGCCGCCGCCCGCGCCTAGGGCTCAGTGTCGGGCGTAGGCCGTGGTCGTGCCGTCGTCGGCCACCAGTTCGACGGCGTAGGCCTGCTTGCTGCCGTCGGGCATCTCCATGCCCGGCGAACCGGCAGGCATGCCCGGAACGGTCAGACCGCGCGCCTGCGGACGTTCCTGGAGCAGGCGCTGGATATCCACGGCGGGGACATGCCCCTCGACGAAATAGCCGCCGACTTCGGCGGTGTGGCAGGAGCCTTTGGCGTAGGGCACGCCCAGGCGCTCCTTGATCGCCGACAGGTCCTCGCGATCGCGCACTTCGACCTCGAACCCGGCCGCGCGCACGTGATCGACCCAGAGGCTGCAGCAGCCGCAGGTCGGACTCTTGTGCACCACCATTTTCGGCCGCGATGCGGACACGGAGGCGGTCGCAGGCTTGGCGTGGTCGGCTTGCTCGCCGTGAGCCGCGTGCGCGCTGTGATCGGCGTGATCGGCGTGATCGGCGTGATCGGCGTGATCGGCGTGATCGGCGTGATCGGCGTGATCGTCAGCAGCTTGCGAGGCAGAGGCGGCTGTGGGTGTCGCCGGCGTCGTTGCCGCGACGGCTCGCTCCGGCGCGGCGGTGTCGCTGCAGGCGCTGGCCGCCAACGCGACGCTCAACGCGACGACGAATCGGCTCGTTGCTGGTTTCATCGTGGATCCTCGCGGTCAATGCGCATGCTCATGCGCCTGGTGTTCGTCGGTGGGCGGTTCGGCGGGCGCGGCTCGCGGCGCGACCGCCTTGGTCGGCGCCTTCGGCGTTGGCGCGTGCGCATGCGGCTTGCCATCGGCGGGGGCGTGAGCGGACTCGGACGCGGCGCCTGGCTCGCTCGCGGCCAGTTGGCTCACCGCTTCGTGGTGGCCGTGTCCTTGCGTCTCGACGGGCGCGGTGCGGCCGTGGTGGTCGTCGCCGGCTGCGGTCTCGCCGCCGCCGTGCGAATGTCCGCCACTTTCGGCGACCAGTGCGCGGTACTGGGCCGCGTCCATGCTCGGCAAGGCCTGCAATAAGGCCGCCATGTTCCAGATGTACTCGTCGCCCATGCTCGCGCCCCAGGCCGGCATGCCCGAGGCCTTGATCCCGTGCTTGATGGTCCAGAACGCGTGGCGCGGATCGACCGGCGTCTTGCTGAGGTCGGGCGGGGCAGGGTAGAGGCCGCGGCTGAGCTCGGTGCTCTGCATGCCCGGCGCCAGGTGGCAGCCGGAACACATGGCCTGGTAATTGCCCGCGCCCTGGCGGATGCGCGCCGGACTGTTCAGATCCGGCGGGGCCTGCAACTCGTCCGCACGCGCGGCGATCGAGCGTTCGCGTACGGTTTCCAGCAGCGCGTACACCGGTCGCGTATGCGGCGTGTCGGCGCCGACGTCGTAGACGCCAGCGAAGACCAGGCCGCCTGCCGCCACCGCCAATGCCGTCGCGGCGATGGCGACCGCCACCGCCGCCTTTCGGGTTGTGAGAGTCATGGTCGTGCCCTCAGAACCAGATCCGCACGCCGGCGACGACGCGGGTGTCCTCGCGGGCTTCGCCTTCGTCGCGGCGCAACTCGGCGGTGTTGCCGAAGCTGCGTTCGTGGACCACGCCCACATATGGCGCGAAGCGGCGGCTGAACTCGTAGCGCAGGCGCAGTCCGGCTTCCAGCGTACTCAGTCCGGAGCCGATGCCGCGGCGCGTGTCCTGGCTGCCGTTGAAGTCCAACTCGACCAGCGGCTGCAGGATCAGGCGATTGGTCAGCAGCACGTCGTACTCGGCCTCGACATTGGCCGCGACGCGTCCCGAGGCGCCGACATAGGCGGTGGCCTGAACCTCGAACTTGTAGGGCGACATGCCCTGCACACCGACGGCCAGCCAATCCTGCGAGCGACCGGGTTTGAAGTCGTGCTTCAAGCCGACCACCACGTCCCACCAGGGCGTGACGCTGCGGCCGTACAGCACCTCCAGATCGGCCGCGGCGGTGGCGCCGCCTTCGCGTTCGCCCTCGCTGCGCAACCACACGCGGTTGAGATCGCTGCCGAACCAGGCCGTGGCCTCCCAGGCCTCGCTGCGACCGTGGTCGGTGTCGCCGACTTCGAGGCGATCGAACAGGACATAGCTGTTGAACTCACGCGCGTGCTGCATGTGGTGACGCAGGCGCGGGAAGGCGGCCGCGCGGTCGGCGTCGGTTACCTCGGGAATGGGTTCGCGCGGGGTCTGGCTCGCCGCCGACGGGGCCGTGTCGGCCATGGCCGCGTGGTCCATCTTCGAATGGTCCATGCTGTCGTGATCGGCATTCACCTTGCTGGGCGCGGCATGCCCCATCGCGGCGTGGTCCACGGCCGGCTCGGTCGCGACCGGCGCGGGTTCGGGCGGCGTCGGCGCGGCCTGCGCAGCGTGATGCTGGGCCTGCGCGGCCCCGACGAAGGCCAGCGTCAATGCGGCCGCGAGCGCGGCGCGGCGCGGAGAGTGGAGGGCGCTCATTCTTCGACCCTCACTTCGCGCATCATGCCCGCTTCCATGTGGTAGAGCAGATGGCAGTGGTAGGCCCAGCGGCCCAGCGCGTCGGCGCGCACGCGATAACTGCGGCGGGTTCCGGGCGGCATGTCGATGGTGTGTTTGCGCACCTGGAAATCGCCTTGCTCGTTCTCCAGGTCGCTCCACAGCCCGTGCAGATGGATCGGGTGGGTCATCATGGTGTCGTTGACCAGGGTGATGCGCATGCGCTCGCCGTAGTTCAGGCGCAGCGGCTGCGCATCCATGAACTTCAGCCCGTCGAACGACCAGGCGAACTTCTCCATATGGCCGGTCAGATGCAGCTCGACCGTGCGGCTGGGCTCACGGCCATCGGGATCCTCGAACAGGCTCTTGAGGTCGGCGTAGCGCAACACGCGGCGCCCGTTGTCGCGCAATCCGATGCCCGGATCGTCCAGCCGCGGCGTGCTGGCCATCGTCTGCATGTCGATCAGCGGGTTGCCGTTTTCGCTGGCCGGGTGCGTCGCACCGCCGTCCATGCCTGCCATGCCGCCGCCGGAATGGTCCATGCCGGCCATGCCCATGCTGGCGCCGCAGCCGCCTTCGGGCATCGTCTTTTGCTTGGGTGCGCCGTGGCTGCCGTGGTCCATGCTGCCGTGATCCATGCCGCCGTGGCCCATATCGTCCATGGTCAAGATGACGCGCGGATCGGACGCAGGCACCGGCGCCGACAGGCCCTCGCGCACCGCCAGGGTGCCGCGCGCATAGCCGGTGCGGCCCATGTCCTGGGCGAAGATCGTGTACGCATCCTGGCCCGAGGGTTCGACGATCACGTCGAAGGTCTCGGCCACCGCGATGCGGAACTCGTCGACGCTGACCGGATGAATGTACTGGCCGTCGGCCGCGACCACGGTCATCTTCAGGCCGGGGATGCGCACGTCGAAGTAGCTCATCGCCGAGGCGTTGATGAAGCGCAGCAGGACCCTCTCGCCCGAACGGAACAGCCCGGTCCAGTTGGCCGCCGGCGCGGTTCCGTTGAGCAGGTAGGTGTAAGTGTGCGCGTTGATGTCCGACAGATCGGTCGGGGTCATGCGCATGCGCCCCCACTGGCCGCGATCGCGCAGGGTCGCCGCTAGGCCCTGCTCGCGCGCGTCGCGGGCGAAGTCGCCGACCGTGCGCTTGTAGGTGTTGTCGTAGTCCGACATCTTCTTCATGCGCCGGAACAGCGCGGCCGGATCCAGATCGGTCCAGTCCGACAGCAGCATCACGTGCTCGCGGTCGTAGTGGAACGGCGGCGGCTGCAACGGATCGACCACGATCGCGCCGTACAGCCCGGCCTGTTCCTGGAACATCGAATGGCTGTGGTACCAGTAGCTGCCCGACTGACGCAGCTGAAAGCGATAGGCGTAGGTCTCGCCCGGCGGAATGCCGTCGAAACTCAGGCCCGGCACGCCGTCCATGTTGGCCGGCAGCAGGATGCCGTGCCAATGGATGGAGCTGGTGTCGCGCAGGCGGTTGGCGACGCGCAAGGTGACCGTGTCGCCCTCGCGCCAACGCAGGATCGGGCCCGGCAGCGAGCCGTTGACGGTGATCGCCGGGCGCACCCGGCCGGTGAAGTTGACCGGCGCCGCGTCGATGGCGAGGTCGAAATCGAGGCCACGCAGTTCGCGTGCGGTGGTGGCCAGCGCCGCGCCCGCGAACGCGGGCGAGCGCCACAGGCCCAGGCCCGCGGCGACACCGCCCGCGGCCAGACCGGTGACGAAACGCCGGCGCGAAGGCTCGGCCAGGGCATCCGGCCGTCGGCCGGAGAAATCGGAAGACATCGTCGAACTCCAAAGGATCGATAACGCCGACGCACGATGCGATCGGCGACACCAGGCCGCGTAGGCGCGAACGCCGCACGCGACCTGCCTGAGCGCGCCGCGACGGCGGCGCGTGGAGCGCTTAAGCGATGGGAGGTCGGATGGGGTAGGGCAGGGCCGGCGCGTCGTGATCGACCGACATCGGCCGCGCGATCAGGCTGTGGCCGATATGCGCGCCGCCGAGGGCGAACGCGATCGCCGTGGCCGGCGCGGGTTGCAGGCAGGAGCAGGTGCAGGTCGGCGACTTGCAGCAGTCCGGCTGGGCGCCGTCGGGCGCCTGGCCTTGGCCGTGATGGCGGTGATCGGAGGGCGCCGACATCGACGCCTGATCCATCGCGGCCATCGCCATGCCGTCGTGAGCCATGCCGCCTGCAGCCATGCCGCCTGCAGCCATGCCGTCGTGGCAAGAGGTCTGGACGGTGGCCGCCGCTTCGATCGCGGCGCTCATATGCGTCAACTGCATTTGCGTGGACGCGACCGCGTACGCCGATCCGTTGAGGATCAGGCCGACGCACAGCAGCAGTCGCAGCAGGACGGACATCACCCGACTACTTTAGCGCCAGCGCGTGGGCTTGTCGCCAAATCCGCCGAAAAACGCCGGTGCAAGCCTGAACCATGGTTCAGACCCTGGCCCCCTCCCGAGCGGCGGCGGTCGGGCGTTTTCATCGCGTTGACGGACCGCTGCGTATGTGTGGCGCATGGCTAAACCCGCGAAGGCCGTACCCACGCCCGGTCCCATGCCCGACGCCGCGTCCGCGCGCGTGGCCGCGCAGGCCGGCCTGCGCTACGTCAGCGACGCCGATCCCGGCATCGCGCGCCTGCGCTCGGGGCGCGGCTTCCGCTACCGCGACGCCCAGGGGCGCGCCGTGCGCGACCCGACCACCCTGGAGCGGATCCGCTCGCTGGCGGTACCGCCGGCCTATCGCGAGGTCTGGATCTGCGCCCAGGCCAGCGGCCACTTGCAAGCCACCGGCCGCGATGCGCGCGGGCGCAAGCAGTACCGCTACCACCCGGATTGGCGGCACGCACGCGACCACGGAAAATTCGACCGCATCGTGGAGTTCGGCGCAGCGCTGCCGCGCCTGCGCCGGCGCTTGCGCAGCGATCTCCAGCTGGCCGGCTTTCCACGCGCCAAAGTGCTGGCGATCGTGGTCGCGTTGATGGCCGACACCCTGCTGCGCGTCGGCAACGACGCCTACATGCGCAGCAACGGCACGTTCGGCCTGAGCACCTTGCGTAACCGCCACATCGACTTCCTGCGCGACGGTCGCGCGCGTTTGCACTTCCGCGGCAAAGGCGGGCAGATGCACGACGTCGCCATCGACGACGCCAAACTGGTGAAACAGATCCGGCGCTGCCAGCAACTGCCCGGGCAGTCGCTGTTCCAGTACCGCGACGACGACGGCACGGTGCAGCCGGTGGATTCGGATGCGATCAACGGCTACCTGCGCGAGGTCATGGGCGGCGAGTTCAGCGCCAAGGATTTCCGCACCTGGGGCGCGACCCTGGCCGCCTTCCGACGCCTGGCCCAGCTGCCGCTACCAGAGGGCAAGCGGAGCGCAACGCCCAGCGAGCGTGCCTTGGCTCGGATCGAGAAGGCGGTCGTAGGCGAAGTTGCGCAAGCCTTGCGCAACACGCCGGCGGTCTGCCGCAAGTCGTACATCGATCCCACCGTCTTCGCGGGCTGGCGCGAGGAGGCCTTGGCGTCGTACGCGGCGCGAGCGCGTGGGCACCGCCAGTGGGAGCTGGCGATGCTCGGTTTCCTCAAGCGTCGCCGCCGGCGGCGCAAATCCTGAAACGCCAGCGCCGGGCACGGCCTGGTCGCCGTACCCGGATCGGTGAGACCGTTGGCGTCGTCAGGCCGGAGGCGTGTGCTGCCGCGGATGCGAGGAGCGGCGGCGGAAACGCCGCGTCATCCATTCGCCCAGATCGTCGACGACGGTGAACGCCGCCGGGATCACGATCAGGCTCAGCAGGGTCGACGTGATCAGGCCGCCGATGACCGCGATCGCCATCGGCGCGCGGAAACTGGAATCGCCGGAGAAGCCCATCGCGATCGGCATCATGCCCGCGCCCATGGCCAGCGTGGTCATGATGATCGGCTGGGCGCGCTTGCGGCAGGCGTCGATCAGGGCGTCGTGCTGGCTCAGGCCGTGTTCGTCCTCGGCGATCACCGCGTAATCGACCAGCAGGATCGAGTTCTTGGTGGCGATGCCGATCAGCATCAGCAGACCGATCAAGGCCGGCAACGACAGCATGTTCTGGGTCAGCAGCAGCGCGCCGAACGCGCCGCCCGCGCACAGCGGCACCGCGGTCAGGATGGTCAAGGGCATCAGCGCATGGTTGAACAGCAGCAACAGCACCATGTAGATGCAGATCAGGCCCGCGGCCATCGCCAGCATGAAGCCGATGAACAGTTCGACGAAGACTTCGGCGTCGCCGGTATTGAGGAAGCTCACGCCGGGCGGCAGTTGCTTCACGCTGGGCAGCTTTTGCACCGTCTCCATCACATCGCCCAGCGGCCGGCCATTGAGTTCGGCGGTCAAGGTGACGTTGCGCTGGCGCTGGTAACGCGAGATCAGCGACGGGCCGCTGCCCATCTTGATGTCCGCGACCGCCGCCAAGGGCACCGGCCCGTAGCGGCCGGGCACGCGCAACTGCCCGATCAGGGCCGGATTCGCCAGGGTCGCCTCGGAGAATCCCACGCGGATCGGAATCTGGCGGTCGGGCAGGTTGAGCTTGGCCAGGCGCTGCTCGTAGTCGCCGGCGGTCGCGATGCGCGCGGCCTCGGCGATGTCGGCGGTGGCCACGCCCAGGTCGGCGGCCCGCGCCGGGTCCGGCAATATCTGGATCTCGGGCCGCAACAACGATGCCGACGAAGTCACGCTGCCCAGGCCGGGTATGCGGCGCAGGTCGCGTTCCAAGGCGATCGCCGCATCCTGCAGATGCTGCGGATCGTCGCCGGACAACACCAGCTGCAGTTGATTGCCGGGCTCGGAACTGACGTAGCTCACGCGCACGCCGGCCAGCTGGGCCAGTCGCGAACGCGCCTCGCGTTCCAGCACGCGCTGGTCGCGCTCGCGCTCGTCCGCCACGCCCCAGTCCAATACCAGGGTGGCCTTGCGCGACTCGCCGATGCCGGTGGTGGAGGGATCGCCCAGGTCCAGCACGCTGCCGATCGCGGTGTAGACCTGCTTGAGCTCCGGCATGTCCTTGAGCAGCACGCGCGCGCGTTCGGCCACCGCCTTGGTTTCCTCCAGGCGCGTGCCCGGCGGCAGTTCCAGGCTCAGGTTGCTGCGCCCCAGATCGGACTGCGGGATGAAGGTGGCGGGGATCAGCGGCACCAGCGCCAGCGAGGCGACGAACAGACCGGTAGCGATCCACAGCGTGCGCGCGCGATGGCGCAGGGCCGCGTCCACCCAGCCCAGGTACCAGCGCATCAGCTTGCTATCGCCTTTCTCCTCGCCATGCGGCTTGAGCAGATAGGCGGCCATCATCGGCGTCAGCAGACGCGCCACCAATAGCGAGAACAACACCGCGGTGGCCGCGGTCCAGCCGAACTCGCGGAAGAACTTGCCGGCGATGCCGGGCATGAAGGCGACCGGCACGAACACCGCCGCCAGGGTCAGCGAGGTCGCGATCACCGCGTTGCCGATCTCGTTGGCCGCCTCGCGGGCAGCCTCCAGCGGCGGTTTGCCCATGCGCAGATGGCGCACGATGTTCTCGATCTCAACGATGGCGTCGTCGACCAGGATGCCCACCACCACCGACAGCGCCAGCAGTGTGATCAGGTTCAAGGTGAAACCGAACCAGTACATCACCGCGAAGGTCGGGATGATCGACAAGGGCAGGGCCAGCGCCGATACCCAGGTCGCGCGCCAGTCGCGCAGGAACAGCCACACCACCAGCAGGGCCAGCAACGCGCCCTCCCACAACATGGTCATCGACGAATCGTAGGAACGATGGGTCTCGTCGATGACGGTGGTGACCAGGCGGAAGTCGATGCCCGCGTGGCTGGCCTTGAGGGCGTCCAGCGCCTTGTGCACGCCTTCCTCGACCTTGACCTCGCTGGAGCCGCGCGTGCGCGACATCGAGAACGCGACCACGTCGCGCCCGTCCAGCAAGGCTGCCTCGGTGGGGTCGGCGGCGGCATCGGTCACCTTGGCCAGCGCCGACAGACGCACCGAGCGCCCGTCCGGCAGGCTGATCGTGTAATCGCGCAAGGCCTGCGCGTTGCCGACCGTGCCCAGGGTGCGGATGGTCTGCTGCGCACCGTCCAGTTCGGCCTTGCCGCCGGCGCGCTCGACCTGGATCTGGGCGAGCTGATGCGACACGGCGCCGGCGGTGACGCCGAAAGCCTGCAGTGCGTTCGCGTCCAGGTCCACGCGCACCTGTCGCTGCACGCCGCCCACGCGCGTGACCCGGGCCACGCCGGGCACGCCGTACATGGCGCGCGAGACCTCGCGATCGACGAACCAGCTGGCCTCGTCCGGCGTCATCTGCGGCGCGACCAGGGCGTAGGTCATCAGCGAGCCGCCGATATCGACCTTGGAGATCACCGGCTCCTGGATGTCCTGCGGCAGGTCGGTGCGGATGCGCGTGACCGCGTCGCGGGTGTCGTCCAGCGCGGTGGCCAGATCGGCTTCGAGCTGGAACTCGATGGTGGTGGTGCTGACGCCTTCGCTGACCGTCGAGATCACCCGTTTGACGTTGGTCACCGTGGCGACCGAGTCCTCGACCTTGCGGGTGACCTCGGCCTCGAGCTGGCTGGGCGAGGCGCCGGGCTGAGTGATCGTGACCGTGGTCATCGGGAAGGCGATATCGGGGAAGCGCGCCACCGGCAGCTTGTGGAAGCCCCACAGCCCGGCCACGCACAACACGAAGAACACCATCAGCGCCGGCAACGGCCGCTTGATCGCCCAGGCGGAGAAATTCATCGTGCGGCCTTCCCGGCCGCGGCGGCCGGCACCACCCGCACGCGATCGCCGTCGCCGAGGAAGCCCGCGCCTTCGGCGACCACCCGATCGCCGTCCTTCAAGCCTTGCACGATCTCGACCTGGCCGTTGCCGGTCTGGCCGGTGCGCACGCGCACGCGCTGCACGGTCTGCTGGTCCTTCATCGTGAACACATAGCTATGACCGTCGCGCTGCACCACAGCCGCGGTGGGCACCATCAGCGCACGGCCGGCGCCGGTGACGATGCGGCCTTCCACATAGACGCCGGGCTTGAGCGGCCCCGGCTCGGGCAGATCGACGTACACCGTGCCGGTGCGGGTCTGCGCATCGACGCCGGGCGTGACCGCGCGGATGCGCCCGGCGATGATGCCGCCGCCATACGGCAGCTCGACCGTGTTGCCGACGGCGACGCCGGCCAGTTGGTCCTCGGGCAACTCGGCGCGCCATTCCAGACGGCCGTCGCGAATCAGGCGCAGCAGCTCGTTGCCCGCGGCCACGACCTGGCCCGGCTGCACCAGCCGCTTGGAGATGACGCCATCGGCGGGCGCGCGCAGTTCTGCGAAGTCGCGCCGCAGCTTGGCCGCATCGCGACCCGCGCGGGCGGTGGCGACTTGCGCCTCGGCCTGCACGCGGGTGGCGCGCAGCTCGTCCAGATTGCCGGCGCTGATCAATTGCTCGGCCGCCAGTTTGGCGCCGCGATCGTAGCTGACCTGCGCCAGCGACAAGGACGCCTGCGCCTGCCGCAGCGAGGCTTCGGCCTGGGCCAACTCGCTGTCCAGCGTGCGATGGTCCAGTTCCAGCAGCACTTGGCCTTTGCGCACCGACTGCCCGACATCGACCAGCAACGAGGTCACTCGCTGCCCGCTGAGTTCCACCCCGAGCTGCATCTCCTCAAAAGGCGACACCGGCCCGGACACCAGCACGCTGCGCGCCAGAGGCTGCGCACGCGCCGCAACCAGCGATACCGCCAGGGCCGACGCGTCGCTGGCCTTGTCTTCCTCCTTGGCACCTCCGCACGCCGCCAACAGCGAGCAGACCAGGAACACGATTAGCCAACGCGGGGAGCGTGCACGCATGGAAGATTCCGTAGAAGAAAAGTAGTAAGCCCGTTTCGGCGCAGTCGCTGAGGGGGTCACACGACGACCGATCCAACGGCAGACGAATCCAGACTCTGACTGGCGCATCGTGACCCAGCTTAGGGCGGCGAGTTTAAGAAGGGATTAATAAGTTCCCGGCGCGGGGCGTCGCAGGCGGCAGCGCGGCGGGAGTAGGGGAGAGCGCAACGCACAGAAGCGGGGCCTGGATCACAACGTGCGATGGGCCCCTTGCGCGCGAGATCAGCACGCCCTCACATCCAGCGATCTGTGGTCAGCAAGCGCGAACGACACCCACCATGCTCAGGCTGTCTCCGTTCCCGATGGCCCAGCGCTCGTAATCGTCCTCGATTCATCGCGCGATAGCAAGTGATTCTCATTAGCATTTAATCGCGACCAAGCAAGCCTCTGACGGGTCGGGCAAAACGTCAGGGGCTGGTGATCGCTGCCGGACGACGGCAGCTGGGATCCGCCGTGATTGGATCCGGAGCACCTGCACCCAGGGCGATGGGGCGAAACTGGCCGGCTAGAGAGCGGCCGCGATCGACAACGTAGCCGGTCTATAGCTCAGGACCGCGCCGGACATCGCGCTGCGCGCAAAACCAGGGCTGATGCGAGTACCAACCGGCCGGAATGAAATCTGGAGGCCGGCGCTGAGCGTGAGACGGCTGGATCTGGTCGGAATCCATAAGTTGCGCACGCGCGGAGATGGCGGATCTCACGAAGAACCTGGCGGTTAGCGAGTGTCATCTAGGGTAGGGGACGCAGCTTCCGACCCAAGGCAGCCATTCGCGACTTCCGATTTCGCGTCATCCTTGCTTGATGAGCGTTCGTTGGCCTATTGATCCGCCCTTGCGTGC
This sequence comes from Lysobacter sp. Root983, assembly GCF_001429345.1. NCBI lineage: Bacteria > Pseudomonadati > Pseudomonadota > Gammaproteobacteria > Lysobacterales > Lysobacteraceae > Lysobacter > Lysobacter sp. Root983. The sequence continues at coordinate 459,817 of NZ_LMJO01000001.1, forward strand.
GGTTGGCTTTCCTAGGCCGGGAATCAGGAAGTCCGTGACGCTCCGGCCATACTTCGTCTTCTGGGCCAGCCATCGCGGCATACGTCCACGGCCCGACCAGGTGTTGCGCATGTTCTCTGGGTCTCGGTACTTGGCAGCAACTTTGCTCGCCTTTCGCCGCGGCGCTCGCTTCTTAGTCGCAATCTCAGCTACCGGCTGATCGCCATAGAGTTCCTCGATCGTGTAGCCGTACTGGGCGGCGAGTGCGATCATTTTTCGACGCACTAAAGCAATGGGGCGACGGCTGGAAATCAGCCGCATTCGCTGCTCCGCGGCGGTCAGTAGGGACTTCAGTTCCGAGAGGTTGAGCTTATCGACATCAATGTTCATGCCGCTTAGGGTCCAGGCATGCCTATCAACCTGTCAACCAACATGCCGATGTCCTGTGATGAGAATGTGCTTTCGGCAGGAAGTTGCAGGCAGTCGAAGTAACCGCCATCAGACTCCAGCCAGCCGGTATGTTGCTCGCGGATCTGGCGTCCGAAGCTGACAAAGCGGGTTGCTGACACGAGGCCTGGGTCCAGGTTCGTATTTTACATAATATGCATTATGCGAAGTATTCGTACATGGCTTTTAGGAAGGCTCTGGCGCCATGGACCGCCGCATGGAGGCTGATGGCGGGATAGGTGAAGTTGTTACATCCCGACAGGTAATGCCGTTACTTCGACCAAATTCGGCCCGCTCAGCAAAAGTCACATCTTTTCCTGATTCGTCGGTAGGACAACAACTTGTGTTCGATCTGCCAGGTGATGCCGTGACTTTTCCGCGAGGGTTCCGGCTCAAGAAATGTCACAGCGATACCTGTCGCCGCCTCAGCAAATGTCACATCTTTGCCTGACAAAGTTGAAGCAGTGTTGCGTGCTTTCTACGGCTTGTCGCGGACCCATGCAACGCTGCTTGCGATCACCCTGGTAAGTCGTGCTTCAATTGTCAGACGTATAGCTGCTTGCTCTCGATCTCGTGATTCCTCACTCACACTTCCGTAATTCCTCCCTACCCGTCCCCTGGGCAAATTTTGGCCTACGCATGAAAGAGGCGCGCGTGGCTGCAGGACTCAGCCAGGGAGAGGTAGCAAAGCGATGCAACAAGAGGGGCAACAGTTGGGTCTCCCAGCTAGAGCGCGGTATTTTCCCTCGATCGCTCCATGATGTGCCGTTGTTGGCTGCAGCACTCGAGGTTAGTCCTCTGTGGCTTCTGACGGGGCTCGACAATGGCAGCGATGTGACCGCTAGCGAAGAGGTCGCGATCGAAGTACTCGCGTACCCGGAGGATCGTCTCAAGGCTATGAGGCCACGGGACATACTGCAGTTTGTGGGTGCCAGCGGAAAGCGTCACTTCCTGCTCTGGGCTGAGGCACTCGTCAATCCAGTCGACGCGCCGATCCGTCACGGCTTGTTGCTGTGCGAACGAATGGAACGTCGGATTCCCCGCGCGATGCCATCGGTGACGCTAGGCCGCCGCGGCTACTACTACGAGGCTGCCAGTCATGCGTCCGCCGGTAGGACCGGCCATGCCGTCGTGGGAATGGTTGCCGCGCCGACCAAACGCTGGCGACCGGAACCTGCAGGCTTGGATCGTTGACGCCGAGCAGCAGCGACGATTCGAGCTAAAACTTGGTGTGGGGGTAAAATTCACTATGGTCGAAGATCAAGACGTGCCTGCTTTCCTAGAGGTCGGCCTGCATCTGAGTTACATGAACTATGGCGCTACCGGCGAAGGGATGACTTATTGCCTGGCTATTGCCCATAGCGCTGAAGGTGCAGAACGTCTCCTGATGTCCAAACTTACGCCTTACTTTCATTCGATGATTGTGACGGTTCGTATTGCAGCCGATGCCAACGAGAACGTCCATAAGATGATGGCTTGGATTCCAGAGGCGGCGAAAGAGCGGCTGCGCCGCATCCCGGTCCGCGGCGGCGCCCAGTATTTCACCGAGTTCCACTACAACCTTTCGTAGCCGGTCCTTGTGGAAAAGACGAATGGCGGCTTGACTGCGACGCTCGGAAAATTAGTTCTCGACCGAAGATTTAGCATGCTTACGTGACCCGCGAGCGGTCGGATTGCCGCTGGATTTCTGCTGTTTTGGCTGGATATCGCTCCGGCGCATTACCGCTTCCAGGGCCGCAGGTAGATCCTGAAGTTTTGCTAGTTGTGTCTCAAGCGCATCAGCCCGAGCACGCTCGATGCCGGCGCTCCGACCCGCCTCAGCGGCCGTAGCCTTGGCGTGTTCGGCGGTTTGCAGGAGCGCTTTCTCGACGGCAGCGTGCTCTCTAGCCATTGCCTTAACGCGGGCCTGCAGTTCCTTGGTCTCCTGGCGAGCTCGGTCAACTTCTGCGTGAGCACGATCCTCAATCATCCGGATATGCTGCCTCAGATTCTCCCGCTCGATCGTCGACGACTCCTGCAACTTCTGGAGACGAGCGTCAGCTGCCTTTCGTACAGCATCGACGTCAGCAGCCTGTGCGAGCGCGGTATCCCGTTGCCTGGATGCTTCCTGGAGTTGCCCCTCAAGCTGCTTGACTAGGCGTTGGAGCTCCGTCGCCTGGGCTGATGCCAAACGCTCGGCGTGGGTAGCCGCTTCAACCTTGTCACGCAGTGCGCCGACCTCGTTGGCGAACTCCTCATGCTCTCTGCGTGCCGCGTCCTGCTCATCCTGAAAGGCCGCGCGATCCGCAGAAAGTGCCTCCAGGACACTGGCTCGTGCGTGTTCAAGCGCCGCGGCCCACCACTCTCCTGCCAGGACGGTGATCGCTTCGGGCGCATCCCGGACTGCGAGCCGCCGTTCCTGGGCCTGAAGGCGTTCACCCAGCCCTTGCCACCAGGTTTCCAGCCAGCGCGTAACGGTGTTAGGAGACCCGGTTCCCAAGTGCGCACGAATGCGCTCAACGGTCGGCCGCTCGCCGACCGCAACTAAGGCGTCGGCCGCGTTGTGGACGTCGGATTCGCTGATACCTCGGGCCATGGAAGTGCTCCTACGCGAGTGCCCTGCTCTGCTGATCTATACTCACGATAAGTGATGATTATCGTGGGTACGCGCCTTTTATCGTAGTAAAACATACATACTATGAAAGATATTCCCGCGATTCCGATTCTTGCGCAACCGGCGGCCAGCCTTACCCTGCCCGCCCAACTGGCCCAACAGGCCGCCGACGCGGTGCGCGAACTGCTCGCCGAAGCGGCCGCCGAGAACACGACCCGCAGCTACGCCAGTGCTCTGCGCTATTGGGCCGGCTGGCACGCGACGCGCTACGGCATCGAACTGACCCTGCCGGTGCCCGAGGCCGCCGTACTGCAGTTCGTAGTCGACCACGTGGTCCGCCGCAATGCCGACGGCGAGCTGGCCTGGGAGCTGCCGCCGGCGGTCGACCAGGCGCTGGTGGCCTCAGGCCTGAAAGCCAAACTCGGCCCTTGGACCTTGTCTACTGTGCGGCACCGGGTCGCGGTGCTGTCCACGGCGCACCGACTCAAGCAAGTTGCTAATCCCTGTGAGCAGCCGGCGATCCGAACGGTGCTAAGTCGTGCGGCCCGTGCGGCGGTCAAACGCGGCGAACGGCCGCGCAAGAAGACCGCGATCACTCTCGCCGAATTGGAGGCGATGCTGGCCACCTGCGATGCCAGCCTAGAAGGCCTGCGCGACCGTGCCCTGCTCTGCTTCGGGTTTGCCAGTGGCGGACGTCGGCGCAGCGAGATCGCCGCCGCGGACCTACGGGATCTGCGGCGGATCGGTGACAAGGGCTATATCTACCGACTCGAACACAGCAAAACCCAGCAGGCCGGCGTCACGGCCTCCTCAACCCCGGACAAGCCGGTGCTCGACCGGGCCGCCCTCGCCCTGCAGGACTGGCTAGAGGCGTCGGGGATAACAGAGGGAGCAATTTTCCGGCGGCTCTGGAAGCAGCGCGTCGGCCCTGCCCTCTCCCCGGCAGCCGTGGGTGAGATCGTGCAGCGTCGGGCGCGCCTGGCCGGGCTGGAGGGGGATTTTGGTGGGCACAGCCTGCGGTCCGGGTTCGTGACCGAAGCCAGCCGCCAAGGCGTGGCGCTGCCGGCGATCATGCAGCTGACCGAGCACCGGTCGGTGTCGAGTGTTGTGGGGTATTTCCAAACCGGCAGCGCCGCTGCGAACCCTGCCGCTCGTCTTCTCGAAGACTGATCAATCACGGGCGGAGGATTTCGCCGCATTCCGGCAAGGGGCGGACCTTCTAACTGTTAGCTAATATTGGTTGATGGCCGCCTTCTACGCTCTCACCCGACCCGAATCTCAAAGAGCTTGTCCGTTAGATGAGATCAACCATGAGGGATGATTTCAACAGGGCCGCCAAGGAACTGCTGGCGAAGCAGGCCGGCCATCGCTGCGCGCATCCCCATTGCGGGAAGCCGACATCCGGAGCCGACGAGAGTGGTACCGGCGCTATCAATATCGGCGTCGCAGCGCACATTACGGCCGCGTCTGCTGGAGGCCCCCGGTACGACCCCGCACTGACCAGTGAACAGCGCAAGGACGCGTCCAACGGGATCTGGCTCTGCCAGGATCACGCGCATGCGGTCGACGCCGATGACAGCGGCTTCAGCGCGGAAATCCTGCGAACCTGGAAACGGCAGGCAGAAGACCGATCCTTCCATGCGCTGATGGCGGGAATGGCCGGTGCCAGCCAGGTGCGTGGCTTCCAACTTGATCCCGGCGAGGGTATCGACATCCGGCACCGGTTCAACCTCGGCGTGGACGAGGATCTCGTCGCGCTGAAGGTGAGCTTGGTGGCGGCGGCGCGCGAAGATGTCGCCGCTTTCCGCAGGACCCGATACTGGACCGAGCATGCCATCGAACTGAAGCTGCGCCTAAAGGGCGACGTGGACGCGGATTCGTTTTCCGCTCACGATTTGGCCACCACCACCGAGGCCTTCAACGAGATCGTGATCCTGTCGCCGCCGGGCACCGGCAAGACCACCACGTTGCTGCAGCTCGCCGAAGCGATCATCGATAAGCGCGGCGCGGTGGCCAGCTTTCTCCCGCTGGATGACTGGTCTGCCCAGTCCCACTCGCTGTTCGAGAGCATCCTCGAACGCCAGTCGTTCCGTCCGTATCGCCAGGAACATCTTCGGCTTCTCGCCCATACTGGCGAACTCACCCTCGTGCTGGATGGCTGGAACCAGCTCGACGGCGCATCCCGTAGACGAGCACGCAACGAACTCGAGGGTTTGCGTCGCGACTACCCGAAACTGGGCATCGTCATCAGTTCGAGGAACCTGAGCGTTGCCGTCCCCTTCGCCACCACGGTGGTCGCGATCAAACCGCTCGACCATGCACAACAACGCCAGGTCGCCAGCGAGATGCGCGGGGCCGACGGCGAGACGCTGTTGGAAGAAGCACGCGCAATCCCGGGACTCAGGGAACTGGTGTCCGTACCCTTGTTCCTCAACGCGATCCTGCGTCTGTCGCCCGGAAGCCGCTTGCCCACGACGAAGGAAGGCGTGCTTGCCGCCTTCGTCGAGCAGCACAACCAGGTTGCCAATCGCAGCGAAGCCTTGCGTGACGCGACCCTCGGCCACGAGCAGGAGATCCTCGCCGACCTCGCCGCCGAGGCCACCCGCACCGCCAATACATCCCTGCCCGACGGCAACGCTAGGGCCTCGGTGCAGGCCACCCAGCGCCGCCTTTCGGACGAGGGCCAGATCTCCGCGTATTCGGCGCCCCAGCCCATGACGGTGCTGGACGCGCTGATCGCCGAACACTTGCTGGTTCGATCCCCGGGCACCCCGCCGGGATACAGCTTCCAGCACCAGCAGTTCCAAGAATGGTACGCCTCCTTCGCGGTGGAGCACGCCATGCGAAACATGGCTGCCGGCGACGCCACCGCGGCCGAACAACTCGCCATCGCGTTCCTCGACGTCCGTGCGTGGGAGGAATCGATCCTGTTCGCCTGTGAACGCATGGCATCGGGCACCAGCGCCGATTTGGATGCGGTAGCCGAGACGATCGTCCGTTGCCTGTCGATCGACCCCATGCTCGCGGCCGAGATCATCTTCCGCGCACCCGCGGCATGGGCTCGGGTCGAACCCGAAGTGACCGGGTTCCTCCGACGCTGGCACCAGCCGGACAAGGTCGATCGCGCCATTGGATTCATCGTCAACAGCGGCCGGCCGGAATTCGCAGAACTGTTGTGGCCGTTGCTCACCGATTCCGAACACAGGCGTCATCTGGACGTCCTGCGTGCGGGACGCCGGTTTCCTCCCTCGCTGTTGCCTGACATGGAGACCCGGCTGGCGACGCTCGAGGAGTCGACCCGCGCCGAAGTACTCGGCGAGATGGTTGACCATGGCGGCACGGAAGGTGCGTTGTCCGCGGCATCGGTGGCACAGACCGATTCAAGCGTGCATGTAAAGAAAGAAGTCGTGGAATCCCTGTACTGGCGCGGGGCGGATCAGCAAGCCGCCCGGGTGCTGCAAAACGCGCCTCTGGAGCTATGGCAGGAGTTGGCCTCAGGACATCCCCTTACCGGGATCCACAACACCGCGGTGGCCACCCGAATGGCCGCCGAACGTCGCGCAGCGTTCGAACGCATGCAGCATCCGGGACATAGGCTGTACTTCTTGTTGAATGGCGACGTGGACGGTATCGACACTGAGCAAGAAGTCTTCAGGTTGCTGACCGATCCTGCGCTGGAGGTTCGCGCCAGTGCAGCGGACCACGCCCTGCATCAGGCCAACGAACGCTATCCGTCGATCGTCGCCTCCGCTCTGGTGCGGAGAATCGAACAGGGTCTCGACATCCCGTTCCGGACCCACCTGCTCGTGCAGGAACTGCATATCGTCATCGACGAGGAGCCGATAAGCGGCATGGTCAATGACGCGGCCCTCGACGAGAACACCAGGCGCAACGCGGCCAGCGTCGCCGGTCCGGTTTCGATCGGTCGACTGATCGACGCACAGCTGGAATTGGATGCGCGGACTGCAAGCGATCCAGCGGCGAGGAGACTCCTGGCAGAGCAACAGCGCTTCCTGGAAGGTCTCGTTATCACCGTCCCCTACAGCTCCCTGGTTGTCGCGGTGGTGGCGCGGGCCGATACTACCGACCCGAGACGAATCGCCCTGTTCGCCGATCTGCTGGCCTCCCATCGCGAACAGGATGCCGCCATTCGCCCGCCCGCGATTCTGGAAGAGGAGCAGAAGGCCCAACTCGTGGACACGTTGTTGCGTTGGGTGCCGACCATGGTGGAGTCGTCCGATTCCACTCGGGCGGAACTTGCGGAACTTGCCCGAGCCATCGGCAGCGTCGGCGATGCCCGGCTGGCCGAACCGCTCGATAGGCTGCTGTCGGAGGACCTTCGGCGTTGGGACATCTCACGCGCCGCGTTCGTCGCATCGGGTTATCGCGACCAGACGTCCGACGCGCGGCACTCTTGGACGAACTGGTATCAGCGCGCCTTCATCGCCATTGGCACCGAGCAAGCGAAGACCCTGTTGATCCAGCGTTTGCCTCATCCCCAATTCGGCGCCGAGGCGGCCTCCGCGCTCATGCAGTTGTGGGAACAACGGCATCCCGTCACCACGCCCTCGACCTTTTCGCGAACCTTCCTGCGGGAGATGGCCGTTCGGCGTGGGCGGCGGCTCCGTGAGCATCCGCCCGCACCGGAGGCGCTGGCGATTCTCGACACTGTCACGTCACTGCTCGATGGCGGTAACGAGGACGAGCAACTGCATGCCATCCGCTTGGCGGTGGCGGCCTTCCGCATGCCCTGTGGCGACATCAGCGCCCTGATCCGTCGATTGATCGAGCTCCCGGCTCCGCTCAACCTGCAGCAGGACCTGTATGTCGCACTGGCGCTTTCCGGCGAACGCTTGCAGGCTGACACGATCCAATCGCGCATTCGGGCCTTGTTCGCCGAAGCTGAGACCAAACCATGGGTGCTGGGCGACCACCACAGCGTGTTCTTCGGCTGGGTGGAGTTGCTCGCATTTTCTGAGCGTCCTGCAGCGATGCTCGACGAGGTAGCCGCGTTGGAACAGCCGCATCTGAAGCAGCCGTACCAGCTGCGTGGATTGCTAGCGGCGCTGGGGGCCTCCGCCGAACCCGAGGTCGAGGATGTCCTGTTGCAGTTCGCAGAGCTCATTCCGGGATTGGTCCAGCAGCACGAATGGCTGGCTGCGCTGCGCACGCGCGGTACGGAGTCCTCGGGTCGAGCGCTCCTTCAACTGCTGCGGGACGGCGCCTTCGGCGACCCCGGGCGCCGGGATACCGAGGCACTCGGCGCCTATTTGGCACAGCTTGCAAAGAGCCATCCCGACTTCCGTGCCGAAATGCTGATGCTCCTGGATCATGTGGAAGAAAGCGTCCTCGCCTCGGCGATCGAGCGCGCCCTGCTCATGCTTTCGGATACGGAAAGCATCCTGTCACTGGTCCATTACTACGCTCGGACAGGGCAGTCGGGCGAAGGCCTGTACATGAGCCTCAGGAAAGTCGCCTTGGACGAACGGCCCTCCACGCAGTTCAGTGGCGCAGTGGCCCTGTTCCCCGTGTGCGTGGATGAGCTGCGTAGGCGGCTTTTCTCCCTGGCATTGACCCAAACAGGCGAAGCTGGTGTTGCCAGGCAATGCTTGGCCTTGATCGACGGCATCCGTGACGACTACGGCTATCCCGAATCCGAATTGCGCCACCCTGATATCCGATCGGGGCAACCTTGGCCCCTGCTCACCCCGGCTGCATAAGGCCAAGGCATGCAGTCGACGTCCACCCAGCCGATCGATCCGATACCGGCGCATCGGCGCATGGTTGCCCGTCTATGCGCCAATCCCGATACTTCTTGCTTATGCGACATGTCCGATAAGCTGACCAGCTTATCGGACAGCATCAAGCAAATAGCTGCCGCCAGAACATCGCCCGGGACGGTGAATCATGGATCGGTCCAATGGGTTGGATACTTGTTCAACGCGAGCGTTTCACTCATCCAATAGTTGTTCGCTAGCCGAATCGCATCTTCATCGCTCAGGCCCAGAAGCGCAAGAATCTCCAGATTCGACAAGGCCGCGATGAAATCGCCGTAGCGCAGAAGGGTCCAATCCTTGGCAGCCTTGTCCCTGAGGTCGCCCGCTGCGTGGGCGTAGTAGTGCCGGCTGTCCTTGATCTGCCGCAGGACGTCATCCGCTGGCTTCGCATTGAATGCCGCGAACCATCGTGTCCTGATGTCCTGGAGGCGTTCCAGCAGCGAGAACTCTTTCTTGTTCACACGCGTGGTCCGCAGCTTGTGCAATTCCTCGAGTGCCGCGATGTTCCAGAGAAAGTGCAGGATGACGTCCTTCCTGTCGCGATCAAAGGCCGCGAAATAACGGTCGAACGCTTCGGGATAGGCCTGGTGCGCTTCGAACCAGCGCACTAGCAGGGTCGAGAAACGATCCTTTATATAGTCGAACCGCACCAACTGGTCGTCCCATTCGAACTTCTTCGGCTTAACGGCGTGCAACGATGAGTGCCTGACCTCAATGTCAGGAACGCCTCGTTCGACATCCGCTTCATCGAAGACCATCAGCTGCGTATGCGGAAGGTGCTGCTGGGACAGAAACTCCAGAAACCTGCGCAGGCGATACATCGCCGCCCAAAGCCGGTCGAAATCCAGTCGCTTGGACGAGACGATCCGAAAACCCATCGGACGGTTCACGTGGAATTGCTCCGAGCCCCAGTTTCCAAACGGCATCGCGGCAGAATAAAACCTTTCGAGAGTGAGTTCGTCCGGCAAGGGATAACGCGTCGATTCGAAAGCCTTGAAGCGCACCACTGCCTCGGACTGGTCCCCGATATCAGCGTCGAAGCACTGCTCATGAAACCATGTCGGGCTACCTAGCAATCTGAACTGCACGCCTCGGCCGCCCAGGTCTTTGCGGAGCGAACCCAGTGCGATGCGCGTGGATTCGATCTTGGAGGACACCACGGTACCGTCGCCCTTCTTGCGGGCGGATGCGAAGCAGTTGAACAACGTGGCCTTCTCGTGGCTTCCCTGAAGCTTGGCGAAAACGATGGCGTTGGCCAGCAAGCCGGTTGGGGTCAGCGCCCCCTCAAGGCGCACCGTGGCACCGGCGTCATCGAAATCCAGCACGCCGGAAACCGCAGTGTCTTCACCGTGGGTGGGTAGCCAGAAGCGGCCCAGGAGTGACTGTGGCGTATCCGTGTTCTTCAACCTGATCCTCTCCACCAAGTAACCCGCAATGATGTTTCAGTTATGAATGCACGCTCCCGAATAAATCAGCTCATGCGCCGGCGCATTCGTTTTGCCAGCTTAGTTCGGGCGTCGGGCGTAGGATGGTCGCGTTGGGTCAGGCGCCTCAGGTCCACGCATACCGAGCGTCTTTCTGCCACATCACGTAGTCCACACCTTCTGCCAGCGCATACGCACCGGCAAGAGCTAGCCCATGCTCGTGAGATATCCTCGTATCGAGCACTAACTCCTTGACGACTTCGTCTTCTGGGATGCCCGCATGCACTACGCCAATTCTTGTCAGGTCATTGGCCTGGTCCTGGCCTATCTCCTCGGTAATCACGAGTACGTAGCGCGTGGGCACGACCGAGTTGTGCGTGCGCTCCCTCGCCGCATGCAGCAACACCCTGAGCCGTCCGCAAAACAGCTCGTTGGCGTAGCGCCTGACCGAACTCGCGTTCCTTGGGTGCTTGTTGTCCGCGCACCATTCCTCCCATCCCTCCCTGGTCACTAGCATGGGAACGAATGGCTTTAGCAATGTCCCCGCCTCGAACCCCTTTTCACGCTGCTTCCTCCATTCCTGATAGCTCTCGCAGAGCAGTGAATCCGATGGCAATACCTCTCGGAACTTTATCCACTCACCTGCGGCCATGTCTGGAAATGTGAGCGCGACCGGCGGGATGCCGGCGACGGCGCTACCGCCTTTGCGTGGCCGTCCATGAATATAGAACTCAGACGCCCTCCCCATCGGCGGCGCTGGCTTCACATATGTGGTTCCATCAAAGTCGAACTGCGTGTCGAGGACCGGGCCCTTCCCTACATCCAAGGGCAACTCTCCCCTGACCAGTGCCGTCATCGTCCTTCCGGCATAGGCATCCCACGCCCGTTTCAGCTCCGGAAACGCGTGGAATGGCGCGTTCGCGTTAATCGGAATGTAGTCCAGCGGCCAAAGGAAGAAGCTGTCGAAGCCATCGCCGTGATAGTAGCAACCGCCGACCACGACGCCATCGATTTCGCGGGTATCATTGCGCACGCGATGAGCCGCCAGTTCGGTAAGCGCGTCGTGCCCGAGCGCCGTGTAACCATTGTTTAGTACCATCAGAATCGAGCAGGTCGCCTGGTCGAGCTCGCTGCGGGACTGCACGAGCTGGCTTCTGGCCTTCTTGACGATGCCGTTGAGTGGCCTATCTAGGATCCCGTCAAACTCGCGCTGTCCCGACTCAGGCAACCTATTGCGATCGATAACTACGACCGGCCGTCTATCTCCGTATTTACGAAACAAGTCGGCGATCTTGCGTTGCCGCTCTGGCTTGGATAGTCCTTCATCGTCCAATGCCTTGAGTTCGATCAGGGTATCGCCTAGCAGGTAGTCGGCCCCCGGCTTCAGGCGGCGATCGGCGTCGGGATGCGCGCGTGCGCCACCGGCCGCAGCGACGATCTCATTCACAGCGGCCTCACCGATCGGTTGTATCCGAAATGTATCCATTCCTAGCGCTCCTAGAACACCCCGCACCTTCGTCGCGACGGAATGATTGGGGGTACGCTGCGCTACTCGCGAGGGTTGCCTTCGATCACTATGCTGATTCTGTGTATTGAATCCAATAGTGCTTCGATCAGTCGATCATAGACTGCCTCGAAATCGCGGTGGCCTTCCTGAAATCCAAGCCGGGCATTGATCGATTGGATCATCTCGTTGCGCCTGTCCGCGGAGAGAAGATGCGAACAAAACACCCGGAAGTCGTACAAAACAAAGAAGGGCAGCATGATTTCGGCGTGATCGGTCTGCCCAAGTGCCACTTCGATCCATGTCTGCAGTGTCTTGAGCCCACCCGCGCTTTTTAAGTCTTTGGAGCTGCCTGCCTCCTTGGCCGCTCGCTTCAGAAAGCCGGAATTGATGCTCTCGACAAAGACGCGATTCAGCGACTCAATCGCGGGTGATACATGCTTCTCTTCCCAGAAGATGGGTCTCGTCAAGTTAGCGATAACGCTGGCGACTTCGCCCTCCAACACGAACAGCCCTTCTCCGAATTTCTTGTTGAACAGGTCGTTCAATGCCTTCCGTTGATGTAGCAGCTCGTGCTGTTTTGAAGGAGGGGACGGCTGGACATCGATCTGTGCCTCGTAGAACTCCGAATGGAGGTCGTGGTCGGACTGGACGTTCTCCGATCTGAGAAAGTACTGCTCCTCGTCGGGTAGCGAGGCGATGTCCCCCAGCCACATTATGACATTCTTGCCGCGGTTTATGCCGAAAGAGATCGTCCACTCTTGGGCGAGGATAGTTCCGTAGGTCTCCGAGAATAGATCCAGCCGATACTTCGGATCCTGCGAATACTTGTTCAGGACCGCTATGTTGAAGAATACGGGTGTCAGGAAGCCCTCGTCCCATGGGCGTGTCAAGCCGGGAATGAACTCGTGATCGATCTGAGAGTACTTGAATTCAAACTTCTGGCTGAACGCGTACCGCTTAGCCCCTAAACTCTTTGGCCTGAGCAGGATGCCGGTCTGACCGTCTTCGGCGGCCCTCTTGGCAAAGTACTCGATCAACAGCCTCGACTTCACGGGAAGCAAGAGCTCCATGGTCGTCCTGTTCTGCAAGAGCGGGACGCCTTCCAACTCCACCCGGATATCACCGAGAAAGAACACATGCGAGCCTAGATAAAGATCTAGAGGAGATGCATCTAATTCGTCGAAGTAACGTTCCGCAACCCTCATTCTTTCCCCTGGAGCTTTTGCAAAGCTGAAAACTACTGCTTCCCAATATAGCAATAGCCGCTTCGCGTTAAGAGATACCCTCTCCTACCCGCGATAAATCTTCCTAATCTTCTCCTCGGTTCGCCCTCAACCACAAAATTTTTCTGTAATCACTAACCAACTGGATCGAGGCTGCTATCGCTCGAAGGGCATCGTAAGGTTGATTTGATCAACTATGCGTACAACAGCCTCTTGGTCGACCGCACGTTGTAAGCATCGTTTAGCAAGATAGGCGACATCGGCCTCGTTCCCGGATGGCGGGATTCCTTGCCGATCCTTCTCGAAAAGCCGGTGATAGGGGTGGCTACGCCGCCTATCATCCAGCATCCGGTCCATGGCGCTGTACGCTGCGCTGAGCCGGATCGATGGCAACCGTTGCTTCAATGACTCGTAGATCCGCAACCCCTCCAGGTCCAAGTCGCCCCAGAAATAGGCAGGGAGCTGGGTCAGTGCCCAACGCAGGTCTGCCCGCTCGCCAACTGCGGGACACGACACCACCTGTCCCGCAAGCAGTCGCTGCCCGAAATTGTCGATGGTCAAACCATAGCCGTACGCGGCCACGGCCAATATGCGTGATGCCTGCGCTGACGTCGCGACAGCCGAGAACACACGTGGGTTTTCGATCAGTACCACCGCTTCCGGAGTCGAAGGACCGGCCGTGATCGCGTAGTACAGCCCTCCGCTATCGTCGACGTTGACCCCCAAGCCCCCCAGGTCCGTGCGCAGGCTGCGCGCAGCCTTGGAAGATCCCAGCAGGTTCTCTGCCGACCACACCCACGTATCCGCGCAGCGGATACCGTCCCGCATCGCGATCATCCCCTCGATGATCGCGATCTTGTCGCACCGATCCAGCCCATTGAAGGTGCTGAACGAGGATCCGAGCGAGGCCCGATCGGCCTCGCTGAGTTTGTCGCCAAGGCCCTCAAGGATCTCCCGCCATTCCACTTCCTGAGGGCAGACCTGTCTAGAAGGCTCCGTCCCAACCCACTTGACCATCCTTACGGGACGTCCGTTAACACCTATGCCCGTTATCACACCTAGCAAGCTTAGCTCACGCAACGCCTTGGCCACCTCCAGCAAAGGCATGCCAGTGGCATTGGACAACCGCTGCTGCAGGTCATTCGGACGAAGCCCAGTGGCCCCTTGTAACTGCCGAATCGCACTGCCGCAACGGTCCGCTCCATCTCCCAACTGCAGGTCTTCATAACGCAATTGCGTCATTGCACTTCACCCGTTCGACAGTTGGCGGACATGGAGGCGCATCGGCACCATTTCGCCGTCCACGAACTCGACATCCTTGCCAACGAACCCGTTCTTGCGACCAAACCGACGCAGCGTGACAAACGACGGGAACAGTGTCGGGTCATTCTCGTATTGCGGGATGTGAATCCATCCGATCAGCTGAAACTGGCCTCGCAGTTGTTTGATCGCCTCCAAAGACGGCTGGATCAGACCCGGCTTGCTCAAGTTCGAGAACAGCCCATCAACCATGAGCACTCGGGAGGGACGAACCCTGCGGCGCACACCACCACCATCACGCTGTTCGTCACGAGCCTGCGCGAAGTCGGCCAGCTTTATTAGCACCATCAGAAACACTGCATTCTTCTGCCCTGTGGACAGCTTGTCGGTCAGTCGCTCCGGTCGACCACCTGCAATGCTTGGGTGTTCCAACTTCACAGCTGGACCGGACTCGCTCTTGGCAGCACCGACGAACACAGCGCGATAGAACTCCTTGCCGATGCGCTCGCGCAGCGCCTGTTTGCGCTTCTTTTCCTCCGTCACGGACGTGGAGGCGCCACGGTTGAACCTGGACTCGCGCAACTCCAGATCCTCTCGAATGACTTCTACCACCTGTCTTGCTGCGGCGTCGATCTGTTCGCTGTCGACGACGTCAGCCTCTATGTGCAGGCCTGCAGCCCCCATGTCAGATGTCGGCTTGAGCATCCGCTTGAGCAAGCGGAAGTTCTCGCGAATCTGACCGGTGAATCCGGACATCGAGACGTGCATGCGTTCGCGATGGCGCTCGACGTCGATACTGACATTGCGCGTCAGCTCCGATAGCTTGTTTACCTGCTCATACGCCAGTCCATGAAGCTGATCGATGCCATCGAGTACCGCCATCCGATCCGTGAAGAGGTCGGGATTAATGTTGTCGCGCTCATGTGCGGTCAACTTCGACGATGTGTCCGCCGCGATTTTCCTTGCTTCGGCGCAAGCGCCATCGATATGCCGAGTTTCGTCCTTCCGCAACTGGCGAAAGCGTCTCAGCCCTTCGCCAAGCTTGAAGCAGGCGACGTTGGCGACAACGTCATCCATCGTGTCAATGAGCTTGTCCAAGTCATCGCCGCTGGCACGGATCTCCGCGGCAAGCTGGGCGGCGGCACGGGCGTGGACATTCGGCCCATCGTCCTGCGCTGGTGCAACGATCTCCCCGCGCAAGGCGTCAATGACTTGCGCGGCCTCGCGCCAGTGGGAAAGCAGGTTCGACACATGAGCATCAAGCTTGCGGCCGAAGCGCTCGTCAGCGTAGATGGCGTCTTTAATTGTGTTGCATCGCTTGTCAAGCTCGCAGAGCTCGACGGCAAGCCGGCCGATGTTACCGGCAAGCATCGTTCGCCTCGCCAGCTTCTCGCTTCGATAGTCGGCGTTCCGCCGGGCCTGCGCACCCCGTTCGGCGTTGGCGAAATTGAAGCGTAGCTTCTGCTCGCATAGGGCAGCACGCGTCATCAACGCCGAGTGCTGGCCATCGAACGTGCCGTCGAACGCCGGGCCATCAGCATCGACGTAACCTGTGGCCTCCGCCAATCGGGACTGCCAGAGCGCCAGTTCACGGCTGGCGACCAGCAACGCCTTGGCCGCCCGTTGCTCCGATCGCGTAGCTTCCTGCAGAGCACTGTTGGCGTTCTCACGCCCAGTAATAGCCGCCTCGGCCGCCGTTTTGGCCTCGCCCAATTCCGCCAGCGCTCCAGCAAAGCGCGCGGCGCCGCCTAAGTCCTCGTATCGCGACTTGGCGTCCACTAGGTCCAGGCGGCCGTACCGGGCTTCTGCGGTCGGCCATTCCTGCTCCGCCTCGTCCAGTTGGGCACACAAGGCCTCAAGAGCGTCGGCGGCAGCAATCACGGCCGGCGGCCCACCGCGGGAAACGAACGCCTGTTGCCGTTCGATCAGAACAATTGAGGCTGCGCTTGCGCGACGCTCTAGGTCGGGCAGCATGGCTTCGATCGCGCTCAGCGTGTCGGCCCGAGCCTCCATCGCTACGACAACGGCCAAAAGCCTTTCTGCCCCCCCCGCATTGTGGAAGCTGCATGCCTCCCTAATGCCAACAACCACTGCAGGAACGAGATCAGCATCCACCGCCGCTAGCGCGGCCGTGAGCTCATCGCGCTTTCTTTCCGACTCCGCCAGTCGGCTCTTGGCTCCTTCGGCGCGGCACGCATCCTCGATCCTGAGTCCCAGTGTCGAGGACGGCTCAAGCTCCAACATCGCGGTCTTGAGCTGCTCGATTGTGCGTTCCGTGTCAGCCAACGCAATCTTGGCCAGAGTGATGCGCTCGGCGACCTTTCCCGGATCGACCAGCACCTCGACCGCAGCGCTTTCGCGCCCCCACAGCAGACCGCGCACGACCGCCGCCGTATCCGCTTCAATAGCGCCGTCTCGGCAGTAGGCCTGCAGTGCCCCCCTATGGAATACCGGAAAGTCGACGCCTTCGGCTTCAAGGCGCCGCAACACAGCTTCCGCATTGTCGGCTTCGTCAAGGACGGGGGCATGCAGCACCTGGGAGAACTGCGCCAACACCATCCTGCGACGAGGCGCGGACAAGTCCAGAGAGGACACGACTTCGTGTACGCGATCGGTGGCACCCGTGATGTGCAAGGCCTTCCGTGCCATCCGGCCGGCCGCCGTGCCCGCCGAGTCTAATTCCTCGATTTCACGCTGCCCTTCTTCCTGCTGCGATATCCAAACCGGCAGTTCGCCCTGATGCGCGGCAAGTTGCTGCGCCCTCTCCGCCCGCACGTCAACGGCGCTACGTGTAAGGCCAAACGTCTCGGCGAACCAGTCCAGACTGGCGACCTGAGGCGTCAGACCGTCGATCACGGTCTGCGTCTCGGCCAACTCCACCCGCAGCTTCGTTTGCGTGCCCCGCAGTGATCCCTCCAGTGCGAGCACATCGCACGCGCCAAAGCGCGATGTCACCGCACCCAGCGCGACGCGACCGGCTTCAAGTCTTGCCCTCTCGATGGCGTCGCGAGCGGCCTCGTCGATCAATCGCTCTCGCTGCTTTTCTGCTTCGCTAAGTGCCTTGGAAACGCGGGCTACTAAGCCATCAGGAACCTCGTTTCCAAACACTTCCGCATATCCACGAGCATCATCCTGCAGCTTCGTCAACACGTTCAATTGGTTTTTCTGCTGAGCGATCTCTACTGGGAGCTTGGATATTTGCTGCATCAGATCCCGGTACCGGACTTGGATGCGCTCCCTCAAACCACGCCAATCCTCTTGAGTGAAATGCTCTGCAAAGAGATCCACCTGTGGCTGCAAGCGCTGCAGGTCGGATTGCACCTCGCTCAATGCACGTAGCGCAGTTTCCCGTGCTGTGGCGACCTTCGCCGCGGCCTCCAGCGTAATCGTTGCATCCGACACGGCCGCCGTCGCCGCCTCGTGGCGCGCAGTCGACTCGGCCTCACTCGCAACCAGTCGTGTCGACACTGCATTGGGTGCTTCACCCGGAAACGCCGTAACCACCTCACCGTAGGCAACACGTCCGGCCTGCAACTCCAGCCGGCGCTGCTGCAGCGCTTGCTCCTGCGTTTGCACCGTTTCGCGCTCTTCCAAGACAGCCGTCTCAGTCATCTGCGGCCGATCAAGCTCGTCGGCGGTGAACAACCCACTGGATTCCATCTCCAGCAGAACGGCCTCGGCCGCTTCCAATTGCTCCAGAGCGGTCGCAATCTGCATCTGCTCGGCTTCGGCCTCGCCCTTCTCCCCCGCGGCCGCGCTCAGCCGCTTCGTAACGGCCTCAAGCTCACCCCTCACCCCGCGCGCCCGTGCCCGGAACGGATTGCATTCTCCGGCGCCGTGACGGGCCTCATAGGCATACGTTAGCGCCCGGAGAGTCGCGTCGCGGTCCCAGCCTTCGGCGAATTTCGTCGCTTTGACTACGAGTTGGCGAGCGCCGTTCAGCGTATACCCGCTGTTTGGGTGGCCCCTATCTCGGGCAGAAAAAGTAAGATCACATGGATTTTCAATGACTTGCGATCCAAGACGGATCCGTTCCACTCGATCCCGATCAGCGCGCTGATTCAACGCACCCGGGGATTCCAGCAATAACCCCGCCAGCACCGCATCCGGCACCAGCCATTGCCCATCCTCGACTACCAGCCGGTTCGCGAGGAACCGAGTTTGGTCCCCGCCGTGTTCCCACGGCGTCGGAATCCCAGGAAGGGGGCGAGTCAGAACCGCTTCTTCAAGCCAGCGCGCCTCAGCCAAGTGGGTTGCGGCCACTTGCTGGCGCTCGCTGCGCGTCCGACGGTAGATCTCAACCGCCGAGTTGGCATGCGCTAGACGTTCGTACAAGTCCTCCCATTCTGCAAGGTCGCGCCGGGTTTTCTGCAGCTTCTGCTCGGCTTCGACCAGCGGAAGCGCGCTGTTCACCAACGTATCCTCGAAGCGATACTCGTCCGGCTCGCCATCCTCCTGCATACAGCCAACGAGCACCTCTGGCGCGATGTGTTCGTAAAAGAAATCCGAGTCATAACGACCACCTGGCGTGCGGCTCACGCGGAACAGTGCCTCGGCCCCGTCACCGCCGCCCTTGGCGTGGTACTCCGCAGCCTTGTTGAGCGTGTGCGCGTCGATGTGATCATGCACATGCTCCTGCCACACCTCCCGGCGTGTGCCCGGGTCACAGAGCATCGGCTTCGCCTTGCGTTGGCGATCAAATTCCTTGTTGGGCACGATGATCTGCTTCGTGCCGTCGTGGTGAACTACGGGGAGGTCTTCCAGGCAACCTTTGTAGTGGTAGAAGTTAAGGCCGTCATCGGCGTTGCCGAAAAAGCCAAAAACGTAGTTCTCGCCTTTCACCTCGTGGCCGATCAGCTTCGGCTGGTTCGCGCTCCGCGCCTCATAGGTCACTTCCAGGCGAACATGGGTGTAGTGCCCCCACGCCCGCCCCGCGCTTTTTTCACGAGTCTTGCCCACGAGATCCGGCTTGCGAGTCAGGATCGCGTAGATCGCGTCGCACAGGCTAGTCTTACCTTCGCCGTTGCCGATCTTGATCGCGGTACTCACACCACCGAACTCGATGGGTACGCACCGCCAGTGAGGCTCCCAGTCCCGACTGCCCGGCGACTCATTGTCGAGATTAAGGAAATTGATGATTTCCAGTCGATTGAAGACGGACACGATCAGTTCTCCTGGATCATTTCGTCATCGGATGAAATTTCATCGGCGCTGACGAGCACCACGATGTCGTTTGCAATCGGCCGTGGGATCAAGGCACCGGCATATCGCTTGAAGTTCTCGGCGATATCGACCGCAGACCACAGTGTCTGGCCGTAAACCACGCTGCCCATCCCCGTGGCGCGCTCTTCGAGCACGCCGCCGCGTAGCATGCTGCGAACAAATCCTTTCGCCCGTGCCTCAACCTGCGCCTCGGCGCTGCCGGTGAAAAGCGCGTGCGCACGCGCCACCAGTGGATCTCCGGTCACACGCACACCTCGTTGCTTTTCGATGGCTTCCACCAGTGTGTCCACGAACTGCGAATCGTCGAACTCCGCATCGGCAAAACCGCTGACCGACTCTATGGGCCGGCCACCGTCGGTATAGAGCAGCTTCAACATAGTCATCAGCAACAATCCCGCCCAGAGCGCGCTGTCCGCTGCACTCTCATTGCGCCGGCTATCACTCCACTCGCGCAGCACGGCGGCGCCTCCTATGTGCGCCGGCACGTCACGGACGGGCTCACGCACGGCGATGTAAACGCGCCCGGCATCGGCAATGCTGAGCGCCGCCGCTTCGTGGCTCACGAGCCGAAGCCCTTGTGTTTCAAGGAAACCCTCAAGTTCGTCCACGTAGTCGCGATTGCGTTCGAGCAAGGCAACGGCCTCCTTTTCGGCTTGGCTTCGATTCCGGCCCGGCACCGAGAAGGAATAGAGCACGCGTCGCTCAAGCAACTGGTTGTACACAATTCCTATTTCATACGGTGTCATCACGCACCGCTTTTCCCCGTGGGAGGGACAGGATCAAATCCGGCAAAGACCAGTGGAAACCAGCTTTGACGCCATGCACCGCATCGGGCGCAATGCCAAGCTCAACAGGCTCTCTCTGACCGAAGGGGTGACTCACTGCGAATGACGCAAACACGGCCGAAACATCATGAATGGAAGTCACCGAAATCGGGGGCAGCCCCCCTGAATCGATCAGCTCGGACAATCGCTGCGGTCCTTGGTCGAGGGCAGCACGCAACGCATCGAGATTGTGATCGAGCCACGATTGCAGCTGGTCGTCCAATGCACCTGTAAGTGCTGTGTCGAATACCAGAGGAGTGACATCCATGCCATCCCGCGCCGGGGGAAGCACAGCATCGACCTCGAACACGCTGGCGAAGGTGGGTACCGCGATCCAACCGTATATTCCCGTCAACGCACGCTCAATCGATGCTTGATCGCCATGTCCTGTCATGATCGCTCCCATGGCGGACCCGAAGTCCACTACACCCAGGTGGCGCCGCCGCCCTTCCTGAACCCGCCGTAGAAATCCGGCCCATGTCCGACTCGCCGACTCCATGGCACCGTGGGCCCGGTCCAAGACCCATCGCAAACGATGCAAGGTGATATGCCGATCGGGGCGGATTTCACAGAATCTCTCCAGTTGCTCCTGTGTCGACTCCATCGCCAGCTCCGCCTTGGCGCGAACTAGGTACTGTGCTGCATCGTGCAACATTTCGTTGATTGCCTCACGTTGGGCCGCATAAACCTGCGCCATGGCATCGAATGATGGCGACTCGATCTGGCGATTTATGTCCTCCGCCAGCTGTCGCAGCGCCCTGGCGTGGTCGAGCGCAAATTGCTCAACGTCAGAAAACTGCCCGAGTTTGATCGCCTGTAGGATCTTTGCCGCTTGCTTGTCTTCATACAGCCAGTTATGACTGACGTTGCCAAGACGCAGGAAGAAGCGTCCGGTCTCGGTTAGCTTCACTCGATCACGGCGTGGATCGTAGTTGAGTAGGCGTGTGCGGCTTCGCGTCCCTTTCTCGTGGCCGTCGCTTGGGTCTACGTATCGGCACTCACGCTCGACATCGAGGAATCGACACACGAATCGCAAGTCATCGATGGCGCACCCTTCAATGGTCTTGCGCACCTCCATCACGAGTGATTCAAGGTCAACGAAACCCGATCGCCCATCGGCTGCAATGCGTTCAAGCGCCATAAGGATCGACTGCATGATGTCAAGCCATCGCCCAGAGCCATCTCGTGCCTCTGGAACGGATATTTGCGGCGAGTCAATGCTCAGTCCCGAATCTAAAAGGTCTACCGCCCGCATTGAGGCTGAAACAAGCAGCGCGTACCCTGGCAATGGCGTTCTCACAGTCATATGTCAGAGCTGATTCCGCGGAGGGCGAATATGGAGGGCAGCCAGCCGAGCCGACCAGCCGTATCTTGTCCATACAACGAATCAATTCTTCGAGCGCGTATGCAGGTCGCCGATGGCGGATGCACAGCGTCTTCAGGCACTTGCCCTGCCGCATCTATGATTGCGAACACGCTCTCGGAACTCGGTGGCAGGACCAGCTCGTTACCGGGCACATCCGGCGTAGCCTCCGCGACGAGTAGTTTGACGTCGCAGGGGCCAAAGTCGGCGATTGTGACGCGAAGCTCCATTAGGCCTTGGATCGAGATTCGGTCGTGATCGTGCTCATCTGGCACTCTTCATCCCCTGGACTCTTGAAATCCTTCGCAGCGCCCCTTCCCGATGTCAGATCGGCCATGGATCCTCCGAGATCAGCTGACTTCAGTAGGAGTTTGCACTCTCCAGTCTCACCGTCTGAGACACATCCTCATCCGCGGCATATCGCTTCTGTCCTCCCATCCCTAGGTCCTCAATTGGGCGAAATCGATTCCGCTCTAGCACTCACCCTGTCTGTGGCCAAGCCGACTTGCCGGTTTTGGCTGCCCGAAAGGTAGACTTTGCCGATCTGGCCCTGTGTGTGCAACAGCGTACCGGCCCTACCCCCGATAAACATCCCTAATCCCTGCCGAATCGATTTCGCTATCGACAAGAAACGTGTCCTGCGTCAGTTGCCCGCATCGCCACTTTGCTACTTTGAAGGTCGGTACAGCAGCGGAAGAACAACATTTCTATAATGATAGACCGCTCATCCGGGTCTTTCGCTGCTCCAGGTAACGCATCATGTGAGAGGCAACGTGCGCGACCACGTCGCTGGTCTCATAGGCCCCTACCCCTGCCGCCGTCAGCGCAACGATGACGCAGAGATTCGTCGTGGCCACCGTGTTGACCGTGGCCTGGAACAGGATGTTGGCAGGCACGCATGCGCCAATCTGTCCGTCGGGGTCTTCATACATCACCCGGATAGCCTTGCCACCATGGACCAGCCCGCAGAGGGGGTCCCACGAATTGACCACCGTGCGACCCAGCTTCTGTGGCCCGTCGTCCTGACCGATCCGGGCAATGGTGGTTTCGACCTCGGCGGCCAGTTCCTTTAGAGGGATGGCCACCCATTTGCCTTTCCCGTTTTTTCTCCGGGGTCCGCGGTCTTCCTGTAGGAAATCCTGGAATTGCTCGTCGTCGGCGATGAACTGAACGAACACCGCGCGCAGGAACTGCTCGATCTGAGAGCGATGAAGGCCGAGCGCGACCACGGGCAAGTCGATGGGGTGCTTTTCGAGCAGGAACAGCAATGCTCGACCGTAGTCCATGGATGCCCGAAGCAGCTGGAACGTCACCCGAGGGCGCTCGTTGTCAGCTGGAATGCTGATCTGAGCCATTCCACCCATGTTGGCCTCCAGGCTCGCCCGGGCGTCGCTGGCCTCCAGTGAGATGTCTTGGGCGATGGCCCGACGGCGTTGACGCATGGAGCCTAGCGCTGACTGAATGCCTTGATTCAATGCATCCTTGCTCATGTCATGTCCGCTTCGGAAACAAGGCGTTCTGACGCCAACAGGACAGCTTTGGCCACCTGCGAAGGGTCGGCCGCCCATACCCCTGCCACCTCTGGGAACAAGCGCGCCAGCAAGGGATCCCAGGATCGTTGGGGTTGGAAGGCCGGCTCCCCGTCCGAGAGACTGGCTAGCACTTGCTTCATCTTGCCTTGAAGCTTTCCGGTGCGGTCCTGATCCAAGACCGTTCTCAGTTGACCGTATGCGCGAAGCATGCAGCGGTAGAACCACAAAGTCTTTGGCCACACTTTGTGGATATGGTGGCCGAGCTCGGCCAGCGTTTCGAACCCAATGCCGATGGGTTTTCTTTGTCCATGCTTGGCAGAGTAACCGGCCACCAGCAGGCGATCCAGTTCGGTATCCTCCTGGGCGTATTGGGGCAAAGTAATTCCCACCTCGGCGAATGAGCGTCGGAGCTCGTCCCACAGGCGATCCCGTTCCTTGTAGTCCTCAATCTCCCCCCGCAACATCGCCACGTAGAACGATTCGAACGCGTTCCGGCGGCGCTCCCACACCTGAGCTTCCCGCCACGCCGTCTGTTCTTTCTCGGTAAGGGCCTTGTGACCTTCGTAGTCGAATGCGTAGGCCCGCGGGATACCACGACTGCAGGTGTCGAACACCAAGGCATCGAAAGCCACGTCCTTGCGTACTTCAACGTCCTTGATTGTCCCGCCCTTGAGCCGGGGTTCCAACCAGGCGCCCTCCAGGTAGAAACGGCCTTCGCGCCGGGATCTCTCCACTGTTCGAGGGGTGACGCGGAACGCGTTGCGGTTGTTTGAGAAGAATAGGTCGTCTTCCGACAGTCGGAAGGTCTCCAGGTCCAGGTCTTTAAACAACCAGAGCATGTGCCCGGCGTTCTCACGGTAGAACTTCATCCGCTCCGCGATGACATGAACGAAGGTCGTGGAGAGCTGGATCTCAATGGCCCACCTTCGCCCGTCGCGGGTGGTCTGGACATCGGGTTGACGCCACTTGTAGTGCTCCATATCCCACCAACGCTCTTCCTCCTTCGTGCTAGTGAAAGCCGGATCGGCGTCCAGGCTGTCCCGCACCCATTGTTTGAAGGCCTTGTGGAGCGCACCTTCCTTGTGCAGACAGAACTTGCGGGCCAGGATGGCCTTGGGCAAATGGCCCTTGCGACCAGTGCAGGTCTCCCGGTGGCGGGCCGTGAGGTGATCGAAGTAGAAGCGGATTTCGCTGCGTGCTCGGATGGCTTTTGACCGAACCGCCATGGCGTCCTTGCAATAGGGACACGCGTAGCGCGGCGTGCCGTCCAGCATTTCCAGTTCCGCCGCCAGTCGCCCGTCCCGGACCACCTCGCCGTAGTCCCGCCCCTCCATGAACTCGTCGAGGGTCATGCATTCACCACTCTCACGGTCCCAGACCACGTCGTGGGAGCGTTTCGCAGCCGGCATGTAACGGACAGGGTTCTCCATGGAGCCACCCTACCCCCGCCCCATCTCGGCCGGTGAGACAACACGAGGCTGGGATGGCCAGCCATCGGTCTGGTCAACCCGTCTGGCCGGGTCATCCCTCACCCGCATCCTGGGCCAATTGCCCTAACCCGGCGGAACCGGAAGAGCACTCGAAGGCATGCCAGGTCCGCTATACAAGAGGATAGGTCCTTGCGCTCTCTCGACCTGCTAAAGGTATGGGAGTTCACCTTCGGCCTGCCCCCCCCGATAACCCTTGCTAATCCCCGCCCTATCGATATTCGCTACCGGCCAGTAGCGGACACTCAACACCTAAATTGGACCGTGATCAGGTCGCACCGGCGCGGGAGCGAAGGACGGTATCGACGGTTCACGCTAGTGCCCAGTAAGCGCGTGTACACGCTACCGGAAGCATTGCTGGCAGCCCATCAGGCTGTGGTCAGGTCGGTCATGGCGGTGGTGCGCGCCCCAAGATCGCGCCATCGCTCCGGGTGGCAGGTCATCATCAATACCTGGTGGCGCTCGGCCGCGTCATAGAGGACGCGCTTCATCGCGCCGAGACGGCCATCGTCGGTATGTACCAAGGCATCATCCAAGATCAACAGTGTGGGCAGCCCAGCCTCCTGGAGTAGGTCGGCATAAGCGAGGCGGCAGATTAACGCCAGTTGCTCACGGGTGCCGAAGCTTTGCATGTCAAAGTCGCCCCGGGTGCGCCCATCGCTAGCCGCCAACAACTTTTCGGGAGCCATCGTGTCAGCCATCTGCAGGCGCGCGTCTGGCATCAGCATTCTCAGGTAGTGATCGATCCTGGTCTGCAGAGGTGCCATGAGCGTCTGCCGTATGCGATCGCGACGTAATTCGAGTTCAGCGAGCAAGTAGTTCAACACCTCCACCTTGCGGGTATATTCGTCCACGCGCCGGGCGGCCTTGGTCCGGCGCAGGGTAACTCCCGCTAGATGCTCCCCCAACCCCTCACCGCCGACATGCTGCACCCGGGTCCGCAGCTGGATGATGGCGTCCCTGAGGGACCGGTGTCGGTCCTCTTCCTGCCGGGCGCTCTGCCGCAGTCTCCGCTCGTCCTGCTCCAACTGGGGAATGTTAAGGACATCGAGCTGTTCCTTCAGCCGCGCGGCAAGGGCCTGCGCCTCGGTACGCCGACCGGCAGTTTCGTTGAGCTGGTCCCGGACAGTGCGCTGCTCGTTCTCGCGTTCGGGATCTTCCAGCTGACTCTGCAGCGCCTTGACTCGCTGGCTAGCCGAGTCACAGTGGCCTCGAGCTAGATTGAGCTGGTTCGAGGCGTGCGAGCGATCCTCAAGCCGCTCGTCGCGCAACAGTGAAGCGTCTTCATGGCGTCGCTCGGCACCCTCCACATCAGGCAGGAGGGTATCGTCCGGAGCGTCGGGGATCGTCGCCAGTTCGTCAGTGGCGGCCTTGAGCTGAGCTTGAATGCCAGCAAGTTCGCGCTCCAACTCGTCGATGCCCTCCGGCGCAATTACCCGCAACTGCGCCTCGATGAACCGGTCTGCGTTCACCGCCTTGGCGTGCCTGGCCGCCCTGTCTTCGGCCTCGGCTAGGTCGGCTACGCCGAGGTCGCGAAGCGCCGCGGTCAGCCGTGCCTCCAGATCGTCGCGTTCGGCCAGCAGGCGGGGCAAGTCATCGCCGCCAGGCGTGAGGACTAGTTCGCCGCCGGGAACCTGTAGGCGTGAAACCCGGTCGATGACCACTATGCCGGCACCGGTCAATGGTGCCGCGTCGAGGGTGATCTGTGCCCCCTTATCGATCGTGTAGTCGATGCGAGTCCCGATCGTATTGACCTGGAGCTGGCGGTCGCGCTGGTCCTGGGCGAGTCCGCGCAGCCGCTCTAGGGCCCCATTGGGTAGCTCTGTGATGGCGATCGTCTCTTGATGAGCCAAACGCTGGCGTCCGTGTTCTCGTCCTTCCTGCAGTGCCTGGGTCTGACGTTGGACACGCTTTTCCAGATCGATGGACTGGGCGCGAAGGTCCAAGCGGCGGCTTTGCTGACGCGAGGCGATCAGAGTGCTGCGGGCTTCAGCAAGTTCGTTCTCGGCTTCGGTGAACGCCTGCCCTGCCAGTTGCTGCCGTTCCTCGGCCTGGCGGAGCAGGTCGCTTTGCGCCAGCAGGTCGGCGGAGGCTTGAGGGAGATCTCGTTCTGGAGCTGCCAGCGCCTCGAGCCGGTCTCGGTGCATCTCGCTGAGCTTGTTGGCGTCTTCTTGCTCGCGCTGGGCATTCCGAAGGTCGTTGCGAAGCCCATGTGCGGCCTCGATTTGCTGCTTGGCGAGATCGGCCTGCCGGTAGAAGCCGACCCATGGCTTTTCGGCGTCCAGTTGTGCCAGGCGCGCGGTGTCGCCGCCGAGCCTGTCGACGTCTTGCTGATACAGGTCCAGCCGGCTTTGGAGTTCCTCTGCTTCGGCGGTCAGGGTCGTGAGATCGCGCTTAGCCTCCTGGTAGGGACCACGAGGGTTCTGGTTGGCGTCAGTGACCAGTTCGCTACGCTGGAGACGCAGCGCGTTGATGACGGCGTCTCCTTCGGTGCTGGCCACGGCACCGGCCATCGCCAGCAGCGCATTCTGCAAGCGATCGCCGGCATAATCGACGGCCTCGGCCAACTCCTGCCCCGCTCCCTGCTCGATCCAGAGCAAGCCTGGGATACCCCAATGCTCGGCCTTGCTGCCACCGCGGCCGGCATAGCTGTATCCAAGCAGGTCGGAGAGATGCTCCTCGGCACTTTCGCCATCGAGAACCTGGCCACCGGCGTGGAGGGAGCAGCGCTTGTGGGCGAGGAACTGTTTGGTCAGTTCGTAGTGCGTGTCGCCGACGTCGAAGGCCACCGTCACACGCGGGCTGGCGCTGTGGTCGTCGAGTGGCTGAAGCGTCACGGAGCTGGTCTTGTAGCGCTCGAAGAACGCAGCGCGGATCGCGGCGACGAGTGTCGACTTACCTGCCCCGTTGACACCGGTGAACAGGTTAAGGCCAGGGTCGAGGCCTTCGATGACGATGGGCCCCCGAAAGCGGCGCACATTCTCCAGTTCGATGCGGGTCAACCTCATGCTGGCGGCTCCGAGCGACCCTTTAGGTGCAGGGTGCTGGCGAGCATTACAAGGGCATCGCGAGCCAGGTCTTGGTCGGCACTTGTGTTCTGTTGCGCCCGAAGATCCTGGATGGTCTCGGCGAGATAACCATCCGCCTGTAGCGCGTCGAGGTCCTCCTGGGAGGGCAGTAAGCGCATTCCCGTCATATCCGCGCGCAGGGCCCGGATACGGCCTTGGGCGCGCGACAGGGCGGCGTGGATACGCTCTCTGCCTGCCAGATCAGTATTGCCGGTGATCTCGATCTCCACCACGTCCCGCTCGGAGAGTTCTGCCAATGCTTCCTCGAACACGTCCAGGTCCCCGGGCACGTTGAGGACAAAGGCCATGGACTTCCAGAGGTAATGACCAACCTTCTCAGCGAGGACCTGTGGTTCAGCTCCAGCGGCAACCTCGACTATCAGGGCGTAGCCCGGATCCGGACTGCGGAAGCGATCGGTCTCAGGCGTTCCGCTGTACCAGGTTCGATCATCGACCTGCTTCAGACTGTGCCAGTCGCCGAGCGCGAGGTAATCCAGCCGGGCCTGGGCCGCCCTGCCCTGTGCGATGGGATTGGGCGAATCGATGGTGTCCGGCAGGATGCCCTGCACGCTACCGTGAGCAAGCCCGATCCGTATTACCCCTTCTGGGGTTTCGTGCGAGCTGAACCATTGAGTGAGGTCGTTGTAGGTGTTGCGTTGATTCAGGGGCGCCGGAAGGATCACGACTCGACCATCGAGGATGGGTGTCGGCACCGCTTCGAGGCAGAGGATGGCGTTCGCCGGCACGGCCTTGAGGCGTTGAGCGCGGGTCCATACTGATTCGGCCAATGCGGCATCGTGGTTCCCCGGCAGGAACACCCATATACCGGGGAAACCTGCCAGTGCGTTGAAGGTCTGCTGGATAGTTTTGTCGGAAATGGTTTGCGCATCGAACACATCGCCGGCGACGAGAACCGCGTCCACCAGCCGATCTTGCGCCAGGCCGGCAAGGACCTTGATGGCCTCGATTCGCGCCGCGGTCAGCAGCATTGAATCATCCAGTTCGAAGCCACCGAAGGGCTTACCAACCTGCCAGTCGGCCGTGTGCAGAATTCTCATCGACATAAACTGCGTAGTGTCTCGTCGTCAATTGTCACGGAGTTACACCCTGTTTCCAGGGGCGGTTTGATTGAGGCTCAAGTCCTGAGTTTCCTCCCTTCTACGATTTTACCTCTAGGCCGGAAGAGCCCCCTTCCCGGCCAACATTATCTCCTCATAAGCACCGCCGGGAACGCTCATCAATCAAGTTAGCCATCGACAGCGCCTACTTCCTGGACGCCTCCGTGTTTCTCACATCCCTGAATCCCTGCGAGAACGCAGCTGCGAGGATGCCCGTCGGCATAGCAATCAGCCCGATACCAGCAATCGCTGTAATCGCGGCAAAGAACTTCCCAGGAACCGTTATTGGCACTGCGTCACCGTAGCCGACGGTGGTCAGCGTCGTAACCGCCCACCAGATGGCCCGAGGGATGGAGCCGAACGCCTCCGGATTTGACTCTGCCTCGACTGAGTAGAGCACGCCGGACGACAGCAAAATGACGCACCCCGAAAGTGCCATCGAGAACGTCAATTCGTAGCGACGTTCTATTACGGCGCCGAGCACAACACGCATCGCCTGTGAGTAACGAATGAGTCGTGACAACGCCAAGAGCCGGAACAACCGCAGCAACCGTACGAGTAACGATTGCGCACCTAGCCCGAATAAGAAAGGGAGGATCGCCAAGAGATCGATAAGGGCGTAGAAGCTCACGGCGTATCTGAGGCGCCCCCAGAATCCACTATAGACAGGGTTAGCCCCTACCGCCCACAAGCGCATGAGGTACTCGGTGGTGAACGCCGCAACGAACCCAATCTCCAGATTTCGCAAGAGTGGGCCGGCCGCCGCCACTACGACGGGCTCTGTACCGAGGATGGCGACGCCTACCGAGATGAGAATGAGCACGACACTCACGACTTGAGTGATAGTCAACCCCTTAGCGTCGCCCCGTCCGAACAACGCGGCGTAGACGCGATCACGCCGCATGACCATCAACCCTGTCAGGCATGACCTCCAATGTCTTTCTTGCACAGCAAAGCGCGAGTGACTCTGCAGTCCTCATTACGCACCTCACATTGAAATCGTCGGCGCGAAGCCAGCGATCGACACGCAGCCCTTTCACACAAGCGACATCCACAACACCGCCCTCTGACAGGCCAAACCGTACTGAGTCGATCCAAATGCTCCTGTGCGGGTAAATCTCCATGTGCCTATCGTGATTTCACCTCTCTCAGACTGCCGGCGAAAGCTCAAGCCGACGACATCTTCGCGTTCAAATACTGAAAGACCGTGCGCGATGCATTGACGATCAGCATGGCCTCGTCTTTCCCTAGCAGATCTTCGTTCGGATGTGCCAGGCTGCCCCAATTCCGCGCAGGATTCATCGCGTCCATGATCCCCATCAAAGGACGTAGGAATTTTGTCGTGGTCTCACCATGCGCCCCCTGCTCATTGAACGCAGGATGATGTTCGCGCACGAGCTTGAATAGCGCATTGATACCAGCGTCATCAGAACACTGAACAGGCAGGGTCGCGCATAAAGCTTTCATGTATCCGTGCATCGCGGTGTGCAGCCGATCCACAGCGCTGGTCGGGCCGTTGCGCTCGATAAGCACTGCTACATCAGCCAGAGCACGGCGCACTGCGTCGGAGCTGACGTTCAGATCGACCTGACCCACCGCCACACTGTCGGCACACTTGGCAGCAAGTTCTAGCAGCTGTCGATGGCTCGATACGGTTCGTTGAACTTCCGAGTCCACCGGAAAGCGCCGAGAGACGCCGCGCAAGATGGCTGCCTGGTGAGCGCTGGGCGCCTCGCTCAGGATACGGATGAATCGGTCCTTGGTCGTACCAGGGAGCGCATCGGGATCGACGATGAGGTCGCAGAACCCTGGATAGAACTCCCGGTGACTGCGGTAGGTGAAGTCTCCAAGGTAGCCGCCGTCAACCCCGATGTAGTTATGTACAACCCAGTGAATCTCGCTGCCCTTTAACGCCATACGCCGCTCCTTCGCCGCCGGCCGCGAGGCTCTGGATCGACCCCGCCAACAGGCGCACTATAGGACGTCAGTGCCCTTCGGGGCGGTAGTTGCCAGGACGCGACCACCGGGTTTTGGAGTCGCCCCGGCGTTCAGGGGAAGGACGCAAATGGAAGACCAAAACGGCCAGCCTTCAGAGGAAGGGCGCAGCACCTTCCAAGGATCTGGTTTTCTGATTGAGAAAATTGAACGCGCTCGTAATGAGCTGCTCGACCTTTCGACACGAAACCGCTTGCTCCATACGCCCCGTGGTGGACGTGCCCGCCTCGTTGACGTCGTCAACGAGCTGGCGCAAGCCATGTATCAAACCCTGGTCCTGGACAAAAAGCGCTTCACGTTCCAAGCCGGTCGCGCGGACCCGACAACTGCCGCCTTACCGCTCGATGGGGATGGAAGTGGGGTTCTGGACGAGGATGACTTGGAACAGCCAATCGACCCAGACCTGGTAGAGCTGACCGAGCAGCCGGACCTCGAACTCGATGAAGAGGGTCGCGTTGTTCGTCATTGGGACAGCCATCTGTCCACTCGTTTGACGTCGTCGGGCCTTCAAAAGCGCTTGCTTGACCTGTACACCGACGCACGAACACTGCAAGAAGAGCAAGGCGTCAACGTCCTGTATCTAGCGATCGGCTATCTGAAATGGCGGGCCGCCCAGGGTCCGCAGACTGACCGCTACGCACCCTTGGTGCTGGTGCCGGTGATACTCGAGCGCAGCAACGCCGGCGAAAAATTCCATCTTCGATGGTCCGGCGACGACATTCAGGCCAACCTTTCCTTACAGCTGATGCTACGTCGCGAGTTTCAACTCAAGCTGCCTGAAATCGAGGACTTCGAAAACCTAAATGTCGACTCCTACTTCCGCGATATAGGCGCGATGATAGAGGGCAAGGCGAACTGGGAGGTGTGCCCCAACGACGCGGTCTTGGGCTTGTTCTCGTTCGCGAAGTTCATGATGTATCACGACCTCGATCCCGCGCAGTGGGCGCGCCTGGGCGGTCTGGAGGCGATCGACACCTTACGAGGCGTGGTCTCCGATGGCTTTCCTGGTGCGACCATCACCGCCCAGGACGCCCGCGTAGACGAACTCATCCAACCGGGCCAATTGATGCATGTCGTGGACTGCGACAGCTCACAGTCCCTGGTTGTCCACGACGTCCGCCAAGGACGTAACATCTTGGTCCAGGGTCCTCCGGGCACAGGCAAATCCCAGACGATCGCAAACATCATCGCCGCCGCGATCGCCGACAAGAAGAAGGTACTGTTCGTTGCCGAGAAGATGGCGGCACTTGAGGTAGTGAAGCGGCGCTTAGATAACGCAAAGATCGGTGTCGCTTGCCTTGAGTTACACAGCAACAAGGCCAACAAGCGTGCTCTGCTACAAGAATTAAGCCAAACGTGGACACTCGCCCCGCCCCTGCCCAGTGACCCCCAATCGGTCGTTCGGCAACTCCAGCAGCGCCGCGAAGAGCTTACGGCGCACGTCGAACGCCTGCATCGGCCCCTGGCACCTTCTAACCTAGCGCCCTACGAGGTCTTCGGTCACTTGGTGCGCTTGCGACGCCAGCACCATGTCACCGGACAGTTGGCGCTCGTGGCTCCTCTGTCCTGGGATGCTGATGACAAGAAAGATCGCATCGCAGCGCTTCAAGACCTGATCGAGCGCATCGACCGCATGAGCCTACCGAAGGACCACGCATGGGTGGGGGTCGGTAACGACGCGTTACTACCTAACGACCGCGATCGCCTGATCGGCGGCATGGCCACACTGCTACAGCAGCTCAAGACATGGATTGGCGAGGCCGGACGACTGCATACGTCGCTAGACCTGCCCGCGCCCATCCACTTCGCAGACACAGGTGCGGCCGTGGTCCGCGCAACGGCGCTCGCCGCAGCTCCCGCGATGAGTTCCAGTGCATTCATAGCCACCGAATGGGATCGACCCGAGGCCATCTCAGGGCTGCTGGACGGGCTGGAGCGCGCTCAGCGCGCCAAGACTGATGCAGAAGCAGTGGCCGATCCCACGGCCCTCAATGAGGACTGGACAGAGACCCTGGCGTCGCTAACCGCATTGCTGCCCACCTTCACTGTGGGCGTTGAACTTCAACAACTTGCGGCCACCCATGACGAGTTAACCCGGCTACAAACTGACTTGGTTCGGCTTGCCCAACTGCTTTCGGAAAAGGCGCCGCTCACCTTCGAAACAGCGATGCACCTGGTCGCCCTCGCCGAGCGGGCCACATCGGTACCGGAGATCGACCGCGATGCGCTGGTCGCACGGATCTGGGAGCGAGGGGTCGATAGCATTGAGGAACTCGTTGACGCGATCGAGCGTATCCAGGGCGCCAAGGAGGGGCTCAAGGGCGTGTTTCGCGACAACGCTTGGACCCAGGATCTGGAAGGTGCACGGACGCAGCTTGCGAGCCGCGGCAGTAGCTGGTTAAGGATCCTTAGCGGTGAGTGGCGGCAAGCCAACCGACGGGTTCGCTCTTACCTCACCCACCCCAAGCTTCCAGCCGACGAGGTCCTGGTCCAACTCGACACTCTGCTCGACGCGCAAGCCGCGCAGCACAAGCTAGCCCAGCGTGACCAGGAAGGGCTCGAGGCGTTTGGCGCCGCCTGGATGCGGGAACGCTCCAGCGTTGGGTTCCTGCGCGGCGTGGTGAGCTGGATGCGTACCCTGCGGCCACTCGGCGCCGACGCACGCGAGCGCCTGGCCAACATCAGCGATCCCGAGCAAGCGGCCCAGGTAGCCAAGCGTCTGCGGCCGGCGCTGGAGGTACTCCAGCGTGCGTTAGCGCCGACGCACGACGCCTTAGTCGCTAGCGAGCTCTCGCCGTGGGGCGGTGAGGTCGTCCTCAAGCGAGTGCCATTGCTCACAATCTGGACCCGCACCGCGCCCCTAAAGAAGGCATTCGAGCAAGTCCAAGGCCTGCACGATGCCGCTACGCTGCCGCTCTCGGAAGCTAGCCGCGGCATCGATTCCATCCGAGAGGCGCAGGCAGCCCTGGCGGCCTTGGACGGCGCCGAATCAACCGGGCAGTCCTCTTTCGGAGCGCTGTGGCGAGGCCTGGAGAGCGCGCCTGATGCGCTTAAAGCGGCGGTCCAGTGGCAACAACAACACCCGGGACTGCGTTCACTCGCAGCACGTATCCCGAACGCCAAGGTCGTGCTGGCCGAGGCCGAGCATTCCGCCGCCTCCGCGCAGGACGTTGGGCACGCACTCCAGGGTGTGTTCTTCAACCTCCAACTGGCCGATGCGACGGGCACCCCGCGGGTCGCCGTAGACATGCCACTCACTGACTTGGTCCAGTTGCTACAACGGTGGGAAGCGGATCCCGAAGGGCTACCCGAGTGGGTCGCATATGTGGCCCAGGCAAAGAAGGCCCAGCAGCTCGGGCTGGGGGCTGTCGTCGAAGCAATGGGCAGCGGGACACTTGCTACCGACCGAGCCGTTGGCGCGTTCGAGCTGGCCTACTTCGAAGCCGTCCTCGCAAAATTGGTTGAGCTTGATCCGCAGCTAGCGTCTTTCGATGGCCAGAAGCAGTCGCAACTGGTGGCCGAGTTCAGCCAGCTTGACCTTGAACGCATGGGTATCGCCAGGCGGGAGATCTTAGCCGTCCACTACGCAGATATCCCCCAAAGCGGCGGTGCTGCGGGACCAACGAAACTGCTGCGCGGTGAAATGGCCAAGAAGAAGGGGCATTTACCGATCCGTCGGCTGATGGAGTTGTGCGGTCCGGCGATACAGGCGCTCAAGCCGGTATTCATGATGAGTCCCCTCTCAGTGGCTCAGTTCTTGCCGGCGGGGGCATTGGCCTTCGACATGCTCATCATCGACGAGGCTAGCCAGGTCCAGCCAATTGACGCGTTCGGCGCTATCGCCCGTGCCAAGCAGTTAGTCATCGTCGGCGACGAGAAACAGTTGCCGCCCACGCAGTTCTTCGCCAAAACCTTAGCTGGAGACGGGGATGGAGCGAACGACGACGACGGCGCCCAAGCTGCGGATGTCGAGAGCATCCTGGGGCTGTGTCGCGCCCAGGGTCTCCCCGAACGGATGCTGGAGTGGCACTACCGTAGCCGCCACCAGTCATTGATCGCAGTGTCCAATCGAGAGTTCTATAAGGACCGGCTCAAGATCGTTCCTAGCCCGTTCACCAGCGAAGCTGGCGTTGGACTGCGATTCCATCACCTTCCCGAAGCGATCTACGACCGCGGCGGCAAACGCACCAACACCGTCGAAGCCAAGGCGGTCGCGCAAGCTGTAATCGCACATGCGCTCAGTTCCCCAAACTTGTCGTTGGGCGTCGTGGCGTTCTCTACCCAGCAGCGGCGCGCCATCCAGGACGAAGTCGAGCTACTACGTCGCCAGCACCCAGAGACCGAAGGCTACTTCAGCGGGCGTCTGGACGAACCGTTCTTCGTGAAGAACCTGGAAAACGTGCAAGGCGACGAACGCGACGTTATCTTCATCTCGATCGGCTACGGTCGTGACGCTCTGGGCGTGACGCGCATGGACTTCGGCCCAGTCAGCCGCGAAGGTGGCGAGCGCCGTCTCAACGTGCTTATAAGTCGCGCCAAAACTCGCTGCGAGGTGTTCTCTTCGATCACCGACGACGATATCGACACCGAGCGCGGCAAGGGTAAGGGAACGTTGGCGCTCAAGCTGTTCCTCCACTACGCCCGCACGGGCCGGATGGATCTCAGCGGCGGCGATCCCGATCGCCACCTGCGTATCTTCGAGGAACAAGTCGCCGTCGCCTTGAGGGATCGGAACTACGATTTACACACTAACGTCGGCATCTCCGGGTTCTTCGTCGATCTTGCCGTGTCC
The DNA here is from genome assembly GCF_001429345.1 of Lysobacter sp. Root983. Taxonomy (NCBI): domain Bacteria; kingdom Pseudomonadati; phylum Pseudomonadota; class Gammaproteobacteria; order Lysobacterales; family Lysobacteraceae; genus Lysobacter; species Lysobacter sp. Root983. The sequence goes on from NZ_LMJO01000001.1 coordinate 495,429, forward strand.
GATCCGACCCAGCCCGGTCGCTACATCCTCGGTATTGAGTTCGATGGACCGTCATACCGCGCAGAGAACGGTGCTCGAGATCGCGACCGCTTGAGGGAGAGTGCGCTAGCGGCGAAGGGATGGCGCCTGCACCGAATCTGGATTTACGATTGGTTCCACCGCCCGCAAGCCGAGCTCGAACGATTGGTGAAAGCCATCGAAGCCGCCAAGCAAGAGCCCGCCCGCTTCGATGTCGAAGCGCCGACGCGCCAGCGCGCAGTGCCGATCGAGATCGAGACCGTGGACTTAGGCGACGTCACCCAGGTGGGCTTGGTGTCGTCTGAGCCACCATCGGCTAGGGCTAGCGAAGCCTATATTGAAGCCAGCTTCCATGTGCCGAACGGCAAGCAGGAGTTGCACGAAGTGCCGCCGCACCGCATGGCGGAAATCGTGCGCCAAGTGGTCGACGTCGAGGGTCCGATTCACCGTGCTGAGGTTGTGGTCCGTATCCGTAGCCTGTGGGGCCTACAACGGGCCGGCGGACGTATCCAGGCAGCTGTGGATGCCGGCATCTCCACCGCCCGCGGCCAGCGCACCGTGGAGATACACGATGGATACTTCCTCGATGTGCCGGATCGCACCCCGAAGGTCCGTGACCGCAGCGGTACCCAATCGCCTTCGCTGCGGCGCCCCGACTACCTGCCTCCCAGTGAAGTAGGCGTAGCGGTCCTGGCGCTAGTTAAGGACAACCTCGGAGCAACCGTAGACGAGGCGATACAGTTCGTCGCCCGTCAACTCGGCTACAAGAGCACAAGCGCGCAGTTGCGTGTGGTGATCGAGGATCGCGCCAAGCTGCTCGTCGACCAGGGGGCTCTGACACTGAACAACGGCGTCTTGAACGTCGCTTCGGGAGGCTAAGGGATAGCTCCTCAGAACCTGGCGACGTCGTATTGGAAGTCGCTGGCGCACTCTAAGGATCCTCGGCCCAACTTTCGTCAAGGAGAGACCACGCCATGCCCAAGATCACACAGAATGATCTGCACTACCAATACAGTTGGCACGCAGTCCCGGGCGACAACCCGCATCTGATCGACCAGGACGCCAATCACTTGAGTCGGAACGAAGGCTACGAGATGTTGCAGTATCTCAACAGCTTGAAGGGACCCAGCGGCGCGGATCTCCCGGTCAGGACGCGGCTCATCGTCGAGTGGATGCTCAAGGAGCACTTCCATTCGACTGCCCCAGGGCGTAGCACCGTCACTCAATGGGTGGTTGACAACTATCAGCGTCTCTCGCCGCTGTATCCACGGTGAGACCAGGTTGAGAGCGGGCCGATGTACGCGGCCCGCCTACGCTCTGCGCTGTGAGCATTTACTGAAGCCATGCGATCAACGCCAATCAGGTTTCAGCGGCTAATGACGAGATAGTCGGTTGTGGTTGTGAAGGTGGACGGTTGCGCTCTATTTCCGTCGAGCGGGCGTATCTGTGCATTACGTTCGACCGCGAACTGTCCGTTCTCCGAGCTACGATAGTCAACATGTCTTCGTCGGGCTTTGCGCTAGCTATTGCTAACAGCGGCACGAGCGGCCTGGCCGATACGGATTGGGGGAACAGAGCATTCGGCAACTATGTGCCTGAGCGCATGACTCGTAGGGATTACGGCGGTGCCCCAGATGATCTTCTTAGCGGTTGCTTTGGGCCGGCGGATCCCGCGCCGACTGGTTACGACTTCCGGCTCGATACGTATTCCCACTGGCCGTCGGCATGTTACTTGACAGTTCGATCGAGATAGCTGGACCCTTGGCGGCATGAACATTAATGTTGATAAGCTCAGCCTGTCGGAACTCAATTCCCTTCTAATCGCCGCGGAGCAACGGAAGCAGCTGATATCCAGCCGTCGCCCCATTGCCTTAGTACGCCGAAAGTTAATCGCGCTCGCCGCTCAGTACGGCTATACGATTGAGGAGCTTTATGGCGATCAGCCGGTAACTGAGCCCCCTGTAAAGAAGCGAGCGCCGCGGCGAAAGTTGAGCAAGGTTGCTGCCAAGTACCGCGACCCAGAGAACAAGCACAACACCTGGTCGGGCCGTGGGCGGATGCCGCTGTGGCTGGCCCAGAAGACGAGGTATGGCAGGAGCGTCGCTGACTTCTTGATTCCCGGCCTAGGAAGACCGACCGCACGTAAGAGCAGCTCAGTAGGCAAACGAAGGCTCTTCAAGCAGGTCTGACGCAGAATCCTCGCTGTATGGAGAAGGTCCACGGGCTCCCTTCCGTCCCATTATCCCTCGCCAGACGAGGTTGACGCGGAATTGTCGTAAGCGCGATACACCAGTTGACACTGGCGACCTCATATACCCATACGACACGATGTACACGTTCTCATCGCTGCGGAAGTGGAACGACCTGCGGCGAGACCCTTCGATGGAGCCAAACTCTGTCGTCCGCAGGTCACTTTCCACGACGTTAAGCGTTGATCTGAGCGTATAGCCGTTGGGCCGTCTGGCGCGCAGCAGCGTCAGCATCGCTCGGAAGCGGACTCAAGTTGATGCCCTCGTCACCATCGACGTAGGCCGGTCCCCCTATGTCATCGTCGTAAGGCGTACCGTCCTCATTGATGGCTTCGTACCGATCCCGACTCAAGTCGTCTCCCAGCAGACGGGAAAGGTGCATCCATACCCACGCCTGCTCAGTGGGCTCGGCATGGTCGAGGATTAACGCACGCATCGCACCGACGTCACCTTCCTGTGCGGCGACCGTCAGCCAATAGCGCACCTTCTCGCTGTCCCCGTGTTCGTTGGCGAGCTCTACCATGCTTATCGGATCCATTTCATTCGACGGCGCTCGTCTGAGAACCGCTGGGTCACCATAGAGATCGGCCGTTTCCAGTAGTGCACGAAGGTCCCCGCCCCGGGCTGCGGCGAGCAGATGGTGCCGGTGCTTTTCATACACGCGCAGTCCGTTGGCCTCGACATCTGCGAAGCTCACGAACGGACTCGTCCAGGTGCCCTCGTGTCTTACTTGCCGCCTCATACGCCCTTGTTCTTCTTCAGACAGCCTCGTCTCGGACTCAAGCAGCTTCGCAATGGCCAGGTGCGCGGCCGGCGCCCCGCGTTGAGCCGCTGACTCTAAGCCCTCCAGTAGAAATCGCTGACGTTCGAAGTCGAGACCGTAGGTACCGTGCATGGAGCTGATGACATGTGTCCATACCCATTCGTGCCAGCTGGGATCATATTCATACCCCTCTACCGCAGCGATCAGCGCATCGAACCGCACCGGTGCGTAGCCGACGTCGTGTAGGAAAAGGGGCAGTCCTTCTACGATTCGCTCTCCCTCCTCCGCCGGAAGATCGAGCTCTCGGCATCGGGCCCGCAGGGCGGCTGGAAGGGGCTCAATACCGGTGAGGTTGAACGGCACGTCGCACCAGGTCGCATCGTGCTGAAATGCGGCGTGGGTGCGATAGCCCACTGCCACGGCGAGCAGTTCGTATACGTGGCTGCGCTTGAGTGATGTAACGCCGCGAGCCTGAAGGAACGCGTGCGCAAGGTAGGCCTGTTCTTTGTTGGTCATGACTCGTCCTCGATGGCCAAGCCGATCCGGGTCAGACGCACGCGTTTAAGTCCCCGGCAGCCGGGCCAGAAGTCGAATCAATTTAAGGGTCAAACCTGTTTTTGCTCGTGTGCAAGCAAGGCGGGCGCCAGGACCAGTTTATTCCCAAGGCTGACCGATTCCAACAGTTACGGCCCCAACTTGAGCCCGGCGGTCGGAGCGCTCAAGGCAGAGCCACGGTCACAGCGACAACTCTGTCGCGCACGTCGAGTCGCGCACGGTCACCCGCGGCGCCTCCGTCGCCTCGTATGCCGCCCGCGCTGTGCGGCGGATACCTAGGTCGTCAAGCAGCAGTTCGATGGCCAGACACCCGATTTCGCAAGCCGGCAGATGCAGACTGGTCAGCCCCGGCCATAACTGCGCCGCCAGCGGGCTGTCGCCGTAGCCCGCTACGGGTAAATCGGCTGGTATCGACAGGCCTTCGGTGGCATCCCCTTAATCGACCTCGCTCATCGTTGGGCGAGGTCGATTCGTCTCAACTCACCAGTTCCCCCGCCCGCTTTCTTGAATCCTCCGCTGCGCCCTGCCCCTCGTCATGTTCGCGGGATTTGGCCCCAACGATGTGAGCCGCTATCAGGTAGCCGTTGGCAGTCTCGCCAGGCAGAGGGAGGTATAGGGAATCGGCGACACCATAGGGCCACGCCCCTTCCCTAGGCAGCACGGTTAGATATCGTCCGTGTCCCGCGCGGTGACCGCTCGGTAGGCCACATTCATGACAACCAGGCGCCCGCCGGCGGTCGCATAGGACAACGTGATCCAGGTGCGGCCTGAGCGCCACGACGCCGAGCGGAAGCTCGCCGTACCCGTGGACGCCTGGAAGGTCTGATCCTGCTCATCGTCGGGCGGACCGTATTTGGTATTAAAGGCATCCTTGATCCCGCGGTAGGTCTGTAGCGCGAACACCGCCCCGCCGGTTTCCTGCAGTTCCAGGTTGACTTGGCGCAGCGTGCCGGCGTTGAAGAAGAACAGGGCATCAAAGGTATGGCCCTGAATCAACGTCTCTGGCAGACGCAGCAATTCGCGGCTCCCATCTGCCAGCTTGGTCGGTGCGGTTGGGCGCGCTGCAGTCGGGAACTGCTGCTGCACGGTCTCCTCGCTCATCCCCACACGCGCCCCCTTCCACAGGGTCTGTGCCGAAACACTTGTCGCACTAAATATGCCCAGGCTCACCAAGCAGAAGGTCAGACAGCTGCGCCAGCGTCGTTGTGCATCCATGACAAGAGTCCTTGAGAGCGTGGGGTTACGGCTTTGACGCGCGTCGCGCGTGCTGTTGCTGCTTGAAAGCCTCGCCGTGCTTGTCCAGGTAGGCGTGCATCGCGCCGCGCAGGCGCAGCACATCGGCGGGCAGGTCCACGCCGAGCTGCTTGGCGATCGAGGTCGCGAAGGTGATCTGCGCCGAACTGGGCGGTTTGAGGTCCCAGTCCAGGCACTGACCTAGGGCAGGGGCGAATTGCTCGCCCAGGCGCAGCTCGAAGCTCTTGCGTGACTGGTGGTTTTCCAGGCGGCGCCACTGCAGCACCAGGCTGTCTTGTACGTCAGCGGTGATCGGCACCTCGACCAGAAGGTCCAGGTCCGCATCAATGAGAAGAAGGGGCATAGACGGGCATCCGATACATATATATAGTCTATATGTAAGGGTGTAGCGACAAAAGTAGCAGCCGCCTTAGCTTTCGCCGCATGGACGAAAGCACAATTTCAAGGCGGTTGGGCATTGCCGTGCGTAAGCACCGGGTCGCCCTGGATCTGAGTCAGGACAAATTTGCTGACGTCATCCAGATGCACCGCGCGTACTACTCTTCGATCGAGCGAGGCGAGCGCAACATCACGGTGTGGACGCTGTGGCGGGTGGCCGAGGGTTTGGGCGTCAAACCCTCGGACCTGATGGCCGAAGCCAACCTTTAGCCCGGCCTCCCCCGTAACCTGACTAGGGCAACCCTAAGAGGCGATCAAAATACATGCGGCGGTAGAGCCTGCCGGATGCGCCGAGCGTACTTTTCCCCTGCTCCACACTCACGCGCCCAACCACGCGGCGCACACGCTTAACCTTACAGCGATCACCGACTCCCTCGTCCAGGAGACGGAATCGGATCAGTCGAGTCGATGCACACCAGGGGCGTCGCCAATCCAAGCGTAGATCCCGGAATGAGGTACGCGTCAATCCCACCAGCGCTTGCACGCGCCTGGACTGCTGCCACTGGGATGCACGCTGCGAGGTGACTTCCTGGGCCACGTACAAGCAGTACTGCAGATGACTCTTGAGGGCCTTGTACAGAGCCAGCACCACGGTACGGTCGATCGACATCGGAGGGTCCGTCCGGGCGGCATAGCGTTCGATGCCCAAGCCCAGCGTCTGGCGCCAACACCAGAACCCGATGGCCACCGGGCAGCACCGCAAAAAGCGGTCGTGGCCGACCCAAGGCCGTGTGAGATTCTCGCCCATTAGGACGTACGGACCATCCAGGCAACGCGAATGCACGGGCCCTCGCGTGCGCAGGAACCACCGCGCCACGTGGGCGGCGGCAGCGCGATACTCCTCAAAGCTTTCGCATTCTTCTCCCGCTGGACCCGGGACCGCCCCGGCCGGTGCCGGTTCAGTCGTCACCTGTGCCTGTGGCCCCAGGCGTCTGCGCACCGCGTGGTGGAGCCGGTTTTGCTCGGCCTCAATGCACACGGCGTCCACCCGTAACCCCCATGGACTGTCCCCCTCCTCAGACGGTGCCATGAAGCGCTCCAGGATGCGCAACGACGGCATCAAGCGCGCCGTGGCGTCCGCGACTTTGTGGCGCTGCGATGGCGGACGGGGTTGGCCGAAGACGTCACCGGCAGTCAGCGGCTTACAGCATGTGGCGCAACAGAACGCCGGCGTTCGCCCGAGGAACTGTTTGCTCAACGGCCATCTACAGTGATGGCAAATCGTGCGTAGGGCAATGCCGTGCAGATGACATGTGGTCAAGGCCAAGTGTTGATGCACCCTCAGGTGAATGCCTGCCGCCAGACACCGCGGGCAGACACGCAACAGCGAGCTACGCCAGTCCCCGGGCAGGTCCCGGGACTCCAGGGCCTGCGCCTGTGCGATCCATGTCTTCAGGGACATGCCCTGTACGTTCGGCATGAGGCTGGGATTGCACAGTCGGTGCAGCCAGTGCTCGGGCTCCTCCCAATTGACCGCCGCAACTCTGTGCCCGGAACTGCACGCATTGACATACTGCGGCGGCGTCAGTCCCTGGAACCAAACCACCTTGCTCATGACCGAATACAGCGATTCCTCGGGCAGGATGCAGTCATCACGCCATGGAACGAATACGGGGCTCATCGCGTGATCTCCTGCGCCGCCTTGGTCAGTAGGTCGTCGCGTAACACCAGGCCCGGCGCGTCCAGTTGCCGATGCAGCACACAGATTTCGGCTAGGTAAGTGGCCACGTCTTCCATACCCACGCCACGATCGATTTCGCCGGCGCTTAGCTCGTACGTCAGTGCGTTCCACAGCAGCATGCCTTGGACCTGGAAGCGAAAGCCCGCCTGGAAGGCCCGCGGGAACAGTAGTTGCGTATACGTCCAACCGCTACCTTCGGGGAACTCGGACTTGGCATCCATGGCTTCGCACAAGGCATCTAGATCGCCCTGCGAGGTGCAGCCTTTGAACTCGGTCACCCGCTTGAAGAAGCGGTCCATCAGGTCCTTGCGTCCAGCTCGGCGGACCTCATCGACGCGATCCAATAGTTGCCGCTGTCCCATCATGACGACGATGACCTTGATGCGCTTGCGGTTGAGCTTGTTGAGGATGCCGCGCAACCAGTTCAACTCACGGATGTGCAGTTCCTGGGCCTCATCGATGAGGAAGAACACGCGCATATCATCCCCGGCCAGTGCCAGCAGCGCTCGGGTCAGCTGATCGCGCTTGCCCGCTGGGCTGCGCACGATCGGAAAGCCTACCTCCAACTGAAGAAGGATGTCCTCCAGCATGCGCCCCTCGAAGGTCAGGTCCTCTTTCATGGGCTCGTAGATAAACACCCCGCTGGCGGGGAGCTTGCTGCGGATATGGTTCTCCAGGCTGGCCAGACAAAAGGACTTGCCGGTGCACGGATCGGCCCAGAACACATGGGAGTGGCGCAACCAGCCCGCACTGCACATGACCTCCTTGACCGCGTCCTGGACCGAGAGCGAAGGCAGTACAGCGGCATGGCCGATGATCGGATGCAGATCCCACAAGCGCTCACGCTCGGAAAGTAGATGCTCCATTAGCGGCGCCTCCCGCTGAAGGCGCGCAGTTCCGGCATGGCCGCGTGCCTGGGCGGTGGGGCCGGTGGAGGCGCGCGAACAGCCTTAAGGGCCGCATCCATGGACTGCTGGGCTACTACCTGCGCGTGCTGCTCCTGCGCATGCTGGTGCTCGGCGTACGCGGCTACCGCGCGAGTCTGCTCGGCCGTGAGGTCCGGGTTGTGGCAGGCCGCAGCGGCAATGTCCGCCAGGTGCGCGGCTATGGGATCCTCGTCGTATCTCACACGCAACTGGCCATCGCGAATGAGCTTGTTGAGGTGGATACGCTGGTCCAGGGTATGCGGATGGTGCCGCCAACGTCCAGTGACCGTGGCGGTGCCCAAGGACGCCCCTTGTTTGGTGAACAAACGCAGGTAACGGGCGTCACGCCTATCCAGGTGGGCGATGACGTACTCGCCCGCCAGGTCCCAGCGATCCGACAGTTCGACACCGACGTAGCTTTCCTCCTTCAGATACAGATGCGATCGTCGGCCTGTCTCTTCGCCGCCCTGCACTTTCAGCCGTAGGACACTCACATCCAGGCGTGGCATATGCTCCAGCAGTGGCGGCAGCTGCGGGAAGATCATGCCCTGCTCGGCATCGGCCAGTTGCCCGTGCAACTGCTCGATCTTACGCACGCCGTAAGCACCCTTAGCGTATCCGCGATTATGGGATCGCACCGAACGATAGATGAGTACCAAGGCTTTCGCCTCACTCATCTGCCGCTCACTCGCCGGCGGCGGCTCGATACGCAGCGGGTCCTGAGGGCCGGACCCCGTGGTTTCCTGCAGACGGTGGAAGCCAAAACGGGCCAGCGCACTGAACAGGCCTTCAATATTGGGACGGCGATCCGGACGCCGGGCCGGCCCGAGGTTGAGATCACAACCGAGGAGGCCTCGGGCCCGCTCATGAATCTCATCGGCTAAATGGGCCAGTGCGTTGTCCACCAGCAACTGGTTGAAGCTGCACCAGGTGAAAGGCAGACCCAGATCCGCCGGCATGGCCGGTGTGGGAGATGCGTCGCCGGCGTCGGCTGGCAACCCACCGCCCACGCAGGCGTGATGCAGAACGTCCAGGATGTCATGGGCCCTCGCCTGAGACCGAAAGATGACCTTCACTGCGATCACCAGACCACTGGCGCGATCCACCATGGCGATCAAACTCAAGCGCGGGCTCTTGATCCAGCGCCGTCCGCCGGGGGTGTCAAAGGCGATCCATCCTTTGAAGTGGCACAGGTGCTCGTCCAGTTCGACCACATCCAGGAACTGGGCTGCATGCAGGCGCGTGAACACACCGGTCCCCGTAGCTGACTGGGTCTTGGACTCGCGGCCGTACTGAGTGGTGATGATCGCGTCGACGTGATTGGCCAGGAAGCGGTTGACGTAGTCGTAGATCGCGTTGCGCCCACGCTTGTCGGTGTTGAAGGGCCACTTCTGCTCGGGCACCCGATACAGTTCGCACAGCTTGATGAACTTGGCGTAGGCCGGCCTGTGCCGGACTTTGTTCTCGTGCTCGGGCTGACGCGTGGCCGTGTCCATTAGATAGCGATCAAAATCAGCCTTCAGCTGCGGGTGATCGTGCATGAAAACCGCGCACGCTCCGCTGAAGCCGGCCTTGCCGTTGCGGCCACTGGGTGAGAATGCCTTGACGCGCAGCGGAGCGCGCAAGCGCACACCGCCAACGAGCCCGAGCCATCCGACTATCCGTCGCTCGGCATCCAGCGTGATGCAGCGATTGAACGCGCGCATCAGCTTCTCCCGGCATACGCCTTCCTCATCCTCGATGGCCTGAGTCTTGTCCCCACCGATATAGCGCGTGACCGCGTTGCGCAACCGGGAAAAACGGGCCTGGGTGTCAGTGTCCAGATGACTGATACAGACAGACCGCCACTGTGCGTGGTTCAGACGATCAGGCGGTGCGGTGGTACGGGTATAGCGCTTCATGGCCGTACGTCCATGAAAAGTTGGGTGTGTAAGGACCAGGGGCGGCGCTCGACATCGGCCCGGAGCTTGCGCTGACGCAACAGCAAGCCAATCACGCCCAGGACCATCGCTGGAGGGTGTCGATCCAATGCGCTCAGTGCGGCGGACACGGGAAGCGAAGCGGACGTACCGACCTGTTGTACGAGCTCACGCTCGATGGCCACGGTCGGAAACACACGTATCCGCCGGATCGCGGGGATGATGCGGCGCCAGTTGTCGATGCGCATGCGATGGGCATCCAGATCGGCCAGGGTGACGTATCGATCCGAGGGCGCCAGCAGTTTGGGCTGGGCTCGCGATGCACCACCCCAAAAAGCGCGACCGCTGACGCCAGCGCTGATAACGTCAGCAAAGTGCTCAGGGCCAGAACGCGTCCGCTTACGTCCTTGGGTGGGCGCCGTAGCAGGTGGATGGCGTAGCGGGTGGTAGTCGATGTGTTCCAGGCTGGGATCACCCTCGAGGAAGTAGAACAACTCCATCTTTGGATCGGAGTTGACGATGATGTCCTGCGTGTCCAGGGGAGGACGCAGCAGCCAGAGGTTGTAAGGACTTTGTCCGCGTTGTCGAACGGCGTCGGCAACACGGCTGCGCCCGCATTGGGCGGGCGTGGAGGTGCGTGGGCTCATGATCCTTTCCAGGTTGAGGGGAGGAAAGGCAGGGCACATTCGGGCGGCGTGGCGCGGGCGTGCAAGCCCCCGTTGACACGGAAAAAACCGCGCGCTAGAGTCACTTACACCTTGAATTTTTCCGCCTCGAATCAGAAAAAAAGCCGGCCGGCCAGCTGGTTTTTTTTTTGCCTGCCGAGTGAGTCTGTGAGTCATCGCATGGGCTTGTACTCCGGGCAGAGATTCCCGGATGCTAGATCACCGCTCAGGTCGTTGTCATAGATGGATTGGTTTGCAATCCATCGCCCCGTGCGAACGAGACAGGCACATGGCACAGAAGAAGCAGACCTACCTGGACGCGCTCGGTCCGATGCTGTGGACGCGCTTCTTACTACATCGACTTCAGTGCGATCTGGCTTCCCTCAATGCCCAGTTGCCGCAGCCAGTGGGACTGGCCGAACACAAAGGGTTTGTACTCGGCGTACGCCCTGCGCCGGATGCCCGCATTTCCGACATGTTCGGACGCATCCATGCCTTGGGTAAGAATCCCAACGGTGCCTACTTTACCGAGCCATATAGCGCGGGAGCCAAGTTCAACCTGTTCGAACGTGTGCTGCTGCGCGTGCCCGAGTCGCGTTACTGGCTGCTGGAGGAGGCCGAGACTTACATCAGTGGGCAGCCACGTGTTGATGACAGCGCCAGCGTCGTACGTACCCTGCTATCCGGTCGATCCGAAGTCTGGCTCAGCGCTGAGTGTGTGCATGCCTGGAGCGAGCACGATCTGCCAGGGCTTTCCCAGGCGCAGGAGGCGACACTCGAGCGCTTGGTGGCTGAAGCCTCGGCCGAGGCGCTCACGCTACTGCTGAGCCTGCTGCACCTGGCCGTGTGGCATCGCGCCGGCGAGGACGATGCGCCCCTGCGTAGCGCCGGTGTCGATGCCCTCGCCGCGGCGTGCCAGCGCTGCGCTGTGGCCATCGGCCATTTGGCCTGGCTGCGCGCAAGCGTACGCGGCCCGGAGCTGGCGGAAGACCTAGAAGTCGCCGTACACGGGGCCGTACGCTGGTTGCGACAGGATGGCTATCGCAGCGCCAGTGCCGATCAAGGGCTGCGCCGCTTCCCTGCCCTGCTGGTGCTGATACCCGATACCACGGACAACCAGCGGAACATGCTCGCGCTGAGCCTGCATTCCTCACTGTATGGGTTCGAGCCTATGCTGGATTTTGCCACCTACCCGACTTTGTCCCAAGACTGGAACGCAGTGCGGGACGTGCTGGCAGCGCAGGCGGTCACACGCGGAGGCACAGTGCTGCCAGCCGCATGACTTGAAAGTCCGCTTACCTGCAGGATGTATCGAGCGGCATATGTCTATAGATCCGGCCTGCACATTGGGCCCCTTGGCGGGCGTGAGCCGCACGGTGATCTCCTCGATGCTGCCGGTCAGAACCAGGGCATTGGTGAACCAAATGCTCAGCTCAAGGTTCTGTTACAAAGATGCGGCGTCAGCATAAAACTCACTGTTCCACAGAGAAGTATCGAGTAAAACACCGCATCCTATCCCACCATGCATCGCTGCGCGGCATGCTGCCTCGGGCCTCCATCGAATGACGGATGAGCAAGTCAGATCTTGCCTTCGCGTGCTGCCCTGAGCCGCGATAAGGCACGTTTGCTGAGGGCGCGCGCCGGAACACCGCCCCAGGTTTCTCCTGCAGCCACGCGCGAACCTGGTAATAGGACCGAGTGCGGCAAGATCGTCGCATCCGCGCCCACTTCGACATCACCCATCACGGTCGCGCCCTGTCCGATTGTCGCGCGAGCCCCGATCGAAACGGGTGCAATTGTTAAGTGACCGCCCCCGCCGAAATGTGCAAATAAATGAACAGCACCTCCGATGACCGTGTCATCGCCGATGCTTATTAGGCACGGATCGGAGATCAGCTCGGTGTTAATGAAGGCACGGCGCCCGATGCGCATTCCCATGGCACGCAGGAACCACGGCCCGAATGGCGTCAGCGTCACGAACGGCAGGAAGCTGTAACGGACGAGGTAGAACAACCCGTTGTGCACGCACCAAGGCAGTGAGGCGATGGTGAAGTAACCGCCACGATACGGGCCCATCCGTGTCGGCAGCAGGAAGTTGTAGATCGGAACCACGACTAGCAGGGTGAAGCCCGCGAGGAAGAATGCCAAGCCATAGCCGAAACCGAGCAAGATCCAGTGCCAGGCGCCGGAGAGTGGGACCATCCGGGCTTGCCAAGCATCGAGGAACCACAGCGCCATGGCGATGGCTAACCCCATCGCAGTCGCGGCCAGAGCGTACAGCGCGAGCACGGCGACGAGGTGCGCAGCGGGGCCGAAGCGACGGATCAAGCTGTCCATCAGCCGAAAGCGCGCTCGGGCCGGCCCGGCCGAGCACTCGGCGTCGCGCGTCTCATCCGGGTCGATCTGGCTATGTTCTTTCGAGGGCGCGCTCATGTCATCGCGCAATTGCGAACCAGTCAGCGCCTCGGGAACTTCAGAGTTCGACATCGTTGGCTCCAGGTCGGCAACGCATAGCACCGCCGCGCCTTCGACGCGGCTTTCGCGCAAATCCCGCATGGCCACGTTGGCGTGCTCAAGCGGATACGCCGTGGCGTGCACCGTGGGCGCATGCTCCTTCAGCACTTCGGAGAACTCGCGCGCGTCCTGGCGCGTGATATTCGCAACCGACAAGAGGCGACGCTCCTCCCACAGCAACCGGTAGGGAAACCCGGGGATGTCGGACATGTGGATGCCGCCGCAGACGACCGTGCCGCCCTTGCGAACGGCCTGGAGCGCCAGCGGCACGAGCGCCCCGTCGGATGCGAAAATGATCGCGGCATCGAGTGGCACGGGCGCGGGTTGCGTGGAGTCGCCGGCCCAGGTAACGCCCAGTGAGCGGGCGAACGACTGCGTCGTGGAATCACCTGGCCGCGTGAAGGCGTAAACGCGACGCCCCTGTTGCATCGCGATCTGTGCCACCAAGTGCCCCGCCGCGCCGAAACCGTACAGTCCGAGCGAATCGCACAGCCCGGCCAGCTTGAGACTGCGCCACCCGATGAGGCCCGCGCACAGCAGCGGTGCCGTGGTCACCGGATCGCAGTCAACAGGCAATGGCACGCAGTAAGCGATACGGGCAATGATGTGGCTCGCGAAACCGCCGGCGCGCGTGTAGCCGGTGAACTCCGGGTGATCACACAGGTTCTCGCGCCCCTCGCGGCAATAGCGGCACTGACCGCATGTGCCGCCCAACCACGGCACACCGGCACAGTCGCCCTCCTTGAAGCCCAAGCCGTCGGTGTCGGTACCGAGGGCTTCGACGATGCCGACGACCTCGTGCCCGGGAACCATGGGCGTATGCTCGTGCGGCAACTCGCCATCGACCACATGCAGGTCGGTGCGGCAGACGCCGCAGGCCAGCACGCGTAGTCTCAGCTCACCCGGCCCTGGTTCGACACGGTCAAACTCTTGCATAACAAGGGGTTTCCCAATCTCGGTGAGCACCATGGCACGCATGCGATTCCTTCTAGCGGCTCGTGGTTCGCCGAGCCGATGGCGCCATCAGCCAGCGAGCGAACCGGTCAGCTGCGGGCGAAGCGACGTGCTCGAGCGCGCCAGGCACCACGAACAGGTGTGCCGCGCCCTGGTGAGTAATCTCCGGGCAATCCGGCGCGCCGATTTTCTTGACATGCACGGTGTCAAGTTCGCAGCCAAGGGGATCGGCAACGACCTTGTCCATCGACATCGTGCCGCGCGGATTCGCGCCGATAACCGGATAGGTGCCGTGGAAGCGATCCGGGGCAAGCACCACCTGTGGCGCGGCTTCGAAGCGGCTTCTGAAAGGCAGCATGACTATGGCGGGATCCTGATCGAAGGCGTATCGGTCTCCAGACTCCCCCCTAGCCCCGACCGGCTCATTGACCTGCATCAATGGACACGCGCGCCTAGCGACGGATAGCCGGCCCCAGGCCCTCCCGGAGGCCTTAGCGCCGAGATAGTCTGCCGACCGCCGCTCCTCACCGCTATCCGCGGCCAGGCCCACCGGCTCGGGTGCAGTCCACGCGACGTCGACCAGCTATGCATTAAACAATCACGCATGTTAGGCCTCCGCGGAGAGGCCTCGAATGAACGCATGAGTCCTATGCGCTTCGCACGCAGACAGATTGATGAGGAGGGATTCGATGCGGTCGTCGTCGAGTCTGACTGGACGCCGGAACCGGGCACCCGACTGTCGAACTCGGCAGGCGGCGTGCACGATTCCGAAACCCCCTTCCACGTCAGGCAATACGCAGATGATCTTCCACCATGTGTACACCGGGGGTCGCCCAAGCGGCGCGCTCCACTGCCCTGCGTTCCTCCCAGTTGTCGACGCTGCCCGTGATGCTAACGCGACCGTTGCTGACTTCCACGTTTATGCGCGCCGCCTCGACATCGGCGTGCCGCTTGAGTGCAGAGGAAATTCGCTCTTTGATGTCGCCCGGAGTGACGATCGGATCGATCTTGATGTCGTTAATGACGCCTTTAACTCCGTTGAGGCGACGAACTGATGACTCGGCGGCGTGGCGCTGGTAGTTCCAATTCGCTTTACCGGTCAAAGTGATGAAGCCGTCCTGGACCCTCACCTGGATCGAGTCCTTCGACACAGGTGCGGACCACTGGAGGATGTTGAGCGCGCGTTGCGCGATCTCGTCGTCATTGGTCTTCTGGGCCATCGCAAGGCGGACCTGGATGTTCTGAGCTATGGCCTTGACACCCTTGACACGCCATGCGGCTCGCTCGACCGCGATCTTCTCCAGGTAGCTACGCACATGACCGTTGAGCGTCACGACGCCGTTCTCCGCCGCTACGCCGATGTCGGCTGAGTCGAAACTCGGATCAAAGTCGAGCTCATCGATAACGCTCTGCCGCAGTTCCTTGTCGTTCATAGTTCACCTCCATTGGGGGAATACCGCGGGAGGATTACGCGACAACACGGATGTTCGAGTATTGACCACGATCAACTAACTTGCTTGATAGCAAGATCGCAGCGAATGACATGATCTATGGCGACGCTCAAAAAAGGGCACTCATTTGAGGTAAAGAGGCGCAAAGCTCTATCTGAACAGGCTAGTTGCGCCCAAAAGATTGGTTCAACGGGATGGACCTTTCCGTGTCATCCGCACAACCAGTAGTTATTCGCTTGATGTAGCTGAACAGCGCGCCGCCCGGCAGTGCATTTTTTCCGTGGAGGATTCTTGTTGTATGTCCCACCCCAGCGGCGCATGATCAGACTCCAATCGAAGCCAATCTGCACGCAGAGATACGGGCTGAGTATTCCTCCGAAAAGGGGGTGGCTTTCATGGAAATATTCCCGCAACTGTTCGAGTCAGTTCCCGACGCGTTAATCATCGTTGACGACGAGGGACGTATCGTCATGGCGAACGGGAACGCCGAGCAATTGTTCGGCTACCCAAGGAATGGCATGAATGAGCTGTTCGTGGAGGACCTCATGCCAATGGGGGCACGCGAACGGCATCGCTTGCATCGCAGCGACTACATGAGGAATCCGCGCGTCCGCCCGATGGGCAGTGGCAACATGACGCTGGTCGGGCAGCGATGCGATGGCCAGCAATTCTCGGTGGAGATCGCATTGAGCGTGTTGATCGAGGATGACGGTCGGCGTTTCCTGGCGTCGGTGCGTGACATCTCCGAGACGCAACGCGCACGGCAGGCACTGTCGCGCGCTCGATACGACGCCGTGGTTGCCACCATCGGACAACTAGCCGTTGCCTCCGAGGGAGCCGACGTCATCGAGCGGCTGCCCGAAATACTGGCCGACGCGCTGGAAGTCCCGCACGTCGCTGTGGTTATGCTACGCAATGGAGATCCGCAGATCTCAGCGAGCACCCCGCACAGTGGCGCGGACGGCACCTCGCCCTGGAAGCACGTCCTTTCGGCCCCACTCCAGTCCGTACTCGGCTCCGCTATGCCGTTGATAGTGCAGCGGCAGGACGATACCGACACCCCTCCCGGCTGGCCAGATTGTGCCGCGAGCGGGGCCATAGTTCCGTTGCCAGATCGAGAACGTCCCATGGGCGCGTTGCTCGCACTCTCGCCGCAAGCCGGACGATTCGACCACGATGCGCTGCAACTTCTGCAGACCGTCGCGAGCCTGGTGGCTTCTATGATCCAGCGTAGACGAACCGAAGAACAGCTTGCGCATTCGCAGAGACTGGATGCGATCGGACAATTGACCGGCGGTATCGCACACGATTTCAACAACTTGCTGACCGTAATGTCGGGGAGCTTGCAGTTGCTCGAGTCGGATTACGACACGCAGCCGAGTGCTCGCAAAGTCATCAACAGCGCTCTGCGATCGGTGACCCGGGGAGCCGAGCTCACTTCGAAGCTGTTGGCCTTTGCACGTCGTCAGCACCTCACACCGAGGGCCATCGATCCTGCCACATTGCTTGGCGATTTGAAGCTGTTGCTGCACAGCACATTGGGTGATGCTATCCGGCTCCACACTAAGTGCCCCTCAGACATGCCGGCGCCATTCGCGGACATATCGCAACTGGAGAGCGCGCTGGTTAATCTCACGCTGAACGCGCGCGACGCCATGCCTGTCGGTGGTGAGATCACCATCAGTGCTAGCGAACAGTGGGTGACTGCAAACTCGGCCGCTCCCGAGCAACGACCAGGACACTATGCCGTGTTCTCCGTAGCCGACAATGGTGGCGGAATGACCCCTGAAGTGCAGACCAGGGCGCTAGAACCATTCTTCACCACCAAAGCCCTTGGCCACGGTAGCGGCCTCGGCTTGAGCATGGTGTACGGCTTCGTCAACCAGAGCGGCGGGCACCTGCGGATTCAGAGTGAGATCGGCCGCGGCACAAAAGTGGAGCTGTATCTGCCCATCGCTGGCATGGAGCCCTACGCCGGCATCGCGCAGGCGTTCGCTGATGACGTCCGTGGCAGCGAGACAGTACTGGTGGTGGAGGACGAGTTCGATGTGCGTCAGATCGCGGAATCGTTTCTCAAGTCGCTCGGTTACACCGTGATTGTGGCAGGCAGCGCCGCCGAGGCATTGGAGAAGATCGCGGGACATTCCGAGGTCGCCCTGATGTTCAGCGACGTCATGCTGGGCGGAGGCATGAACGGTGTGGAGCTAGGGCATGCCGCGATTGTGTTCCGGCCGGACCTCCATGTTCTTCTGACCTCAGGCTACGAAGAGCCATCTGCCATGGCGGCTATGAGCTCCTCCAATCGCTTCGAACTGCTCCGAAAGCCGTACCGCCGAGAGCAGTTGGCGGTGGCCGTGCGCCGTACGCTTCGGGACTGACACTGCCGAGCAGATCGCGGCGCCGACGATTAGGGGCATCTCGCCCATGGCACGTTCTTCGCACCCATACGTCCGCCAACGTCGAGAAAGCTCGCCAAAGACGCCGACGGAAGTTGGCGACCCTTCTTGATGTCAGCGGCCCGTCGTGCTGCATCGTGGCTCCATCCATACATCCCTGAGATGAATCAGCATTTGGTGACGCTAGCGTCCCTTGATGCAGGTCAACACAGAAGCAGGATCTTCGGCGCCCACTGGCGCCACGTCAACCATGCTCGAGATCGAGGACTCGAGTCCGCCAATCGACAAGGAACTGCGAGGAAATCATGAATCGGGTCAAAGGCAAGATCTGTATCATAACCGGGGGCTCGCTCGGCATAGGTCGTGCGTGCGCGCAGCGACTGGCCGAGGAAGGCGCACGAATCGCCATCTTCGACCTCCTGGACGAACCTGGTCACGCGGCGATCGATGCCATCCAGGCACGCGGTGCTCAGGCCCGCTACTGGCATGTCGAAATTGCCGACGAACGCTCCGTCGCTGCCGCCGTTGCTGGCGTGGCAGCCCATTTCGGCGCCATCGACGTACTGGTCAATAACGCCGGCATTGCCGGCGCCAACAAGCCCACGCACGAGATCACCGAGGCTGAGTGGGACCGGGTGCAGGCAGTCAACGTCAAGGGCGTGTTCTTCTGCACTAAGCACGTGATCCCGCACATGAAGCGCGCGCGGGCCGGCAGCATCATCAACCTATCCTCCATCTATGGCTTGGTCGGCGCACCAGATTCCCCCCCGTACCACGCGTCTAAGGGCGCAGTCAGGCTAATGACTAAAACGGACGCGATGTTCTACGCCGCCGACGCTATCCGAGTGAATTCGATCCACCCCGGATTCATCTGGACACCCATGGTGGTCGGCTACCTACGCGCTGGCGGCGCCGTCGACCTCGAGCTCGCGCGAGGGGCCCTGAGCAAGCACCATCCGCTCGGCCACGTCGGCGAGCCGGACGACATAGCCTGGGGCGTGGTCTATCTTGCCTCCGACGAGTCCCGTTTTATTACCGGCTCCGAGTTGATCATCGATGGTGGCTACACGGCGCAGTGATAGGGATAGGGTGAATAGTCGCCTCCGGATCATCCCCCACTGGATATCTGGCTCGTATGGTTACCCGCGCATCGGTTCCTCGATCTACTTTTCACCGATGCGCAGCCCCTCGCCGGCTGTGGAAGTCGATGCGGCCGATTGATCCAAATCAATCCAGGGCGATCTGTTGCGGGGCAGACTTTCCGACAAGACGCTATCTTCTCGCGTCAGGATTACCGATCTTGTCTTCGACTTTCCGCTACTGCCTGGCACTGCTATTCGCGACCGCTTCGACCTACGCGCAGTCTCAAGAATCGTCGGCCCAGTCCTCGCAGCAACTGCCCGCACCGGGCTATGTCTGGATGCCACAATTGTCGCCTGAGGGCCCTACAACGATCGTGGTCAGCCTGCAGGAACAACGCGCTTACGTGTACCGCAATGGCGTGCGTATAGGCATTTCGAAGGTGAGCACCGGCAAGCCGGGCTACGAGACCCCAACCGGCGTATTCACTATCCTGGAGAAGCATCGCGAACATTACTCCAATCGCTACGACAATGCGCCCATGCCGTTCATGCAGCGGCTGACCTGGGATGGCGTAGCGCTGCACGCCGGCAACGTGCCGACGTATCCGGCTTCGCACGGATGCATACGACTGCCTTACGCGTTCTCTGAAATCCTGTTCGGCATCACCGCCCGCGGCATGACAGTGGTCGTGACCGACGCGGCTACCGCCCCGACAGTGGTCTATCCGGGATTGTTCGCTGCCGCCGGCGAGCTGGCGGCGACCTCGGACGTTCCGATCCCAGTTTTCCTCTGGGCGCCACAGCGCTCTCCCGACGGTCCGATTACCATCGTGCTCAGCTCGCACGATCGGGAAATCATGGTTCTGCGCAATGCCGTCGAAATCGGCCGCGCCCACGTCGCGGTGGCCGAGGGCGCTTTACAGGGTACCCGCGTCTACCTGCTGCTCCAGGGCGCCGGCCCGGAGGCCAGCGTCGTCGTTCCGGGACGCCCGGCGCTACGCTGGCTTGCAGTCTCCGACGGGATACCGGGGACGGCTCGGCCTGATCTGCGCCCCCTGGTCGCTACAGGGCAACTACGTATCGATCCGGGCTTTGCCACGCGGGTATACGAAGCCCTGGCGCCCGGCGCCACCCTAGTGGTAACAGACGAGCCGATTAAGGCGGCGGGCGCCACCGATCTCACTATCCTGCAGGGCGCACAAACCGCAGACGAAGTACCCGTCCGTTCACCCTAAGCCGGCTATGCTGGTGACATGTTTCGTATTGCTTGCCTTGTCTTGAGCTCGTTGGCCGCTGCGGCATCCCATGCAGCGCAGCCAGCTGCTCCGGCCGTCTTGGCTTCCGGCGACCTGCTGAGCCGGTTGCAGGTAGCCGCTCCCGGTATCGATCGCACCGCGCTTTCGTTGGCGCTGGATGCACGAGATTGCGCAATTCGGTCCGGCACCGTAACCGCCTCACAACGATTGGGCGTAATCGATTATTCGCGGCCATCGACCGAACGCAGACTGTGGGTGTTCGATCTTTCGCATGCGCGTCTGCTGTATAACGAATTCGTGGCGCATGGCCGCGGCAGTGGCGAGAACTTCGCCACGGCTTTCTCCAACCGCGACGGCAGCCATCAATCGAGCTTGGGCTTGTTCGTCACCGCCGATACCTACGTCGGTGGCAACGGCTATTCATTGCGCATGGAAGGGTTAGAACCTGGCGTCAACGACAAGGCGATGTCTCGAACCATCGTCATGCACGGCGCACCTTATGTGGATCCAGACTTGGCCTCGCAGCAGGGCCGATTGGGCCGCAGCTACGGTTGCCCGGCGCTGCGCCCAGCTGTGGCGCGAGAGATGATCGATACGCTCAAGCAAGGGCAATTGCTGTTCGCGTACTACCCCGATCGCGACTGGATAGCGCATTCGCGCTTCTTCAGCTGCCCCATTCAGGCGGTGACCAGCCGTTGACCCCATCACCGCGGTCGCGCTCCAATTGAGGTTATTGCCGCTCCAGCCCTCCCCACTGGTCTGCTTGCGAGTCCGCTGGCTCTGCAGCCACGCCAGATGTTCCAAGGTGCAGAGCTCGGTAGTTTTTGCTTATGAACGCTCACTGCCGAGGAGAAGGCGGCCATTGTCACCGCTGTGCTCCTACTTGGCTACCGCTGACGTGTCGAGCATGGGGCTGTCGATCCATCGCCGGGCTAACGTCGGCGCATCTGGCCCCGTATCAGGCGTAAGTGCGATGACCTGCTCGACTTTTGTCGGTCAGAAACCAGAGCATATGTGAACGCATTGCTGGGCTACTCGTCGGCCAGCGCCAACAGCAAGGGACGCGGCGGCTTCTCGCAGCCAACCCTGTCGACGCCTCATCCAGCTTGGTATTCCAACCGACTCATGCATTCCAGAACGCGCGTTCGTACAGAATCATCTGCGTGACGGCGATGCTCTCGCCACTGTAGTGGTTCTGGTTGGCGTCCTGGAACACTTGCTGGATCGTGACCGCATTGCCGGGACCCAACACCAAGCGGCATCCGGCGACGGAATCAGGCCATCCGCGCGCAGGCCTTGTAAAACACCTGGAACCTGGCGCTGACGACGGCGCTGGCCAATCGTTGACTGGATTCAACGCCTCCAGCCATGCGCGGCGCCTGTGTCTTCAGTTCTATTTTCTGCAGGTCCACCTGGGCTGTTCCCAACGCGAAATGCCCTTGCCGGGGGTCTCCGTGGTACTGGAAGGGAGCCCCACGCGGTTCACAAGATTACGATGCATTAGGCTTCCCGATGCCCAGGGAAGCGCCAGTCATTGATCCAGCGTCTGCGGCACTGGACATCAGGTCGATTGTCGCGCCGTACTCCGGCACGAAGGCAGCCAAACCCAGCTCGTGCTCGATCCGTACTCGCAACCTGTCTGCCGCATGCGGTTCGCCATGCGTGACGAATACCCCACGCGGGCGAATCGGTGCCGCCCCCAACCAGGTGATGATCTCGGACGCGTCGGCGTGCGCGGATGCCGACGCCAGCTGTTTAACCTGCGCTTTGATTGAAACATCTTGCCCATAGATGCGCACATGGCCCGCCCCGGCGGCCAGTAGCGCTCCCCGTGTGCCGCCGGCCTGAAATCCGCACAGAATGATCGCGTTGAGCGGATCGGGAGCAAATGCAATCATGTGATGAAGAACGCGTCCGCCGGTCACCATTCCACTCGCCGATACGATCACCATCGGCCCCTTGCGTCCATTGAGCTCCTTGGATTCCTCCGGGCTGTTGACGATCCGAGTGTTGCGGCACATCCGCTCCAATGCGGCTTCGTCGAGGCGCAGTTGGCTGGAATACTGGCGATACAGGGAAGTAACATCGGTCGCCATGGGGCTATTCAGATAGACAGGCACAGCGGGCAGCTCTCCCTCCTCCTGCAACTGCGCGATTACATGCAGCAAGGACTGCGCCCGACCTACCGCAAATGCCGGAATTATGGCCACGCCACCTCGCAGCAACACCGGCTTGAGGGCCTCACACAACTCCTGCTTCGTGCTGCCCAGCGGATGCTCCCGGTCGCCATAGGTCGACTCGGTGACGATCCAGTCACTGGCTGCAGGTCGACTCGGTGCTTGCATCACCGGGTCGTTATATCGCCCGATATCGCCGCTGAAAGTCACGCGCACGCCTCGGTAAACCAGGGTGAGGGCCGCTGCGCCGAGAATATGGCCCTGACTTCTGAAGCTGGCGGTCACTCCCGGTACGGGTTCGAACGGCGCATCGAAATCCCAGGTGCGCATCCGCCGTACGGCCTCGTGAGCGCTGACCACGTCGTAAAGCGGCTCTGCCGGATGGTGCTTCGTCGTGCTGGCTCGGTTGGCGTAGCCGGCTTCCTCCTCCAGCAAGTGAGCTGAATCCGGGAGCAAAATTCCGCATAGTTGCCGCGTGGCGGGCGTGCACCAAATGGCGCCTTCAAACCCCGTCCTCACCAACCTGGGAAGGTAACCACTGTGATCCAGGTGCGCATGCGTCAACACCACCGCATCGATCGTGGCGGGACCCACCGGAAACGCCGCCCAATTGCGCAACCGGAGCGCCTTGAATCCTTGGAACAATCCGCAATCTACCAGCAGCCGTTTGTCGTCGGCCTCAATCAGATAGCGAGACCCAGTGACAGTTCCCGCCGCGCCCAAGAACGTCAGACGGAATACCGGCGGCTTCGACGGCGCGATGCCCATGGAGGCACTCCCATATCGTGCATATCGCTGTTATACAGATCATTTTAATGCGAAAAGAACACCGGAACGCTGGTGTTCTCCAATAGGTACTGGGTCACCCCCCCAAACCTCTGCTCCATCAAGTGCGAATGGCTGTATCCGCCGGCGACAACTAGGTTCGCACCGGCCTCACGTACCCGCTCGGCGATGACCTGGCCGACCGATGCGCCGGAACAGGTACGCCGAACGACCTCGACAACCACACCGTGGCGCGCGAGATGCGCCTTGATATCGGCCTCCGAATGATCGGCGCGCGTCTGCTCTTCCAGTCCTTCATCGACTATCAACAACTCAATCGAACCGGCCCAACGAAGCAGTGGCATCGCATCATGCAGCGCGCGCGTGCCTTCACGGGATGCGTTCCAGGCGATCGCGACGTGCAGCGCTGACGCCAGCCCGATTGCCGAGTCGGGCACAAGCAGCACGGGACGCCCTGCGCCTGAAAGCACCTCCGAGAAGAACTTGCGCCTGGAACTCAGGCCGACCTGAGGTTTCTCGATAACGACTAGATCTGCGTAACGCGCGTGACGGATGGCGATTTCCGACACAGTAAGCCAGTCCGCAGAGTTCCTGCGGATGTCCCAGGAAACGCCGGAGGACCTCAGCTCGATTTCGCTCGCGCGAGCCGCCTCGTCGGTCGCCGCCGCGACACTGTCACACATAGACCGATAATCGCCCGTGGGACGGTACTCGCGAGCGTCCGCAATGGTCGAGGCGATGCTGCCGCCTACCAGTGCTGTGACGCGACCACGCGATGGAGCCGCGATAGAACATGCGATGCGCAGGGCGGCGGTTGAGACATCGCCCCACAGTTGGGGAACCAAAACGTCCTTGAGCATGACGGTCTCCGCAATACGCCACCAGATTGCAGCCAGGCCCGGCAATCGATCTTGATCTGGATCAGTTCCCACACCGGAAGACTTGACCTGAATCAATGGAGCGCGGTGCCGCCCGTCTACTCTAGTGCGGCGGCTTGCTGCTGCTCGGATTCTTCGGGATCGCAGTGTTTCACGATCCGATGCAATGGTTTCTACACGGCGGGTTTTCCATGTCGGTATCGGGATTCGGTTTCGACCCACCATGCCGGCACGGATGAACGGATTTCCGTCGACAGATCAAGGGCAATTTATATGGAGTCCAAGCATGGCGACCCAACACTCCTGACCGGCCTTTCCAGCGACGACGCGGCACGGCGCTTGCAAGCCGACGGCCCGAACTTGCTGCCCGAACCGGACCGACGCAATTGGTTGTCGATAGTCGTCGGGGTGTTGCGCGAGCCGATGCTGCTGTTGCTGATTTTCGCCTCGGCTGTCTACCTGCTTCTAGGCGATGCGCACGAGGCTGTGGCGCTCTCCGTCTCGGTTGCGCTTGTGGTCGCACTTACCGTTTACCAGGACTACAGGTCCGAACGCGCGCTACAAGCGCTCCGAGAGATGAGCAGCCCGCAGGCGCGCGTCATCCGCGATGGAGAAATCCGATCGATCCCGTCTTCGAACCTGGTGGTCGGCGATGCGATCATGGTCGCCGAAGGTGATCGTGTTCCTGCCGACGCCCGGGTACTGAACGAAACCGACCTCATGCTCGACGAGTCCATGCTGACCGGCGAGTCGGCGCCGGTGCAGCGAGGCGCGGTGTCAGCCGGCGAACTGGATCGGATTCTCATCCATGCCGGCACTTTAGTGGTTCGCGGTCACGCCATCGCACAGGTTGAGGCCGTGGGTGTCGCCACTCAGGTCGGCCGGATTGGCGAAGCGCTGCATACACTGAGATCGCCGGCCACACCCATGCAACGGGAGATGCGATATGCAGTGCTGGTCTTTGCCGCGCTCGGCCTGAGCGTCAGCGTATTGGTCGCGCTGTGGTATGGCTGGACACGCGGCGACTGGTTGCAAGGAGTGCTCGCCGGAGTCACGCTCGCGATGGCCAATGTCCCCGAGGAGTTCCCTGTCGTGTTGACGGTGTTCCTGGCCTTGGGCAGCTGGCGCATGGCCCAACACAATGCTTTGATACGCCGCTCGCCGGCGATCGAGGCGCTGGGCTCGGTTACCGTCCTGTGCACGGACAAGACCGGCACCCTGACCGCAAACGAGATGACCCTCGCTGAGTTAGCGCTGGGCAGCGAGCGTTCGGCGCCGGCGGCATCTCATTCTCCCGAGCTCGAAGCCTTGCTCAGATGCGCTGATCGCGCCTGTCCGGAGCATTCGTTCGATCCGATGGACAAGGCGATCCGTATAGCGACCGCAGCTTCTTCCGCGGCGCAGGCGCAACCGAGCCCGATCCGGCTTCGCGAGTACCCGCTGTCCAAAGACCTGCTCGCTGTCACCCAGGTCTGGCAGATGCGAGACGAGCCCGTGCTGGAGATCGCCAGCAAGGGTGCTCCGGAAGCCATCGCGGATCTGTGCGATCTAGGCCATGACGAACGCTCTGCGAGCATGCAGTTTGCCGCGGAAATGGCGCACCGGGGTTTGCGCGTTATTGCTGCGGCATCAGCGGTCTGGACCGATACTCCCGGGACGCTACCGATCACTCCACTCAGCTTCCGCTACGAATGGCGCGGACTGCTCGGATTTGCTGACCCGCTGCGCTCGGGTGCTCGGGAAGCCGTCGCCGAGGCGAGGGCCGCCGGCATAAGAGTGATCATGCTCACCGGCGATCATCTGGATACCGCGCGAACGATCGCTGCGCAAGCCGGGTTGGCTCGTCCACAGGCCGCCATGCTTGGCACCGAGCTAGAGACGTTGGATACGGTGACCCTGGCGCAACGAGTACGCGATACCGATGTGTTCGCGCGTGTAAAACCCGAGCACAAACTGCGATTGATCGAGGCATTAAAGCGAAACAACGAGATCGTGGCTATGACTGGCGATGGCGTCAACGACGCTCCCGCGCTGATGGCCGCTCACGTGGGCATCGCAATGGGAGAGCGCGGCACCGATGTCGCGCGCGAGGCGGCATCCATCGTGCTGCTCGACGACAATTTCGTGACTGTGGTCAGAGCCGTGCGTCAAGGACGGGTCATCTACGACAATATATCGCGTGCGGTTCGCTACATTCTGGCCGTCCATGTCCCGATCACAGGTTTGGCCCTGTTGCCGCTCGTCTTGGGCGCCCCATTGATATTAATGCCTTTGCATGTCGTATTCATAGAGCTGATCATCGACCCTGCTTCTGCGCTGGTATTCGAGCGAGAATCCGCTGCTGCAGATGTCATGCATCGGCCTCCGAGGCCACCTTCGCGGCGCCTGCTGGACCTTTCGACCCTGCTGGGCAGTCTGGGCCAGGGCGCGATCGTCTTGGTTGCGGTCGTGGCTGTTTATTTGGCGGGGCTCGGAGCGGCCATACCCACGGAACAGATCGCCGCACTGTCCTTCACTGCGCTGATATCCGGGAATATCGGGCTGATCGTAGTGAACCGCGGTTTCACCCATGCGCACTGGTTCGGCCGAACCAGCAAAGCGTTCTGGGTATTGGTCTTGTCAGCGCTCGGCATGCTGCTTCTGATCACACGATTCGAAGGCCCTGGTTCTTGGTTTCGCTTCTCGCCTGCGCCGATTGATCTCTCCTGCCTGGCCTTGGTGATGCCCTTGGTGGGATTAGGATCCATCGAATTCGTACGTAGGGCGCTAGTAACTAAGCGACGTCAGCGCAGCGAACTGGGATAAATCCTCAAGACCGCATCAGGGCCGTCACCACAGCACAGGCGGATGCGATCTCGGCTTCTTCGTCCACGTCCACGCGCCAAACCCGCGCCCGGCTTCCCGGACTTTCGATCCGGGCATCTCCGCGATCGTTGGCGGACTCGTCGAGCCCGATGCCGAGCCAAGTCAGGTGGTTGGTGATCGCAGCGCGTACTCGCGAGACATTGGCTCCGATTCCGCCGGAAAAAATCAAATGATCGATGCCGCCCAACCGGGTCGCCATGGATGCGATGCCTTGTGCGATACGCAGGGCGAAGATGTCTAAGGCCAAGGCTGCCTCAATGCTGCTTTCGGCGAGCAGCTCTCGCACATCGCCGCTCAGTCCGGAAACTCCGCGCAGACCACACTCGTGATACAGCGCCTCTTCCAGCGCGTCGACGCTGAGCCCGCCGGCCCTCAATAGGTGGAGCACCGCGCCGGGATCGAGACTCCCGCTGCGAGTTGCCATAGGTAGCCCATCGAGCGGCGTGCTAGTCATCGTTGTATCGAGGCTTTGCGAGTCGCGCACGGCGCAAAGGCTGCAACCGCTGCCCAAGTGAGCCAACACTACCCTCTCGCGCCCAAGGCGGGAATCAGCCTCCCGGACTTGGCGCATCGCAGAGGCGAAGGCCAAGCCATGGAAACCGTAGCGTCTGATGCCGAGCGCATCCCATACTTTTGGCACCGCGAGCCGTCGGGTATTCGCGGGGAGCTGGGCATGCCACGACGTATCGAAACTGGCATATTGCCGAGTGCCCGGCCAACGATTCTGCACCGCGCTCACCAGCCTGAGGGCCGCGCGCTGATGTAGCGGCGCGAAGCACGACAGCGCGCCCAATCGCTCGAGCTCCGCGGCATCGAGAACTCGCGCTTGCTCGGCTTCGCCTCCGTGAACAACGCGGTGTCCGACGAACGCAGGCGCGGAGACTAAGCCCAGGGCGTCGACGACCTGGGCCAGCGCGGCGTCCAGTTCCCGACTCGGATTGACCAACGCGATCTCGACCCGCGAGAGGCGGCAGGGCCAGGCGCCCGATAAGCCGCTCTTTTCATATTGTGCCGCCTTGAGAGTAGATGACCCGAGGTTGAGTACCAACAAAGTCCGAGGGCCGGGCTCACTCATCGCATGCGCCTTGCCACAACACCTCCGGTGTGCCCCGGCCCACGGCCGCATCGTACTCTTCGGACGTCAGCCAAGCGCCGGCGCTGCGTTTCAGAAGCGTCGCAGCTGCCAGCAGAAGATGCGCCCAAGTGCAACGATTGGCGAACATCAAACCATCGACATCAAAGGTTCCGCCGCGGTTTCGATAGCCCAAGGCAGCGGTAAGACCGGGGCCGTCGTCTAGCCTGCGCAGCGCTCCCAGGAGCGGCTCCGGACGTGTGTGGGTCAGGAAAACTCTCGGCCTACCTAACGTGAACCAGCACCTTATAGCTTCATCATCGTGTATGTACTCGGCCTCATCCTCATCACGAGGCGTCCTGAACCGCCCAGGCTCCGCGAGATAGATTAGGTTCGCGGCTACACCGCGCGAGCTGAGCCGTCGCCACGCCCTGAGGGCGGCAGCCAACTGGTAGGCTCCGGTAGCCACCACATCGATCTCCGCGTCGACGGCATTCTCCAGGAAAATAGCCCCGTCGTGCTGCAACGTTAGCGCTTGCTTGGCATCCAACAATACCGGCAATTCCCGCTTCGGCACGACCAGGGCGAAGAGCCTGCCTCGATCGGCATAGACCGCCTGCAGGGCGGTGCAAGCGCTGTTTGCGTCCGCAGGAAAGATAATCCGCGCTGAGTCCTGCATTTCTCCCATCAGCGCTTCGACCAGGGTCGGGTCCTGATGCGATTGCTCGTTCTTGGCGTTCTCCCAGGTATGTGAGGTCAGCACGATCGGAACCGACAGCCAGCCGGGCGCCCGCCCGGCGTGACGGAGCTGGCGCGCGAAGGTCAATTCCTGTCGCAGCGCACCAAGCATTTTCACCGCGAACGCCTCGTAGGTGACGACGAGGTTGATCCCGCCCTTGTTAGCCAGGGCCGCGCATAACACCGCCTCTTCGTTGAGGGCGGTGATGACGCTGCCGGCGTGCGATTCGGCCACGCCTGGCTCCGGCGATTGCACCCGATGCTTAAGAAGGTCCAGGGTACGGTCCAGGCGATTGCTGCGCAGCTCATCGGGATTTCCGACGCGCACGCGCAGACCAGGGTTAGCGACCAATGTCGCGACGAAGTATTCGTCAAGGGCCGCCATAGGCGAAACCGACTCACCCACGGCGCGCCACTGGAGGTCAGGAGAGATGGGCGGGTGTACCTGGCGCGTGGCCAGTGCGTGGTCACGCTCCATGGGGCGCCGCTGCTGGCCGTGGGTAGCCAAGGCGGAGATCGCGTCTCGCAACTCCGGTTCGGCTACGTGCAATGTCTTACAGGCGAGGTTGAACTGGTTACGCGAGGCCTCATCGCTTGAGGGATTTCCCGGTAACGGGAGGTTGTGGGCCCTGTTGCTGCCGGCACCGGGGAAACCATAGCCCTTGGGCGCCTGGGCGACCCCATAGCGCAGCGGTGCGCTGGTATCGAAGCCGGCTGAAGCGTACGCGTCGATACGGGTTTGCTCGCGCAGCTCGATCTCGTGGATACCCCAAGCGATGCTGGCCGGGTCGCGGCCGTCGAGCCCGATCGGTTGGAAACCGTTGAGCCTCAAATGGGTATGCAGCCAGCGCTCTCCGCCCTCTTGCGCGATCTGGCTGCGCTGCTCGATCCGGCGCCCGTTGAGTACCATGATCGGCGCCACCAAGCCGCAATCCTGCGGACGCCACCATCGCGACGCCCAGTCACTGCCGCGTTGCTCCTCAAAGGCGCCATCGCTGAGAAAGGCCACCAGGCGCTCTCCCGGGAGCGGCGCGTGCACATAGTGCAGTTCCGCGAACCCGAGATAGCCGCCCTCCTGCAGGCTGCCGGCGGTAAAGGCATTCACGTGCGAACCCAACGGCGAGGTTGGATAGCCGTCGCAGCTCACGCCGTAGGAATAGAAATCGCCGACGAAGTCCGACAAGCGCTTGTCATCCAGCCCGTACCGGCCGGCGTGCTCGGGCGTCATGTTCGCCGTCAGCAGGTTCAGCGCATCCACGGCGGCGACGCAATGCCCTTGGCCCATCAGCCACGCGCGCGTATGTCCGGTCAGCGCATTGATCGCTAGATAGCCGGCATAGGCCGGCACCATATTCAACGAGCCGCCGGTATGCCCTTCGGGATGCCGCTTGAAGTCGTCCGCGTTCAATGCCCGGCCGTCCAGACGAACCGTCTGGGCATAGGTCATGTGAACCACCAGCCACATCGCGGCGCTGGCCACGCGATCGGCCGCCGCCAGGCGGCGATAGCCCGTTGCAGCGTCCGGGAGGATGCCCTGCCCGGCCAGAGCCTCGACCCATGCGTGGATCCGCACCTGGGTAAGCGCATCGTGGACGATCGCACCGTACCCCGCGGCCCAATAAGCGAAATCGGGGTGCTTCGCGCGTCGACCCGCCGCTTCGGCTTCGATTTGGCGGCGCAGCGGGGCGTCCAGTTCTTCGCACGTGCCGCAGGCGAGAACCAGCTCTTCCGGCGTTTCGTCGTAGATCATGGACCTGCTCCTGTCTGAATCCGCGCCAGGTGTCCAGCGACGGCACGTGCTATGGGCTTGGCCAGACCGATGGCGTTGCTAGAATGCAGGATGCTATTGGTGCTTACGATGCGTTCCACCCCGGCCCGCTTCAGCAGCTCATGCGCATTGCCGCTGAATAGCGGATGGATAACCACGCATACCGGAGACGGCAGCTCGAGTCTTCGCAGATGCTCCGCCGCGGCGGCCAGGGTTCGCCCGGTCGAGACGATGTCGTCCACCAGCACCGGAGTGAACCCGCGCAGACGCTCCGGATCGGGTGCGCTCACTTCGACCTCGCGATCGCCGCAGCGTCGCTTATGCAGCAACTCGTAGGGTATCTGTGCCTCCCGGGCGATTTCCGCGACCCATTGCACGCTCTCCTCATCCGGTCCGATCAGGATCGGGTTACTCACCTCGCGTCGTATCCAGTTCGCCAGCTCGGGCGCCGATGCGACGCACGAGACCGGAATCCGATAGAGCTCGTCGAGCCTGGCGACGCGATGCAGATGAGGGTCTACGGTCACCAACCAGTCGAGGCATTGATCGAGGAACCGGGCGAACACACTCGCCGCGATGGCCTCGCCCGGACGAAAGCGAGCGTCCTGGCGCATGTAGGCTAGATACGGGGCCACCAGGCCCACGCTGCGCGCACCGAGCTCTTTCGCGGTCTGAGCGACGAACCGCACAGGCAATGCTTTGCGGTCCGGATCGGCCAAGCTCGCGAAGATGATGACATCCGCGCCTTCGATGCCGTCGTCGATCCGGATCAGCGATTCGCCATCGGGGAAATGCCGCCACTCGAGGAGCCCCATACGGGCGTGTAGTTCCCGGCTCACCGAACCGACAAGCGCGCCGTCGTCGGGAAAGGACAGCGCCACCAGCGTCACGACCGTGACTCCCGCAGGCTCAAGGTGTCCGGGTGCGCCCTCGCGTAATCCAGCGCGTAGGCCAGCTCGCCTTTCGACCCGGCATGCACCAGGAACAACGGCATTCCGCGACGGATCGAATCGCCTTCACGCATGGTGCATACGACGCCGGCCGTCGGGTTGCGGGGCGCGCCGGCGAGCTTGGCTATGCGCGCCAACTGGCGATTGTTGATACAGCCCAATTGCCCGTCGGCCGGCGCGACGAAAGGTTCGACGAAGCGCGCCTTGCCAGGCTCACGGAAGCCGCCCTGGGCCATGCAGATGGCGACGAACTTCCTCATCGCGGCGCCCGATGCGAGCGCGCCCGCAGCCTGGATTCGCCCGCTCCCCGGAGCGATGGCGGGCAACAGTTCGAGAACCGCTCCGGCGACATCGAGCGCTCGCTCGCGCAGATCGCTCGGCGCCTGCGGCGAATTGCGCAAGACCTCGAGTACGTCGTGCGCTTCGAGCGCCGGGCCGATCCCGCGCCCGACCGGCTGACGGCCCTCGGAAATGTGGACGCCTATGCGTAAGCCGACAGCCTCTCCGACGAAAGCCAGGCGCCGGGCGATCGCATCGGCAGCGACCATGGTGCGCACCTTGGCGGTCGCGCCCACCGGGATATCGATCAATACATGGGTGGAACCCGCGGCGGCCTTCTTCGACAGGATGCTCGCGACCATCTGGCCGTCGCCATCCAGATCCAGGGGCCGCTCTACCTGGATCAGGATATCGTCGGCGGGACTCAAGCGCATGCGCCCGCCGGAGGCCATGCAGCCGCCTTCCCGATCCACGACATTACGCAGCACATCGATGTTCAGATCGACCTCAGTCATGGTCGCCATCACATCGGCCGTTCCGGCAGGCGAGGTGATCGCCCGTGACGAGGTTTTCGGAATGCGGTGGCCCAGCGCGGCGACGATCGACACCACGATCGGAGTGGTCCGGTTGCCGGGCAGGCCGCCTACGCAATGCTTGTCGAGCACGGGCCCCGAGCCCCAATCGATCCGGTCCCCGACCGATATCATCGCGCGCGTCAACGCGACCGATTCGTCGAGGTCCAGCCGGTCGCCGGCGCAGACCGTTACGAATGCCGCCAACTCGATATCCGACAATCGCGCGCTAAGGACGTCGCGCAGCACCGCCTCGAACTGGGCCTCGTTCAAGCGCGTTCCGAACACCTTGGCCCGCAGCACGCTGGCCGACCTGGGCGGTTCGGCATGAGCCAGAGTGGCGATGGCGCCGTGCTCCGGCGCGAGCATTTGCCACGCGGCATCGGACAGCGCGGCCTCGTCCTTACCCAGCCAGTCGCCGGTGACGATATTCAGAACGGCAATGACCTGTTGCCTGCCGCATTTGACGCTGACCCGCGTCAGTGCTGCGAACCCCTCGGCACGGGACACCGTGCAATCTCGGTGCAGGTACAAGACCGGCTGCCGATAGGTGTCGATGCCGGCTCGCCGCACGGGCAGCCTGGCGCTCGGCTGCTCGAAGTTACGGCGGTCATCGCGTTGGATCGATCGCATGCCGGGGTCCCGAGAAAGCCCGATCCCACCCTAGGGCGATTGGGCGCCTAGGCATTGATCTCGATCAATACACAACGATGCGGCAACGAACACCAGCCTACATGGCACCCTGCCCAAACCGCGTGACCTGGTTAGTTCCGCGTATGCAGGCGCTGTTCGATCACGCTCTTCAGTATCAGGCGAACGAGCGAGGAATCGCCCGCCGTCCGATGTTCGATGACCTGCAGGGAATAGTCGCTACCGAGCCGAAACAACTTACGAGCCATCAACGCCAATACGAACTCTTAGCGACGATCACAGGCTATCTCCACCGTCATCGGCTAGGACTGGCCAGGATCAAATCGGAGGCATGTGCATGCGGCCTCGCCACCGCCGGCAGGAGCCCAGTCTTTGCAGGAGCTAGCGTCCGCCGCCGCTACGGGATATCGACAGCAAGAGCCAAATGCCGGCGAGCGAAGCTCCGGCGAAACCGACCAATCCGAACAAAGGCAGACCGAACAGCGTGGGGCCGCCTTCGACCGTCATCGCGATGGATGAACCGACGATCAGCGCGGCAATCACCATGCTGCCCGCCAAGCGATTTGCCGAATGCGCCATCTGGCTGCCGAAGTCGCGCAGCTCGTCCATCCCAATATGCAGCCGGACCCCGCCCGTGCGCATCGCACGCAGCGCGCGCCGAAGATCCTGAGGCAACTTCGCCAGCACCTCGATGGTATCCGTCAGCGACTGGACGCCGCGCCGCGCGACCCAGCGGGGGTGGAACCGTGCCGTCATGGCGCGGCGCAGGAAAGGCCGCGCCTGACGCGCCATGTCGAATTGTGGATCGAGTCTGCGCCCCATTCCTTCGAGGGTGAGACAGACCTTGATCAATAGAGCTAGGTCGGAAGGCAAGGCCAAACGATGTGATCGAAGCAGACTCACCACTTCGAGCAGCATCGCTGCTAGGTCTAGCTGCCCCAACGGAACTCCGTGATAGCGCTCGACGAACACATCGATGTCGATGGCCAGCTGCTCTTCGTCAACATCGGTCCGCCCGGTCCAGTCGAGCAACACCTCGGTGACGCGTTCGGGGTCGCGCTCGACCAGCCCGAACAACAAGCTGACTACTTCCGCGCGGCGCACTTGCGACAGCCTACCGACCATGCCGAAATCAATTAGGGCGATGCGCCCGTCGCCTAATACGAACACGTTGCCCGGATGGGGATCGGCATGGAAGAAGCCATCGTCGAGCATCATTTTCAACACGATCTGCGCGCCGGTGCGTGCCACCCGAGCACGATCCAGTCCGGCGACATCCTGTGCAACCAGGTCGATCACGGAAATACCGTCGACGAAGTCCTGCACGTTCATGCGTTCGCTGGTACAGGGCCAATGCACGATCGGAACCACTAGGCGTTGATCGCGGGAGAGATTGGCAGCAATACGTTCAGCATTTCGGCATTCGGCGGCGAGATCGAGCTCGCCCAGCAGCGAGGCGTGGAACTGCCGCACCATGCCAACTGGATGGTAGCGGCGCACATCCGGGAATTTCGCTTCGATCTTGCTTGCCGCGTATTGCAACAGCCGCAGATCGGCTTCGATGAGAGGACGGATGCCGGGACGCCGGACCTTGACGACGACCTCTCGACCGTCCGGTAAGCGTGCTCGGTGCACCTGGGCGATCGACGCCGCCGCCAACGGCGAGGGATCGAGCCACGAAAATTTCGACTCGGGGGATTGGCCTAGCGCCGCGGACATCTCTGAGCGGATCGCCTCGAAAGGCACCGGCGGAACGGCATTCTGCAGACGACTGAGCTCGGTGATCCATTGGGGCGGAAACAGGTCCACCCGCGTCGCCAAGACTTGACCTAGCTTGACGAAGGTCGGTCCCATTTCCTCCAGCGCGCAGCGCACCCGCACATGCGGCGGAAGCGCCACCAGTTCCCCAAGGTGTGCGAGCGGCAGGACCTTGCCCGCGCGCGCGAGCACCTTCACGAGGCCTAACCGGCGAACCAGATCGCCGAACCCGTATCGCACCAGGATAGCGACCAAGCTGTGCAAGCGGCCGAGGTCCTGGCTGGCGGTCAGCATCTCCCACATGCGCGATGACTCCCGTAATGTCGCTTTAGCGCAAGCTTGGTGGTAGGCCGGTCAGCACGCGATAGTAAGCGGGACCTAGCAACCGACCAGTACTTTGCCGGTCACGAAGCCGAGCAACAGACTCTTCAGAGCCGAGCGACCGTGCGACCTCATGATTACCAGGTCGCACCGGTTCGCCTTGGTGAACTTGAGAATGGTGGCCGCGCAGTCGCCGACGACGACATGCTCCCCGCAACCGGCCTTGACCCCCTCGAACATGGCCATGGCTTTCTGGGTTGCCACTTTTGCCGTTATCGGCGTGGTAGCGGGCGGTCCCTTGCATCCAGACGCTCAGCGCAACGCTGCGCATACCGGCTCGTCGGCATACAGTCGAAGCGCATACGGCTGTCGAACGGATCGTCATGGCGAGCTCCTGGGCGGATGTCGACTCGCAGCCTAAGCGCTCGCATGCTGCGTCTCTTGATCCATATCAAACTCGGGCGCCGCTATCGGTGCGCGTTCTTGATCGGCGTCAATACTGCCGCCGACGCGGGCGCCAATATCTATCCACAAGACCAGATAACGAGGGCGACATCGTGTTTCAGGACATCCTCGTTCCCCTGCTTATGGGCGACATACCGTCCGCTGCGCTGCGCGCCAGCTGCGCCCTCGCCCGGATTAGCGGCGGGCGTGTCACCGCGCTCGTGGGCGTGAGCCAGACCGCACCCATCGCCGAAGCCTGGGCGTACTATCCCGCAGGCGTCTACGAGAATATGCGCGAATGTGCGGCGGCAACCACACAGGCAATGGCAAATGCGGTCGAGGAATGCCTCAGATCCGAATCGGTGCCGTACCAGATCCGTCAGTCACGAGATTTCTGGTCGACGCCGGCCGAGATATGCATCGGGCCGGCGCGGCAGTGCGATTTGGTCGTTGTTGGTACCATCGACGGCGACGAACGCGAGGCCCGCGAGCGCCTTGTTTCGGGCGTACTGGTGGCCTCGGGCCGCCCTATGCTGATGGTCCCAACGTCGCACCACTCTGCCCCCGGTTTCGGCAAGGCGGTAATCGCATGGAAGTCGTCCCGCGAGTCGGCGCGTGCCTTGCACGATGCAATGCCCTGGCTGCAGCGCATGCGCTCGGTCGACCTGCTTATCGTCAACGAGGACGCCCGATCGTCTTACGCAGAATCGCTGGATTCCCTATTGATCGGACATCTGGAGCGGAATCATGTCTATGCGCGCCTGGTAAAACGCTCAGCCTCTACCGCTCAGGCCGGGCTGATCATCGATATCCATGCACAAGAAGTCGAGGCAGACCTGTTGGTCGCAGGGGGCTACAGCCATTCGCGATTGCGGGAACAGGTGCTGGGAGGCGTAACCCGCTTCCTTATGGAGCACGCTTCGGTTCCGACCCTACTTGCTCATTGAGGGGGCGCCGACAACTATACGATCAGCTACGGGCCAACGGGCCGATGCGCTTTGGAATGCGCCAGTAACCCGACGACCGCGAGGAAGTCAGCTGCTCCAGCCAACCGTTTCGGCTGATCCGACAGATGAACGGGGCTCGCCTCGCGCCGCCGTGAGCTGGTGCCGCTGGTCGAGGAAATCATCCACATCGGCGTCGCCATGATTGGACTCATCAATACCATCTACAGCTTGGCCATGACCGATAGGAGACCATCAACACGGGACCGGTCAGATGCTGACGCATCTGAACATACCGCGCGACGTCGCAGCCAGGGCCAAGCTGAATCTGGACAACCTATGGATGGCGCCGGAGCTCTGTGTGAGTTGCGCCCAGATAGAGAATTCGTCTTATGGTTGATTGGGGCTCTTGTCTTTACCGCAGCCGTCCTCGCCTTAGTCCAATTCGCCTACCCAAAGGCAAAGCTAGCGTTTAAGAAGGGAGCTCAAGTAGCATCCGTAGCGGGTGCTTAGGACGCGCCATCATATGATTATTATGTCGCACCGCTCCGCTTTTTGCGGACGACAGACCTGGCAAGTCCCGATGAATATTGGTTGACTCGGAAATGGAGTGGCCAATATTATCTTGAATATATACGCAGAATGGCAGGGTTCGAATATGGCAAGCCATACTCACCAATCAATCCTTGATCGCCTGCATGCGCTCGACTTGCTTGTTTATAGAAGGAAAGAATGTCTTGATGACACGTCGTTCCGGAGAGAATTTGAAGAGGTAGCTGCCCGGCTTATCACGGATGCTGCTAGCGTCGATCCTCATACGCTTGAGGAAGCATTGCTCATGATCGACATGATCATTGAGCGCTCGGGACGCCAATCCTTATATAACCCTACAAAGCACTGAAGCATCGCCCTTTAGCTAAGAAAGACGATGGCTATCCATGTGCTGATAACGAATTTTTGAGGGCGTAAGCTTAGCCGCGCAGTCGACACGGCGTTACATGAATACACAGCGCCCTCTCATATCGGCGTTGCCGCCCAGCCAGATCGCCTGTTGCAAGACCTTTCCGGTGTGTCGTAGTCACCTAACCAGCGTCCAGATTCGTCGTAGACGGTGCAGGTGTGCACGTCCGGA
Source organism: Lysobacter sp. Root983 (assembly GCF_001429345.1). Lineage (NCBI taxonomy): Bacteria > Pseudomonadati > Pseudomonadota > Gammaproteobacteria > Lysobacterales > Lysobacteraceae > Lysobacter > Lysobacter sp. Root983. The sequence goes on from NZ_LMJO01000001.1 coordinate 532,885, forward strand.
GTACGGCCACTGCCATCAGAATGCCGGTGACCCCAGGAATGGTCGATAACACACGCTCACACAACGCGTTGTACGAGTATTGGCGCACGAACGTGCCACCCTTGTGTTCGTTCTACCAGGTGATGCTGTGACTTTTTCCATGCTGATTCCGCTGAGTGAATGTCACAATTCTTCCTGTACACGCGGAAAATGTCACAAGTCCACCTGCCTAGAAAAACAAGAGATTTCGTTACAAAAAATAGCTTCAGGAATGTAACTAACTGATTCACAAAGAAGGCCGAAGTAACACCACCTCCTATCCCGCCAGCTGAACGATGCGCCCACCTGGTTGGCCTGAAGGCCACCCCTGTTCGAACACATGCGCAGGGGATCTACACCGGCGCATCGTGGACAATCACGTAGACCTAACCGGGCCTTGGGCCGGGTAAGCGCATGCGCGGCCTGATGTTTCGTCAACGCTCCGAGGAACGGCTGGTCGTCGTAGTGGACCTAGGCAAATACCTTCAGAACGGCCTTGCAGCATCGTAGGATGTTGGTGAGCAACCAAGGACCAGGGCACCCCTCATATGGACAAGGCTTGGTGTCGCGAAGCTGGAACCAAAACCTATGTGGAGACTGGGCACCTTCTACGTCGTCTGCGCGCTGTAGAGCTGGAGATCACCCAGCACATGCCTCCCGACCGTCACAGGCGACTGCAAACACGAGAGACATTGGGATTAAAGGAACTTCGTGATGCCGCCCTGCTCTGCCATGGACTAGCAGAGCGAAGAGGCGAAAAAATTGGCGTCACCCATTGGGAAAATCATGACCACGATGCGGTAGCTCGAATTCAGAAGAGCGGTGAGAATCAATTTTTCCCATTGCAGCTAAAACAGCTGCCCCCGGATGACATCAATGCGAAAGTTACCTTGCAAAAGATCATAGACTTGCTTCCCAGCAAGTACCCGAAATCTCCTCTCTTAACCGTGGGGATATCGCTCAACAGGGATACACGAATTTCTTTCGACAAGCTCAATATTCCTAGCATGAACATCGGCGGATTGTTCTTTTTCGGAGCGGTAAAGCCCGACCAATCAGAATGGTTGCTTTGGGGCGATGCCCTCTCACACGGTGCGCATGCAACCATTTTCAAGTATCCGGACTAGACAGTCCTCAGCGGTAGGTCTGAAGGATCACTCACATCGGCCGCATCAACGAATCGAGTGGCGCCGGCTACAGCGCTTGGTGAAGGAGCGGGCGCCTGCGCGCCCATAGCCGCAGGCCCCCCCTGCACCCCGGTCGACCTGTCCCCTACCCGCTCCTTGTACGGGTTGTAGACGGCGCCGCGGCGAGCGATCGCACGCCACTCCCCGGCGGGTAGGTCGTACCGGGTGCCCTGCTCCGTCAGGCACGTGCAGCTGCGTTCCTGACGAGCTCCGTCCGCGTCAGCGCCGGCGTTCCAAGGCACCGACGTGAACCGCGACAGGTGCGCGACGGCATAGTCCGATGCGGTTTTCCACTTAAGCCATCGTCCCGGCTCACCGAGAGCGACCCACCCGCGCCTGACCGCGTGGCGTCATCGTCGCGACCATCAGGTGTGCCACACCTCGATCCTGAGCGACAGCTTCCGCGCGGTCGGCTCCGCTGGTCCGACGGTCGCTTTCAACAGGCCGTTGAGTTCCCGGTTCAAGAACTGCGTGACCACGGACGGCACCTCGGGCGCGACGGCCGCCGAGGTGCTGGGCAGATAGGCGTAGTCCAGCGCCAGATCGTAGCTCGACAATATTTTCCATATCGGATCGGGCAGCCAGGACCCGCTCGGATGCTGCAAATCCGGAGGGACGTACTGGCCCATCGGCTGCGGCCGCCGCAAGCGCAGGCGCAGGCTGATCGGGTCGCCGAGGTTGAGGATGCGGATGGCGAGAATATTGTCCCGCCGTGTGTCCGCCGCGAGCGCGCTGTTGGGGCCGATGGCTTGTTCCAGATTGATGGGTGCACTGCCCTCGCCCAATTCGCCGTCCAGCCGCAGCACGGATTGGGTGACGTGCGTCGAATGGGCGCGCCTGCGCATCCGGGCCTCGGCTTGGACCAAGTAGCTACCCAGCGTGTCCAGCGAAATCCAGATACCGTCGTCGAAGGACTCCTGTACGTCCGCGCCCGGCGCGCTTTGCGTTTGCGTGCTCGCCGGTTCCAGGATGTAGCGATTGCGAAGGTCCAGCCTTTCGGCGTCGAAGCCTTCGATGGTCATGCCCAGGATTTCCGTCTGGCCGAACTCGATCGCGTGCAGCGCGACACGTAGCTGGCCGAAGATCTCCGAATACAGCATCAGCGAGTCGCGCAAGCGGCGATTGAGACCCAGGCCGGAGTTGGCCTCGAACTGCACCACCTTGCGGCGCCACTTCTCGTCGCGTATCGCATTGCGATTCTTCGCCAAGTCGTGCTCGTAAACGGCGATTTTCTTGGCCGCCGAGATCTGGGCGATCTGGCTGTCGATCGCGGACTTCTCGTTCTGCAGACGCAGGGTTTCGTTGCGCTGGTTGGCGGTCTCGAACTTTACGCTGCGCTTGGCATCGGAGGACATCGCCGCCCAGACGATGTCGAAGACGGAACCGGAGAACAGGGCGCTGTAGGGCGCATTCGACACTTTCACCAATTCCGGCGTGCCATTACCCGGCGTCGACGTGGAATGGATCACCGGCCAATAGGACTGGATCAGCATCCGATCGACTCGATGCTCGGACGTGTGCCCGGGAGCGTCCGCACCATGGCTGGCCATGGCCTCGGCCCAGTTCGCGATCACGGTCGCGAAGGCGGTTTGCTCCTTACGCTTGGCAGCCAGCAAGCCGTCGTGCAGTTGCACTTCGTCGGCAAGGCGGGCCAGCTCGGCGTCCCGCAGCTTCTTGGTCTCCTCGAACTCGTAGGACTCCTGTGCGTAGTTGAACAGGTCGAGCTGCAGCGCCTCGATGCGCCGGCGCAGCTCCAGGCAATCCGACAGCAGCGAGCGGGCGACGCCGATGTTCTCGAGCACGAGAAACGGATTCAGGCCCGGCTCGAGCAGGGTATCCAGCACGGTGATCCGGATCTTGCCGCCCTGTTGCACGATCCCCGACAAGGGAATGTCCTTGGCCTTGTCCCGGATCAGCAGGCGCAGCTGAAGGTCCTTGTCGCGCTTCAGGAAGTCCAGCAGTTCGTCGGAATCGGTCGGAATCGGGTCCGGGTCGAACCGCAATCGCTGGATCAGCTCGTCGGGCGACTGCACCTTGGAAAACAGCGAATCCGAAGACGACGACATACGCGCACCCCCTGTGCGTTTCAGCGTTGACTACCGCCGTTTGCTCCGGGTACCGGCAGCTCCAGCGAACGAATGATCGCGCGGCCGATCTCGTCGGCCATGACGTCGAACCCGCGGCCCAGCGAAACGCCGACGTCGGCCTTGTAGGTGATGTTGCCCGTCTTGAGCTTCGCGCCGGCGTCGAAACAAGGGCCGGAATCCGGGCAAACCGTATAGGCGTAGACCTGCGCGCCGCCCAAGGATGCCCTGCCGAGCTTGGGACCCAGCCCCAACTCCAGGCCGATGGTCTGCGATCCGTCCATGCCGACGCCGAAGTTCAAGGACGTACCGGCCAGCGGCAGCGGTATCGGCGTCTCGAAGGAGCTGCCCTCCTTCAGGGACTTGGCGTCCAGGAGCATGCTCGGGGATGGGACGTAGTCGATGCTGAGGCTGGGGCCAACCTCGAAGGAACCCTTCACCGTCAACTCGAAAAAAGGGAGCCCCTGATACTCCAGCAGCGTTATCCCCAACGTCGAGGATTTGCCCTCCGCGCCCCCGAGGGAATGCAAGCTGATGGCATCGGAGGGGATTCGGATCTGCGAGTCCGGCGATTCGCCGGCGTCGCCTTGCGCGGGATCTTCGGAGTCCCCGCGAGCGTCTCGTCCTCTGCGATCCAGATCGGCATCGTCGCGCTCCGCCCGCTGCGGCGGCGAGACATCCATATCCGGTTGGGCGACCTGACCACGAGGGTACATGGGCATCCTTGCCTTGCCGTACGGTGCGGACCGGATCATCGCAGCATCGCCGCCGGACAAAGTCAAGCGCACACCAGGCACGAATCGAACGGGTGCCGAAGGCTGAGGGCGTCGCGACGCCCCTCGCGATGCCGCCGCATCGTTCGAGCCGGATCCGGACCGGATGCGCCTGCCCTGCCCTGGCCGAAGACAGGCTCAAAGCAACAAAAAGGCGCAACTGCCGACCATGTTGTCCTGAGCCGAGCCCTGCCCCGCCGTGACGCGCCTGGACGGGGCCGCGCGACATCCCGGTTCGGCGACATCGGCGCGGCGATCTGAAAAAATCTTCGCGAGCCTGTCGATTCGGCGCCCCTCCGTTCGACGCTGCTAATGAACGCCCATTCCGGGCCGCACTGGAGCACAACATGAAGATCACCATCGAAACCCTGGTATGCGCCGACCTGGACCAAGTCTGGAAGGCCTGGAACACCCCGGAGGACATCAAGCAGTGGAACGCCGCCAGCGACGACTGGCACACCACCCGCAGCACGGTCGATCTGCGCGAGGGCGGCAAGTTCCTTTCGCGCATGGAGGCCAAGGACGGCAGCTTCGGTTTCGACTTCGAGGGCACCTACACCCGCGTGGTCCCGCAGCAGACGATCGAGTATCGGATGGAGGACGGCCGCGAAGTCCAGTCCGAGTTCGTCGCTCAGGCCGACGGCGTCCTGATCAAATCCACCTTCGACGCCGAGTCGGAGAACTCGCCGGAAATGCAGCGCGCCGGCTGGCAGGCGATCCTCGACAACTTCGCCCGCCACGTCGAAGCGAAGGCCTGACATCCAGCGCGCATCGCGGCGCCGTGCCTGCGGCGCCGCGGTCCGCTCCGGGCCGCAGGCGGCTAGCGGCGATTGGACAGCAGACGCCGGGCCGGCGCGCCGAGGTAGCTCACCGGAACCCCGCCCCGTTCGACGACGGCGATCGCGGTATTTACGACTTCGTACCGATGCAAGCCCGCAGCTTGTCGCGCGCCGCGAGGCCGCCGGTCCATTCGAGTATGTAGAACACCTCGCGCTGCTTGCTGTCGAAGACCTCGAACCGATGCTGGTCCAGCATGCCGTCCAGCAGCGCGTCCGCATTCGGGACCGCCATCAGCAGCATGCCGTCTCCGCCGGTGCCCGCCATGGCCAGGTTGAAGACCTCGACGGTTTGGGGTGCTTCTCCGGTCTGATGGAGCCGGACGGTCAGCTTTCTGGGCGACTTGGGCACCGGTACGCCACGTCCGTACAGCGCCAGGTAGGCGTACGGAGAATCGCCGCCCGGGCCGAGAACGATCATGCTGCTGCCTTCGCGATAGAAACGCGCGGCGCAGTACTGTCCCGGCGCGTTGTCCTGGGCGGGCCTGAAGTTCCAGAAGCCGTCGAAGAAAGACCGATACTCCGGATCGCGCGCCATGCGTTCTTGATGCCGGCGCAGGCTGTCCGCCTCTTCTCTGCGCGAGCGATCCAGCATCTCCTGCAATTCCGCGGCCGAGAAGTTGGGCTCGTAACCTTCCCAGCCGTCGTTGTCGTCGTCGTCGCCGCCGTTGCAACACGGAGGCGTCGCGGCGATATCGTTCATCGCTCGCGCATGCGCGGCCATTTCCGCTTGATTGGCTTGAGCGGAACCGATTACGCACGCGAATACCAGTGCGAAAAACCGAATCGTAGCGATTTTGCGCATGAAGGCTTGCTCTCCGGACAACCGATTCGGCTGAGAACCAATTCCATGGGGTGCCCCCTGAGTTCAAGGGAAAGCCACTGCAACGGAGCCGCTTCCAATCCGTTCGCCGCCCGAAGACCAAACTAGCATGCGACACCCGCACCGCTCCCCTGTTGCCGCTGGGACCAACAGCACTAAGGCATGGACAACCGTCATGCCCGCACCGCCCATTCGCCCGCGCCCCAATCGGAACCCAAGTCCGGGCGCAGGGGGAGCACGCAATGTTGGCGCAACCTTCCTTCCTAAGATCGGACTCTCGCCTGCCCTGTGGAGTTCGAATGAGTCCAGCATCGCTACCTCAAACCCCGCACGAATCCGCGCCGCTGGACTCTTCCGCGGCCGCCTACCCCGGATGGCGCGACCTCTTGTCGTTCCTGCGTACCTGGCGGCGCTCGCCTGGACGCGTCGGAGCGATCGCGCCGTCCAGCGCCGCGCTGGCCCGCTTGATTACCAGCGAGGTAGCGGCAGCCCCCGGCCGGGTATTGGAATTGGGGCCCGGCACCGGCGTGTTCACCCGCGCCTTGCTCGAACGAGGGGTTCGCGAGGAGGATCTGGTTCTGGTCGAGGCGGCACCGGAGTTCGCCGCACTGCTGGAGCGGCGCTTTCCGGCGGCGCAGGTCCTGCGCGCCGACGCCCGCTACCTTCCGCACCCGCTCTCGCGGGTCGGCAGCCCAGTCTCCGCCGTGGTCAGCGGCCTGCCCTTGCGCAACCTGTCGCGACGGCATCGGCTCGCCGTGCTGCTCGGCGCATTCGGCCACCTTGCCGTCGACGGCGCGTTCTACCAGTTCACTTATGGCGCACGCTTCCCGTTGCCGCGCTCGTGGACGGACCGTCATGGCTTCAAGGTGCAAAGGCTGGGTCGCGTCTACGGCAATCTGCCTCCCGCGACGGTGTATCGGGTAACACGGCGGGCGGCCTCGCGCTGGATCGGAGCATGAGCCTGCGATGGCGGTGGCAGAATGCAGCCTACGCGACAGGGTCGGACCCATGCGCATCTTGCTGATCGAAGACGAGCTCGAGTTCGCCGTGGCCCTGACGCAGGCCCTGAAGCGCTACGACATGGTCGCCGACCACGTCCCCACCCTGGGCGAAGGGCAAGCGGCCGCGATGGGCGATGTCCACGACGCGATCGTGCTCGATAGAAGCCTGCCCGACGGCGATGGGGTCGCCTTGATACCGCGTTTGCGCGCAATGGGCCTGCGCACGCCGGTCATCGTGCTGACCGCGCGCGGAGATCTGACCGATCGCGTCGTCGGCCTGGACGCCGGCGCCGACGATTATCTGGTCAAGCCCTTCGCGATCGAGGAACTGCTTGCGCGGCTGCGCGCTGTGTTGCGCCGGCCGGCGCGGATGGCATCCGACACGATACGCGTGGGCCTGCTTGCGTTCGACCTGGTGGAGCGGCTGGCGGAGGTCGCGGGACGACCGCTGGAACTGCCGCGCCGCGAACTGTTGCTGCTCGAAGCCCTGCTGCGACGCCGCGGCCGCACCGTGATGCGCAGCGTGATCGAAGAGTCCGTCTATGGATTCGACGACGACATACAGTCGAACACACTCGATTCCCACGTTTCCCGCTTGCGCCGCAAGTTGGCCGAAGCCGGCGCCGGCGTGGAGATCCACAGCATCCGCGGCATCGGTTACCTGCTGCGGGAGGCGGCATGATCCGATCGCGCCCGCACTCGCTGAAGCAGCGCCTGCTGTGGAGACTGCTGGCACTGCAAGGCGCCCTCCTGGCGGTCTTCGGATTGCTGATCGTATTGGCGCTGTACAGCAGCAACGTCGCCAAGGACGCCGACAATGCGGTCGAGATTCTGCAGGAGGCATTGACGCTGGACGACCGCGGCCGGATGAGCTTGCGCGAAACGCCGGACCTTATGGAACTGCGCCGGGAAATTCCGGCCCTGTGGTACGTCATCCGCGATCGGCGAGGCCGCGAACTGCGCCATGGTCCGATTCCGCCGGAGTTCGCCTCTATCGGCGGCGCGTTGGACCAAGTCAGTCAGGCCCGGCTGGGATACCTGATAGACGACGACAAGGCGACCGGCGCGCGCCTCAAGCGGGTCGACACTCCATATGGCAGGGTCCAGATACTGACGACCGAAGAAGGCCGGGTGATGGCGCCCGGCCGCGCGAGCTGGCTGATTCTGTCGGTCTTGGTCACCGTCCTGCTGCCGTTACTGGTCCTGATGACCTTGGTCACCCTGATCGCCACCCCCAAGGTCGTGCGTTGGTCCTTGAAGAGCCTGGAGCCCGTCGTCGACACCGCGCGCAAGCTCGATGTCGAACAGCGCGGAGCGCGGCTGCCCGAAGCCGGCGTGCCCGAGGAAGTGCTTCCCTTGGTGTCGGCGGTTAACGACGCCCTGGGGCGCTACGACGAAGGCCACGAAAGACGCCGACGCTTTCTGGTGGACGCCGCGCACGAGCTGCGCACTCCCGTCGCGATACTCAACGCCCGCCTGGAGTCGATGCCCCCCTCCCCCGATCGGGCACGACTCCTGCAGGACGTCGCGCGATTGTCAGTGCTGGCCGAGCACCTGCTGAACCTGCAGCGCCTGGATCGAAGCAACCCGAATTTCCAACCGATCGACCTGGTCGACCTGGGCCGGCAAACCGCCGCCAACCTGGCGCCGCTGGCGATTTCCGCCGGTTACGAGCTCGCATTCGAAACCGTTACCGACGCGGCCCGGGTCGCGGGCGATGCGCTGGCGTTGGAACGCGTCCTGGTGAATCTGGTTCAGAACGCCATCGAGCACGGCGGCAACAGCGGCGCGATCACGATCTTCGTCGGTCGCGATAGCGGCCACGGCATTATCGAAGTATCCGACCAAGGCCCCGGCATTCGTCCCGAGTATCGCGAGAAAGTGTTCGAACGCTTCTATCGCGTCCGGGGCAACCAACGCGGCAGCGGGCTGGGATTGAATCTGGTCCGCGACATCGTGCGACTGCACCGGGGCTCCATCGAGATCGTGGACGCGCCGCGGCAAGGCGCTTGTTTCAGATTGGCCTTGCCCTTGGCGCGTTCGCAGCATGCGAAGCTCGGCACGGACCGCGACGTAACCGCGGTGCAGGACGGCGCTTGAACCGGCACGCCAAGTCTATGCCTACCTGCGCGCGGCGCAGGCTTGCGCAAGGCCAGTCGGCGTAGGGATTGTCGACGAAGAATCGGCAGTTGCCGGCGTCGTTGATGGCATTGACAGGGTTGTTCGTCGCGGGATGTCGCGCATCCGTCGTTCCGTCGCCATCTCCCACTCGCCTGCCTGCCCGTTCCGAAGCGCGCACTCTTTCAAGCGCCGGCCAGCGTCAAGGCTTTGGCCAAAGCTTCGTCGGCCGGAACTTCGATATCGGGAACGATGCCGACGCCCTCCCAATCCTTGCCGGTGTCCGGATCATAGGTGCGTCCTACCGGGATGAACGCGGCTAGGCCCGCACCGATGGGCTCGATGCCGCCGAAGTGATTGGCGCCCGCGGTACGCTCGCCGATCAACGTGCCTCGGTGGGTGCGCTGCAAGGCGAGAGCGAAATGTTCGCCCGCCGAACGCGTGCGTTTGGAGGTCAGGTAGAACACCTTGGCCTGGCGCAGGCGGCGTTCGGCCGGGTCGGGAATGGCCACATGCTGGCGTACCAGCTGGTTCGCGGCACCCGGGACGGTACGCAGCGTCGGGGTTGCGAACGGCACCGGACCTCGCCCTGGCCTCTCGTTCTTTGCCACCGACATTTCCACCAGCACCGTTTCTTGCGCGAACAAGAAAGGAAACAAGGCGTCCATCTCCGCCAGTCCGCCGCCCCGCGCCAAGCTGCGCGTGTCGATGATGACGGCCTTGGCGTTCGCATGGTCTTGTACGAAGGCCCGGATCGCCGCCACGGACGCAGGTTCGCCAGCGAACTGGTTGAAGCGTATGTAGGCCACACCGTCCGCGATCCACTTGGTCTCGGCGACGCTGGGCAGGTCGATCGGAGCCAGTGCGGATACCCGACTCGGCGCTCCGCTCGCCGCCGGCGCGCGTTGCGGCGATGCTCCCGCACTTCCGGTACCCGTCGGCGCGGGGCTAACGACTCGCCGCGGACCGTTGGACACGGGCCCGGCGCCCGCGCCGAGGTCCGGCGCCAGATCGACGCGCAGATGACCATCGGCCGCGACCGCTTGCAGGTCCAGGGTCAGGCGCTGCGCCAGGTCCTTGGCGTCGTCGATGTCCGCGTACTCGCCCGCGCTTAGCTTGCTACGCAGCATGTCCGCGTAACGCCGGCCCACGGCCGGATCGACGAAGCGCGTCGCCAATTTGTCCGCCAGGGTCTCGATCGCCGCCGGATAGGGGTCGTCCGGGTCCGCGGCGAAGGCCGGCGAAACGATCGCGAGCAGTGCGGACAGGCCGCTGGCTAGCAGGCCCGGGCGTATGCCGGAGTTGGTCTTATGGTGGCGCATGGCGGATCCTCGCGGGCTAAGCCAGATCCCAGTACGGATGCCGGCCGTGGCCGATTGGTCGCAAGCGGACTCTGCCTGCCCTGGCCTGCCCGGCTCCGTACCCCGGAACGCCACCCCCGAAGTCGGACGAAAGACCGCTTATCCCGTGGAGATCAGACGAAACGCCAGCCAAGCCGGAACGCCCAGATAGAACGCCAGACGGCCCAGCCATTCCAAGGCGTCGCGCAGCGCGGCCAGGTGCGCGGAACGCAGCGCTATCGCCAACGCCACCGCCGTTTCGATCGCGATCCGCAGCGCGGCGGCGAACATCATCAGGCCGATCGACCAGGATGCCCACCAGATCAGCAACCCCGTCAGGTAGGCCGCCAGCCCGTAACTGTAGTACTCGCCGAAGCTGCCGCCGAAGGCGATGACCTGGTGCAGACGAAACGCCACCAGCGCCAGCAGCAAAGGGAATAGCGCGAACTTCACCAATGCGTGATCCAGCCGCGGCCGGCGTGCGTCCGCACGCGTTTGGGCCAGATCGGCCAACGCGTTCGCCACGCGCCCTCCCCCGTCCACCGCTGTGCCGGTCGCGGCCAACAGGCGCCGCAAGGCATGCGGCCGAGACAGCGCCAGAGCGCGCGTCCAGTAAGGCCCTTCGGCCAAGCGCAGGTCGACGCCGCTGCGCGGCAGCGGCAGCCGCCAGGGACGCAAGGCGGCGATCGAGGCCAGGGGCATCTCGATCCGTTGCCGGCGTTGGTCCAGCACCAGCAACGGCCCTTCCACGCGCGCCTGCGCGAGGAACGCGCGCTCGATCGCCCAGGCCGCCAGCGCCGGCGCCACCACCGCGGCGGCGAAGATCTTCAGCTGCGACAAGGATTGGATCTGCAGGCCGATGCGCGACAGCATGTCGTAGGCCAGCCACAACAAGCCCGCGCCCGCGCACAACCTCAACGCGCCGGCCGCCGTGCGCCACAATGGCGTGAGCGCGACGACCGCTACCGTCGATTCGTCTTTCGGCACGGCGCCGGCACGGCGGTAGCGGACGCGCCAGACGCTCAATGCGGCCAACGCGAGCAGGAACACCGCGCCCGCACGCCCCACCCAGTCGCCCCAGCGCACCATCAAGGTCGGCGCCGGATCGCGGGCGCTGACGAAGGCGGTGAGCACAGCCTGGTCGCCCATCGACGTACTCGCCAGCACTTCGCCGGTGTCGTCGATAATGGCGCTGAGTCCGTTGGTGGTGACGCGCACCTGCGGCAGCCGCGTCTCGATGCTGCGGAAGGCCGCGACCGCCAGATGCAATCGGGCGCCGACCGGATAGGCGGTGAACCAGGAGTCGTTGGACATGCCGATGATGGCCTGCGCCCCCAAGCGTGCGCCATCGATGGCCAGGTCGGTATGCACGTCGTCCAGACAGATCAGCGGCACCACGTTGACTTCGCGCCCGTCCGCGCTGCGCAAGGGCAGCACGCGCGCGCCCTCGCCCGGGCGCCAGCCGCCGGCCCACGGCAGCAAGCCGCGCAACCAGGGGCCGTCCAGCCAACGCGGCACGTACTCGGTCAGCGGAAACGGATAGGTCTTGCGATAGGCGCCGAGCAGGCCCTTGCCGGGTTCGAGGAACGCAGCCGCGTTGTACTCGCCCTGCTCGTCGCGGTCGTAGGTGCCGAACACCAGCGGCACCCCGGCGGCATCGACGAAGCCTTGGATCTCCCGATCCAGGGCCGCGCCGTCCTCGCTGCGCGGGCTACCGAAACTGGTGGGATACACGGTTTCCGACCACAGCAACACGTCCGCGTCGTGGTCGCGGATCGCCGACCAGGACAAGGCGTAATGGGTATCAAGCACGTGGCGGACCACGGCGTAGGCGCCCATTTCCTCGCGCAGCCGCTCGTAGTCGGTAATGCTGGCCTGGACCATGGCCACGCGCAGCGTCGCCGCATCGGCTATCGCGGGCGCCTGCAAGGCAGCGCGTCGCAGCAGGCCGTAGCCGGCCATGCAGGCCACGATCAGCGCCGCCAGCGCCAACGGCCGCAGCGCCGCGCGCAGGCCGCGTTCGCGTTGGCGGATGGCGAAGGCCAGCGCCTCGTTGACCAGCAGCAGCACCAGGGTGATCCCCGCGGCGCCGCCGAGGTCGGCCATCTGGCGCAGGACCGCGGACGGAAACAGGCCGTGCCCCAGGGTGTCGCCCAACAGCTTGGGCAGCAGCCATTCGCAGGCCACCCAGGCCGAGGCCGCGGCCAACGCGCGCAGCAGCGGCCCGTAGCGGCGTCCGGTCAGTTGGCGGACCAGCGCGTAGGCGATGAACTGCGGCTGCAGCAACGGCGCCAATAGCAGCAGCGCCACCGTCGCCGTCGCCGCGCCCACGCCGGTGTAGGCGCCGATCGCCGCACCGAACCAATGAAACGCCGCGGCCACGAAGGCGACGCTCATCAGCGCGCCTATCGCCAGCACGCGCGGCAAGCTGCGATCGGTATCGAGCGCCAGCAGCCAAGGCACCAAGGCGACGAAGCCCAGCCCCCAGGCGGGGCCGCCGCGAGCGTATAGGCCGAGCAACAAGGCGGTGGCGAGGATGCCGGCGAGGCTGCGCCAGCGGGACGTAGACAACCGTTCCTTGGTCAAGTCGAAGAACTCCGTGTAGCGGTCTTAGCGCGGAGGAATGCGGACCTGCCGCAACGGCATGCCCGGTGGCGCGAGCGCGGGCGGAACGACGCGATCGGACGGCATCTGAATCGGCCGGCCTTGCGGATCGTAGAGCGTGAAGTCGGGCGCGAACATCAGGATCGGCTCGATCGCGACGCCTTCGTCGGTGACCTGGTGATGGCGCACATAGCCTTCGGGCAGGTCGTAGCCCTCCGGCACGGCCAGTCCCGCCAACGGCGGACTGGTGCCGGGCGGATTGAACGCGCCCAGACCGGTGCGCACGCCGGCCTGCTGCAAGGCCTCGATCACTTGCGCGCCGCTGGGTTCCGGATCGCCGGGTTGGAAGTAAGCGGCCAGATCGTCGGGATCCTGGCTGGGCATGGCCTCGGGCTCCTCCAGCGATGCGGCTTGCAGCTTCGGGCGCGCGTACGGCGGCCGGCCCTCGATCGGGCCGGCCGTCGCATCGTGTTGCGCGCCGGCCTGTGCGGCGAGCGCGTTGTTGCGATCAGCGGATTCTGGCTTGAGCACCCACCAGGCCGACGCCGCGACCAGCGCGACGACCATGCAAACCGCCCACGGCAGCCATCTGCCGCGGGCGGTGGGCGGCTTCGCGATCACACGCATGCCCTCGCCGTCCGCTCGGGACGACGGGGTACGCGGCTGGCTGCGCTTGGCCACGAGGCGGGTTTCCTAACCCATCCCTCAGGGCGTGGCCGGCTGATACACCGACAGCGCCCAGCCCATGCGCTCGTGCCCGTACTGGTTCCAGATCGGGCTGCGGCCGTTGCTGAAGCTGGAGTAGCGCGGTGCGCCGCTGCCCGTGCTGCCACCCCAGAGCCCGGCCGACACGGTACCGCCGGTGTAGGTCGGATGGGTGTCGTCGGACTGGATGTAGTCGAACGAGCTGGAGGACGAGACGAACTTGGTATTGGCGTCGCGCAAGGTCGCACGCAGGGTGACCGCGGTGCGGTTGATGTAGCTGGCCTCGCTTTCGCCGGACACGTAGCGCAGCGCGTCGGCATCGATCTGGCCGTCGCCGTTGCTGTCGTAGTCCGCGCCCATGTACTGGGCGAAGCTGTCCGCGCACTGGAAGCCCTTCTGGCGGGCGTACTCGCACATCCAGTAGTTCATCTTGGCGATCGCGGGCAGGAAGCGATCGCGCATGTTCACCGTCTGGCCGGTACTGGCGTCGCGGCAGGAACTCTGCACGTTGTCGGCGTTGTAGCCCGGGTAGTACAGGTTGGAGATCACCTTGAGACGGGTGTTGGCGTGCGCATTGGTATTGATGTAGTCCATCGCCGCCGACACGTAGGTCTTGCAGGAGTTGACCGCCGCGTCCAGGCCGCTGTAATCGCAGGTTCCGGTCTGCGACTTGAAGGCGGAGCGCGCCTGCAGGCCGTCGTTGCCGCACATTTCGAAGCTCACCACGCGGGTGGTCGCGGCCTGCATGTAGGAACGCTCGGCCACGATCTTGTTCTCGTAGACGTCGCGCGCGACGGCGCCGGACTTGGCGCGGCGGATGCTTTCGATGTCGGCGTTCCAACGCGCCGACAGGTATTCGGCGTCCACCGTCGGCGCCGAGTAGCGCGCCGCGTTGCTGATCGAGCCGTTGTAGCCGGCGAAGATCGAATCGCCGTACGCGACGACGCGGTACTTGGTGCTGGTCCCGGCCCGGTCGATGGTCCACGACACGTTCTGGTTGAGCGTGCTGGCCATGGCCGGAGCCGCGAGCGCAAGCAGCGCAGCAGCCGACAGCCACCGCCCCGCCCTGGTGCGGAACAGAGTCTTCATCCTTAATTCCCCTTCGAAATGATGTGCGCCACGGACACCGGTTGGTGCCCGCTGAGAAAACGCCGAACCCGATCACGATGAGGACGCCCGCAGTTTTCCGGGCGTCTCTCCCCCTACCATCGCCCCCAGACGCTAGCGTACGGTCCCCGGGCGCGCAATGTGCGCTGCAACAGCGGCGAGGGACGGCATCACGTTTTCGTACATGGGCGGCGAGCCGAGTACGGGATGGCGATCGACAGGGCCGCATGCTCCGCACTCAAGTTTGCGCCGCCTTTCACAGTCGCAACGGTTGACCTGGATCAATGGAGGCTAAGGCCGCTGACCTACTCTGCATGTGAGCCCCATACGGGAGTACGCAGCATGGCCACGAAATCCTCGTCGACCTCCACCAGCCCCGCCCCTGGCACCGCGCATTGGCCGGAAACCTTGCGCGACGGCAGCCGACTCACCATCCGTCCCATCGCGGCCGAGGACGCCGCCGCCGAGCGCGCGTTCATCGAAGGCTTGTCGGACCAGTCGCGACGCTTTCGTTTTCTCGGCCAGACCCGGCATCCCAGCGCGGACCTGATCCGTCAGCTGACCGACATCGACTACGTCCACGATTACGCGCTGATCGCCACGACGGGCGGCGACGACGGCGACGAAATCGTCGGCGTCAGCCGATACGGGACCAGCCCGGACGGATCGCGTTGCGAATGCGCGATCGCCGTGGCCGACGAATGGCAGAACAAGGGCCTGGGCACCACGCTCATGAGCCGCTTGATCCGGATTGCGCGCGAACGCGGCATTCGCTCGATGTACTCGATCGATTCGGCCGAGAATCGGCGTATGCGCGACCTGGCCGGCGACCTGGGCTTCCGCACTCGCAGCGATCCGGACGATGCCAGCCAGGTCATACACGAACTGAACCTGTGAGACGACCCTATGAACACCGCATTCTGGCCGAACTTCCTGCTCTGGTGCGCCGTTCTCAACTACGGCCTTTTGCTGCTGGGGTTTGCGGCCTACGCGAAGTTTCGCGAGCCGATCCAGCGGCTGCACGGCCGCTGGTTCGCGCTGTCGCCGTCCGCGTTCGACGCCAGCGCCTATCTGATCTTCGGCTTGTACAAGATCGCGATCTGGATGTTCCTGATCGTCCCCTACATCGTTTTGTGCTGCCTGCGCTGAGATCCCTTGCCGTGTCAGACGGCGCTTGCGCCTGCGAGGCTGCAGCCGACGCAGGCGCCGGCGAAGCCCGCGGTGGCTCGATCGGCGCGCTTCCGGCTATTCGTGTATGTGCGGATAAGCCCCGATCACCTGCTTGAGCACCAGGCGTCCCAGGGACGAATGCTGGGCGGCCGGATACTCGATGATTTCCAGTACATAGTCCTGGCCTTGCGTGTAGGCGAAGCCTTCCACGCGCGCGCACCTTGGCCGCCAGCCGTCGCCGCCATGCTCGAGCACCTGGTAGCGCAGCGCGGGCAGCTGGCCCGCGCAAGCTTCGCTGGCCACCGCACGTATCCGCTTCGCCACCGCATCGCCGGCGATATTCGGAGTCCCGGCGGGGCTGCCGTCCAGGAGTATTTGCGACATGCAGCCGCTGAGCAGCAGCGCTGCGGCCGCGACGATGAGCCGAGTCATGATCGATACTCCTTCATCACTGCTCCGGATCCGGGACAAGACCACGGCGCGCCAGGATCGGCCGCGCAAACAGGCTCTGCCCCTCCTTCAACGCACGACCGTAAGGGGCACCATCGTGCTTCCCAGCACCTTGCTGGCGACCGAGCCCAGGAACAGACTCTTGAGCGCCGATCGCCCGTGCGAGCCCATGACGATCAGATCGCAGCGGTTGGCCTTGACGAACTTCAAAATGGTGGGTGCCGGCTCGCCTACCAGCACATGCTCCTCGCAGGCGGCTTTCGCGCGTTTGAGCATGGCCCTGGCCTTCTGCGTCGCCATCCTGCCGTTCTCGGCGTGATAACGGCGGGTGCCTTCCAGCCCCAGACTCATCGCGACGCTGCGCAGCAGCGGCTCGTCGGCATACAGCAGGTGCAACTCCGGCGCCAGCTTCAGCTCCCCAGCCAGTCGTATCGCATAACGGACCGCGCGCAAGGCGGCCTCGCTGCCGTCGACCGCAATCAGGATACGCATGCTCTTCTCCTCGACACTCGTGCGTTCATTGACCGCGAGCATGGCCCGGGCCCGGCCGGAGCGCCTTGACCCAGATCAAGGCCTGCGCGCTCAGAAGCTGCGCGCCCACGACAGCGCCAGGACCAACATCGCCGGCCAGAGCAGGGCCGGATGCAACGCGGCGCGCAGCCACGAATGCAAGGGGCGGTAGCCCACCCCGTGAACGAAGCCGGCGCAGATAGCGAGCATCAAGGGCGTCAACAGACCGTGCCCGGCCGCCGTCATGCCGCCGCCGCGCATCGCCGGCAGGAACAGCAGGCCCAGGCTCAAGCACGAAGCCAGCAGCAGCGAAACCGCACGCGCCATCACACGTCCTCCTGCACCTCGCGTCTGCTGCGCTCTTCGTCGCTGCGCAGTTCGTACCACATCGCGTTGAGCACGCCGAAGCAGCACGCCAGGGCCAGGCCCAGGATCCAGGCGAAGTACCACATCAGTAACCTCCTTCGGAATCGTGCTGCGACTCCACGTAGGCGCGGGTCACGGTGCCGCGCATGACTCGGAAGGCCCAGCCCGTGTAGGCCAGGATCAGGGGTAGGAATATCGCCGCGGCGACCAGCATGATTCCGAGCGTGCGCCTGCTAGAGGACGCGTCCCAGATCGTCAGGCCGTGGCCCGGAAGCGTGGAGGACGGCATCAGGAACGGGAACATCGCCAATCCCGCGGTCAATATGATGCCAGCGACCGCGCCGCCGCTGGCCAGGAAGGCGAGCCCGTGCGAGCGCACCGTCGCCACCGCGATCAACAGGGCGACGACCGCGACCGGCACGGCCATCATCCATGGCGTCAATGCGTAATTGGCGAACCAGCCGCCGTCGATCATCAGCACGTGTTTGGTCAGCGGATCCGAGGAGCCGTCGGCATGCAGGCCGCTGACGATCGCCGGCGCCGGGATGGAGCGCAGCCAGATGCCCGCCACGAGGAAGGCCGTCGCGGTCGTGGCGGCGGCGATGCGGGCGATGCGCCGCGCACGGCGGCCGACAGGGTCCTCGATGCGCATAGCGGCGAATGCGGCGCCGTGCATCACCAGCATGGACAGACTGACCACCCCGGCGAGCAGGGCGAAGGGCCTGAACAAGCCGATGAAGCTGCCGTCGTAGACCGGAAGAAGCTCCGGTGTGAAATGGAATGGCACGCCCAGCAGCAGGTTTCCGAACGCCACGCCGAAGACCAACGCGGGCACCGCGCCGGCGACGGTCAGGGCCCAATCCCAGGCGCCGCGCCAGCGCGCATGCGGCAGACGGTTGCGGAAGGCGAAGCCGACCGGCCGCAAGATCAGCGCCACCAACAGCAGGAACATGGCGAAGTAGAAGGACGAGAACGACGCGGCGTACAACAGCGGCCAAGCCGCGAACACGGCGCCGCCGCCGAGGATGAACCAGACCTGGTTGCCCTCCCAATTGGGCTCGATCGACTCGATCACCATGCGCCGTTCGACGTCGTCGCGTCCGACCAGGCGCAAGATGGCGCCCAGTCCGAGGTCGTAGCCATCGGTCACCGCGAAGCCGATCAGCAGCACGCCCAGCAGAACCCACCAGATGATGCGCAGCAGCGAATAGTCGATCATCGGTCGGTCCTCGCGTTCGGCGGGCTTATCGCGCCATGAAGGGGATGGGACGCCGGCCAGAACTTCAGCCGGTCCGGCCCCGAGCGAATCGCTCGCAGCATCAGCACCACATCGACCACCGCCAGCCCGGTGTAGAGCACGACGAAGCCGATCAGGCTGGCGAGCACCTGGCCGGAGCTGGTCGAGGACACGCCCAGGAAGGTCGGCAGGATGCCGTCGATCGCCCACGGCTGGCGCCCGTATTCCGCGACGATCCAGCCCAGCTCGGCGGCGACCCACGGCAGCGGCAGGCTCCACAGCGTGATGCGCAGGAACCAGGGCCGATGCAGTCGCCCCCGTGTGGCCAGATAGAACGCCCAGCCGAATAGCAGGATGAAGAAGCAGCCCAGACCGACCATGATCCGGAACGACCAGAACAGCACCGGCACGTTCGGGACGGTGCTCCAGGCGGCGCGATCGATGACCGCTTCGTCGGCCGTGGCCGGGTCGGCGACGTAGCGCAGGGTCAGAAGCCCGAATCCCAGATCCTCGCGCAGGGCCAGAAACGCCGCGATCTTGTCGGGATCCTCGCGATCGGCGCGCAACTCGCGCAGCGCCGTATGGGCGGCGATCCCGCGGCGGATGCGCGCGCGGTTGTGCTCGACCAGCTCATGGATGCCCGCAACCTCTTTGTCCAGCGATCGCGTGGCCACCAGGCCCAGCGCCCAGGGAATGCGCACGGCGTGCGCGGTTTCGCGCCGCTCCATGTCCGGCATGCCAAACACCGTGAACGACGCCGGAGCCGGATGGGTGCGCCATTCGGCCTCGATCGCGGCGACTTTCATCTTCTGGTTCTCGGACGCGGTGTAGCCGCTTTCGTCGCCCAGCACCGCCACCGATAACGCCGACGCCAGGCCGAAGCTCGCCGCCACCACCATGGACCGCCGCGCGATCTCCAGGTTGCGTCCGCGCAGCAGGTACCAGGCGCTGATCGAAAGCACGAACATGGCACCGGTCACGTATCCGGCGCTGACGGTATGCACGAATTTGGCTTGCGCCACCGGATTGAATACCACCGAGGCGAAATCGGTGATCTCCATGCGCATGGTCTGGAAGTTGAACTCCGCGCCGACCGGGTTCTGCATCCAGCCGTTGGCGATCAGAATCCACAGCGCCGACAGGTTCGCGCCGATGGCCGTCAGCCAGGTGACCGTCAGGTGCTGGAGCTTGCTCAGTCGCTCCCAACCGAAGAAGAACAGGCCGACGAAGGTGCTTTCCAGGAAGAACGCCATCAGGCCTTCGATAGCCAGAGGCGCACCGAAGATGTCGCCGACGTAATGCGAGTAGTACGCCCAATTGGTTCCGAATTGGAACTCCATGGTGATGCCGGTCGCCACGCCCATGGCGAAGTTGATGCCGAACAGCACGCCCCAGAAGCGGATCATCTGCTTCCAGATCGGGCGTCCCGTCATCACGTACACGCTCTCCATGATCGCCATGATCACGGCCAGCCCGATGGTCAGCGGAACGAACAGGAAGTGGTACAGCGCGGTGAGCGCGAACTGCAGTCTCGATAGGTCTACGACGTGTAGATCGGGCATGGCGATTCACCTGGTAGGCAGAAGGAGCCGATCGACTTTCGCGTCGTCTATGCGCGGTCGGTGCGATGGCGAAAAGAACAGCAGGTACAGCACCGTCAGCAGCGCCAGCTTGGCGACGACGGCGACGACGATGCGCCGACGCAGCAAGCGGCGGAATCCGGGCGGCATGCCCGCCTCATCGGCGGATTCGCCCGGCGCGCGCGCGGCGTTCACCGGATGCGAGCCCGGTTCTCCACCGCTTTCGCGCTGGCGACCCGCCAAGCGGCGTTCTCCGCCGCCTTGTGGGATTGGCGGTCTTCGACCGGGTCTCTCGAGGTGACCTGCCCGTCCCCGTCCGCGTCGACTCGGATGTTCGGGGATTGCGCGATCGCCCGCGGGTCGACGGCCCGTTCATCCAGTACGCATTTGCGCAAACGCTCGCTGCCCATGGTCGCGTCCGTATGAAGACCCGCGCCATTACCTCAGCCGCCGCCCATCGCCGTCTTGATCCAGATCAATCGACGCGCTTGCGTGGTCACACCCGCGCACGGACTGGCGGATCGGTACGCGTTTGACGCAGATCAGTGCCCCGCCTCGCCGACGGGGGTGCAATGGATGCCGCGGCCGCACCCGGCCGGGGAGAACACTTATGTACAAGGATCTGATGATCCCGATGACGGGCACCGGCGCGGACGAGGATGCTCTGGCCTTGGCGATAGCGCTGGCGAAGTCGCATGGCGCACATTTGACGGTTCTGGAGATGGTCGACCTGCCGATGCCGCTGACGCATCCCTGGGGATTGATGCCGGACGCGACGATGTACGAAGCCCATGCGATCCTGCGCGAGCGCGGGGCGAAGAACCTGGCGCGACTCCAAGCGCGGCTCGCGGTCGAGTCCGTCTCGTCCGAAGCCCGGCTGATCGAAGCCTTGTACTCGGAAGCGTCCAGATCCGCGGCCAGGCACGCCTACGACGCCGATCTGACGATCGTCGCCGGCGCGGTCGGCGACAACGCGGATTCCGTCATACCGCACGCCTATTTCGTCGACCTGCTGCTCGAGTCAGGACGGCCGGTACTGGTGGTTCCTCCGCGTTCGGCACCCGCACCCATGCGGCGCTTCGCGATCGCTTGGCAACCCACCCGCCAGACCAGCCGCGCCGTACACGATGCCCTGCCCTTGCTGGAGCAGGCCGAACGCGTGGATGTGCTGACGATCGACGAGGACGGCTCGCCGGACCCTCAGCAGTCCGGCGAGCGCATCGTGCGACATCTCATCCGCCATGGCATCGATGCCCACCGCATCGTGCGCCCCTGTCTGGATCAGAGCGTGGCCACTTCGATTTTGCGGTACGCGCACGAGGCCGGCTCGCAGGCCCTGATCGCGGGCGGCTACGGACATTCCCGCCTGCGCGAGTGGGTGCTGGGCGGCACGACCCGGGAATTGCTGATAGGCGCCGACCTTCCCGTCTTCTTCGGACACTGACATGGCGCGCCATATCGTGTATCCGATGGACCATCCTCTGATGGGAGATCCGACGCGGCTGCGCGGGCACGCCCGTTGCGCGCTGGCCCGCGCCTCGGCCAGCATCGAGTCCCTGCGCCATCAGGCCATTTCGGGCGAAGGGCCGATGCTGCGGCAGCAGCGTGCACTCATGCATGAGGTCGTGCGCGAGCTCGATCTGCGCTTCGGCGATCTACAGGCGCGCTACGTCGAGCTGGGGTCCGAAGCCTGCACCGACCCCGGAGCGGCGTGGCAACGGTTCTTCGATCGCTACGACCGTTTTCTCGAGGCATTGCGGCTGCGCCGTTGCGAGATCGCCACGACGCTAGCGCACTGCGGTGTCGATGACGGCGCGGCCATGATCCATTTGGGCGCATCCGCCGGACCTCTAAGCAACGTCGGATGAGCGATGGCGCACGGTGCGTGCGCCTGCGGGGTCGATCAGACCTCGCTGCGGACCGAGGCGTACGGCGCTGCCGGGTCTAGCAGGCTGTCCACCCAGGGTTGGACGGCGTTGCGGATCATGCGTCGTGCCGCATCCACGCTCAGCGTCCGCTCGTCGACAGACGATATCGGCACGCCCACCTTCGGTTCCAGCGCATCGCTCGCTCCATTGGCCAGACGAGCGAGTTCGGGCTGTCTGCCGATGCGGGTCAGGCAGGCATGGCGATGATTGTGCGGCACCGCATCGGCCATCGATCCCGACAGCGCCCGATGCTTCCACAGCGCGGACAAACCGTAGTCGCCCTCGTCGCGCCCACCTCCACGTTCGTCCGCCAGGATCAACGAGCCCTGCAGGCAGCCCATGGCCAGGCTCTGCGCTATGCCCCCCGCCACCGCGGGCGAGCGGCTCGAGCCGTAGACCACACCCAGGGCATCGAGCGCATCGCCCAATCCGACCATGCCCACGCCCAGACGCATGGGCAGCGCATCTTCCACGCCGAATTCCATCACCGCATCGTCCAGCATGCGTACCGCGACCGCCGCGGCCGCGCTGAAACGCGGGTGATCGAAGCGCGCCGAGTCGGTATGCGGATCGGATACGAAGACGCCCGCATTCACCACGGCGACAGGATCGAGCAATAGCGGTACCGGCTCATCGGTTCCCGCGTTGCGCAGAAGGCGGGGGTCCGGGAGTATCTGCCACTTCCCGAACGCGAACGCGTAGCGGCTGCGCCAGTACACCCGCTCCTCGCCCTTCGACTCGGTCAGAGCGCCAGCGATGCGCTGCCAGGTCGCATCGATGGTACGGTCGCGAAGCTGGCCGCCGCTGCGCCAGCGGAAGCGGGCATCCCATAGGTCGACGGCGCTCGGGTCGCTGAATCGCGTTGTACGGCTCACGGTATTTCCTAGCGGCAGCCACCGCGCTGTATTCACGCCACTGTGCCGGGCGCCAGGGGACCGGCATTGACGCGGATCAACCCGACGCCAGCGCCCATCGCGGGGAACGCCTGTTACAAACCGTTACCGACGGTTACCGCTTTCGAATCATCCGCCGCTTCCACAGGCCTAGGCTCAGTCTCAACTCGTCGCCGGAGCGCCGCCATGTTGCTCGATCACGTCTCCCCTAGCGGGCTCGTTCCCGCCCCGTCCGAGCATCTGTTCACGCCGACCCGTACCGATGAAACCTGCAGCCTCGAGCAGTTGTTGCAGGCCTGGCCGCTCCAGCGTCGCTGCGTTCACGCCAAGCAACACGTGTTCCGCGCCGGTCAGGCGCGGCATGCTCTGTACCTGATTCACTCGGGAATCTTCAAGACCGCGGTGATCAGCGAGGACGGGCGCGAGAAGATCACCGGCTTCCGCATGCGCGGCGACCTGCTCGGCCTGGATTCGCTGGACATGCCGACTCACGCTTGCGATGCGACGGCCTTGGACACGGGCGAGATCTGGGAGCTTCCGTACGCGCAGCTGCGCGACCGGATGCCGCAGTTCCAGGAGCGCATCACCGCGCTGCTGGCGGGCGAAATACGCCGCGACTGGAACTGGATGCTGGTACTGGGCACGCTAGGGGCCGACCAGCGCGTGATCACCTTCCTGTTCGATCTGGCCTCGCGCCTGGAACGCCAGGGCTTCAGCCCCAATCATCTGCAACTGCGGATGACGCGGGCCGAATTGGGCAATTTCCTTTCTCTGACGCTGGAAACCGTTACCCGCGTGCTCTCGCGCCTGCAAGCGCGCGGACTGATCGCCGTGGCCGGTCGCGAAATACACATGCTGGACCGCAAGGGATTGCGGAGCATCCTGAGTGAAAGCGTCGCCTATCATTAAATCGCCGCGACGCTTATCCCGGCCGGTACAAGGCACGCGCAACCGCAGCCGTCAGGTCCTCGCGCCGGTAGGGCTTGCGCAGCAACTCGAAAGTCTCCGCCGCCTCGTCCTGGCCGGCATCGGCAAAGGTCTCATAGCCGGACGTCAGCAGCACCGGAATAGCTGGCGACATGCGTCGCACGACCGTCGCCAGCTCCTTGCCGTTCATGCCCTCGCCCAACATCACGTCGCTGAAGAGCAAGGCGATCGGCCCGCTATCGGCCAATCGCAGCAAGGCCTCCTCGGCCGATCCCACCGCGATCACCTGGTACCCCGATGAGCGCAGGAAAGCGACCGTGATATTGCGCACGGCCGCATCGTCCTCGACCACCAGCACGGTTTCGCCGCCCCCTTCCTGGCGCTTGCCGTCGACCTGGGCGGGCGCGGGCGCGCGGGTCTGCGAGGCAGGCAGGAACAGCTCCACCTGTGTGCCATAGCCCAGCGTGCTGTCGATACGCAGATGGCCACCGCTTTGTTTGGCGAAACCGTAGACCATGCTCAGGCCCAGACCACTGCCCCGCCCGGCTTCCTTCGTCGTGAAAAACGGTTCCATCGCCCGGGCCAGCGTCTCGGGCGCCATGCCGCGGCCGGTATCGGCCACGCCGATGCGAACGTAGGGACCGGCCATGAGATCGCCCGCGCGCGTCGGATCGCCCGCCCGATGCGAACGTGCCTCGATGGTGATTTCGCCTCCATTGGGCATCGCGTCGCGGGCGTTGAGCGCCAGGTTGAGTAGCGCCGCATCCAACTGGGTGGGGTCGACATAGGCCGGCGGCAGTGCGTCGTCGCATAGCACCTGCAGGCGAATGCTATCGCCGAGCGTTCGCTTCAGCATCGATTCGACGTCGCGCAGCAACGCTGGCGTATCGACCGGTCGCGGCAGCAGGCGCTGTCGGCGCGCGAACGCCAGCAGCTTGCCGGTCAACTCGGCGCCGCGGCTCACCGAGCGCAAGGCGCTGGCGATGAGCTCGCTGGCCTCTGGCTTGTCCTGGCACTCCATTTCCAACAGCTGCAGACTGCCGGACATGACGGTCAGCAAATTGTTGAAGTCATGTGCGATACCGCCCGTCAACTGGCCGATCGCATCTAGCCGCTGGGAATGGGCCAGTTGCTCCTCGGTCCGGCGCCGCTGCACGAACGCCGCGATCAGGTCGGCCACCGACTGCAGCAGGTGCAAGGCGTCGTGATCGAAGTGCCGCGCCTTCGCCGACACGACCAAGAGCGCCCCCATGGGCCTGCCGCGATCCGACAACGGCAGCAGCACGCCGCTTCCCGACCGCGGCGCGCTCACCGGGAATCCCTCGGCCGGGCTGGAATCGCACGCCAAGTCGTCGACGACCAGGGTGTCGCCCGTCTCTATGCGGGCCAATAGCGCCGCTTCGTCCAGCCCGGCGGGCGATTGCGAACCGGCGATCGAGAAGTCCAGGCCGACCGAGGCGCGGGTCTCCACGTTCTGCCGATCGCTGGACACGAACACGATGGCGACGACAGGCGCATCCAAAGCCGCGGCCAGCAAGCCTGGCACGTGGTCGACCACGCCCGATTCGTCCTGCGCCTCGAGCGCGAGTTGGCCGATCCGCGCAGCCAAGGCGTCGTAGCGTGCGCGAACCAGGGCCTGGCGCGCTCGCTGCGATTCGGAAATGTCGCGCACCGAGGCCAGATAGCGCGGCCCCTGATCGCCCTCGATCGGGCTCAGGGCGATCTCGACCGGAAACCGGCGCCCATCCAGGCGTTGACCGATCAGGCTTTGTCCGGACACCCCCATTGGACGCACGTGCGGTCGATCCATGTAGTGCGCGCGGTGACTGCGGTGCCGCTCGCGGGCCGATTCGGGAATGAGCTGTTCGATGGAGATCTGATTCAGCCCACCCGGCGGGTAGCCGAACAGGCGTTCGGCCTGGCCATTGGCCTGCACGATCCGCCCGCTGCGATCCACCACCACCAGCGCGTCCGGCACCGCCTCGAACAGTCCGGGAAACGTGCTATCGCCGTTCATGCGCCACGCACCTCCGCCGCGAACAGATAACCGGCACCCCTGACCGACTTGATCAGCTTCGGCTCGCTGGGGTCGCGCTCTATCTTGCGCCGCAGCCTGCCGATGCCCACGTCGATGGTCCGATCGAACGGACCGGCCTGGCGGCCGTGCACGCTGGTCATCAATTGATCGCGGCTGAGGACCTCGCGCGGATGCTCCAGCAGGGCCTTGAGGAGTTCGAACTCGCCGGTGGTCAGGGGCACTTCCTCGCCGGTGGCATCCACCAGACGGCGCGCCAGCAGGTCGAGCTTGAAGCCCTCGAAGGCCAGACCGTTGGTCGCGGGCGCCGGCAGGGAGGCCACGGCCCGGCGCATCACCGAGCGCGTTCGTGCCAGCAGTTCGCGCAAGTCGAAGGGTTTGGTCACATAGTCGTCGGCGCCGAGTTCCAGCCCGACGACGCGTTCCACCGCCTCGCCGCGCCCGCTGACGACGATGATCGGCCCGCGCCACTGCGTCTGCAGGTGGCGCAGCAAGGAGAGGCCGTCCTCGTCGGGCAAACCCAGATCCAACAGGACCAGATCGATGACTTGCGAGCGGATCAACGCGCGCGCTTGCGCGGCGCTCGCGGCGCCGACCACCTTGTAGCCGTTCGCGCCGAAATAACGCGACAGCAACGCGACGATGTCGGCGTCGTCGTCGATCACCAGCAGGCTTGGAGCTGGCCGCGTCGAAGACCTCGCGTCGGTGGCTTCGGGTGGCATAGAGATCGCAACTTTCGCGGAAACCGATGCCGGGAGCATGGTCCGATCCCGGCCCGCTCGCAAGCGCCGGTTGCGCCTGCCCGCGAGGCTCGATCGACTTGATCTGGATCAAGGTGCGTGCGCGCGCCCGGCTTAGAGTCTAGGGCCGTTCTCCATCCAGGATCCCGTCATGAAGGGCAGCATGAGAGCGGCAGTGGCGCAGCGCTCGGGCGAGCCGCTGGTCATCGAGCGCCGGCCGATTCCCGCTCCGGGTCCTGGCGAGGTGCTGGTCAAGATACACGCCAGCGGCATCTGCCACACCGATCTGCACGCGATGGACGGGGACTGGCCGATCAAGCCCGCGCTGCCGTTCATTCCCGGCCACGAGGGTACCGGCGTGGTCGCCGAGCTCGGCTTCGGCGTGAGTCAGCTGCAAGTCGGCGACGCGGTCGGTATCGCCTGGCTGCACGACGCTTGCGGCCACTGCGAGTACTGCATCACCGGCTGGGAGACCCTGTGCGAGCGACAGCACAACAGCGGCTACGGCGTCGACGGAACCTTCGCCGAATACACGATCGCCAATGCGGCCTACGTCGTCCGGCTGCCGCACGATTGCGATTTCTTCGCGCTCGCGCCGATCCTTTGCGCTGGCGTCACCAGCTACAAGGGCATCCGCGAAACCGAGGTACGGGCCGGCGAATGGATCGCCATCTCCGGCATCGGCGGACTGGGCCATCTGGCGATCCAATACGCCCATGCCATGGGTTTGCGCGTGGCGGCCATCGACGTGAGCGACGCCAAACTGGAGCTGGCGCGTTCGCTGGGCGCGGAGATCGTGGTCAACGCCAACGACGGCCGCGCGCTGGAGGACATACGCCTGGGCACCGGCGGTGGCGCGCACGGGGTTTTGGTCACCGCGGTGTCGCCGGCCGCGTTCGCTCAGGCCCTGGGCATGGTTCGGCGCAAGGGCACGGTCTGCCTGGTGGGTCTGCCTCCCGGGGATTTTCCGACGCCCATCTTCGAGGTCGTCCTCAAGCGCATCACCCTGCGCGGCTCCATCGTCGGTAATCGCCAGGATCTGAGCGAAGCGATGGCGATGGCCGCCAACGGCAAAGTCCGGGCGATGACCGAGCCTTACTCCCTGGACCAGATCAATGCGGCGCTGGACCGGCTACGCAGGGGCGAGGTGGAAGGCCGCGCCGTGCTCGACATGACCTTGCTGGCGTGAGCGCTGGCGTGGACTTGGCTTGATCCGGGTCAATACCCCCGATCCGCTTCCTGCCAGGCTCACGACATGGCCCTTGCGAGCACCCGCCATGTACAAAGACTTTCTCCTTCCCCTGCTGATGGGCGACCTGGCTTCGCCGGTGCTGAAAGCGACCTGCGCGATCGCCAAGGCCTGGCAGGGCCGGGTCATCGCCCTGGTCGGCGTCAGCCAGATCGCGCCCGTCGCGCAAGCCTGGGACTACTACCCCGCTGGCGTCTACGAAAGCATGCGCGATTACGCACTGGCCACCACGCAACGCATGGCCGAAGCCGCCGACCTATGCCTGCGCGATGAAGGCGTGCCCTACGATATCCGCCTGTCCGAGGATTACTGGTCCACCCCCGCAGAAATCGCGACCGCGCATGCCCGCTACGCCGACCTTACCGTGCTGGGCATGGGCGACTCCGAGACGGAGACGCGCCATCGCGTGTTCGCCGCGGTCGCAGCGGGTGCGGGGCGCCCCGTGCTGAGCGTACAGGCCTCCACGCCCGCCACCGTCGGGTTCGGCCACGCGGTGGTGGCATGGAAGGCGTCGAAGGAGTCCGCGCGTGCTTTGAGCGACGCCCTGCCCTGGCTGGGTCGCATGGCCACGGTGGATTTGCTTACCGTCGAGGAAGCTTCTTCCAAGGCGAACCCCTTGGACGCGCTGCTGTCGAATCATCTGGACCGGCATGGCGTGCGGACCCGGTGGGTTCGTCGTTCGGCCGCGCACGCCAGCGCGGGCGCCGAAATCGTCCATCACGCCGCCGAAAGCCGCGCGGACCTGATCGTCGCGGGTGCGTACAGCCATTCGAGACTGGTCGAGCAGGTCCTGGGCGGTACGACCCGGCATCTTCTGAGCAATGCGCCCTGTCCGGTGCTGTTCGCGCACTGAGCCCGATCGCGGCCGAACGTCGCGGCACGCGATACGAACTCAATCGGACGGCGTGCCGTCGGCGGCCTACGCCGCGTCGCCCAGCGTCGTGGAGCGGGCCGATGCGGCCGAGCCTTTCCACCGCCACAGCAACACGATCAGCAGGACATCGACCACGACCGCGAAGATGCTGGCTTCGGGGCCGAAGCTGCCGCCGGTGACCCACTGCGGCCGGTCCAGCAGTTGCGGATGGAACCAGCCCGCGTGCGCGAAGCCGCTGACGTCGAAGCCCAACAGATAACCCTGCGCCCAGTTCCAACCCAGGTGGATGCCGACGGGCATGGCCAGGCTGCGCGTGCGCAGATAGGCCAGGCCCAGCAGGACCGCGCCCAGGAACAGTTCGATCGTCGCCCAGACCAGGGTGCCGCCCTGCATGTCCGGGTTGCCCCAGTGACTGCTCGCGAACAGCAGGCCCAAGGCCAATTGCGCGACCCACACGCCGGCGCCGGCGATCAGTCGCTGGAATACGAAGCCTCGGAACAGGGTTTCCTCGAACAAGGCCACGAACAAGAAGATGTAGAGGCCATAGGCCAGCAGGCCGAAGCTGCGCGCCGGGTCCAGTTCCAGCCGCACGCCGCCGACCGCCCAGATCATCGCGACCGCAAGCACGGCCGTCGTCAAGCCAAGCAAGGAACCCACGCCCAGCTCCCTGGCCCAGCGCGCATTCAACACGAAACCGATGCTGGACAGCGGCTCCTTGCGCAGACGCACGCAGATCCAGGTGACCAGCAGCAGGAAGACGAAGCGCAGCGGTTCCAGGGCCTCCTGCGGCGCGCCCCAGCCCTGCAGCACCCGGCTCACCGGGGTGTAGACGAAACGGCTGGCGAACATCAGCGCGGCGAAGATCAGGATCCACCAGCCGTTGCGCACGCGTCCGTTCGAGTCGAGAAATAGGCGTTTCAAGGTGACCTCGGGGCGATGTCGGGTGACGACAGGCATGTGCTCGTCGGTTGCCGACGGTCAGGATCGTGTCGACGAATATATCTTCACATGAAGATACTCGATGTAAACACTATCCGGCTGAGCCCGCAACTGACGGCGGTCATGGCGCAGGCAAGGGTGCCGTGCCTGCGCTCCAAGGCAGTCGCGTCCGCATTAGCCCGCGGAAGTCTCCATAAAGGCGTCGGCGCTTGGCTGCGGGGCGGGCCGGGAACGGACGCGCCGCGGTCGATACGACCGGTTCGGTGCGCGGTTAGGGCCTCAACGGCGCAGGGCCGCCTCGCACAGGCGCGCGATCACCCTGCTGCCCTGCTCCGCTTCCAGCGCGTCGGCGGGCGAGAACTCGGTCAGGGTAAGTCCGACCAGATCCGACGCCTCGGCGATGCGACGCACCAGGGCGACCGCGTCGTCCACGCGCAGATCGCCATCGGTATAGGCCAGGTAGGGAAACTCGCTGGGTTCGAGCACGTCGAGGTCGAAGTGGATGTGCACAGGCCCGTTGGGAAGCTGCGTAGGGTCCAGGGTCTGCAGGTCCAGTTCGCGCCGCAGCGCCCAGTCGCCGTCGTCTCCGACGTGGATGCCGAAGTAACGCAAGCGCCCGGGATCGAGCGGCGCGCTCATTAGCGACCGCATCGGCGCGGGTGCGAGACCAAGGACGGCCGCGACCGGCATGCCATGGAAGCTGCCGCTGGGCGAGGTTTCGGGCGTGTTCGCATCGAGGTGGGCATCGATCCAGATCACGGTGAGCTGCGGATGGATGCGATGCAGATGATCGATCACCGCGATATCGACGGCGCAGTCGCCACCGGCGGTCAGCACGCGTTCGGCGCCCGAGCGCGCGAGGATGTTCTGGGCGTCGCGGAACTGCTCGAGGATCGCATTCCAGCGCCGCACGCCGTGGGCGTCGCCCTCGGCGGCGCTTACCGGCACCCGCTCCAGGGGCGCGAAGCGCGCGCAGACCGCGGCGGCGGCTGCGGCACCGCGAGCCAGGTTGCGATGGCGTCCGGAGCCCTGCCATTGCGGGTACGCCAGAACCAGGTCGAACGCGTTGGAATTCGGTGGCATCGGTTCATTCTCTCCAAGACGCTGCGCGCGGTGCCGGCCGGATCGCTTCGCCGCGCGCTCCCCCATCAGCCTACTTGCAGGCGTCGTACACCCTATCGTTCAAGGCCCGGCGCGCGTCGTAGCCTACGTCGTCGTTGTGCTGACGCAGGATGACCTCGCGTCGGGCCTTGGCCGCCGCGCAGGCGTCGGTTGCGGCCGGCGACGGTGCGTAGGCGGCGCTGGCCCGCGAACCGTCGGTGCCGGCCAGGCGCGATAAGTACCGCGAATCCGCCTCGCCTTGTTTACGCCGATAGTGGCGCCGCCACAATTCGTCGTTGCTGGGCGGCGGCGCCGGCGTTGCGTCCCAGGACTTCACCGCCTTCTGCGCGGGCGCGCAGGGCTCGCTTTGATAGCTGACCGCGGCGCCCTTGCCGACGCACTTGTGCACGCTTTGGCCCTGGACCGTGCCAGCGAACGCCAGCAACAGGCATGCGAGTCCGATTCGCATCCATCACCCCCCGGTTGATAAGCGCAGGCTAGCAGACCTGAGCCGCGGCGCCCTGGCCCCCGCAACGCACGGTCACGAACCGCCGCCTGAACGCTGCGCCGCTCGCTGCGGGACTGGCTGGCCGATCGCTCTGGCGCGACGCGATACTGTGGGCCGATGCCCTATTCGGAATCCCTATGCGTAGCCTTCTGCTGACGGCCCTGTTGCTGCCGTGGTGCGCTTGCGCTGCCGAGGCCACGCCGGAGCAAGCCGTGTCGACGTTGTGGCGCGCCTCGTCCAATGAAGCCGGAGGCAGCGCGGATCTGACCGCGCTGGAACGGCTATTCCATGCCGATGCGGTGGTCTTCGGCGGCCGCTACAAGGACGGCGCGCCGGTGGTTCGGCGCTGGTCCGCCGCCGATTTCCTGAAAAACTTCCAGGGCGTGCGCAAGCAAGGCTTCCACGAATGCGAAGTCGCGCGCGTGGTCCACACCTACGATCGTTTCGCGGTGGCCTACAGCGTGGTCGAATCCCGGGCCGACAAGCACGCGGCGCGTCCGGACTTCGTCGGCGTCAACAGCGTCCAGCTCTACAAGGTGGGCACGCAGTGGCAGGTGCTGTCCTTGTACTACCACGTCGAGAAGCAGGGGTCGCCGATTCCGACCGACGCTGGACGCTCGGGGCAGTGCATCGGTTAAGCGCCCGGACTGCCGGGGTCCCGCGCCTTGGCGGCCTCAGTCCGGCAATAAGCTCCACTGCGAACCCTGCAGTTGGAAGCGCACCCGTTTGGAGCCTGCGCCGGCACCGGGCGTATGCAGTTGCGCATCGCATTCGACCGCGCCGCTGTCGCGGTCCAGATCGCAGGACTCCAGCGCGGCGACTTCGAGGGCGAGCGCGAACCGACGATACTCGGCGGCGCGCCGGGCATCGGTTTCGCGCGCGCCCAGCGCCTGCAAATGTTCGCGCAGCAGCGCTTGCGCGCGGCCCAGGGTCGGTTGCGGAGCCTCGATATCGGACCGTTTGACCAGCCGCCAGTGCGCACCGTCCAGGTCGAAGGCGAAGACCTGATACGCATCGCGCATCGGCGCTTCGATCTTGACGATGCAGGCGGTCTGCGCGGGGACCAGCGACTGACACCCTTGCACGAGCGAGAACTTCAGCGATTCCAGCAAGGCCCGGCCGAGCGGCGACGCCGCCGCCTGGGGCCCGGCCCGTTCCGCGCTCAAGGCCGCGTGCAAGGCGGCATTGGCCTGATCCAGGGTCGGCGCCGCATCCAGGGCCAGGGCCTGACCCGACGCGAGCGACAGGACGAATAAAGCATAACGGCGTGCGAGCGCGGTGAGCGGCATTCGGGAAGACTGCGTGGAGCGGACGAAGACCGCGGGCGGCATAGTCTAAAGGCACGGCGCTATCGACGAAGGAGCAGGACGCCACCGTCGCAGCGCCTCCGCTTCGGCTGTCAAGCCTCTTGAGTTCACCGTCGTCCGGCCTACTCGGGCCGCTATCGCCGAGGCGGTGCGGCGCTACCATGCAGGCGCAGCACGACCAGCCGATTCCAAACCGCCTACGACGAATGGAATGCCCCCATGCGAGCCACACGCCTGCTTCTGACCACCGTATCCCTGCTCCTGCTCACCGCCGCCGTCCCGGCCCAGCGCGGCCCGGAAATACGCGTCGACGATATCGAACGCTTCTATGCGATCTACGATCGCGCCGGCGGCAAGCCGAGCGCGGAAGAACTGCAGCGCGACTATCTGGATCAGGGCAGCCCTGGCTTGCTGGAGTTCGCTCGGATGCGCAGGATCACCGGCGAACGCATCGCCGGCATGATCGCCGAGCGGCCCGCGCTGTACACCAACGCCAAGCGCTGCGTGGACGTGTTGCCCGCGGTGGAGACCCGGCTGGGCACGGCGCTGGGCAAGCTCAGCCAGTACTACCCGCCTACGCGTTTCCCTCCGGTGACCCTGGCGATCGGGCGCGGCAAGCCGGTCGGCACCGCCAACGCCAGCGGGGTGATGATTGGGTTGGAGTCTCTGTGCGCGGTGGACGTCCTCAACCCCAATCTGGAGGACCGCTTCGTCTACGTGATCGCACACGAGTACGCGCACGTGCTGCAACCGGCCGCGCAGGTGGAGGACTCCAACAGCACGGTGCTCAAGGCCTCGCTGATCGAAGGCGGCGCCGAATTCGTGGGCGAGCTGATCTCCGGTTCGGTCGGTTACAGCCATCTGCGCGCCGCGACGCGCGGAAAGGAACTGGCGCTGGAAACCGCGTTCCTCGCCGACCAGGACCAGAAAGCCGAAGGCTCGGCCTGGCTGTACAACGGCCTGGGCACGCCCGAGCGCCCGGGCGACCTGGGTTACTGGGTCGGCTATCGCATCGCCAAGGCCTACTACCGTCAGGCCAAGGACAAACGGGCCGCGGTGCGCGAGATCATCGAATTCGAAGACGCCAAGGCCTTCCTGGCCAAGAGCGGATGGAAGCCGGGTATGCAGTTGGATTGAGGCATCGCGGCGGGTCGGCGCCGACGACGCGCCGACCACCGCCGCCCGTCAGCCATCGACCGCGCGCTGCGCGTTCGCCTCCTTGGGGAAGCCCTTGACCAGCAGCCAGCACAGCAACGTCAGGTAGACCAAGGCCAAGGGAGCGATCAAGGGATAGATCACCGGCAGCCCGAACAAAGGGCGACCGACGGAGAACATCTGCGCCGTCGCCGCCGCGATGCCGACCACCGCAAGCGCGCGCGGCACCAGCCGCGCCCGGTAAAGAAACGCGAAAAACACCAGTACGCTCGCACCGCCGATCAGCACGTCCATGAAGTGGATGCTGTTGCGCAACCCGGTCAGCAGGCTCTTGGCCGGCAGGAACAGTTCGCCCGCGTGCGGACCGGCGGCGGTGTAGGCCTCGCTCAGGCTGGCGAACGCGACCAGGGTGGAACATTCGATCAGGGAGATCGCCAGGGCGGCCGCCGCCAGCCCGAAATAGAAGGTGACGATCGCCGGGTGGCTGCGGCGGAAGTGCGCCGACACCAGTGCCGCGACCCATAGCTTCAGCAGGCTGGTGCATAGGCCGATCACCGCGATCAGGCCTATCCGATACGGATGCTGCGCGGCATTCACCAGCAGGCCCTCGCCGACGAACAGATCGGTCTGCAGTTTGAAGTTCGAATACATGCCTAAGGCGAAACTGAGCAGCATGCTCGCCCCGATCCAGCGACCCACGGTGGTGATGTTGTTCATCTCGTCCCTTCGTTCCCCGCCTCATCGGCGAGGCCCACTGTCGTCGTGCGTCGCCAGCGCGTTCAAGCGCGACAACGACAGGCGACGACTAGGACTGGATGAATACCGGCCGGGCGCGACCGGCGGCGCGGACCGGCCCGTTCAGCGACGGAAGAACGAGGCCTGCAGGAAGCGCATCCCGGCCAGAATCTGGGCGACGCGTTCGCCCGACAGGCTGCCGATGCGTTCGCCCAGTCGCGCCTTGTAGACCGTCGATACCTGCGAGACCACCACCACGCTGCGCTTACTCAACCCGCCCTCGTCCGGGTCCAGCAGCAGGTTGCCGGGCTCGCTGGCACGGTTCAAGTTGGAACTCAGCGCGCACACCACCACCGTGCCGATGCGCGAATGATTGAATACATCGTCCTGCACGATCACGTGCGGATGCGGCGCGCCCGGGATCGAGCCTTTCGTGGGATCGGGTGGCAGCCAGAACACTTCGCCTTGATTGACGACGCGGGCATGCCCCCCGCCTGGGGCTTCTGGCTCTCGATCCATGGCTTGCGATACCGGTGCTGAGGTGCGGTGAGGGCGTGCTGGCGCTGCCGATGCGGGAGCGCGCGGAAGAGAATACTAGGCCTGCCGCCGAAGCGCGGCTGACGCGGATCCGGCGACTGCCGCGGTCGCGGGTCCGCCCGACCGCACTCCCGGATCGGATCGCGCCATCCGACTGGGGCGATCCGGAGCTCCACTTCACCCCCGCAAGCTGGCTACCTATCGCGCCCTACCCGCCCGCCGCTCCGAGGCCACGACCCGGCGGGCCCGCCCGCAAGCCCAAAGGCATCGCCCGCCACCAACTTCCGCTAGGCTTTCGGCAAATCCCGGACTACGCACGATGCGCTCGATCGACGCTACTTACGGCTCCAATGAGGATGGACTGATCTGGGGCTATCGGTTCGCGCCCGGCCAGGCCGCGCAGGCCATCGGCACCGACGCGGTCGCGGCGTTCCTGGCCGCGCAAAGCGTCGCCTCCACCGGCGAGTTCCTGTGGCTGCATTTCTCGCTCTCCAATCAGGGCGCGGAGCGCTATCTGCGGCGCGTGCTGGATCTGCCCGAGGCCTTCTTCGAGTCGCTGGGCAGCCAGGTCGGTTCGACCCGTTTGGAGCAGGACGACGATGCCCTGATCGCGGTGATCCACGACGTGCTGTTCGAATCCAGCTTCGACGCCTCCGAGGTCGGCACCACCAGCCTGTGCATCAATCCGCGCCTGATCGTCAGCGCGCGCCTGCGCCCCTTGCGATCGGTCGACCGGCTGCGCGCGGCGGTACGTGCGGGGCAGCCGTTCCGCTCGCCGGTGGAACTGCTCGCGCATCTGTTGCGCGATCAGGCCAACGTGCTCAGCGATATCCTGCGCAAGTCGACCGTGCGCGTGGACGGCATCGAAGACCGCCTGCTGGCCAATCGCATCGCCAGCGACCGCACCGAGTTGGGCAGCTTGCGGCGCTCCTTGGTGCGCCTGCAGCGGCTGATGGCGCCGGAGCCGACCGCGCTGTTCCGGCTGTTGAACCGCCCACCGGCCTGGGTCGATCGCGACGACGTGCAGGACCTGCAGCAGGCCGCCGAGGAGTTCTCCACCGCGATCGGCGACTCGGCTGCACTGGTCGAGCGCGTCAAGCTGATCCAGGAAGAACTGGCGGCGCTGGTCAACGAGCAGACCGGTCGCAGCCTGTTCGTGCTGACCGTGGTAACGGTGCTGGCGCTGCCGGTCAACCTGATCGCGGGCCTGTTCGGCATGAACGTGGGCGGCGTGCCGCTGTCGGAGCACGGCCACGGCTTCGCCATCGTGGTCACCGCCCTGGTGGTGCTGACCGCGGTGTTGGCCTACCTGGCGTTCGGCCGCAAGCGGGATTGAGCGCAGCCCGCGCTCAGCGGATCGGAAAGTCGTAGGCGGTATCGGGCGTGGGCTCGGGCTTGTAGGTGTAGTGCCACCACTCCAGCGGATAGTTGACGAAGCCTTCGCGCGCCATCGCGGTCAGCAGGCGCTGGCGGTGTTCGCGCTGGGCGGGGCTGGCACCGGGCCAATCGGTATGCGCGGAGACGTCGAAGTAATCGAAGGGCGTGCCCATGTCCAAGGGCGTGCAGGTGGCCGGATCGCTCGCCGACCCGCAACGCATCAGGGTGAGGTCCAAGGTGGCGCCGCGGCTGTGGCCGGAGGTCGGCGAGATGTAGTCGCCGAGCAAGGCGCTCTTGTCCAGTCTGGGGTAATAGGCGGCCTTGGTGGATTGGTCGTGCAGGTCGCCCGCCCAGGCCACGAAGTCGCCGACCGCGCGGGCCGGGCGATAGCAATCGAAGAGCTTCAGACGCAGGCCTTCGGTGCGTAGCATGCGCTCGACCCGTTGCAGGGCCTGCGCGACCGGGCGTAGCAGGTAGCAGCGCGCCGCAACGTAGCCTTCGACCGGACGGCCGACGAAGTTGTCGGCGGAGGCGTAGCGGATTTCCAGGGCCAGATCCGGCACCGATGCGCGCACGTCGACCATGCCGGCCGCATCGGCGTCGCTAGCGGGCGACAGGCGCGGCGCGACCGCGGCGCTCGGCGCTGGTGGCGACGCTGGTGGCGAGGTCGAGACGCAGCCGGACAGGAGCAGCATCAACGGCAGGAAGATGGCGATGCGCATGGGCGCCAACATACAGGACCCGGCCCGCGACCGCGGCGGGCGGTCGTGGGCGCGGGTCGGAGCGGACTCAATACACCGCGAAATCTGCGCGGCAGCCGTTGTCGACCCAGATCGTGTTGCGCTCGACGCCCCAGTTCTGGCCGTACTGGCAATAGGTCTTGCTGAGCTGGCGCTGCACCTCGACGTGGCCGCGGCCGTAGAACGGGCAGCGCACGTAGTTGTTGTCGTTGGACTCGCAACGCACGGTGTTGCTGGGCTGGTAGTAGTTGCCGCCGTTGTAGCGATCGTCGTCGTAGCGGTCGCGATCGCGGTCCTTCTTGTTCTTGTTGGCCAGGATCGCGGCGCCGATCAGGCCCACCACCACCGCGCCGGCGACGGCGTTGGAATTGTCGTGACCGGAGGACTGATAGTCGCCGACGTTGAACTCGGCGCGGCAACCGTTGGTCACCCATACCCGGTTGCGGTCGTAGCCCCAGGTATCGTTCTGCCAGCAGCCCGAAGAGCTGAGCTGGCGCGACAGGGTGACGCCGCCGCGGGTATCGACCGGGCAACTCTTGTACTGGCCGTTGCCGGATTCGCAACGCACGGTTTGGCCCGCGTAGGCGCTCTGGCCCAACGAGGGCACGACCAGGGCGAGGACGAGGATGCTGCTGACGATTCGTTTCATGGTCGTCTCCTTCACTTCGCGGCCCGGCGGGCCTGGGCCAGGGCTTCGAGTTCGGCGCCGGCGAGGTAGCCGTCGCGATCGGTATCGAAGCTGTCGAAGACCGGCCGCAGCGCGTCGCCGTAGGCGTCCATGGTGATCTCGTGCTGCGGGTTTTCCGCGCGTGCGGTAGGCACCAGGTGCGCTGGGATCTCGGCGCCGCGCAGCACGCCGTCGCGGTCCGCGTCGGCTTGGGCGAATCGGCGGATCATGGCATTGCGGTATTCCTCGAACGAGAGCTTGCCGTCGCCGTCGCGGTCCATGCGCTTGAGCAGGCCCTCCGGGGTGACGGCCACAGGTTCGTTCTTGGTCTTCGCCAGCGCCAATGGACTAAGGCACAGCAGCACGACGGCCACCAACGATATGCATCGTTTCATGCGGTTCTCCTGAGGATGGGAAGCGGACGAAGCGCCGTCGGCCGGGAGGGGCCGAACGGTGGACGACGGAACGACGATGTGTGGGCGGCTTTCCTTCTCCTCGTGAACGAACGGCGTCCTGGCGGTTCGGTGGCGATGGGTTCAGCGCTTGCGGGACATCGATGGGTCGGGCGGGCATCCGCAGCGCACTGGCGGGTCGGCCCCAGGTGCGCCTGCGCTCATCAAGAACGCGCGCGGCTCCAGATTCAGGCCATACGGCGCACCGACGGAGCCCCCAGTCGTGGCTAGCCCGGCGCGACGGTCCGGCGATACTGGCGTACGGAACATGGCTCACCCCATGCCGCTGCGACCCCGCACTAATAGTGCATCAATCGTTAGCAAAACATGTATTCGCGGCCGGCGCCGACGAGCGGCCGCCGGGCACTCCGTCTGAGGTGTGCGCACGGTCACGTCACGACCGGCCGGCGTGCCACTCCGGCTATTTGCAGGCTTCGAAAACCGCGTCGTTGAGCGCGCTGACCAGCGCGTAGTCGCGTTCCATGCCGACGGCGGCGAGCTTTCGTTCGCGGCGTTCGCGCGCGACATCGCAGTCGCGGCCATCGCCGAGCCGGATCGCATAGGCGCGCGCGCCGCCGGGGCGGTCGGTGCCGGCCAGGCGCGAGAGATAGCGCGAATCGGCTTGGCCGCGCTGCTCGGCCTGCTGACGGCGGGCCAATTCGGCCGTGTCGGGCGGCGGCTGCGGTGTGGCCTCCCAGACCCGGGCGGTGGCGGCGGCGCAGGGTTCGGACTGATAACTAACCGCACCGGAGCGCGCGACGCATTTGTAGAGGCTGGCGGCGTCGGCGACGGTAGGCAGCAGCAACAGCAGCGTGCAGATGGGATGGAGGGGCATGGCGATCGTCCTTGACCGATGCGGCGGGGCCGCGTTGTGGGGTGCGGTCAGATTGATCGTGGCGGGAGATCGTCGCCAGCGGTGGAGCGCGCGGATCGGGGTCGGATAAAGGAGGATCGGGACGTAGGAAAGCCCTTATCCGGATTTGCGGAGGCCGGCATTGCAGCCGCGCGTTCTCAAGGCACCGATACCGCGTAGCGCTTCGAGGCCTGTGGGAGTTCGTGGCGCGCTGGTCGGGTCATCAGCGCTAGGCATGCGCGCGCAGTACCCGATCCCCCTGCCCCCTTAGACAAAGGACCAGGTCGAGCGGCCCCCGGCTGGAGGTCGGCGATCGCACCAGAGCTGGGCGTACTGCTCAGGGCCGTTCCTGACGAGCCTGTGCAGCCATGGGCGGCGAGCGAGCGCGCGAGGCGCAGGAGCAAAGAAGAGCTCGGGCGGCGGGCCTCGATGAGCGAGGTCCCGCAATGGCGCGGGCGCCCTAGCCTGCGGTCAGGGCTTGGTCGCGGGCGCCGCTGGCAGGCGCGAGGCGTGGCTGGCCACCATCACCCAGCCCTGCGGCCCGCGCACGTAGGTGTCGGTGAACTGGAAATCGGCGGCGAAGGCTTTGCCTTCGGAGACACCCTTGACGCTGGTGATGCCCAGCGCGATCGCGGTGTCGTTGCCGTAGTAACGCAGGCGGGTGCCGTGGTTGCGGAACACCTCGTAGGTGGTCACGCCTTTGGCTAGTTCGGCGACCTCATCGTCGCGCGTGGTGATCTTGCCGTTGGACGCGGTCAGGGTGAAGTCCGGGGCCAGGTGCTTGCCGATCCAGGCGGCGTCCTCGGCTTCATAGGCCGCGCAGATGTCGCGCTCCAACTGCAGGATGGCGCGTTCGTCGGCGCTGCGATCGGCGGCGATGGCGGCGGGCGCGCACAGCGCCAGGACGATGGACAGCGGCAGCAGCGAGTACAGGCGCATTGCGGGTTCCTTGCGGGATCGATGGCGAGGGACGCGAACGGCGCCCGTCGCGCAGCATGCCCGCGTGCGCTCGCGCAGGCTGCGCGGATCTTGCGGTTTCGCGTGGTTGCGCGGAGCGCTGCGCGCTCAGCGGCCGATGCCGTGCGGTTCGATGACGCCCGTGGCGATGCCGGCCGCGACCAGCGCGATCAATGCCACCGACAAGACGATGCGGCGGGTGAGCGCGTTGACGGTGCGCCGGCTCTGTCCGTGATCGACGAGTATGTAGTACAGGCCGGCGCCCAGGTTCCAGACGATCAGGCTCAGGAAGGCGACGATGAACAGCGTTTTCATACGGGTTCCATGCCGGCGCGGCCGGCGACGTAGCGGGCCCGCGGGACGCCGCGGGCGGCGGCGGGTTCAGGCGTCCGCGGAGGCGACGGCCTTGCGCCAGCGCGGCAACATGCGCAGGCGTAGGAAGACGGCGGCGGTCATGATCAGCAGGAACAGGCCGTAGGCGACGGAGGTTGCCAGCACCTGTTTCCAGATCGCGCCCGCGTTGGGGTCGGCGTTGTGCATCGACCAATGCATGCCCCACCCGGCCAGCAGCGTGGCCAGCAGCAAGGCGCCGCTGTCGAAGACGGTGCGCGCGGCCAGGCGCGGCTGCTTCGGGTAGGCCCAGTACAGCCAAGCCAGGATCGAGAACCAGGGCACGAACAGGATCAGCGCGAGGTTGAGTTCGACCTGCGGATTCATGGCGGCGGCGAGCATCGACGGCGACTCTGTGGGGTTGAGGCCATACTGCGCCGACCATATCAGTTTCGCCAGAATCAGAAATGAGATAAAAAACCGTATCAGTTGAGCCTGAGCGGCCGTCCGGCCGCGCTCTGGAGCCGCGCCTTGAAGCGTTACGAAGCCCTAGCCGACGACATCGCGGCCTCGATCCGCGACGGCCTGCTGCGTCCGGGCCAACGGCTGCCCTCGGTGCGTCAGGCCAGCGCGGCGCGCGGGATCAGTCCGGCGACGGTGTTCCAGGCCTATTACCTGCTGGAGGCGCGCGGCCTGGTGAGATCGCGCGCGCGCTCGGGTTACTACGTGACCCGCCCGTCCGCGCTGCTGCCGCCGGAGCCGGACGCGGCCTCGCAGCCGGACGGCGAGTCGCGCGCGGTCGATGTGTCCGAACTGGTGTTCGAGGTGCTGGGATCGGCGATGGCGCACACGGTGGTGCCGCTGGGGTCGGCGTTCCCCAGCCCCTTGCTGTACCCGCTGCAGAAGTTGGGTCGGGCGATGGCTTCGGCGGCGGTGCATCTGGACCCTTGGAGCACGGTCGACGATCTGACCCCGGGCAATGCAGCGCTGCGGCGCCAGATCGCGCTGCGCTACCGGATCGACGGCCTGCAGATCGGTGCCGACGAGATCGTG
This sequence comes from Lysobacter sp. Root983, assembly GCF_001429345.1. NCBI lineage: Bacteria > Pseudomonadati > Pseudomonadota > Gammaproteobacteria > Lysobacterales > Lysobacteraceae > Lysobacter > Lysobacter sp. Root983. The sequence goes on from NZ_LMJO01000001.1 coordinate 574,151, forward strand.
GTCACCAACGGCGCGCTGGAAGCCTTGAATCTTTGCGTGGCCGCGGTGACCCGCCCCGGCGATGCGGTACTGGTGGAGTCGCCCTGCTTCTACGCCGCGCTGCAATCGCTGGAGCGCCACGGTCTGCACGCGATCGAGGTGCCCACGCATCCGCGCGACGGCATCGACCTGGAGGCGCTGGCCGCGGCCATCGAACGCCATCGCCCGCGTGCGTGCTGGCTGATGACCAACTTCCAAAACCCCTTGGGCAGCGCCATGCCCGATGAGAAGAAGCGCGCCCTGGTCGAACTGCTGACCCACCATGGCGTGCCGCTGATCGAGGACGACGTCTATGGCGAGCTCTACTTCGGCGAGCGCCGACCGACGCCGGCCAAGGCCTACGATCGCGAGGGGCTGGTGATGCATTGCGGTTCTTTTTCCAAGAGCCTGGCGCCGGGCTATCGGATCGGCTGGGTCGCGCCCGGGCGTTATGCGCGCGAGGTCGCGCGGCGCAAGCTCACCGCGACCTTGAGCACCTGCGTGCCGGCTCAGCTTGCGATCGCGCACTATCTGGAGAAAGGCGGCTACGACCGTCACCTGCGGCGGCTGCGCGCGACGCTGTCGGCGCAGCAGGCGCAGTATCTGGCGGCGGTGGCGCGGCATTTTCCGCCCGGCACGCGCGTGACCCGTCCGGCCGGCGGCTACTTCCTCTGGATCGAACTGCCGGAGGGCGGCGACGCGCTGCGCGTCTATCAACGCGCCTCGGCCCTGGACATCAGCATCGCGCCGGGGCCGATGTTCTCGGTGCGGCGCGGCTTCGGCCACTGCCTGCGCCTCAACTGCGGGCACCCGCTGGATGCGCGCGTGGATGCGGCGCTGGCGACCTTGGGTCGGTTGGCGGGCGGCGGCGGATAGGAGCATCCAACACTGCGCGTATCCGAGCGGATCTTGCATCGAGGCGGCGCCGGCGAGGCGCGCGCGGTCGACGGTCCGTCACGCGCTGGATCGCTGCCTTGGCGCCGAGCGGGGTCGGTCGCGCATCCGATCGCCGGCCGACGCGTATCGCCGCTCCTTCGCGAGAGCGGCGATACGCGGACGGAAGTCGCCTTCGCGGTTCCGCCTCGTTGTTAGCTGGCGTCTTGCTCAGGCCGTAAGGATCAGGCGTCGGCGACCTGCACCACCAGCTTGCCGAAGTTGCGCCCCTCGAGCAGGCCCGCGAACGCCGCCGGTGCCCGCTCCAGTCCATCGACCCGATCCTCGTGCAGTTTGACCAGTCCGTCGGCGAACCATTGGTCCATGTCGCGACGGAAGGCCTGGTAGCGGTCGGCGTAGTGGTCGAGGATCACGAAGCCCTGCATGCGGATGCGCTTTTGCACCAGCATCGTGGTCAGCTGGGGCAGACGGTTCGGGCCCGGCGGCGGGGACTCCTCGTTGTAGTGCGCGATCACGCCGCACACTGGTACGCGCGCGCCGATATTGAGCAGCGGCAGCACCGCATCGAACACTTCGCCGCCGACGTTTTCGAAGTAGACGTCGATGCCGTCCGGGCATGCCGCGGCCAGGCGCTGAGCCAGGTCCGACTCGCGGCGGTCCAGGCAGACATCGAAACCCAGTTCCTCCACTGCGTAGCGGCACTTGTCGGCGCCGCCGGCGATGCCGACCACGCGCGCGCCTTTGAGCTTGGCGATCTGGCCGACCATGGCGCCGACCGCGCCGGTCGCGGCGGCCACGACCACGGTCTCGCCGGGCTTGGGCTGACCGATATCGAGCAGGCCGACGTAGGCGGTAAAGGCCGGCATGCCCAAGCCGCCCAGCGCCAAGGACGGCTGAGGCATGTCGCCCAGCGCGACCAGATCGCTGCCGTCCGACAGGGCGTAGTCCTGCCAACCGGCGTTGCCCAGGACCAGGTCGCCGGCGCGGAACTGCGGGTGCCGCGATACGACCACGCGATTGACGGTGCCGCCGACCATAGGCTGGCCCAGCGCCACCGAAGGTGCATAGGTCGGCCCGATTTCGTTCATGAGCTGGCGCATGTAGGGATCCAGCGAGAGGTAGAGGGTACGCAGCAGCAGTTGCCCCTCCTCTGGCGTCGGCACCTCGGTCTGGTCCAGGCGGAAGTCCTGCGGGGTCGGCACGCCGCGCGGACGCGCGGCCAGGACGATACGGCGGTTGACGGTGGCGCTGGACGACATGGGTTTACTCCGTGGTGTGGGGTGAGTGGGGCGCGAGTGGGCGCGCGATCGGGCTGGCAACGGCGCAGGGCCGGCAGCGGGCGCAACTAGACCGGTCGTCTAGAAGGCGGATACAAAAAGGGCGGGAATGCATGCGCAACTCCCGCCTCAGACGTACAGGTTAAGGCCGAGCAGTTGGCGGGTGCCGATCAGGGCCGTGTCCAAGGGCGCGCGGTCGCGGGTGATCTTGGCCAGCAGGCTGGCGCCCAACCAGTTCTGATAGAGCGCGGCCGCGGCGGCCTGCGGATCCGCTGGCGCCGACGCCAACGACCCGTCCAACCTGCCCGCTTCGATGCACGCGGCCAGCCGCGCGATGATCCGGCGGGTACCCTGCGCGAGCGCGGTGCGCATGCTCTCGGACAGGTCGCAGACCTCGGCGCCGAGCTTGACCACCAGACAGCGGCTTTGCGCCTGCTCGCCGGTCTGCGAGTCCAACCAATCGTGGAAGTAGGTCAGCAAGCGTTGCGCGGCCGGGCCCGGGGCGCTCAGCAGGGCGTCGGTACGCGCCAGGTACTCGTTGAAGTAGTTCTCCAGCAGCGCTTCGCCGAAGGCTTCCTTGGAACCGAAGTAGTGATAGAACGAGCCCTTCGGCACGCGAGCAGCGGCCAGCACTTCGGCCAGCCCCACCGCGGTGAAGCCCTTGCTGAGCAGCAAGGGATGGGCGACGTCGAGGATGTGCTGGCGGACGTCGGCGACGGCGGCGGCGGGATTCATAGGCCGGGACTTTAAACTCAATTAGACCGGTCGTCTAGCGCCTGAAATCGCGGGGCTAGACGCCGTATGGCGGTGCGTCATGCAGATCACTGCCCCGCGCCGCTCGCGCTGCGCCCGCGCAAGCCCGCGAATTCATCCTCCGCGCGCCGACCGAAACATCGAACTCTGCGCCCGGCCGTGCGGCGCTCAACGCAAGCCGCGGAGCCGCGCCAGGATGCGGCGCTCGAAACGCTCCAGGCGACCGCGTTCGACCCGCTCGGCGCGATACAGCGACAGCAGCTCCAGCCGGCAACGCGGCGCGCAGGTGCCGAGCAAGGCGTGCGCGAGCACGCGTCTAACCGGCCGACGCAGCCACAGCCAGTCGACCCACCAGGGCGAGCCCAGCGTGGTGATCGCGATCGTGCGCCGCAAGCCGTGCAAGGCGGGCTTGATCGCGCTCAGATCGGAGGCATGGTGATACGCGTGGCCCGGCGCCCAGACCCGATCGAACCAGCCCTTGAGCATGGCCGGAAAACCGAACCACCAAGTCGGAAACACCAGTACCAAGGCCTCCGCCGCGCTCAATCGCGCCAACTGCGCGCGCACCGCGGTGTCGTCGTAAGCGCCGGCCTCGTAGTAGGAACCGCGTTCGCGCGCGCTCAGCGCCGGCTGAAAACCTTCCGCGTATAAGGACTCGGTTTCGACCTCATGACCATCGGCGGTCAAGGCATCGATCACCAAACGCGACAACGAGACGCACAAACTGTCGTGCAGCGGGTGCGCGACTACGACCAGACATTTCACGACTGCGTTCCTTGCCTTGCGCGATTCGTATGGCGTCCAGACTAACCAAGCCTGGGCGATATTCCGATCCGCCCATGGTCGTAGATACGACGCCATTGTTGTGCATATCGTATGTGTTTTAAGTGCTGTCGCTGCCGGCGCAGATGTGAAAAGTGCGTCGAGAAGCTGAACGCTTTGTCAAAACCCTTCACACGACTAACGCGACGTTGCGCACGGTTAACACACCCGATCCTAGATTCGCCCGGCACAAGAAGGGGGGATTGCGGGTGTTCAAAGTGTCGTTGAGGGAGCACGCATTGATGAGCGTGCTGGTGGGGCTGCAGCGCGGCGTGCAGCCGGAAACCAGTCATCTGAAACATTGCCTGGTCGAAGAAGGCCTGGCCCTGAATCGCGAGGGCCGTCTGTGCCTGTCCGATGCCGGCAGCACCCTGCTGCAGGGCTTGCAGCACATGCTCTGGGCCGAGGTCGAAGCCCTGCAGCAAGTGCTGGCCAATCGCAGTGCGACCGTGGCGCAGGGCCAGCCGCGAGTGCTGGCGCCGGACTGAGCGGTCGGGATCCGCGGGTCGCCAACCCCGCGGCGAAGCGCGAGCGCGCCGACGGCCGCAGGCCGCCGGCGCATCGTCGATCACGCCGTGGCGCGATCCTTACGACCCAGCCACCAGGCCATCGCCGCACCGGCCAGCAACCAGCCGATCAACTGTTCGGCCAAAGCGGCGAGCGTGAAGTCGATCGGGAACAGGTACCAGTTCCAGTACGGCACGCTAAGCGCGAACCAGGCGAACAGCGCCATCGCGCCGGCGATCAGCACGCGTCGGCCGAAGCTGCGCGCGGCCAGCGCCATCACCCAGGCCGCCAGCATCGCACCCAGCAGGCAGCTTACGAACTGTTTGCCCAGATTCGGGCCCATGCTGGAAATCGCCGGATTGCCAGCGGGCTGATAGATCACGAAGGCATAGGCTTTGCCCTGGTTCTCGGCGATGAAGCTCTGCCTCGCCGCTTCGTCGCTCCACTTCTCCGGCGCCATGCTCGGATACATGTACACGCCCTCGCCCGCCGCGGACTGGCTGAGCGCGCTCAGCACCGCATCCTGCTGAGCCGGCAGCTTCATGCCGGCTTCGCCGATCGGCAGCGCCATGTGCGCGACCGCGCCCCAGATGAACATCACGATCGCGCCGATCAGGCCCGTAATCGCTATCCGCATAGTCGTTCTCCCCGCAACGTAGGTGGGTTCCCCCGAACCCGCGATAGCGAGCTTGCGCTCAGTCGCGATGGCCGACAACTCCCACGCGGGTGTTGCGCCGCAACGTCGAACGGTGCGCATAGCGGCCGCGTCGCAACCCGCGCATGCGCTCAGAACGAGCGTGGCACCTGCGGTCAGAATTGCATCGGGAGTATCGCGGCTCACTCCGATAGCCAGGGCCAGGCACAAGAAATCCGCCGCTGTGTTGTCGTCGCTGGCGCTTGCGCGGCCGCGCCAGTCGACGGTGCCGTTGCCGGAACTGTCGATCGCGCTCACGCTGCGATAGTCGTTTCCGTGGTGGCGTGACGCCTGGCCGCGACAACGAGATGGAGGATCATCGCTGTGGCCAACAGGCGCGCATGCTTGTCTCCTTCGGCACCAGCGGATGCCAGGGGGCGGACGCGATGCGCCGCTACGGGCAATCGCGGTCTCCTGATCGACTTAGCCAAGCCGATCTGCCTTGGCAGATAGCGCTCTCGGAAAGGCGCATTACATACGTAGAAATTGCGCAGCCCTTATCGAGGCGAACGAGTGCGAAAAGGTTGCATCGCTGCAACATCGCCTGAGTCGTCCGAGGCCAACTCGTGGGCGCCGAGCCGCGCCAGATGCTTGATCGTCAAGCGATAGGCCACCCAGGCCCAATCATTCGACCAGACGTTTCAGTAGCGAAACAGTGTCTAATTTCCGGCCGATGGAATTGTTTAACTTATTATTTTCAAATACTTATATAAAATAACTGAAGTGACTCCGCAGTTACGCTTTCGATACTCCACTGCTAGCCCACCCCACTCCAGCCGCGCACGCTGGCGATCCCCAAGGCCGTCATCGCCAGCGAACCGAATAAGTGCAGTGCCGCAGTCGCCAGCGCCCAGCCGTACTGCTGGCGCAGCAGTTGCTGGACGACCTCGGCCGAGAAGGTCGAGAACGTGGTCAAGCCGCCCAGCAATCCGGTGATCGCGAACAAACGCCACTCCGGCGCGATCGAGGCATGCGCATCGAACCAGGCCAACGCCAGGCCCACGCCGTAGCCGCCGATCAGATTGGCCGCGAGCGTACCCAGCGGCAGACTCGCGGCCAGCGGATTGAGCCACAGCGACAGGCCCCAGCGCGCCCAGGCGCCGAGCGCGGCGCCCACACCGATGGCGAGGAAGGCATAAGGCATCGCGTGGTTCTCCGTGCGGCGCGGGCTCAGTCGTCGCCGCGCGCCTTGGCGCGCGCCGAGCGCAGGCGGTCGAGTTTGTCCTTGAGCTTGATCTCCAGCCCGCGTTCGACCGGCTGGTAATAGACGCGCTCGCCCATCTCGTCGGGAAATCCGGTTTGATCCAGCGCGATCCCGCCTTCGGCGTCGTGATCGTACTGATAGCCCTGGGCGTAGCCGAGCTGCTTCATCAGCTTGGTCGGCGCGTTGCGCAGATGCAGAGGCACGGCCTGGCTGCCGTATTGGGCGACGTCGCTGCGGGCCGCGTTGTAGGCCGCGTAGGCCGCATTGGATTTGGCGGTGCTGGCCAGATAGATCGCCAGCTGCGCGAACGCCAGCTCGCCTTCGGGGCTACCGAGGCGGTCGTAGGTGTCCCAGGCTTCCAGCGCCATCTGCAGGGCGCGCGGATCGGCCAGACCGACGTCCTCGACCGCCATCCGGGTCAGCCGGCGCGCCAGGTAGGCCGGATCGCAGCCGCCGTCGAGCATGCGCGCCAGCCAGTACAGCGCGGCGTCGGGATTGGAGCTGCGCACGGATTTGTGCAGCGCCGAGATCTGATCGTAGAACTGCTCGCCGCCCTTGTCGAAGCGGCGGGTGCGATCGGCCAGCACTTGGGCCAGGCTGGCCTCGGTGATGCGGCCGCCCTCGTCGGCCGCCAGTTCGGCGGCGATCTCCAGCAGGGTCAGGCCACGACGCACGTCGCCGTCGGCGGCGCCGGCGATCTGCAGCAGCAAGTCGTCGTCCACCGCGATGCCCTGCGCGCCCAGGCCGCGTTCCTCGTCGCTGAGCGCATGCCGCAGCGCCAGCGCGATGTCGTCGGCCGACACCGCCTCCATCACATGCACGCGGCAACGCGAGAGCAGCGCCGAGTTGAGTTCGAACGAGGGGTTCTCGGTGGTCGCGCCGACGAACAGGATGGTGCCGCGCTCGATGTGCGGCAGGAACGCATCCTGCTGGGCCTTGTTGAAACGATGGACCTCGTCGACGAACAACACCGTGCGCCGGCCCTCGGCGAAACGGTGCGCGGCTTCGGCCAGCACTTGGCGGACCTCGGGCAGGCCGGACAGCACCGCCGAGATCGCGCGGAACTCGGCGTCGGAATAACGCGCCAGCAACAGCGCCAGGGTGGTCTTGCCGCAGCCCGGCGGCCCCCACAGGATCATCGAGTGCACGTGCCCGGATTCGACCGCGCGTCGCAGCGCGGTGCCGGGCGCGACCAGGCGGCGCTGGCCGACCATGTCGTCCAGGCTGCGCGGGCGCATGCGTTCGGCCAGCGGGCGCAGGCCCTCGCGGTCGACGCTGAGCAGGTCGGGTTCGTCCTCGGAACGGCGGGAAGTTCGGCGGGCCACGTGGGGGTCGGTCGCTTACGGCGGTGTCGACCGACACGATAGCAAGTTCGTGCGCACGCGGCGCCGCGACCGACGCCAAGGCCTTGATCCGCAAGGCCTTGACCGGCATCGCTCACAGGCGCGGCCTGGACGCGTTGGCATTACCGGGCCGGCAACCGCGCCGCCCGGCGCGTCCACGCGCCCACTCGGACCGGACTGCGTTCAATGGCCAATTTCGATCTGTACTTGCCGCAACTGCTGATCTTCGAAGGCGGCTACGTCGACGACCCCCACGACCCCGGTGGCGCGACCAACAAGGGCATCACCCTGCGTACGTTCCAAAGCCATGCCGGGCGGCTGTTGAACCTGGCCCCCACCCTGGCCAATTTGCAGGCGCTCACCGACCAGCAGGCCGCCGCGCTCTACCGCGCCCTGTACTGGGACGCGCTGCAGTGCGATCAGATCCAGTTGCAGTGCCTGGCCGAGGATCTGTTCGACTTCTACGTCAATGCCGGCGTGCATGCGATCTTCCTGATCCAGCGCCTGCTCGGCGCACCGGTGGCGGTGGACGGCGTGTTCGGCCACGACACCCTGGCGGCGTTGGAAGCCGCGGATCAGCGCACGCTGTACGCGCGCTACCGCCAGGGCCGCATCGACTACTACCGCCTGCTGGCGACGCAGCATCCGGTGCTGGCGCGCTTCCTCGCCGGCTGGCTGCGCCGCGCGCAATGGTTCCCGGTCAACGCGCCATGAGCGATCCGTGAGCCGGTCCGGGGCCATCGTGTACGCGCGCATCCGCGCAGCCGAGGCGGCCGCGCGCGACAATGCCGACGATGCTGAGCCGCGAACGGACCTGCGAATGAACACCCCTGCCCTGCGCACCTGGCGGCCCGACGACCGCCACGCCGTGCTGGCCCTGCTGGAGGAAACCTTCCAGCACACTTGGCAGCCGCAGCTCAGCGCGGCCGCGATCGAGGCCTACCGCCGCGATCGCGTCGCCGAGCGTTATGTCGATGCGCAAGGCGCGCATTTCCTGATCGCCGAATGCGAGGGCCGCATCGCCGGCTTCGTGCATCACGAGGCGGGATTCGTGCAAGCCCTGCACGTGACGCAACGCTATCGCCGACGCGGAATCGCGCGCCGCTTGATGGCCGCCGCCGAAGCACAGATGCGCGCGCAAGGCCTCGCACTGGCGAGCCTGGAGACCGACACCTTCAACGCCGAGAGCCAGGCGCTGTACCTGGCCCTGGGCTACCGCGAGGTCGCGCGCTATCCCGATTTGGAATGGAACAGCGGGCTCACCACGATTCGCTACGAGAAGGCGCTGACGCAGCCCTCGTAACGACGCGGCCAGCGCGCATGCGGCAGCGCGGACACTGCCACGAATCTCGCCGGGCTCAGCGCTCGCCGATCACATCGGTGCCGGCGGGCGGCACGAACTTGAACTTGCCGGCGGCGAAGCCAGGGTTGCGCTTCCAGCCGCTGAACACGACCTCGGTGCGCTGGCCCAGGCTGTCGACCACCTGCATGCGGGCCAGGCCGTTGCCGTCGAAGCCAAGCTTGGCAGTGCGGAAGTTGGCCTCGGCGTTGCCCTTGGGCGCCAGCGACAGCCAGTTCAGGCCGTCGGCCTTGCCGGCGTCCTTGACCACGAACTGCGCGTCCAGCTTGGCCGGATCGATCAGCGCCGACAGCGGGCTGTTCTGTTCCTCGGCGCCCTGCGGACGCACGGTGACCTGTTGCAGATCCGGATCGTGCACCCAGACCTTCTTGCCGTCGGCCACGATCAGCTGCGGGTACGGCTTCACGTACTCCCAGCGGAACAGGCGCGGCGCGGACAGCGCGAGGTTGCCGCTGGAGGCTTCCTTGCGCTTGCCGTTGGCGTCGAACACCTGCTGGGTGAACTGCCCTTCCAGGCCCTTGAGGCCGCGGGTGAAGCTGTTGAGATCGTCGCGCGCGGCGGCGACGGCGCTGCCGGCGAACAGCGCCGCGGCGATCAGAACGATGCGCGCGGCATGGCGGGCGGTGGGAAGGACGGACAGGCTCATGCGATCGATCGCTCCGGAAAGACGTGCTGCGGCGAGTCTGCCGCGAGCAAACTGAATAGGTGCTGCGCAATGCGCCAGTATCGCGCGAAAGCGCGGGCGACGTTCAGTCGCGCGATGGCGGCGTGAGCGCCGCCGCGCGTCGGCGACCGCTCAGAAGCCGCGCAGCGCGCTGCGCTTGATTTCCGATTCGATCTGGCGATGCGGCGAGTTGTTCACGCCCGGCGCGGCCTGCAGGCCGACGCTGGGGAGTTCGTTCTCCAGGTGCTCGCAGCGCCCGGACTCGTCGCAGGAATAGACCTGCGGCGCTGCCGCCACCACGCTGGCGTCGCCGTCGCTGCCGACGGTCACGTAAGCGCCGCCGGCGCGCGGCGCGCGCACTTCGGTCTCGGCGCGGGCGACGGCCGCGGTCGCAAGCGAGGCCCGCTCGGGCTCGGCGTCGGCGTCGGCGGTGGCGGCGATGGACGGCTCGTCCGCACTCAAGGGCGCGATCTCGAGCGCGGCGGCGTCGACGGGGGCCGCCAAGGTGATCGCGGGCGCGCCGCGCGTCGGCGCTGTGGCGGTCGGCATCGTGGCTGCGGGCAAGGCAGCCCCCGCGGCCGGAACGACCGGTGTCCGCGCGATCGTCGCGACCTCGACGCCGGCAAGCGCAGCCGGTGCGGTCGCCGCATCGGCGGGCGCGGCTTGCGATACGGACGGCACGGGAGCCTGCGTTGCCACCGCTGGCGGCGTCGGCGCAATCGCAACGCTTTGCGCTGCGACAAGCGGCGCGGGCCTGGCGACCGTGGGGGGTTCGGGGACGGGAACCACCTCTCGCGCGGCCCCGGCTGCTTGCGGCGTCCGCGCCTTCGGCGCCGGCGACTGCGGCAGGCGTTTGGCCGGATCCTGATCCAGCAACGAAGGCGTCCCGCGCCAGCGCACCCATTCCTGGGCCAGCGCCGGCGGCGAAACGCAGACGATCATCCAGAACGCCGCGATCGCGACGCCCGTCCTGCTCGAATTCCAGGCCATGGCGGCCATCCCCCGAGTCCGAACCGCGTAATCCCCCCCTGCGGTCCAGCTTAGGGCGTCGTTGTGACAGCCGCCAGTCCGGCGCCCGCCGCCCGTCGGCGCCCGGCCCGGTTCCGGCGGCGCGGCCCTATTTCGGCGGCGGCGGCGCCAGCACGCTGCGGTCGCCGTTGTGCTCGGGGGCGGTGACGATGCCGGCCGCCTCCATCGCCTCGATCAGGCGCGCGGCGCGGTTGTAGCCGATCTTGAGCCGGCGCTGCACGCCCGAGATCGAGGCGCGGCGGGTCTCGGTGACGATGCGCACGGCCTCGTCGTAGAGCGGATCGGACTCGTCGCCGCCGCCACCGCTCTCCGGCAGGCCGGTGGCGCCGACCACGATGCCGTCGCCCAGGGTCTGGACCTCATCCAGCACGCCTTCGATGTAGTCCGGCCCGCCGCCGACCTGCTTGAGGTGCTCGACCACGCGGTGCACTTCCTCGTCGGAGACGAAGGCGCCGTGCACGCGCTCGGGCATGGCCGTGCCCGGCGGCAGATAGAGCATGTCGCCGTGGCCCAGCAGGGTCTCGGCGCCGGACTGGTCCAGGATGGTGCGCGAATCGATCTTGCTGGAGACCTGGAAGGCGATGCGGGTCGGAATATTGGCCTTGATCAGGCCGGTGATCACGTCCACCGACGGGCGCTGGGTGGCCAGGATCAAATGGATGCCGGCCGCGCGCGCCTTCTGCGCCAGGCGCGCGATCAGCTCTTCGACCTTCTTGCCGACGATCATCATCATGTCGGCGAATTCGTCGATGAAGATCACGATGAAGGGCAGCGTCTCCAAGGGGCGCGGCGCCTCGCCGAGCTCGGCATTGGGTTTGAACAGCGGATCCATCATCGGCTGGCCCGCTTCCTCGGCATCGCGGACCTTCTTGTTGAAGCCGGCCAGGTTGCGCACGCCGACCATCGACATCAGCTTGTAGCGCCGCTCCATCTCGGCCACGCACCAGCGCAGGCCGTTGGCGGCTTCCTTCATGTCGGTCACCACCGGCGCCAGCAGGTGCGGGATGCCCTGGTAGACCGACAGCTCCAGCATCTTGGGGTCGATCATCAGCATCCGCAGTTCCTTCGCGGAAGCCTTGTACAACAGGCTCAGCACCATCGCGTTGACCGCGACCGACTTGCCCGAGCCGGTGGTGCCGGCGACCAGCAGATGCGGCATGCGCGCCAGGTCGGCCACGGTCGGGCGGCCGGCGATGTCCTTGCCCAGCGCCAGGGTCAGCGGGCTACCGGACTTGTCGTATTCCTTGGAGCGCAGCAGCTCGGACAGGAAGATCATCTCGCGGGTGGTGTTCGGCGTTTCCAGGCCGATCACCGACTTGCCCGGGATCACGTCGACCACGCGCACCGACTTCACCGACAGACCGCGCGCGATGTCCTTGTCCAGCGAACTGATCTGGCTGACCTTGATGCCGGCCGCGGGCTGCACTTCGAAACGGGTGATGACCGGGCCCGGGTAGGCGCCGACCACCTGGGCGTCGATGCGGAAGTCCTTCAGCTTGAACTCGATCTGCCGCGACAGCGTTTCCAGGGTCTCTTCGCTGTAGCCCTTGGGCTGCGGCTTGGGATCGTCGAGCAGGGCCAGCGGCGGAATGCCGGTGCCGTCGCCGACGTGGAACAGCGGAATCTGCTGCTCGCGCTTGGCGCGCTCGCTCTTCTCCACCACCGGCGCCGGCGGCGGCTCGATGCGGACCTTCTCGCGCTTGGCGCGCAGCTCGGTGTCGACCTTGCGCGCTTCCTCGCGCTCTTCGCGGAAGGCGCGGGTCTGCTGCCATTCGGTGGCTTGCTGGCTGCCGCGCCGGAACAGCTTGCTCAGGACCGGCCCCAGCGCCATCGCCCAGCCTCCGATCCTGTCCATCACCGCCAGCCAGGAAATCCCGGTGGCCAGGGTCAGCGAGACCAGCAGCAATGCGAGCAGGAACAGGTTGCCGCCGACCGGGCCGAAGCCCGAGTACAGCGAGCGCCCGACCAACTGGCCGAGGATGCCGCCACTGCCGGCGGAGAAATCGGCGGCCGGGCCGAAGCGCAACTGCAGCAGGCCGGTGGCCGAGACCAGGAAGCCGACGATGCCGACCAGGCGCAGCGCCGGACCGAGGTCGGCGTCGCCATCGCCATCGCTGTCCATGCCGAACAGGGCGATCCAGGCGATCGCGCCCAGCATCAACGGCAGCAGGAAGGCGACGTAGCCGCACAGGTACAACAGCACGTCGGCGGTCCAGGCACCGACGCGGCCGCCCAGGTTGTGCAGCGGCGCGGTGATCGAGCCCGAATGCGACCAGCCCGGGTCCTGCGGCGAAAACGACAGCAGACTGGCCAGCAGATACAGCAGCAGCGGCGCGATCAGGATCAGCGCGATATCGCGCACCAGCCGCTGCCGGCGCGGCGAAGGCGGCGCCTTTTCCTTGGCCGGAGCGGCCTTCTTGCGGCTTGCGGAGGGAGCTTGCGCCACCGTGATGTTCTGCCTGAGCTAGATACCGTTAGTTATTGAATATACGGCGGAACAAACTGAATTAACAGCCAATTCACAGCAAGATCCCCGCCGTGGCGGGGATCCGCGGACGCCGCGGGCGTCTCGCCGTCGTCCCGGCGGGACGGCGGCCGGACCGGCCTGCGTCGCGGCAGGCCAGGACGCCACGTTACAGCTTCATGCCGCGTCGCGCAGGATCGCCGCACGGATCGTCCGGGCCGCGCGCCCTGCTCCGCCTCGGCCGACGCCTGCGCGTCATCGCCCGCGACGTTCGCGGCGCAGGCCTGGTTGATCGGCTCCATGGCGCCGATGGATGTTCAACGCGCTCCGACCGCGATCGCGCCGCAATGGCGTGGATCGCGGGCCATGCAACGTTGCGTCCGCGGCGCGTGCCTTGTGTTGCCGGGACGCCGCCGCCAAGCTATGTGGCCACCGCATCTTCGCCGCGCCAGCATCGGCTCGCGCGACGGAGACACATCGCGCCCAGGCGCGTCCTCATAGCCCGCGATCCCTACATGACCCCTTCGAAGCACTCCCGCGTCGTCATCCTCGGTTCCGGCCCCGCCGGCTGGACCGCCGCCGTCTACGCCGCCCGCGCCAATCTCAAGCCGCTGGTCATCACCGGCCTGCAGCAGGGCGGTCAGCTGATGACCACGACCGAGGTCGACAACTGGCCGGGCGACGCCCACGGCCTGATGGGGCCGGACCTGATGACGCGCATGCAGGCGCATGCCGAACGCTTCGATACCGAGGTGGTGTTCGACCATATCCACAGCGCCGATCTGTCCAAGCGCCCGTTCCGCCTCACCGGCGACAGCGGCGAGTACACCGCCGACGCCCTGATCATCGCCACCGGCGCCACCGCCAAGTACCTGGGCCTGCCCTCGGAAGAGGAATACAAGGGCCGCGGCGTGTCCGCCTGCGCCACCTGCGACGGCTTCTTCTACAAGGACCAGGACGTGGCGGTGATCGGCGGCGGCAACACCGCGGTCGAGGAAGCGCTGTACCTGTCCAACATCGCGCGCAAGGTCTACCTGGTCCACCGCCGCGACACCCTGCGCGCCGAAAAGATCATGCAGGACAAGCTGCACGCCAAGATCCAGGCCGGCAAGATCGAGCCGGTGTGGCACCACGTGGTCGAGGAAGTGCTGGGCAACGACGCCGGCGTGACCGGCCTGCGGGTGAAGTCGGTGCAGGACGACTCGGTGCGCGAGCTGGCGATCCACGGCTTCTTCGTCGCCATCGGCCACACCCCGAACACCACCCTGTTCGAAGGCCAGTTGGACATGAAGAACGGCTACCTGACCATCAAGACCGGCCTGGACGGCAACGCCACCCAGACCTCGGTCGAGGGCGTGTTCGCCGCCGGCGACGTCGCCGATCAGGTCTACCGTCAGGCCATCACCTCCGCCGGCTTCGGCTGCATGGCCGCCCTGGACGCCGAGAAGTTCCTCGACAAGGACGCCTGAGCGTGCGCGACGCGCTCGCGGCGGCATCGCTGATGGTGGCGCTGGCGATCGCGCCCGCGGCGGCCGCGCGCGAGCCGGGCATGTTCTGCCTGGACCGAACCGAGCTGGCCGCCGAACGCAAGAACGCCAGCGGCCCGGCGCAGCAGTACATCTTCAGCGAGACCGCCGGCATGGGCATTCCGTTCTCGATCAAGCGCTGATGACCGCACCCGCCTCTTCGCTGCAGATCCGCGACGACCGCGACGGCCCCTGCTCGGAGCAGGACTTCGCGCGTATCCACGACTTCATCGGACAGTCCTACTGGGCCGCCGGCATTCCCGCCGACACCCTGCGTCGCGCGCTCGATCATTCGCTGTGCTATCGCGGCTATGTCGACGGCGAACTGGTCGCGTTCGCGCGCGCGGTCACCGACCAGGCCACCTTCGCCTACCTCGCCGACGTGTTCGTGCTGCCCGCGCATCGCAGCCGCGGCCACGCCCGCGCGCTGGTGGGCGCGCTGATGGACGACGCGCGCGTGCAAGGCCTGCGCCGCTGGCACCTGGTCACCCGCGACATGCAACGCCTGTACGCGGGGCTGGGTTTTCAAGCCTTGAGCCAGCCCGAGTACCACATGCAGCGTCACGATCCCGATGTCTACCGACGCGGCGACTGAGCCGGTCCGCGCGCGCCTGCTGGAGGACCTGTCGGAGCTGGCGCCCGCACAGTGGGACGCGCTCCACGACGGCCGCAATCCCTTCGTCGCGCATGCCTTCCTGTCCGGCCTGGAGCGGCACGGCTGCTTGCGCGAAGAATGGGGCTGGCGGCCCCAGCACCTCACGCTGTGGCGCGGCGACCAGCTGATCGCGGCGGCACCCGCCTATCTCAAGGACAACTCGCACGGCGAGTTCGTGTTCGACCACGCCTGGGCACATGCCTACGCGCAACACGGGCTGGACTATTTCCCCAAGTGGCTGTGCGCGGTGCCCTACTCGCCGGTGACCGGCCCGCGCCTGCTCGCGCACGAGCCCGCCGACCGCCGCCTGCTGGTCGAGGCCATGAGCGCGCTGGCCGAACGCCTGGCGCTGTCATCGGCGCATGTGAACTTCCACGGCGAGGGTGAGGACGCACTGTTCGGCGACGACTGGCTCGCGCGCAGCGACGTCCAGTATCACTGGCGAAATCCCGCCGGCGCCGACGGTCCGGCCTGGCGCGATTTCGAAGCCTTCCTGGCCGCGTTCGACCACAAGCACCGCAAGAACATCCGCCAGGAGCGCGCCAAGGTCGCGCGCGCCGGGGTGCGCTTCCGCACCGTCGAAGGCGTCGACGCCAGCGACGCCGATCTGGCGCTGATGCACGGCTTCTATCTGCGCACCTTCGCCGATTACGGCAACCATCCCGCGCTGACCCTGGACTTCCTGCGCCACCTGGCGCGCGAGTTGCCACGCGCGCTGGTGATATTTCTGGCCGAGCTGGACGGCCGCGCCATCGCCGGCGCGTTGTGCCTGCGCGGCGGCGATACCCTCTACGGCCGCTACTGGGGCGCCGAGACCGCCCTGCCCGGTCTGCATTTCGAGACCTGCTACTACCAGGGCATCGACTACTGCCTGCGCGAAGGCCTCAGCCGCTTCGAGCCCGGCGCCCAGGGCGAGCACAAACTCGCGCGCGGCTTCCTGCCCACCTTCGTGCGCAGCCGCCACTGGATCGCCCACGAAGGCTTCCGCGCCGCGCTCGCGCCCTGGTGCCGCGACGAACGCGCATCGATCCGCGACTACGCCCGCACCTTGGCCGAGCACAGCCCGTTCAAGCAGGCCGACTGAGACGCCTTGCCCTTCCTTGCTGTACCTCTGTGGCCTCCCTCCTTTGTCGCAGGGTGAGCACTGCGTTCAAGACCGGCCGGGCTGGGGAGCATGCGCTTTCGATCCGCCGCGCCCCGCACCAGCCCTGCAGCCGTACGCCAACTCGGCGATCATGCCCGCGATGAGTCCCCTGCCCACGCTGCTGTCGGCCGATCCCGAGTCCCCGTTCCCGCCCGCCGAGCGCGCCCTGCGCCGGCCGGAGGGTCTGCTCGCGGCGGGCGGCGACCTGACACCGACGCGGCTGCTCAACGCCTATCGGCACGGCATCTTCCCCTGGTACGCCGAAGGCCAGCCCCTGCTGTGGTGGTGCCCCGACCCGCGCACGGTGTTCCGCAGCGACGGCGTGCGCCTGTCCTCGAAGTTCCGTCGCCAACTGCGCCGCAGCGCCTGGCGCCTGCGCGCCGACACCGCCTTCGCCGAGGTCGTCGACGCTTGCGCGCACATGCCGCGCCCCGGCCAGGACGGCACCTGGATCACCGACGAAATGCGCGCGGCCTATCTGCAGCTGCACCGGCTGGGCCATGCGCATTCGGTCGAGGTCTACGACGGCGAGCGCCTGGTCGGCGGCATCTACGGCGTGGCGATCGGACGCATGTTCTTCGGCGAGTCCATGGTCTCGCTGCAGTCGGGCGGCTCCAAGGTCGCCCTGGCGGGACTGGCGCGGCGTCTGCACGCCTGGGGCTGGCCGCTGCTGGACGCCCAGGTCGAGAACGAGCACCTGCTGAGCCTGGGCGCGCAACTCTGGCCGCGCACGCGCTTCCTGGCGGCGGTGGCCGAACTCAGCGCCGCCGACGCCGCGCCCGGCCCCTGGACCGCGGCCTTCGGCGATCGCCCCGCCAGCGAGTTGGCCGACGCGGCCGGGGATTGCGGCGCCGATTAACGCTATTTTTGCGTCGATGCGCCAGGCGTGGCACAATGCCGGGCTTCGCGGGCGCGAAACGCCCGTTCTTCCTCATTCAGGAAACACATGGCAAAAGATGACGTGATCGAATTCGAGGGCACGGTGGCGGAAACCCTTCCGAACACCATGTTCCGCGTGCGCCTCGAAAACGGGCACGAGATCATCGCCCACATTTCGGGACGGATGCGCAAGAACTACATCCGCATCCTGACCGGCGACAAGGTCAAGGTCGAAATGACGCCTTACGACCTGACCAAGGGACGCATCACCTACCGCATGAAGTAAGTGCGGTTGCGAGCAGCGATCAGAAAAAGCGGCCCATGGCCGCTTTTTTCGTTTCGGCCCTCCCGCCATGTTCCCGGCGCCAGCGTTATACGCTGAGGATGTGCCTAACGGCATAAACAACCCTAACGCGTAGCGCCCGCCTCGGCTTACGGCGCAAATGCCGCGCATAGGCAGTCGCGCGCGCGCATTCGGCTGTGCTACGTTCGGGATAAGGCCATTTCCGCATTGGAAATCCGATCCCTGTGCGAGTCAGGGCGCACGCACAAGGAGGGTGCTCGGAACGCGCCCATTCCGGAACGCCGCCAAGCGCGCGGCGCTCCGCTGCCAAGGAGGAACGCACATGCCTGCACGGATCCCCGAAGACGTCATGAACCGGCTGATGATCGAAAGCGTCGGCGATGTCGAGTTGAAGGACGAAAAGCTGGTCGACCAGACCGCGAATCTTCGCTCCCCGGTCGACACCGTACGTTGCACCTGCATGATCGGCGCCGACTACTTCGGTTGACGCACCCACGATCCGGGTCGCCGCGACGCGGCCCGGATCGCTACCAGGACCGCCCGCACCCACGCGCATCGGCGCGGGCAACGGCCTAGGACCACGGATGTCCGAACCCGATCCGCCTGCCATCGAGCTGGACGACTACACGCCTTTCGAGGCCGGTCTGCTGCCCTTGCTGGAATGGGCCCGGCCGCTACTCGCGCCGCCGCAACGGCGGTTGAGCGCGCTGCTGCGCCGGTTGCGGCGCGAAGCCAAGGCCCGCGAATTCGACCTGGTCGGTTTCCAGGACTCCGTCGCACGCGCGCTGGACAGGACCGCGCTGCGCTGGAGCTACCGCTGCCTGCTGCTGGAACTGCGCATCGCCCGGCACCAGCAACGCCTGCGCGGCGCGACGCCGCAGGAACGCCACGCCGATTTCCTGCGCTGGATCGGTAGCGCGGCCGGAAGGCGGCAGGTCCATGCGCGCTATCCGCTGCTACGCGCCGATGTCGAACGGCAGGTCGCCCAGAGCGAGCGCTTCCTGGCCGAGTTCCTGCAACGCCTTGCCGGCGACCGCGCACCGCTGGGCCGGCTGTTCGCCGGATGCGACCTGGGTGCCGCCATCGGATTCCGCACCGGGCTGGGCGACCCGCACGACCACGGGCGCAGCGTGGTGCGGCTGCGTTTCGAACATGGCTGCGCGTATTACAAGCCGCGCAGCTTCGCGGCGGATGTCGCTTATGCGGATTTCCTCGCCGACCTGGCCCGGCACGGCATCGCGCCTGCGCAGCGCTCGGTCGCGGTAGCGGACCTGGGCCGCCACGGCTACGCCGCCGAGGCCGTGCACGCGCCGATCGCCGATCGCCAGGACGCCGTCCAGTACTACCGGCGCTACGGCGGCCTCGTCGCGATCGCGCAATTGCTGGCGATCTCGGACCTGCACTACGAAAACCTGATCGCCAGCGGCGCCTATCCGGTCGCGATCGACCTGGAAACCCTGTTCCAGCCGCGCCTGGGTGCGCGCCACGGCGGCCGCATCCGCTACGACGTTTATGGCGCCTCGGTGCTGTTCTCCAATCTAGTGCCGCGCGCACGCGACGCCGCCGATGAGCACGATCTGAGCGGCTTGGCGTTCGCGCTGCACACCGTGACCTCGCGCGTGCCGGTGGACCCGGGCACCGATACGCTGCGTCTGGACGAGGTCGAAACGGTCACCGCGCACGGCCAGAACCTGCCGCGCTTCAACGACGGCACCCGCGCCCTGCCCCAGGACCACATCGCCGACATCGTCGCCGGCTTCGAACAGACCTACCTCGGCCTGCTTGCGATCAAGCCGGCGCTGCTGGCGCCGGACGGCCCGCTGTCCCGGTTCCGGCATGCACGCATGCGCCTGTTGCTGCGCTCGACTCATATCTACGGTCGCCTGCTCTCGGCGATGTCGCACCCCAAGTTCATGGGCTCGTCGGCCGCGCGCGAGGACGTGCTGGCCCGCCTGCGCCTGGGCGAGCGGCAGTGGCCGTTCCTGGCCCAGTCGCACGGCTCCGAGCGCGAGGCCTTGCTGCGCGGCGACGTGCCGCGCTTTTCGATGACGGTCGACGGCACCGACGCGATCGACGAGCTCGGCCGCCGAATCGGCCGCACCCACGCGCGCTCGGGATGGGCGGAGGTGCGCCGTCGTTTGCGCGAGTGGTCGCCGCGCGATCTGCAGCGTCAACGCTACGTGCTCGCACAGGCGCTGGAATGCATGCGCGCGGACGCGGTCGTGGCGCCGTCGTCGCGATCGCGCGTGCGCGAGACTTTGCCGCCGCCGCCCTCGCCAGTCGAGTTTCGCAGCGCGGCGGCGGCCATCGGCGATCGCCTGCTGGCCCTGGCCTTTCGCGATGGCCGCGGCTCGGCCTATCTGCAGGTCGAGTACGACCAGGCCGACCGCCCCGCGATACGGCCCATGGGCCTGGGGCTGTACGAAGGCCTGTGCGGGCTGGCGCTGAGCTTCGCCGAACTCGGCCGTCAGTGCCGGCAACCGCGTTACCTGCGCGCGGCCGAGGCCGCGCTGCAGTCGATCCGCCGACGCCTGCGCGACGAGCCCGAAGCGCTGGCCTCGATCGGCCTGTACACCGGCACGGCCGGCTGGATCCACACCCAGTTGCAGTTGGGCCTGAGCTGGCGCCGCCGCTCCTTGCTGCGCGACGCCGTCGCCAGCGCGACGGGCTTGCGCGAACGCATCGCTCAAGACCGCGAACTCGACCTGATCGGCGGCGCCGCCGGCTGCCTGCTGACGCTGATGCGCCTGGACGACGCCTGCCCCGACCCGGGCCTCGCAGCGCTGGCACAGGTCTGCGCCGAACACCTCGCCGCGTCCGCAACCATCGAAGGCCGCGACGCCTATTGGCTGAGCCTGGGCGCGCCCGAGGTCCCGTTCTGCGGCTATGCCCACGGCAGCGCGGGCATAGCCGCCGCCCTGTCCGTCCACGCCCGCCGCAGCGGCCAGCGACAATTTCAAGCGCTGGCCGAGCGGGCCCTGCGCTTCGAACGTCGCCGCAGCCGTCTCGGCGCGGATGCCTCGACGCAGGCGGATCCGGCGTCCTGGTGCCACGGCGCCAGCGGCCGCGGCATGTCGCGCCTGCTGCTGGCGCGGACGCTGCCGCAGCCCCCTGTCGAAGCCGAGCTCGACGCCTGCCTGGCCACGGTCGAACGCACCGGCCTGAGCGGCAGTCACTGCCTTTGCCACGGCCAGCTCGGTCAGCTGGATTTCATGCTGCAACTCGCGTTGCATCGCGGCGATCGCGATTTGCTGCGACGCTGCCGCAGCTATGGCGGACGGATCCTGCAGCAAGGCCGGCAGCGCTGGCGTTGCGGCGTGAATCAACCAGGCCAGGAGCCGCTGGGCCTGATGATCGGTCTATCCGGCATCGCCTACGGCCTGCTGCGCCTGGCCGACCCGAGGCGCACGCCCTCTGTGT
Organism: Lysobacter sp. Root983; assembly: GCF_001429345.1. Taxonomy (NCBI): domain Bacteria; kingdom Pseudomonadati; phylum Pseudomonadota; class Gammaproteobacteria; order Lysobacterales; family Lysobacteraceae; genus Lysobacter; species Lysobacter sp. Root983. Next base: position 595,108 of record NZ_LMJO01000001.1, read on the forward strand.
TGAATCCGGGCTGGGCGCAATGAGCCGGCGCGGACCGCACCCGCCTGCGGGGCCCTGAAAGCGGCGCAGCGCGAGCACAGGACCGGGGATTGAGGTGCGTCCGGATGCGAGGATGTTGGCGACCTGGCGGCGATGCCGTCGCCGCATGCGCAGCGACGAGAGCAAGCCGGTGGCCACACGACACCAACGGCAGGGCCGCGATGGACGGGGCCTGGAGGTACCCGACGCCAGCGTCCGCTACAGCGCGCTCGATGGCGGTTCCTGCGAGATTCGAGCGAGCCCACGCATCGACTGCGACCCAATCGCGCGCTCGCGCATCCATATCCGCATGCCGTAGTCCAAGCGACGTGCGGCGACGAGCGATCGTCCGTTAGGAAGATCGTCGCGATAGCTCGCGCCCTGCGCACAAGCCCCGCCGATGCGACGCAGGACCGAGGGATTCGTCGGCGTCTGCGGCGATTCGCGCCGGTCGCGGCCCGAATCGTCGCAAACGCCTTGCGCCGCAAAGGACGGCACGCAGCATAGGCACCGTCATACGCGTTTCGTTCGGAATCGGACATAGGCCGATGTTCACGGTGCCGGAGGTCAGGGCGACTTCCTCCAGATTCGGCACGAACCGCGCATCACTACTTTAATCACGCCCCGTTCCCAAACCAGGAGAGATGCCATGCGCCACACCCACCGAATCACCCTGTTGCTCGCGCTCGGCCTGTGCGCCGCCAGCGCGCAAGCCGTCGCCGGCGAAGCCATCCAGGAATGCGTGGAGCTCAGCGGCTCGCAGCAGGTATCGCGCTTCGGCACCCAGTACGTGCTGGTCGCCGACGGCGACGCCTATTACCGCCTCAGCGTCTCCAGCTCCTGCGACGGCCTGCAAATGGCAACCCGCTTCGATCTCTCCGCCGACGGCCAGAGCGGCCGCATCTGCCCCAGCGGCACCCGCGTCAAGCTCAACAAGGACGACTGCAAGGTCAGCGCGGTCGAGCGCATCGACGAGACCGCGTACGCGCGCTACAACAAGCGCCGCTGAGCGCGGCCGAACGAGTCGCGAGCCGTGTTGCGTCGTAGGGTGCGGTGAGCGAACGCGTCGGCGGGCCCCCGCCTTCGCCCCCTCCTTTGAAAAAGGAGGGTTGGGGAGGATTTGCTCCTCCTCGCTACGCGACAATCCACCCGCGAGAGGACCGGCACGCGGCGAAGCGGGCTGGAGTAGCGCCGCGATCGGCCGTCATAGCGTAACGAGAGACCCAAACCAAAACAGGCGGCCATCCGGCCGCCTGTTTCGTATCGCCTGACACCGCGCGAACACCGCGGCGCCGTCGGATCACACCGTGACCGGCAACAGCTTCTCCGGCTCGGCCTGGGCCTCGACCACCAGCTCGTCGTCCTTGACGTCGATGCTGACGCGGCCGCCGCCGATCAACTTGCCGAACAGCAACTCGTCCGCGAGCGGGCGCTTGATCTTGTCCTGGATCACGCGCGCCATCGGACGCGCGCCCATCAGCGGATCGAAGCCGTGCTGGGCCAGCCAGTCGCGCGCGGTCGGGGTCGCGCTGAGGGTGACGTTCTTCTCGTGCAACTGCGCTTCCAGCTCGATCAGGAACTTGTCTACCACGCGCAGGATGTGATCGAAGCCCAGCGCCTGGAACTGCACCACCGCATCGAGGCGGTTGCGGAATTCCGGGGTGAAGCTGCGACGGATCACTTCCATGGCGTCGGTCGAATGGTCCTGCTGGGTGAAGCCGATCGTGCGCCGCGCCGCCTGCGCCGCGCCGGCGTTGGTGGTCATCACCAGGATCACGTTCTTGAAGTTGGCCTCGCGACCGTTGGTGTCGGTCAGGGTGCCGCGGTCCATGACCTGCAACAGGATGTTGAAGATGTCCGGATGCGCCTTCTCGACCTCGTCCAGCAGCAGCACGCAGTGCGGGGTCTTGACGATCTTCTCGGTCAGCAGGCCGCCCTGGTCGAAGCCGACGTAGCCCGGAGGCGCGCCGATCAGGCGGCTGACCGAATGCGGCTCCATGTACTCGGACATGTCGAAGCGCACCAGCTCGATGCCCAGCTGCAGCGCGAGCTGCTTGGTGACCTCGGTCTTGCCCACGCCGGTCGGGCCGGCGAACAGGAAGTTGCCGATCGGCTTGTCCGGATTGCCCAGCCCCGAACGCGCGAGCTTGATCGCCGCGGTCAGGGTGTCGATGGCCGGATCCTGGCCGAAGATCACCATCTTGAGGTTGCGCTCGAGGTTGCGCAGCACGTCCTTGTCGCTGGCCGAGACCTGCTTGGTCGGGATGCGCGCCATCTTGGCCACGATGGTCTCGATCTCTTCGATGTCGATCAGGCTCTTGCGCACGTTCTCGGGCAGCAGGCGCTGGCGCGCGCCGGCCTCGTCGATCACGTCGATGGCCTTGTCCGGCAGCAGGCGGTCGCCGATGTGCTTGACCGACAGATCCACCGCCGCCTGCAGCGCCTCGTCGGCGTAGGTCACGCCGTGGTGCGCCTCGTACTTGGGCTTGAGGCCCTGCAGGATCTCGAAGGTCTCGCCCACGGTCGGCTCGACGATGTCGATCTTCTGGAAGCGCCGCGCCAACGCGCGGTCCTTCTCGAAGATGCCGCGGTATTCCTGGAACGTGGTCGAACCGATGCAGCGCAGCTCGCCCGAGGACAGCGCCGGCTTGATCAGGTTGCTGGCGTCCATGGTGCCGCCGCTGGCGGAACCGGCACCGATGATGGTGTGGATCTCGTCGATGAACAGCACCGCGTCGGGCAGCTTCTTGAGCTGCGCCAGCACCGCCTTGAGGCGCTTTTCGAAGTCGCCGCGGTACTTGGTGCCGGCCACCAGCGCGCCCAGGTCCAGGGCGTAGATGGTCGCGTTCTCCAGCACCATCGGCACGTCGCCGTCGACGATGCGCTTGGCCAGGCCTTCGGCGATCGCGGTCTTGCCCACGCCGGCCTCGCCGACGTACAGCGGGTTGTTCTTGCGCCGGCGGCATAGCACCTGGATGGTGCGCTCGACCTCGTCGGCGCGCCCGACCAGGGGGTCGATGCGGCCGTCGCGAGCGAGCTGGTTGAGGTTGACCGCGAACTCGGCCAGGGCGTCGGACTTGCCCTCGCCCTCGCCGCCCTCGGCCGGCTTGGCTTCGCCGTCCTCGTGCTGGCCGCCCGCGTCCTCGGCGCCGTGCTTGGCGATGCCGTGCGACAGGTAATTGACCACGTCCAGGCGGGCCACGTCCTGCTGGTTGAGGAAGTAGACCGCGTGCGAGTCCTTCTCGCCGAAGATCGCCACCAGCACGTTGGCGCCGGTGACCTCCTTCTTGCCCGAGGACTGGACGTGGTAGACCGCGCGCTGCAGCACGCGCTGGAAGCCCAGGGTGGGCTGGGTATCGCGATCGACGTCCTCGGGCAGCACCGAGACTGAGGTCGCGATGGCCTGTTCGAGGTCGCTGCGCAGTCGCGCGAAGTCGGCGCCGCAGGCCTTGAGCACGCCCTCGGCGGAGGGATTGTCCAAAAGCGCCAGCAGCAGGTGTTCGACCGTCATGTACTCGTGGCGCGCCTCGCGGGCGCGCTTGTAGCACTGGCCGATGCTGTATTCGAGATCCTTGCTGAACATGGGAGGGGGCCTCCAGTACGTATGCACCCTTGATTGGGGCCGGCCGGCGGTTTTTCCATCCCCGTCGTCGCGGAGCTACAGCAGAGTTCTAAGCCTTTTCCATCGTGCACAGCAAGGGGTGCTGGTGCAGCCTTGAAAATTCGTTCACTTGCGCCACCTTGGACTCGGCGACTTCGCGCGTGAAGACGCCGCAGACGCCGCGGCCGCGGGTGTGCACATGGAGCATGATCTGGGTCGCTTTCTCGGCATTCATGGGGAAAAAGCGCATCAGCACCTCCACCACGAAGTCCATCGGGGTGTAGTCGTCGTTCAGCAACAGCACGGAGTACAGCGGCGGCCGGGCGACTTCCGGCTTCCCGGTCTCCACCATGACGCCGTGGCTGTGTTCGTGATCGGTTTGTTTGGGCATACGCAAATTATACGGCCGGCAGGCCGCGAGCCGTGGACGCCCGAGAGCGCGGCAAGCAAAATGGCGGCTTCCGCCCCATCCCAACCTCCCAAGTGAAAGGAATCCCGATGCGCCTTACCGCCCTGGCCCTACCCGCCGCGCTGGCCGCCGCCCTGCTGCTGCCCGCCGCCGCCCAGGCCGCCAGCAACAAGGCCCAGGCCGACGAGGCCAAGCACTCGACCGCCGCCGACCCGCGCATCGCCAAGCAGTTGGACGGCTTGGGGTACAAGTACGAAGTGGACGAGGACGGCGACTACAAGTTGACCTTCGAGATGGACGACGACCGCAGCCAGCTGGGTTTCGTGATCTCGCGCACCGAGAGCTACGGCAAGCACAAGGTCCGCGAAGTCTGGGCCCCGGCCTACCGCGCCGAGGGCGACGCCTTCCCGGCCGAGCTGGCCAACAAGCTGCTCGAGGACAGCCAGTCCAGCAAGATGGGCGGCTGGGTCAAGCAGGGCAACATGGCCGTGTTCGTGGTCAAGCTGCGCGCCGACGCGCCGGCCGAGGAGCTCGATGACGCTCTGGACTACGCCCTGCGCGCGGCCGACCTGATGGAATCCGAGCTGACCCCGGGCAAGGACGAGTTCTGATGAGCTACCGCGAGGGCCGCTTCTGGCAGCCGGACGTCACCGTGGCCACGGTGGTGGTCGACGGCGGGCGGCTGCTCGTGGTCGAGGAGACGGTCGGCGGGCGCCTGGTGATCAACCAGCCTGCCGGCCATCTCGAGCCCGACGAGAGCCTGGTCGACGCCGCCCTGCGCGAAACCCGCGAGGAAACCGGCTGGGACGTGCGCCTGACCGGCTTCGTCGGTGCCTACCAGTGGAAAGCACCGTTGCAGCCCGACGGCAGTGGCGGCCGCCACTACCTGCGCTTCGCCTTCGCCGCGGTGCCGGTGGTGCACGACCCGAACCGGCGCCTGGACGAAGGCATCGTGCGCGCCCTTTGGCTGACCCCGGACGAGCTGCAGGCCGAGTCCGCGCGCCACCGCAGCCCCCTGGTCTGGCGCACCGCCAGCGATTTCCTGGCCGGGCGCCGCCACCCGCTGGACCTGATGCAGCACCTGGATTGAACGCAGTGGCTTCGCTACGCACCGTGGTGGGCATGTCCGGCGGCGTCGATTCGTCGGTCGCCGCGCTGCGCCTGCGCGATGCCGGCGAGCCTATCGCGGGCTTGTTCATGCAGAACTGGGCCGATGACGATGCGCAGGACAGCGCGAGTGCCGCTGAAGGCAGGAAGCCGAAAGCGGCCGGCAAGAGCGACTGCCGGGCCGAGGACGACCGCCGCGACGCGGTCGCGGTCTGCGGCCGGCTCGGCCTGCCCATCCACTTCCGCGATTTCTCCAGCCAGTACTGGGACGGCGTGTTCACCCACTTCCTGGCCGAATACGCGGCCGGCCGCACGCCCAACCCGGACGTGCTGTGCAACCGCGAAATCAAGTTCAAGCACTTCCTGGACGCCGCCCACGAGCTGGGCGCCGAATTCATCGCCACCGGTCACTACGCGCGGGTCGAGCGCGTCGGCGGCCGCCAGCGCCTGCTGCGCGCAGCCGACCGCGGCAAGGACCAGAGCTATTTCCTGCACCAGCTCGGCCAAACCCAGCTGGCGTCCACCCTGTTCCCGCTGGGCGACCTGATCAAGCGCGACGTGCGCCAGATGGCCCAGGACGCCGGCCTGCCGACCGCGGCCAAGAAGGACTCGACCGGCATCTGCTTCATCGGCGAGCGCGACTTCCGCGAGTTCCTGTCGCGCTACCTGCCCGCGCGCGAAGGCGAGATCCGCGCCGTCGACGGCGAGCGCGCCGACGGCCGCGCGATCGGCCGCCACGCCGGCGTGTTCTATTTCACCCTCGGCCAGCGCGAAGGCCTCAATATCGGCGGCGTGCGCGGCTACGAGGCGGCGCCCTGGTACGTGGTCGGCAAGGACGTCGCCCGCAACGTGCTGTACGTGGACCAGGGCAGCGACAGCCCCTGGCTGCGTTCGCAGGCGCTGTGGTCGGAAACCGCGCACTGGATCGACGGCGCGCCGCCCGCGCGGCGCTTCGCCTGCAGCGCGCAAACCCGCTACCGCCAGCCGGACGAGGCCTGCGAGGTCGAAGTGCTGGACGACGGCCGCCTGCAGGTGCGCTTCGCGCGCCCGCAACGCGCGGTCACCCCCGGTCAATCGCTGGTGCTGTACGACGGCGAGGTCTGTCTGGGCGGCGCCGTGATCGCCGCCACCGACGCGCCGCTGGAACAACATTTGAAGGTCAATGCCGCATGAGCTCCACCGCCTCCCCCGCTGCCTCGGCGATTTCCGAGCGCGTGCTCGCCCTCGCCGGCCTGGTCCAGGCCCTGGCCCAGGTCCGCCGCATCGCCGACACCGGCCAGGCCAACGCCGCGGTGCTGGGCACGGCGCTGGACTCGGTGTTCCGCATCGACGCCGCCTCGCCCGCCCAGGTCTACGGCGGCACCGAGGCCCTGCGCCCCGGCCTGGTGCTGCTGCGCGACTACTTCGTCAACGACACCAAGGACGAGCAACTGCCGCGCCTGGCGATGGCGGTGATGCAGCTGGAGCGCCGTTTCGTGCGCGACTCGGCCATGGCCGAACGCGTCCAGGCCGGCATCCGCGCCCAGTCCGGCGCCGCCGAACGTCTGGGCAGCGCGCATCCGGACGTACTGGCCGCGCTGGGCGGGCTGTACGCCGAAACCCTGAGCCACCTGCGCCCGCGCGTGCTGGTGCAGGGCAACCCGCATTACCTTGGCCAGGCCAACGTGGTCGCGGAAGTGCGCGCGGTGCTCCTGGCGGCAGTGCGCTCGGCGGTGTTGTGGCGTCAGCTGGGCGGCAGCTTGTGGGACTTCCTGCTGCGCCGGCGCGACATGATCGCGGCGCTCCACGCCTATCTCGACTAGCTCGAAGCCGCCCGGCGGTGAGCCGCAGGCAGCCCCCGTAGGTGCGGTAAGCCCTAGGTGCACCGCATCGGCGCCATCGAAACGGCCGCGACGCCGAGGGCAATGCGTAAAGATGGCGATAGCGCGCCAGGGCGCGCCCAATCGATAGGTCCGTAGGATGCGGTAAGCCCTAGGCGCACCGCATCGGCGCCATCGAACGGCCGCGACGCCGAGGGCGACGCGTAACGATGGCCAAAGTGCGCCAGGGCGCCCCTATCGACAGAGCAGCTTAGAGCGTGCTGCCGCCGTGGGCCCAGGCCCAGGCTACCGCCGCGATCAGGACCAGGCCCAAGGTCCAGCGCAGAGCACGGTCCAGCCGGTCGGCTCGAAGCGATTTAACGGATTTCATTGCATTCCCCCTGCGCGTGCAATCACACACCAGCACGCGTTTTGCATCTGCGAATGCCGTCACGTCGCCGTGCAGCGCAGCGCCGCGGAATGCGACCTGCTTCGCGTCTTCGCATCGCGGTCCTGCGACGATGCGTCCTGCCTATGAAGAATACGCCGCGCACTTGAAACGCCGGCCAAATCCGGCGGGCTCCAGGCTCGCGAAGATGGCGATGCATTCATCGCGATACAGGCAAAGGCAACGCCAGCCGGCCACCGGAGTAGCCCGACGTACGATGTGGTGAGCGCAGCGAACCGCATCGCCACGCACCGCCAACTGCGGCCCGTCCCGGCTCGCCCCGGACACGAACACCGCCATGCGAGCGCAGCAATGGGCTATTCCGACGCAGGAACGGGCTCGCATCTCCTGCGGTTCACGGGACGTCCAGCGCCTCCAACACCCCGCCGAGGTCGGAAATCGGGTCGGCCGCCTCATCGCCCAGCCTCGCCCCCTCGCGCCGCAGCAGCAGGCTACGCATGCCGAACCGGCGCGGGCCGTGCAGATCGGCTTCGGGCGTATCGCCCACCATCAGCACCTGCGCGGGCTCACAGCCCAGCTCGCGGCAGACGTGGGCATAAATGGCCGGTTCGGGCTTGATCGCGCCGACCTCGAAGCTCCAGGCGTAGGCGTCCAAGGGCGGCAGCAGAGCCAGCACCGGCGCCGCATAGGGCGCGGCCAGGTTGGAGCACAGGCCGAGCTTGAGGCCCCGCCCGGCCAGGGCCTGCAGCACGCCCAGGGTGTCGGGGAACAGGCGCACCGATGCTAGTTCGGCTTGCAGCTCGCCCTCCAGCGCGGCCAGCTCCGACGCGGAAAGATCGGCCCCGAGCAGCGCCGCGGCGTCAGCCAGGTCGAGCCGCCGGCTCATGATCGTAGCGGCGTCGCCGGCCTGTCGCGCCCGCCCGGCCGCCTCCATGCGCGCCAGCAACGCCCGGAACGGCGCGCGCCGTTCGCCGATGCGCACCAAGGTGCCGTACACGTCGAACACCACCGCCCGTATCGTCATCGCAAATCCGCCTGAAACCGGAATGCCAGCCTAGCGCGCCACGCGCGCATCGCCGAGCGTAATGGCCACGACGGGGCCCGATCACGACGCGATCCATCTACGGACAACCCCGGCCTAGCATCGCCAAGGTCATTCATGTCCTCTGCAACTCACTAAGCGAACAGCGCGAAGGGCACAGGCCACCAATAGCCTGCGCCTCCCAATGGAACAGGTGTCCAGAAGAGGAGAACTACCGCCGCCCTGATCGATATCTTGAGCCATTGTTTGGACATGCGCCTGGTCAATAACCAAGTGATAGCAAAGACGATGGCAAAGACCACGGCGAGAACCGCATAGAGGAATATCGCCAACTCCGTGGGGTCTGAAGCATGCGCGAGGGTTGGACTTACGAGCATCGAAAAGAAAACAAACGAGCGATTTGGAAGCGAGTTAAGGCCTTTCGAGCATCTTCGATGGCTGGCAACAGGCCTAACGCCCGAATTGAGCCGAGCCGCGATGCGGCGTCGGATGAACCAATGGCTATGCACCCAGCTCGCCGGATACATGTGCAACCAGCTCGCCGGTGTTCTTGACAAACTCCGCCTCCAAGTCGATGCCGCACTTATTTGCAAGCACAATAATGGACCATAAACAGTCCGACAATTCATGGCCGAGCTTTGCTTTGCAGTCGTCGATATGTCTGATGCCCGCGTTCGCCTGAATCAGCTTTGCCAGATCGCCCACATCGCCCACGAAGCCGAGCGCAAGCTCTTCTGTGCTCCAGACACGCCCATACCTTTTGATCTCGAGCTTTTCGTAAAGCTCGTTTAGCTCAAGCGCTAGTTTCTCGATGTCACTGAGCTTCATGATTGCATAGCACCTGTTAAGCCGAGCCGCGAAGCGCTCTGTTTGGATGAAATGGGTTCCGACCTGGACAGACAGGCCCTCATTTGCGCAGCAACTCCGGTGATTCCGCAGGATCGAAGCGGGCCTTTCCGTCTTTGTCCATAGAGAACGTGTTGGTAAGTTCCTTTTCAAGCGGCAGCACTGCTTCGGGTGTGACCGGAACGATCTGACGAACAGCACGCCTGATCTTGCGGTGCGATGCTGCTTTGTCGGATTTTTCGGACGTCGCTGATGTAACCCCACTGACAGGCGTCTTGCGCTTTGATCTCGCCATGAACCTACTCCTGCCTACTAACACGCGAGCGAAGACGACCCACACAGCGGGGTCGGATTGAACGAATTGCCAGAGGCTTTCACCGGATGCCGCAGCCGCTGACCAGCTGGCTATCGGCGCGCACATAACTTGCCGTATTGCCGGTCTTGTCGCTATGCAGCAGCAATTGGTCGTACGCAGGCGAAGCAGATAGCTCTATAGGGATCGCGTAACCGTTCGCATTAGCGAGGAGAGACACAGATCGACCAGAATGCCTATGCAAAAACTCGATGCTGCCTTTGGCCCGGATGACCATACCCGTCCCGTCTTCGTTGAACTGCAATGAGTCCTTGGGGCTATTGTCGGGATCTTCGCAAAGAACCCAGGTCCCAACGAGCCAACCGACTTTAGGACTCTGATCCGGCTGAGCAGCAACCTCCATGGAAGCCAGCAAAAGAAGTAAATAAAACATCAAGTTACGAAACACCATAGCCACCTCAACTCCGAACCAAGCCCAGCCGCGAAGCAATTTTGGCCGGAACAAACAGCTATCTCTCATATGAATCCTGCTTCACGCAATGCGCTAGCGATTGCGATTGGCTCCGCCGTCGCACCAACAGGAAAAATGTCCAACTCCGGCTCCCAACCTGCCGGAGCCCGCGCTGTTGAATGCTCATAGCTGAGACAGGATTGACACCACTCCCAAAGGCCCCGGCCGCCGTCATGCCACCTAAGAAGCCTGCGCTCGCCACACACAGGACAAGGATGGGCGACGCATATCCGCGCGGGGGCTTCGGAAAAGGCTTGGCGCCATGCGCCCAGCAGGGCCGAAGGCACACCTTCCCAAACGCTGGGGGTATCGGACATAAGCGCAAAAGCCTGAATTAAGCAGCGCCGCCAAGCGGCGTCGACTTGAGTGAATCGTTAGCTGCCGAGAAGTGCGGTTGTCAACGACCTCGCGGCACCACTGCGTATAAGCCAAATAGTAGCAACAATGTTAATGAGAACGGTAACCCAGAAAACCGATTGAAACGATGTCTTCACGGTCTTATGGCGAAACCGTTGCTGCGCCATGAGCGCGCCAGGCCAGCCGCCAAGCGCATCCACGAAATGCAGCGTGCTTTCCGGAGTGCGCTGCATGCCCTTCCCCGCTGCAGCCTTGTCTACCGAGTACATGATGTAAGACAAGCAACTCAGCAGCGCGTAGCCCGCGATGATTGCAAACGGGATGAAACCGAAGAACGCGGCAAATGCGCTTGCAAGCAAGAATAGAACGCCGATCGCCAACCTTGGCATTGGCCTGGATGACTTGCGTTGCTCGATCTTCTGACCGGCATAACGCACATCCACTGCGTTCGCGCGGCCGCGATCGTCCTTAGACACCGAGTACGAGATGAGGTCTCCGTCAACAGGGCGACGAGACTCGGGCTGGAATGCTTTGATATGAACAAAGGCACGGACGCTGCCGCCACCGGCATGCGGCGTGACTAAGCCGTATCCTTTTTCCTCGTTCCAGCCTGAAATTCTTCCTACAAGTCTCATGGCAAGTTCGCTTTACGAATAACGCGCGAATGAGGCCGAACCGCGAAGCGGCTCCAGTTCAAACGAACTATCAGACCGACCAACTGCCACCAAGAAGTAGGCTAGGCACGCCGAGCTTTCGGTACTTATAGATCTGAACCTTGGTCAGCGGGACCTGGAACGAAGTTGCGCCTTGAACATAGTGCCCACTCAAAATTCGTTGAGTGATCGAGCTACAGAAGCATCGCCAGTCTTCGTTGTACGCGCCGTTAGATACCTCTCCGAGGTAAATCGAAATGGCGTTAGAAAGCCAGAACAGTTCAAGAGCTACTGCAAGATCACAATTTGGGTGATCTGCGATCGCTTGTGGAAAAGCAAAGCCGTCATCCCAATTGTAGTCAAGGCACATATGCCGCAGAGTTTCCGGGGTAGCATCGCGGGGCACATGGATGAAAAGTGTCATTCGGTGCGAGCCTAACGCCTGAACTAAGCCACGCCGCGAAGCGGCCGATTGAACTAATCGCTAGTCGCGATCACGCAAGCCTTGATCGCGCAGCTTCTTGATTCGCTCATGAATCTTGTCGGACCTAAACTTGAAGAAGTAGTAGAGCGCTATAAACCCCACAAAGGCAGCGGGCGCGACGCTGCGCCCTAACGCGCGCCCCAACTGGTACGGCCCTAGATCCGAGCGCGACGCCATGACGAGGTTAAACACTATAAACGCCCCTGCCAGCACCAAATAGATGGCGGCGCCGTTGACGGTCAGAGTTCGCCGCGCCGAATTGATAACTTTTGCGATGCCTAGACAGGCAAGAAAGATCAAAGCGAACACAAAAAAAAGCACAAAACCCCCAATAGTTTTGAATGTCTCGCGTGAGAAGCGACCGATCGGCGTACTCGTGATTCACGAATATAGCCGTGTGCGCCATCACTGGATAGCCTGATGCGCGTCATAGGAAGACCTACGAGAGCCGTCACCGCTTCCGGCCCGCAGGAAAACGGAGACCGTCAGATAGGCATACACGCGCGATGACATTCGGCTTGAGCGCGCGAATCCCTTTCGGCCTGAATGACCATCAGACCGCATCTTAAACGTCCATAAGAACGATACGAGACTCGCCCGCCAGGATGGCCCGTAGATCCGCATCGAGTTTCGCGACCGCCACAGTAGTGTCGATTCTTCTGAAGAGGCGCTTCCAGAGAGAGACCTCAGCCTCCGGAAAGCAATGCCAGATCACGTCCTCCTTGGCGGGTGGCGGGTCTCCCGGTTTTGCGGTGTCGTAGTCAGCGACACTCCCGCAACCGACCCACAACATGAAAGGGGCTCGCAAGCACACCAGGCAGCGCCCCCAATCCTCATCAATGACAGGCTCGACGACATAGCCACGCCCCTCCAATTGGACTTTCAGCCACGCAGCAAGCTGCCTGCCGTACATGCGAGGATTGATCAGCTCATCCTCGCCCGGCTCTATGTCAAACAGGGTTGACTTAAACCGATAGCCTTCCATGCGACCTGACACCTGAATTAAGCCGAGCCGCCTAACGGCTTCAGCTTGAATGAATAGCTAGGGTTCAGCCGGAATGACGTGTCCAATGCGCCAAAGCACACCTGTAGGATCGATGAGTGTGAAGTCCCTGATCCCCCAGGGCCTATCATCTGGCGGACTAAGGCGAACCGCGAACTTTGCGACTACATCCGACGCTTCGACGTTCCGATACCAATCGTCTGCATTTGAGACAAGCATGTGCATTACGAAGTTGTTTGCATGCTCCGGATTGTAGAACTGCGAAAGCAGAAATGAGGTCTTACCAAAACGAAGATAAGCGAGCTCATCCGACTCCATCGTCGCTTCGAAGCCGAGCGCCTCGTAGAAAGCTATGGACTCGGCAAGCTCCCGAGCCGGAACAAACGCTTTGATCTCAATCGTCTCCAGATTCATGCGCCCCCCCTACAAGGCCAAACGCCGACATTGAGCCGACCCACAAAGCGGCTTCGACTTGCATGATTGTTCAGGCTCGACGGGCGATGCAAGCAGCTCCTTGAGCTTCACCCTATTCCCCAGAACGCATCTTTGAACGCCGACCCGAGTTGCCTGAGGGTCTTGTTGTCGCCACCACGCAGCGCAACCCGAATGAGTTGCACGATAGTAGCCAGTCCAAGGGCTAAGAAGACAACAAGACCGAGACCGTCACGGAACGCGCACGCAACCCCAAACCAGAAGATAGCCAGGACTAGCAAAGCCAGAGCTTGCTTCCTCTCACCGTTTGCCATGTCTATTCCCTAGCGCTAGCGCCTGAATTAAGCCGTCCCGCGAAGCGACTTCGGCTTGAATGAATTGCTAGAACCCACCGCCGGTGAGGCCCCAGGGAAATGGCGGCTCCGTTGATAGGCAGAACCCCTGAGGGGTCAACTTGCTATCGATCCGAAGCACATCCATTGCAGTAAGCATTGTGCCGAGTTGCTGGCCATCTCTTAGGATTTGGAGTGCTTGTCGACCGGTAATGCCAAGTTCTGCAGCGACACAAGCCGCTGCTTTAGCCAGATGGCCATTGGTTGTGACCAAGCGAATCCGGTACTGGGTTTTATCCCACTGAGGAAGGTCATAGTTGGTCGTGGTAACAGCCCAAGAGCACTCGCTGCAAGAAACCGATCTCGACCCCTCCGAGATCGAGAGAACCAGAAGAGCACCACAGCCTGGGCAAAAACGATCCGTCATGTACTGCCTAACGCTTGAACCAAGCCAACCCGCCCAGCGGATTCGGCTTGAATGAATTGTTAGGCCGCGTCTGCGTACTTGCCGATGAGGGCGCGCCATTCAGCCCAGAACAGCGCCCAGCCTTTGCGATCAAAAGCATCGTCGATCTCGACTTTGGGTGTAGATGAAGCATAAAAGGCGTCAATCTGCCTTGCAAACTGTATAACCGCCGCGCGCCAGACCGCGACCTCAACAGTGACGGCGGCTACCCCGCGAGCGATTCGGACCTGGTCATCCGCAAGATGCTCCACGCTGAAATCGATCCCTACTCCACAACCGAGGAGAATCAGCGCCCCGCCCTCGCCAGCGGGCCACGCGTTGAAAGCGCAGCACGGAAGAAGATGATTGCCGTCCGTTACAGAGGTGGTCGCTGTATGGGAGGACTTGAGAGTGCGCAGAAGAAAGAAGGCCGCGCCGCTGAGGGTCAGCTCCCCATCCTTAGCGGTAACTAGCTCCACACCATTGACGGTGATCATCATTTCGCCATGGGCGCACTGGTCTAGCGGATCATCCGGCGCGCCCTGGATCCATCGCAAATTCAGCGCTTGAATTGTCAACATGTGGCGCAATACCTGAATTAAGCCGACTCTCAAAACTGTATCGGCTTGAATGAGCCGTCAGGCCTTAGCGGAATCCTACGACTACCATTTGAATAGACCCTCTTCTCCATACCGGCGTAGAAATGGATCAGCACTTGATGCCATAACCTCAAGGGCCGCATGGGCTGATGGCGTTCCAATCCCGACAAGAGCAAAGGCACACTTTCGCTGAAACTCATGGAGATTTCCCCAACGGATCAAGTGAGGAAACGGAATATTTACCGCTTGGGCAATGGCACCTATAGCAGACTCGTCGCCGCTTTGATCGATGCTGAAAACTATGTCCTCGTGAACGTCATGCCAGTCCTCCAACAACAACCGACGGAGAGCGCTTGGAGGAATTTGCCCCGCGCAGAGCGCTGCTCTTAGTGCGATGCTGTCTCGTGCTCTCTCGGCTGCTTCTAGCGCTTGTGTACTTATCATAAGGCCTTACGCTTGAACTGGGCCGTCCCGCGAAGCGACTTCGGCTTGAATGAATTGTCAGGCATCGTCGTCGACCCAGGCAAGCGAGGATATGCGCCACCCATCGCTTAGATCTACAAGCTGGAAGCACTTGGTGCCTGATCCCGAGTAGTCGCGATCGTTGAGTATCCCGAGCTTGCTGTAGCGTGATGTGCGAGTCGCTATGCCGCCAAAAATGGATGTACTTGAGTCGGTCTCGTACTCGTGAAAGTCTCGCAGCGTGCCATTTGCAAGCAAATCAATACGCGGCAACGCAAACTCGAGTGGAGTGTAGATAGCTGTCGCGGCTTTAGAATGGCGAACAATAACCGCCTTATCACTGAAGCAGTCAACGACACGTTTCAGCTCCGGCAGAACACCACCGCGATTGTCGAAGGCCGAAAAGAAGGCGCCGATGAGTACATCAATCCTATCTCGCTCGCGCTGATCGCTCATGCGAATCCTAACGCCTGAGTTGAGCCGAGCCGCGAAGCGGGTTCGGCTTGAATGAATTGTTAGGCGACACTGCCGACCGCCCTACCGCAGTGCAAGCACTTGCGAGTATAGGGATTACGCCAGAACGTGCCCGAGGCAAATCGATTGTCGCAGTGGGGGCAACGAAATAGCCAGACGTAGTTTGCCGTCAGCGCGGGGGCCAATACCGCGAAGAAGGCCAGTACATAGAAGACCCAGTCCACGCCAAGTGCGCTAGCCAAGAAACCACCAGCCAGACCAATTGCTACAGAAGCCGGAAGCGAACGCAGATGCAATTGTTGGCGTTTGCGGTACTGGTACCACTGATCTTCAAGGTATGCAGGATTCAACATGTGCCGTCTAACGCCTGAACTAAGCGGACCCGCGGAACAGATTCGGATTGAATGAACTGTCAGGTGACAGGTGCCCACCGACCGTGAGCAACATCTCCGACTCGCTATTCCAACTCCGATTCATACACTTCCACCTCATATAGGCAGTCGTTCCCAACGGCCGGGAAGTACGCCAACACCATCGGCAGACCATCTTCGCCGGTGAACCCCTGATCCAGAACCACCATGTCTCCGATCTGCGGAGCACGCCCTGCTGCTGTGAGGAGCCGGTAGCGCTCCGCGGGTATCTCAACCAGAAGACGAGCACAAGGATTTCCCATTGTTTCCATGAGTGCCACCTAACGCCTGAGTTAAGCCGGACCGCTGCGCGGCGCGGCGTGATGACACACCTCACCATTTCAGACGAGTCGCGAAGCGGTCTCGGCATGAACGAATTGCAGTCCCCTTAGAGATCAGTCCATCCAGCCGTAAGGTGGTGATTGGCCAGTTCTCAGTTCAACAGCAAGGGGAACGGGAATGTCTACAGACTTCCGGATCAATGAAAAGCCCCAGCGTGCGTGCATTTCGTAGCGCCCGTTGAAATCTTTGTCCACTAGGGCCCAGTCACAGTCATCACAGCCACGTAAATGCAGCTCGAAGTCCGCGACACCATCATTGTTACGGTCGTAGTAGGCAACGCCGATGAAGTCACCTGACGCAGGATCGGTAACTTGAGGTTCTGCATGCTCTGGTGCACAAGCTGCGAGCAGAACAACTACCAAAAAAGCGGTGCCACTTCGCATAGAAGCCTAGCGCCTGAATAAAGCCGACCCGCAAAGCGAGCTCGGCACAAATGAATTGTTAGGCCCCGCCTGCTTGATATGCAAGCAATGCCTCACGAACCACCAAGAGCTCTGTCGCCCAACCACGAGGGTCAGGGCTGATCTCAAATCGCTCCCCGGCGGGCCAGGTCGACTCAATCGTGAAATTGCGGCCGTTTAACTGAAAGCGACAGAAGGGCTTACCGCGAAAGCCAAACAGGACACCTGGCTTCTGCGTCACCAGCACACCCGGAATGCTTGAAACGATGCGTGCAGCAGTTCGTCTACCGATCGACGAGGAGATCTCGATAGACCAAATGCGCCCGGGCTTTGGCGAGTTGTCATAGACCTTCATGCGGCGCCTAACGTTTGAGTTCAGCGGCCGCCGCAGGCGGCCCGCTGGAACGACGGACTTGGCCTGATGCCTCACTCATTCCATGCCCCTTCAGGTTCGATATCAAGCCTTCCATCGCGAACGAAAGCGCGATAGATGCTCCCGCTCGCAACCAGCCCTTCACTGAGTCGACCGGTTTTGATTTCGTAGTCGGCGTCAAGGGCTACCTGGTTCCCGTGAACGTCCTCGTACGGATATGAATTGGGCGTCCATACCTGAATGACCATCTCGCCCGACAAAGTCCTCACCCGGTCGCATAGCTCGCGTTCGAGTTCGTCCTTCGGTGTGTATGGCAACGGATTTACGGTCGTCAGTCGCATGACAGCCTAACGCTGAATTAAGCCGACCCGCGAAGCGAATTCGGTTTGAATGAATTGTTAGGGCCAAACCTAGTAGTCCGAGCCCCAGTTCTCAATCTCAACAGCACAACCAAAGATGGACGATAGGGCTGCCCGGTGGAGGACAAGCCACGATAGCAGGGGTTCACTATAGCTATCAGAATGTAGGACTGCGACT
Source organism: Lysobacter sp. Root983 (assembly GCF_001429345.1). NCBI lineage: Bacteria > Pseudomonadati > Pseudomonadota > Gammaproteobacteria > Lysobacterales > Lysobacteraceae > Lysobacter > Lysobacter sp. Root983. Next base: position 612,467 of record NZ_LMJO01000001.1, read on the forward strand.
GGAGATCCCTTGGGAGCGGAAATCTCAAGCGCGACGAAGCCCGGCCCTTTGGCTCGCTGCATTGACCCAATGGAAATACGGGCAGCTGGCCAAGTAACGCTCATGCAGCGCCCCTTGTGACATAGGCCAGCAGTTCCGGCAGCCTCATCTGTCCACGCAACAAGGTGCCACAAGCGACCCGATGCCAAACGATTTCGGACCTCGGGTGGCGCGACCTCGAAAGAACACGAGCCCACTCCAAGCCGAAAGGGAACCGCTGCACTTGTCTCAAGAGTTACAATTCTCACTTTGGGTCAAGACGCCTAAATTAAGCTGAGCCGCGAAGCGGCTTCGACTTGAATGAACTGTCAGCAGGAACTGCACCAATCGTCGCCCCTGCAAGCCAAAATGCCGCACCGCGAACTCAAATCACTGCTCCAGCATGTTCTCGACTGGGTTCGAGCCTGCCCGATTCATCGCACAGCCTTCTTGGATAAATGTCGGATGTAATAAGACGACTCTGCGGCAGGTATCAGGCGGAAGTGCTTATATGGTTCCTGTCCGTTGCCGTACAGGAGGTAAGCGTTCTTATCGGACAGGCGAACCTCGTAGTTGCATGGCGACGCTGGAAAAGTGCGGCGAGTAGTGAACCTATCCCCGGATTTTCGCCCCCCTTTCCAGCCGAGAAGGACCTCCCATAAAACAGTTTCGCGGAAGCTCTCGGCGTAACGAAGATCAGCGGCTTGTCGGGGCCGGAATGAAACCGCTACTGGCCGCGCCAATACAACAATTTCACTGCGCTCGAACTCGTAATCGGGAGGAAATAGAACGATCGAGCATGCTGCAGTTGGCGCAGAAGCCGTCAACAAAAATAGAAAGACGATCATGCACTTCATGTTGCACCTATCGCCAGAGTGGAACCGGCCCGAGGAGCGGCCTCAGCTAGAATGATTAGCTAGGACATTATCCTGCGAAAGAAGCCCGTCACGATACAAGTAGCCAACAATACGATGAGAATTTGGTGAATGCGGTAGTGCCGCCGAATGGCGATGTGGTCCGGGTCCGATAGATCATCGGCCGTGGGTACCTTTCGCATGCGGAAGAGGTTGAGGACGATTCCCACTGGTGAGCCGCCGAAGCGGACATTTCCGAGATCCGGGTAGCTCAATCGTTGCGACTCCACCGCTTTTCGGACCTTCCTGGCCAGCAACCAATCGCTCGCTATGACGGCAATAAATAGGCCCACGCATAAGTAGTACAGCAGCGGCATGAATTCTCCGAGTGATCTCGCGCATGAACTAGGCCGCCCTGCGAGGCGGCTTTAACTTGAATGGATTCTTAGGCCGCGTGCCACCTCAGCCCATGGTCAGTCCGCCGCCGAGGGTGCAACTCGGCGGACCCGGCCTTGCAGCCAACTGTCGACAATCTCTTGCCCAGAAAGATCAACCTCTGCTCTATCCAACAAGCTGATAGATATCTCATTCACATCACCCTTGAGTTCTAAGGGCTCGATCTCCCAGTGGCTATCAAAAAGAGCGCCCCCGATTTTTGCCCCTGACAGAACGAGATCAACGCCAGGGGCGCCTCTGTACTCCGTCTTGAGGTATATGAGGAATGCCAACTTTGCTCGGAGAGCGTAATCCTCCAGGGTCCATAGGCTTTTTCCGCCCTCGGGGCTTTGCCAAAGCTGAGACTCCCTCAAAACATCTCTGGACAGTTCATCCATGTCGGTAGTGAGTTGAACAAGTGACGATTTGGGGCGGACTAGGTAGTAGCTATTTGTTCTCATCGAAACTCCTTAAGCACCGATCGTGCCCGATACTTGCCACGGCGGCTCATGCCTGAGTCTAAGCCGCGTCAAGAGCGCCAGCTTGAATGAATTGTTAGGCCCGTAGGTCAACTACCGCAAGCAGCAGATGAGCAGATGACCCGCAGTAGAAACGACGGCCCTCACTGCCCTCAAGTGCCCCTCGCCCACGCTGGTATCTCTCAAATATGGTTCCAGCAGCTTCGAACTCGCGACCGCATTGCGAACACCATACAAAACCAAGCCCTTTTTCGAGGGCCTCTGCTGCCATGAACTCGAGCAGCCGTCCCTCAGTCGGGGTGGCGGCGCTGAGTGGGTAAGGGTCATCGGAAAGCCCACTAGTTGTTGCGGCCGCAAGTTGGAGCGCGATTGGGCGCAGCTCCACCTCCAAATGATGCGCCGTGTCCATTAGGCCGACGACGTATGCCTCGCATACGGCAAGAGGCAGTCGCAGGCGACAGAGTTCCCGGCGCTTTTTTACTATCGGATAGCTGACGTGCATGGTTATACGACCTAACGCCTAGATTAAGTCAACCCTCGAAGCGGGTTCGGATTGAATGAATTGCTAGCTGTCATCCGGCGGCGCCTGCTGGTCGCTCGGTCGTGGGAAAACCTCATTTCGTATCCTTTCGAGACGAACTACGACCTCTGCGTTTGACTCGCAATCATCTGAAGTTATTTCCACGAATTGGGCAGGAGTGATGTAGGCCTGTAAAATGGCATCGTCCAACATAGATTGAAACTCCGAGATGAGCGCTTTCATCTCCGCGTGGAGGGTGCCATCTCGAATCATGGCTCGAAGCTCGTGCGTCTCGTACCACTCCATGTGGCAAAAGGTTCGAAGCACCAATCGGAGCGTTTCCGGGACATCCCGCATGACTTCAATGTTCCCTAGAGCCTGAATTAAGCCGAGCCGCGAAGCGGGTTCGGCTTGAATTGACTGTCAGGCCGATACCAGCGATTCGACGCGGGCATCAAAAGTAGGACAACAGCAGCTAGCTGGAGAAATCCTTGAGCTGCGTACATGACCTTTAGAGCATCGGAATTGCGCGAAACAGCGCCTACGAGTAAGACAACGTTGACTGCCATGAGAATAACTACCAACCATCTGCCCCAGTTCCGGCGAGAGCAGATGGCGAACAACATAGCTGTGGAAACAAGTAGGCCAAGGAGCAGGCCGCCAATGAAGATAGGCGTTCTAGGAATGCCCACTCTAGCTATGGCAATAGTTAGTCCGATTGCGTAGCTGATCCCGTAAAGCCATGCGGAGATTGCGACAGAAGCTGGTCGCGTCGCGCGCGACGAGATCGGCAACGGAGCAGCAGGTGCAGAGTAAGGATTGTGTGACATCGGCCTAACGCCCGAATTAAGCCGAGCCGCGAAGCGGCTTCGGCTTGAATGAACTGTTAGGCTCCGCTGCCGAGGTCATTTGGGATTGACCCAGTGGCGGAGGACGACACCTTGATGGCTAACATAGATGTGAGTTTGCCCACCGAGCTGATGCTGACAGGAGCCAACCTCCCAACAATCGCTTTCAAGCCTCATTGTGAAGGACGGTTTCCAGCCAAGCCCCCTGCTCTGGGCGTAGTCCTTGGCAGCAGAAATTGCAATGGAGGGATCTAGCGGAACGATTTCCGGGGTGATCCTGCCCGTGGCCTCACTAATGCGAATGACGCACTCATTCTCCGCCTGAACTCGCCACTCTCCATCCTCAAGGTCGATCCAGTATGGAGGGCGCCACGGCCAACCTCGTGTTTGGGCAGCAGCGCCAGCAATTTTGAAGGCTTCAATCTCGTCGGCATGCATATCAGGGACCTAAAACCTGAATTAAGCTACGCCGCAAAGCGGCTTCGGTTGAATGAATTGCTAGGACTCTACACGTTGACTCCGCCAGTAGGACACCGCCTCAATTAAGTCGAGCCGCAAAGCGGCGTCGGCTTGACTGAACTGTTAGACCTCATGGCCCGGCACCTCCGGATAGCAATCATAGATTGCCGATGGAGGCACCCGCATGTATGTGAGAAAGTCAGCCTCTCCAAGAACCTGTGCCGGATCCAAGCGCTTCAAGAACCTGCGGAAGCTCCTGGACGAGGATTTTTCCGAATCCGGATTGCTACGCGCCAGCAACCCAAGCAGCTCAGATACAGTGACCGCTCGGCCGGGCAGTAACTCGTACTCAACCAAACTCATGCTCCAGAGCCAGTTCAGCTTGCTGAGCCAACGTCGCCGATACCCCGTTACTTGAAACTCACGTAGCTGGCCATGCCGATCCACCAACCAGCGGAACTTCCGATCGGTACGGGCGCCTTCACTGCAAAGGTAGCGGTTAGCGCCGACGTGGCGAAAATCCCCAAAGGCGATCAGTTCTTTTCCGCAGGGCACGATGTCGTCACCGAAGCGGTAGATGACGGGGAACGCGATGGGAGCTGTATCCATAAAGCCTAGCGCCTTAAGCCGAGCCGCGATCGGCTTCGGCTTGAATGAATTGTTAGGTCTCGTCCAATACGGTCAGACTCTCACCAACGACGTCAAACTGCTGAAGGAAGTCCGCATCACTTTGATCCTCGATTGCGACAGTGAGAGCAACAAGCTCGTCGCCATCCCTCCGGAGGACCTCCACGCCCTGTACCGGAACATCCATCGTTGCATCCTCGTTGAGAGAAATGTGGATACTCATCCCGCGCTCTACAGCGCCTTGGATGACCTTCCCGGCAAAGACAAACAGCGAACGGGAAGTCAGAGGGAAAGCGTACTTAACTTTAAAGATCGCTGCCATAGGGTCTAACACCTGAATTAAGCCGATCCGCGAAGCGGCTTCGACTTGACTGAATTGTCAGGCCCCGACTGCGTGAACCAGGGTATTGCGTGGTCGTTGGTAACGCGAATCAGATCGGAAATGCAGCGATCGTACGTACTCCACGATGAAGCGTTGAAGCGAAGATGATATGCGTAACCACGATGGTCACGTAATTGATCGGTTGAAGGGCCGACAACTCTGAGTGCGGGAGAACCCAGAGGGTCCTCAATAGAAAAGGAGACGCGGATATCGACGGATGCGGTCCGAGGCGGACCATAGCTGCTGCCGAGCCTGAAGAAGCCGATCTGGTCAAATAGATCGCCCCGCGGCCGACTCCAGACCATCTTCTTGGTGCGGGTGAACCCAAGAGGAGCAATGGCACGCGTGAAGTCTCCGCAGGCTCGCTCGAGCCCAGCGCGGACAATCTTTATCAATGGGACCTGAGGATCTTCCATAGAAGCCTAACGCCTGAATTAAGCTAAGCCGCGAAGCGGTTTCGACTTGAATGAATTGTTAGGCCGCGACCACCAAGCGATCCAGCGCTGCTTCTCCCAGTGATCATGAGTGAAGAAGAATGCTGATCGCGATCTCCGGGCGGAGAGCTCCAAGCTCCCGCAAGACACTACGTAGTGCTATAGCTTCACTTGGGACGCTAACCCCCAGATTTGGCAAGCCTGTGACGACAATCTTGGCAGGCAAAGATCTGTTTTCAGGATCGTACAGCCTATCCCTAAGAATCTCCCACGTAAGCTCTCCGTTGATCTGCATGCCAAAGGCTAAGGCAACCGTTTGTCGCACGAACAATGCACTCTTCGCGTGGGTGAGGTCGATGGTGACTTGCTTGGATGTCATTTGAGCCGCCTAACGCCTGAATGAAGCCGACTTGCGAAGCAAGTTCGGCTTGAATGAATTGTCAGGCCGCACCTCGCACGTCTTGGCCGGAGGGTTCCAAACCTTGTCTCCGCCATCCTCGCAGACGTGGTGGCAACCACCGCCAATGTTCTCTTCTGTCCATCCATCCTTCCAGCAGCTGATGAGACAGGCATCTATCTCATTGCAGCGATCTGCTATTGCGCCAAGTTGGCATTGACTCTGGTCCGAAGTGAACCTGTCGGTTAGTAGCAGTGATCTGATATCGCAGCGAGTCGCGGCCCCTTGGGCTACCGAGACTCTCACCGGCTGCGCGCAGCAACTGGCAAGGCCGCAGACCAGAAGAAAGTTTGCGAGTAGCGGAATGGTCTGCATAAGCGGCCTAACGCCCGAGCTAAGCCGCACCGCGAAGCGGGTTCGGCTTGAATGAATTGTCATGCACAAGCCTGTCAACATAGCTCAGTGACAGACCGGCGGTCTATGTCCACCAAGAGAACTACCTGGGTGTCACCGGTGGATTGTTTCTGCACGCAATTGACTGCGACAGACCACTTTCTATACCTCTCATAAAAATGGCGATTGCTTGCAACTGATTCCAGGTCGAAACTTGTGCATTCGCATTGCCAGATACCCCCTACCCGTTCCGCCAGATAAGCAGAAGCTAACTTGATTGCTCTTTCTTGAATTTGATGCTTGCTGAGTCGCATCTCTTGCGCCTAATGCCCGAATTAAGCCGATTCGCGAAGCAGGTTCGGCTTGAATAAATTGTCAGATCCCGACATAGCGCCTGAGGCCCTGGTTGCCGGGCCAAGTATCCCAGACATCTTGTGGATCGGCCTCGCCGTAGGTTTTCGCAGAGTTACCCTGCGGCCGGACTTTAGACCTACCCAGCAGCGAATGCACGTGAGAAGCGGAACTCCATCCGCCGCCCGGCGAGTGACGTGCTTGGCCTCCCACTCTCGCAAGTCCATACGAACATTGAGATGGTACGACGCATTGCAAGTCGGACAAACGGCATATGGCATCGCGGGCTAACGCATGAATTACGCCGCGCCACGAAGCGGCTTCGGCTTGAACAAATTGTTAGAGCTCAGGCTACTAGACTAGCGTAACGCTCTGTTTCTGCTGGTACGGATAGTCGATGCCATCAAAGAAGAACTGAAGGTTGTCTTCAGGTCCATTTGTTGCCCTGCCGAGGACTTTTTCCATGGCGCAGACACCTATCTGGAATTCCGGCTCGCCTACAACCAGAACAAAGGGATTTTTCTCGTCGCCCCTCAGGTACCTGCCGCCGTAACGGCGCCTGGCGCACTCGAACACATACGCCGATGCCAGAAAGTGTAAATCGTCTGGAAGCTGTGCATTCTGCGCATAGAAGTCCTGGAGAATCCGATCTACCAAAGCGATCGAGTCTCTACTGAAGTCAAGTCCATCTGCATCAATTGGGGAGCCGGGACCTCGGAATGCATTGATGAAGTCATCTGCCTGAGATGCCATTCCATCCTCTATCGATGCGGGCATCTTGGGCTTCTTGCGGAAAATGTCGAAGATTTTCATCGGCTTGAGGCTTAACGCCTGAGTTAAGCCACACCGCGAAGCGGCTTCGGCTTGAATGAATCGTTAGAGCCCGGCGACGTGCTGGAGCAAATCATGGTACTCGCGCTCTCCAGCGTCAGGCCCTAGAAAGATCAGATCGTCGGTGATGCCGGACGCGGATGCAACGCCAACGACGAACTCCTGGCCTGTTGCCCGGGCTAGAGTGCGCGCAAATGGCACAAGCTCGGCCGCTTGAGTGGGGCCAAACTGATCTAGCGGGACGTTGAGGCCTATGAACCAATCCGGGAGATCATTAGGCCGAAGGTCCGGGGTCCGTTCGTGCCGTTGGTTTACGGCGAATGCGCCAATGCTTGACCACTGATCCGCGAACTGACGAAACGCGGATACCAGCAATGCTTCTGTTGCTGCGTTGTCAGAGTCATCGACGTAGACGTAGACGGTTTGCATGATCCGGGCCCTAACACCTGAATTAAGCCGACCCGCGAAGCGGGTTCGGCTTGAATGAATTGTTAGATTTGTCCCACATGGCGCGAGTTCTACTGCTGAGGCCCTTGATGTTGCTGCGCGACATAATTTGTATCCGTGATGTCCGGTCTGTCTCTGCGCGGCATGACGACGACGTCATTGCTAGAAATTTCACGACGCATGAAGTAGCGCATCACAACAACCGGAATGTAGAGGCCAAGCCATAAGAATTGCTTGGTCTCCCAGGCAACAATACCAATGATGAAAATGAGTGGTATGCCGAGAAGTAGCTGTAGGTTTCTTTTCATGAGCTGCGTCCCCCTGACGCAAATCTAACGCCTGAATTAAGCCGCGCCGCGAAGCGGTGTCGGCTTGAATGAATTGTTAGGCCCGCCCGCCAATAACGCTGGCAAGGAATATCTCAGGCAGACCTCTTTTACGCAAGTTATAGGCTTGCACTTTTGTGAGTGGAGGATCGAACGTTCCTGGGCCTGGGGAATAGAAGCCGTCGATAATTCTTTTGGCCAATATCTCCGAGAATGAGCGCCATGCAGCATTGTGCGGTGAGTCTTGCGCCTCACCAAGGTACACCGCGTCAGCATTTGCAAGCCAGAAAAGTTCCAGTGCCGCTGCTAGATCACAGTTGGGGTGGTCAGCGATATGGCAGGGAAAAGCGAAGCCGTCGTCCCAGTTGTATTCGCTGGCGAGACGACGCAGATCTTCGGAAGACGCGCTAAGTTGGATTTCTGCCTCACTCACCTTGCAACCTCATGCGGGCCTAACGCCTGAATTAAGCCGAGTCGCGTCGCGGCGTCGGCTTGAATGAATTGTTAGGCATCTGCCCGAGAGAGCTGAGCTGCCCTTCTAGCCATGCCACGAACTCCTGCTCTGAGAGTGGATTTGGATTGTGGCCCCACTCGTTCCAGCGCCGGTCAACCATAGTGGACCAGTCGCCAGCAACCTCAGCAAACGCAGGGTGACTGCCCCAGAACTTTGCTGCTGTAGCTAGACCACTGATGCGACCGTTGAGCTCTTGTATGGAGCAGGTCCCTACCAGGTAGCGCCGACCAGCCTAAAGCATTTGGCGGAACTCTCCGATCTCAGTAGCCATTCTACTAATGCCTGACGCCTGAATTAAGCCGACCCGCGAAGCGGCTTCGGCTTGAATGAATTGTTAGGGCGCACCGACAGTGAGCCCCGCTAATATGCCCAAGAAGACAACCATACCGAACGGGAGAAGGATGCGGACGCGGTTGGCGTACTTGGCAGCCTGCGGTGAACGCAACTCATGTCGCTTGGCACTGAATGCGATACCGATAGTAGCGAGACTGACGTTAGGGTCCGCAAGGCGGGGAATGCCTGTGTAAAAGAAGCCGAGCGAGCCGCGACGATCAACCCACTCAGGCCGCTCCGCTTTGACCACGGCATAGAACTTAAACACCGCATGCATGTACACGAGCATGGCGATGAAAAAGAGGAATGTGGCAATTGAAAGTGAGGATTGCATGTGCGCCCTAACGCTTGAATTAAGCCGACCCGCGAAGCGGGTTCGGCTTGAATGAGTTGTTATACGTGCCTACCAGATCTTCCACCAAGGTTTAGCCGATGCAGGCGAACTGCTTGCAGTGGAGGTGGCAGGCATGGCAAGCTTTTCCTGCCATGCCTGACGCCGGAACGAAGCGGAGTCGGCTTGAATGAATTGTTAGGGGGCATGCGGCGACCCGAAAGCTTGCGACTCTAGCTCTTGAAGCAGGTGCGCGCCCGCAATGTCGTCCCCGGATCGGTAGGAGGCCAAGGACTTCTCTAAGAGGTCGGCGAGGTTGGTGATTGCGTTTGCACTCACGCCGGACTGGACCATGAGAGTGAGTCCATGGCTCAGCTCGTGAAATGCACTTTCTAGGCTCAGCTGCTCGTGAAGCTTAAGGAAGTCTTCCTGCGGGAAGTCATCCGGAGCATGGACGATCACCAGCGACAAGAAGTCTTTGAAGGAAGAAATATTGGTCACCCATGACATTTGGTCATGCCCCCTAGCACCTGAATTAAGCCGAGCCGCGAAGCGGCTTCGGCTTGAATGAATTGTTAGACCTGCACGCGCTAACCCTCATGCACGGCCCCACCAAAGAACGTTGCCAAACTCTCGGCCAGTGCTCGCGAGGAAGGGGTGCCATCTGCAATATGCACCGCATCGTTTGCAAATGCGACCGGGACAGTCTCACCAGCATCGTGACCAAGCCACCAATAGGACTCGCCTTGGGAAGGGTAATAGGTTGGCCGTCAGGGCTGAGGCCATGCAACTGGCCGGTGGGTTCGAAATCGGAGCGCGAGGCAACAAAGGACTGCCACTCACCGAGAGAAATCGGTGACTTACGCGTTACCCAGAGATCCAAGGAGCTTTCCATGCAGGTCTAACGCCTGAATTAAGCCGCGCCGCGAAGCGGCGTCGGCTTGAATGAATTGTTAGGCCGCGCCCCGTTACAAATGCCAGCGCTCATTGATGGCCTCTTTGATTGCAGTGTCCGGATCGACACCGAGCTCAGCAAGCTTTCGATGCAGAACCTCAATGCGCCACCAGGGGCATGCTGGATCTGCACACGGTCGATCCGGGTCCCCCTGATGCTCGAATTCGAGGTGGAAGCAGAGCCAGTGCATCCGTTCGAACACCTCATAGGAATCTGAGTTCTTTTCGACGGGAAGATTGCAGCGAACACAAACGGGGAAATCGGTTGCCACGAGCGCTCCTAGCGGCCTAACGCCTGAATTAAGCCGAGCCGCGAAGCGGCTTCGGCTTGAATGAATTGTTAGGCCACATGCCGTGCAACCCTGATGACCTGTGGATGCTGTGCATCCATGAACATAAAGCAGCGCCCGAAGAGTGCCTTGATGCCGAATGCGTCGAACTTGTTTTGCCCAAGCGGAGTAATAAGGACCTCATGCGTCGCTAGGGCGCGTTGATGCTGCGTCTCGATCTCTGCCCAGTTTGCAGTAGCTACGTCAGAAAGCACGACGTTGCCAGTAATGTTGTTTTTGTAGCCAATCAGAATGTTGCCGTCATCCATAGCTACGGGGTGCATGTCGGGATGCGCATGGAAGACGTCGCGAAGAGCCCCGAGTGCAAAGGCCTCGGCTTGCGCATCTGATAGGGCGTCAGGGAGGAGGACGAAGGTGCCGTTGCTGAACAGTGCAAAGTCTCTCTTTCCGTCCGTGTAGTAGCGCACGCGATCCTCGATCCTATCCAGCGGCTGGAGAATCGAAGGCTGCCAGTCGGGAACGGGCGGGAACCGCTCCTTGGGCGGAGGGGGGGGTGCCTTTCTCTTTAGCCATCCAAACAAGGAAACTCTCCAATGTGGCCTAACGCCTGAATTAAGCCGAGCCGCGAAGCGGCTTCGGCTTGAATGAATTGTTAGGCCGCGCGCGACGACTCAAGTGAACCATCGGCTGACCAGTATTTCCAAGCGCCAACCTCTGAGCCGTTTGCATAGCTGCCCTCTGCTGCGAGTTGACCATTGGGATGATAGTCCCGCCATGGGCCATTCTCCTGCCCGTGCTCATAGTTGCCCTCCGAGGCCAGAGCCCCGTCCTCGTGGTACGCACGGAACATCCCGTGNGGCTGACCAGTATTTCCAAGCGCCAACCTCTGAGCCGTTTGCATAGCTGCCCTCTGCTGCGAGTTGACCATTGGGATGATAGTCCCGCCATGGGCCATTCTCCTGCCCGTGCTCATAGTTGCCCTCCGAGGCCAGTGCCCCGTCCTCGTGGTACGCACGGAACATCCCGTGGCGCACCCAAGCGGAGCCACCGGCTGCCAAGTAGCGCGAGTAGCGGAAGCGAATCGTTCCCGAAGGATAGGGAATTTCAGCAATTTGCATATCGACCATAGCGGCCTAACGCCTGAATTAAGGCGAGCCGCGAAGCGGCTTCGGCTTGAATGAATTGTTAGGCCGCTCCCGACGACTCAAGTGAACCACCGGCTGACCAGTATTTCCAAGCGCCAACCTCTGAGCCGTTTGCATAGCTGCCCTCTGCTGCGAGTTGACCATTGGGATGATAGTCCCGCCATGGGCCANCCGGCTGACCAGTATTTCCAAGCGCCAACCTCTGAGCCGTTTGCATAGCTGCCCTCTGCTGCGAGTTGACCATTGGGATGATAGTCCCGCCATGGGCCATGCTCCTGCCCGTGCTCATAGTTGCCCTCCGAGGCCAGAGCCCCGTCCTCGTGGTACGCACGGAACATCCCGTGGCGCACCCAAGCGGAGCCATCGGCTGCCAAGTAGCGCGAGTAGCGGAAGCGAATCGTTCCCGAAGGATAGGGAATTTCAGCAATTTGCATATCGACCATAACGGCCTAACGCCTGAATTAGGCCGAGCCGCGAAGCGGCTTCGGCTTGAATGAATTGTTAGGCGGGCGTACTAGTCAACGCACCACCCACCCATGATTTTGCCCTCTACGATCTCCGACCAGCAACCATCAATGTGGTCGTCGCGCTGGCATTGACCGCTGCTAGAGGCGCCTACCGGAAGGTCGCTGTTGTAGATCAGGCACTTGCCAGAACAGTCAGACTTGTCCGAGCAGGACTTGCCTCCGTCTACGAACGGAATGGCACATACCGGGGTGCCAAACATGCCAACGGAACGAATGTGGCCGCCCTTAGCTTGGCAGGCAGGTTGGTCGATCTTGGCGAGGGCGGCAGCGCGATCGCGATCAAGTCGCGACTCCATCTGACTATCACGCCAGGACTGACAGCCAGCGCAGAGAACAACGACGAGAATAATTCCAGGTAGCCGCATTACTCGCATAGCCCTCTAACGCCTGAGTTAAGCCGCGCCGCGAAGCGGCGTCGGCTTGAAGGAATCGTTAGGCGCGCTCACAGGAAGACTCGACTGCCGCCTCTTCGTACATCGAGTTAACGGGAATAGAGCGCGAAGATCGGCCCGTGAATTCCAATATGCGCGATTGATAAGAAGATTTTTTGCGTACTTGAGCGTCCTGCGCTTGCTGCCCCATCTCCTTTGTTATAGATGGGTCAGACGATGTCAAAAACTCCACTCCTTGAACGGTGGAGGTAATAACGTCATTCTCCAGTAGCCACGTCCCCCACGCTCTGTCGGTGGTGGTGATGGGAGGTTTGCCGTGAGGCGCTATGATTGAAGTTGTGAGGGTCGAGTACGTACCGTCAGACGCATTGGAGGTCTCTGTTGTAACGGCAATATCGAAGTTTGGGCCATGTATGACAGTAGGCCCGCAGCGCCAAGTGCCCACAAGGGTCTGACTGGTCAGAGCTGCTTGACTTGTCGTTACGCAGCCGCTGAGGAGCAGGCTAGTGAAGAAGAGCTGTATCAGCCGCATTGATGCTCCTAAGCGCGCCTAACGCCTGAATTAAGCCGAGCCGCGAAGCGGGTTCGGATTGAATGAATTGTTAACCCTGCTAGTCATACACAATGTGCGGGTTCATCTGCTTTGGTGAGAACCACACGATATTGTGACGCTCAAGCAAGATCCTGGCTTGCTCGCGCCAGACAAAATGGCAGCTACCTCTTCCAGTGCACCCCACTTTTTTAGCTAGTTCCCTTGCCTCAACCGCTGCAGCCGAAATGACGGGACCAAAATCCGGGGCATCTTCTACGGGATCAACCAAGCCAACCGACCGTTTTGGGCGTTGAATGGCCAGCAACACACGCGCTCTAAGAAGCGGCTGCATAGCTCGCAGCGTCTCCTTGGCAAGGATGGCCGGACAGCCAGTAGCTATGTGGTAAGCGAACACTTCTTCTGTGGTTGGATCCGTCATGTTTGGTAGGGCTAACGCCTGAATTAAGCCGACCCGCGAAGCTGGTTCGGCTTGAATGAATTGTTAGGCGCCAACCGAGAATCTAGATGGCGCCAAGCGAAACCGTAGAAAACCCTAGCTCTTGGCAGATCAGTCTAACGTCTTTCGCCAGAGCCTCTATATCCGATGGACTGGCTCCAAGTGAAGCCAAGCGCTCTCTGCTAAGGCCATCCCAGCACGCCTCTATTTCATCACGAAGCTCGGCGCCAAAAGGATCCTGGTCAGATAGCGGGGAGATGCCAAACCGAAGGCCGATACGAAGAATGGCGGCGTAGAGAAGGATGCGAGTTCACCTCGGGGCTTCTCAGGCTCGATCTCGTCGACACAGTAGCCGAGCCCTTGGTCCGGCGTGCACCCCATGGATCGCATGGCGTGTGAGTAGTACACGGACGCCAGAGAAAGATTGTCTTGGTATGACCGGTAATCGTGCATTGGCGCCTAACGCCTGGATTAAGCCGACCCGCGAAGCGCGCTCGGCTTGAATGAATTATTAGGCATCTGCGCCGCGAAGCCTTGCGTGCACTGCCTCAGACACCATGACGTCGGTCCCAACCGGAAGCAGCGCTCGATCCAAGTCCGAGAACGACAGCATAAGCTTATAGCCGCCCGGCTTGAGATGGATGAGCGAGAACTGCGCTGGGACCTCCTGGAGACTACCACCAGGTGGAAGCAGCGTTACGGACTCAATAAACTTAGCAAACCGCGGGGGAGGCGGAAAGGGAATACACGGTGCAACCAGAAGTCCCTTGCCAGGGATCTGAAACGCATCCTGCACTTGAAGTAGGAGCCTCATCGCTGACGCCTAGCGCTTGAGTTAAGCGGCGGCGAAGCCGTCCGCCTTGAACGAAATGTTAGGCGGAACCTACACCACCGGCCTCTAGGACGCCAGCTGCGTGTTGCGCGGCCAGTTGCAATGTCCCGCAGGTAACTGGAGCAGACCTAGGATCACTGAAGTCCGTCACGGTCCAGTGCCCTTTCCACAGGTGGATACAAACGCAGCTATTCCAATAAGGAATGCCATTGTCTCTTTGCACGATGGTCCCAGCGACTACGCTCTCCCCAAAGCTCCAGTCACGCTTGTTCGCTCCAAGGCCTCTGGCACGTAGCCACTCAACGGCGTCATCGCGACTGAAGTCATTCATTGTCAATGCAGCGGCCTAACGCCTGAATTAAGCCGAGCCGCGAAGCGGCTTCGGCTTGAATGAATTGTTAGGCATCTGCCCGAGAGAACTGAGTTGCCCCTCTAGCCATGCCAAGAACTCCTGCTCTGAGAGTGGGTTTGGATTGTGGCCCCACTCACTCCAGTGCCGGTCAACCATAGTGGACCAGTCGCCAGCAACCTCAGCAAGCGCAGGGTGACCACCCCAGAACTTTGCTGCTGTAGCTAGATCACTGATGCGACCGTTGAGCTCTTGGATGGAGCATGCCCCTGCCAGGTAGCGCCGACCAGCCTCAAGCATTTGGCGAAACTCTCCGATCTCAGTGGCCATTCTGCTGATACCTAACGCCCGAGTTAAGCCGAGCCACGAAGCGGCTTCGGCTTGAATGAATTGTAGGCGCCAACCTGGGCCTTAGGCCGCCTATGGATTGCCACCCAAATGGAATCTTCTTGCCTTGTCATAGCAGACACTGCAAAGACTGTGGACGCCAAGATGGGCGGCCGTCTCTCCAACCCATTCTCCGCCCGTCAACGCCACGCGTTCCTGGCATTCGGCACACCAAGCGTCGGGATGTGGGGTGCCTGGATCATCGGCAGACCAGAAAAAGCCGACACGGCGCCTTTCTTGTAGCCCCTGGGCGATGTGCTGGCAGACAAACGTCTCCCGCTGCAGCCCGTGAATCGCACATTCAATAGTGGCTATGTAAGGCACGATAGCTCCGCATTTGGCGCCTAACGCCGCACCGCGAAGCGGTGTCGGCTTGCATGAATTGTTAGCCCGCTCAGTCACCCCAAGCTATCCGTTTTTCAACTGAATTTATCAAGTTCTCTACATCTGCTAATGGATAAAAAAGGCCTTTCTGTCTGTAAAACTCAAAAGCCATCGCATTGCAACCTCTCAATGCCTGTAGCAGGAGTTGAATTGGATCATTTTCTGTTGAATCACCGATAGCAACTTGTACGACTAGACAGGGAGGGCTTGGCGAGAACTGCCCATAGCGAAGTCCGTCAAATGGGATTTTGTTGATCAGAGAACCAGGCACGTAAAAAATTGCGTTGAGTCGTATCTCAGACTCAGCCCGCAAGTCCTTGACGATTCCAGCAATGCGCTGGATCGCTAGGTTGAGCGGGCCACCTCTGAGTTCAGGGCCGCCATAATGAGCACCGATTGAGATCATGGATAAGGGCTAGCGCCTTAATTAAGCCGAACCGCGAAACGGCTTCGGCTTGAATGAAATGTTAGGCGCCAGCGTACTCAACCGTGCCGCCCGAACAAGAGATTATGAACTCAGCAGCCCTCCGGCAGAGAGGCTGTTGCGGGGAGCGTACCGCCAGAACCAGAGGATCTAAGGAAACTGGATCGATATCTAGATGCTCAGCATCCAGGTTTTCCCCGGACGGGCCACGTAACGACAATGACAGTTCTGTCCAGTTACGGTCGCCGGGATCCTGGCTATCGCCATCCGAGTCGAAGTCGCAACCGTCGCCCCATAAGTGCTCTGCGACCCGATAGAACTCAGGTCGCGGTCCAATGGCTTTGATTAGAACAACGTGATGGCTGGACATGGCGCCTAACACCTGAATTTAGCCGACCTGCGAAGCGGGTTCGGCTTGAATTAATTGTTAGAGATCAATAGCCGAAGTTGCTGAGTACTTCTTTGTAGAACGCATGAAGTGCCGGCTCATTGCTGTGCTCCAACTCTCCTGTGACGCTCGTAGTGTGTGTCTCTGTAATGAAGCCTGCGAAGAAGAAGTACCGGCCCAGGCTATCATGTCCCATGTAATTAACCTGAAGCCCGCCGTCTTGTGGCTTTGAACCCCATGGCTCACTAAAGAAAATCTCCCGGTCAGCGGCTGCTTCCCGCTCTGCAGCAAACCGAAACTCAAGTAGCTTGTTGGCTATCTGCTCAAGATCGCGACCTTTAGCGTTCATTGGCACATAAGAAATGGTCACCTGTGCCTGGCGAGAATCAGAGGTGACAATGAACTGCTCAGAGTCTGCCCCTTCCTGCTGCTGCCAGTCGCCTGGTAGGTTCAGATGAAAGTATTGGTTCTTGATCTCCACAGCGGCCGCGGCTCCTGACAAGGCAAAGAAAAGAATGGCAATTGCTTGGAATCTCACCGAATGACCTCTAACACCTGAATTAAGCCGACCCGCGAAGCGAGTTCGGCTTGAATGAATTGTTAGGGCCCTCACTGGATAAAAACGCTACCACCTTCCTTATGGGCTGCCGCAACCAACTGCATGAGCGCTTGGCCAACATTCTCTCCGTCAACATTTAATGCTGAGATGCATTCATTGCGTAGGGCAACGACAAGATCACCTAGCTCGGCGCCAGAAAACTCATGCCCTACGTTTAGCCGCTCAAGAAGCCATGCCGACTGAATAGTGCTCTTTAGCGCGCTAAATGCTGTTGCATCACCTAAAACCCAGCCATCCTTCTCGCCGCTCGGGGAATCATGGCCAAAGTAAACGCAGAAGTCTTCTAGCTGTACCACCTCAATCTTTGCGGCGTGCTCATGTAGTAAAGATACAATCGTTGGATCCACTGCAGCATGAGGCCTGACAGCGAGAATAAAGCGCAGCCCTCGCGATACGGCCATGTACAGTGCGAGACGGATTTCGTATGTGTTTCGAATAGTGGGCGAAGCCTTGCTCAGGACAACAAGCTCGTCCGTCATGAAAGTAGGAAGAACGCCACGAGGCGTGCGATCAACTGCTTTTGATTCGCTTGTCTTCCTGAACACACTGAACATTGATTCTGGGCCCTAACGCCTGAATTAAGCCGCGCCGCGAAGCGGCATCGGCTTGAATGAATTGTTAGGTGCCGCCCCTCGATGATTGGCCGCCCTAAGTAGAGGTTCTAGCTTAACGCTGGCCGGAAGCAAGTAGCTCCCGTAGTACCAGCCAGAGCGGACCGAGCTCCACTGGGTGAGCATATGCCCGCCGGAACGAAGGGTGCAGAGTTGCCCACCGACAGTGCCGCGAGTTGTGGCAAAGCTCACGTACATGCACCGTTGCACTAGGGGATGCTCGGGACGAAAGGGTTGAACCGATGCAAAAGCCCGCGTCCACTCGGCAATGGTGGCCGGATCCGTGAGGCGTTGACCCGCTTGAATCAAAGACGCCTCGCGCGCAGGTTCCAAGACGACCTCGGAGATGCTAGTAGCCGATAGATTCTGAATTGTGTCGCGCGCTACCCGAGCACTCGGACTAATAAAACGGTAGCTACAGAGGCTTAAAGAAATAAGCACGACACCAATGAACCCACCCAATCGCAGTTTTTTTGTTGTTGTCTCGACTGGCAGCATGACTGTAGCGGCACCTAACACCTGAATTAAGCCGAGCCACGAAGTGGCTTCGGCTTGAATGAATTGTTAGGCGGCAGCCTGCACGAGGGACGCTCTGCCCACAAGTCTGCACGCCTTGCGAGATCCTCCGGGAAACCCCAGGAGCAAACGTGCTCGCAGCCGCCGCCAATGTTTGTGGCGCAGCCGCTGCGGGAGCATGCAAGAACACAGGCATCTCGTGGATCGCATTTACCGGCGAGATGCTCAAAGTAGTCTTTCTCCGAAGTGCTACCGACGGGTATATCCGATGCGGTGCAATGCCTAGACCAGTGGGGTGGTACAGCCACCAAGCGCGGGGATGGGGCGCAGCCGGCCGAAGCGACCAACAGAACTATGAGTGCGATGAACGTTCTCATGCCGCCTAACACCTGAATTAAGCCGACCCGCGAAGCGGGTTCGGCTTGAATGAATTGTTAGCCCTATGCTGCACGCAATGAGGCCACAATTTCATTAATGAGTTTCTCAAGAGAACGGCCCGGAGGCTCATCAATGCAGACAGCGGCAGCCCTCAAAGGGATCCGCAAGGGATTCCGCGTTGTCGAAGTCGCGAAACTGCCCAACAACATAGCGGCCATAGAACCTAGAAGCTGGTGCCGTACACACTAGCCATGCTCCGGAATAATGAGTAACGAGAAGCTCGCCAATGTAGTAGCCGACACGAGAAAGAACCCAAGCTCGATCTTCTTGCTCAATGTGCTGGAGGGCTAGCCACGCACTAATGCCGCTAAGCACAGACATTGGGTCCGTAAGGATGGCGTGGGGAGCGGGTAGTCTGAGGGACTGAGCAAATTCATAGAGAACGGGCATGCGCTCGTCCAAGAACTGGTCGAAGTTGTCAATGCGTTTAGTTAAATCAGATGCGGTGCTCATTAGATAGGGCTAACGCCTGAATTAAGCCGAGCCGCGAAGCGGCTTCGGCTTGAATGAATTGTTAGGCGGCGAACTACTCATACTCGCCCGGCTGGAAACCGGCCGACTGGATTTGAACTGCCGACGCCGGCTTGAATGTGGACAGGGGAAGCTTGCCGCAGGCACGACATACGCATGGCTCCGTGTACGCGGGCGGATCTCTCGGGTCCGGGCAGTAAGCGCCACAGTCCTCACAAGCTAGCGCAACGCTCGCACACCCAGGGCAAGCGATGAACTGAAGGACATGAGTTTGCTCGCACGTAGGGCAGACCCCGTTGCTCAGTACCCATGTTGGAGAATCAATGATCATGCCGAGCCGCCTAACGCCTGAATTAAGCCGAGCCGCGAAGCGGCATCGGCTTGAATGAATTATTAGGCCTGACCACCCGAAGCACGACAAGCAGGAAGCAAACAGCTGCTCCAGATGCAAACAAGCTGAATCCAACTACCTCCGCCCATATCAACGTGTAGGGCGGAAGATGTTTATAGGCGCCCGTACTGTAGAAAGCCTCTGGCAGGTGAGTGCGCATTGCCCACGCCACGGGAACCCATAAGATTAAGGCCACAACAAAGCCAAACAGCCATTTGCTTGATCTGGTTCTCAGTGAGCGCATGAGAATCCATGCGCCAATTGTAACCGACAGTGTCACGACGGCCGCCGCTGGAAGCGTCACATAACCGACAAAGATAGGTTCTCCGCTCATGACCTAACGCCTGAATTTAGTAGAGCCGCCAAGCGGCTTCGGCTTGAATGAATTGTAGGCGCGTAGCAGCAGACCCTCGGCTGCCAGCACCTCCATTACTCTGGGCAAAGTGTACTTTTGCCAGCTGATTGTGCCCGGCGGATCTTGCCCATGTTGGTATTCACCGGCATCAAAGGCATGGTAGATCTCCCAAGCAAACCCCCGAAGGTCGATATCAACGATCCCAAAGAGGCAATTCATCGCCGCATCCCCTTCCGCATAGCTCAGCTCGCCGTGGGCAAACTCTAGCGCGACAACGCGAGCAAACGCATGACAGAACTCATCCTTAGTTAGGCCATGCTTGGCGCATAGGGGCAAGAACCCGTCGGGCCACAACGGATTGCTTTCGCTTGTGATGCACTCCAATGCGAGTTTTCGAAGATCTTCTTCCACGCGCCTAACACCTGAATTAAGCCGAGCCGCGAAGCGGCTTCGGCTTGAATGAATTGTTAGGCAGCAAGCTGCGATCCCCGCCGGCAACAATCTCGTGCATTAGCTCGCAGAACTCATTCAATAACTTCGTGATCGATTCGCGGTTGTTGGTTAGCCTCTTGACCCAAGTTTTTCGCGCGACGCTGTAGAGCTGCCGGTGTAGAGCGCGCCACTCGTTCCTTTCTGGGGCGTGGATGGCGAGAAAAGAGAATGTCGAGAGTTCTTTCATTTCCTCATCTCGGAATGCTCGGGCGTGCACATGTTTGCCGCGCATCAGAACGACGGAGGATAGCGCGACACGTATCCGCTCCAACAAGCCATCCAGTGGGCTAGCGTTGACGCCTTCTAGCCCAATCCGTTTCTTGCGAAGTCTAAGTACGCTCTTTGCGTAACTTTCGAACCGCTCGTTGAGTATGTACACCTCTTGGAAATAGAAGGTGATGTGGTACATCAGGTAGTCATCAGCTTTTAGTCCCTTACGGCGAGGCATTGGCGCTTTAATGAATGCCAAACACAGATCCAGCCGATCAACACAATCTGTGAGTTCAGTGAAGTGTTGGAACACGATATCCATCAGCTCGCACTCATCCGCCGGCATGGATTCGTTTCCTTTCAACATCTCTGGCGTGAACCTGGGCGCAACCCAATCCACGAGTAGAGCTTGGTACTTCTCAAGTGCCGACTTCTCTTCCATGCTGCCTAACGCCTGAATTAAGCCGACCCGCGAAGCGGGTTCGGCTTGAATGAATTGTTAGGCCTCACTTGCCGTGGCTAACACGTAAGATTTGGCCGTCCGACCTGGAAATGACGGCTGTCGCAGTGCCGCCTACCCAGCCTTTGGGGAGTGAGCCTGTCACAGTCCATTTCCCATCAGCAAGTGTTGCCCGATAGGGTCGCTCCGACTCGATCTGCTTCTCGCCGTAGATTGGCACCCAGACAGCCACCGCAATGGAAATTGCGGTTCTAGCGTCTGGAACCAATCCTTGCGGCGGGCGAACGTTGTGCTGTTGAGCGGGCAGTGGCAGAACTAGAAACACAAGCCCAAAGGCAATCAGAGTTCGAGCGAATGGCATAAACACCTCGTGAGGCGCCCGAGTTGAGCCGAACGGCTAAGCGGGTCAGCTTGAATGAATTGTTAGAACCTGTGCTCCAAGAGCTGATTCGCTGCGCCCGCCGCTATGGCCGCTGCAGCATGAACACGAAGTAGCTCAGGCTCGAATGAATTGTCAGGCGGCGCTACGACGTGCCGGCTAACCATGATGCGAACCACCAACAGAGCGCAAGGACTACCAAGCCTACGCCTAGAGCCATCAGCACACGCTTGATGGAAAACGGACGACGCAAGATGACGGCGCCCGGCTTGGGCGGGAACAACCAGCCGGGGAGCCACTCAGCAAGTATTGAAACAATTACATAGAGCGGCGGCCCAATAACAACGAACAAGATCCAACCAAGTAGGGAGTTCGGAACAAGTGGCCAGAACTGCAGCGCCAGTAAAGCCGCGATAGCGAGCCAAAACGCTGCGACAATCAGTAATCCGCGCCGCATGATTCCTCCAAGTCGCCGTTGCCCCTGCTGCTCGGCCTAGCGCCTGAATTCGGCCGCACCGCGAAGCGGCATCGGCTTTAGTGTTGGCATGCAGCAACTTGCGACGCTAGAAGATGTCGCGACCGTAAGCAATCTGAATCATTCCGCCAAAGCCCGATTTGTTCAGCGCGGGCTGATAATTTCCATAGTCGCTCCACATAATTACGTCTAAACAGACACAAAAAACCCGGCCGAAGCCGGGTTTTTCGCGAGCGCCTAGCGCCCGAAACTTGCGATCCGATCAAGCCGCGACAGTATTCGCCACCGTCTTGTAATCCTCGATCTGATCGAAGTTCATGTAGCGGTAGATCTGGTCGCCGCTGGCCTTGAGCACGCCGACGTCCGCCATGTACTCCTCGCGGGTCGGGATGCGGCCCAGACGCGAGCAGATGGCGGCCAGTTCGGCCGAGCCCAGGTAGACGTTGGTGTTGCGGCCCAGGCGGTTGGGGAAGTTGCGCGTGCTGGTCGAGAACACGGTCGCGCCCTCGCGAGCCTGGGCCTGGTTGCCCATGCACAGCGAGCAGCCGGGCATTTCCATGCGCGCGCCGGCGGTGCCGAAGGTGCCGTAGTGGCCTTCCTTGGTCAGCTCGGACGCGTCCATCTTGGTCGGCGGCGCGACCCACAGGCGGGTCGGGATGTCGCGCTTGCCTTCCAGCAGCTTGGCGGCCGCGCGGAAGTGGCCGATGTTGGTCATGCACGAGCCGATGAAGACCTCGTCGATGGCCGCGCCGGCGACGTCGGACAGGGTCTTCACGTCGTCCGGATCGTTCGGGCAGGCCACGATGGGTTCGACGATCTGGTTGAGGTCGATGTCGATCACCGCGGCGTACTCGGCGTCGGCGTCGCCTTGCAGCAGCTGCGGGTTGGCCAGCCAGCCTTCCATCGCCTTGATCCGGCGCTGCAGCGAGCGCGGGTCGGCGTAGCCTTCGGCGATCATCCACTTCAGCAGAGTGATGTTGCTGGTCAGGTACTCGATGATCGGTTCGGCATCCAGCTTCACCGTGCAGCCGGCGGCGGAGCGCTCGGCCGAGGCGTCGGACAGTTCGAAGGCCTGTTCGACCTTGAGCTGCGGCAGGCCTTCGATCTCGAGGATGCGGCCGGAGAAGATGTTCTTCTTGCCCTGCTTGGCCACGGTCAGCAGGCCCTGCTGGATCGCGGCCAGCGGGATCGCGTTGACCAGGTCGCGTAGGGTCACGCCGGGCTGCATCTCGCCCTTGAAGCGCACCAGCACCGACTCGGGCATGTCCAGCGGCATCACGCCGGTGGCCGCGGCGAACGCGACCAGGCCGGAGCCGGCCGGGAACGAGATGCCGACCGGGAACCGGGTGTGGGAGTCGCCGCCGGTGCCGACGGTGTCGGGCATCAGCATGCGGTTGAGCCAGGAGTGGATCACGCCGTCGCCCGGGCGCAGGGCGATGCCGCCGCGGTTGCTGATGAAGGCCGGCAGGTCGTGGTGGGTCTTGACGTCGACCGGCTTCGGGTACGCGGCGGTGTGGCAGAACGACTGCATCACCAGGTCGGCCGAGAAGCCCAGGCAGGCCAGGTCCTTGAGCTCGTCGCGGGTCATCGGGCCGGTGGTGTCCTGCGAGCCCACCGAGGTCATCTTGGGTTCGCAGTAGGTGCCCGGACGGATGCCCGGCTGGACGCCGTCGACTTCCGGCAGGCCGCAGGCGCGGCCGACCATCTTCTGCGCCAGCGAATAGCCCTTGCCGGTGTCGGCCGGGTTCTGCGGCAGGCGGAACAGGGTCGAGGTGGGCAGGCCCAGGGCCTCGCGCGCCTTGGCGGTGAGGCCGCGGCCGACGATCAGCGGGATGCGGCCGCCGGCGCGGACTTCGTCCAGCAGCACGTCGGACTTGAGCGCGAACTCGGCGATCACCACGCCGTCCTTGATCGCCTTGCCGTCGTAGGGACGCAGCTCGACCACGTCGCCCATGTTCATCTGCGACACGTCGAGTTCGATCGGCAGCGCGCCGGCGTCTTCCATGGTGTTGTAGAAGATCGGCGCGATCTTCGAACCCAGGCACACGCCGCCGAAGCGCTTGTTCGGGATGTAGGGGATGTCCTCGCCGGTGAACCACAGCACCGAGTTGGTCGCCGACTTGCGGCTGGAGCCGGTGCCGACCACGTCGCCGACGTAGGCGACCAGGTGGCCCTGATCCTTGAGCGACTCGATGAAGGCGATCGGGCCGCGCTTGCCGTCTTCCTCGGGCTCGATACCGTCGCGCTTGTTCTTCAGCATCGCCAGCGCGTGCAGCGGGATGTCCGGGCGCGTGGTGGCGTCGGGCGCCGGCGACAGGT
Source organism: Lysobacter sp. Root983 (assembly GCF_001429345.1). Taxonomy (NCBI): domain Bacteria; kingdom Pseudomonadati; phylum Pseudomonadota; class Gammaproteobacteria; order Lysobacterales; family Lysobacteraceae; genus Lysobacter; species Lysobacter sp. Root983. Next base: position 636,243 of record NZ_LMJO01000001.1, read on the forward strand.
CGTCGGTGTTGGTCTCGCCGGTCACCTTGAACACGGTGATGGTCAGGCTTTCCGGCACTTCCGGCTTGCTGGTGAACCATTCGGCGTCGGCCCAGCTCTGCAGCACGGCGCGGGCGTTGGCGTTGCCCTGCTCGGCCTTTTCCTGGACGTCGTGGAAGGCGTCGAACATCAGCAGGGTGTGCTTGAGCGCGTTCGCGGCCACGCCGCCGACCTGGGCGTCGTCGAGCAGCTCGATCAGCGGATGGATGTTGTAGCCGCCCAGCATGGTGCCCAGCAGCTCGGTGGCGCGCTCGCGGCTGATCAGCGGGTTGGTTTCGGTGCCGAACGCGACCGCGGCCAGATAGGAGGCCTTGACCTTGGCGGCGTCGTCGACGCCGGCCGGGACGCGGTGGGTGATCAGGTCGAGCAGGAACTCGCCCTCGCCCGCCGGCGGGTTCTTCAGCAGTTCGATGACCTCGGCGGTCTGCTGAGCGGTCAGCGGCAGCGGCGGAATGCCCAGCGCGGCGCGCTCGGCAACGTGTTGGCGGTAGCTGGAGAGCATGGAGAGTCCCGTAGATGGAGCTGGTGTGCACCGCGCCGGCGCCGCATCGGCCACCGGAATGGGATGCGTCGCGGGCTGGCGGGGTTCGGAGCTTGCCCTTTCGGAGCGGGTCTGAAGCGGGCGGCCCCTCGACCGCGTATTTTGCCTGGAAAGGCGTTTCGCGGCAACGCGCCCGGGGCCTGACAGCCATATCCGGCAAGGCTTTGCGTGGTTTTTACGGAACGCTGTGGCGCGCTTGCGACCATTGTCTGCACGCTACCTGAATCCGATAAGGTGATAATCGCGACGAACGCACGCCACCTTGCCTGCACACGCGGGCACGCCAGCCGCACATCAGGAGCATCACCCCCATGCCCGACTCCTATTCGACCCGCCGCCAGCTTTCCGTCAACGGCCGCGACTACACCTATTTCAGCCTGCCGGCCCTGGGCGAGCGCTACGACATCGCCCGCCTGCCCTACTCCATGAAGATCCTGCTGGAGAACCTGCTGCGCCACGAGGACGGCGGCATGACCGTGGGCCCGGAGCACATCGAGGCGGTCGCGCAATGGGACGCGACCCGCGAGCCGGACACCGAGATCGCCTTCATGCCCGCGCGCGTGGTCCTGCAGGACTTCACCGGCGTGCCCTGCGTGGTCGATCTGGCCGCGATGCGCGACGCGGTCGGCCGCCTGGGCGGCAAGCCCTCGCAGATCAACCCGCTGATCCCGTCCGAGCTGGTCATCGACCACTCGGTCCAGGTCGACGTCTACGGCAGTCCCGAGGCCCTGGACCTCAACGGCAAGATCGAGTTCCAGCGCAACCAGGAGCGCTACAGCTTCCTGCGCTGGGGCCAGAAATCCTTCGAGAACTTCAAGGTGGTGCCGCCCAATACCGGCATCGTCCACCAGGTCAACCTGGAGAACCTGGCCCGCGTGGTCATGGGCCGCGAAGTCAACGGCGAGCTGCAGGCCTTCCCGGACACGGTGTTCGGCACCGACAGCCACACCACCATGATCAACGGCATCGGCGTGCTGGGCTGGGGCGTGGGCGGCATCGAGGCCGAGGCGGCGATGCTGGGCCAGCCTTCGTCGATGCTGATTCCGCAGGTGGTCGGCTTCAAGCTGACCGGCAAGCTGCCCGAGGGCGCCACCGCCACCGACCTGGTGCTGACCGTGACCCAGATGCTGCGCAAGCACGGGGTGGTCGGCAAGTTCGTCGAGTTCTACGGCGACGGCCTGCAGCACCTGCCGCTGGCCGACCGCGCCACCATCGCCAACATGGCGCCCGAGTACGGCGCGACCTGCGGCATCTTCCCGATCGACGCCGAGGCCCTGACCTACCTGCGCCTGTCCGGCCGCTCGGAGGAACAGATCGCCCTGGTCGAGGCCTACGCCAAGGCCCAGGGCCTGTGGCACGAGCCTGGCCAGGCCCACGCCACCTATTCGGCCACGCTGGAGCTGGACCTGGGCGACGTCAAACCCTCGCTGGCCGGCCCCAAGCGCCCGCAGGACCGCGTGTTGCTGGAAAACGTGCACAGCAACTTCCAGGACAACCTCGGCCCGCTGGTCGCCAACCGCAAGCCCAAGGTCGGTTGCGCGATCGACGAGCTCAAGGCCGAGGGCGGCGCGCAGCCGCAGGCCGAGCACCTGGCCGCCAAGCCGGTATCCAGGATCCGCATCAAGGACCAGGACGCCGAGCTCTGCGACGGCTCGGTGGTGATCGCCGCGATCACCTCCTGCACCAACACCTCCAACCCGGCGGTGATGCTGGGCGCCGGCCTGCTCGCGCGCAACGCCGCGCGCCTGGGCCTGAAATCCAAGCCCTGGGTCAAGACCTCGCTGGGGCCGGGCTCGCTGGTGGTTACCGATTACCTGAAGAAGGCCGGTGTGCTCGACGATCTGGAGAAGCTGGGCTTCTACGTGGTCGGCTACGGCTGCACCACCTGCATCGGCAACTCCGGCCCGCTGCCGGACGAAGTCTCCAAGGGCATCGCCGAGAACGAGCTGGTGGTGGCCTCGGTGCTGTCGGGCAACCGCAACTTCGAAGGCCGCGTGCATCCGGAAGTAAAGGCCAACTACCTGGCCTCGCCGCCGCTGGTGGTGGCCTACGCGATCGCGGGCACGGTCAATATCGACCTTACCCAGGAACCGATCGGCAAGGGCAGCGACGGCCAGGACGTCTACCTGCGCGACATCTGGCCCAGCAACAAGGAAATCGGCGACACCATCGCCGCCACCGTCGGCCCGGAGCTGTTCGCGCAGAACTACGCCGACGTGTTCAAGGGCGACTCGCGCTGGAACCAGATCGCTTCGCCCGACGGCGAGTCCTTCCAGTGGGATGAGGCCTCCACCTACATCAAGAACCCGCCCTACTTCGACGGCATGACCATGCAGGTCGGCCATATCGCCGACGTGGCCGGCGCGCGCGTGATGGGCCTGTTCGGCGACTCGATCACCACCGACCACATCTCGCCGGCCGGCAACATCAAGAAGGATTCGCCCGCCGGCCGCTTCCTGCAGGAACGCGGCGTGCAGCCGGTCGACTTCAACAGCTACGGCTCGCGCCGCGGCAACGACGACGTGATGGTGCGCGGCACCTTCGCCAACATACGCATCAAGAACCTGATGTTCGGCGGCGAGGAAGGCGGCAACACCCTTTATTTCGGCAAGGACGGCGGCGCCGGCGAGAAGCTGGCGATCTACGACGCGGCCATGAAGTACAAGGCCGACGGCGTGCCGCTGGTGGTGTTCGCGGGCAAGGAATACGGCACCGGTTCCTCGCGCGACTGGGCCGCCAAGGGCACCAACCTGCTGGGCGTCAAAGCGGTGATCGCCGAGAGCTTCGAGCGCATCCACCGCTCCAATCTGGTCGGCATGGGCGTGCTGCCGCTGCAGTTCAAGGACGGCGAGAACGCCCAGACCCATGGCCTGGACGGTTCGGAAGTGATCGACGTGACCGGCCTGCAGGACGGCGCCGCCAAGACCGCCACCCTGACCGCGACCAAAGCCGACGGCCGCCGCGTCCAGTTCGAGGTCAAGGTGCTGCTGCTGACGCCTAAGGAAGTCGAGTACTTCAGGCACGGCGGCATCCTGCATTACGTGCTGCGGCAGTTGGCGGCGCGCAAGGCGGCGTAAGCGGTCTTAAGCCCTGCTCGGCTCGTAGCCCCTCTCCCGCCTGCGGGAGAGGGGTTGGGGTGAGGGCCGCCGCAGGCGCGAAACTCCAACCTCATCCGCTGCCCTCATCCGCCCTTCGGGCACCTTCTCCCGCTAGCGGGAGAAGGGAAACGAACCTCGTACATCCGCGCGCATTAGCCCCTCTCCCGCCTGCGGGGTGAGGGGCGGCGTTTGCGAGCCATGGCTCGCGCTGCACCGAACGCCCGGCCGCTGTGCGGTCGGGCCGGGGTGCGGGTTGGGGTGAGGGCCGTCGCAGGCGCGAAACTCCAACCTCATCCGTTGCCCTCATCCGCCCTTCGGGCACCTTCTCCCGCAAGCGGGAGAAGGGAAAGCGGTAGGGCCCTAGTAGGGGAAAGCGGTCATCCGCCCTCCTCTCCCAGCCCTACAACTTCGGCTTCCACTCCGCGCTGCTCATCCGCCATTCGCCGTCGCTTTCGCGCCAGCCGGTCTGCACCTCGTAGACCTGCGCGGCCTCCGGCAGCACCTGCCCCGCGCCGCCCGTGAGCGCCGCGCTGAAGCGCACCGTGGCGCGGTCGCCCTGGATCTCGATCTGCGCCGGTCCCAGCGCCACGCCCACGTCGCGGTAACGCCGGAAGCTGAGCATCGCCAATGCGCGGGCGCCGTTGCGGTCCATGCCGTCCGGGCCGACGAAATCATCGGCCAGGCTGGCGTGCAGGGCCTCCAGATCGCGCTGCTCCAAAGCCGTCTGCAACTCGCCCAGGGTTTCGCGCAGACGCTGCTCGGGCGGCGTGCGCGCGCAGGCGACCAGCAAGGCCAGCAGCGCCAATGCGCACAGGCCGAGGGCGATGCGACGCCAACGCGGCATCCCGAAACTCGTCGTTGGGGGGCTCATAGACCTGACCGTCCGTTCGTTTTTTCGGTCGCCATCGTGACACGTCGCGGCGGTGTTTCGCGCTCCCGCACTGGCTCTCCTTGCCAGCCAATAGAGCCTATGCTCCAATCCAGTGAGGACCGTACGGCAGCGCATTCGCTTGCGCCGCCAGCGAACGGAAACAGCGGCGATAGAGAGGGGATCGCGATGAGTTTTGAACGTCCGTGGCTTGCCCAGTACCCGGCGGAAGTGCCGCCGCAAATCGACGTGGACGAGTTCCCGTCCATCGTTTCGGTGCTGGAAACCGCGATTGAGAAGTATCGCGACCGCCCGGCCTTCTCCAACCTCGGCAAGGTCCTGACCTACGCCGAGATCGACCGCCTCAGCGCCCAGTTCGCGGCTTACCTGCTGGGCGAGCTCAAGCTCAAGAAGGGCGATCGCGTCGCGATCATGATGCCCAACTGCCTGCAGTACCCGATCGCGACCTTCGGCGTGCTGCGCGCCGGCCTGACCGTGGTCAACACCAACCCGATGTACACGCCGCGCGAGCTCAAGCACCAGCTCGACGACTCCGGCGCCAGCGTCATCTTCGTGCTCGACAACTTCGGCGACACCGTGCAGAACGTGGTGGCCGGCAGCTCGATCAAGGTCATCACCACCGGCCTGGGCGACATGCTCGGCTTCCCCAAGGGCGCAATCGTCAACTTCATGCTCAAGCATGTGAAGAAGATGGTCCCGGACTACAACATCCCGGGCGCCACCCGCTTCCGCGACGCGCTGACCCTGGGCCAGATGCACAAGCTGCCCGACATCGAGATCACGCCCGACGACATCGCCTTCCTGCAATACACCGGCGGCACCACCGGCGTGGCCAAGGGTGCGATGCTCACCCACCGCAACCTGGTCGCCAACATGCAGCAGGCCGCGGCCTGGGTCGGCACCAACGTCAAGCTGGGCGAAGAAATCATCATCACCGCGCTGCCGCTGTACCACATCTTCGCTTTGACGGCGAACGGTCTGGTCTTCATGAAGTTCGGCGGCCTCAACCACATGATCACCAACCCGCGCGACATGCCTGGGTTCGTCAAAGAGCTGAAGAAAACGCCGTTCACCGCCATCACCGGCGTCAATACCTTGTTCAACGGCCTGCTCAACACGCCCGGCTTCGACGAGGTCGATTTCTCGCGTCTGCACCTGACCCTGGGTGGCGGCATGGCGGTGCAGCGCGCCGTGGCCGAGCGTTGGAAGCAGGTCACCGGCGTGACCCTGCTGGAAGCCTACGGCCTCACCGAAACCTCGCCCGCGGCCTGCATCAACCCGATGAACCTGGCCGACTACAACGGCGCCATCGGCCTTCCGATCTCCTCCACCGACGCCTGCGTCAAGGACGAGAACGGCAACATGCTGCCGATGGGCGAAGTCGGCGAGCTGTGCATCAAGGGCCCGCAGGTCATGAAGGGCTATTGGAAGCGTCCGGAGGAAACCGCCAACGTCATCGACAACGAAGGCTGGCTGCACACCGGCGACATGGCGCGCATGGACGAACAGGGCTATTTCTATATCGTCGACCGCAAGAAGGACATGATCCTGGTGTCGGGCTTCAACGTGTATCCGAACGAGGTCGAGGACGTGATCGCGATGATGCCCGGCGTGCTGGAAGTGGCCGCAGTCGGCGTGCCCGACGAGAAGTCCGGCGAGGCGGTCAAGGTCGTGATCGTCAAGAAGGACCCGTCGCTGACCGCCGAGCAGGTCAAGGCGCACGCGCGCGAAAATCTCACCGGCTACAAGCATCCCAAGTACGTCGAGTTCCGTACCGAGCTGCCCAAGACCAACGTCGGCAAGATCCTGCGCCGCGAGCTGCGAGACGCACCGGCGGCCTGAACGCCGCCGATCCGGCAGCTAACGGCACCGTCCGTCCGATAAGCCGCTTAAACGCGCCCGCAAGGCCCCGAGCCTTGCGGGCGCTTCGTTTTGGGCGCTTAGAATCGCCCGTGCCGGGCATCGGTTTGCCAAGCGGGTCACGCCCGCTGAGGCATGCTGAATCGGCCACACGCCCGTTCCGGATGCGGGGTCGGCCAATTTCTGGAGCTTCGAGTCTGAACGGCAGGTGTAGCATGAATTTGCCGGGCTAACGCCCGCCATTCCCTACTACGACTAGGAGCCTCGCCATGTCTGCTGTCCCCGCACGTTTGCACCTCGAAGATTCCTCGCTGTTCCGCCGCGTCACCGATGCCGCCGGCACCGCCGATTGGTGCTACATGCACGCCAATCCCTCCCAGGTCTACCACCCCTGCTTCTCCGAGCGCCTGCTGTGGGATATGAAGCGCACCCAGGAATGCATCCGTCGCGAGCTTGCCGCGTCCGACGATGCGCGCGCCGGCATCCATCATCTCGTGCTCGCCTCCGACGACGCCCAGGCCTTCAACCTCGGCGGCGATCTGGCCCTGTTCTCGCAGCTGATCCGCAACGGCAACCGCGGCCGCCTGCTCGAGTACGCCAAGCTCTGCATCGAGGTCGCGTTCAACCTCTATCAGCTCTACGAAGACCGCGTGCACAGCATCGCCGTGATCCAGGGCGACGCGCTCGGCGGCGGCTTCGAGGCCGCGCTGTGCTGCCACACCATCATCGCCGAGGAAGGCACCGGCATGGGCTTCCCGGAAGTGCTGTTCGACCTGTTCCCGGGCATGGGCGCCTACACCTTCCTCACCCGCCGCGTCACCCCGGTCCAGGCCGAGCGCATGATGCTGGACGCGCGCGTGTACCCGGTCGAGGAACTGCAGCGCATGGGCGTGGTCGACCTGGTCGTGCCGCGCGGCGAAGGCCTGCGCGCGGCGGCCGACATGGTCAAGCGCAACCAGCGCATCGGCAACGCGCTGCGCGCGATGAACACGGTCCGCCAGGCCTGCAATCCGGTCACCCTGGACGAACTGCTGTCGGTCACCACCGAATGGGTCGATGCGGCGATGCGCCTGAACGACCGCGGGCTGAAGACCATGGAACGCCTGGTGCGCGCTCAGCAGCGCCGCGCGGAATCGAACGCTCCGGCGCTTGCATTCGCATGAGGACTTCGCAGGGGGAGCCTGCCACGCGTCTTGCGTGGCAGGACGAAGGGCCTAGGAGACGTCGGGGACGTCCTTGCCGCGCCCGTTGCGGCTGAGGCGGGCGACCTCATGACGGCTGGCGTCGGTCACCGCCGTTAGCTGCGAGGCCAGGTCCGAAACCAGCTTGGATTGCTCGCGCGCCAGGACCTCGTCGCTCGCGCGCATGATCTGCGAGCAGCGCTCGGCGATCGAGTGCGCGCCCAGGTTCTCGGCCACGCCCTTGTAGGCGTGCGCGACCTCGCGAAACTCCTCCCAGTTGCGCGCCGCACCGACCTTGGCCAGCTCCTGCTGGCAGCCGCCGGCGTCCTTCAGGCACTGCTCGACGAAATCGCGCAGGAACTGCTCGCCCAGGCCCATTTCCGCCAGTTCCGCCAGCACCGCCGGATTGGTCAGCGGACGGCTGACGTCGCTGATCGCGCGCACCGCCGGCAGCTTCTGCGAATCGACCACGTCGGCGATGGTCTCGAGCAGGCGCCCAACCACGATGGGCTTGGTCAAAAAGGCCATCGCGCCGGCCTCGTTGGCCGCTTCCGAGGCCTGCAGGGTGGCGTCGGCGCTGAGGATGATGGTGGGCGTGTTGCGGCCGGTGCCGGCCTGCATGAAACGCAGCTGGCGGATCACGTCCAGGCCGCTGAGGCCGGGCATGTGCATGTCCAGCACGGCCAGTTCGAACTGCGCGACCTCGAGCTGGTCCAAGGCCTGCTCGCCGTCGTTGACCGCGGTCACGCGGTGGCCGGCGCGCTCGAGGATGCGCGTAAGCACGGTGCGGTTGGCCTGCTGATCGTCGGCGATCAGCACGCGCAGATTGCGCACCCGGGTCTTGTGGCGGATGAAGGGATCCTCGAACGAGATCACCTTGCCGCCGTCGCTGCTGACGGTGTCGTGCTGCTGGGTCGGCTGGGTCTCCTCCAGCAGCATCGGCAGCTCGATCCAGAAATGGCTGCCGCCGCCGGGGTTCTCTTCCAGCCCGATTTCGCCGCCCAGCAGCTGGGTCAGCGTGCGCGCGATAGTGGTGCCCAAACCGGTGCCGCCGAAACGCCGGGTCGGGCCGGTGTCGACCTGCTCGAAGGCCTGGAAGATGCGCTCGGCGTCCTGCGTGGGCACGCCGATGCCGGTGTCGCGGACCGAGAAACGCAGCCATACGCGGCGTTCGGAATCGCCGCTCTCGGCGCGGTCGCCGGCCAGGCGCGCGACCAGCGACACCCCGCCCTTCTCGGTGAACTTGACCGCGTTGTGCATCAGGTTCAACAGCACCTGGGTCAGCAGCGCGCTGTCGCCGTTGAGGCGCACCGGCACGTCGTCCTCGATGTCGACCTTGAAGGTCAGGCCCTTGGCCGAGGCCAGCGGCTGCAGCATCTTCTGCAGACGCTTGAGCACTTCCTGCAGGTTGAAGTCGACGTCGCGGCGCTGCAGCTTGCCGGCCTCGATCGCCGAGATGTCGAGCACGTCGTTGACCAGCAACAGCAGCGACTGCGCCGAGGTGTGGATGACCTCGGCGTACTCGCGCTGCTCCGGCGCCAGACGGGTGCCGTGCATGAGTTCGGCCATGCCGATGATGCCGTTCAAGGGCGTGCGCAGCTCGTGGCTCATATTGGCCAGGAAACGGCTCTTGGCCTCGTTGGCGCGGCGCGCGTCCTCGGTGGCCTTCTGCAGGCTGCGCAGCAGCGAGGACAGGTAGGCGGGGATCGCGACCAGGCCCAGCCACAGGCCCGCGGCCAGATAAGGCTGCACGCGCCAATAGGGATTACCCAGGATCACCGCCATGAACGACACCGCCGCCAGGCCCGCGGCGGTGTACAGATAGGTGGTGCCGTAACGCAGACCGTTGCCGATCGTCACCCACAGCACGATCACGTACAGCGGCGCCAGCGAGGGCGCGTCCAGCGACATCAGCATCGCCAGGGTCGAATAGTCGGCGATCATGCCGATCCAGCGCCGGGTATGCGACACGCCCGGCGAGGCCACGATCCCGGCCAGCAGGGCCAGGCCGATCACCGACTCGCCCAGCATGACCCACAGCATGACCATGGTGGCCTGACTGTCGTGCTCGAAGGCCTGCAGGCCCAGCAGGTAGGCCACGATCAGGCAGGCGATCACCAATCGCACCAACGCCTGCCCGTGCTCGCTGTCCGGGCGATTCGAAAGGCGCTCCTTCAACAAGCGCAGGGCGGAAGCCATCGGCTACTCCATGCCGGGACGGGGGACACTCGTCGAATATCGGCTGCAAATCTCTTCGAGGCGGGCGCGGCTGCGGATCAGGGCGTCCACGCAGCGCGGGTCGAACAGGCGACCGCGCTGCGCATACAGATAGCCCAGGGCCGCGTCCACGTCCCAGGCCTTCTTGTAGGGGCGCGGCGAGATCAGGGCGTCGAACACGTCGGCGACCGCGACGATCCGCGCTTCCAGCGGAATCTCCTCGCCGACCAGACCGTCCGGATAGCCGCTGCCGTCGTAACGTTCGTGGTGGCGCAGCGCGATCATCGCGCCGGCCTGGATGAAGCGGTTCTGGCTGCCGCTGAGCAGTTCGTAGCCGATCTTGGGATGGCGGCGCATCACCGCCGTCTCCTCCTCGGTCAACGGGCCCGGCTTCATCAGCACCGCGTCGGGGATCGCGATCTTGCCCACGTCGTGCAGCGGCGCGGCCATCTCGATCACCCGCACTTCGTCTTCGAACATGCCCAGCGCCTCGGCGATCAGCCCGGCGATGTGGGCCATGCGCTCCAGATAGGCGCTGGTGCCGGCGTCGCGGTACTCGATCGCGCGCGCCAGCCGCGACAGCGTTTCGCGTTCGCGTTCCTCGACCTCGTGCATGCTCGACAGCAGGCGCTGCTCCAGCGACAGCGCGCGTTGCTTCACGTTCTCGGACTGCTGGCGCAGCTGCAGCAGGTTGCGGCAACGCGCGCGCAGTTCGCGCGGACGCACCGGCTTGACCAGGAAGTCGATCACCCCGGCCTCCAGCGCGGCCTGGCGCACGGGTTCGTCGCCGACCACGGTGACCACGGTGACCAGGATGATCGGGATGTCGCGATGCAGCGGCAGGCGGCGGAAGCGGCGCGCGAATTCCAGGCCGTCGATGCCGGGCATGCGGTAGTCCAGCAACAACAGATCCGGCTGGCTCGACTCGCACCAGGCCAGCGCGGCTTCCGGTTCGCCGAAGTCGTGCACGGCCAGCTCGGACGCAATGTCCTCGATGATGTGGCGCAGCATCGTGCGCGCGGACGTTTGGTCATCGACGATAACGACGTTCACACCGGCATCCGTGAGGGGCCACCCCCTGTGGTGGCCGACAAGGCGAGGATACCCCGCCCAGCGGCTGTTGGCAGCCGCCCCGTTCATTTTGCTTGCCGGCGTACATCGATAACGCAGGAAGGCCGCCGCGGCGGCCTTCCGAGTTTGCGCCGAGTCGGTGCGGCGGGGTTCACGATCGTCGCCCCGCTTCGTCCCCCCGCGCCCCGCCCAGCTTGACGATCAGCCGGCTTCGGGCCGCATGTAGGGGAACAGCAGGACGTCGCGGATCGACGACGAACCGGTCAGCAGCATCACCAGGCGGTCGATGCCCACGCCCAGGCCGCCGGTGGGCGGCAGGCCGACCTCCAGCGCGCGGATGTAGTCGGCGTCGTAATGCATGGCCTCGTCGTCGCCGCCGGCCTTCTGGTCGACCTGGGCGCGGAAGCGAGCGGCCTGGTCCTCGGGGTCGTTGAGCTCGGAAAAGCCGTTGGCCAGCTCCTTGCCGCCGATGAACAATTCGAAGCGGTCGGTGAGTTCCGGGTCGAGGTCGTTGGCGCGCGCCAGGGGGCTGACCTCGACCGGGTGGTCGGTGATGAAGGTCGGCTGGATCAGGGTGTGCTCGACGGTGGCCTCGAAGATCTCCAGCAGCAGCTTGCCCCAGCCGTAGGAAGCCTTGATCGGCAGCTTCAGGCGCGCGCAGTGGGCGCGCATGACGGCCAGGTCGCGCAGCTCCTCGCGCTTGATCTCGGGGTTGTGCTCCAGCACCGCGTCGATCATCGACCAGCGCCGGAACGCCGGCCCCAGGTCGATGGTGTTGCCGTCCCATTCGGACACCACCGCGTCCACCTGCTGCGCGCAGTGGCGGATCACCGCCTCGGTCAGGTCCATGATCTCGGTGTAGGTGGCGTAGGCCTCGTACAGCTCGAGCATGGTGAATTCGGGGTTGTGCCTGGTCGACACGCCCTCGTTGCGGAAATTGCGGTTGATCTCGTAGACGCGTTCCAGGCCGCCGACCACCAGGCGCTTGAGGTAGAGCTCCGGCGCCACGCGCAGGTACAGCTCCAGATCGAGGGCGTTGTGGTGGGTGGTGAAGGGCTTGGCCGCGGCGCCGCCGGGGATGTAATGCATCATCGGCGTTTCCACTTCCAGGAAACGACGCGCGTCCAGCCAGGCGCGGATCGCGCGGATGATCAGCGAGCGCTTGACGAACACGTCGCGCGCGTCGGGCGAGACGATCAGGTCGACGTAGCGCTGGCGGTAGCGCTGCTCGACGTCGGCCATGCCGTGGAACTTGTCCGGCAGCGGACGCAGCGCCTTGGTCAGCAGGCGCAGGCTCTCGGCCTTCAGCGACAGTTCGCCGGTGCGGGTGCGGGTGAGCTCGCCCTCGGCCGAGACGATGTCGCCCAGGTCGAGGTCCTTGAACACCTCGTAGGCCTCGCCCAGCACGTCCTTCTTCAGCCACAGCTGCAGGCGCCCGGACTCGTCCTGGATCTGGCAGAAACCAGCCTTGCCCATGTCGCGCTTGAGCAGCACGCGGCCGGCCACGGCGACGCGGTGGTGCTGGCCTTCCAGCGCCTCGGCGCCCCACTGCTCGGCGTCGGCGTACTGCGCCTGCAGGTCGCCAACGTAGTCGCCGCGGCGGAAGTCGTTCGGGAAGGCGATGCCCTGCCCGCGCAGCGCCGTGAGTTTGGCGCGACGCTCGGCGATCAGGTGGTTCTCGTCGTGCGGCGTGGTCTCGGGCGTCTGGTCGGTCATGGTCTTCGCGTTTGAGGGTTGCGGTGGGACGGGGTCGGTAAGGCGGTGCTCAGGAGCGCAGAGTACTGGCAGCGGCGGCGGTTTGCTCGCCACTGGGCGGTAGCCGGTTCCCGAAAGACCGGGTGACCTTGCGCACATACGCGCGCCGTCGGCCGGGTCTAGATTCGGTCGTGCGCCCTATCCGGCGGCGCGCCCACGAGGTGGATGCAGCATGTTCAAGAAATTTCTGATCGGCCTGGCGATGGTGGCGGTGGTCTGCGCCCTCGCCCGCGCCGGCCACGAGTTCGGTCAGCACCTGGCGCAGCGCGATCAGGCCAAGGTCGCCGCGACGGCCGCCCAACCCTAGAGGGGCGGCAACGCGGTCCCCAGGCGGCGGGCGACGACCGTGGTCGCGCCCGTCGCCAGCGGGGTTCAGACCGCGTCGCTGCGTTTGGAACCGACTTCCAGGCCCGATTTCAGGCTGGCCTCGACGAATTCGTCGAGGTCGCCGTCGAGCACCTTCTGGGTGTCGCTGCGCTCGATGCCGGTGCGCAGGTCCTTGATCCGGCTCTGGTCGAGCACGTAGTTGCGGATCTGGCTGCCCCAGCCGATGTCGGACTTGGTCGCCTCGACCGCGTCGCGTTCGGCGTTGCGCTTCTGGATTTCCAGCTCGTACAGCTTGGCGGCGAGCATCTTCATCGCGTTGTCGCGGTTCTGGTGCTGGCTGCGGCCGGTCTGACAGGCCACCACGATCCCGCTGGGGATGTGGGTGATGCGCACCGCCGACTCGGTCTTGTTGACGTGCTGGCCGCCGGCACCCGAGGAGCGGTAGACGTCGGTGCGCAGGTCGGCCGGGTTGATCTCGATGTCGATGTTGTCGTCGACTTCCGGCGACACGAACACCGAGGTGAAGCTGGTGTGGCGGCGGTTGTCGGAGTCGAACGGCGACTTGCGCACCAGCCGGTGCACGCCGGTTTCGGTCTTGAGCCAGCCGTAGGCGAAATCGCCCTCGACCCGCAGCGTGGCCGACTTGATGCCGGCGACGTCGCCGCCGCTGGCTTCCATCAGCTCGGTCTTCCAGCCGCGCGACTCGCACCAGCGCAGGTACATGCGCAGCAGGATTTCGGCCCAGTCCTGGGCTTCGGTGCCGCCAGCGCCGGCCTGAATGTCGACGAAGGCGTTGCACGCGTCCATCTTGCCGGAGAACATGCGCCGGAACTCGAGCTTCTCGACTTCCTTGGCGTAGCCCTCGACGTCCGCCACCACAGCCTGCGCGGTGGACTCGTCGTCCTCCATCTCGGCCAGTTCCAGCAGTTCGCCGGCGCCGACCAGGCCGTCGGTGAGGTTGCGGATGCCGTCGACGACCTTTTCCAGCGAGGCGCGCTCGCGGCCCAGGCCCTGGGCGCGCTCGGCGTCGTTCCAGATGTCGGGGTTTTCGAGTTCGCGGTTTACTTCTTCTAGACGTTCGACCTTGCTGTCGTAGTCAAAGATACCCCCTGAGCGAATCCAGCCGTCCGGTGAGGTCGGCGATGCGCTGGCGGACGGGATTGAGTTCGATCATGTCCGGTGGTTTTGATGCGGATGAACCGGCGATTCTAGCAGGCTCGGCGGCGTGGCCGGCTGCGGCCGCGGTGCGCAGGGCCGGGAGCGGCCCAGGACCGTCCCGACGCCGCCCTGGGCGGCGCCGGGCGTGGCGCTCACTTCACCTCGAACTCGCCGACCAACACCGTTTCCGACTGCTGCTTCAGGCGCAGGGTCACGCGCTGATCCTGCTGGCGGGCGGTGCCGAAGCCGGTGCTCAGCCACAGCTGCAGCGTGGTGGCGCCGGTGACCAGTTGCTGGCGGTCGCCATAGAAGTTGGCTTCGACCTTGTACTTGCCGGGTTTGGCGTCGCGCAGCATGAATTCCTCGGGGCCGTAGCCGCCGGTGAAGTCCTTGGAGATGCGCCCGCCCTGGTAGGTCAAGGTGTGCTGGTAGTAGCAACGCTCGCCGTTGGGGTCGGTCACCCACAGGTCCATGTCGGAGTTGTCGCTGTCCCAGCTCAGCACCGCACGCAGGTCCAGCGGCAGATTGCGCAGCAGGCGCTTATCCATCGCCGAGGTATCCAGCGGCCGGCCCGAGGTCGCCACGATCGCGTTGAGTTCGTTGAGCGCGATCAAGGCCACGCCGTCGAAACGGCTGTCCCAGGTTCGGCTCACCACCTGGTAGAGACTGTCGATGGCCGGCTGATAGTCGCGCGCGGCCGCATGGGCCAGGCCGAGGTCGCGGAAGCTTTGCGGCTCCTCTTCGGCCAGCCGCACCACGCGCTCGAACAGCGGCACCGCCAGCGTCGGCTCGTCGGCCTGCAGCAGGCGATAGCCGAGCACGCGCAGGATGTGGCGGTTCTCCAGGTCCAGTTCGGCCAGGTTGGACAGCACCCGCAGCGCCAGTGCGCGCTGCTTTTTCTCCAGCAGCACGTCGGCCACGTCCAGGTAGAACGCGGTGCTGGCGGCATAGCCGTCGCGCTCGTCCAGGTAGATCGCGTAGGCCTGCTCCGGCCCGGCCTTGCGCAGGCGCGCGGCGTACGGCGAATCGGGCTTCCAGGCCTGCAGGGCGATGGTCGCGCCGCGGCCTTCGCCGCCGTCGCCGGCCTCGCCCTTGGGCGCGGCCTCGGGCTCCAGATCCTCGGCGCTGATGCGCGCGCCGGTGACTTCGATCCGCTCCAGGCTCTGCGACGCCGCATCCGCCGCCGCCACTTCGCGCACCGCGCTGGGCGCGGGTGCGGCCATCGGCATCGGCGGCGCGTAGGCGTAGCTGTCGCTTTCCGTCGTGGGCGCGGCGATCGTCGGCTTGGGCTGCGGCGGCCGGCCCTTGGGCCAGGTCTTCTGCCACCACTGCACTGTGTCTTCGAACTGCGCGGCGATAGCGTCCAGATGCGAGCGCCGCGCCTCGTCGCGCTGCCCGCGCTGTGCGGACTTCAAGCGATCGAACTCGGCGCGCAGCTCGACCGGCGGCAGGATGTCGTACTGCAGATAGTCGGCGACCGCTTCCAGCACCAGCAGCGAACTCTCGGGCGTGACCAGGCCGAACTGCTGGCTCAGGCGCGCGATGGCGGCGCGATTGAGCTCCGGTTCGGCGCCCAGCGCACGCACCCGGTAACCCGCCCACAGGCGCGCCGCATAAGCGCTGTCCGGCGCGTCGGCGCCGATGGTCAACTGCTGCGGCGACTGGCCGGCGAAACCCAATGTCAGTGTCGCGCTCGGCGCGGTCAGGCGCCCGGCCACGCGCAGCACGCCATCCTGGGGATAGGCGGATTCGGCGACCAAGTCGGTCGCGCCCAGCGCCTCCAGGTCGGCAAGGCGCGCGTCGGCCGCCAACAGTTCGCGCGCGCCGCTCTCGATCGCGCCCGGTGTCTGCCAGGCGATCAGACGGCCGCCGTGGCCCTCGGCCAGCGCGCTCAGGCGCGCGCTGTCGGCGGCGTTGCCGGCGGAATTGATCGCGTACAGACGCTGGCCGCGGCCCAGTTCGGGGAAGCGGCGCTGGCCGTAATTGAACAGGCCGTCGCTGACCAGCAGGTATTCCTCGACCTCGGCCTGCGGCGTCCAGCCGCCGGGGTCGGTGGCGCCGTCGTAGACCGTGGCCTTGAGCGCGTCGCGCAGCGCGCGCCAGTCGCCGCCCTGGACGCGGAAATCGCCCGCGTCCTCGGCGCGGTCGCGCAGGCGGATCAGGCGCACCTGGGCGTCGCCGAGGGCGGCGAAGTAGCGATCCAGCAGCGCCAACTCGCCGGCCAGATCGCGCTTGCGGCCCGAGGCCGAGCTGTCCCACACCAGGCCCACGCGCTGGGGCAACGCGCGCTGGGCGACGCTCGCGGCCACCGGCACCTCGGCGAGAAAGTAGTGCTGGCCGTCGACGCTCTGGGTGTAGACCTGCGCCGATTCGGCGCGGGCGAAACGCAGGCCCAAGCCGCCGCCGACCAGCTGCGCGCGTTCGATCCGGGCGCGGTAACCGCCCTGGCCGTCGCGCTTGAAATCGACCCGGCCGAAACCGCTGTCGACCCGCGGCGCCGAGGCGCCGCGCGCGATCACGCGCAGGTCCACCGCATCGGCGCCGCGCGCGTAATCCAGCGGCAGCCGCAAACGCCGGCCGTCGCGGTCCGGGCGCAAGGCCTCGACATAGCTCAGGCGCACCCGGCGGGTGCCCTGGGCCGGGATCGGATACACGCGCAGGCGGAAGTGATTGCCCTCGGTCTTCTCCAGCAGGGCCGGATCGACCCCGCGCCGTTCGATCGACTCGAACACCGCTTGCCCCTGCGCCTTGGGCACCGGCACGGCCGCGCGCATGCGGCCGTCGATATCCAGCGCGAACGCGCTGATCTGCTGGCCTTCGTGCAGCGGAAACTGCAGTTCGCCTTCCAGCGGCCGCGCGTTGGGGTTGCGGAACGTCAGCTCGACCGTGGTCTGGGCCAGCCCGCCGTTGAGCTCGACCTCGACCGTGGCGGTCTCCAGCACGATCGGCCGCTCGGCGCCGGGCGCGCGCATCAGCGGCGGCGCGGTGACCGACCCCCGGTCCGGCGGACCGATGACCTGGGCGGCGACCGCTCCGCTTAGCCCCAATAGCAGGCACACATGCAAGACATAGGAACGCACCGGTGGTCTCTCCTGGATTGGTCGTCGATCACGCCTGCTGGTAGCCAACGCACGCGCACGCTGAACGGGGTTGAGTCGCCACTCAATCCCTCCAGGCACGGCACTCTTGTCAGCCCCTCGCCTACCTTAAGGCCTGCCGCCCGGTCGCGGGCCGGACGCGCGTCCGACCCGGCGAGGCCGGATCCCCGGGCGCAGGGAGGCCCTTTCTAAAAATGTGACTTACGTCTCATTTAATGAGTATTTACCCAGACTCTAAGCGCGCTGCCGCCCGCCGGCGCTCCGCCATGATCCCAGCAGCCCCGCCGATGCGAGGGCACAACGGACTACTTCATCAGCACACTGGGAGCCAGACGCAATGACACGTAAAGGCATGCTTCGCTACGCGCTGTTGGCCGCTATTTCCGCCACGACCGCCACGGCCTCGGCGGCGGAAATGAGCGCCGCGCCGGTCACCGCCAAGCCCATGGCCAGCGCCTTGGGCGGCGCCGATTTCGCCACCGGCCTGAAGGTCCGATCGCAGCGCGCAGTCGACCTGGGCCTGCCCGATGCGGCCAGCCTGAAGGCCTTGCGTACCCGCCGCGCCGATCAGTACAAGCACGGCCAGCCGATGGAAATCGGCTACGCCCGCAACGTCGGCCGCAGCCGCGTCGATCTGACCAGCCTGGACTGGGAAGCCCTGCCCGACGGTTCCCACGGCGCCCGCTTCACCCTGACCTCGACCCAAGCCGTCGCCCTGCGCGCTGGCCTGCTGCTGCGCCCCACGCGCAAGAACGGCGGCGATCCCGCCGCGGTGACCCTGCGCTTCGCCGGCAGCGACGGCCGCGTCTTCACCGACAACGGCCGCAACTACAGCGGCGACGAAGCCGGCTGGTCGCCGACCGTGGCCGGCGACACGCTGACCGTCGAAATCGTGCTCGCGCCGGGCCAGCGCCCGGACGGCTTCGACCTGAACGTGCCGCAGTTGTCGCACCTGGACGTGGACCCGGCGTCGAACACGCGCGATCTGTCCAAGGCCAGCGGCGTCGGCGCCAGCGGCGCCTGCGAAAAAGACATCGTCTGCCGCGTCAACCCGACTCCGGGCTTCCTGGCGGCCAGCAAGTCGGTGGCGCGCATGGTCTACACCGCCAAAGGCAAGTCCTACCTGTGCACCGGCACCCTGCTCAACAACAACAACTCGCCCAAGCGCCAGCTGTTCTGGACCGCGGCCCACTGCATCAGCACCCAGAGGGTCGCCGACACGCTGCAGACCTATTGGTTCTTCGATGCCACCGCCTGCAATAACGACACCGCCAACCCGGGTGCGGTGACGCTGACCGGCGGCGCCTACCTGCGTCACGCCAACACCACCCGCGACACGTCGCTGCTCGAGCTGAAGACCGCGCCGCCCACCGGCGCCTACTACGCCGCCTGGAACAGCAGCGCCATCACCGTCAACGGCACCGCGATCGAAGGCATCCACCACCCGGCCGGCGATCTGAAGAAGTACTCGCTGGGTTCGGTGACCAGCCTGTCGTACACGCTGGACGGCAAGTCGCCGCTGACCCGCGTGGCCTGGAACACCGGCGTCACCGAAGGCGGCTCCTCGGGCTCGGCGCTGTTCACCGTCGCCGCCTCCGGCGACTACCAGCTGCGCGGCGGCCTGTACGGCGGCACCTCGTTCTGCTCGGCGCCCAACGATCCGGACGGCTACTCCCAGCTCAGCGGCGTGTGGTCCAACATCTCGACCTACTTCGGCCCCTGATCGCGACCAGCACCGACGGCCCGCCTCTCCCGCCCTGCGCGGGAGAGGCGACGCCGCCGCGTCGCGACGCTCAGATCTTGAAATCGTCGAACGCGATGCGTTCCTCCGCCACACCCAACTTGCGCAACAGCTGCCGCGTCGCAGCCAGCATCGCGGGCGGTCCGCACAGGTAGAACTCGCACGCGGCCAGGTCCGGATGCGCGCTCAGCAGATGCGCATGGGTGGCCTCGTGGACCAGGCCGCGCACCAGGCCGTCGCCCTGCTCGGCCTCTTCCGACAGCACCAGGTGCCAGCTGAAATTGGCGTGGCGCCGCGCGAGCTCGGCCATCTCCTGCACGTACGGCGCTTCGCGCAAACGCCGCGCGCCGTACCAGTAGTGGATGCGCTCGGGCCCGCCCCGATCCAATCGTGCGCGAATCATCGCCCGCAGCGGCGCCATGCCCGCGCCGCCGCCGATGAAGATCTTCTCGCGCTCCCCGGGCCGCAACGCGAAGTCGCCGAAGGCGCCGCTGAAGTCGACGTCGTCGCCGGGCTTGAGCGAATACAGATAGGTCGAGCCCTTGCCGAACAAGGTGCGCTTCTTGTGCTGGCCGCCGGGGCTGAATCGCGCCAGCAGGGTCAGGCACCCATCGGCCTGCTCCACCGGCAAGGCCAGCGAGTACGAACGGCGCACCGGCTCCTTGTTGTGCAGGCTGGCCGGCAGATCCAGCGCGGCCCAGTCCTCGCGGTGGTGCTCGGGATAGTCGATGTCGTCGCGTCGCAGCGTGTAATCGGGCACGTGCAGCTGCAGGTAGGCGCCGGGCTGGAATTCCGCCCCCTGTGGCGACTGCGGCCGCAGCACGATCTCGCGCAGGAACGGCGTGACCGCGTGCACCGACTCGACCGTGGCCTTGCGCTGCGTCCACAGCGCCGCCCCGCCCGCCACTTCGATCTGCAAATCGCCATCCAGGGCCAGGTTGCAGGCCAGGCGATGCCCCAGGCGCAATTTGCTTTCGGCCAGGTGGGCGCGGTCGGCGCTGCTGGGCGGCGGCGCGGTGCCGCGCACGCGCACCTCGCACAGACCGCAGCTTTGGCCGCCGCCGCAGTTCGAGGGCAGTTGCAGGCCGCTGCGGCCCATCGCCAGATAGACCGTGTCGCCACGGTGCGATTCCAGCGAGCGCAGCTTGTCGCCGGCTTGATCGAACACCGTCAGCGCGCGCCGCGGCCGCCAGCGCGCGGGCACGAACTCGCCCAGGCGGAAGCTGGCGACCAGCAGCCACGCGCCCGACAACGCGATCCACAAACCGCCGGCCGCGGCCATGATCACCAGCGGATTGTTGAAATCCTGGCGACCGGTGTAGTCCATGATGTGCAGCATCCAGAACAGATCGAACAGGCGCCAGCTGTCGTTGCGCCGTTCCAGGATGCGGCCGTCCTGCGCCGACAGGTACACACTGGTGCCGTCGGCATCGCCGAAATCCACCCGCCAGATCGGCCCGGCATGGCCGCGCACCTCCAGCGTCGCGCGCGGCATCCACTGCGGCGCGCCGGGACGCCCCTCGCCCACGTAATCCGCCGCGGCCAGTCGCGCGGCCAACGCGGCATCGATCTTCAGCGGCATACCGTCGCGCGCATCCACCAGCCAGGCCGCGGACTTATGGCTGAGGCGATAGACCGGCCGTTCCAGCAACCAGGCCGCATCGACGCTTTGCACCGGCTTGCCGGCCTGGGCCAGCAGTTGCGTCGGCGCCAGCGTGCGCGCGGGCCAGGCGCGCGCCTGCGCCTCGGCGTGGGCGCGATGCTGATGGCCTTGGACGGTGTCGTGATCGAGCACGCTCATCACCAGCCCGCTCGCGGTCCACAGTACGAACTGCAGCGCGACGATCAGGCCTACCCACTTATGCAGCTTGCGCATCCAGGGCGTCATGCGGGCCGCCTCCGGCTGAAGCTGTACAGCAGCAGCCACACGCCGCTGAGCGCGAACACCAGACCCAGCCCGGACGCGATCCGCAGCAGGTTGTTGTTGACGTCGCTGCGCTCCTGGTAATCCATGATGTGGAACATCCACAGGAAGTCGAACCAGCGCCACAGGTCGTGGCGCTTGGCCAGCAACTCGCCGGTTTGCGGCGAGAGATACAGCGCGGTTTCGTTGTCGTCGGCGAACGCGACCCGCCACATCGGCACCGGTCGGGTTTTGACTTCGCTGGGCGCCTCATGCAACAGCTCGACCGAGGCGATCGGCGCCTTACCCTGATACAGCGACACCGCCAGGGCGCTGGCGGTGGCCTCGTCCAAGGGGCTGATCGGATCGCCGCTGATCGCATCGACCAGGCTCAGGCGCTCGCCCTGGCGCAGTTCGTAGACCTCGCGCTGCATGAAGCGCTTGAGCCGGAATTCGCTCAGCTGCGGGTAGCGCGCGCGCAGTTGGTCGGGGCTCAAAAACGCGCTGGCCGCCGACAGCGGCTGGGCCCGGGTATGCGCTAGATGATCGCCATGGATGATGTCGATCGAGATCGAGGTCATGTAGAGGCCGCTGATCATCCACAGCAGGGCCTGGACGCCCACCACCAGAGCGATCCATTTGTGGGCGCGACGCGCCCAGAATGCAGGTTTCATAGCGTCACCTATCGGAGTTCATGTAGTCGGCGAGTCCGCGTTCCTGCCGGCGCGCGGCCGGCAGGAACGTTCGGGTCTCACCAGCGGTAGGTGGCTTTGAGGTTCCAGCGCCGGCCCAGCAGGTCGTAGGTCATGGTGTCGGTGTTGGCGTCGGTCCAGCTCTGAATGAACGGCGGCGATTTGTCGAACAGATTGTCTACGCCGACCGAGAGATCCAGCGACTCGCTGAAGGCGTACTTCACCTGGGCGTTGTGGTAACTCAGGCTGGGCGCGCGATCGCCGATGTCGCCGCGTTCGGCGTTGATGTCGTCGGCCGAGCCGATGTACTGCACGCTGTAGGAGCCCGACCAGGGACCGCGCGCCAGCGTCAGCGAGCCGAACGAACGCCACTGCGTGTAGCTGCCGCGGCCGCCGGTGATCTTGCCGGCATAGCGGATCTCGTCGGCGCCCAGGAACGGCCGCACGTCGTAGTTCTTCAGATACGACAGGTCCCAATTCACGGTCGCGTCCCAGCCGCCCAGCGCGAACTGGTACAGCAGGCCCAGATCGATGCCCGACACTCGCTCGCTGGCCGCGTTGACCGGCTGCGCCGACAGGAAGTCGATCTCGCCGGTGAGCGGATTGCGGGTGAAATTGGCGTTGCTGCAGAACGGGTGGCTCAAACCCGGCGTGTTGTAGCAGACCGAAAGCTTGGTCGAACCGTCGATGCGCTGGATCGCGTGGTCGATCTTGATGTTGTAGTAGTCCAGGGTCAGGGTCAGGTCGGGCACGAAGCTCGGCGTCCAGACCGCGCCGACGGTCAGCGTCTTGGCGTCCTCCGGTTTGAGGTCCGCGTTGCCGCCCACCGTGGTCAGCACGGTGTTGCCCAATTGGGTATAGCCCACCGGCACGCCCGAGGCCTGGCAGTTCTGGTAGATCGTCGACGACGCCGGCTGGCTGCTCCAGCCGCTGCAGGGATCGGTGGTGGTGAGGTTGCCTTCGGACACGCCGCCGAACAGCTCGGGCACGTTGGGGATGCGGAACGCGGTGGCATAGGTCGCGCGCAACTTCAGCGAAGGCACCACCTGCCAATCCAGGCCGACCTTGTAGTTGGTGTCAGCGCCGAACAGGTCGTAGTCGGAATAGCGCACCGCCGCGTTGAGGGTCAGCGATTCGGCCAGGGCCCTGCCCTGCAGCAAGGGCACCGCGACTTCGGCGAACACTTCCTTGGCGGTGTACTCGCCGGCGATGCGCTGCTGCTGGTTGGTGTTGGCGATGCCCAGCACGGTCAGCGGATCGGGATCGCGCCAGCCGCGCTCCTTGCGCACTTCCACGCCGGTCGCCAAGCCGACCCAGCCGGCCGGCAGCTCGAACAGCTGGCCGCTGATGTTGGCGGTGAAGCTTTTCTGCTCGTTGCCGCCGCTGTCGCGGGTGGTGAACATGATGTAGTCCAGCACCTGCTGGGTGACGTCGCCGTAGCCCAGATAATCGGCGCAGGGAATCGCCGCGCCCGGCGCGTTGCTGCACAAGGCGGTGTTCAAGGTCTGATCGACGCGGTCCAAGTTGGCGACGTTGTTGGAGCCGTCGATGCCGGTGTTGCGCCCCCAGTTCAGCGCCGCCGACCAGTCCCAGCCCACGCCGAGCTTGCCGTCCAGGCCCAGCACCACGCGGAAGGTGTCGGTCTCCTGATAGAACTTGCGCACGCCGGCCTCCTGCAAACGACGGCGCTGCAGCAGCAGGTTCTGTCCGGTCGGGTTGGTCGGATGGTTGGCGGCGATGTTGATCGGCCGGTACTGGCCGATCGCGCCCGGCGTGGCGAGCTGGTTGGAACGCCGGTTGGTGTACATCAGCTCGGTGAACAGGCGCAGGTCGTCGTTGAGGTTCAGATTGCCGAAGCTGCTGAAGCTCAGGCGCTTGATCGGGTTGACCGCGTTGAGATACGGGTTGCTGTTGTAGTTGTGCTTGGCCGGCGAATAGGTCTCGTAGAAATCGCCGTCGCCGTTGGGGTCCTGGTTGAAGTTCACCCGGCGCCCGTC
This sequence comes from Lysobacter sp. Root983, assembly GCF_001429345.1. Classification (NCBI taxonomy): domain Bacteria; kingdom Pseudomonadati; phylum Pseudomonadota; class Gammaproteobacteria; order Lysobacterales; family Lysobacteraceae; genus Lysobacter; species Lysobacter sp. Root983. The sequence continues at coordinate 659,810 of NZ_LMJO01000001.1, forward strand.
GGCTAGCACGGCGCGGCCGCCGATGGTGGTCGAGCTGCCCACGCAGACCAGTTGGCCGTTGGACTCGCCCAGGCCGCAGGGCGCGCGATCGGCCATGTTGACCGAGCCACCCTCGGTGTAATTGACCGCAGCCATGATCGAGCCGCGCTCGCCGCTCATACCCCAGGTCAGATCGACCGCGGTCTCATCGCCATCGCCCTGGAAGGTCTGACCGTAGCGCACCGAGGCTTCGACGCCGTCGAACTTCTTCTTGGTGATGATGTTGACCACGCCGGCCACCGCGTCGGCGCCGTAGATGGCCGAAGCGCCGTCCTTGAGCACCTCGACGCGCTCGATCAGGGCGATCGGGATCACGTTGAGATCGACCGAGCTGTTGGCGCCGGTGCCGCCGTTTACGATGCGGCGGCCGTTCAACAGCACCAGGGTGCGGTTGATGCCGAGGCCGCGCAGATTGACCTGGGTGGTGCCGTAGCCGTTATCGGCCCAATAGGCGTTGGTCTGATTGCCGGCGAAGCCCGCGGCCGCGGGCAAACGTTGCAGCAAGGTGTCGACCGAGATCGCGCCGGAACGCTGAATCGCTTCGCGGTCGATCACGGTGACCGGGCCGACGCCGGAAATCTGGGCGCGCTTGATATGGCTGCCGGTCACGGTGACCGTATCGATGGTGGTCGCTTCCTGCGCGGTGCTGTCGTCCGTGGGGTCGATCGGTGCGGCGGTTTGAGCGTTGACGGCCTGGCATAGGCCCGCGGACAGCATCAGGCCTATCGCGGCGGCGAGGTGGTTGCGCTTGCAGTACATGGAATTCCCCGAACGGTTCTGGATCTGGTGTCGAACGCCCACGGCGACGCCCGCGCGGATGCGCGCACGCGAAGCTGGAAGCGACGGAGACCACCACGCAGGTGGTCGGACCGGATCAGGCGATCGGAGGTCGGAATACGCCGGTAGCGGCTGCGGGGGCGGCGGACACCGGCGCCAACGCCACGGGTTGGTCGGCGAGACGGTGTTGGGCCGCGAACGGCACGCTGTGGATTACCGCCAACACCGGGAAGGCGCAGGCGCAGCAACCCGAACCGGTGCCGCAATCGCAATCGCGATGCGGCGAACCGCCTTCGCGATGCGGGGTCTGCTCTTCGCAGTCTTCGTCCGCCACCACTGCCGCGGCGGCTTCGGTGGACACCGCGGCGGCGACGCCCTCGGTGGCCATGACGCTGGAACTCCACAGCGACAGCGTGCCTTCGAGGCAGAACGCCACGATCAGCAGGCAACGCAGCAATGTGCCGTAGGAGAACATAGGTTCGCAGCGTACGAGGACCCCGCAATCAAATAACATGTGGAAAAAGCGTGTGTCAACCGCGTGACGCGGACCGCACGCATTCACTATTTGCCGCAACAGGCGACTCGCCGACGCGCATGCGGCGCGAGGCGATGAGGCCCAGTCGCACCGGCAAGGACGCGGGCGCTCAGCCGCCGCCGGCGTCGGAAAAATGCGCCGCCAACGCCAAACGCAAGGGATTGCCCGGGTCCGACAACAGTTTCACCGTGAGCGCCAGACAGATCACCACCAACACCGGCCGCACCGCGCGCGCGCCGAAACGCATCGCCGCGTGCGCACCGACCTGCCCGCCCGCAACGCTGGCCAGGGCCATCGCCAGTCCGACCGTCCACAGCACATGCCCGCCGGCGATCATCACCGCCAACGCGGCGAGATTGCTGGCCAGGTTGAAGAACTTGGTCTGCGCGGTCGCGCGCACCACGCCCAGGCCGCCCAGCGCGACCAGGGCGGTCGCCATGAACGAACCGGTGCCGGGCCCGAAGAAGCCGTCGTAGACGCCGATCAGCGCGATCAGCGCCGCCAGCGCGTACGGGCCGATGCGCTGATGGCTGTCCTGATCGCTCATGCGCGGCGCGAGCAGGAAGTAGGCCGCCATCGCGATCAGCAACAAGGGAATCACGCCGCTGAGGAATGACGGGTCCATGCGCTGCAGCAGCCAGGCGCCGCCGGTCGATCCCACGAACGCGCCCAGCGCGGGCAAGGCGTAACGCCGGAAATCGATATGGCCCTTGCGCGCGAACGCGAACACCGCGCTGGAGGTGCCGATCGCGCTTTGCAGCTTGTTGGTGGCGATGGCCGCCACCGGCGGGATGCCCACCGCCATCAGCGCCGGAATCGTCAGCAGCCCGCCGCCGCCGGCCAGCGCGTCGATGGCGCCCGCGACGAAGGCCACGGCCATGAGGAAGGCGATGACCTCGGGCGAGAACTCCATCGACGGCGCACCTGGATCGGGGAGCGCATTGTCTCCGCTACGGACCGCACTGGAAAGAAGGCCGTTGCGCGGCCGTCGCCGGCTAAGCCGGCTCGCGGTGCACGATCACCAACTGGATCGCATCGCCGCCACGGTAGTCGTCCGGTTCCAGCCGATACGCGATGCGCACGCGCGCCGGCGGCGGATCGCCGTGCCAGCCGCCGAACTCGATCGCGTTCAAGCGCCGGCCTTGATGGCCCAGTTCCAGCTTGAGATGGCGCTCGCCGACCACGCGCCAGCCCAGCACCGGGAACTCGCCGTCGAACTGCGGCTCGGGAAAGGCGGACACCCGTGGCCCCAAGGCCCGCCGAGAAAACCGCCAAAAGGCGTCAGATCGCAAAAAAGCCGATCGGTGGCTGTTCTGCCTTCCTCAACTGCCTCCGGGCCTGTGCCCAAGCAGCTACCAGCACTCGCGAATACACCCATCAGGGCGGCTTCGGCTTGAATGAGTTGTTAGCGGCGCCCAACAGGCAGCGCGGCCAACACAAAACCTACGCCACCCCACACTAGAGGCGCCAGCAAGTAGTCCATGTAGGGCTGGAAGCTCCACTGGAGCAGACCAATAGAAAGCACGAAGGGGATGGCCCAAGCCACGGCCCAAAGCCCAGCAAACATAGATACGCGCCAGTTTTCTGAGGTGAAAGTATAGACACGGCGGCGTTGGCGGGCTGAGCGTACTTCGATAGCACCGGCAAAGCTGGAGGGAACGACGACGAAGACAAAGCCGATCGTTAGGGCTTTCTGAAAATCATCACCCCCTAGCCAGTGCAAGCCGCCAATGATGAAGAACGCGGGAAAGCCGATCTTGAGCAGATCAACGGCAATGCGCCACGCGCCGCGAGGCAGGCTTTCAATGTCAATCTTGCGACCAGTCCACATGCACAGCTAACTACCTTTTAGACCGACTGTTTGGGGCATTTCTGGCGTTGCTATCAAACTGCTATACCTCTCGGCTGTATATGGCTCGCGGTAGACGATGTTGAGCTGGATCGCGTCCCCGCCCCGGTAGTCGTCCGGCTCTAGCGTGAACACCAGCAAGATGCGCCCGACGGGGGGTTCCCCATCCCAGCCGTTGAAGTGGATCGCGTTCAGCGGCTCCACCCGCCCCTCGATCCGCAGCACTAGCTTCACGTGCTTCTCGCCCAGCACGCGAAAGCTCAGAACGTCGGCAATCACATTCCAATTCGGGAGGGGGAAGCCCTGCCCCCACGGCCCGCCGTCGCGCAGCGATTCGGCGCTGGCGCGGTCGAACTCGCCCGCGCCGAGCTCGCCGTCGCTGAGCACGTCGGCTTGCAGCAGTTCCGGCGTGAGCGAGGCGGCGGCGCAGCGTTCGAATGCGGCGCGGAACGCGTCGAGAGCGTCGCGGCGCAGCGACAGCCCCGCGGCCATGGCATGACCGCCGAAGCGTTCGATCAGCTCGGGATGCTGCGCGGCCACGTCGGCCAGCGCGTCGCGGATGTGGAAGCCGGGGATGGAGCGCGCCGAACCGCGCAGCGCGTCGCTGCCGGGTTCGGCCGGCGCGAACGCGATCACCGGGCGGTGCAGGCGCTCCTTCATCTTGGACGCGACCAGGCCGACCACGCCCGGATGCCAATCTTCGTCGAACAAACAGACCGCGAACGGTACGGCATTGGCATCCAGCGCGACTTTGGCGAACGCGGCCGCGGCCTCGTCGGTCATCTGCTGCTGCACCGCGCGTCGTTCGGCGTTGATCTCGTTGAGACTGTGGGCGATCTCGCGCGCCTGCGCCTCGTTCTCGGTCAGCAGGCATTCGATGCCCAAGGCCATGTCTTCCAGACGACCGGCGGCATTGAGGCGCGGCGCCAGCGCATAGCCGATGTCGGCCGCGGTCAGACGGCGCGCATCGCGTTGCGAGACCTCGATCAGGGCGCGCAGGCCGGCGCCGCCGTGCCCCGCGCGCAGCCGGCGCAAGCCGGCGGCCACCAGGGCGCGGTTGTTCGCGTCCAGCGGCACCAGGTCGGCGACGGTGCCGACCGCGACCAGATCCAGCAGTACCTGCAAGTCCGGCCCATTGCCTTCGCAGCGCCCCTGCGCGCGCAGCGTGCGGCGTAGCGCCAGCAGCACATAGAACATCACGCCGACGCCGGCCAGGGCTTTGCTGGGAAATGCATCGCCGGGCAGGTTCGGATCGACGATCGCGTCCGCGGGCGGCAGGCGTTCGCCGGGCAGATGGTGGTCGGTGACCAGCACCTGCCAGCCGCGCGCCTTGGCCGCGGCGATGCCGGCGTGGCAGGCGATGCCGTGATCGACGGTGACCAGCAGATCGGGTTGCAGCGCGGCCAGTTCGTCCACCAGCGCCGGCGACAGGCCGTAGCCGTGCACCATGCGGTTGGGCACCGCATGCGAGACCCGGCGCGCGCCGAGCATGCGCAGTCCGCGCACGCCGACCGCGCAGGCGGTGGCGCCGTCGCAGTCGAAGTCGCCGACCACGACGATGTGGCGATCCTGGGCGATCGCATCGGCGAGCAAGGCGGTGGCGGCGTCCAGGCCGCCGAGTCCGTCGGGCGGCAGCAGTTGAGCCAGGCGCGGCTGCGCCTGTTCTATCGCGATCGCGCCGCGCGCGGCATACACGCGCCGCAGCAGCGGCGACACGCTGTCGGGCCAGGCGCCGGGGTCGGCGATCTGGCGGCGGCGCAGGCGGGCGGGTTCGGTCATGCGCGCGCGGTCATGCTTGCAGCGAACGCAGCGGCTTGCGCCAGAAGCGCCAGCGCTGCGCGCGCGCGAGTTCGTAGGCTTCGCTGCCACCGAATTCCAGTGCGATCCGGCTCACCCGGCCGGCATCGAGTTCGGCGCTCAACGGCGTCAGCCAGTCGCGCTCCAAGGCTTGCAGGTCGCGTGCGCGGCGCAGATCGACCGCCAGGTCGCCCTCGCCCGCGCTCCAACGCGGCGGCAGCGCCGTGGCCTGGACGCCGGCCAGCGCGCCCAGCGCGGTCAGGGCTTCGTCGTCGCTGCAGATGCGCGCGTAGGCGCTGCGCACGTGATCGGGCAGCAGCCCCGCGCCCCAGAACCACAGCGAGTTCACCGGCGCCTGGCCGGCGGCGATGCGCTGGGCGTTGCGTGGGTGGTTGTGCAGCGTCACCTGCGCTTCGCTCAGCAGCGAGCGCCAGCGCCGGCCTTCAGGGCTCTGGTCGGCCGCGTCCGGCAGGTGTTCGAACAAGTCGGCGCCGAGCACGGTTTCCGGGCTGGCGAAGCTCGGCAGCTTGGCGCCTTGCGGCAGGCGCAGGTACCAGCGCGAGGGCCGCGGCGCGTCGATCGGAAAACCGGCATCGCCGAACAAGGGCTTGAGCGCGCGCAGGAAGTCGGCGGCCTCGGCCTCGTCCAGGCCCAGAGCCTGGCCGTAGGCGAGCAGGCGCGCGCCGTTGAGGTCGGGTCGCACATAAGCCGGATCGGCGCGCATCCAGGCCGCGTGGGCAGCATCGCGGGCGTCGCGCTGGCGGGTGGCCGCGGCCACCGGCCAACCGCGCGGCAGCACGTCGAGCACGCGCGCGAGCGGATCGCCGCTGCGCGCGATCCGGTCGGCGCGCGCGAGCCGGCGGCCCAGGTCCTCGGACAGGCGCTGGCCGCCGAAGCGTTCGCGCTCGGGCAGCAGCAGGGTCGCGGTGGTCGGAGTCATGCGCGGCCTCGCGGTCGCGGCCTGCTCAGCCGGCGTAGCTGACGCCGACGATTTCGTACTCGTGGGTGCCGCCCGGCGCCTCGATGACGACGCTGTCGCCCTCGTGCTTGCCGATCAGGGCGCGCGCGACCGGCGAGGAGATCGCGATCAGGCCTTGCTTGATGTCGGCTTCCAGGTCGCCCACGATCTGGTAGGTGCGTTCTTCGTCGGTCTCGACGTCGGCCAGCTCGACGGTGGCGCCGAACACGATCTTGGAACCGGCGTTGAGGGTGGACACGTCGATCAGCTGGGCGTGCGAGAGTTCGGACTCGAGCTGCTTGATGCGGCCCTCGATGAAGCTCTGCTGCTCGCGCGCGGCGTGGTACTCGGCGTTCTCCTTGAGGTCGCCGTGCGCGCGCGCTTCCGCGATCGCGTTGATCACGGCCGGTCGCTTGACCGACTTCAACTCTTCCAGTTCCGCGCGCAGGCGCTGGGCGCCCTTCACCGTGATCGGTGCTCTCATCTCATCGTTCCTCGTGCCGGCCGGGGGCCGGTCGCTTCCGTTTGCAAAGTTCGATTGTGCCGCGAACGCGGCCGCTTGGCACCCCATCGGGCGCCGGCGGGAAAATCCCTCGAAATCGGGCGCGAAACCCGCGCTGGGCGCGCGGGCCGCCGGGACGCGGAGCGGTTCCGCGTCCCGTGCCGGCTCAGGCCGCGCCCTGGATCTGCGCGTGCAGCTCCTGCAGCGACCACACCGGGCCCTGGCCGCGGTAGTCCAGCGAGTTCACCAGCGCGCGCGCGCCGGACACCGTGGTCGAGTACGTGATGCGCGCCTGCAGCGCCTCGCGGCGGATCGAGAACGAGTCCGAGATGGCCTGACGGCCTTCAGTGGTGTTGATGATGTAGACGATCTCGCCGTTCTTGATCAGGTCGACCACGTGCGGGCGGCCCTCGGTGACCTTGTTGACCACTTCGCAGGCCACGCCGTGGCCGCTGAGGAAGGCCTGGGTGCCGCTGGTGGCGACCAGGGTATAGCCGCGGCGCACCAGTTCCTGCGCCACCGTCAGCACGCGCTGCTTGTCCGGATCGCGCACCGAGACGAACACCTTGCCCACCGGCGGCGCCTTGATGCCGCCGGCTTCCTGGGCGCGCGCCATGGCCGCGCCGAAGTTCTTGCCCACGCCCATGACCTCGCCGGTGGAGCGCATCTCCGGCCCGAGGATCGGGTCCACGCCCTGGAACTTGGCGAACGGGAAGATCGCTTCCTTGACCGAGTAGTAGTCCGGCACGATCTCTTCCAGCGCGCCCTGCGAAGCCAGGGTCTGGCCGACCATGCAGCGCGCGGCGATCTTGGCCAGCGGCATGCCGGTGGCCTTGGACACGAACGGCACCGTGCGCGAAGCGCGCGGGTTCACTTCGATCAGGAAGATGGTGTCGCGGCCTTCGGCGTCGGTCTGGATCGCGAACTGGGTGTTCATCAGGCCCACGACCTTGAGCGACTTGGCCAGCGCCACGACCTGCTTGCGCAGCTCGTCCTGGGTCGCCGGCGACAGCGAATACGGCGGCAACGAGCAGGAGGAGTCGCCGGAGTGCACGCCGGCCTCTTCGATGTGCTCCATCACGCCACCGATCAGCACGTGGCCTTCGCGGTCGGCGATGATGTCGACGTCGACCTCGACGGCGTTGTCGAGGAAGCGGTCCAGCAGCACCGGCGAGTCGTTGGAAACCTTGACCGCGTCGCGGATGTAACGGGTGAGGTCGGCGTCGGAATAGACGATTTCCATGGCGCGGCCGCCCAGCACGTAGCTCGGGCGCACCACCATCGGATAGCCGATCTGGCCGGCCAGCAACAGCGCTTCCTCGGGATTGCGCGCGGTACGGTTGATCGGCTGCGCCAGGCCCAGCTCCTGGACCAGTTGCTGGAAGCGCTCGCGGTCCTCGGCAAGATCGATGCTGTCCGGGCTGGTGCCGATGATCGGCACGCCGTTGGCTTCCAGCGCGCGCGCCAGCTTCAGCGGGGTCTGGCCGCCGTACTGCACGATCACGCCCTTGGGCTTCTCGAGGTCCGCGATCTCCAGCACGTCTTCCAGCGTCAGCGGCTCGAAGTACAGGCGGTCGGAGGTGTCGTAGTCGGTCGAGACCGTTTCCGGGTTGCAGTTGACCATGATGGTTTCATAGCCGTCCTCGCGCAGGGCGAGCGCGGCATGCACGCAGCAGTAGTCGAACTCGATGCCCTGGCCGATGCGGTTGGGGCCGCCGCCGAGCACGATGATCTTGTCGCGGTTGGTCGGCTGGGCCTCGCACTCGTCCTCGTAGGTCGAGTACATGTAGGCGGTGGTGGTGGCGAACTCGGCCGCGCAGGAGTCCACGCGCTTGTACACCGGGCGCACGCCGAACGCGCGGCGCAGGGTGCGCACGGCGGTCTCGTCGGTGCCGGTGAGCTGGGCGATGCGCGCGTCGGAGAAGCCCATGCGCTTGAGCGCGCGCATGCGGGCCTTGTCCAGCGAGGCCAGGCCGGCCTCGGCGAGCTTGCGTTCGGCAGCGATCAGTTCCTCGATCTGGTCCAGGAACCAGGGATCGACGAAGGACAGCGCGTGCACGTCCTCCACGCTCATGCCGGCGCGGAAGGCGTCGCCGATATGGAACATGCGCTCCGGGCCCGGCTCCTTCAGCTCGCGGCGCAGCTTGGCCATGTCGGTGTCGCTGGACAGGTCCAGGCCGGTCGGGTCGAGGCCGACCTTGCCGGTCTCCAGGCCGCGCAGGGCCTTGTGCAGCGACTCCTGGAAGGTCCGGCCCATCGCCATGACTTCGCCGACCGACTTCATCTGCGTGGTCAGGCGCGCGTCGGCCTGCGGGAACTTCTCGAAGGCGAAGCGCGGAATCTTGGTGACCACGTAATCGATGGTCGGCTCGAACGAGGCCGGGGTGGCGCCGCCGGTGATCTCGTTGCGCAGTTCGTCCAGGGTGTAGCCGATCGCCAGCTTGGCGGCGATCTTGGCGATCGGGAAGCCGGTGGCCTTGGAGGCCAGCGCCGAGGAACGCGACACGCGCGGGTTCATCTCGATCACGACCACGCGACCGTTCTGGGCGTTGATGCCGAACTGCACGTTGGAGCCGCCGGTGTCGACGCCGATCTTGCGCAGCACCGCGATCGAGGCGTCGCGCAGGCGCTGGTATTCCTTGTCGGTCAGGGTCTGCGCCGGCGCGACCGTGATCGAGTCGCCGGTGTGCACGCCCATGGCGTCGAAGTTCTCGATCGAGCACACGATGATGCAGTTGTCCGCGGTGTCGCGGACCACTTCCATCTCGAACTCCTTCCAGCCCAGCACCGACTCCTCGACCAGGATCTCGTGCACCGGCGACAGCTCGAGGCCGCGCTTGGCGATATCCTCGAACTCTTCCTTGTTGTAGGCGATGCCGCCGCCGCTGCCGCCCAGGGTGAAGCTGGGACGGATGATGGTCGGGTAGCCGACCCGGGTCTGGATATCGACCGCCTGCTCGAAGCTGCGCGCGACTTCGGCCTTGGGGCATTCCAGGCCGATCTCGGCCATCGCCACGCGGAACAGCTCGCGGTCCTCGGCCATGCGGATGGCTTCGCGCTTGGCGCCGATCAGCTCGACGTTGTACTTCTCCAGCACGCCGTTGTCGGCCAGGTCCAGCGCGCAGTTCAGCGCGGTCTGGCCGCCCATGGTCGGCAGCAGCGCGTCGGGCTTTTCCTTGGCGATGATCTTCTCGACCGTCTGCCAGTTGATCGGCTCGATGTACACGGCGTCGGCCATGTTCGGGTCGGTCATGATGGTGGCCGGATTGCTGTTCACCAGCACCACGCGATAACCCTCGTCGCGCAGCGCCTTGCAGGCTTGCGCGCCCGAGTAGTCGAATTCGCAGGCCTGACCGATCACGATCGGCCCGGCGCCGATGATCAGGACGGTTTTGATGTCGGTGCGCTTGGGCATTGTGTCACTCGAGGATCGTGGAAGGCGGTACGTCGCAAGTGGTCATCGCGCCGAGCATCAGCTTCAGCACCAGACGGGTGCCGATGCTCTTGCCGGCGTCGCTGTTCTCCTGCGCCGTCTTGGAGGGATCGAAGGCTTCGCCGATGCCGACCAGCTCGCGCAGCGGCGCGTGCTTGGGCTCGGTGATGAAATCGATGAAGGACAGCATCTGATCGGCCTTCATCTTCTTCATCACTTCGGTCGTTTCGACCTTCTTGCCGGTCTGGGCTTCATTGACCCCGGCATTGATGAAATCGGAGAACACGCTGGCGGCGCCGCCGTTGAGCAGGGCCAGGTCGGCGTCGACGCGGCCGGGATTGGCCTTGACGTACTCCAGGGCCTGGGCGCGCTTGCTGCGGCGATAGCCGTCGGTGGACAGCTCGTTGCGCAGGCAGCTCAGCTTGGCCGGCTCGACCTTGTCGGCCTTGCCTTGCAGCGGCCACTCGGGGTCGCCGGCGGCGGCATCGTCGAGGATCTTGCCGAACGGCAGCATCTGCATCATCACGTCGGCCAGCTTGTCGGCCTGGGCCTGCGCGTTCTGGGCGCTGGCGACGATAGGAAGCAGCGCCAGCAAAGTGGCGGCGACGACGGCATTGCAGCGAGCTTGCAGGGTCATTCCTTGTCTCCGTTGAGTGCGCGTCGCGGGTGGTGTGGTGTGTTGCATGTCAGTACAAGCGGTCCTGCCAGTCGCCCGGGGGCAACCAGGTGATCTGCTGGCTGCCGGTGGCGTCGATCGCGCCGGCGCGCACGGCGTCGCGCACGCTCAGGTTCATCGCCTGCCAGCTGTCGGCGTCGCGGCCGATGCGCGCGCCGATGCGGTTGTTGTGCGCGTCCATGGCGCGGCTGCGGTTGCCCTGCCCGTCGCGCTCCATGACCCGGGTGACCCAGTCCACGATGCGCGGCGAGGTGGTGTAGGCGACCACGGCGCTGGCCAACGTGTGCCGGTAGGCGTCGGCGGGGCCGTTACGGCCGCCCGGCAGGCCGGCGGCGAAGAACTGCGAATACACCACGATCAGGACGAAGGCCGGATAGGCCGCGACCACGGCGCCGGCGATCAGCCAACGACGCCAGCGGCGCGCGGGCTTGCGCGCTGCGGTCGCGGCCTGGATCGTGGCGGCGCTCATCAGGCCTTGGGCATCTCGATGCCGCAGCGCTTGGACACGCGCTCGCTGAGCTTCTGCAGCTGTTCCGGGCTGACGTCGGTGTCGGGGAATTCGCGTTCCAGCACCTTGGCGGCCGGGCTCTGCATGAACTCCATGACCTCCATCAGTTCGTCGGCCTGCATTCCCTTGAAGAATTCGACCGCCTCGGCCTTGGGCGCTCCGTCGACGGCGTTGTCGATGTTGCCCTTGACCTGCTCGCGCATGCCGGCGACGAATTTGGCGCCGCCCTTGGTCTGGCCGAAGCGGGTCCAGGCGGCGATGGTCTCGCCGTCGCCGAACAGCTGGCGGAAGGCGTCGACCATGCTGCTGCGGAATTCCGGCAGCAGCTCGCCCTTGATGCAGCCGCGTTGGCTGTCGTTGAAGACCTTGAACTCTTCGGCGTTGTCGATCTTGCCGGCGATCACGCGCTCGATCGCGACGTCGAAGCCCAGCAACTGCTGGATCTGGGCGACTTCGGCATCGGTGGGCGCGGCCGCGGCGACCGGGGCCGACCAGGCCAAGCCCGCGGCCAGGACGGCGGCGAACGCGTGGAACTTCATCGTGCCGACTCCATGCTGGCGACGAAACGGTCGAACAAGGGCGCGACATCGTGCGGGCCGGGGCTGGCTTCCGGATGGCCCTGGAAGCTGAAAGCCGGCGCGTCGCTGAGCTCGATGCCCTGGTTGCTGCCATCGAACAGCGAGCGGTGGATCACCCGCACGTTGGCCGGCAAGCTGGCCTCGTCGACCGCGAAACCGTGGTTCTGCGAAGTGATCATCACGCGCCCGCTGTCCAGGTCCTGGACCGGGTGGTTGGCGCCGTGGTGGCCGAACTTCATCTTCAGCGTCTTGGCGCCCGCGGCCAGGCCCAGCAGCTGGTGGCCCAGGCAGATGCCGAAGGTCGGCAGCTTGCGCGCCAGGAATTCGCGGATCGCGGCGATCGCGTAGTCGCAGGGCTCCGGATCGCCGGGGCCGTTGGACAGGAACACGCCGTCCGGATTCAGCGCCAGCACCTCGGCGGCCGAGGTCTGCGCCGGCACCACCGTCACCCGGCAGCCGCGCTCGGCCAGCATGCGCAGGATGTTGCGCTTGACGCCGAAATCGTAGGCGACCACGTGGAAACGCGGTTCGGCCTGGACGAAGGCGTTGGCGTCCAGATCGAGCTGGCCGTCGCGCCACTCGTAACGCTCGCGCGTGCTGACTTCCTTGGCCAGGTCCATGCCCTTCAGGCCCGGGAACTTGCGCGCGGCCTCGATGGCCTTGGCCGCGTCGATGCCCTCGCCCGCCATCAGCGCGCCGTTCTGAGCGCCGCGATCGCGCAGCAGACGGGTCAGTTGGCGGGTGTCGATGTCGGCGATCGCGACCACGCCGCGCTCGGCCAGCCACTGCGGCAACGCGATCTGGCTGCGCCAGTTGCTGGGGCGGCGCGGCACGTCGCGCACGATCAGGCCCGAGGCCCAGACCTGGCCGGCTTCGTCGTCCTGGTCGGTGCAGCCGGTGTTGCCCACGTGCGGATAGGTCAGCGTGACCAGTTGGCGCGCGTAGGACGGGTCGGTGAGGATTTCCTGGTAACCGGTAATGGCGGTATTGAAGACGACTTCGCCGACGCTGAGGCCGGGCGCGCCTACGGAAACGCCCTCGAATACGGTGCCGTCTTCGAGAGCGAGGATTGCGGGTTGGGTCACGGGGGTCGCCTTGGCTGCCGAGGATACTGACCCCGTCCAGCGCGCACCGGCAAAACCGGCTTGCAGCAAAACACGGACGCGGTGCGGGACCGGTCCGGCGGGCGGGGTTCAGGCGAGCGAGAATTGTACCGACGCGGGCCGGCGAACGCCAGCCGCGCGAGCCCATTCCAGCGCCGCCCGCGCGTCCGGAAACCGGCTGTTCACCTTCGCGCCAGCGGTGTGGCGGTTACGGCCTGGATCGGCAAACCGGCGCGCTGCCCGCTCCGCGGCCCCTGCCTCGCCCTGTCGGGCCGGCGAACCAAGGGGCGCGCTGCCGTCAGGGGCCCGAGCCCGCCACGACGCGACCTACAGATTCGGGAACATCAGCTCGGCCAGGCCGTAGCGGCCCGGGCCTTGGCGCGCCACCTTCAACGCCGCCTCCAGCGCACCGCGCGCGAAGATGTCGCGGTTGGTCGCGCGGTGGATCAGCTCCAGGCGCTCGCCGGCGCTGGCGAACTGCACCGTGTGCTCGCCGACGATGTCGCCCGCGCGCAGGCTGGCGTAGTGCGGGTCGCGGCCGCTGCCGATCGCGACCGCCTGGCCCAGGTGCAGGGCCGTGCCCGAAGGCGCGTCCAGCTTGCGGGTGTGGTGGGCCTCGACGATGTCGCAGTCCCAACTCGGCAAGGCGGCCGAGGCGCGCCGCACCAGTTCGGTCAGCACCGCCACGCCCAGGCTGTAATTGGCGGCCCACACGATTGCGATGCGCGCCGAGGCGGCCTCGATCGCGCGGTTCTGTTCCGAGGACAGGCCGGTGGTGCCCGAAACCAGGGCGCGGCCGCGTTCGGCGCACAGCGCCAGCACCGGGTCGAAGCCCTCCGGCAGGCTGAAATCGATGGCGACGTCGAACTCGGGCACGCCGCTCAATTCGCTGGCGGCGAACTGCGGCACGCCGTCGACCACGCGCTGCGCCGGCGATTTGCGCGAGACCGCGGCCACCACGCTGAGATCGTCGCGGGCCGCGGCCAGACGCAGCAGCGCCAGCCCCATGCGCCCGGAGGCGCCGTGGATCAGGAGTCGGGGGATATCGTTCATGCCGGCAGGCTAACGGCTGGGCCGGAGTTTCGACAAGCGGCGACGACGGCGCGCCGCCCTACTCGTCGTAATAGGACGTCAGCGTGCGCAGCAAGGAACGGCCGTCGGGACTGACCAGATCGGCCGCGCGCCAGCAGCGGTCCGCGCCGCTGAAGCGCAAGCGCAGCTCGCGCGACTGCGTCGGCATGCGCTCGTCGAGCACGAAGCGGTAACGCAACCGCACCACGTCCTCGGCTTCGACGAAGTACTCCGGGTCGCGGGCCTCGCCGTCTTGCGCATCCAGCCAGGGATCGGCGTCGATCGCGCACACGCCCTCGACTTTGCAGGCCTGCTCGCGTTCCAGCAGCCGCAGCAAGGGCGGCGCGAAGGCGTCGCCCAGGGTCGTCGTCGGCTCGTTCCAGAACGTGTAGTGCTGCCGAAACCAGGCCTGCGCGGCGGCCAACGGCGTCTCGCCCAGGCAGGCCGCGTGCGCGGGCGCAGCGAGCGCGTAGGCGGCGATGAGCGCCAGTGTCCGTTTCATAAAGCGTCCTGATTGGGGTAACGATCGCCACGCGACGCGCACACACGGGTCTGGCCTGGACGCCCACGGCGCGAACGACCGCGCACGCTCATTCATACCAGCGCCACGCATGCAGCAGCGCATCGGCTTGGGCGGGCCCCTGCCCCAGGAACTCGGCCAGCGCGTCGCGCACGCTCGCGCGCGCCTGCGGCCGCAACTCGTAATCCTCGTCCAGCGCCGACTCGCCCAGCGCGGCGTAGGTGTTGGCCACGGTCGCCAGCGCGCCGAACGCGGTGGCCAGATCGTCGGCGATCGGGCGCGGGTTCCAGTGGCCGCCGGCCAGGTCGAACGACACCGCACCGCTGATCAGGTCGTAGATGAAGGGATGGCTGCCCTCCATCGCCACCACCAGCCATTCGTCCTTCCAGCCGCGCAGGCGCTCGCCGCTGAGCCCATGCCAGCGATAGCCGGCCTGGCGCGCCCATAGGTTCTGCAGCGGCGGGATCGACACCGGATTGCCGCCGCAGGCCAGGTCCAGACCGAGCGGGCCGACCGACGCGTGGCGGACGCCGCCCCAGGGGCCGACCTCGCGATAGAAGTCCAGCAAGGCCGGCGGCAGTGCGAACTCGCCCTGCCAGTCCGATGCCGGCTGCGCGCGCAACTCGCCCCAGGGCGCCAGCAAGGGCCGGATCGCGGCATAGCTAGGCGGCATGCGGCCTCCCGGCGGCGGGAGCGGCGCGCAGCGTGGACAGGCCGGTCCGCCTCATGCGTCGGCGACCTCGACCGAACCCCAACCCTGCTGCGCGGCGTACTCGTGCAGACGCTCCAGCATCGCCGCGGCCGCGACGGCCCGGCTGAGTTCGACGTGGAAGCGGGCCTGCGGCAGTTGCGGATCCCATTCGCTGCCGCGCACCCGGCAGACCACGCCGTCGCGCTGGCCTTCCCAGTAGAAATCGTAGGACTGGTTCGGCCCATGCCGCTCGATCAGACGCTGGCGGGCGATGCCCAGCACGTTGAACAGGCGGCTGGCGCCCGCCTGCAGGCCGCAGGCGTGGCGGCCCGGCATCAGCACCAGCTCATGCACAGGCGTCGGCATGCGTCCGTTCCGCCATCGGCTGTGTCGCGCAGCGCATGCCCTGCCCGCCTACTGGTACACCACCTGCGACTTCAGGTTCGGCAGCACCTTCTTGGCGAAGGCCTGGAAGGCGCGGTTGTACTCGGGCGTGCACAGCGGGCCGGGCGTGCCGTCCTCGAACACCCGGCTGGCCTCGAGCACATTGCCCTTGAGGCTGTAGGTGGCGTGGTAGCGCAGGCCGCCGGATTCGATCGACAGATTGGTGGGCACCGCGATCACCTTCATGCTGGCCGGAAACTCGATCCGGTAGATCTCCTCGGAGCGCCCGCCGGTGCAGGCGGTTTCGCCCTCGGCACTGAGGTCTTCGTTGGCGCTGGAGACGAAGCTCGCGACCGGCTGCGGGTTCATGAACATCGGCCGCAGCGGGATCGCGCCCGGCACCGGCAGCATCTGCGCGACCTCGAATTGGGCGTCGTAGTTCTGGCTGTCGATCAGGGGCTTGGGATCGTCCTGGCGGAAGCTGCCCTGCGCGACCAGGCCGCTGGACTGGAAGTAATTCTTGACCAGGTCCCGGGCCTGCTCCTGGGTCATCTCGCGCAGCGCGCCGCGCAAGGAGACCGCCGGGAAACCCGACACCTCCACCGCGACCTTGCCCTTGACCGAGCCGTCCTCGCTCACGGTCAGATGGGTGGTCATGCGCTGGCGGTTGCGCTCGGAACGATAGGCCGGCGTGCGCGCCTTCAATTCGGGCTGGTCGACGCGCAGCACCGGCTTGCCGGCCACGTTCGGCGGCAGGTCGCCGAACGGGATGCCCTTGGCGGTGGCGTCCAGGTACAGATCCAGCCCGGGCAGGTAATTGATCACGTGGTTGACGCTGGAGGCGACCGGAATCTCCGGCAGGCGGTAGACGTTGCCAGCGTTGACCAGGGCCTGGCTGGCCTCGATGCCCTTGGCCGCCAACAGCGCCTGCAGCAGGGTGGCGTGGTCTTTGCAGTCGCCCAGGCGGTTGTCGAGCACGAAGTCCTGGTCGCGCGGCACCACCGCGCCCAGACCGATGCAGTTGCCGCCGTAGTGGATGTTGGTCGACACCCATTCGTACAGGGCGCGCGCGACCTCGCGCGGCGCGGTCTTGCCGGCCGCGATCTCGTCGGCCAGCTTGCGCGCGCGCGCCGTGGGCACCGCCTTGGGCAGCGCGCGCTCACCGTAGACGCGGGCGATGTCGCCGTAGCTGCGAAAGGTCGAATAGGCGAAGCCCGGGAAATCCTCGACCTGGTAGACCGAGTAGTCCGTGCGCTTGCTCTTGGCCGGGGCACGGTTCTGATAGCTCCACTCGACGATACGACGGTCGCCGACGGTCTCGTCGCGCACCTGCTTCAATGCGCCCCAGGCCTTGTGCTGGGCCCACATCGCCGCCGGCGCGTCGATCTTGATGCGCACGTCGCCCGCGTAGCGGTGGTTGCTGAAGCTGTCGAGTTCGGAGAACTGGCGGTCGAACATCGGCTGCTTGCCGATCAGGCGATAGGACAGCACCACGGTGTCGCCGGCGGCGACATCGGGGAAGATCAGGCTGGTGGTGGCGATGTCGGAGAACGCCGGACCGCCGCCTTCGCGGCCGTCGTTGGTCTCGACCTGATAGTTGGACTTGGGCACCTCGATGCGGCGGCCGTCGGCTTTGCGCGTATAGGCCTCGATCACCTCGAACCGCTGAATGCTGGCGCTGTAGCTGATCGACTCGCGCTTGGCGTATTCGACCGCGCGTTCGTCCAGCACCTTGAGTTCGGTCTCGTGCTGTTCGACGTAGCTGCCGTCGGGCTGCACGGTGTAGGTCACGTGCGCGCGTTCGCTGCGCACCGGATCCTCGGAGGCGGCGGGCGCCGTCGCCGGCGTGGCGTTCTGCGCCGCCGCGGCCGTAGCCGCCAGCGCAATGCCGATCGCGGCGCACAGCCGCAGTGTTGCGATACGCATCCCTTCCCCCTGTCGCTACGTGGGCGACGAGCGCCGCGCATAGGCTCGCGGGGCGCCGTCCTGAACCGGCCGTACACCGGATGCGAGACGTTCTATCACATCGCGCGAGCGCCGCTAAGACCGTTCCGGCGCAAGCCGGCGGCAGCACACAACGGGCACGAAAAAGGGGGCCGCAGCCCCCTTCGGATTTCGCTATGCCTCGGGCTCAGGACGTCATGCGGTCCCAGAAACCCTTGACCCCGTCCAGGAAGGTCGAGGAACGCGGCGAATGCTTGCGCGCCCCCTCGCCGATGAAGGTCGCTTCGAACTTTTCCAGCAGCTCGCGCTGTTCGACGGTCAGATTGACCGGCGTTTCCACCACCACGCGACAGTAAAGGTCGCCCGGCTTGCGGCTGCGCACCGACTTCACGCCCTTGTCGCGCAGGCGGAACAGCTTGCCGCTCTGGGTCTCGAACGGAATACGCAGCTCGACCTCGCCGCCCAGCGTGGGCACGCGGATGGTGTCGCCCAGCGCGGCCTGGGAAATGCGGATCGGCACCTCGCAGTGCAGGTCGTCGCCGTCGCGCTGGAAGATATCGTGCTCGCGCACGCGCACTTCCACGTACAGGTCGCCCGGCGGCGAACCGGCTGGCCCGGCCTCACCCTCGCCGGTCAGGCGGATGCGGTCGCCGTTGTCGACGCCGGCCGGAATCTTGACCTGCAGGGTCTTGGTGCGTTCCACCCGGCCCTGGCCGTGGCAGTCCTTGCAGGGATCGGCGATGGTCTGGCCGCGGCCGCCGCAATGCGGGCAGGCCTGCTGCATCGAGAAGATGCCGCGCTGGAACCGGACCTGGCCGCGGCCGCTGCAGGTGGTGCAGGTTTCCAGCTTGCCGTCGGCCGAACCCGAGCCGTTGCAGGTGTCGCATTCGTCCAGGGTCGGGATTTCGATCTGCTTGTCCAGGCCGCCGACCGCCTCTTCCAGCGACAGCTCCATCACATAGCCGATATCGGCGCCGCGGCGCGGACCGCGCTGGCCGCCACCGCCGCCGAAGATGTTGCCGAAGATGTCGCCGAAAATATCGCCCATGTCGGCGTAGCCGGGCCCACCGCCGCCGCCACCGCCGCCCATGCCGTGCTCGAAGGCGGCGTGGCCGTGCTGGTCGTAGGCGCGCCGACGATTGGCGTCGGACAGCACCTCGTAGGCCTCCTTGCACTCCTTGAACGCCGCCTCGGCGGCGTTGTCGCCGGGGTTGCGGTCGGGATGGTGCTTCATCGCGCAGCGCCGATAGGCCTTCTTCAGGTCGTCGTCGCTGGCGTTGCGGGCCACGCCCAGCACTTCGTAATAGTCGCGTTTGCTCATGGGCCGGGATTCGTGATTCGGGATTCGTGATTCGTTACGGCGCAAAACTCAGGGACGGAACCGGTGGGGGAATAGCGAAAGGAGCGGGAAAACCCGCTCCTTCCAATCTCTAATCCCGAATCACGGCTTCTGATCGTCCTTGACCTCGGTGAACTCAGCGTCGACCACGTCGTCGGACTTGGCGCCGGCGTTGCCGCCCGCGTCTGCGCCCGGCTGCTGGGCCTGGACCGCCGCGAACAGGGCCTGAGCGGCCTCTTCCAGGGCCTTGGACTTGGCCTCGATCTGGCCCTTGTCGTCGCCCTTCATCGCGGTCTCAAGCTCGGCGATCGCGCCCTCGGTGCGGCCGATCGCGTCGCCCGGCAGCTTCTCACCGTGCTCCTTGATCGTGCTGCGCGCCATGTGGATCAGGCCGTCGGCCTGGTTGCGGGCCTGGACCAGGTCGTGGAACTTCTGGTCTTCCTCGCGGTTGGCCTCCGCGTCGGCGACCATCTTGGCGATCTCGTCCTCGGACAGGCCCGAACCGGCCTTGATCTCGACCTTCTGTTCCTTGCCGGTCTTCTTGTCCTTGGCCGACACGTGCAGGATGCCGTTGGCGTCGATGTCGAAGGACACCTCGACCTGCGGCATGCCGCGCGGCGAGGGCTCGATGCCGGACAGGTCGAAGCGCGCCAGCGACTTGTTGTAGCGGGCTTGCTCGCGCTCGCCCTGCAGCACGTGCACGGTCACGGCCGACTGGTTGTCCTCGGCGGTGGAGAAGGTCTGCGAGGCCTTGGTCGGTACCGTGGTGTTCTTCTCGATGATCTTGGTGAACACGCCGCCCAGGGTTTCGATGCCCAGACTCAGCGGGGTCACGTCCAGCAGCAGCACGTCCTTGACCTCGCCGGCCAGCACGCCGCCCTGGATCGCCGCGCCGACAGCCACGGCCTCGTCCGGGTTGACGTCCTTGCGCGGTTCCTTGCCGAAGAACTCGGCCACGGCCTGCGCGACCTTGGGCATGCGGGTCTGACCGCCGACCAGGATCACTTCGCTGATGTCGCCCGCGCGCAGGCCGGCGTCGTTGAGCGCGATGCGGCAGGGTTCGATGGTCTTCTTGACCAGGTCCTCGACCAGCGACTCCAACTTGGTGCGGGTCAGCTTGATGTTGAGGTGCTTCGGGCCCGAAGCGTCGGCGGTCACGTAGGGCAGATTGACTTCGGTCTGCTGGGCACTGGACAGCTCGATCTTGGCGCGCTCGGCGGCGTCCTTCAGGCGCTGCAGGGCCAGCGGATCCTTGCGCAGGTCGATGCCCTGATCCTTCTGGAACTCTTCGACCAAGTAGTCGATGACGCGCTTGTCGAAGTCTTCGCCGCCCAGGAAGGTGTCGCCGTTGGTGGCCAGCACCTCGACCTGCATTTCGCCGTCGACCGAGGCGATCTCGATGATCGACACGTCGAAGGTGCCGCCGCCCAGGTCGTAGACCGCGACCTTGCGATCGCCACCCTTCTTGTCCATGCCGTAGGCCAACGCCGCCGCGGTCGGCTCGTTGATGATGCGCTTGACCTCCAGGCCGGCGATCTTGCCCGCGTCCTTGGTGGCCTGACGCTGGCTGTCGTTGAAGTAGGCCGGCACGGTGATGACCGCCTCGGTGACGGTCTCGCCCAGGTAGGCCTCGGCGGTCTTCTTCATCTTGGCCAGCACTTCGGCCGAGATCTGCTGCGGCGCCATCTTCTTGCCGTCGGCGGTCGCCACCCAGGCGTCGCCGTTGTCGTGCTGGGCGATGCCGTAGGGCACCAGGTCCAGGTCCTTCTGCACTTCGGCGTCGGTGAACTTGCGGCCGATCAGGCGCTTCACCGCGTAGAAGGTGTTCTTGGGATTGGTGACGGCCTGGCGCTTGGCCGAAGCGCCGACCAGGACTTCGCCGTCCTTGGTGAAGGCCACGATGGACGGCGTGGTGCGATCGCCTTCCGCGTTCTCGATGACCTTGACGTTGCCGCCTTCCATGATCGCGACGCAGGAATTGGTCGTGCCCAGGTCGATGCCGATGATCTTGCCCATGGTGTTGCTCCCTCTCGAATGCTTTAGATGTTGCGGCTGCCGTTGCGGCGCCGATGTGCGTTATTTGGGGTCCGGTCGCGGGCGGTTCAAGCGCCCCCGCCCTCGCCCGCGCGCTCCGGCGCGCTCGCGCCGGCGACGGTTCAGGCGTCCTGGGCGACCACGACCAGGGCCGGGCGCAGCAGCCGCTCGTTCAGCAGCCAGCCCTTCTGGTAGACCTGGACCACGTGGTTCGGGGCGACGCCCGGGGCCGGGACCATGCTCATGGCCTGGTGTTGTTCGGGGTTGAACGGCTGGCCGGTGGGGTCGACCGCGATCAGGCCGTTGTCGCCGGCAACCTTGAGCAGCTGGCGCAGGGTCAGTTCCATGCCCTCGCGCAGCGCGCTGGCGTCGCCGCCGGCCGCGGCCAGGCCGGCTTCCAGGCTGTCGATCACCGGCAGCAGGTCGCCGAGCAGGCGCTCGTTGGCGAACTTGCGCGCCGTGTCGATGTCGCGCGCCAGGCGCTTGCGTTGGTTGTCGAGTTCGGCGCGCTCGCGCAGCGCGTCCTCGCGGACCTGGGCCAGTTCGGCGCGCAGGGTCTCGACCTCGTTCGGCGCGGCGGCGGAAGCCGGGTCCTGCGCGTCGGGGTGGAGTTCGGTATTCGGATCGTGGTGGCTCATGCTGGGCTGGTCCTGGCGGTATATCCGCGACAGGGGCAGCTATTGGGGCCAAGCCCGGACCGTTCAAGTGCGCGCCGCACAGAAGTGCCGGCATCTGCGGCGATCGTGCGGCAACGGCGGCGACCGGGGCGGTTCGATGCCGTTTTTGGGACGATGGGCATAGCCGCAGGGGCTATCGCACCGCCATCGGCATCATTGAGCGCGAGCGGCGCAAGCCGCGACCACGCCTTCCCAGCAACGACGACATCCCGCCCTTCCCCTGTAGGAGCGGCGCAAGCCGCGACCACGGGAGTCGGCGACCGACGCGGGCCCGGCCTCGGCTGGAACCTCGGTGATCGGCGGACTTCGGCTTCGGGCATCGCGGCTCACGCCGCTCCTACCCCAAAGCGGCGATCGGCGACGGCGATGGCCTTGGGCAGCAGCGACGCGAGTCGCGGCCTAAGCCACCAATGGCGACGCCCACCCCGCCTCGCCCGCTTCCTGTGGGAGCGGCGTGAGCCGCGATCGCGAAAGCCGTCGTGCTGCGGGTATTGGCTTCGGGTTTGCCTGCCACTCTCGGCGCACTGCCGCTTCGGCATCGCGGCTCACGCCGCTCCCACAGAAAGCCAAGGCCCGCGCCCGCGGATAGAAGGCCAAATCCCCAGACGCACGCCCCCGCTCAAGCCTCGGGCTTGAACGCATCCCCCAGGGCATCCGCCGCGGCCTGCACCACCGGAATCACCCGGTCGTAGGCCATCCGGGTCGGCCCGATCACGCCCAATACACCCAGCACCTGGCCGCCGGCGGTGTACGGCGCGGTCACCAGCGACACGCCTTCCAGCGGCGCCAGGCCGGTTTCCTCGCCGATGAAGATGCGCACGCCCGGGGCGTGGATGGTGCGCTCCAGCAGCTGCAGGATCTCGCGCTTGCGCGCGAAGGCCTCGAACAGCTCGCGCAGGCGATCCACGTCGGACAGCTCCTGCACGCCCATCAGCCGGGTCTGCCCGGCCAGCACCATGTCGTCGTCGCGGTCCGGCGCCAGCGCCTGCTCGGCCAGCTCGACCGACTGCGCCAGCAACGCGGCCATTTCGGACTGCGCGCTGCGCAGCTCGTGCAGCAGGGTCGCGCGTATGTCGGCGACCGGGCGCCCGGCGAAATGGCTGTTGAGGTAGTTGGCGACCCGTTCCAGCTCGCCGGCGTCGTAGGGCCGCTTGGTCTGGATGATGCGGTTCTGCACGTCGTGATCGGCGAACACCAGGATCGCGAGCACGCGCTGCGCGTCCAGCGGGACGAAATCGATGCGCCGGAACGCGAACTGCTCGCGCTTGGGCACGCTGACCACGCCGACGAAATGGGTCATCGCCGACAGCAGCTCCGAAGCGCTGCCGAGCAAGGCCTGGGTGCCCGAACCGGTCGGCAGCTCGTTGCGCAGGCGCGCCAGGTCGCCCTCGGGCAGCGGCCGCACCTGCAGCAGCGAATCCACGAACAAACGATAGCCCTGCGCGGTCGGGATGCGTCCGGCCGAGGTATGCGGCGCGCTGAGCAGGCCGGCGTCCTCCAGGTCGGACAGGATGTTGCGGATGGTCGCCGCGCTCACGTCCAGGCCGGCATGGCGCGCCAGCGTCTGCGAGCCCACCGGTTCGCCACTGTGGATGTAGCGCCCGATCAGCGTGCGCAATAACTGGCGCGCGCGCGGGTCCAGGCTGAGGTCGGAAGAACGGCGATTCATCGCTGTCGATATAAGCGCGCCGGGCGGTGGGCGCAAGCGCGGCGATGCGCGCGCGCCGTTCATGCAGCCGGAGACCCGTGTGAGAGCGCACCCGGCTGGCTGGCCTGCGGGGCCTGGCAGCCACGCAATCGCGGCTCACGCCGCTCCCACAGGAAGCGTGCCTGCACGCACCGCTAGTCGGTCGGGTTTGCGGTAGGAGCGACGCAAGTCGCGACCGCGCCATCGAGCCACGACGTAGCTTCCGTTCGTCGCCCTCCTCCCCAAGCTCGATGCCTAACGGGTTCCGCCCTCCCGTCGGAGCGACGTAACCCGCGATCGCGCCGCCCGCACTCGAAACTCGCCTGCCGCCGCCAATCTCAACCCTGGAGACTAATCCGACACAGATTGGCGGCATTCCCTGCTAGCCCGGTCACCCCCGACCCGGCACAATCGCCGCTCCACAACGCCGCCAGCGCATGCTCACCCACCTTTCTCTCAAGCATTTCGTCGTGGTCAGCGCGGCCGAACTCTCGTTCGGCCCGGGCTTGACCGTGATCTCCGGCGAAACCGGCGCCGGCAAGTCGCTGCTGGTCGACGCCCTGGGCCTGATCAGCGGCCTGCGCGCCGACAGCGGCGTGGTCCGCCACGGCGCCGACCGCGCCGAACTGGTCGCCGACTTCTCGCTGGCAGACGCCGCGCCGGCCGCGGCCTGGCTGCGCGAGAACGAACTGGACGAGGACGACAGCTGCCAGGTCCGGCGGGTGATCCGCGCCGACGGCGGCTCGCGCGCCTGGATCAACGGCCGCCCGGCCACCCTGGGCCAGCTCGCCGACCTGGCCTCGCGCCTGGTCGAGATCCACGGCCAGCATGAACATCAGGCCCTGCTGTCCAAGGCCAGCCAGCTCGCCCTGCTCGACGCCTACGCGCGCAACGATGCCGCGCGCGCCGCGGTCGAAACCGCCGCGCGCGACTGGAGCGCCCTGCTGCGCGAACGCGACGCCCTGATCGCCAAGGGCGACGTCTCCGAACGCATCGGCTGGCTGGAACACCAGCACGCCGAACTCGAACGCGAAACCCTGGAACCCGAGGCGATCGCGCGCCTGAACGCCGATCACAAGCGCCATGCCCACGCCGCCGGCCTGATCGCCGCCTGCGACGACGCCTTCGCCCGCCTCGGCGGCGAGGACGGCCCCTCGCTGTCGCGCAATCTGCAGCAGGTGCGCGCCGAACTGCAGCGCGTGGTCGAGCACGAGGCGCGCCTGAGCGACGTCGACGCCATGCTCGACGCCGCCGCGATCCAGGTCGACGAAGCCTTGGCCCTGCTAGGCCGCGTGCGCGACGACCTCGACCTGGACCCGTCCGCCTTCGACACCCTGGAACAACGCCTGGGCCGCCTGCACGAGCTCGCGCGCAAGCACCGCGTCGCCCCCGAACAACTGGCCGCGCACCGCGACGGCATGGGCGCCGAACTGGACGTCCTGCGCGGCGCCGGCGAACGCCTGACGCGCCTGGACGGCGAGATCGCCGGCGCGCGCAAGGCCTGGCGCGGCAACGCCGACGCCCTGACCGCCTCGCGCAAGAGCGCCGCCCAGGCCCTGTCGGCCGCGACCACCGGCCTGATCGGCGAGCTCGGCATGGGCGGCGGCCGTTTCGAGATCGCTCTGGAGCCCATCGACGAAGACCGCCCCGATCCGCAGGGCGGCGAGCGCGTCGAGTTCCTGGTCGCGGCCAACCCCGGCCAGCCCGCGCGCGCCCTGCGCAAGGTCGCCTCCGGCGGCGAGCTCTCGCGCGTCTCGCTGGCGATCGAAGTCGCCGCGTTGGGCCTGGATACGGTCCCCAGCATGGTCTTCGACGAGGTCGACTCCGGCATCGGCGGCGCCGTGGCCGAGATCGTCGGCCAGAAGCTGCGCGCCCTGGGCGCGAGCCGCCAGGTTCTGTGCGTGACCCACCTGCCCCAGGTCGCGGCCCAGGGCCACGCCCACTACCGGGTCAGCAAGTCGGCCAGCGAAGGCGTCACCCAGAGCGCGGTCCAGCGCCTGGACGCGAAGCAGCGCGAAGAGGAACTGGCGCGCATGCTCGGCGGCGTCGAGCTGACCAAGGAAGTGCGCGCGGCGGCCAGGCGGCTGCTGGCGGATGTGGTTTAAGGCCGGGATTCGGGATTCGGGATTCGGGATTCGGGATTCGGGATTCGGGATTCGGGATTCGGGATTCGGGAATCGGGAATCGGGAAGAGCTTTGCGGCCCGTGGCCACTCTCGATTCGTCATCCCCGCGAAGGCGGGGATCCAGTGACTTGCTCGGCCTATCGCCGACGACGCAAGCGCCCTAGAACCTCTCGGTTCCAGACTGGGCGCCACCTACGCGCCGAGTGGAGTCAGCGCGCGAATGACGCCGCGGACGCGTCCCGTATTGGACCTAGGCCTGTCGCGGCAACACAGCCCGCACCAAAGCAAAGGCCCGCCATGAGCGGGCCCTTCTAGTCTGGCGGCACCGGCAAGCGCTGCGCTCCACCGATCCCGCACCGCGCCCCTCAGCGCTTCTTGCGCACGTACAGCACCAGCGAATGCTCTTCGATCTCGTAACCGTGCTTGGCCGCGATCTTGCGCTGCAGCTCTTCGATCTCGGCGCTTTCGAACTCGGTGATCTTGCCGGTCTCGATGTCCACCATGTGGTCGTGATGATGGCCGCGGTCGAGCTCGTACACCGACTGCCCGGCCTCGAAGTTGTGCTTGAGCACCAGGCCCGCGGATTCGAACTGGGTCAGTACGCGGTAGACCGTGGCCAGGCCGATGTCCTCGCCCTTTTCCAGCAGCAGCCGGTAAATGTCCTCGGCGGTCATGTGGCGCGGCTTGGACTGCTCCAGCAGCTCCAGGATCCGCATGCGCGGATGGGTGACCTTGAGTCCGGCGTTGCGCAGGTCCTGCGATTCCATCTGATCGTCCTTCTTTATCGTGCTGACTGGGCGGCCCGGGTCGGCGTTCGCGCGCCGGCGGCGCGGCGGCCGCGGCCGGAACGGCGGATGAACGCGTCTCGGCGCGCCCCGGCCCACCCCTTGTGGATGCGGCCTTCAGTGTATCATCGGCGCGTTACCCGCCCGTCGCAGACATAGGTCCCAGCACACGATGCGCAAGCTCCTGCTCGTCCTTTCGATCGCCTTGATCACCTCCGGTTGCGGCATTCTCTATAAGCAGCCGATCTACCAGGGCAACCTGCTCGAGAAGACCGCGGTCGACCAGCTGCAGACCGGCATGACCAAGCAGCAGGTGCAGTTGCTGCTGGGCAGCCCTTCGATCGAAGACCCGTTCCACCACGATCGCTGGGACTACACCGCGACCCAGCGCACCGGCCGCCTGGCGCGGACCGAGAAGAAGAACCTGGTCCTGTACTTCGAGAACGACGCCCTGGCCCGCTGGGACGGCGACTACTTCCCGGAGCAGGACGAGCAGATCGCCAAGGCCGCGCCGAAGCAGTTCGGCCGCAACCTGGCCAAGGAAAAGGACAAGAAGCGCCGCCGCTGAGGCCGCGCTTCTCCGGTTTCCAGCGTTTCCGGCACCGCCAAGCGGTGCCTGCCCCTTACTTGGACGAGCCGCCCTTGAGCGGACCGCGCGCCTGCGCGCGGCGCCGACGCGCGTCCTTGGGATCGGCCAGCAGGGGCCGCAGCAACTCGACCCGGTCGCCATCGCGCAGGACCGCGTCGGGCTCCGCGCGCACCCCGTACACCGCATAGGCGACCGCCTCCTCGTCCCGCGCCCAGCCCGCCGCGGCCAGCGCGTCGCGCACGCGCGCGCCCTCGGGCAGGTCCAGCGCGCAGGTCTCGAACCGCCGCGGCCAGGCGCGGACCAGCTCGATCTTCACGCCTCGTCCCCGCGATCGGCGACCCGCACGAAGTCGTCGACCATGCGGTCGGCCAGGCTTTGGAAGCCGATCGCCATCGCCGGGCCCAGCAGCTTCACCGCCGGCTCGAACTCCAGGGTCAGGGTGACCTTGCAGGCCGACTCGTCCAGGGCGTGGAACTCCCAGCGCCCGCCGAGCTGGCGGAACGGGCCGTCGACCAGCTTGAGCTCGATATGGTGCGGCGGCGACAGGGTATTGCGGGTGGTGAACCAGGTCCGCAGCGCCCCCAGGCCCAGGTCCAGCCGCGCCACCATGTGGCTGTCGCTGGCCTCCAGCACCTGCGCGTTCTCGCACCAGTCGAAGCGCCGCGGATAGGCCGCGACGTCGTTGACCAGCGCGTACATGCGCGCGGCGGAATGTTCGACTAGGGCGGAACGACGGATGGTCGGCATGGAATATTCGCTAGCGGCCGCGCAATCGGGGACAATGGCGCGATGGCTAAAAATGCAAACAACAAGGCCGGCAAGGATAAAGGAAAGGGCGGCGCCGGCGGCACCATTGCCCTGAACAAGCGCTCGCGCCACGACTACCACCTCGAGGAACGCTTCGAGGCGGGCCTGGCCCTGCAGGGCTGGGAACTCAAGTCGATCCGCGCCGGACGCGCCAACATCACCGACGCCTACGCGGTCATCCGCGCGGGCGAGATGTTCCTGTACGGCTCCCAGATCAACCCGCTGATCTCCGCCTCGACCCACGTCGTGGCCGAGGAACGGCGCACCCGCAAGCTGCTCCTGCACCGGCGCGAGATCGACAACCTGATCGGCCGGATCCAGCGCGACGGCTACACCGTGGTGCTCACCGCGCTGTACTGGAAGGGCAACAAGGTCAAGGCCGAGATCGCCCTGGCCAAGGGCAAACAGAGCCACGACAAGCGCGAAGCCAGCAAGGAAAAGGATTGGGCGCGCGAAAAGCAACGCACGATGCGGCGCCATAACCGCGACGCTTGAGGGCCGGATTCGGGATTCGGGATTCGGGATTCGGGATTCGGCCAGAGCCTAGACCGCTGAGTCACTCCCGATCCGTCATCCCCGCGGAGGCGGGGATCCAGTGACTTCAGCGCCATGCCGCGATGCAGGCCCCTACTCATCGAAGCGACGCAAGCCGGCCGCCGACACTTCGACCAGTTCACCGAGACCTACTCGGGGAGCATTGTCGCGATAGCGCTTCCTCCCCCTTTGAAAAATGGGGATCGAGGGGGATTTGCTTTTGGAACGGGGCGAACCCACGCAGGGCCCTACGGGCTTAGCTCGAACGATTCCGCACACATTAGCGACACGGCAAATCGCAAACGATGCGCAGCACCGCTAAACGTTCAAACCCCTACTCCCCCGGCAAGGTAAACGTAAACGTCGCCCCCTGCCCTTCCACGCCCTCGGCACGGATGCTGCCGCCGTGGCGTTCGACGATGCGCTTGACCGAGGCCAGGCCGATGCCGTGGCCGGGAAAATCGCTGTCGGTGTGCAGGCGCTGGAACGGCCGGAACAACTTGCCCACGTATTCCTGGGCGAAGCCCGCGCCGTTGTCGCGTACGTGGAACTCCGTCAGCCCCTGCGCATTGGTGGTGGCGCCGAACGCGATGCGCGCCTGAGCCTGGCCGCGGGTGAACTTCCAGGCATTGCCTAGCAGGTTCGCGAGCAGGTTACGCAGCAGCGGCGCATCGCCGACCACGGTCAGGCCGGGTTCGATCTCGACTTCGACGCTGCGCTGCGGGTCGGCGGTGCGCAGCTCCTCGACGATTTCTCCGGCCATCCTGCTCAGGTCGATGCGATCGAACTTGAGCTCGCTGCGCGCCAGACGCGACATCTGCAGCAGGGCGTCGATCAGCTCGCCCATCCGCCCGGCCGCCTTGCGCACCCGGCTGAGGTAGTCGCGGCCGGACTCGTCGAGTTGCGCGGCGTGTTTCTCGATCAGGATGCGGCTGAAGCCCTCGATCGCGCGCAAGGGCGCGCGCAGATCGTGCGAGACGCTGTAGGCGAACGCCTCCAGCTCCTGGTTGGCCACGCTCAGCTCGCGCGTGCGCAAGGCCACGCGCGCCTCCAGGGTACGGTTGAGCGCGTGCACGCGTGCCTCCGCGCGCAAGCGCTCGGTCACGTCCTCGATCTGGACCAGGCCGGTGATGTCCTGACCGACGTTGCCGGGCACCGGCGAATAGGTCAGTTGGACCTGACGCACCAGCCCGTCCCCGCGATGCAGGCGCCGCGTCGCCCGGTGCACGCCGTCGGTGTCGGTGCGGCCGGTGGCCTTGCCGATCAGTTCGTGGTCCTCGTTATCGAACAGGGCATCGAAACGCGTCCCCAGCAAGGCCGCTTCGTTGTTGCCGACGATCGCGACCAGGGCCGGATTGGCCTCGACGATGCGGCCTTCGCTGTCCAGCAGGGCCTTGCCGATCGCCGAATAGCGCATCGCGCTGCGGAAACGGGTTTCGCTGCGGCGATAGTCCTCGGTCATGCGCAAGGCGATCTTGCGGGCGCGCGCCTCGGTGCGGGCCAGGGTCAGCGCTACCGCGTACAACAGCAGGGAGGCGAACAACCCCAGCGCCAGCATGTTCTGCAGACTGGCCAGGCGCGGCGCCGACTGCGCCTGCGGGCTGGATTCGAACTCCAACCGCCAGCGCCGCCCGTAGACGTCCAGCGTGGTCGAGTGGCGGAACGCCGACTCCACCTCGTCGCGCCCGCGCGGGCTGGCGTACAGCAAGGTGCTGCGGGCGCCTTCGACGTCGTAGACGCGGAAGCGCGCGTCCTTGAAGGCGCCGCCCATCGAATTCTCGGCGAAGCGCTGCATGCGGAACGGCACGTAGACCCAGCCCTGCATCGAGCTGCGACGCGCGTCCAGGCTCTGCGGCCGATCGCCGCCGCGGTACACCGGCAGGTACAGCACCAGCCCGGTCTGCTTCTCGGCTCCGTCCTGGATGAGTTGCAACGGCCCGGTCAGCTGCGGTTGGCCGGACTCCAGCGCCGCCAGCATCGCGGCCGCGCGGGTCGGCTCGGAGTACATGTCGTAGCCGATCGCCGCCACGTTGGCCGCGGTCTTGGGTTCCAGGTACAGGATCGGACCGTAGTCGCGGCGCACGCCGCGTGGCCGCACCTCGAGCAGGCCGTAGCCGGATTCGCGCCATTCGGTCTGCAGATCCGGCAGACGCGAGCTGCGCACGTAGCCGCCAAAGCCCAGCCCCAGCATCGCCGAGAAGCGCTGGCTCAGGTTCATGCCCTCGACGTAGGCGCGCCACTGTTGCGGGGTCGGCCGCGCCACCGAGGCGAACAGCGACACGCCGCCGCCGGCGACCAATTCGTAATAGATCAGGCGCTGCCGCATCAGGTCGGTGATGACCTTGGTCTGGACCTGAAACTCCGATTCGGCGGTGCGCAGTTCGCGATCGCGCGCCACGGTCCAGGTGGTGAACACCAGCACCAGCGCGCCGATCAGCACCAGCAAGGCCAGCAGGTAGCTGCGACGCGGCACCAGGCCGGACAGCTGTGCCGCGGCGGAATCGTCCGAATGGGTTGAGCTCATAGCGCGAGCATACAAGCCGAGCCAGCGCCGAGGCACGTTTGCGGCACGCCCGCCGCTTAGGGTTCGGCCGCCTCGCGCCGGGACGGCGACGGCGCCTCGCGGCGCAGGCCCTCCAGCATCAAGGCGTTCACGCACTCCAGATGTTCGCCGGCGATGCGCCGGCACAGGCGCGCCCAGCGCCGCTGCTCGCCGGCGTTGCGTCCGGCCTGCTCCGACTGCGCGACGTGACGCTCGATCTCGCGCGCCAGCCACAACAGCGTGTCGCCGTTATCGCTTTCGCGTTCAGCCAGCTCCGGCAAGCTGGGTTGGCGCCGCATCGACACCGCCAGCGCGCAGGCCGCGGCCGCGATCAGCAAGGCCAGCGCCGCGGCCAGACCGGCCGCCACGGACGAGGCATCGGCCCAGTCCGCGCGCAGCGGCGACGCCGGTTCGGCCGCCGCGACCGCCACCAGGGCGGTGGTGTCGGATTCGCGTCCGGGCGCCTCGACCCGCGGATCCGGCCGGCCCATCGGCATCAGCCCCGCCCGGCCCGACGCGGCAGCGCCATCAACTCGACCGCGCTGACCCGCCCGGCGCAAGCCTCGGCCATGCGCAAAGCTCGGTTGCGCGTAGAAACGAAGCCACGAATACGCATTTGACGCAGCATTTCTGTGGACACACCGGCGGCCTTGGCCGCCAACCCGACTGTCGCGAAGCAGGCGACATAACGCTGGATCGGGTTTTCGCGGGAATTTCCGCCTTCCGCGCTTGCGGCTGGTACTGCACGAGCTGTATCGGCCACGACATCCCTATCGTCGTCTACGCCACTGCAATATACAACTTGAAATAGCGAAATACAACACCCAAAAAGTGTGATTCGTTTCCACAAGATGCGCAAGAATGAGTTGCGCTCTCCCGCGCAAGAACGAGTGGACACCCGGTGACGGACAACCGATCGAGCCTGGCAGGACGCACAGGCGGTACCGCATGAGCAATACACCCCACGACGAATTCGCCCGCCGCCTGCATCAGGCGCTGGATTTCTCCGGCTTCGCCAAGGGCCGCGCCCGCACCGGCGCGCTCGCCTCCTACTACGGCGTCAGCCGCGAGACCGCGCGCAAATGGCTGATCGGCCTGGCCCTGCCCGAGCTGGAGCGCATGCTCTCGATCGCGGTGCAGCAGCATGTGAGCTTCGAATGGCTGGCCACCGGCCGCGGCACCATCGAAGGCAAGTCGCTGTCGGTGCGCGACCAGACCACCAAATACAGCGACCCCGACGAACTGCGCCTGATGGGCCTGATGCGCAAGCTGTCGCGCAAGAAGCGGCGCGCCCTGATCGAGCTGCTGGACGGCCATTGAGCCAGCGCGGGGCCTGACCGGCGCGGATCGCACCTCCCTGCCATCGGCACGACGGCCGTTGCGTCGAGGCTGCGCCGTGCGCGTCGCATGGGGCGAGATCAGGCGCGCAGTTCCGCGCGTGGGACCGACCACGCAGCCGCGGATAGGCGCCGGCGTCGCGGGCGCGGCGTATCCGGACACGACGCGATCGCGATGCGGCTCGTGGCCTGGGTCCGCCCCTGCATCAGGGGTCCGTCGCCCGCCTATCCCAGCATCCACACCGGCGCCACATTTCGCCCGGATTTAACGCGCCCGGATCGAGTCTGTGCGGGCCGCACCGCTCGACCGCCATCGCACCGGCCACCGCACGGATCCGCTCCCCGCCGCCTACGGCTCGACCGATGTCCGCCCGCCAAGGCCGCGCCGACCGGCCCTGCCGGCACACCGTCGGCGCCCCCAACGTCAGGAGAGCGATCATGAGCGGCAAGCCCACGGTGGTGCTGGTACACGGTTTCTGGGGCGGCGCCGCCCATTGGAACAAGGTCATCCTGGAGCTCAAGCGCCAGGGCTATGGCTCGATTCGCGCGGTCGAGCTGCCGCTGACCTCGCTGGCCGACGACGCCGAGCGCACCCGCAAGATGGTCGCCCAGGTCGACGGGCCGGTGGTGCTGGTCGGGCATTCCTACGGCGGCGCGGTGATCAGCCAAGCGGGCAACCTGCCCAACGTGGTCGCCCTGGTCTACATCGCCGCCTTCGCGCCGGATGCCGGCGAAAGTCCCGGCGGCATCACCCAGGAGCACGTGCCGATCGCGGCCTCGAACCTGGCGCCCGACAGCGACGGCTACCTGTGGGTGCAGGCCGACAAGTTCCATGAAAGCTTCTGCCAGGACCTCACGCCCGACGAGGGCTACGTCATGGGCATCACCCAGAAGGCGCCGCTGGCCAGCACCTTCGGCGATGCGGTGAGCGCGCCGGCCTGGAAACACAAGCCGTCCTGGTATCAGATCTCCAGCCAGGACCGCATGATCGCGCCCGAGAACCAAAAGCGCATGTCGGCGCGAATGGGCGCGCGCAAGGTGATAGAGCTGGCGGCCAGCCACGCCTCGCTGGCCTCGCAGCCAGCCGAAGTCGCCGCGCTGATCGACGAGGCCGCCCAGGCCTCGGCCTGAGCCCGCACGCCGCGCGATCTTGCCGATCGCGCGGCGTCTCAAACCGATCTTCGGCTTAGAGCTTGCCTTCCGAACCGGTGTAGCTGACGTTCCAGACCTTGCCCTTGTCGTCGACCATGCAGGCCCACGGCGCGTCGGCGCCCGGCACCTTGACCTTGACCCCGGTGCCGGCCTGACTCCACTCGGCGCTGATCACCGACAGGGTGTTCGCCTGGACCTTGGTGGTCTTGGCGACCGCGGCCAGGCAGGCCTTCTCGGCGGCCGGATGCGATTCGCGCGCGCCGGTCTTGGGCGCGGCCGCGGGCTGCGCGGCGGCGGCGGCACCGAGCTGGCACACGCCGTTAGCGCGGTTCTTGCCGGTGTAGGACAGGCTGGGCGAGCCGTCGGGATTGATGCTGATCGACAAGGTCACGCCGCTGGTGGCGTCCTTGGCTTCGTAGTAGTTGTCGTTGAAGCGCTTGAGCTTGGTTTCCTTGCCGTTGATGTACACCGGGCCGCCTTCGTCGGCGTGCACCGACAGCTTGCCCGGGCAGGTGCCGTTGAGCTGCGGCAGGCCGGCGTAGGCATTGCAGGCGAACAGGGACGCGGCGGCGGCGGTGGAGACGAGGATCCATTTCATCTTGGGAACTCCTTGGGTTGGGGGAAGCGCGTTGCGGCAATCGAACGCACGGAGCTGATGATGCCCGTGCGCCCGCCAATGAAACCCGAACGTCGATGGCGTCGATGGCGGTGCGCGTATTCTTGCCATCTTGCCCACCTCGATCCGGTGAAAACTCGGTACGCATACCTCGGCGCCCGCCGCGAACCGCACCGGCAAGCTCACACGGCGCTCGCGCTCGCGCCCAGCAGGCCGACACCGAACAGCGACCAGTCGTTGATCACATGCGCGCCGAACGACACCCACAGGTTCTTGGTTTTGAGATAGGCCAGCGTAAGCACCAACCGCGCGCTGCCGATCACGACCAGGCACTGCAGTAGGTTCCAGCCGTAGGTGGGCAGATGCAGCGCGCCGAACATGGCCGCGGTCGCCAGCCACGCCGCCAGCAGCGCGCGCGAACGCGACCAGCCCCGCTTGCTGTGCAGGTACCATGTCAGCGCCAGCAAAGGCAGCACGGTCAGCACTTCTTCGCCCAATAGTTGCGGCAGCGTCTTGAGAAAGAACAAGGCGCGTTCGCCTGTGCCTTGCTGGGCCAGGATGGCGAAGGCCGGATTACTGGCGACACCGGTCCCTTTCATGACCAGCAGGCCGACCGCCAGGCTGACCAGCAGATTGAGCGCGGCGAAGGCGAGCATCCACAGCAGCGCTCGCCAGCCGACGCGACGAAAGACGGCGGTCCAGTGATGCGGGGCGACGATCGCCAGGCCCAGCAGCGGAATCGCGAAGAACGCGACCGCGGGAATGAATTGGCCCCAGCCGTCGCGGAACAGCGGGATGGGCGCCGCCAGCACTGCGAAGCCGATCGCGACCATGAGCAGCACGAACAGCCACTGCGCGCCCGAAATCGCGACCGGCCTCGCGTTGTAGTAAGGAAAATCGTCGTTCGGATAGTCGCTGCGGTCGGGCGTGACTTCGGTCATGAGCGGATTTCCGAATGGGCGTGGACCGAACCGAGCGAACGAACCGCGGCGCGCCAGGCGATACGCGTAGGCCTGCCTACGAGCTCCGCGGGCGACCACCGCCCTGCCCCCACCTTCGCGCGCTTAAGGTCGAACCGACTGCGGGTCATGCGGACGTCTCCCTGAGCTCGTGGCGAACTCCGTCTGGGGCGGCACATCGGCGCACCGGGTCGCGCCTGCACCGGCGGCGACCACCCGCAGGGCTTTCGCACGCCCGACCATCGTCCAACGCAAGCCGCGACCGGAAACGGACAGCGAACGCTTACGACCCTAGCGAGGTGTTCCGCGCAAGTTCAAGGCAGTCTCGCTTCATTCGGGGCGCGATCCGTGACTGGGGTCCGGATTCGGCGTTGGCGCAGCGCGCACCGGCGCCCTGGCCTCGCGCCTGTTCTACGGCAGCGTGAACTTGCGCATCGCGCGCAGCGGCCAGATCGAGGTGAAACTGGCGCCGCCGACGAGACGGAAGGCGGCCGACACGCCCTGCACCACGCCCAGCGTCTCCAGCACGCTGCGGGCGCGCCGGAAAGAATGCCGCGGATCGGCCGTGGTCATGAACACATTGATCTCTTTCGGGCTGACGTCGTAGCCCTCCAGCTCCACGGTGTCGCCCAAGGCCGCCTTCAGCTGGCTTTCCAGCGTGGTCAAAAAGGTCTCGTCTGTCAGCGACTTGCGCCACAGCTTGATGATGAGCTGGTAATCCATCCGCGCATTATAGGCCTTACTCGCGCAGCGGCCTGGCGTTCTTCAGCGAAGCTACCGGGCTTGCCAACGACCGGAGTTTCGCCCGCGAACATCGGCTCCCCGACGACCTGGCCCTGAGGCGGTCGTGGCGACCTTCGAAACACGCGCTACGCCGCCACGGCATGCCGCGGAAGATTGATCGTGAATACGCATCCGACGCCCGGCAGGTCGCGCACGCCCAGCGTGCCGTGATTGGCTTCCACGCCGCGGCGCGCGATGGACAAGCCCAGTCCCAAGCCGCTGCGATCCGCGGCGCCCTGCGTGAACGGCGTAAACAGATCTTCGGCGGCACCGGGTGCCAGCCCCCCGCAGTGGTCCTGCACGTCGATGAAGATGCGATCGGACAAGGCGTAGACGTTCAGCACCACCTCGCTGCCCGGATGCGTGAACTTGAACGCGTTCTGCAACAGATTGCCGGCGGCGGACAGCAACAGGTCGCGATCCACGTCCACCGCCAGCAGCGGATCGACGTCCGATACGATCAGGGAACAGCCGACGACCTGCGCTTCCAGCGAGGCCGATTGCTTCACCTCCGCGATGAAGTCGGCCAGCGAGAACAAACGGTGCTGAATCGGCAACCCCGCCGTCATCCGCACCTCCGCCAGCGAACGATCGATCAGATTGCCCAAGCCGACCAGCGCGCGATCCAGCACCCCGCCGGTCGCGCCCGACAAGCCCACGTTGCCTTGCTTGATGATGGAAAGGGCTAGCGTCGCGGTGCAAAGCTGGTTGCGTAGCTCGTGCGCCAGGAATCCGAGGCGCTCGTTCAGATGCATGGCCTGGCGGTCGGCGATCAGGAAGTCGCGTTGGTAGCCGAACTCGGTGACCGCATTGGCGATGGCGTTGTCCAGGCAGCGATTGAGAGTGCGGAATTCGTCGACTTCGATGGCCTGCCCGCGTTCCATCGCCAAATCCGAAATCGATTGGCAAAGATCGCCGTAATCGTGCACCACCTGCTCGGCGGTGAAGCCGTGGCGCTGCAGCTCGCGGCCGTGCTGAGTGGCGGATTCGCCGATCTCCGACAAGTTCGGCTGTCCGCCGCCGGAAGGCCCCGAGACTTCCCGGCTGCGCATCGGCGTGGCGGTCTTTTCCACCACCAGCGTCTTGATCAGCTGATCCAGGAAAGTGCTGATGCCGTATGCGAGCTCTTCCTCGGACGCACCCGGCGTCCCGCGCTGAGCGACCTTCTCACGGCACCGTGCGATCAACTCGATCCGGTTCGCAGTGAGGAATTCGTGCATCATGTCTTGACCATACGCTATATGCGGCCATCCGCCGCACCGTTGATCGCGTAAGCGCGCCTACGGGCGGCGCAGCCTGCATCCACGATGCATGGACCCACGATCGCTAGCGCGGCGATGCCGCGTGCGTTGCGAGCCCGCGCAGGCAAGCGACCGATCGATTTTCACCTTGTTGTACCGCGATAGATGCCAGGATCGAGGCCTCGGCGACTGATCGCCCTTGTTTAGGTCTCCGATGCCTCAGTTATGGAGGATGTTCAGTCATTGGTTGCGCCTGCGCAGGCGCCTATGGCGCTGGCGCCGCGAAGCGACCCAGCGCACGCTGACGTCCGAAGAACCCCTGCGATCGCAACTGTTCAACGCCGAGCAGATGGAACTGCACGGCCGCGCCCTGGCGACTTCGCACCGGCTGCACGCGCGCGCCGGTCCGGAACTGCTGCTGCGTCGCCTGGAAGAGAACGAAGGCCTGCTCGACGACGCCTCCACCCTGCTCACCCGCATGGTGCAGGACGAAATGCGCATCACACCGGCAGGC
Source organism: Lysobacter sp. Root983 (assembly GCF_001429345.1). NCBI lineage: Bacteria > Pseudomonadati > Pseudomonadota > Gammaproteobacteria > Lysobacterales > Lysobacteraceae > Lysobacter > Lysobacter sp. Root983. The sequence continues at coordinate 696,896 of NZ_LMJO01000001.1, forward strand.
GAATGGTTGCTCGACAACTATTACCTGGTGGAAGAACAGATCCACACCGCGCGCCGGCATCTGCCCAAGGGCTATAGCAGGCAATTGCCCTCGCTGAGCCAGGGGCCCTCCAGCGGCCTGCCGCGCGTCTACGACCTGTCGCTGGAAGCCATCGCCCACGGCGACGGCCGCATCGACGCCGAAACCATCGGCCGCTTCGTCGCCGCCTATCAGTCGGTCGCCCCGCTGAAGCTGGGCGAGCTGTGGGCCATCCCCATCATGTTGCGCCTGGCGCTGCTCGACAACCTGCGCCGCATGGCGGTGCGGGTCATGCGCGACGGCGCCGACCACCGTCTGGCGCGCGAGTGGGCCGATCTGCTCAATCGCACCGCCGCCGACAACCCCAAGGACGTGGTGCTGATGGTCGCCGACATGGCGCGCTCGCAGCCGCCGCTCACCGGCGCCTTCGTGTCCGAGCTCACGCGCGGGCTGCAAGGCCGCGGCGGCGCGTTCTCGATGCCGATCACCTGGCTGGAACAGTGGGTCGTCGACGGCGGCCAGAGCATCGAGGAACTGGTGCATCTGGAAAGCCAGCAGCAAGCCGCCGACCAGGTTTCGATCAGCAACAGCATCGGCAGCCTGCGCTTCCTGGCCACCATGGATTGGCGCGAGTTCGTCGAAGACATGAGCGTGGTCGAACATCGCTTGCGCGAAGACCCCGCGGGCACCTACGCCCTGATGGACTTCAGCACGCGCGACGGCTACCGCCACGTGATCGAGAAGATGGCGCGCCTGAGCGGCGCCAGCGAACCGGAGGTCGCCGAGCTGGTACTGGGCCTGGCGCGTTCGCGCGCCGCAGCGACCGCGCCCGACGACACCCAGGCGCATGTCGGCTACTACCTGGTCGACGACGGCGTGCCCCTGACCCGGGCGGCGGTGGCCGCGTCCGGGCCCGATCGCCGGCCCTTGCGCCTGCGCCCCGCGCGCATTCCGCTTGGCGCCTACCTGGCGCCGATCGCCGCCGTCACCGGCCTGTTCGCATGGGGCCTGCTCTCGCACCGCTCCGAACTGCCGCAGCAGCCGGCGACGCTGTGGCTGTTGGCCGTGCTGGCGGCGATCGCCTACAGCGAACTGGGCATCGCCCTGGTCAACTGGATCGCGACCCTGCTGGTCGCGCCGCGGCCGTTGCCGCGCATGGACTATTCCGAGGGCATACCGGCGCAGGCCCGCAGCTTGGTGGTGGTGCCCAGCATGCTCAGCAGCGCCGACGCGGTGGACAGCCTGGCCGAGGGCCTGGAAGTGCGCTTTTTGGCCAATCGCGACCGCCACCTGCATTTCGCCCTGCTCAGCGATTTTCTGGATGCCGACCAGGCCAGCCTGCCGGCCGACGATGCGCTGCTGGCGCGCGCCGCGCAGCGGATAGCGACCCTCAACGAGCGCTATGCGCCCGAAGACGGCGACCGCTTCTTCCTGTTCCATCGCGCGCGCCAGTGGAATCCGCGCGAACGCCGCTGGATGGGCTACGAACGCAAGCGCGGCAAGCTGGCGGCGCTGAACCGCCTGCTGCGCGGCGGCGCGCAGGACGAGTTCCTGCGAGTGACCGGCAACACCGAGGCGCTGAGCCAGGTGCGTTACGTGATCACGCTGGACACCGACACCCGCCTGCCGCGCGATGCCGCGCGCGAGTTCGTCGGTACCCTCGCGCATCCCTTGAACCGCGCTCGCTACGACGCCCAGCGCGGCCGCGTGGTGCGCGGCTACGGCATCCTCCAGCCCAGCGTGGGCACCAGCCAGAGCGGACGCCGCAGCACCCGCTACGCGCGCATGTTCGGCAGCGAACCGGGTATCGATCCCTACACCCGCACCGTATCGGACGTGTACCAGGATCTGTTCGGCGAAGGCTCCTTCGTCGGCAAGGGCATCTACGACGTCGACGCCTTCGAAGCGGCGCTGGCCGATCGCTTCCCCGACAACCGCATCCTCAGCCACGATCTGCTGGAAGGCTGCTACGCGCGCGCCGGACTGGTCAGCGACGTGCGCCTGTTCGAGGACTACCCCTCGCGCTACGCCGCCGATGCGAAGCGGCGCTACCGCTGGATACGCGGCGATTGGCAACTGCTGCCCTGGCTGCTGCCCTGGGTGCCGCGCGCGCAGGGCGGCTACGAGCGCAATCCGCTGTCGTGGCTGTCGCGCGGCAAGCTGCTCGACAACCTGCGCCGCAGCCTGGTGCCGGCCGCCGCCACCGCCCTGCTGCTGTGGGGCTGGCTGTACTCGGCGCATCCGCTGGCCTGGACCGGATGGCTGCTGTGCCTGTGGCTGCTGCCGGTGCTGCTGCCGGCGGTGCGCGAAGCCTTCGTCGTGCCGGTGGATATGCCGCTGGAGAGCCATCTGCTCAGAGTGGGCAAGTCCACGCTGTTGCAATTGCAGCGCGCCGCGGTCGGCCTGGCCTGTCTGCCCTACGAAGCCCTGCTGAGCCTGGGCGCGATCGCGCGCACGCTGTGGCGGCTGACGATCAGCCGTCGCCATCTGCTGCAGTGGAATCCGTCCAGCGAGGTCGAACGCAGCCTGGGCAGCGGCATGGGCGCGGAGTTGCGCGGCATGCTCGCCGCGCCGCTGTTCGCCGTCGCCGCGGCGGCGTTGTTGGTCGCCGTGCGGCCCACCTCGCTATGGCTGGCCCTGCCCCTGTTGGGCTTGTGGCTGCTGTCGCCCGCGCTGATGGCCTGGCTGGGCCATCCGCCGCCCCAGCGCGATGCCGATCTGTCGTCCACGCAGCTGGCGTTCCTGGGCCGATTGGCGCGCCGCACCTGGGGCTTCTTCGAAACCTACGTGCGCGCCGAGGACCACTGGTTGCCGCCGGACAATGTGCAGGAGCACCCCGCCCTGGTGGTCGCGCGCCGTACCTCGCCGACCAACATCGGCCTGTCGCTGCTGGCCAATCTGTCGGCCTACGACTTCGGCTATCTGCAGACCGACGGCGTGCTGGAACGCACCCGCCGGGTCTTCGCCACCTTGGAGACACTGCCGCGCCACCGCGGCCATTTCTACAACTGGTACGACACCGAAACGCTGCAGCCGCTGCCGCCGCGCTACATCTCCACGGTCGACAGCGGCAACCTCGCCGGCCATCTGCTGACCTTGCGCCAGGGCCTGCTGGCGCTGATCGAGGCACCAGTACTGGCGCCCAGCACCTATGCCGGCTTGGCCGACACCCTGGGCGTGCTGGAGGAAACCCAACGCGCGGCCGGTCTCGACGGCGAGGCCCTGACGCGCGCCCTGGCCGATCTGCGCGCCACCCTCGATCCACTACTCGAACAGGCGCCCGTCACCGTGGGCGACGCCGGACGCGCTCTGACCGAACTGCTCGCGCACGCCGACCAGGTGCTGGCGGTTTGGCCCGCGAGCGAGGACCCGATCGCCGATCACTGGGTCCACGCCTTGGCCGCCGCCTGTCGCTCCGCGCTGGCCGAGCTGCGGCATTTCGGTCTGCTGCCGCTGCCGACCGATGGCGACGAAAGCCAGCCCATCCCCAGCCTGCGCGAATTGCAGGCCCGATCCTCCAACGCAACGGCGCAGGAGCGCGCGCGCGCACGCGTCCACGAACTCGAACGCCTCGCGCACGTCGCCGGGCAGTTCTCGTTGATGGAATACGAATTCCTCTACGACCGCGCACGCCATCTGCTGTCGATCGGCTACAACGTGGACGAGCATCGCCTGGACGCCGGCTACTACGATCTGTTGGCCTCCGAGGCGCGGCTGTGCAGCTTCGTGGCGATCGCCCAGGGCCAGTTGCCGCAGGACAGTTGGTTCGCGCTGGGACGCCTGCTGACCGAGGTCAACGGCGACGCCACGCTGCTGTCGTGGAGCGGCTCGATGTTCGAGTACCTGATGCCGCAGCTGGTGATGCCCAGCTATCCGGACACCCTGCTCGACCAGACCTCGCGCCACGCGGTGGATGCGCAGATCGCGCACGGCGCGCAGCGCGCCGTGCCCTGGGGCGTGTCCGAGTCCGGCTACAACACGGTCGATGCGCGCATGAACTACCAGTACCGCGCGTTCGGGGTGCCGGGCCTGGGCCTCAAGCGCGGTCTGGGGCTGGACCTGGTGATCGCGCCCTACGCCAGCATGATGGCGCTGATGGTGGCGCCGGAAGCCGCCTGCCAGAACCTGCAGCGGCTGACCGCGCAAGGTTTCGGCGGCGACTTCGGCCTGTACGAAGCGATCGACTACACGCCGGCGCGCGTGCCGCACGGCCAGGACTGCGTGGTGGTGCGCTCGTTCATGGCCCACCACCAGGGCATGGGTCTGCTCTCGCTGGACCATCTGCTGCGCCACCAGCCCATGCAGCGGCGCTTCGTCGCCGACGCCGAGTTCCAGGCCACCTTGCTGTTGTTGCAGGAACGCATCCCGCATACCGGCGTGTTCCATCCGCACGAGGCCGAAACCCTGGGTTCGCGCGGCGCGGCCGGCGAAACCGAAACCCAGCTGCGGATCTTCCGTAATCCCGGCACGACCCGTCCGGCCGTGCAGTTGCTGTCCAACGGGCGCTATCACGGCCTGCTGACCAGCGCCGGCGGAGGTTACAGCCGCCAGCAGGACATGGCGGTCACGCGCTGGCGCGAGGACGGCACCCGCGACCATTGGGGCAGCTTCTGTTACTTGCGCGACGTCGACAGCGGCGAGTTCTGGTCGGCCGCGCTGCAGCCGACCGGGGTGCAGGTGGACCAGTACGAGGCGATCTTCTCCGACGCCAAGGCCGAGTTCCGCGGGCGCAAGCGCGGCTACGAGAGCCACCTGGAAATCGCGATCTCGGCCGAGGACGACATCGAGCTGCGCCGGCTGCGCCTGAGCAATCGCAGCCGGCAAACGCGCACCATCGAAATCACCACCTACGCCGAAGTCGTGCTGGCTCCGGCGATCGCCGACGAACTGCATCCGGCCTTCAGCAATCTGTTCGTGCAGTCGGAGATCCTCAGGCAGAAGCAGGCGCTACTGTGCACGCGACGCCCGCGCTCGCACGACGAAGTGCCGCCGTGGATGTTCCACCTGGTCGCCGCGCACGACGCCGATATCGGAGCGATCTCCTACGAGACCGACCGCGCGCGCTTCCTCGGCCGCGGCAATACCCCGCGCACGCCGCGCGCGCTGTCGATCGACGTGGCGCTGTCGGATACCGAAGGCTCGGTGCTGGACCCGATCGTGGCGATCCGCTGCCGGATCGAACTGGCGCCCGGGCAGACCGCGATGATCGACATGGTCACCGGCGTGGGCGCGGATCGCGACGCCTGCATGGGGCTGGTCGACAAGTACCGCGACCGTCGCCTGGCCGACCGCGTGTTCGACCTGGCCTGGACGCACAGCCAGGTGGTGCGCCGCCAGATCAACGCTTCGCAGGCCGACGCGCAGTTGTACGAACGCCTGGCCGGCCTGATCGTGTACGCCCATCCCCTGCTGCGCGCCGATCCGGTGGTGTTGCTGCAGAACCAGCGCGGCCAATCCGGCCTGTGGGGCCATGCGATCTCCGGCGACCTGCCCATCGTGCTGTTGCGCATCGCCGACGCCGACAACATCGAACTGGTGCGGCAGATGGTGCAGGCGCACGCGTACTGGCGCCTCAAAGGCCTGCGCGCCGACCTGGTGATCTGGAACGAAAGCCAGGCCGGCTACCGCCAGCAGCTGCAGGACCTGATCCTGGGCATGGTCTCGGCCGACCCCGAAGGCAACATTCTCGATCGGCCGGGCGGCATCTTCGTGCGCCCGGCCCAGCAGATCTCGCAGGAGGATCGCATCCTGCTGCAGTCGGTGGCGCGCGTGATCGTCGACGATCAGAAGGGCACCCTGGCGGCCCAGATCGGCCGCCACGTGCCTCCGGAACGGGCGATCCCCGCCCTGCTGCCGGAAGCTACGGCGGAGCTGGCCGCGGTCGCCGATACGGACGCATCGAACGGTCTGCCGCCCAGGCACGACGACCAAGCCGAGGACGTCTGGCCGTTCGACGCAGTGGCTCAAGAGTTCCTGTTCGACAACGGCACCGGCGCGTTCTCCGCCGACGGCCGCGAGTACGTGATCGTTTCGCGCGAAGGCGCGCCGACGCCGGCGCCATGGTGCAATGTGATGGCCAACGCGAACTTCGGCACCGTGGTCAGCGAGAGCGCCCCGGGCTACACCTGGTTCGAGAACGCGCACGAGTTCCGCCTGACGCCATGGCATAACGACCCGGTCGCCGACAGCGCCGGCGAGGCCTTCTACCTGCGCGACGAAGACAGCGGGCGGCTGTGGTCGCCGATGCCGCTGCCTTGCCGCGGGCGCGGCGACTACCGCACCCGCCATGGCTTCGGTTACAGCGTTTACGAACACCTCGAGGACGGCATCGCCAGCGAGCTGTGGGTGTACGTGGGCGTCGAGGACGCGGTGAAGTACTCGGTGCTGAAGGTGCGCAACCTGTCCGGCCGCGCGCGCCGGCTGTCCGCCACCGGCTATGTGGAATGGGTGTTGGGCGACCTGCGCGGCAAGTCGCAGATGCACGTGGTCAGCGAACTCAACGCCGAAAACGGCGTACTGACCGCGCGCAATCCCTACAACACCGAATTCAACGGCCGCGTCGCCTTCTTCGACACCGACGCCAACGGCTGCAGCTATACCGCCGACCGCACCGAGTTCCTCGGCCGCAACGGCAGCCTGGGCGAGCCGGCGGCGCTGCGGCGCGAGCGTCTGTCCGGCCGCCTCGGCGTGGGCCTGGACCCCTGCGCCGCGATCCAGGTGCCGATCGTGCTGGCCGCCGGCGAGCAAAGCGAGACGGTGTTCCGCCTGGGCATGGGCAAGGACCACGGCGAAGCCTTGAGGCTGGCGGCCAAGGTGCGCGGCGTCGGCTGGGCGCACGATGTGCTGGACGGCGTGCGTATCTACTGGCGCACGCTGCTGTCGAGCGTGCAGGTGCAGACTCCCGACCCCAGCGTGGACGCACTGGCCAACGGCTGGCTGCTGTACCAGACCCTGGCCTGCCGCTACGTGGCGCGCAGCGGCTACTACCAGTCCGGCGGCGCCTTCGGTTTCCGCGATCAGTTGCAGGACGTGATGGCCAGCGTGCACGCCAAGCCGGCCCTGACCCGCGAACATCTGCTGCTGTGCGCGGCCCATCAGTTCCCGAACGGCGACGTGCTGCACTGGTGGCATCCGCCCCAGGGCCGCGGCGTACGCACGCGCTGTTCGGACGATTACCTGTGGCTGCCGCTGGCGGCCTGCCGTTACCTGACGGTCACCGGCGACACCGGCGTGCTGGACGAGAAGGTGCGCTACATCGAGGGGCGTCCGGTCAACCCGGACGAGGAGTCCTACTACGACCTGCCGGTGCCGTCCTACCTGCAGCAGTCGTTCTACGAGCATTGCGTGCTCGCCCTGCAGCGCGGCTGCGCCCTGCTGGGCGAGCGCGGACTGCCCCTGATCGGCACCGGCGACTGGAACGACGGCATGAACCGGGTCGGCGAAGCCGGCCGCGGCGAAAGCGTGTGGCTGGGCTTCTTCCTGTTCGAAACCCTGGAGGCCTTCGCGGAGGTCGCACAGGCGCGCGCGGACCACAGCTTTGCCGGCTATTGCCGCGAACAGGCGCAACGCCTGCGCGGGAATCTCGAAGCCAACGCCTGGGATGGGCAGTGGTATCGCCGCGCCTGGTTCGACGACGGCACGCCGCTGGGGTCCACCGCCAGCGACGAATGCACGATCGACTCGATATCGCAAAGCTGGTCGGTGTTGTCGGACGCGGCCGATCCCGAGCGCGCGCGCCAGGCCATGGCCTCGCTGGATCGCCACTTGGTTCGGCGCGACGCCGGATTGATCCAGCTGCTGGACCCTCCGTTCGACAAGACCGTCAAGGACCCCGGCTACATCCGCGGCTACGTGCCCGGCGTGCGCGAGAACGGCGGTCAGTACACGCATGCCGCGGTATGGGCGGCGATGGCCTTCGCCCACCGCGGCGATGCCGGGCGGGCCTGGGAGCTGGCGCGCATGATCAACCCCATCCACCACGCACGCGACGCCGATGACGTGCAGCGCTACAAGGTTGAGCCCTATGTGCTGGCTGCGGACGTGTACGGGGTGGCGCCGCACGTGGGCCGCGGCGGCTGGACCTGGTACACCGGTTCGGCCGGCTGGATGTACCGCCTGCTCACCGAATCCCTGCTGGGCCTGCACCGCCAGGGCGACCGGCTGTCGCTGCGTCCCTGCCTGCCCGCCGAATGGCCGGAGTATCGCCTGCAGTACCGCCACGGCAGCAGCGCCTACTCGATCCGCGTGCGCCAATGCGACGGCGGCTCGGCGTCGCTGCGATTGGACGGGGTGGAACAGGCCGACCTCGCATTCCCGCTGATCGACGACGGCGCCGCGCATGAGGTCGAGCTGCAATGGCCGCGCCCACCGGCATGAGCGTGCGCGCGGAGCTGGATGCCGAACTGGATCATCTGGCCGACATGCTTCCGCCCTGGCTGGAGAGACTGCGCCACCCGGCGCAGTTCTGGCCTCAATTCGACGCGCTGGCCTCGCAGATCCTGGCGCGCGCCGGTGCGGAAGATCAGCCGCACGTAGTGCGACGCGTGGACGCGATGCTGCTCGCGCACGGCTTGGCCAGGCACGCCGACGCCGGCGACCGGAGCACGCCCCTGCCTTGACGCGCGCGCGCGCCTTCGCCGCTGCGATTCGCAAGCGCGCTGCGCGCACGACTCAAGGGTGTCGGCCTCGCAAAAAGAAACGGGACCGCATGGCGGTCCCGCAACTCCACCGAGCTTCCGCTGCCGCGCGCTTAGCGGCCGTCTTTGTCGGCGTCGCCCGGCATCGCGCGCTCGATGTAATGCCAGCCATCGCGCACCGCATGCCTGGCCTCGTCCCAGGGCAGACGCGAGGCGTGACGGGTTTCGTCCCATTTGCGCTGCAGGTCGCTTTCGACCGCATCGTAGGTTTGCCCGCGGTACTCGCCGTAGGTGTCGTAGCCGTACTGATAGGCCGGCTGGTAATCGCTCCATTCGCGGCCCGCCACATAGGACGGCGACTTTTGGTACTCGCTCTGGAAGTGGGCGGTGTATTCGGTGGGATTGACCGCTTCGGCGATCGAATCGCCGGCCTTGGCGCCTACCACGCCGCCGACGACCGCGCCGACCGCGCTGCCGATGGGACCGGCGGCGGAACCGACCGCGGCACCTGCGATGGCGCCCGCTACCGCACCCGTGCCCGCGCCGACGCTGTGGTCTTTTTTGACATCGCTCATCTTGCTTACTCCTGTGGGGCCGACGCCCATCGGCGTCGGTAATCCACAGTAGGCTCGCGCGAGTACGAGGGCGTGAATTGCGCGCGCGGTTATATGAAGGGTTAAGACTCGACCGGCGAACGAAGGCGGCTAAGCACAAGGCGGATGGCGCGGACATGCGCGGGCGGCGCAATGGCGGCCGCGCGCTCGGCTGGGCTAGAAGATTCGCTTCTTCTTTCTCTTTCTGATTCGGCTCAACCAATCCGAATCGGGCACGACCTCGCTTCCCACGGCCGGCGGCGGCGCGAGCGATCCGATCTTGTCGTGCTCGGCCAGCAGCTCCTCCAGCCGTCTTTGCGCGTGTAGCAGCGCCTGCTCGCTGACCACGCCCGCGTCTTGAACGATGGGGCTGGAAACACGGACGTAGGCCGCCCAAAAATCGCCCTCATCCGGGTGATCGGCGACCAATTGCGGCATCCGCTCGGCCAGCTCGTCCAGACGCTTGGCGATGGATTTGGGAGTGTGCTTGCACATCGTGTGTACATCGTAGCAATCGCCGCCTGTATCCGCGCGTTACTGGCGGCCGCGGTCGGCCCGTGCGTCTCGAGTCGGGCGCATGGCGCTCAACCGGCCTCTTGCGCATCCAGCAGCGCGAGCAACTGCATCACCCGGTACGGCTTGGGCAAGAACAGCACGCCTTCCGGCATCGGCGGCAATTGCGATTTGGCGTAGCCCGAGGCGAGGATGAAACGCAGGTTCGGTTTGAGAACGCGCAGGGTATAGGCCAGGTCGATGCCCGACACGCCCTGCGGCATGCTGACGTCGCTGAAGATCACATCGATCTCGGCATGGGCGTCGATCATGGCCAGGGCCTGCGGGCCGTTGCACGCCGACAATACGGTGTAGTGCGTTTCCTGCAAGGCCTCGACCACGACCTCGCGCAACAGATCGTCGTCTTCCACTATCAGGATGCAGGACGAGGACACGGCTCAGTCCTCCAAGGCCGGGAAATACAAGGTCACGCGCGTACCCTGCCCCGGTTCGCTGGTGATATGCAGATAACCGCCCGACTGCGCCGCGAAGCCATGCGCCTGGCTCAGCCCCAGCCCGCTGCCGCGCCCTACTTCCTTGGTGGTGAAGAACGGCTGCACCGCCTGCTGCACCACCTCATCGCTCATGCCGGAGCCATCGTCGACCACGCACACACAGACGAAGTCGCGGGCCGCCGATTCGATTTCCGGCGGGCGGCGATCGGCCAGACCGGTGGCGACGGTGATGGTGCCGCCCTCGGCGAACGAGTCGCGGCTGTTGATCACCAGGTTGAGCAGCGCGGCTTCCAGCTGGGTCGGATCGACCCGGATCGGCGGCAGGTCCTGCGCCAAGGACAGTTCGATATCGACGCCCAAGCCGCAGGACCGCATCAGCACGTCCTTCATGCCCAGCACCAGCTCGTTGATGTCGCGCACCTCAGGCGCCAAGGCCTGGCCGCGGGCGAAGCTCAGCAATTGGCGGGTGAGCAGCATGCCGCGGTCGGCGGCGCGCAATGCGCCCTCCACCAAGCGGGTCACGCGCTTCTCATCGTCGCGATGGGCGCTGATCAGGTCCAGGCTGTTGACGATCACCCCCAGCAGGTTGTTGAAATCGTGGGACAAGCCCAGGGTGAGCTTACCGATCGCCTCGATCTTCTTGGCCTGCAACAGCGCTTGCTGCGCCTCAGCCAGTCTCAGCGCGGACTCGTGCCGTTCGGTGATATCGCGGGCGACCTTGGCGTAACCGATCAGTTGGCCGTCCACCCGGATCGGGTCGATCACCACGCTGGCCCAGAAGCGCGAGCCGTCCTTGCGCAAGCGCCAGCCTTCCTTCTCGTAGCGACCGTTCTCGCGCGCCATACGAAGGCCGTACTCGGGCTCGCCCGCGTCGCGATCGACCAACTCGTAGAAGCGTGAGAAGTGCTGACCGATGATCTCGGCATCGTCGTAGCCCTTGATCCGGCGCCCGCCTTCGTTCCAGTTGCAGATGTAGCCGTCGGGATCGAGCATGTAGATCGCGTAATCGACCACGCTCTGAACCAGCAGTTGGAACTGCTGTTCGGCTTCGAATGCGCGTATCGCCGGGGTACGTTTGTCGTGCATAACCCCTACTCGGTCGGTGCGCAGCAGGCGACGCTAACCTTGCACCGGTTAACGGCCCGTTACGCCGGGCAAAGCCGACCGACACCGATGCCGGCCGACAAGGCATGGCAAAGACACCGAACCGAAAGTCCGGCTCGGCGACACTGGCTATCAGTTCTTTTTCAACATCTGGTCGCGCGCCTGTTCGGCGCGCGCGGCGCCGATCGCCGTCTCGACTTGCTTGATCTCCTCTGGCGGCGGCAGCACCGCCGGGAAGCCCAGCGACTGAATCCACAGCTCGCGGGTCCAACCCTGCGTGTGATAAAGGTGGTGATCCTCATCCTGCTCGACGGCGTCGAAGGCGGCCTGCAGGATCTCCACTTCGGGTCCCTTGCCATGCTTGGCGACGTGGCCGATGAGTTCCCAGTTCAGATGGTCCTTGGTTTCGGCCAGCACCACGCATTCGCACGCGACCCGCTCGGCCGCGGTCGCATCGCCAGCGGCCAACGCCATTTCCATGGCCCTGACCAGGGAGCTGCCGATATGCGCGACCACCTCGCGACCGGGCGTCACGGCATCCGGGTCCAAGCCCAGGGACTCGAACACCTGCATCAGCACTTTGCGATGCGTGCGCGTCTGTTGCAGATACTCGCCCCACTCCGCGCGCAGATCTTCGTTCACCGCGCACCGAATGGCCGCCCCATAAATCTGAATTCCGCCCAGTTCGGTCTCGAGTGCCTGATACAGCAGTTCTTCGACTTGGACGGAATCTTGTGCTGTCTTGGCCATCGGGGTCTCCTTAAAGAGCGTCGGACGACGCAGACCCAGGCCCGACCATAGGAGCGGCGCGATGCGCGCACCGTGAATTGCGAAGCTGGTTTCGTGAACGGTTCAGACCTGGAATGCGCGGCCTGCCATCGCGTCATCGCTCGTCACTGCGATTGCACATACGCGTGACACACTCGCTCGCCTACAAGCATTCGCTTGCGAACAAGGCCCACGCGATGTCGCCCCCGCACAACCGCACGTCCCGACAACTGTCCGCCATCGCCCAGGCATCGCCCTTCGTGGCGGCGCAACGCCTCATGGATCTTTCGCTGGCGACGCAGCCGCTGTCCGGCCGCGACCTGCGCGAGTGGAACCGGATGATCGCCGAGAAGGGCGCGGCCACGATGGAAGGCTGGTGGGGCATGTTCAATGCCCTCTGGCTGGCGCCGCTATCGACGGGCGCGTGGTCGTTCTGGTCGCCGTGGTCGAGTCCGTGGCAACGCTGGTCCGGACTTACGCTAGCCGGCGACCGCATTCTGGCCGCCGGACTCAAACCGGTCGCACGCACCGTGACCGCCAACAGGGCCCGGCTCGCCAGGCGCTGAGCTCCGCGGCGGCGGTCGGACGCCGTTGCGGGGCTTACGCGAGGGTCCGGATTCACCCGCCCTGTTCTGCCGTTCGCGGCACGATCGGCAGTTGCTGGTGCAAGTGGGTGGCCGCGATCGCGGCCTGCCCCACCGCCACCGAGATCTGGTTGAGGCCGCTGACCATGTCGCCTATGGCGTACAGGCCGGCGACGCGCGTCATCTGATTCGCATCGACCACGGTCTCGCCCGGCTCGTCGGGCCAGGCGCCTGCGGACGCCACCAACGGATGCGCCTCCTGGGTACCGAGGAAGGGATAGACGGTGTCCAACACCGTCTCGGATCCGTCGCTCGCCCGATAGCGGCAGCGCGTTCCGTCGAACATAAGCTCGCCCCCGGGAGGAAGCACCAGCACGGTCTCCTCCCGATAAGGCGGCGGAAACCGATCGTCGAACGCCCGATCGATCGGCATCAGCACCAGGCGTGACGTGTAGCCCCGCAGAAAGCGCGCATGGGAGGCGACGGCCTCGCGTGGGCCGTACACGCCGATGCGCAGATCGGTGGCTTCGAACGCGTCGCAGATCGCGCACAGTCGAATCGCGCCGCAGGAGATCGCCTGCTCCGCCCAGCCCACGTCAGGCAGCACGTCGCGCACGCCCGTGGCCAGCACCACCGCGCGGGCGCGCCAACTGCGCCCGCCGGCGACGGCGCGAAAGCCCTCGCCCTCCCGCAGCAGCGCATCCACCACGACCGGCTCGATGCGCACGCCCGCCTCCAGCGCCTGCGTGCGCATGCGCCGCAACAGATCGGGGCCGGACACGCCGTCGGGGAAGCCCGGACAATTGTGGCTCTCCGGAATGCGCCTGGCCCGACTGTCGCCGCCGTCCAACACCACGCAACTGCGATGAAAACGACGCAGGTAGGTGGCGGCCGTCAGGCCCGCCGGACCGCCGCCCACCACTACGACGTCGATGATGTCCATGAGGCGGTCCTCCAGGCGTCAGGCCATGTTCCGATAGCGACGGCCACAAGCACCGGATCCTACGCCGACAGCAGTGCTCGGACGTGGCGGGCAATGGTCGGCGCGTGCCTCGACACTGCGCTGCCGAAGCGTGGCTAACTCAGCCGCACCTCGCCGACCTTGTCCTCGTAGTCCTTCTTGGGATCGATGCCCAGCAGCATCTTCACCCCGGCGAGCAAGCTGTTCTCGTTGAGCCACACCTCCGCCTCGGTGGCATCGAAGCGCAGCAGGGCCAGTTTCGGATCGTCCTTGCCGCCCTCGAACCAAGCCGCGATGAAGGGATTCCACAGGCGCTCGATCACGGTTCTATCCTGGTCGCGGCGCAAGCTGCCGCTGATGCTGGCGAACAGATCGTGGCCCTTGGAGGAAAACGCCGCGATGGCGGCATGGCTGGAGTTCAATTTCTGCACCAGCGCATTGTCGGTCGAGGTGAAGAACCAGATCGGGCCATGGTGGTCTTCGGCGATCGCGGTCATGGGGCGGGTATGACCGGACTCCACGCCATCCAGACCCAGCATTACCGTGCGATCGGAAGACAAGGCTTTCCACAGCTTTTCTTTCAGATCTACCGTGTCGCTCATATCCAACTCGTATTCAGGCGCCAGCTTCGCGTGGCGAGGCCAAGCTAATTCCGGATACGTCGGCAGCGCGTGATGCGACCCATTTTAATGCGAGCGTCTTTTCGCAATGGAACACGCGACTGTCGGCGCGCGGCGAAGCATGAACCGTTCAGGTGATCCAGCACCTGTGCGAAAACCGGATGCGGGCTGCAACGCGAGCATATGAATGCGCACACTCGCTCGCACGACGCGATGTTCACCGCAGGCGCCGCATGATCGAACCATCGGCAGCGATCGCCGCCCGCTCATCCGCTCAGGAGTTGCGCCATGGCCACCAAGAAAGCCGCTAAGACCCGTACCGGCGGAACCACGCGCGACAGTCGTGGAGTGGGCGACGAACTGCACCAGAGCGCTGGCGGCAAGCATCCGCCACTGACGACCAATCAGGGCCTGCCCTTGTCGGACAACCAGAACTCGCTGCGTGCGACCGAGCGCGGTCCGGGCCTGCTCGAAGACTTCATTCTGCGAGAGAAGATCACCCACTTCGATCATGAACGCATTCCCGAGCGCATCGTGCATGCGCGCGGCTCGGGCGCGCACGGTTACTTCGAGCTGAGCAAATCGCTCAGCCGCTACACCACGGCGGATATTCTGACCAAGGTGGGCGAACGCACGCCGCTGTTCTGCCGCTTCTCCACCGTGGCCGGCGGTGCCGGCTCGATCGATACCCCACGCGATGTACGCGGCTTCGCGGTCAAGTTCTACACCCAGCAAGGCAATTGGGACCTGGTGGGCAACAACATTCCGGTGTTCTTCATCCAGGATGCGATGAAGTTCCCGGATGTGGTGCATTCGGTGAAGATGGAGCCCGACCGTGGCTTTCCACAGGCCGGCAGCGCCCACGACACGTTCTGGGATTTCATATCGCTTACGCCCGAAGCCATGCACATGATCATGTGGGCGATGTCGGACCGCACCATCCCGCGCTCGTTGCGCATGATCGAAGGTTTCGGCGTGCACAGCTTCCGTCTGATCAACGCCAAGGGCGCCTCGACCTTCGTCAAGTTCCATTGGCGGCCCAAGCTGGGCCTGCAATCGACGCTGTGGGACGAAGCCTGCAAGCTGGCCGGCGCCGACCCGGACTTCCATCGTCGCGACCTGTTCGAGGCGATACAGAACGGCGACTTCCCCGAATGGGAACTCGCGGTGCAGCTGTTCACTCAGGAACAGGCGGACGGCTTTCCGTTCGACCATCTCGATGCGACCAAGCTGATCCCCGAGGAACTGGTGCCGCTGACGGTGATCGGCCGCATGGTCCTGGATCGCTGGCCGGACAACTTCTTCGCCGAGACCGAGCAGGTCGCCTTCTGCCCCTCGCATGTGGTGCCGGGCATCGACTTCTCCAACGATCCGCTGCTGCAGGGGCGCCTGTTCTCCTACCTGGATACGCAACTGTCGCGGCTGGGCTCGCCCAACTTCCACCAGTTGCCGATCAACGCCCCCAAATGCCCGTTCGCCAATCTGCAGCGCGACGGCCACATGCAGATGCGGGTGCCGCGCGGCCGGGTGAACTACGAACCCAGTTCGCTGGATCCGCAATCGCCGCGGGAGACGCCGGCCGGTTTCCGCAGCGCCGGCGTGCCCAGCGACGACGGCGTCAAGGGCCGCGTGCGTCCGGAAAGCTTCGCCGACCACTACAGCCAGGCGCGCCAGTTCTACCGCAGCCAGACCGACTACGAGCAGGCGCATATGGCTTCGGCGCTGGTGTTCGAGCTGTCCAAGGTCGGCACCGCGCACGTACGCGAAGCCGTCGTGGGCCACTTGCGCCATATCGACGCCGCGCTGGCGCGCCGTGTCGCCGACGGCCTGGGCCTGGCTGCGCTGCCCCCGGCGCCGCCGGCCGCGGTCGCGGTCCAGGACCTGCCCGCGTCGCCGCCGCTGCAGATCATCGGCAAGATGAAACCGACCCTGCAGGGGCGCTGCGTCGGCGTGTTGATCGACGACGGCTCCGATGCCGCCACGGTGCGCGCATTGCGCAAGGCGGTCGAAGCCGCCGGCGCGCGCGTCAAGATCGTCGCGCCGCGCATCGGCGGCGCCAAGCTGAGCGACGGCAAGACCCTAGCCGCAGACGGCCAGTTGGCCGGCACGCCATCGCTGGTATTCGACGCGGTCGCCCTGGTGTTGAGCGACAAGGCCGGCAAGCGCCTGGCCAAGGAAGCCGCCGCGGTCGACTTCGTGCGCGACGCCTATGGCCACCTCAAGGCGATCGCGGCCGATGCCGGCGCGCAAGCGCTATTGAATGCAGGCGGCGCGGAGCGCGACGCGGGCGTGGTCGACGCGGGCGATACGCGCTCGTTCATCGATCAGGCCATGAAGCGCCAGTGGGCGCGCGAGGCCAAGCTGCGTACGCTGGCGTGATTCGCACAGGCACAGCGCATTCCGGTCGGACGCCGGCGCGGGATACGAAAAAAATCCGACGCCCAAACGGCTTCGGCTTGAATCAATGTTAAGGCTCGTCGGGCACGCGCGAGAAGAATGCAGTGCGCTGCATGGGAGTTCCATCTTCTTTGAAGTACGTTTCGGTCTCGGTCAGGACTTTACCGTCCGAGCTCACCGAAAAAACTCGCGTCGATCTTGGAACCCCCTGATAAACCATTTGCATTACCAGGACGTTCGGAGCGGGCATTTTTGCCGCGAGCACATCGACCCAGTAGTTGCCAGAAGCTCGTCCAGGGGTGCCATCGAGAGACAACGTGGACTGCGCGAACATCTTGTTGTTGTTCTGGTCGACTATCTCGACGCGAGTTTCCCACCTCCCCTCAGGCGCATCGCGGAAATCGAGATGGACACTCTTTGGGCGCGCCGCTGGCGGCATCGGCAAGCTAGCTACATCCAGAGCCCATTGACCTATCAATGGCGATTTTTCCGGCGACGCAGCAAGTGCCGGCGTAACGTGGAGCATAGCGACAGCCAGCGCCGCGATGAATGCTATTTTCATGCTGCCTTCCTTGTCGATTAGTCATCCTGCTCTGATCATGCCTTTTTTGCTGGCAGCACGACCAATGCGGCGACAGAGCCCTAACATCTGAGCGTTGTGTGCCGCGAGCCTGATTTTTTGCGAGATCTGCCCCCCATGACCGAGTCGATGCTCACGAGGGGCCCTCAGCCCCACGCGGTTCGGTCTGAATGAATAACCAGATCTCACCGAGGGAAATTAAGGGCGGAAGCGAAACATGGAAACATTTTCGCGAGGCATTGGCGTTTCCGTCGTCACGTCCTCGCCGGTGGTCAGATCGCGAAGCCAGAACACGAACCCTGTTCTCCACGTTCCCCGGAACGCCACTTCGTAGCTGTGTCCTTCCAGGAACTCATACGTAGCGGCCGCGTTGCCTATGTACTGTGCCTGCAAGAAACCGATATCGATCTGGCGCTCGCCGGGCTGAACACAAAGGCCAACATCCCATTTCTTCTTCGCGCGTTCGATTTTGGTTCCATCAACGGCGGCGACGAACATGATTGGGTCAACGAGAAGGGCACCAGCCTCGATCTTGCTTCCCTTTAGCGAAGTAGTGCACTGGGCGATAGGGCTCGCGACGTCTGCTCCCGCGAAAGCCTGCAGTGGCAGCATCATCAGAAGAAACGGTAATAGGCCTGTCTTCATAAATCCCTCGTAAGCTCTAACGCCTGAACCAAGTCGAACCGCGAGACGGGCTCGACCTGAATGAGTTTTTAAACCTTACGGATACTTTTCCCGATCCCGATACGTCAGGCTGTCACTGACCCCGGCCTTCACAAGGCACTGATCGAATCGAGACTTGAGCTCGGTGACCCTAATGCCACCAGGCGACGCAAGAAGAAATTGGCCCGTAAGGCATTCTCTTGGGAATGCTGATCCACGATCCACCAAGCCCAATGGCTTGCCCTTGGGTGGCGCCGGATTGGCACCTGCGAAATTGTGAGGAATGTAGGTATGCCCAGCCACCAGCTCGAGCTCGATGACGTTCGAATATTCGATTTTTCTCGGGAAGAGGCCGGCGGTAATCGCAACATGCTTAAGCAGGAACGTGTGCTTACCGGGAAGAACAAAAAATGTATACGGCGCGTATTCTTTTCTAGAGTACGTCAGCTGATCGTCGATCTCGACAACAGTGGCCCCGGAGTCGGGCGCTTGCCCTTCAACTAACGCCAAATCGGACTGCTTGAACACTTTTCCATCGATCGTGATCGTCATGTCCGGATTTCGCACCAACGACTGAGCTTCGTTGAGCTTTTGCATCGATGGACCTCCCGCGACAGCTACGCTGGCGACAAGAGCAACTCCGAATAGCAATGGGGAAGATTTTCGCATACCTATCACCGAAGGCCTGATCCTGCTTTAAGTCGACCCGCGGCGCGGGCGCAATGAACTGTCAGGGCTCGCCGAGCCGGAATATCTCGCCTTATTCCAACCAGGCAACGAGCGGTGGCGTGATCCCATGGGATGCTCGCTCCAGAGATCTCGATACGCTTCATAGGAGCCCTGACGCCTGAGCTAAGCCTTCGGCTTGAATGGCTGATCAAACCACGTCGGCACTGGCGCTTCCGAATTTTACGAGGCCGCATTGCCCCATGGCACCGGCCCGCCGTTCGATTCCACCGGTCCGGCGCATCCCCACCGATGGCGGCCAAGGCGCAAGAGCCGTGCTGCGGCTACGCAAGACACAAAAAAGGCCGGATGCCCGTGGGCGATCCGACCTTTCTTGTTCCGTCTTGCGACGGCGGTATTGGTGGAGGTGGGCGGAATCGAACCGCCGTCCGAAGGCACTCCATCCCCGGCACTACATGCTTAGCGCTCCGTTAGATCTCGCCCCCGAACAGCACGGCGCGCAAAGCGCATCCGGGAACCAGCCTGTTTTGGGTTAACCGGGGTTTGACAGGCAACCGACCCCAGCGATTCCGTGATGATGACCCTACGCTGCGAGCACGGACACAAGCAGTTTCGGGGCTTACGCCTTAAGCGGCGAGAGCGTAGTTGTCGTCGTTGGCAACTAAAAGTTTGCAGCTGGATTTACGAGGAAAGCTACCCCCTCGGCATGCACCAGGCGATTTCGCAACCCCCGTCGAAGCCAGTGCACCCCCGGGGACAGCTAACGCTGACCCGGTCAGTATAGGGGCGGCGGGCGCATTCACAAGCGCGGCGATGGGCGCCGTTCATGCCGCTGGCGGGGCGAGGTCGGGCTTGCCGGCGCGGCCTGCGGCCGCCCGACCGGCCGCGTCGCTGGAGCGCGCCGTCCTTATCCAGGTTAGATTTCATCCAGGGACGGCGCCAGGAAGGCCAGGACGCCGTCCTGGGGAGCGGCCCGCTTCGCGCGGCAAGCGAACACGGGCACGAACCGTCAATACACAGGAGCGCGGCAGGCAGCATGGACGATCTGATCATCGAACTCTCGGACAGCCGCTATCAGCGCCACGGATTCGACCGCAGAAGCGGCAGCGAAACCGTCTCCCACGAGCCACCGCTCCCGCAGCAGACGCGCAGTCGGGAAATCGCCGGGCGCCTGCAAGGTTTGGCTACGGAGCATGCCGCCAATGTGGACCGTCGCGAGGTCCGGCACCAGGACAGCCGAAAGCACTACGACGGCGGAATGGGCAACCACGTCTACGAAACACTGGCCATCGCGTTCTCAGCCTCCGGCGGCGCGATCGCCTTTCTCAAGTTCGCTCGGGAGTTGCTGATCGAATGGATGAAGGCTTCGGCCGGAAAATCCATCCGCATCAAATTCAAGGACACCGAAGTACAAGCGCGCACCCTGGCGGAACTGGAAGCCGCGCTGGCCCTGATCGACAAGCACACCGAAACGCAGGCGCCCGCCGAGCCGCGCGACCCGACGGGGTGAATCGACGCGCGATCGAGCGCGGCACAGGCAGCGACGTCTAGAATCGGGGTGCCCGCGATCGGGCCGCAGCCAGCGATCAGTCCCATGCCCCCTGCCCTGTTCTCGGACCTTGAGTTCCCGCTGATCCAGGCCCCCATGGCCGGCTCGCAGGGCAGCGCCCTGGCGGTCGCGGTCTGCGAGGCCGGCGGCCTGGGCTCGTTGCCGGCGGCCATGTTGAGCGCGCAAAGCCTGAGCGAGGAACTCGCGGCGATCGCGGCACAGACCGACCGCCCCTACAACGTCAACTTCTTCTGCCACACCTCGCCTGCGCCCGATGCCGGCGTCGAAGCGGCCTGGCGCGAATCGCTGGCGCCTTACTACCGCGAGTTCGGGATCGACCCCGCCACGGCGGCCCCCGGCGCGGGCCGGCGCCCCTTCGATGCGGAAGCGGCGGAGCTGCTGGCGCAGTTCCGGCCGCGCGTGGTCAGTTTCCACTTCGGCCTGCCCTCGCCCGCGCTGCTCGCGCAGGTGCGCGCCTGGGGCGCGAAGGTGCTGTCCTCGGCGACCACGCTGGAGGAAGGACGCTGGCTGCAGGCGCAAGGCGTGGACGCGGTGATCGCGCAGGGCCTGGAGGCCGGTGGGCATCGCGGGCATTTTCTGGATGCCGATCTGAGCCGGCAGTCGGGCACGTTCGCGCTGTTGCCGCAGCTGGTGCGCGCGCTGCGGATACCGGTGATCGCCGCCGGCGGCATCGCCGATGCGCAGGGCGTGGCGGCGGCGATGCGCCTGGGTGCGGCCGGCGTACAGATCGGCACGGCCTACCTGCTTTGCCCGGAAGCCAGCACCAGCGCCGTGCATCGCGCCGCCTTGAAGGGCGCGGGTGCCGAGCACACGGCGCTCACCAATCTGTTCAGCGGACGTCCCGCGCGCGGCATCGTCAATCGCTACATGCGCGAGCGCGGACCGATCAGCGAGCTGGCGCCGCCGTTTCCGCTCGCGGGTGGCGCGTTGGCGCCTGTCCGCGCGCGCGCCGAGGCGCTGGGCAGCGGCGATTTTTCGCCGTTGTGGTCGGGACAGAATCCCAGTGGGTGTCGCGAGGTGCCAGCGGGCGAATTGACGCGGGAGTTGGCGAAGGGGTTTGAGGGGCGGTACTGAAACGGGGGCGCGGGGGCGGCGCTGGACGACGTTAAGAGCAAATCCCCCTCAATCCCCCTTTTTCAAAGGGGGAAGACCGGCATGCTGTTCTTGCGTGGCATCGTGTACCGCGGGCCGTGAACGCTGGCGCCTATACCGGCGCCAGGCGCGCGTAGAGGTCGGCTTCAGGCTCTACGGCTGTACCGCGCCGGCGCACCAGTGCCTGGCGCGCGCGTTCGGCGTCGGCTGGCGCCAGGTCGGTTTCGATCAGCTCGACCTTGCCCGCGCTCAGGCAGGCGATCGGCACGCCGTCGCGGAACAGCACGCGCGCGCCCGGCAGGCGCGCGACGCGTTCGCCGGCGAGCACGGTGCCGGCCAGGTTGAGCGGGTCCATCGCCGAGACGCAGACCAGTTCGCCGCTGTCGGGGCGCTGGCGCAACTTGCGCAGCGCGCCGATCGCGTCGGGCAGCGCGAACTGCTCGCCGGACATGCCGCTGACGAAGCGCCCGCCGCGGATCTCGCCGCGCGCTTCCCAGCGCCGGTACACGCGCAGCAGCTCGCGCCAGGGCGGCAGCCAGTGGGCTTCGCGCTCGATCAAACGCCAGAACACCACGCCGTAGCGATCGAGCAGGCTGCGCGCGGCGTGCTCGACGGTCTCGGCATCGATCGCGGGTACGGGCGCGTCCTCGGCCGGGCGCGGGGTGAGCGACCAGCGCCCGGCGTCCTGGATGCCGAACAGCGGCGTGCGCCGGCTGCGTCCGCCGCGCGCGCCGTCGCGCTTGGACGGCGGCACCAGCAGCGCGCGCAAGCCGGCGTAGCTGTCGCAGGTCACGCGCCCACGCGCGACCAGTTCGCCCAGGGCCTCTTCCAACTCGGTCTTGAGCAGGTGCGCGCCGCGTTCGAGTTCGTCGAAGAAAGACGCGCCGCGCACGCGCAGGCAATCGACCACGCGGGTCGCGCGCGAGGACAGCGGCGCGTCGTCGCTGCGGCCGGCGGTCAGCGTGGACCACACCGCCAGGTCGCGCCGCGGCAGCAGCACGATCGGCGTCTGCCGCACCGAGGGCGCGGCTGCGGTGCCGGCCTCGACGCGGTTCGGGCGCAGGCGCGCCCAGGTCACGCGACCGGCGCCGCACAGGTCGTCCAGCCAGGCGGGGCTGTAGTCGGCGATGCGCGCGCTCAACAGCTCGCTCTCCCACACCGCCGCCGGCGCTTCGTAGCCCTGCAACTGGCTCAGCACCGCTTCGACCGCATCGCGGCCGCTCATGCGGTTAGCCGCGGACACGCGTTGCCAGTCGAACAGGAAACGCACGAAATCGCGCGGCGAAACCGGTTCGATCTCGCGCCGCAGGCGGCCCACGGTGTAACGGTGGATGCGCGCGAGCAGGTGGCGCTCGCACCATTCCTCGGCGCCGCCTTCGCTGCTCTCGCGGGTATAGCGGCCGCGCATCACATAGCCCTCGCCCTCCAGGCGCGCCAGCGCGATCTCCACCGCCAGCGCCGGTTGTCGCAGCGAGCCCGCAAGGACAGCCACGGTCGCCGGGCCCAAGCCGGTCAGGCGCGAGCGCAGCCATTCGGCCAGCACGCCGTCGGCATCCCAGGCGGTGGCGGCGTACTCGGGCGGGACCACGACTTCAGGCGCCCAGCTCGCGTCCGGAAACAGCGCGCGCGCCTGCGGCAGGGTTTCGGTGGCGATCCACAGCGCCGCCTCGTCGCCGAGTTCGGCGGCAGGCCGCAGCCGGGTCGCACGCCCGGCCTCAGCCAGGATGCGCAAGGCATCCAGCCAGCCGTGCGTGCGCGCCTCCTCCGCCTCGACGTAAGCCAGTCCGATCAGCGCCTCGTGCATCTCGTCGGCGTTGCGTACCTCCGGCCAGGCCTCGGCGCGCACGGCGGAGATCGCCTGCGGATCCAGGCGCCCCAGATCGTCGGCGCTGTCCGGATCGGCGTAGCGGCGGCTCATCACCGCCTGGGTGCGGCGCTCTTCCAGCGGCGCATCGTCGAGGAAGGCATAGGGCCGCGCATTGATGGCCTCGGCCGCGATCGGCGACGGACCGGTCACGTCGCGCGCGATCACCTGCACTTCGCCGCGCTCCAACCGGCCCAGCAAGCGCAGCCAGCCCCGCGCGTCCATGGCTTCGTACAGACAGTCGTGCAGGGTCTGCGCGACCAGGGGATGGTCCGGCACCTCGCGTTCGCCGACCAGGTTCTCGGCGCAGGCGACCTGGTCGGGGAACACCGTGGCCAGCAGGTCCTCGCTCTTCATGCGCTGCAGCTGCGGCGCGACCTTGCGCCCGCCCACGTAGCGCGGCAGGGCCAGCGAGGTGGTCGCGTTCCAACGCCAGCGCACGCCGAACAAGGGCGCGTCGAGCAAGGCCTGGATCAATACGTCCAGCGCGCTGGCGCTGTGCAGATAGCGCGCGACTTCGATCAAAGGGAAGCTGTGGCTGGTCGACAGCGACAGCACGATCGCATCCTCGGTCGCGGCCGCCTGCAGCTCGAAATTGAACTTGCGGCAGAAGCGTTTGCGCAGGGCCAGGCCCCAGGCGCGGTTGACGCGGCTGCCGTACGGCGTGTGGATCACCAGCTGGGTGCCGCCGGATTCGTCGAAGAAGCGCTCCAACACCACGGTGTCCTGGGTCGGCACCGCGCCCAGGGCGTAGCGCGTGCGCGCCAGATAGTCGACCAGCTGGGCGGCGGCGTCCTCGCCTAGCCCGAGTTCGCGCGTGATCGCGGCCGCGACCTGCGCGTGCACCTGCGCCAGGCTCGCCGGATCGGGCTCGCCGAACGCGGCCAGTTGGGCGTCGATCAGGCCGCGCAGACGCGATACGCCCAGCGAAAGTTCGTCGGTGCGGCCCGGCGCTTCGCCCAGCCAGAACGGAATGTTCGGCGGCGCACCCTGTGCATCCTCCACCCGCACCCGCCCCGGCTCGACGCGCAGGATGCGGTAGCTGGCGTTGCCGAGCTGGAACACGTCGCCGGCCAGGCTTTCGATCGCGAAGTCTTCATTGACGTTGCCGATCGTGGTCGCCTGCGGCTCCAGCACCACGGCGTAATCGCCGGTGTCGGGGATGGTGCCACCGGAAGTGACCGCGGTCAGGGCGCCGCCGCGACGCGCGCGCAGACGCCGGTGCACGGCATCGCGGTGGACGTAGCCGGCGCGCGCGCCGCGACGGGTGGTGAAGCCCTCGGCGAGCATGCGCACCACCGCGTCGAAGTCCGGGCGCGCTAGGCCCGCGTACGGCCAGGCCTGGGTCAGGCGCGCGTACAGCGCGTCCTCGTCCCATTCGCGCGAAGCGACTTCGGCGACGATCTGCTGCGCCAGCACGTCCAGCGGCGCGACCGGGATTTCCAGCGCGTCCAGCTCGCCGCGGCGCACGCAGTCCAGCAGCGCCGCGCACTCGACCAGATCGTCGCGCGACTGCGGGAACAAGCGCCCCTTGGGTACGCCGCCGACGTGGTGGCCGGCGCGGCCGACGCGCTGCAGGAAGGCCGCGATCGCGCGCGGCGAGCCGAGCTGGCAGACCAGGTCGACATCGCCGATGTCGATGCCCAGCTCCAGCGATGCGGTCGCGACCAACACGCGCAGCTCGCCGCGCTTGAGGCGTTGCTCGGCGTCCAGGCGCAACTCGCGCGACAGGCTGCCGTGGTGGGCGGCCACCGCGTCCTTGCCCAGGCGTTCGCCGAGATGGCGCGCGGCGCGTTCGGCCATGCGCCGGGTGTTGACGAATACCAGGGTGGTGCGATGCTCGGCGACCAGCTCGGCCAGGCGCAGATAGACCTGGTCCCATTGTTCGTGCGACATCACCGCGCTCAGCGGCGACGGCGGCAGTTCCAGGGCCAGATCGCGCTGCTTGGCGTAGCCGATATCGACGATCTCGCAGTCCGGGCGGCCGTCGGCATCGACCGCCGCTTTGCCGACCAGGAAGCGCGCGACCTCCTCGATCGGCTTCTGCGTCGCCGACAGGCCGATGCGCGCGATCGGGTGTTCGCACAGCGCTTGCAGGCGCTCCAGCGTCAGCGCCAGATGGCTGCCGCGCTTGCTCGCGGCGACGGCGTGGATTTCGTCGACGATCACCGTGCGCACGGTCGAGAGCATCGCGCGTCCGGATTCCGAGCCCATCAGCACGTACAGCGATTCGGGCGTGGTCACCAGCAGATGCGGCGGTTGCTTGCGCATGCGCGTGCGCTCGCTGGCGGTGGTGTCGCCGGTGCGCACCGCGCTGCGGATGCCGGGATCGGCACGGCCCATGCGTGCGAGCTGTTCGCGGATGCCGGCCAGCGGCGCGTCGAGGTTCAGATGGATGTCGTTGGACAGCGCTTTCAGCGGGGAGACGTAGACCACCGTGGTCTCGTCGGGCAGGCCGCCCTGCGCCTCGGCCTGGCGGACCAGGGCGTCGATCGCGGCCAGGAAGGCGGTCAGGGTCTTGCCCGAGCCGGTCGGCGCCGCCACCAGCGTATGCCGCCCGGCACGGATCGACGGCCACGCCAGGATCTGGGCCTGGGTCGGCGCCGGGAAGGTCGCCGCGAACCAGGCGGCGACGGCGGGATGGAAGGCGGACAGTGGCATGGCGCGCGGGCGCGATCGCTGCGGCGAAGTTCCGGTGGGGGGCCGCACCCGGTATGGGGGCGGACGGGCGCTTAGGGAATGGTAGCGCTGCCGCGACGGCCCCGGCCGGGCCGGCCGCCGGCCGTCGTTCAGCCTACCCGCGACCTCGCGATCGCAAGGCCAGCCTGCCGTGGTCGCGTCTCAACCGCTGCGACGCTGCGACGCTCATCGCGGCGGCGCGGAGACCTCGCGCACGACCTCGGCGATGGCCCGGCTCTGGCCGACCAGGGCGATATCGGCCAGCGACACGATGCCCGCCAGGCGCCCGTCGGCGTCGACCACCGGCACGCGTCGGATGCGGGCGCGTTCCATCAGTTCCACACAATCGCGCAGATCGGCATCCAGCCCGACGCATAGTGCCGGCATCGTCATCGCATCGCCGGCGGTCGCGTTGCCGTCGCGGCCGACCGCGACCACGCGTACCGCGATATCGCGATCGGTGACCACGCCCAGCGGCACGCCGCGTGCGTCCAGCACGGGAATCTCGCCGCAGTCGTGGTCGGCCATCATGCGGGCGACCTCGCGCAGCGGTGTGGTGACGTCGCAGGCGGCCGGGTTGGGTGTCATGAAAGCGCTCACGTTCGCCATAGCGGTCTCCTTGGAGTGTCGGATGGAAGGTCTATCGTTCGTCGGCACCGTCGTGTGATCGCGGCGTGAAACGCAAGTCGGCGCGAACAGCGGCCACGCAATTGCGCGCGCGGCGCCACGCCGCAGCCGCGCCGGCCGTTGTATCCTCGGCCCGGTATGCGTCCTTGACGCGATACGCCCCGCGATGCGACATCAACGGAGAACGCCATGACGACCAAGTTGGACAAGCCGCTGCGACGCGAACTGGAAATCGGCGACAAGCTCTACACCCTCACGATCGACGGCCACGGTTTGAAGCTCACCGAGAAAGGACATCGCAAGGGTGTCGAGTTGAGCTGGAACGAAGTGGTCGGCGGCGACGACGCGGCTACGCCGCCCGGCGCCTGACCGCTGCGGCCGCGACGGCGGAGACGCCGTCGCGGCCCGATCTACTGCGGCATCGGTGCCGGCATAGACCGTCTCTGTCAGTGGCCGCCGTGCTTGGCGGCCATCAAGCCCTTGGTGTCCACGCTGCGTACGCCCTGCACGGACTTGGCTACGGCCATCGCTTTGTCGACCTGGGCCTGACTGTCCACCTTGCCCGACAGCGTGACCACGCCGTTGACGGTGTCGACATCGATCTTCAGGCCCGACACGTCCTTGGCGGCGAGCAGTTCGGTCTTGACCTTGGTGGTGATCCAGGTGTCGCTGACCGGCTGATTCGATTCGCCGGTCTGCGGCGTCGGCGTTGGTTCCTGGGCGAAGGCGACGACCGGCAGGCCGGCCAGCAGGACCACGGCGAGCGCGGAAGCGAGGCGATGGGAGATGAGGTTCATATGCGTACTCCTAAGGGGTGTAGCGGCGAAGCGGCCACGCCGTCGCGATGCGCGGCGTAGCCTGGGGCGCGCGGTTGCGCGCGAGTGACGATGGGGAGGCGGCGCGCAACGGTTGCGCACGCACGGCGGGGCGCGGCATTCAATGGTGACGCGCGCGCCCTGAGCCGGATTTTTTGCCGCCGCCGTCGAGCTTGTTGACGGTGGCCCAGGCGCGCTGTTCGGCGGTCTTCTCGGGCACGCCCTCCTGCCGGTAGCCCTGTTCGATATGGCGGGCCTGGCGCTTTTGTTTGTCGGTATAGGTGGATTTGTCTCCACGAGGCATGGATGCATCTCCGGTCGGAACCGTTCCGACGCATGGCCGAGGCTAGGCCGCAGGGAGTAAACGCAAGGGCAGTATTTCGTTAGCCTGCGGTCGAGGTATGGCCTGCGCTCATGTAAGTGAATCGCGTGGAGAGCGTTCCCCGCAGCGCCACGGCCGTGCCGTCGCGCTCACTCCGCGACGACGGCCGATGGAGTGTGCTGTGCCCGTCGCTTCCCAACGAGCCCCTCGCATGCCCAGGCGCCGCGCATGGATCTGAAGAGCGGTTATCCCTACTGGGCCGTGCGCAACGGCCTGATGCATGCGTTCCCGGCCCTGGACGCCGATGCGCGCTGCGACGTCGCGGTGATCGGCGGTGGCATCAGCGGCGCCCTGATCGCCGACGAATTGAGCCGTCACGGCCACGACGTGATCGTGATCGAGCAACGCGACATCGGCTGGGGCAGCACCGCGGCGAGCACGGCGCTGCTGCAGTACGAGATCGACACTCACATGATCGACTTGGCCCAGCGCTACGGCGAGGACGCCGCCGCCCTCGCCTACCTGGCCTGCGGCGAGGCCGTGGACACTCTGCGCGAACGCGTGCGCGGCCTGGGCGGCGTCGACTTCGCGCGCAACGACAGCGTCTACTGCGCCAGCAAGCAACGCCATGTGTATGCGCTCAAGCACGAACTGGCGCTGCGGCGTCGGCACGGCTTCGACGTGCGCTGGCTCAATGCGGCCGACCTGCACGAGCGCTACGGTCTGCATGCGCCGGGCGCGATCCTGAGCCGCCTGGGCGCGCGCGTGGATCCGTATCGGCTGACCTATCGGCTGTTGATGCGCCTGGCGCGACAGGGCGTGCGCGTGCACGACCGCAGCGAGATCGCGGCGCTCGAACCCGGCGCGCGCTCGGTGCTGCTGCGCACCCCGCAAGGGCATACGATCCGGGCGGCGCAGGTGGTGCTGGCGCTGGGTTACGCGGGACAGCGCTGGCTGCGCCAGCGGGTGGCGCGCAACCGCAGCAGCTACGCCTTCGTCACCGACCCGATGGCGGCGGATGCGACCCGCGGCCTGGAGCGCACCCTGGTCTGGGAGTCCGCGCGCCCCTACCTCTATCTGCGCGGCACCGGCGACGGCCGCGTCATGGTCGGCGGCGAGGACGATGCGGTCGACATCCCGGCGCGGCGCGACGCGCGCCTGGATAAAAAAGCCCGACGCCTGGTGCGGGCGGTGGCGCAGCGTTTCCCTGGCCTGGAACTCACGCCGGCCTTCGCCTGGGCCGGGACCTTCGCCGAAACCGACGACGGCCTGCCCTACTTCGGCCCGCACGAGCAGTACGGGCCGCGGGTGCATTTCGCGATGGCCTACGGCGGCAACGGCATCACCTATGCGCAGATCGGCGCGGGGCTGCTGCGGGCGCTGATCGAACGCAAGGCGCATCCGCTGGCGCGGCTGTTTTCGTTTCAGCGCAGCCAGTGAGCGGCGCTTGCATCGCAAAGCGGCGATACGCGTTTCGGGGTGGCGGCGGCGCAAGCCGCGAGCCGAAACCGCGCACGCTGCGCAAGGGCGACCCGGTCGCTTGATCTAAACGACCGCACTTGCCTTGCCGGGGCGTCGCAGGGTCCGTCGCGGGTGCAGGGGCGCGGTTGCAGCTTGCGCCGCTCCTACCGCCGGCATGCCGCTGCGGTGGGCTCGGCGAAATGCGAACGGGCCGCTCGCGCGGCCCGTTCGGCGGGACGTTCGGGATCCGGACTCGACGCGCGCGACGCCGAGTTCCGAATCGATACGCCTCAGGAGCGCAGCGGCACCAGGGTGATCTCGACGCGGCGGTTCTGGGCGCGGCCTTCCTCGGTGTCGTTGCTGGCGATCGGGCGGGTCTTGCCGGCGCCGGTGAGGATGAAGCGATCGCGGACCAGGCCGCGCGACATCAGGTAGTTGCCGACCGAGGCCGCACGCTGCTCGGACAGGCGCTGATTGACCGCGTCGGTGCCGATGCTGTCGGTGTGGCCGGCGACCTCGACGATGGTCTGGTTGTACTCCTGCAGGGTCGAGGCGACGTTGTCCAGCACCGGATAGAACTGCGATTCGAGCGAAGCGCTGTTGAAGGCGAAGGTGATGTTGCTGGGCATGTTGAGGGTGATGTTGTCGCCCTGGCGCACCACGTCGACGCCGGTACCGGCCATGCGCTCGCGCAGCGCGCGCTCCTGCCGGTCCTGGTAGTTGCCGATCGCGCCGCCGGCCAGGCCGCCGACGCCGGCGCCGATCAGGGCGCGCTGGCGGCGCTCGGTGGCGTCGTCGCCGCTGAGCAGGCCCGCGGCGACGCCGGCCAGCGCGCCGATCAGGGCGCCCTTCTGGGTGCGGCTCATGCCTTGGCGTTCTTGCGGGTATTGGCCTTGCGGGTACTGGCCCTGCGGCTGACCGCCGTAGTATCCGCCGCCGCCCGTGGCGCAGCCGGCGAGCAAAGCGGTCATCGCGGCGGCGGCCATCGCAATCTTGATCTGGGCTTTCATGGGGCGTCCTCGGCTGAATTCGGCGGAGCCAAAGCTAATCACGCAAGCGTCACGGGTGGGTGACGAGGGCTTGCCGCAGTTCAGCTGTCGGCAGGGTGCGTAAGGGGCGTCGTGCGCTCGAGGCAACGCTCACTTGGCGTTGCTGCGCGATGGTTGGGGTTCGATCGCGGCTCACGCCGCTCCCACAGCATGCGGGGACCCTTGAGCTGCGACGCGTGTGAGGTGGCGTGGTCGCGGCTTGCGCCGCTCCTACCCGGAGCGTGGGCGATGGCACGGCGCGGTGCGATTCGGAGCGCACCGCGCCTGCGGGCGGCGCTTAGTCGCCGGCCGCGACCAGGGCGTCGGCGCCGGCGGCGTCGAGGGTGTGGTCCCAGTTGCCCATCAGCGCCAGGTACAGCAGCTTGTCGAACTCGGCGCCGAAACGGCTGATCACCGCGTCGGGATCGGGGATCAGTTTGGCGTCGGCGATCAGGCCGAAGTGGACGCGGCCGTTGTAGCTGAGGATGGAAATGCCGACGCCGATCGAACCGGTCTGCGGCACCCAGAACATCATCTCGCGCAGGGTGCAGCCGGCCAGGTACAGCGGCTGCTGCGGCCCGGGCACATTGGTCGCCACCGCGGTGGCCTTGCGGCTGAACAGCTCCAGCGCCAGCCCCTGCACCTGCGAAGGCGCCATACCCAGCGCAGCCAAAAGTCCAAATGCAACAATGGCTTGCCGTGAATTCTTAAGGTTATTCATGCACTCGGCGACGCGCTCGACCCGGCGGATCGGGTTGTGCTCGCCGACCGGCAGCTCCAGGAACACCAGGCCGAAATGGTTGCCGAGCTTCTTGGCGTGTTCGAGCGGACGCAGGTTGACCGGCACGGTCGCGCGCAGGGTCACGCCGTCGACGTTGTCGCCGCGTTCGATCATGTAGTTGCGCAAGGCGCCGGCGGCGGTGGCCATCAGCACGTCGTTGACGGTGCAGTCGCAGGCGCGACCGACCGCCTTCACCTCCTCCAGATCCAGGGGCTCGGCCCAGGCCACGCGCTTGCTCACGCCGAGCTTGCCGCGCAGCAGCGAGGGCGGATCGTCGGACAAGGCCAAGGCATTGAGCAGTTCGCGCGCGATCTCGCCGCCCTCTTTGGCCAGCATGCCGGCCAGGGTCGGGTCGCGGTACATCTCCATACCCTTCTCTAGCGCGCGCGAGCCCAGCTTCATGTAGCGGTCGACCGCACCGACCCGGCGCGCGACCTCGACGCCGTCGGTCTTGAGCCAGGCGTGCGGCAGATCGCTGCCCTTGGCCGGCTCGCGAGTGGTGTCGGTCAGCGACAGCAGCACCTGGACCAGGGCGATGCCGTCGGCGTAGCTGTGGTGGATGCGCGCGATCAGGGCCGAGCCGCCGTCGTAGCGTTCGACCAGATGGAACTGCCACAGCGGCCGGCTGTGATCGAGCGGGCTGGACGCGAGCTGGCTCACGAAGCGCTCCAGGCCGCGCTTGCCGCCGCGCCCGGGCAGCGCGGTCAGCTGCACATGCCAGTCGAGATCGAAATCCTCGTCGGTCTGCCAGGACGCGCCGGCCGGCGTGTCCACCGCCTTCTGGCGGAACCGCGTATAGGCCAGGAAGCGTTGTTTGACCACGCGCCGCAGGGCGTCGATCGACATCGGTTCGGCGAACATCAGCACGCCGGTAATCATCATAGGATTGGTCGGTCGCTCCATGCGCAACCAGGCCGTATCCACTCGCGACATCGGTTCGCGACGCGCTCGCTTGCGCGGTTCTGCTGTGGCCATGCGCCCTCCAAGCGTCTGCGCCGAGTGAATCACGCAGCCGCGAGCGGCGTCAACGCGGCTGAGGCCGGATTCGAGATCGGATCGCGAGACCGCCGCTGGCCATGAACTCCGGACGCATGCGCCCAGGCCCCTACCCGCGCTGTTTCCGGTAGGCGGCCAAGGCGGCGTCGCGGCCTGCCGCCAGATCGACCAACGGCTGCGGCGGGTAGTCCGGCGCGAAGCGGCGCAAGGTCGCCGGCTCGCGCCAGGGCGCATGGCGCAGCGGCAACGGCAGCGCCGCCAGCTCCGGCACCCAGCGCGCGATGTAGCGACCGTCGGGATCGAACTTTTCGGACTGGGTGACCGGATTGAACACGCGGAAGTACGGCGCGGCGTCGGCGCCGGTGCCGGCGACCCACTGCCAGCCCAGGGTGTTGTTGGCCAGGTCGGCGTCGACCAGGGTGTCCCAGAACCAGCGCGCGCCGTGGCGCCAGTGGTAACGCAGGTGCTTGGTCAGATAGCTGGCCACGATCATGCGTACGCGGTTGTGCATCCAGCCGGTGTGCCACAGCTCGCGCATGCCGGCATCGACGATGGGCACGCCGGTGCGGCCGTGCTGCCAGTCCTGCAGGCGCGGCTGGACCAGACGCGCCCAGTCGAAGTCGTCGAAGCGCGGATTGAAATTGCGCTCCGGGGTGTGCGGGAAGTGGTGCAGCAGATGATGGGCGAATTCGCGCCAGCCCAACTCGCGGATCGCCGCGTCGATGTCGCCGGCGCGCGCGGCGTTGCGCTGCGTCTCCAGCGCGGCGACCACGCGCCAGGGCGCGATCTCGCCGAAATGCAGGTGCGGCGACAACCGCGAGGTGCCGACGCGATCGGGCCGGTCGCGCTGTTGGGCATAGCCCTCCAGCGCGCCTTCCAAGAAGGTCTCCAGGGTCTCGCGCGCGCCGGCTTCGCCGGGCGTCCAGTGCTCCCAGAAGCCGCTGTCCCAGTCCCGCGACGGCAACAGCTTGAGCGCCTCCAGGGCCACGCCCTCCGGCCCCTGCATGCTGCTGGGCAGGCGGGCCGGCGGCTCCCAGGTCGGCTGCAGGCGCCATGCGGCCAGGGCCGTGCGCCAGAACGGCGTGAACACGCGATAGGGATCGCCCTGCTTGGTCGCCAGTTGCCAGGGCTCGAACAGCAGCGCGCCGTTGTGGCTTTCCGCGCGCACGCCCTGACGGCGCAGGGTCTGCTTGATGCGGGTATCGCGCTTCTCGATCGCCGGTTCGTAGCGGCGGTTCCAGTACACCGCCTCGGCGTCGGTGGCCAGCAGCAGCGATTGCAGGGTCGGCAGGCTGGGGCCGACGAAGCGGCGCAGGTGCGAGCCGCGCGCGCGCAGTTCGCGGTCCAGCGCGGCCAGGGAATGATGACGCCAGGCGTCGGAGGCGGCACCGGGCCGCCAGTCGCCCTGCTCGTCGGGCGCATGGATGTAGATCGGGATCGGCGTGTAGCCGTCGTCCAGCGCCGCCCGCAGGGCCGGGTTGTCGGCCAGGCGCAGGTCGTTGCGGAACCAGACCAGCGCGGTGGCGGCGGCAACGTCGGACATCGCGGAACCGGGGCAGTCCAGGGAGTGCCAGTATGCCGCCCCGCCGGCCTCAAAGAGACGGGGCCCGCGTGGGGCCCCGTCCGGGTCTTGCCAGGCTTACGGCGACTGCAGTTCGGTGATCGCCGACTGGGTCTGGACCAGGCCCCAACCGGTGTTGTTGTCGTAACCGGCGGCGTCGATGTCCTGCGCCGTGGTCAGCAGGGCGTCGCGCACCTGCGCCGCGGTCGCGGTCGGCTTGGCGCTCCACACCACCGCGGCCGCGCCGGACACGTGCGGGGTGGCCATCGAGGTGCCGCTCATGGTCTGGTAGGCGGTGTTGGACACCGACGGGGTAGCGTCGACGGTCGCGGTCTGCCCGGCCAGATTGGCCACGATGGTCTGGCCGTCGGCCTGGCTGATGCCCACCGCCGGCAAGGTGGTGGTGACCGGATTGCCGTTCGCATCGTACATGCCGATGCGCAGCTCGCCGGCGACGTTGTTGTAGATCACCACGCCCAGGGCACGGCCGGACTTGGCCTTGGTGATTTTGTCGACGAAGGTGTTGGTGCCGCGCTGGCAGATCACGATCTTGTTGCGCCAGGTGCTGGACGAGGTCTGGCACAGGCCGCCGTTGACCCAGCCGGCGCTGGCGGTGGTCTGCTTGGAACCGGCGACCGGAATCGCGGCGAAGCTGGAGCTGCCGACCAGCAGCGGGTCGTTCTTCAGCGGATAGGTGCTGAGCGTGTCCACGCCCGGCGCGGCGATGTCGACGGCGCTGTTGAACTGCGAGAAGTCGGCCTTGACGTTGGCCGAGTCCACCGCCGCCACCGACACCACCGAGCTGTAGGACGCCGGGTAGCTGAGGCTGGAATCGCCGTCGTTGCCGGCCGCGGCGATGCTGAGCACGCCGTTGTTGGCCAGGGTCTGGAAGGCGTTCTGCTCGGTGGTCGAGCTGGTCGGGCCGCCCAGGCTCATGCTGATGATCTTGGCGCCGGCGGTGTTGCAGCGGTTGGCCGCGTCGACCAGGGTCGACGAATAGGTCCAGTTGCACTGGCCGTGGCCGCCGCCGTTGGTGCCGTTGGTGCCGAAGATCTTGATGATGTGCAGCGAGACCTTGCCCGGGCTTACGCCGACCACGCCGGTGCTGTTGTTGGCCGCGGCGATGGTGCCGGCAACGTGGGTGCCGTGGCCGCAGGTGTCGGTATCCCAACCGGTCGGATAACCGGTGATGGTCATGCCGGCGAAATCTTCGTGGGTCTTGTTGATGCCCGAATCGATCACGCAGACCTTGATGCCGGCGCCGGTGGCCGCACCGGTGTCGAGCACGCCGTCGTGGTTGGCGTCCCACACGTTGCGGGCCTGCACCTGATCGATGCCGTAGGGCACGCTCTGCGCCTGCAGGTAGCGCGGCTGGTCGATCTCGACCGACTCCACGTCGGGGTTGCTGCGCAGGGCCTTGATGGCCTCCGGCGAGGACAAGGTCATCACCGCGCTGTTGAGGCGGTCGAACTGATAGTTGACCACGGCATCGCCGCCGCGCGCGGCGGTCAGCTTGCCGCGCAGCGTCTGGATGCGCTGACCCAGGCTCAGGGTCGAGGCACCGGCGCTCTTGCCGGCGGCGGCGCTGGCGGTGCCGGCCTTGAACTTGACCCAGACGCGGTTCGGGTTGGGCTGTTCCTGCGCCGCAGCGGTGCTGGCAGCGACCATCGTGGCCAGGCCCAGGCCCAGCGCGTACATCAACTTGCTCTGCTTCATCGATCCCCCAATGGAAGGTCGGTCGCGCTCCGGGCGGAGCGGCCTTGTGGCTTGAGCGTGCCGTAAGCGCTCAATCGACCGACTAATCCAAACGGGGGCAGTCGCCTGCCCCCCTACCCATCAGGGAAAAAGCGTGCCGTTTTATGCTGGACTTCTCAGTTCTGGACAGCCTGTAGAGATACCCGCTGCATCAACTGGCACCAATAATCCGTATTTATTGCGCCATAAAACCAGGCGCCCCGGACGGGGCCCGAGGCATCGGGCCCCGTCCGGGGCTGGGCGGGCTCAGGGCGACAGCAACTCGTCGATCGCGGACTTGGTCTGGACCAGGCCCCAGCCAGTGTTGTTGTCGTAACCGGCGGCGTCGATGTCCTGCGCCGTGGTCAGCAGCGCATCGCGCACCTGCGCCGCGGTCGCGGTCGGCTTGGCGCTCCACACCACCGCGGCCGCGCCCGACACGTGCGGGGCCGCCATCGAGGTACCGTTCATGTTCTGGTAGGCGGTATTGGACAACGACGGCGTAGCGTCGACCGTCATGGTCTGACCGGCCAGACCGGCCAGGATGGCTTCGCCGCCGGCCTTGCTGATGCCGACGCCCGGCAGCGTGGTGGTGAGCGCGTTGCTGTTGGCGTCGTACATGCCGATGCGCAGCTCGCCGTCGACGTTGTTGTAGATCACCACGCCCAGAGCGCGGCTGGACTGGACCTTGGTGATCTTGTCGACGAAGGTGCTGGTGCCGCGCTGGCACAGCACGATCTTGTTGCGCCAGGTGGTGGACGTGGTCTGGCACAGGCCGCCGTTGACCCAGCCCGCGCTGGCATTGGTCTGCTTGGAACCGCCGATCGGTATCGCGGCGAAGCTGGAGCTGCCGACCAGCAGCGGGTCGTTCTTCTGCGGATAGGTACTGAGTACGTCCACGCCCGGCGCGGCGATGTCGACGGCGCTGTTGAACTGCGAGAAATCGGCCTTGACGTTGGCCGAGTCCACCGCCGCCACCGACACCACCGAACTGTAGGACGCCGGGTAGCTGAGGCTGGAATCGCCTTCGTTGCCGGCCGCGGCGATGCTGAGCACGCCGTTGTTGGCCAGGGTCTGGAACGCGGTCTGCTCGGAGGTCGAGAAGGTCGGGCCGCCGATGCTCATGCTGATGATCTTGGCGCCGGCGGTGCTGCAGCGGTTGGCCGCGTCGACCAGGGTCGACGAATAGGTCCAGGTGCACTGGCCGTGGCCGCTGCCGTTGGTGCCGTTGGTGCCGAAGATCTTGATGATGTGCAGCGAGACCTTGCCCGGGCTCACGCCGACCACGCCGGTGCTGTTGTTGGTCGCGGCGATGGTGCCGGCAACGTGGGTGCCGTGGCCGCAAGTGTCGGTGTCCCAGCCGGTCGGGTAACCGGTCATGGCGACGCCCGCGAAATCCTCATGGGTCTTGTTGATGCCCGAGTCGATCACGCAGACCTTGATGCCCGCGCCGGTGGGCGCGCCGACGTCGAGCACGCCGTCCTGGTTGACGTCCCACACATTGCGCGCCTGCACCTTGTCGATGCCGTAGGGCACGCTCTGCGCCTGCAGGTAACGCGGCTGGTCGATCTCGACCGATTCCACATCGGGATTGCTGCGCAGGGCCTTGACGGCCTCAGGCGAGGACAGGGTCATCACCGCGCTGTTGAGGCGGTCGAACTGGTGGTTGACGACCGCGTCGCCGGCGCGCGCGGCGGTCAGCTTGCCGCGCAGGGCCTGGACGCGCTGGCCCAGGCTCAGGGTCGAAGCGCCGGCGCTCTTGCCGGCGGCGGCGCTGGCGGTGCCGGCCTTGAACTTGACCCACACGCGATTCGGGTTGGGCTGGTCCTGCGCTGCGACGGCGGTGGTGGCCACCATCGTGGCCAGGCCCAGACCCAGCGCGTACATCAACTTGCTCTGCTTCATCGATCCCCCTAGTGGAAAGTCGGCCGCTTCCGGACGGAGCGGCCGTTGGCTTGGGCGCGAAACGCGCCCGATCAGCCAAACTTATCCAGATAGGAAAATAAAGCGCACGCCGGGACACGGGGTTTCGCCCCACGTAGCGTGACGCTGGTCACGATTCAGAGCGGCTCACGTCGCCGCGCGCACCGGCATTCCACGGCCAGCATGCCAGCGACCGCGACCGCTCAGGTCTCGACGAAACGCACCCGACGCGTGATCGAGCAGGTCAGCTCGTAACCGATCGTGCCCGAGACCTCGGCGATGCGTTCCACCGGCAGCTCCGGGCCCCACAGCGTCACCGGATCGCCGACGCGGGCGTCGGGGATGCCGCGCAGGTCGATGGTCATCAGGTCCATCGAGACGCGGCCGATCACCTGGGTCGCCTGGCCGCCCACCAGCACCGGCGTGCCCGAGGGCGCGGCGCGCGGATAGCCGTCGCCGTAGCCGATCGCGGCCACGCCGACGTTCATGTCTTCCGGGCATTCCCAAGTCGCGGCATAGCCGATGCGCTCGCCGCGGCGCACGCGGTTGACCGCGATCAGGCGCGTGGACAGGGTCATGGCCGGGCGCAGGCCGAAGTCGGCACCCGT
Organism: Lysobacter sp. Root983; assembly: GCF_001429345.1. NCBI lineage: Bacteria > Pseudomonadati > Pseudomonadota > Gammaproteobacteria > Lysobacterales > Lysobacteraceae > Lysobacter > Lysobacter sp. Root983. The sequence goes on from NZ_LMJO01000001.1 coordinate 734,575, forward strand.
GGTGCCCTCCACCACCGAGATGCCGTACAGGGCGCCGCCGGGGCGGATCCAGTCGGCGTGCGCGTCGGGCCAGCCCAGCACGGCGGCGGAATTGGCCAGCGAGCGCGCGCCGCCGAGCCCGGCGGTGGCGTCGCCGAACGCGCGCAGCTGCGCGGGCGTTTGCGGATTGGCGAATTCGTCGGAGCTGGCGAAATGGTTCATCAGCACGATGCCGTCGGCCACGCCCGCCAAGGCGGACAGGCGCGCGTAGGCCTCGCGCACCTGCTCGGGCGCGAAGCCGAGCCGGTGCATGCCGGTGTCGACCTTGAGCCAGCAGCGGATCGGCTCGCCGTCGGCGGCCTGCTCCAGCATTTCGATCTGGCTGAGGTGGTGGACCACGGTTTCCACGCCGAGACGGCGCAGTTGCGGCAGATCGTCGGCTTCGTCGAAGCCCGACAGCAGCACGATGGGCTGCGACAGGCCGGCCGCGCGCAGGCGGTCGGCGTCGGACAAGGCCGCCACGCCGAAGGCGTCGGCGCCTTCCAGGGCACGGGCGACGCGCTCCAGGCCGTGGCCGTAGCCGTCGGCCTTGACCACCGCCATCACGCGGCTATGCGGCGCGCGCGCGCGCGCCTGGGCGAGGTTGTGACGCAGGGCGTCGGTGTGGATGCTTGCGGAAGTCGGACGTGCCATCGCGCTAGTTTATCGGCTGGCGGGCGTGCGCAGGCTGTCGGGTTGGGGTATCCCTGCTCCCGCTTACCGCAGCCGAAGGAAGTGCAAAGCTGTGAAGGTGCTTGGAGGGCGCTGAAGTTGGCGTTGCACGGCTGCGGCGGCCCTCACCCCAACCCCTCTCCCGCAAGCGGGAGAGGGGCTAAGCAAGGTTGCGATGGAATGAGCGAGTGCCTGCTGTTCCTGCTCGCGCTTGCGACGACCGAAAGAGTGCAAAGTTGGGAAGGTGCGCGGAGGGCGGATGAGGGCAGCGGCGGAGGTTGGCGCTGCACGGCTGCGGCGGCCCTCACCCCAACCGCTCTCCCGCAAGCGGGAGAGCGGTTAAGCAAGGTTGCGATGGAATGAGCGGGTGCCTGCTGTTCCTGCTCGCGCTTGCGGCGACCGAAAGAGTGCAAAGTTGGGAAGGTGCGCGGGGGGCGGATGAGGGCAGCGACTGAGGCTGGAGTTGCACGCCTGCGTCTGCCCGCACCCCAACCCGCATCCCGGCCCGACCGCACAGCGCTCGGGCGTTCGGTGCGGCGTGAGCCAGTGGTTCGCAAGCGACGCCCCTCACTCTACAAGCGAGAGAGGGCCTAAGCGCACTGCGAGCAGCTAAAGGCGCGTGCTTAGTCCTCGAACTCCAGCACCGTATTCGGCGCCGGCCGCTCGCGTTCGCGCGTCAGCCGTTCGGACGCCTGCGGCGGCGTCCACGGCGTCTTGCCGAGCTGAGACAGATCCGGATAGCGGCCCAGCACGCGGAAACCCTGCAGTTCGAAGGCGACGCCCTCCGCGCCCAGCGGCGAATTGCGGTCGGAGACGTGGAAGTGCAGATGCGGGCCGGTGGAGTCGCCGGTGAAGCCCAGCGCGGCCAGGACCTCGCCACGGCGCACGCGTTGGCCGGTTCGCACGCGCGCGCTGCCGGTCTTGAGGTGCTCGTAGAACGCGTAGCGGCCGTCGCCCAGGTCCAGCGCTACATAGTTGCCGGTGGCCTCGCCCAGGGTCTGCTTGCCGTGTTCGGAGATGCGCACGGTTTCGGCGACGTCGTCGCGCACCGCCACCACGGTGGCGTCGGCCACCGCCACCACTTCGGCGCCGTAGCCGTAGGTGTTGGCGACCAGGTCCTTGTCGCCCTGGCTGGTGCGGCCCTGGGCATCGAGCTTGACCCAGTCGATCGCGTGGCGCCCTGGGATACGCGCCTTGCCGTCGACGGTGTACAGCACGCGACGGTGACCGCGCGCCCAGTCCGGATGATGGATCGCGATCCAGGGGCCGCCGCGCACCGGCGCGCCCAGGATCAGGCGCGGTGCCGCGGCTACCGCGACTTCGCCGCCGTCGACCGACTGCGGCGTGTCGTTGCCGGCCACCGAGTAGCGCAGGCGGTGGTCGAGCCGCTGCGGCGCCGGCACGTTCGCTGGCAGCGTCAGTTCCAGGTACAGCACGCCGCGCTGACCGGGTGCCAGGGTCAGCGCGTCGCTGTCCTTGACCGCCGCGATGCGATCGAAGCGGCGCGTCAGCGCTTCGCCTTCGTAGCTCGCCAACGCCTGCCCGCGCCCGGCGTCGCGCGCTTCCACGCCCAGCAGGCGCAACGGCTCGTTGCTGAAGTTGGTCGCATGCAGCTCGTAGACCAGCACCGACGCGCCGTCCATATGCACCGGCGCGGGCGCAGCCGGCACCTGCAGATCGAAGGACTGGCGCAGGGGCGCGGCGCGATCGGCCGCGTGGAGGAAACCGGCGAAGGAAAGCAAGGCGGCGAACGCGATGGCGCGCATGCGGAGGGGTCGTCCTGGCAACGAGGGGAAGTCGCCCGGCGCGAGGCGCCGGGACCGATGAATTCAAATCGCCGTGCGCAGCTCGTCGATGGCCGCGTCCGACAACCACAGCAAGGTATTGAGGTAGTCCTCGATGCAGCCGACGACGTCGGCGCGCGGGCCTTCGCGCCAGATCGCGGAGGAGTAGAAGGCGTCTTGCTGCGCGACCAGGTCGGCCTGGTCGCGGTAGGCGCGGATCAGGTACCAGCTTTCGTGCTCGTGCCGGCTGCGCCCGAACGCGACCACGTCCATGCCGCGTTCGCGCAACAGCGGCAGCGCGTGCCGGGTCATGACCTGTTCGAACCGGGTGCCCGATTCGGGCTTGAGCCGGTAGGTACGCACTTCGATCAGTCGCTGCATGTACGCGCTCGAGGGGACCGCTAGCGGATGCTGTTCGAGCGAGTCGGCCGGCGCAAGTTACGTTTGTCATGCCTGGCGCGCGGCGACGCAAAAAAAACGGGCCGGCTAAGCCGGCCCGTCCTTCGAGACAGCGATCGCGCGATCAGTCGCAGCGACGCTCGATCACGGTCTCGGTCTTGTTCTGCTGATTTTCCTGGATCTTGCGCCCGACCAGGGCACCGCCGACGGCGCCGGCCGCGGTCGCGACCTTCTTGCCGTTGCCGCCGCCGACCTGATTGCCGAGCAGGCCGCCCGCGACCGCGCCCAGGGCGGTGCCGGTGATCTTGTGCTTGTCCTTCACTTCCTTCGGACGCTGCACCTCGACGTCGTAGCAATGCGGCTGCTTGGCCTTGGTCTTGGACTTGGTCTGGGCGCCGGCGGCGCCAGTGACCATGACGCAGGACATCAGGGCGACGGCGATCGTGGATTTGAGTTTGGCGTTCATGCGAATTCACCGGTAGGAGTGGGGGCCACGGCCAACATGCGCCGCGCGTCGTCACGGCCGCGTCAAGCGCGGCATCGTGTCTGCGCGACAGTCTGGTCCTTTCAGTCTGAACCGTCGCCGGCGCGCGCGCTGCCACGTCGATCACATCCGCCGCTAGCACGACGAACGGCGGCGCGCATGGCCGCCCACGTCGAGCGCCTCGCTCCGGGCCGGGCTAGGCGCGACGACCTTGCCGCCCCCTGCCCTGCCCTCATGGACCGCGACCGACGCGGCCGCGCTGGGGCGCGAGGCCGGGCTGCCTTGCGCGCCCCGGCCAGGTCGCTTACTCGAACGACCCCACCGAGTCGTGCGCGAGGTTGTCGAAACGGGTGTACTCGCCGAAGAACTTGAGCTTGAGCGAGCCGGTCGGGCCGGAACGCTGCTTGCCGATGATGACCTCGGCCAGGCCCTTGTCCGGCGAGGTTTCCTTGTTGTAGTAATCGTCGCGGTAGATGAAGACGATCACGTCGGCGTCCTGCTCGATGGCGCCGGACTCGCGCAGGTCGGCCATCACTGGGCGCTTGTCGGCGCGCTGTTCCAGCGAGCGGTTGAGCTGCGACAGCGCGATCACCGGCAGGTTGAGTTCCTTGGCCAGGTGCTTGAGCGAGCGCGAGATCTCGGAGATTTCGGTGGCGCGGTTCTCGCTGTTGCCGGGCACCGACATCAGCTGCAGGTAGTCGATCACGATCAGGCCCAGGTCGTGCTCGCGCTTGAGGCGGCGCGACTTGGCGCGCAGCACGTCCGGCGACAGGCCCGGGGTGTCGTCGATGAAGATCTTGGCCTCGCGCAGCTGACGGATCGCGCTGGTCACGCGGCTCCAGTCCTCGTCCTCGAGCTGGCCCGAGCGCAGGCGCTGGGCGTTGACGCGACCCACCGAGGAGATCAGGCGCAAAGCGAGCTGGCTGGCCGACATTTCCATCGAGAACACCGCCACCGCCTTCTTGCTGCGGAAGGCGGCGTACTCGGCCATGTTCAGGGCCAGGGTGGTGTTGTGCACGCACACATCGTTGGCGATGAAGTTATGCGTATCGGGAATGGTGAGGTCGTAGACCTGCTTCTCGCCCAGAGGGACGATCGACACGATCCGGTCCCAGTAGACGTCGCTCGACGCCAGCGCGCGCAATGTCGGGTCGCCCAGCGCGAGGGCGAACTTCGCCAGGTGGGCGCGGCTCATCGCGCGCTTGCCTGGATGCGGGTTCGAATCCGCCACGCCGGCACGCCGCGCCAGTTCGGCCCAACTCAGCTCGCCCTTGCAGTCTTCGATCCGCTGCCACACGGCCGCCGGCACCAGATCGCGATTGACCTTGGGCGGATGCGCGTCCAGCGCCGCTAGCACGCGCGCTATGGCCGGTTCCTTGCCGAACATGCCGATACGCTCGCAGAACAGGCGCAACGATGCGTTATGCGTGATATCCAGTTGCCAGCTCGAGCGCCGGGTGTCGCGGTAGCGCACCCAGCGATGACGAATCGCCGCGATCACGCCGAAGCGCAGCAACACATGCTGCAACTGCCGAACCAGGCGTTCGCTGACGCTCGCATAGCCGATCTGGGCCTGCCCCGCGCGGGTAACCGTGGCCCAGCCGTCGGTAGCGAACAGGCGATTCACGAAAGTCGCCAAGGATTCGGCGTCCAGTCTGAACACCGCCTCGGGAATGAACTTTCCGGCGGAGCCCTGGCCGAGCAGCCCCAACCCGGACAGCCACTGCGCGAGCGGATTACGCTGGTTGTGCCTGGCCGAGGCGATCCCTTCGGGCGCGAGCGTCTCGGGACGCAGCTCGAGCACTTGGCACAGCCGCTCGAAAACCGCTGCGGCAGGCACGGTACGCCCATGCCGCCAATGGCTCAGCGACGCGGGCGAGACGCCGAGCTGTCTGGCGACCGCGTTCTGGCTCAAACCGCGACCGGCGAGCGCGTGCTGCAGTGCGGCCGAGAAACCGCGGCGCTGCGCCGCGACCTCGCCCGCGTCGGCGATCACCGCCATGCTCGGGGCGAAGCCGGCGCGTTTTTCGGTCTGCCTGACCACGACCCCGCCGAACTCCCGCGAGGCCGCGGTGAAGTCCTCGACGATGCGGGGGTTCGAGTTGGTGAAACGCGGCGTGGCGCCGGTGAGCCCACCGTCGCCGATCAGATACCCCAATAGCCTGAGTTCGCAATCGCGCCAGCGCTCGCTGCCGAACACCGGCAGGCTGCGAGGCACCGCGATGCTGTCGCCCTCGGCCAGCTCGTGCAGCGGCTTCCAGCCTTCCACCGTCAGATAGGGGTGGCTCAAGGTGGTTTCGATGCGTCGACCCAGCGCAGTCGTGACCTCGAACACCGGTTTGAGGCCATCGTCGACGTAGTCGCTGGGCACCTGCCGCGACAAGCGAAAATCGTCGCCCAAGGTAGCGACCGCTGCGCCGCGGTGGCCGTCGAACAAGCGCTCGATGCTGACCACGCTGCCGTCGTCGAGCACGATTTCGGAATCGTGGGCGACGCACTTACCCATGGCCGGACGCGCGGCGATGATCAGCAGGTCGGTGTTCTGCAGGCCCGCGGTCATCTCGTCGAATTCGGTGTAGCCGGTCGGCAGGCCGGTCACGCTGCCGCCGTTGGCGTAGCGCGTCTGCAGCACGTCGAAGGCTTCCGACAGCGCCTTGTTGACCGGGGTGAAATCGGTGCGGCCGCGCGCGCCGGCTTCGGCGATCGCGAACACCTCTTGCTCGGCCTTGGCCAGGATCTCGCCGCTGTCGCGGCCGTCGGGCTGGAAGCCGTCGTTGACGATGCCGGTACCGACCTCGATCAGCTGGCGCAGCACCGCCTTATCGCGCACGATCTCGGCGTAGGCGGCGATGTTGGCCGCCGAGGGCGTGGTGCTGGCCAGTTCGATCAGATAGGCGCCGCCGGCGACCTGCTCGGACAGGCCCATCGAGTCGAACCATTCGCCCAGGGTCACGGCGTCGAAGGGACGGTTCTTCTCGGCCAGCTCGCGGATCGCGCGGTAGATCAGCTGGTGGTCGCGGCGGTAGAAGTCTTCCTCGACCAGTTGGTCGGCGACGCGGTCGTAGGCGTCGGGCGCCAGCATCAGGCCGCCCAGCACGGCCTGTTCGGCCTCGACCGACTGCGGCGGCACGCGCAACTGATCGATGCGCTGCTCGGCGCGCGTTTCGTAACGTTTCTCGCCGCGGGACCCCGGACGTAGGCTCATGGATGTGCTGGTCCCCTGGGACGTGCGGTCTTGCTGAGGGAGGTGGCCGCGACCTGGGTCTCGCCGTCACGCCCGACTGGCGCGAGGCGTGGGTCGGTACGGTCGGACGAAAGCTGGCCGGGCTGCTGAGGCATCGTAGTCGCCGCCGTAGGTCGGGGCCACGGATAAGTCTGTGGATATCACGTGGATAGCGCACAGGCTTCAGCATCCGGGGCGCGGTCTCACGGGCTGAGACTGCGGCCTACCTTCCATCGGCGGGCGGCGACGGCGGCGCAAAAACGAAAGGCGCCTCGCGGCGCCTTTCGTCGTCATCGCCTACGCGACGATCGGATCAGGCGGCTTCGCCTTCGATCACGACCTTGACGGTGACTTCGACGTCCGCGTGCAGGTGCAGCAGGATGTCGTATTCGCCGGTGCGACGCAGCGGGCCTTCGCCCATGATCACTTCCGACTTCTCGACCGGGTGGCCGTGCTTGGTCAGGGCCTCGGCGATATCGCGCGGGGTGACCGAACCGTACAGCTTGCCTTCGGTGGAGGCGTTGGCGTGGATCGTCACCGAGACGTCCTCGAGCTTGGCCTTGCGGCCTTCGGCGCCGTCGAGCAGCGACTTGGCCTTGGCCTCGTAGTCGGCGCGCTTGGCTTCGAACTCGGCCAGGTTGGCGGCGGTGGCCGGCACGGCCTTGCCCTGCGGGACCAGGAAGTTGCGGCCGTAGCCCGGCTTCACGTTGACCTTGTCGCCGAGGTTGCCCAGGTTGGTGACTTTCTGCAGAAGGATCAGTTGCATGGTGGTGCTCCGTATTCGTTAGCGGGCCTGTAGGTCCGCAGCAGAGGACGCTGTCCGAAAAGGCTTTGTGTGGGTTCGGGCGCTGTCGCGGCCCTCACCCCTGCCCTCTCCCGCCAGCGGGAGAGGGGGACAAAGGGTTCGCCCGCAAGCGGGCGAACGTCTTTACTTACGCGTTGTGATTGTCGGTGTACGGGATCAGCGCGAGGAAACGGGCGCGCTTGACGGCCGTCGACAGCTGGCGCTGGTACTTCGACTTGGTACCGGTCACGCGGCTCGGCACGATCTTGCCGGTCTCGGTGAGGTACTGACGCAGGGTGTTGAGATCCTTGTAGTCGATCTCTTTTACGCCTTCGGCGGTGAACTTGCAGAACTTGCGGCGGCGGAAGAACTTGGACATGAGTGCGATCCCTTAGGCGGCTTCGGCGTTGTCTTCGGCGCTGTCGGCGGTGCCGACTGCGTTGTCGCTGTCGTCGTCACGACGACGGCGCTCGCCGCGCTCGGGCTTGTCGCCCTTCTCGTCCTTGAACTTCATGATCAGGGACTGTTCGGTGTCGGCCTCGTCGCGCTTCATGACCAGGTGACGCAGCACCGCGTCGTTGAAACGGAAGCCGTCGACCAGCTCGTTGAGCACGGTCTGGGTGACTTCGATGTTGAGCAGGACGTAGTGGGCCTTGACCAGGTTCTCGATCGGGTAGGCCAGCTGACGGCGGCCCCAATCCTCGAGACGGTGGATCTTGCCTTCGCCGGCTTCGATCAGCGACTTGTAGCGCTCGATCATGGCCGGGACCTGCTCGCTCTGGTCCGGGTGGACCAGGAACACGACTTCGTAATGACGCATCGTTGTTTCCTTGTGGGTGTCGGCCCGAAAACCGGGCCGGTGTAGCCCCCCGCCACCGGGCGAGGAATCGCCGGGCGCGGTAGGGCAAGGGTCCTGCGACGGCACGGGGCCTCGCGGGAGCCGGAAATTATGGCAGGGTCAAGGGCTTAGGTGCAAATCGGGGGTTGGGGAGGCGCCGGTTGGGGCCGAATTCGGGCGGGGGCGTCGGTTTGGGTCCGGATCCGGCTGGGGGCAGCCTGCGCGGGCCCTCGCGGGGGCGCGGTCGCGGCTTGCGCCGCTCCTACCCCGGGGGCGGCAGGCGCCACCCTGCCCCGGGTCCGCCGTTGGGGCGGACCCGGGATCGGGGCTCACTCGGCGTGCAGGGCCGCGACTGACGCGGCCGGCAGCGCCGGGTCGCCCGATTTGCCGCGCGCGCGGCGGACCGCGCGGGCGCTGCCGTTACGCAGGTCGTCGAGGATGGCGTAGATGGTCGGCAGGAACAGCAGGCTGACCAGGGTCGAGAACGCCAGGCCGCCGGCGATCGCGCGCGCCATCGGGTAGTAGGCCGGCATGTCGTTGCTGCCGCTGGTCGACAGCGCGATCGGCACCATCGCCAGGATCGCCGTGCCCATGGTCATCAGGATCGGCCGCAGGCGTTCGCGGCTGCCCTCGACCAGGGCCTCGGTGCGCGACAGGCCGCGCCGGCGCAGGTTGTTGATGTGCTCGATCATGACGATGCCGTTGTTCACCACCACGCCCATCAGCACCAGGATGCCGATGAAGGACATGATGCCGAAGGTGGTGCCGGTGAGCCAGAACAGCCAGAACACGCCGAACACCGAGAACAGCACGCCGCTCATGATCGCCGCCGGGAACAGCAGGGATTCGAACACCGCCGCCATCACCACGTAGATCATGATCAGGGCCAGGACCAGGTTGAACACCATCTGCCCCATCGCGTCGTCCTCGTCCTCGAACGCGCCGCCCTCGAAGGAGTAGCTGTAGCCGGCCGGGAACGACACCGACTTGAGGGTGTCCTCCATCGCCTTGCGCGCATCCGGCATGGTGGCCTTGTCGGCCAGGTTGGCCTGGATGGTCAGGGTGGTCTGGCGGTTGGCGCGGCGGATCTCGGTCGCGGCCGGACGCACGCTGACGTCGACCATGCTCAGCAGCGGCACGGTGCGGCCGTCAGGCGCGCGCACGGTGAACGAGGCGATGTCCTCGACGCCGTAGTTCTCGGCGCCGGCGAAACGCACCCACACCGGCACTTCGGTCTCGCCGCGACGGAACTCGCGCAGCGGCGCGCCGCGCAGGGCCAGGCCGACGAAGCGCGAGACTTCCTGGGCGCTGAAGCCGAACGAGGCAGCGCGCTCGCGGTCCACCCGCACCGCCAGCTCGCTGTTCTGATCGCCGGCATCGACACGCACGTCGCGCAGTTCCTTGCGCTTGGCCAGGATCGGCACGATGTCCTTGGCCACCTCGGCCAGGGTCTGGGTCGAATCGCCGACCAGTTGCACCTGCACGTTCTTACCGGGCTGGCCGCCACCGCCACCGGGACCGCCCTGGTCGCCGATGCCGATGTCGGCGCGCGCCGACTTCGGCAGCGCCTTGCTGATCGCGTCCACCAGCGGCTTGGTCGCGCTGGCCTCCTTGGTGTCGAAGGTGATGCGGGTGCCCGCGCCGCCGACTTCGCTGTAGTAGGAGTAGACCTGGGTGATGTGGTAACGCTTGCGGTTGGCGTCGAGGAATTTCTCGACCCGCAGCACTTCCTCCGACATCTGTTCCTTGGTGTAGCTGCCCTTCCATTGGTAGAAGACGTTGACTTCGCCGCCTTCGTCGCCGCCGAACATGTCGAACTTGGTCATCTTCATCGGGATCACGCTGACCGCGACGATCAGCACGATGCCCAGCACGCTCCAGCCGCGATGGGCCAGGGTCCAGCGCAGGAAACGCGCGTAGCGGGTCTGCAGACGCGGGATCAGGCCGGTGGTGTTGTTGACCGTGGGCGGGGTCTTCAGACGCGCCGAGATCATCGGGATCAGGCTGACCGCGACCAGCCACGACGCCAGCAGCGACACCGAGATCGTGATCGCGATCTGGGCCATGTAGATGCTGAGGAAGTTGCGCTCGCCGAACAGGTTGGGCAGGAACACGATGCAATGGCACAGGGTGCCCGCCGTCAGCGCGATGGCGACGTGGCGGGTGCCCAGGATCGAGGCCAGCCGCGGCTGCCCGGGCATCTTCTCGCGTTCCTGGTAGATGCTCTCCACCACCACCACGGCGTTGTCGACCAGCATGCCGACCGCCAGCAGCAGGCCCATCATCGACAAAATGTTGAGGGTGACTCCGGCGAAGTACATGAAGCCCAAGGTCATCACGAAACAGATCGGGATGGCCAGGGTCACCATCAGCGTCGACGGCCAGTGGCGCAGGAAGAAGAACAGCACCGCGATCGACAGCACCAGGCCGATGCCGCCGGCCTCGGCCAGGTCCAGCAGCGAGGTGGTGACGTTTTCGCCCTGGTTCTCGATGATCTTGATCTGCACGCCGCGCAGCGAGGGCTCCTTGCGGATGTCCTCGACCTCCTGCAGCGCCAGCCGCGATACCTCGACCAGGTTGGCGTTGCGCTCTTTGAAGACGTCCAGGCCGACCGCCGGGCGGCCGTCGAGGCGACGGCCATAGTCCATGCGCGCCGGCTTCATGCGCACGTCGGCGATATCGCCCAGGCGAGTGCCGTTGCCGCCGATCACCAGGTCGCGCAGCTGTTGCAGGTCGGTGACCTCGCCCACCGGCTGCACGCGCAGGCGCTGGCCGCCGTCGTCGATCTGCCCGGCCGAGACCGAGAAGTTCACCGCCTGCAGGCGCGTGGTCAGGTCGTTGAGGCTGAGGTTGTGCGCGTTCAGGCGGTCGGGCTGGATCGCGATCTCGACTTCGTTCGGCGGCGCGCCGGAGACCTCGACCCGGGCAACGCCGGGCAGACGCTCGATGCGGCGTTTGAACTCGCGATCGATCAGGTCGTAGGCGCCGGTCAGGTCGATGTCGCCGGCCAGACGCACGCGCAGCACCGGCTGGTCGGTGGTCGAGAACTTGAGCACGAAGTAGCGCTGCAAGTCGTCCGGCAGATCGGAGCGGATCGCGTCGATGCGCTCGCGCGCCTCCGACGCGGCGATCGCGACATCGCGGTCCCAGTTGGAGAACTGGATGAAGATGTTGGCGCCGTCCGAACGCGCGCTGGCATCCATGCGCTTGATGCCCGTCATGGTCGACAGCGATTCCTCGACCGGACGCAACACCGTGCGCTCGACCTCTTCCGGGGTCGAGCCGGTGTACGGCATCTGCACGAAGATGAAGGGCGGCGAGACCTCCGGGAACGCTTCCAGGGGCAGCCTGATCGCGGCGATCAGGCCGATCACGAACAGCGACACGAACAGCATGACCGTGGTGACGGGACGCTTGATGCTGAGCTCGGCGATGCTCATCGTGCGCTCCTCAAGCCTGGCCCGGACCGGTCGGATCGACCAGCGGCGTTTGATCGTCCTCGATCAGCTCGGCCGCGGCGCGCTCCTCGCGACGGGCGCGGCGCGCGCGTTCGCGGTAGTGCTCGTCGGAGCGGCGGTCGAGCAGGTCGTACACCACCGGGATCACTATCAGGGTCAGAAGGGTCGACACCAGCAGGCCGCCGATCACCGTGATCGCCATCGGCGAACGCACTTCGGCGCCCTGCCCCGTGGCGAGCGCCAGCGGCAGAAAGCCGAACAAGGTGCACAGCGTGGTCATGATGATCGGGCGCAGACGCGAACGCGCGCCTTCGACCAGGGCATCGCGCTTGGCCACGCCCTGCTCGCGCAGCTGGTTGACCTTGTCGATCAGGATGATGGCGTTCTTCACCACCAGGCCGACCAGCAGGATCAGGCCGATGAACACCACCACCGACACCGCCGAGTTGCTGATCAGCAGCGCCAGCACCGCGCCGACCAGGGCCAGCGGGATGGTGAACAGGATCACGAACGGATGCAGCAGCGACTCGAACTGCGAGGCCATCACCAGGTAGACCAGGAAGATCGCCAGGCCGAACGCGAACAGCAGCGAGTTGATCGATTGCTGCAGTTCCTCGCCCTGACCGCCGATGTGCATGCGCACGTCCGGCAGCGGATTGTCGGCGACCATCTTCTGCACCTCGGCCACGGCGCCGCCGAGGTCGATATCGCGCAGGTTGGCCGAAACGATCGCCACGCGCACCTGATCGGCGCGGTGGATTTCGCTGGGACCGGTGGTGGAGATCACGTCGGCGACCGAGTCCAGGGTCACGGGGCGGTTGCTGCCCGGATTGACGATCAGACGGCGGATGCTTTCGACCGAGGCGCGGTCGGCTTCGCGCGCCCGCACCAGCACGTCGATCTTGCGATCGCGGAAGCTGTAGCGGGTGGCGACGTCGCCGCGCACCTTCTTGACCACCACGTCGGCGATCTGGCGCGTGGTCAGGCCGAGCGCACCGGCGCGTTCCTGATCGAAGCGGATCTGGATCTCGGGGAAGCCCTGCTCCACCGTCGATTTGACGTCGGCGTAGTGCGGGTTCTCGCGCAGCATCGCGGCCACGCGCTGACCGGCGCGCTGGATGGTCGCCATGTCCTGCCCGCGCAACTCGATTTCCAAGGGCGTGGAGAACGAGAACAGCGCCGGACGGCTGAAATTGACCTGGGCGCTGGGATGGGCACGCATGGTCTGGCGCAGACGTTCGGTCTCGGCGGCTTCGATCTGCTTGCTGCCGCCGTCGGTCATGACGATGCTGAGCTTGCCGATGTTCTCGCCGCTCTCGGTCGGGTTGGCGTCCAGACGCGTACCGGCGCCGCTGACGCCGAACACGGTGGCGATGCCCGGGTCCTTGGCATGCTTGCCCTGCAGCTCGCGCACCAAGGCGTCGGTGTCGCGCAGCGGCGTGCCTGGCGGCAGCTTGACCGTCATTTCGAAACGGTCCTGGGCCAGCTGCGGGATCAGGTCGGCGCCCAGCATCGGCACCGCCAGCAGGGTCAGCGCGAACGCGGCGGCGGCCGCGCCCAGCACCAGCCAGGGCCGGCGCATCGCGCTGGGCAGCAGACGCATATAGCCAGCCTCGGCGCGACTGTACGGCCACATCGCGAGGTCGCTGGCCTTGCGCATGATCGGGCCGACCACGGCGACGATGCCGCGCCAGAGCCGCACGAAGAACCAGGCGATGCCGAAGAACACGCCGCGGCCGGCCACGCCCAGGCCGTGGCTGGTGGCGGCCAGCGGCTTCTGGAACTTGGAATCGGGCGTCCAGCGCGGATGCGGCGCCTCCTCCGGGAACGCCATCGGCGAGCGGCCCTTGAGCGCGCTCAGCATCGGGATCAGGGTCATCGACACGATCAGCGAGATGCCGATCGCCAGGGCCACGGTCAGGGCCTGGTCGCGGAACAGCTGGCCGGCGATGCCTTCGACGAACACCAGCGGCAGGAACACCGCGATGGTGGTCAGGGTCGAGGCGACCACGGCCATGCTGACTTCGCGGGTGCCGGTAACGGCGGCGTCGAGGATGCCCAGCCCGCGTTCTCGCGCCTTGGCGATGCTTTCCAGCACCACGATCGAGTCGTCCACCACCAGGCCGGTGGCCAGCGCCAGGCCGCCCAGCGACATCACGTTGAGGCTCAGCCCCAGGCGGTCCATGAAGAAGAAAGTGGTGACGATCGAGACCGGCAGCGACAGGCCGACCACGAAGGTGCTCCAGCCGTCGCGCAGGAACAGGAAGATGATCAGGATCGCCAGCGCCGCGCCGATGATGCCGTCCTTCTTCACCTCGTAGATCGACTCGCGAATGAACTTCGACTGGTCGTCGATGGTGGTCAGTTCGACGTCGGGCGGGATCTGCGCCTTGAGCTGCTCCAGGCGGGCCTGGATCGCGTCGGCGGTGGCGACGGTGTTGGCGTCGCCTTCCTTATAGATGGCCAGCTCGACCGCTTCCTTGCCGCCCATGCGGATGATCGCTTCGCGCTCCTTGTAGCCCTGACGGACCTCGGCGATGTCCTTCAGGCGCACCGGCATGCCGCCGGCCACGGAGGAGCCGGAACCGGAGTTGGCGCTCTGCACCGAAGCCGCCGCGGCCATCGCCGCCGCATCGCCGCTGGAGGCCGCGATCGCCGCCATCTGCGCGGCCGCGTCGGCGGCCGCGTTGCCGCCGCCGCTCTGGGTGGTGACCAGCATCTCGCGCATTTCCGGCACGCTGGCGAACTGGTTGACGGTACGCACCAGATAACGCTGCGAACCCTCTTCCAGACGGCCGCCGGAGATATTGATGTTCTCCTGCTGCAGGCGCTGGATCACGGTGTCGATCGGCAGGTTCAGCTGGGCCAGCTTCTGCTGGTCGATATCGACCTGGATCTCGTCCTCCAGACCACCGCCGACCTTGACCGCGGCGACGCCGTCGACCGGTTCCAACTTCTTCTTGAGGTCGTCGTCGGCGTAGCGGCGCAGCGCGGTGAGCTGGCGGGTCGAATCGCCGTCGGTCTTGGCCGACAGGGCGAGGCGCAATATCGGCTCGGTCGAGGGATTGAAGCGCAGCAGCACCGGGGCCTTGGCCTCCAGCGGCAGCTGCAGCACTTCCATCTTGTCGCGCACCTCCAGGCTGGCCTGGTCCATGTCGGTGCCCCAGGCGAACTCGAGCACGACGTCGCTCTGGCCGGTACGCGAGACCGACTTGAGCTTGCGCAGGCCCTTAACCACGCCCACGGCCTCTTCGACCGGCTCGGAGATCAGGGTTTCGATTTCCGATGGCGCCGCACCGGTGTACTCGGTGCGCACGGTCAGGGTCGGATAGCTCAGGTCGGGCAGCAGGTTGACCTTGAGGGCGCGCAGCGCGATCACGCCGAACAGCAGGAAGGTGATGGTCACCATCGCCACGGTGACCCGGCGGCGTGTGGAGAATTCGACCAAATTGAAGGAGCCGCCCTCGTGGGCGTGGTTCTTGGAAGCCGGGGTCACGGTGCGTCTCCGCCCTTACTGCTTCGGCTTATCGGATTTCTCGGCGGACGCGACCTGCTTGGGCGCGTTCTTGCCGATCAACTGCACCAGGGTGCCGTCGCGCAGCGCGGTCTTGCCCGCCACCACGACCTGATCGCCCTGCTTGATGCCGGCGCGCACCTCGGCCCATTCGCCGTCCAGGTAGCCCAGCTTGATCGGTACGCGCGCGGCCCTGGCGTTGCGGATCACGAACACCGCCGGATCGCCCTCGTCTTCGAGCAATGCGATGCGCGGCACCACCAGGGCGTCGGCGCGGTTGTCGTAGTCGATGCGGACGCGGCCGAACATGCCCGGCTGCAGGGTGTCGCCGCCGGCGAAGGTGCAGACCACGCGGAAGGTGCCGCTGCCCGAGTCCACCACCGGGGCGACGCGATCGACCGTGCCCTGGAAGATCTTGCCCGGCAGCGCGTCGACCGCCAGCTGTACCGGCAGGCCGGCCTTGAGGGTGGCCAGCTCGCGCTCGGGGACATTGAGCGTGGCTTCCAGGCGCGAGGTGTCGACGATGCGGAAGATCGGAGTGTTGATCTGGACGAAGTTGCCGGTCTTGATCGAACGCGAGGCGATCACGCCCGAGATAGGCGCCTGCACGTTGGCGTAGGACAGTTCGAGATTGGCCAGACGGTTGGCGGCGCGCGCGTTTTCCAGGTCGTAGCGCAGTTGGTCGTTGTCGTTGGCGCTGAGCAGGCGCTGCTCGGCCAATTGCTTGGAACGGGCGAAGTTGGCCTCCAGCTTGCGCATCTGCGCCGAGGTCTGGGCGGCCTGCAGTTCCGAACGCGCCGAGTCCAGGCGCACCAGGGTCTGGCCGGCGTGCACGATCTGGCCTTCCTCGGCCATCACGTTCAAGGCCACGCCCGAGGTCTTGGCGACCACCTGGGATTCGGCGCGCGCCTCCAGGGGGGCGGTGCCGGTGTAGCTGGCCGCGATCGCCCGGCGCGAGGCCAGGGCGACTTCGACCGGGACGGCGTCGGGCGCCTTCTGTTCCTTGGCCTGGGCCTCGCCGGCCCCGCCGCCGCCCTTGCAGGCCGTCAGGGCCAGGGCGCAGGACAGCGCCAGGAGAGCGACACGGGCGGCCCCGGCCTTACGGAATGTGGTGTTTTGACGCATTTCAGACGACCCCGATGGCTGAACTTGCTAGCTGGAACCGGCGCTTGTGCCGGTGTTGTATATAGGTATATCACCCACCTCCGAAACCGCATCCGCCGAAGGTCATGGTGACTGCCGCCATGCCCAGGGCGCGGCGACCGGCAAACAGGACAACGGGCGACGCGCGCCTCATCGGCACACCCTGTCTATGCGATGCATCGAGGGACGACTTCGTTGCATCCGCATCGCGGGCTATACTTGCGGACTTATGCGCGGTCGTGACCGTGCACAGCCAGCTACAACTCTTTCGCTAGCCATTCGAGATTGCGGATTACGACATGATGCGACCGCTGACGATCGCCGCCTGCTTTGCCCTGACCATCGCCGCCGCATTGGCCGCGAACGCCGAGGACAAGGCTCCGGCCGCCACTCCCGCCGCTCCGGCCGCGGCCACCGCCGCTCCGGCTCCCGCCGCCAAGGCGCCGGCCATCAAGGGCAACGCCGACACGGGTCGCCAGCTCACCTACACCTGCCAGGGCTGCCACGGCGTCACCGGCTACAAGAACGCCTATCCGAACTATCACGTGCCGAAGATCGTCGGCCAGTCGGAGGTGTACCTGACCACCGCGTTGACCGAATACAAGAAGGGCACCCGCAAGCATCCGACGATGCAGGCGCAGGCGCAGAGCTTCTCGGATCAGGACATCGCCGATATCGCCGCCTTCCTTTCGACCGCGAAGCAGTGAGCAGCCGCCCCATGACGACCAAGCACCTCGCCATCGCCCTGTTCGCCGCCCTCGCCGTGTCCGCCTGCTCGCAGGGCGACACCCCGGCCGAGCATTCCTCCGCCGACCGCGCCGAAGGCCACACCTCCTCCTCGTCCGGCCTGCCGGCCGGCCACATCGCCGCCGGCGAGAAGTTGGCCAGCACCAAGAGCGCGGCCACCGGCCAGTCCTGCGTGGACTGCCACGGCGCCGAAGGCAATGCCCCGATCGACGCCACCTACCCCATGCTCGGCGGCCAGTACCACGACTACATCGCGCACTCGCTGCAGATGTACCGCGATGGCGACCGCGAGAATTCGACGATGGCGAGCCAGGCCAAGCCCTTGACCGACCAGCAGATCGCCGACCTCGCCGCCTACTTCGGTTCGCGCGAAAGCAAGCTGCACGATCTGCATAACGTGCATTGATTCAGGCGCACGCGATAGCAAAAAGGCCCGCTTCGGCGGGCCTTTTTTTTGGAAATGAGAAGTGCGCAGTGAGCGACCAGCGCTCCTCGTTACTCACTTCTCACTTCTCACTCCTCACTACTCACTTCTCGCTCCTAAGCCCCTAGCCCCCAGGCTTCACGCTGCCATTGTCCTCCTGCAGGCCGGGCTTGAACGGAATGTCCGGCGGTGGGCGCGCGATCGCGGGCTGCTCGTTGAGGTTGGGGTCGTTGATGCTGCAGGCGCCGCCCAGGGCCAGCAGCGAGACGCCGCAGACGATGCTCTTGGTGGTGCCCGGGATCGGGATCGCGACTTCCTTGAAGCCCTTGCGCACCCACTCCTGCAACAGGGTCTCGTTGGGCCGCCAGTACTTGTCGAACGCGGTCGGCTCGTAATCGTTGGGCTTGCGCCGCAGCCAGGTGCCGGCGCGGTCGATGTTCTTGATTTCCTGAGTGATCGTGCCCGGCGGGAAGCCCGGCGAGGCCGAGCCCGGCTGCTCGCCCAGGCGCACGCTGCCGTCGCTGTTGAACAAGCCCGGCTTCTCGCCGCGCTGGCCGCCGGGGACGTTGCGCGTGGACTGGCCCCAGTCGTCGCCGCGCCGCGGCGTGGCGATGCCGCCCGGCGCCGGCGTCGGCTTGGGACCGGCGCCGCCGGCACTCGCGGCCGGACGCGTGCCGCTGGGGCTCGGCGTGCCGGCGGTGCTGGGCGCGGCGGTCGGCGCCGAACGCGTCGCCGCCGTCGAAGCGGGCGCGCTGGACGACGCCGACGACGACGCAGGCGCCGTCGCGGCCGCGCTCGCGGCGGCAGCGGCCGGCGCCGGAACATCGCGGGTGCGCACGTTCGGAGTGGCCGCGCGCAGCTGCGGCGCGGTCGCGGTCGGAGTCGGCAGTTCGCGTACCGGCGCGCGCTGCAGCGGCGCCGGCACTTCGCGCGCGGCGACCTCGGGCAGGCGCGCGCTCAGAGACGGCGCGGCGAGTTCGCGCTGCGGCAGGTCGCGCCGGATCGGCTGCACCGGCTCGGAGACGTCGGCCTGGCGTACTTGCTGGGTCGGCGACGACAGCTCCGGCACGACGATCGCGGTCTCGGTGCGGCGCTTGGTCGGCGGCAGGGTGAAGACGGTGGTTTCCGGCGGGCTGGGCACCGGCTCGCTCACCGCCACCGGCTGCTCCACCGTCGGCGGCGGCAACTGCGGCTCGGGCACGTCGCGCTGCGGGATATCGGGCGCGGCCGCTTCCAGGGTCGGCGTGGGCAGCGCCGGCGAGGCGATGCTGGCGGTCGCCGACGCGGCCGCATCGGCCGGCGCCGGCGCGGCCTGGGCCGCGGATTCCTGCGGTTGCTGGCTGGGCTGGTCGGGGCCGCCTCCGGGTTCCTCCGGCGTGCCCACGCCGATGTACTCGACCTGGACCACGGTCTCGCCCTCGGGCGGCGGCGCCGGCGTGCCCAGGAACTGCAGGTACATCAGCCACAGCAGCAGGCCGCCGAAGAACAAATGCCACAACAGCGTGACCACGACCGCGAACCAGTGCACGCCGCGGGTCTCGCGCTCCGGCGGCTGCCATTGCTGGCGCCACAGCGTCGCGAAGGCCTGCCAACGGTTGAGATCGCCGACCCGGCGCGGCGGCTGGGTCAGCGGCCGTTCCAGCAGTTGATCGACGATGGCGGCGGCGGGCGCGCCGGTCACCCGGCCGACGCGTTCGCCCATGGCGGCGAACCAGGTCGCCCAGCCGGGCGGAAACTCGCCGGGCTTGAGCGAATCGCGACGCACATTCAGACGCAGCCTGCGCTGCAGGGCTTCGATGAGTGCGGCGGCGGAATACATCTACGGCGCCGCGCCGGGCTCAGGCCGCGGATTCACGGCGGATATACGGAGCCTCGCCGGTCTCGTGGTCGGTGGCGTCGCGCACCGCGGTCACGCCGGGCACCTTGCTCATCAGGGTCTTCTCGATGCCCTGCTTGAGGGTGACGTCGGCCATACCGCAGCCGTGGCAACCGCCGCCGAAGCGCAGCAGCACCACGCCCTCGGCGGTCACTTCCTGCACCGACACGTGGCCGCGATGTTCGGCCAGCTGCGGATTGATCTCGTGCTCGACCAGCCAATGCACGCGCTCGACCAGCGAGGCCGAGTCGGTCGGCGCCTCGCCCTTGATCTTGGGCGCGCGGATCTGCAGCTGGCCGCCGGTGGCCATGGTTTCGTAGTCGATCTCGGCGCCGTCCAGGTACTTCACGCTGACCGCTTCCAGCCACAGGGTGAAGCCGTCGCAGTCGATCGCCCATTCGTCGCCGGCCAGGTCGCCGGGCTCGGCGAACTCCAGGCGCACGTCCGCGCGCGGCGTACCGGCATGCACCGCCGACAGCTTCACGCCCAGGCCAGGCAGCGCCTCGCGCTCGATCAGCTTGCGGAAATGGGTCTGCGCGGATTCGGAAATGTTGATCATGGGGCTATTCTAGCGGGGTCCGTGTCACGTGAAGACACACCCCGACGGCCGCGGCGGCCGCTGTTGCGAGTTCCATTCAGGCAAGCCCGAACGGACCCGCAGCCCAGCCCCGCAAGGAGCGCAAGTCCGATGAACGATCTGATCCCCCTCGCCCAGGCGCATTGCCTGGCCCGCCGCGGCAGCGAACACCGCCTCAGCGAGGCGCGCGTGCGCGAACTGCTGCCGGAAGTGCCGGGCTGGGAACTGGCCGAAGACGGTCACGCGCTGGTGCGCACCTTCCGCTTCGACGACTACTACCGCACCATGGCCTTCGTGAACGCGCTGGCCTTCATGGCCCATCGCGAGGACCACCACCCCGACCTGGGCGTGCATTACGACCGTTGCGTGGTGCGTTATTCCACTCACGACGTCGGCGGGCTCAGCGAGAACGATTTCATCTGCGCCGCCAAAGCCGACGCCCTCACCGGTTGACCGCCGCCATGACCAGCCCCGTTTCGTTCCCTTCCCTGCGCATCGTGGCCGCGACCTTGGCCCTGTGCGCGTCGCTCGCGGCCTGCAAGAAGCCGGCCGAGGAACCCATCATCCGCTCCACCGAGCCTCTCGCGGTGAGCACGCCGCCCCCCACCTACCCGATGGAACTAGGCTGCGAGGACATCGGCGGCACGGCCGTGCTCAAGGTCGTCATCGGGGTCGAGGGCAAGCCCACCGATATCCGCATCGTCCAGACCAGCAAGACCAAGCAGCTCGACGACGCCGCGGTCGCGGCGGTGCGCGGCTGGACCTTCCGCGCCGCCACCCGCGCCGGCAAGCCCACGCCGGTCTCGATCCAGGTGCCGGTGACCTTCGCCCCGCCGGCGGTGCGTCCGGAGTCGTGCTTCGTGTACGACGAGGAAAAGAAAAACAAGCTCTGAGCGAGGATTGCGCTGGGGTCTGAGGCCGTGCGGTTCGCGCGCGGCCTTTGTCTTGGCTCGTCTATTCGCATTCGCAGCATCACGAGCTCCGGGGAGCCGCGCCACCATGTCCGTTCGTCCGAATCGCCGCAGGCTGTGGCCACTCGCGCTGATCCTGTTGGCCGGCAGTGCGACCGCGCAAACCCCGGCCACATCCGCGTCACCTGCCCCGCCGGCATCGGTCGCGATCGATCCGAGCAAGCCGCAGCGCCCGCTCGCCGCGCGCTCGGCAGTGCAACCGCGCTATCCGCGCGATCAGGCCTGTTTGCGCATAGAGGGCACCGTCGGCTTGATCGTCACCGTCGGCGCCGACGACAGTGTGTCGGCGGTCGAGATCGAACGCAGCTCGGGCAGCGCCGAACTAGACCGCGCGGCGGTCGAGGGCGCGCGTCGCACGCGCTGGCAGGCCGAAATCGTGAACGGCGAAGCGGTCGCCTCCAGCCTGCCCCTGGCGGTGAAGTTCGTGTCGGACGATGAGCCGCGCGAGTACTGTCGGCGCGTCGAGATCACCCTGTTCGGCGACGACGGCGAGGACGTTATTCCCGCATCCGCGGAGCCGATCGAGATGCGGGTGGAATTGTTCGTGCCGGCCGCACTGGAAGCGCGGTTGCAATTGCGCCGCATCGGCGCGCCGTCGCAGAGCGAATCCCCGATCCACGAACAGCGCCGCAAGCTGGAGCGACCGGACAACGAGCGTCGCAGCTCGTTCGACGCAAGCGTGCCGCGGCCGCCCAGCCCGGGGCGCTACGCGCTGGACGTGTTGGTCGACGGCGAGCCGCGCGCGCACCACGAATTCGAAGTGCGCTGAGGCGTTCCGTGCGCGCGCCGGTGGCGCTGCCGCAAGCCGCGCACGGCCTGCCGCAAGACATCGGACGAGCGCGCGGCGAGCGCACGCGAATCGGCGATGATGGCGTCCGCGTCCGTCATGGCGGCGGCAGCGCATCCCACCGAGACCTGGGGAGGCCTCGTTTTACATGATCCGTACCCTTGCAAGCCGCGCCGCACCCCTATTCGCGCTGATCCTGTTGTCGTCGTATGCCGCGGTTCACGCGCAAACGCCGCCTCCGCCGCCTCCCTCGCCGCCGCCGGGCGGCTGGGACACACCGCCACGCGTGGTCGATCCGCGCCTGCGCCAGCGCGACGCCAAGATGAAGACCCCGATGCGGGTGCGCTACCCCGACGCCGAAGCCTGCATGCGCATCTCCGGCACTACCACTTTGGTCGTGACGATCGGGGCCGAAGGCGACGTGCTCGACGTCGGGATCGAACACAGCTCGCGCAACCGCAACCTCGACCGCGCCGCGTTTGCGGCCGCCCGCGAGACGCGCTGGACCCCGGAGATCTTCAACGGCCAGGCCACGCCGTCGCGGGCGCGCATTCCGGTCGATTTCGTGCTGCCCGAGGTCTCGTCCGAAAGCTGCCGGCGCGTGAGCGTGGCCCTGGTCGACGCGCAAGGCGCCGCGCAGCTCACCCCACCCCCGGTCGGCCAACCGCTGCGCGCGAAGATCGGCCTGTACGTACCCGCCAAGCTCGAGCTCAGGCTGGCGCTGCGCCGCGCCGACCCCAAGGCCAGCGACAACCCCGACCTGTATCCGGTGGTGCACGAAGAAAGCCGCAGCCTGGACCCCCCGGCGCGCGCCGAACTCAGCAACCTCGACTACGCCACGCCGCAGCCGCTGAGCGCGGGCCCCTACCTGTTCGAAGTCCGCGTCGACGGCGAACTGCGCAGCAGCACGGCGATCGAGGTGCGTTGAGGCGCGCGGCTATAGCCGACGCGAGCTTCGGCTCAGTCGCTTGGCTCTCGTAGGGTGCGGTGACAACCGCACCAGCTCGAACGGTCCAATCGCGACCCAGCCGCTAGATCGCGCAACCCTGCTTCGCTTGCAGCCCCTATTGCCGCCCTCGACGCCCCCAGCCTTCGCATCGGCTTACTTCCGACAGTGCGCCGGACCACAGATCCAAGTGCCCCCTGTCCTGGCTGGAGAACGTCGCCTCGACAAGAACATTGGTGTCGTTCAATGGTCCCGCTGAGCGTGGCCCACAACTCTCAAGATCGATCCAAACACCGTTCTTGTATAGCGCTAGCTCGAAGTCTTCACGGTGTGGGTAAAGCGCGTTGCCTTCGAACTCAAGGTGCAAGTAACCCTTGACGCGGACGCGCTTGCCATCGAATCGCTCCGGCGTGGCCACGAGTTGGTAGAGCGACACACCCATCGGCTCTCGCTGCATCGACAACGGTTCCGCCGGCGCCACCGGAGCGGCCACAGCGGACGAACCGGGCTTAGCGACTACGGCAGGCGCCGGCGCCTCGCAAGCCGACACAAGCAAACAAAACGTCGCTATGAAAATACGTGTGCGCATCCCCAGCCCCCGATCAAGCCAACCGATCCAGCACCTCGATCAACTCCGGCGCCAGCGGCGCGTTCAATAGATAAGGTTCGCGGCCGCCGTCCAGCGCGAACTCCAGGGTCGAGGCATGCAGGAACAGCCGGCGCAGGCCGGCCTGGTCGCGCAGGCGCTTGTTGGCCTCCGGGTCGCCGTACTTGTCGTCGCCGGCCACCGCGTGGCCGATGTGCTGGGCGTGCACGCGGATCTGGTGGGTGCGGCCGGTCTCGATCCGGACCTCGCAATAGGACTGCCCGCCGCGCCGCTCCAGCACCTTGAAATGGCTGAGCGAGGCCTTGCCGTCGCGGTGGACCTGAACGTGGCGCTCGCCGCCCTGGCGCAGGCCGATGTGCAACGGCGCATCCACGCTCATCACCCCGTCGGGCACGCGCCCGGTCAGCAGGGCCAGGTAGCGTTTTGCGATACCGCCATCCTCGCGCATCAGGGCCTGCATCTCGGTCAGGGCCGAACGCTTCTTGGCCACGATCAGCAGCCCCGAGGTGTCGCGGTCCAGGCGATGGACCAGCTCCAGGGTCTGGCCGGGGCGCAGCGCGCGCAGGGTCTCGATGGCGCCGAAACTGATGCCGCTACCGCCGTGGCTGGCCACCCCGGAGGGCTTGTTCAGGGCCAGCAGGCGCGCGTCCTCGAACACGATCGCGGCGTCCAGGGCGTCCATGAAGCCCTTGGGCGGGGCCGCTTTTTCTCCGACCTCGCTGAGACGGACCGGCGGAATGCGCACCTCGTCGCCGGCCTCTAGCTTGCGCTCGGCCTTGGCGCGGCCGCCGTTGACCCGGACCTGGCCCGAACGGACCAGCTTATAAATCAATGAACGCGGCGCGCCTTTGAGCTGGCCGAGCAGGAAGTTGTCGAGCCGCTGACCTTCACGGTCGTCCGGCACACGAATAGTGCGGGCCCCGGGGCCCGTGGCGGTGTTGGCTGGAGAGGTCATCCGGAAAGCGTTATCTGTTACACTCGCGACGCGAGATAAGGTTTTGATTTCGCTGGGAGTTGTCCTGCAGGTCGCGCCAGATGGGCATGACCGCAGGATGTGGGCCGAAAGCCCCTCCTCGCGATTCCGGTCCGCGTCTAACCACTGCCCACGGGGTAGCCATGTTAGCAGCGACGGTCCGGCGGAACCCGCCCTCGCCCGGTGGTTCTCCCGCAGGGGCGACACCATCGCGATGAACACGACCCGCGCGGCGCCCCGGTTCGAACCGAAGGCTGCCGCCGGGCCCCCGCCCCGAGCGACGTTCGCGTCGCCGGTCCGAAAGTCAGGCAATAAAGAAACAAGCGCTCCCGCGGCGTGCCGTGGTGTAGAAGCGCTGGTAGTGGAAGTTTCGCCGGCGCGCGCCGGGCGCAGAGCGGTTTACCGCCCTGCAGCGTACAGGCCGCGACGGCGGGGCTTCGGTTCCCAGATAGCGAAACGCCATGGCGTTCCGCGCGGTAGAGCGCGCGAGGAACGCAACAATGAAGCGCATGCTGATCAATGCGACGCAGGCGGAAGAACTGCGCGTCGCGATCGTCGACGGCCAGAACCTGTACGACATCGACATCGAACAACCGGCCAAGGAACAGAAGAAGTCCAACATCTACAAGGGTCGCATCACCCGCCTCGAGCCCTCGCTCGAAGCGGCGTTCGTGGAATACGGCGCCGAGCGCCACGGCTTTCTGCCGCTGAAGGAAATCTCCCGCGACTATTTCCAGGCCGGCGTCGACCACAACAAGGCCGGCCTGCGCGAGCTCCTGCGCGAAGGCCAGGAAGTGGTGGTTCAGGTCGATAAGGAAGAGCGCGGCAACAAGGGCGCCGCCCTGACCACGTTCATCTCCCTGGCCGGCCGCTACATGGTGCTGATGCCGAACTCGCCCACCGCCGGCGGCGTCTCGCGCCGCATCGAGGGCGACGACCGCGCCGCCCTCAAGGAGGCGATGGACAAGCTGGCCATCCCCGACGACATGGGCGTGATCATCCGCACCGCCGGCGTCGGCCGCGATGCCGAAGAGCTGCAATGGGACCTGGACTACCTGCTCCAGGTCTGGAAGTCGATCGCCGAGGGCGCCCTGAGCAAGCCCTCGCCGTTCCTGATCTACCAGGAATCGCGCCTGATCATCCGCGCCCTGCGCGACTACATGCGCCCGGACATCGGCGAGATCCTGGTCGACACCGACGAGATGTACGCCGAGGCGCGCGACTTCGTCGAACAAGTCATGCCGCACAACCTGCGCAAGCTGAAGAAGTACAGCGACGATACCCCGCTGTTCAACCGCTTCCAGATCGAGTCGCAGATCGAGAACGCCTACGAGCGCACCGTACGCCTGCCCTCCGGCGGCGCCCTGGTGATCGACCAGACCGAGGCCCTGACCGCGGTCGACGTGAACTCGGCGCGCGCCACCAAGGGCGGCGACATCGAGGAAACCGCGTTCAACACCAACCTGGAAGCAGCCGAGGAAGTCGCCCGCCAGATGCGCCTGCGCGACCTCGGCGGCCTGGTGGTGATCGACTTCATCGACATGTCGTCCAACCGCCACCAGCGCGAGGTCGAGAACAAGCTGCAAAATGCCCTCAAGCAGGACCGCGCGCGCGTCCAGATCGGCCGCATCTCGCGCTTCGGCCTGCTCGAGCTGAGCCGCCAGCGCCTGCGCCCGTCGCTGGGCGAGTCCAGCCAGCTGGTCTGCCCGCGTTGCGACGGCCACGGCCGCATGCGCAGCGTCGAATCGCTGTC
Source organism: Lysobacter sp. Root983 (assembly GCF_001429345.1). NCBI lineage: Bacteria > Pseudomonadati > Pseudomonadota > Gammaproteobacteria > Lysobacterales > Lysobacteraceae > Lysobacter > Lysobacter sp. Root983. The sequence continues at coordinate 760,553 of NZ_LMJO01000001.1, forward strand.
GCTGTCGATCCTGCGCGTGGCCGAAGAGCACGCGATGAAGGAGAACACCGGCCAGGTGCTGGTGCAGGCCCCGACCGAGATCGCCAACTACCTGCTCAACGAAAAGCGCCGCGCGCTCAGCGAGATCGAACAGCGCCACGACTCGCCGATCGTGATCGTCGCCGACGAGCAGTTGGAGACCCCGCACTACGAGGTCACCCGCATCCGCGAGAACGAGCTGGGCGAAGAATCCAGCAAGCCCAGCTACCAGCGCGGCACCCCGCGCAAGCTGCCGACCCACGCCCTGACCAAGGCCCATCTGAACATTCCGGATGCGCCGATGGTGACCAACGTCAAGCCCGCACAGCCCGCGCCGATGCGCGAGCCGCGCGAAGAGCCGGCCGCCGTGGCCGCTTTCGCGGTGCCGGCGCCGGTGGTGGTCGCGGCGCCGCAGGTCGGTTTGTTCGGACGCCTCATCAACCTGTTCCGCGGCGGCGCCGCCGCTGCCCCCGCCGCGCCGGCTCCGGCCGCGCGCGCGCAGGACGGCCGCGGCCGTAACGAACGCGGCGACCGCAACGGCGGTCAGCGCCGCGACGGCCGCAACGAAGGCCGCAACGGCAAGGGCGGCCGCGATGGCGGTCGCCGCGACGAGCAGCGCCGCGACAAGCCGCAGGCCCAGCAGCAGGCCCCGGGCGGCCAGCAGCAGCCGCGCGTCAAGCAGGAGCAGCCGGCCAAGCAAGCGCAGCCGCAGAACCCGCCCAAGCAGCAGCAGGCGCAGCAGCCCAAGCAACCCAAGCCCCAGCAGCAACCGCAGGGCGAAGAGCAGCGCACGGGCAACGCTCCGCAGCAGGCGCAGGCCAACAACGCCCCGCGTCCGCCGCGCGAGCCCAAGCCGGCCGCAGCGCAGCCCAAGCCCGACACCGAAGCGCTGAACGCACCCGCGATCGCCGCCGCCGCTGCCCTGCCCGCCGTCGCCGCCGCGACCGGCGAAGCCGTGGCCGCTGAGGAAGCGATCAAGCGCGAAGACGCCGTCAATGCCAGCAACGAGAACGGCGCCGCAGCCGATGACGCCGCCGGCGAAAGCGGCGGCCGTCGCCGCCGTGGCCGTCGCGGCGGTCGCCGCCGTCGTCGCGGTGCGGGCGAAGCCGGCGCCGCCGGCGAATCGCAGCTGCACGACGATGTCTTGAACGACGACGACGACGAAGCCGGCGACGAGCCGGGCGCGACGCCGGTCGCGGCCGCGAACCGCTCGCAGCCCGAGTTCGATTTCGACGACGACGCCTCGGCACCGGCCAAGCCGGCTCCGGCTTCGGCGCCCGCTCCGGCCGCGCCCAGCGCGGTCGCGACCGCGGCACCGGTCGCCGCCGCCGTGGCCGCCACGCCGTCCTTCGACACCCAGCCGGTGTTCGAACCGCACGAGCCCACGCGCAGCTACAACGCCGCCGAACAGGTCGTGCCTGCGGCCGCGACCGCCGTCCAGGCGGTCGAGACCGCGCCGGCCGTGGAGCCGACGCCCGCCGCCGCCGCGGCGGCCGCGATCGCGCCGGTCGCGACCGCTCCGGTGGAAGCAGCGCCAGTCGCCGCCGCAGCCAAGACGGAAGCGCCCACTAGCGCCTACGTGGCGCCGAAGGCGTACGAAGCCCCGAAGGCCTATGAGGCTCCGAAGGCCGAAGCGCCCAAGGCCTACGAAGCACCGCAGGCTTACGAGGCACCGAAGCCCGTCGAAGCGCCGGTCGTGATCGCGCCGCAGTACGCCCAGCCCGCCGCGCCCAAGGCCGACGAACCGGCCGTCGTGACGCCCACCGCGGTCGTGGTCGAGCCTGAAGTCGTCGCCCCGCTGGTGGTCGAAGCCGAAGTCGTGCCGGCACCGGTCGCGATCGAAGAGACCGTGGTCGAAACGCCGGCCGTGGTGCCGGCGGTCGAAGCGAAGGCGGAAGCCGTCGCGCCGTCGATGCCGCACACCGCCAGCCTGTTCGATCCGGTCCCGCAGCCGCCGCGTCCCGCGACGCCGGCACCTGCCGATGCCGCGGTCGAAGGCCAGGCCGATGCGGACGACGAGCCCAAGGAAGGCGACCGTCACGCCTGATCGGGTGAGGTCGTAGTGCGACAGGAAACGGGCCGCTAGCTGCGGCCCGTTTCTATTTGGGGGCTAGGAACGGAGGCGTTCGTGACGAGCCGCTCGTGGTGAGCTTGTCGAACCATGAGCGGTGGGCCCGCGCCAAAGCAAAAGCAAATCCCCCTCAATCCCCCTTTTGCAAAGGGGGAAGACAAGCAAAGGCGAAGAAACCCCACGAGCCGTTCGTGGTGAGCGTGTCGAACCATGAGCGGCGAAGCGTGCCGCGTAACCTGTGGCGCCGCTTACAACGCGTGCGCCGGATCCGCCAAACCGTACTGCCCGGCCAAGCGCGCCAGCGCGATGGTGTCGACCACGCCCAGCTTCGCGAACAAGCGCGTCTTGTGGGTGTTGACGGTCTTGGCGCTAAGGCTCAGACGCTTGGCGATCTCTTCCTGGCGCAGCCCCTGCACCAGCAACAGCGCGATTTCGATTTCGCGCGGCGACAATTCGTCGAACGGCGACGCGCCGCCGTCGACCTTGGCCAAAGCCATGTTCTGGGCGATCGCGACGGCCAGGTAACGCTTGCCGCGCGCGACGTCGCGCACCGCGCGCAACAGCTCGGCGGCGTCGCCACCCTTGTTGACGTAGCCCGAGGCGCCGGCCGCGAGCAGGCGCTGCGGCATCGGCCCGTCCTCCAGCACCGACACGATGATCACCCGCGTGCCGTGGTCGCCCTTGATCACGCGCTCGGTCACTTCCAGCCCGCTGTAGCCGGGCAGATGCAGATCGCACAGCACCACGTCGGGACGCAGCTTGCGGATTTCCGGCAAGGCGAGCTCGCCGCTTTCGGCGTCGCCCACCACTTCGATGTCGGTTTCCGCCGACAAGATCATGCGCATGCCGGTTCGCACCAGCGCGTGATCGTCGACAAGGTAAACGCGTATCGTCATGCTGTCCCCGGCCGCTGCGGCCTGCCGCAAACGAGGCTACGCGGCGCCCGCGGGGCACGCAAGCAGTCGCGAACCTTTGGCACATTCGATCCATTGCCGCGCTGTGCAAACTCCAGCTAATTCGTTAGGCGAAGGAACCCAAATGCCGCACAAAAGCCGTCTTGTCGTCCTCGCGCTCAGCCTCGCGATCGCCGCCTGCGCGCAAACCGCGCCGGTTGCGCCGGCCGCACCGCCGGCGAGCGTCGACGCCACCAGCCAACCCGCCGCCGCCGGCTGGCTGGCCGACGTGGTCGCGATGTCCGACAGCCAGGCCGCCGGCGACCGTCGCGCGGTGATCCAGCGCCGCCTGCAGGGCCTGGGCATCCAGTGGAGCGCCGTACCGTTCAGCGTCGGCGAACACAGCGGCGAAAACCTGCTGGCCGACGTCTCCGGCTCGGCCGATGCGCCGCTGCTGCTGCTGGGCGCGCATTCGGACAAGGTAGACGTCGGCCGCGGCGCCACCGACAACGCCTCCGGCAGCGCGGCCGTGCTGGCCCTGGCCGAACGCTTCAAGCGCGAACCGCTGCGGCACCATCGCGTCGCGGTCGCGTTCTGGGACCTGGAGGAACGCGGCCTGCTCGGCGCCAAGGCCTACGTCGCCGACGGCAAGGTCAAGCCCGCGCTGTACGTCAATTTCGACGTGTTCGGCTGGGGCGACACGCTGTGGATGATGACGCCCGATGCCAATCAGCCGCTGGTCGCCGCATCGCGCGCCGCCACCGACGAAACCGGTATCAGCCTGTCCGCCGGCGACAAGTATCCGCCGTCCGATCACCTGGCCTTCCTTAAAGCCGGCTGGCCGGCGGTGTCGTACTCGCTGCTCGGCGCGGCGGAGATTCCGCTGACGTTGGAAGCGTTCGCCGGCAAGAAGCCCAAGCCGGTGCCGAAGGTGATGCAGGTGATCCATAGCGATGCCGACACCGTCAGCCAGGTCGACGCGGTCGCGGCCGCGCGCGGCGTGGATGCGGTGGAACGCGCACTGCGTCGTTGGGACGCGCAGTCCGCGCCGTAACGCGATCGGCGCTCGCGGCGCCTGCCGCCGCGAGCGCGTAGCACCCGTTTTGCGGCGAATTCGCAAGCGCCGCACAGGTTGCCAACGGCACGCAGGCTATCGTGATCGATGCCCGCCGACGCGACCCCGAGCACAGCGCCACGGCGCTGTCCGAATCCGGCGAGTCGGCATCGCGCCCAGCGGTCATCATGACCGCACCCAGCCCTCTCCCCCGGAGCACCGCATGACCGACCACGCCACCACGTTCCGCCGTCTGCATCAGGACGGCCTGCTCCTGCTCGCCAACGCCTGGGACGCGGGCAGCGCGCGCTTGATCGAAAGCCTGGGCGCGAAAGCCGTCGCCACCACCAGCGCCGGCCTGGCCTGGTCGAACGGTTACGCCGACGGCGACGCGCTGCCGGTCGAACGCCTGTACGCCGCGGTGGAAAGCATCGCGCGCGCGATCCGCGTGCCGCTGACGGTCGACGCCGAAGGCGGCTATTCCGACGATCCGGCCACGGTCGGCGCGACGATCGCGCGGCTGGGCGCGCTGGGCGCGGTCGGCATCAATCTCGAAGACGGCGACGGCACGCCCGAGGCGCTGTGCGCCAAGCTCGACGCGATCAAGCGCGCCTGCGCCCAGGCCGGCGTCGACCTCTTCGTCAACGTGCGCACCGACATCTACCTGCGCGGCCTCGCCCCCGAAGGCGAGCGCGTCGGCGCCACCCTGGCGCGCGCGCGGCTGTACCGCGACGCCGGCGCCGACGGCCTGTTCGTGCCCGGCATCGTCGAGCGCAGCGATATCGCCGACGTCGTCGCCGGCACGCCCCTGCCGGTGAACGTGCTCGCACGCCCGGGCCTGCCCGCCGCGGCGGAGCTGGCGCAGTTGGGCGTGCGCCGCCTCAGCGCGGGCTCCGGCCTGTCGCAGACCCTGTTCGCGCGCGCCGCCGAGCTCGCCAGCGGCTTCTTCCGCGACGGCGACTCCGCGCCGCTGTCCGCCGGCGCCATGCCCTACGCCGACATCAACGCGCTGTTCGCCGCACGCTGACGCGGCGGCGCGCGGCGCCGGTGTACATTGCCTGCAACGCGCACGCGCCGGCTCCACCGGCGCGGCGCTAGCGCCGAGGCAGACGCATGTTCCATTGGCTGACGGGCACCTTCGCGCACCTGGCCGCCGCCGCGCTGGCGGTGCTGATCTATGTCCTGACCACGCGCGTCGCCCAGGAACGCCGCGCGCCCGCGGCCGCGATCGCCTGGGTGATCGCGCTGGCCCTGCTGCCCTACCTCGCGCTGCCGCTGTATCTCGCCTTCGGCCGGCGCAAGCTCACGCGCGAGCGCGTGCACCTGCGCGCGCACACGCAAGCGCAGACGCATTGGGCCGCCGAACTGCTGGTCTCGCTGGGCCTGCCCACGCCGGCCAGCGCGAACACGCAGTTCGACGCCGACGGCACGGCCGCGCTCGCATCGATGCTGGCGCTGATCGACGGCGCTCGCCAGCGCTTGGACGTGTGCAGCTTCATCCTCGGCAGCGACCAGGTCGGCGCACGCGTACTGCAGGCGCTGGCCGCGGCCCAGCAACGCGGCGTGCGCGTGCGGCTGTTGCTGGACGGCGTCGGCTCGCTGCGCACCGATCGCGCCGCCCTGCGCGCCTTGCGCCGCAGCGGCGCCGAGGTCGCGTTCTTCCGTGGTCTGCTCGGCCGCCCCGATGGAGCGCCGCGCAATCTGCGCAATCATCGCAAGCTCGCGATCGCCGACGGCCAGCGCCTGTGGAGCGGCGGCCGCAATCTCGCCATCGAATACTTCCTCGACCGGCCCGAGCGCCCGGCCTGGCTGGACCTGTCGTTCACCATCGACGGCGCCGTCGCCGCCGACGCCGCCGACCGCTTCGAACGCGACTGGTGCAAGGCCGTGCACCGGCCGCTGCCCGCATTGGCCGCGTCCGTGCCCCAGCCCGCGCAACCGTTGGTCGCGGCCGCCCAATTCCTGCCCAGCGGCCCCGAGTTGCCCGAGGACAGCGCCCAGGCCCTGCTGGTCGCCGGCGGCTACCGCGTGCGCCGCCGCCTGCTCGCGGTCACGCCTTATTTCGTGCCCGACGACAGCCTGCAACAGACATTAAAACTGGCAGCGCTGCGCGGCATCCAAGTCGACCTGGTCCTGCCCGCGCAATCCAACCACCGCCTCGCCGACCTCGCCCGCCGCCGCTCCATGCGCGACCTGGCCGCGGCCGGCGCGCGCTTCTGGCTGCACCCGCGCATGCTGCACGCCAAGGCGGTGGTGTTCGACGACGACCTGGCGATGTGCGGCTCGATCAACCTCGACCTGCGCAGTCTGTTCCTTAACCACGAGGCCTCAGTGCTGTTCTACGGCCGCCACGAAATCGACTGGCTTGCCCAATGGATCGACGCCCGACGCGGCGAATCCCAGGCCTACCAGCCCCGCCCGGCCGGCATGGGCGCCGACCTGCTGGAAGGCGCGGTGCGCGCGATCGCCTTCCAGCTCTAAGCACGTCCGCTGGCACCATCGGCCACGCCGATTGGGGATTCAGATCACAACTTTTACGCGCGCTCAAAGTCTGCCGGCCGATTCCGTGCTTCCATGCCGCGAAAGACCGCGCCACCGGCACGCTCACGCCTTATTCTCTGCCGGGACACCAGACTGTCAGCCACGCCAGGCATTACACGGGGCCGCACCACATGCCGGACAAGGAACGCCGACGCACCGCCGAACCGACCGATGCGCAACTGCGCGCCGGCCTGACGCCCGAACAGCTGTCCGCCCTGGAGACGCTGGAACACTTTCGCTGGACCCTGCGCTTCGTGCGTCGCCCGCTGTTCAAAGAACCGATACCGGTGGTCTTCCACGCCGACGGCCGCTACGCCGTGCTGGAACCGGACGGCTCGATCAACGACAACCCCGGCTTCGATATCCGCAAATAGCCGCACCCGCGTCCCAACGCCAACCCCGCTTTGGGGTAGGAGCGGCGTAAGCCGCGACCACGTAACCCCATCTACGACGCGTCCCAGACTTCAAACCAAACTTGAAGCCCCAACAAGAAACATTCGTTTCTCCGCATCGAAACCGCGGCGGATAGTCGCACCCATCGAACCGCTGCACTGCGCTTCTACGGGCAATGCAGCGCCTAATCCTTGGAGTGCCCCGCCATGCTCACTGCCTCGCCCACCTACGTCACCCAACGCAACGGCCAAGACGCCAACGCCGAAACCCTCGCCCCACTCGCCTTCGCCGGCCACGCCCACTTCACCGCCATGCAAGTCCGCGACCGCAAAATCCGCGGCCTCGACCTACACCTGGACCGCCTGCGTTCCGCCTCGATGCAGATGTACGGCCGCGCCCTGCCCGACGAACGCATCCGCGCCTACCTGCACAGCGCCATCGCAGCCGGCCCCGCCGACCTCTCGCTGACCGCCACGGTCTACTCGCCCGCCGGCGAATTCGTCGTCGCCGGCCCCGGCATCGAACCCGAAATCCTGATCCGCACCAGCCCCGCCGCTACCGGCCCCACAGGCCCGCTATCCCTGGCCACGTTCGACTACGAACGCCCGCTCGCCAGCGTGAAGCACGTAGGCGAAGTCGCCAAAACCCACTACCTGCGCGCAGCCGTCGCGCAAGGTTTCGACGACGCCGCCTTCGTGGACCGCCACGGCCGCCTTAGCGAAGCCTCGATCTGGAACCTGGTGTTCTGGGATGGCGAAGCCGTGGTGTGGCCAATCGCCGACATGCTGATCGGCACGACGATGGGAATCGTGCAGCGGCAGTTGGATCGACTGAGTGTGACGCAGCGTTCTCAGGAAGTGCAGCTCGCCGATCTATCCGGCATGACGGGCGCTGCGGTCATGAACTCGTGGACACCCGGAGTCGCGGTGAGCGATATCGGACCGATCGCGTTGCCGCAGGCGCCGATTTTTATGCAGGCGCTACATAGCGCTCACAAGGCCGAGCTGCAGCACACGCCATAACGACGAACAGCGAACAAAACGATGCTGTTCGCGATGTTCCCCAAATGTTGGCGGAGAGAGTGGGATTCGAACCCACGGAAGGTTTAACCCTTCGGCGGTTTTCAAGACCGCTGCCTTAAACCACTCGGCCATCTCTCCGTAGCGGGGTCGCGGCGCCGGGCGTGGCCGGCGGCGCCGCGGGATTCTCTCATGCCGGGGTCTTGCTGCGCGCCTTGGCGTCGTTCTTGGCGACGCCGTCGGGGCACGGGGCGCCCTTGATGTCGCTGCATTGCAGGCGCGCGGACTCGACCAGGGACGGGGCCTTTTCGGCCAGGAAGTCGATGAACACGCGCACCGCCGGCAGCAGGCCGCGGCGGGAGGCGAACACGGCGTGGAAGATGCCTTGCGGCAGGCGCCAGTTCGGCAGCACTACTTCCAGTTCGCCGCGGCGCACGGCTTCGGCGCAGACGGTTTCCGGCAGCAGGGTGATGCCCACGCCCTGTTCGGCCAGCGCCATCAGCATCGGGAAATCGAAGCCCATCACGCGCGGCTTGAGTTCGACCCGGCGCACTTCGCCGTCGGGGCCGTGCAGCTCCCAGCGCTGGCGGGCGTCGTCCTCGCTGATGCTGAGGGTGACATGGTCGGACAGTTCGTCGGGGTTCTTGGGACGGCCCATGCGGGTGAGGTACTTCGGGCTGGCGACCAGCAGTTCCTGGATCTGGCCGAAGCTGCGCATCACCAGGCTGCCGTCGTCGTCGAGCTTGGAACGCACGCGCAAGGCGACGTCGATGCCTTCGTTGATGATGTCGACGCGGCGGTTGCTGACGTGCAGTTGGACGCGCACCTGCGGGTACTTGGCCAGGAATTCGGGCAACAGCTTGGGCAACTGCTGCTGGGCCAGGCCGACCGGCACGCTGACGCGGATCACGCCGCGCGGCTCGGCGCTGAGGCGATCCACCACTTCGCGCGCGGCCTGGGCTTCGGCCAGCATCGACTGGGCATGGCGATAGACGCTGTTGCCGACGTCGGTGACGGCGAAGCGACGCGTGGAACGCTGCAGCAGGCGCACGCCCAGATCGGTCTCGAGCTGGCTGATGCGCCGGCTCAGACGCGACTTCGGTATGCCCAGCGCGCGCTCGGCGGCGGCGAAACCGGCGTGGTCTACGACCATCGCGAAGTAGTAGAGGTCGTTGAGATCGTGCATGGCTATAGTTCCGAATTCAGAACAGTAAGTGATATTAAACCAGCTTTATCCTATTTTTGCAACGAACTACAGTTTGCCTCAACGCGGCGCCGCCGCAACCGCCCACCGAGGCCAGCCATGAAACTCCTGCACATCGATTCCAGCGCCCTGGGCGCCAATTCCGTGACCCGCGAGCTTAGCGCGGCCGTGGTGGCACGCTGGCAGGACGCTCTGCCGGCGCTCAAGGTCGAGTACCGCGACCTGGACGCCGAGCCGATCCCGCATCTTACCGGTCGCACCCTGGCCAAGGCCGATCCGGCCGAGGCCGACGAGGGCGAGCGCGTGATCCAGCAGTTCCTGGACGCCGACGTGATCGTGATCGGCTCGCCCATGTACAACTTCGGCGTGAGCTCGACCCTGAAGGCCTGGATCGACCGTGTCGCCGTCGCCGGCCGCACCTTCCGCTATACCGAGAACGGGCCGGAAGGCCTGGCCAAGGGCAAGCGCGTGATCGTCGCCACGGGTCGCGGCGGCTTCCACGCCGGCGCGCCCACCGACTTCCAGGAGCCCTACCTCCGCCAGGTGTTCGCCTTCCTGGGTATCGACCAGGTCGAGTTCGTACGCGCCGAGGGCGTGGCCTATTCGCCGCAGCACCGCAGCGACGCCCTCGCCCAGGCGCATGCGTCGATTCCGACCCCGCTGCGTCTGGCCGCCTGATTCCCTCCCCGAGCCGGCGCCCTCCCCTCGCCGGCACCGCGCCGGGCCTGCACGCAGGCCCGGCGTTCTTGTTTGGTGGCGGCGCTACACCAGGAGCGGCCGCGGCTTTGGGGTAGGAGCGACGCGAGTCGCGACCACGAAACTTCGGTCACCTGCGCGACCCGCCTTCTGTGGGAGCGACGTGAGTCGCGATTGCGCAGCTTCGGCGACCTGCGCGGGTCGCGACTTGCGTCGCTCCTACAGGACGGTGGCGCAAGTTCGCCGGCAACCTCGCCTACGACTACTGCGCCAACTCGACCGTCACCTTCGCCGGCACCCGCTCGATCCGCAGCTCGCCGTTGCGCCATTGCGCGGGCTGGCCGTCGATGCGGGTGGCGCCCGGCGCCTGCGGGTAAGGCCAGCTCAGCACCACGCCGCCGGCGGGCGGCGTCAGGCCTGCCTCCAGGCTCAGCTGCAGTTGCTTGCGCTGGCTGCGCAAACGATAGGACAGCGGGCCATAAGGCGTGCGCAGCTCGGTCACCGACACGCCCTCGCCGTCCAGCCAGTCCGCCGGAAGACCGGCGCCGATCACCAGCGCCTCGTCCAGGTCGCGGGTATAGGCGAACAAGTCCAGCGCCGAGCGCACGTAGTCGGACTCGACCCAGGCATGCGGCAAGTCGCCGACGAAGAACGGCTTGCGCGGCGTACGCGAGACCACCTCGGCCCATTGGTTCCAGCCGCGCGGCTGCTGGTCCTTGAAGAAGAAATCCAGAGCCTGGTGCGCGCGCTCGCGCCAGCCCAGGCGCACGAAGCTGCCGATGGTGCGCAGCTCGTAGGGCGTGTAGTCCTTCCACTCGCGGCGGCCGTCGCGGCGGTCCACGAATTCCTTCCAGTAGCGCTCGAAGGTATTGCGCAGCAGCGTCTCGGGCAGGCGCCCCTGCTCGCCGCCGGGCGCCAGCGCGATCGTGGTCGAGGTGGCGTCGAAATCGCCGAGCTCGGCGGCGCCCGGAATGAAATCGATGCCGCGGTCGCGGGTGGCGGCGGCGATGGAGGCGTAGAGATCGTCGCGGAATTGGTCGCGCGAGGCTTTGATGCGCCGGGCCTCGTCGTCCTTGCCCAGCCATTGCGCGATCTCGACCGCGTCCTTGTAGCCGCGCAGCGCCCAGAAATTATCCCAGTACGAGTGCATCGGCTTGGCCGAATAGCCCTCGTGGCTGATCGACGCCGGCATCATGCCGTAGAAGGCCGGGTTCTTCGCGCGGTTGGCCTCGGTGCGCTCGCTCAGGCGCAGCTCGTCCATGTACTTCACCGCGCCCACCACGTGCGGCCACATCGCGTCTAGCAACGCGCGGTCGCGGCGGTAACGGTAGACCTCGGCGACGGTGAAGATCAGCTCGCCGTGGCTGTCGTTCTCCGGCACCGGGTCGCTGCCGCGGTCGTCCACGCAGCACGGCACCTTGCCGTTGTCGAACTGATACGGCGCGTACCAGCGCAGGAACTCCTCTGCCACGTCCTCGCGCCCCATGCGCAGCAGGCCCTCGCCTATCATCGCGCCGTCACGGATCCAGGCGCGCGAATACGAGCGCGTGCCCGGCTGCAAACGCGGGCCGACGCGGCTGATCAGCATGTGGGCCAGGCCCGTGCGCAAGGTGTCGACGATAGGCTGGCCTTGCTTCGGCACCGCAATGCGCACGCGGTCGAGTTTGTCGCGCCATTGCCGGGCCACATCATCCTGCACCTGCTGCGGCGACCGCGGCGGTGGCGGCGGCCCGGCGGGATTGGCACCGCTCAAACGCGAGTCCCAACTGAAGTCCTGGCTGGCGCCCGGAGCCAGCTCGACGGCGTAGAGCAAAGCACCGGAAGCCAGGCCGCTGGCGTCGCTGACTTCAGCGGCGCTGCTGCCGACCAGGGTGAACGGCCGCTCGTTGTCGGCGCAAGCTTGCTTGCAGAAACCCGACCAGTCCGCGTTCGCGAGGCGTTCTACCACATCGCCCTGATCGTAGGCGCTGGCGAAAGCCGCCGCGGACTTGCTGGCGCGAACACGCTCGCGGCCGGCCACCGTGAAAATCCCTTCGCTGGCGGAGATCTTGTAAATCGGGCTGACGCCGCCGACGGTATTGAGGAACTGGCTGGGCGGATTGACCTGCAAGGGGCGCGCGGCCAACACGAACACATAACGACGCGGTGAAGCGCCGGTGTTTGTGAGCCGGTAGCGCGCGTACAGCGTCGAGTCTTCGCGCACGCCCTGCGCGAACGCCGTGATATCCAGCGCGAACTCAGGGTGCGCCCATTTCACCGACGGGATCGGTAGATAGCCGTCCTGCAAGGATTGAGAGGTTTGCGCATCGGCCCAGGTGACTAGCCGATCGCCACTGACCACGAACGGCTCGATGCTGAAACCGCCCTTGCCCACCTCGATCGCGCCATCCTCGCCGATCAGGCCCTGATCTTCACCGCCATCGACGCCGACGATGGTCCAGTACGGCTGCTCGCCGCTGAAACCGCGCGGATAACGGCCGCGCGGCGCCTCCTTGGCGATCGCGGCGACGAAGTCGTTGGGCGTGGCGGCGAAAGCCAAGGGCTGCACACTGAATTCGGCCAATCCAAAACCGAGCCCCGCGCCGTTCTCCGGTAGCAGCCGCAGATAGCGCGCTTCGGCTTCGGGCAGCGGAAGATGGTCGGTGCCGCCGTTGCCACCCCGCACGCCGATCGCTGGCTGCCATTGCTTGCCGTCATCGGACAGCTGCAGGCGGTAATCGGAGGCGTATTCGTCATCCGCCCAGCGCAGCACCACGCCGCCGAACTCGCGCTTGCGGCCCAGGTCGAGGGTGAGGGCCGGGTCGGGATCGGTCGCGAAGCCGGCGTGCCAGGCGGTCTTGGGATCGCCGTCGACGGCGAACTCGGCGCGGCTGCCCTGGGCCGCGGTAGTCGCGACGACACGGCCGGTCAACGGCGCGTCGTCGTCCTTCGGCAGCGGCTCGAAGGTCAGCTGGTCGAAGCACACCGAGCCCTTGCCGCCGCTGCTGTTGTAGATAGTGAATTCCAGCTTGGCGCTGCGTCGCAGGGTCGGGTCCGGCGCCGGGCCCCAGGCGCGGCTGATGTGGCGCTGTTTATAGACCACCGGCGTCCACTGCTTCGGGAACGCGTACTTGGGCCGGTTGACCCACCACACGTTGTCGCCGCTGTCGTCGACCAACTTGAACTGCAGGTCGTTGACCGGCGAGTCGCCGCGCAGTTGGAACGAGAAGGCGTAGTTGTCCGGGTACTGCATCGGCAAGGCGCGCTGCAGGCCGACATAGCCGGAGACGTCGTTGAAGTCGTAGTCCAGGCAGATCGCCTTGCCTTGCGCGCCGTCGGCGAGGCGCAACTGGCCGCTGACCTGGTTGGAGGTGACGACGGTCCAGGGGGCGGTGGATTCGAAGGTATCGAGGGTGCGGGGTTTGGCGCTGGCTGGGAGACTGGTCAGGAGCAGGAGCGCAAAGCAAATCCCCCCTAGCCCCCCTTTTGCAAAGGGGGGGCCCGGTGTCGGAGCAGGCGACGCGCTTGTCTTCCCCCTTTGAGAAAGGGGGATTGAGGGGGATTTGCTCTTAGACCACCACGCCACACTCGCCAACATGCCGCTCCTCATCCGATCCACCGCTCAGCCCTTGACGCTGCCCACCAACAGGCCCTGCAGGTAATAGCGCTGCAGTACCAGGAACAGCAGCAGCACCGGCAGCACGGTGACCACCGAGCCGGCCATCATCAGTTCGTTGTCCTGCACGTGCTCGCGCGACAGCGAGGCCAGCGCCACCGGCAGGGTCTGCAGGCCGCTGTCGCTGAGCACGATCAGCGGCCACATGAAATCGTTCCAGGCGCCGAGGAAACTGAAGATCGCCAGGGTCACCAGGATCGGCTTCAGCGCCGGCAGCACGATCTGGAAGAAGATGCGGAACTCGCCGGCGCCGTCGATGCGCGCCGCTTCCAGCAGTTCGTCCGGGATCGAGCGCGCGTACTGCCGCACCAGGAAGATACCGAAGATGCCGGCCATGCCCGGCACCACGGCGCCGGCGTAGGTGTTGATCAGCCCGATCTGCTTGAGCATCAGGAACAGTGGCATCATCGTGACCTGGGCCGGGATCACCAGCGCCGCCAGCAAGGTGCGGAACACGCGATCGCGGCCGGCGAAGCGCAGCTTGGCGAAGGCGTAGCCGGCCATGGTGTTGAGCAGCAGCGCGACCAGGGTGGTCATCGTCGCGATCAGAAAGCTGTTGAACAGGTAGCGCCCCATGCCGATGCGCTCGAACAGCTCGTGGTAGTTGGCCAGGGTCGGATGCGCGGGCAGCAGCGGCGGCGGGAAGCTCGCCGCCTCGCCGGGCTGCATCAGCGACACCGACAGCATCCACAACAGCGGCGCCAGGCTCAGCACCGCCAGGCCCAGCAGCAGGCCGTTGACGATGGCGCGCGCCAGACGCGGGCTCATCACTCCACCCCCTTGCGGCGCGCGAACCACAGCAGGCCGCTGGTGACCGCGGTCATCAGCACGAACAACAGGAACGCGACCGCCGAGGCGTTGCCCAGGTTCCACCACTTGAAGCCTTCTTCGTACATCAGGTACAGCACGCTGACCGTACTCTGCAGCGGACCGCCCTGGGTGATCACGTAGGGCTCGGCAAACAGTTGGAAGTAGCCGGCAAGCGTGAGGATGCCGACCAGCACCAGCACCGGCCCCAGCATCGGCAGGGTCACGTGGCGGAACTGACGCCAGGGCGAGGCGCCGTCGATGCGCGCGGCTTCGTACAGGTCTTCCGGGATCGCCTGCAGCCCTGCGAGGAAGATGATCATGTTGTAGCCGAAGTTCTTCCACACCGCGAACAGGATGATGGTGGGCATGGCCCAGGTCGGATCGCCCAGCCAGTCGATCGGATCGATGCCCAGGCCCGACAGCGCCCAGTTCACCAGGCCGTAGCGGGTGTGGAACAGATAGCGCCAGATCACCGCCACCGCCACCACCGTGGTCACCACCGGCGCGAAATAGGCGGTGCGAAAGAACGGCTTGAGGTAACCCAGCTTGGAATGCAGCAGCAGCGCCGCGCCCAGCGAGACCGCGATCGACAGCGGCACGCCGACGATCACGAAGTACATCGTGTTGCCCAGCGCGCGCCAGAACAGCGGGTTCTGCAGCAGGTTGAGGTAGTTGTCGAGCCCGACGAAGCGCAGGTTGCCGATGTCCGACAGCGCGTAGATGTCGAAGTCGGTCAGGCTGAGCGCCAGCGCGGCCAGCACCGGCAAGCCGAAGAACACGCCGATCACCGTCAGCGCAGGCCCGGCGAACACCCAGCCGGCGGTGGAGGCCTTCATCGCCCTGCCCCCGCCTGCGCCGCGGCCTGGTGATCCAGCATCCAGCGCCGCTTCTCCAGAATCTTGTCGGTGCGGCGGTCGAGCTCGGCCGCGGCCTCGTCCACGCTGAGACGGCGATTGGCCAGTTGCTCGCCGACCAGCTTGATCTCCATGGCGATGCGCTCCCACTCCGGCACCTTCGGCGTGGGCCGCGCGCGTTCGAGCTGGTCGCGATAGGCGCGCGCATACGGGTCGGCCGTCAGCGCCGGCGCGTTCCAGGCGCTGCGACGCGGCGGCAGGTTGCCGGTCAGGCCGTGGAAGCGGATCTGGGTTTCGGTGCGCGACAGGTACTCGACCAGTTTCCAGGCCGCGTCTTGGCGTTTGGAACCGCGGAACACCACGAAGCTGGCGCCGCCGGCGATCGAGGCGCCGGGGCCGTGCTCGCCCGGCAGCGGCATGGTCATCCAATCGCCCTGCACGTCCGCCGGCAGGCGCTTGCGGAACTCGGCGATGTTCCAGGGGCCGTTGATGTAGTAGCTGAAGTAGCCGCGGCCGAATTCGTTCCAGACGTTGGCGACCTGGGTGTTGCTGAGCAGCGGCGCCCAGCGTTGGTCGAACATCTCGCGATAGAACGTCAACGCACGCTTGAAGCCCGGGCTACGGAAATTGCCGTAGCGCCCGTCTTCGCGCAGCAGCGGATCGGGCGACTGGATGCCCAGGTTGAGCAGCGGCTCGGGCTCGTTGAGCGGCAGCAGGATCGCATAGCGGTCCGGCCCGACGTCGCGCTTGATCGCCGCCATCGCCTGGCGCCATTCGTCCCAGGTCTGCGGCGGGGTCTTGATGCCGGCGCGCTCGGCGATGTCGCGACGGTAGAACGGCAGCCGCGTCTCCACATACCACGGCACCGCATAGGCCTGGCCGCCGATCACGCCGCTGTCCCAGGCACCGCTGAAATAGTCTTGCACCGCCAGCGACGGCGTCGCCGCAATGCGCGCATCCAGCGGCTGCAAGGCGTTCAACAACGCGAACTCGGGAATCCAGGTGTTACCGATCGCGCACACGTCGGGCAGCGAATCGCCGGCGAACGCGGTCAGCAGCTTCTCGTGCGCGGAGGTGATCGGCAGTTGCTGGATCTCGACCCGGATGCCCGGGTTGAGGCGCTCGAACTCCGGGATCAACTGGGCCACGACCTCGCCTTCGTAACCCATGGCCCAGAACCGCACCACCTGGCGGCGGTCGTCCTGGCGGCTGCAGGCTGCCGCGAGCACGCAGACGAGCAGCACCAACAGCGCCGCGAAGGCGCTACGCACGCGCGGCGCGCGCGAGGCGCGCCGGCGATCGGGGAATGCGAATGAAATAGGCATACGCCGCAGCTTAGTCCGGCTGCTGCTTGGGCGCCTGGGCCTCGTTGGCGCGGCCCGCGCGCGACTCCGCCTCGCCCAACGCACGCGCGGTTGCGGCCTCCTTCTCGGCCTTGGTCTGCGGCTTGGGCGTGGTCTCGGGCAGCGCTTCCTTGCCGTCGGCCTGGACCTTCGGCGGTTCCAGCCAGCCGCCCTTGAAGCCCGCGCGTTCCAGGCCGGAGCGGATGTAGGGATTGCGCTTCATCACGTTCCAGACGAAGTCGTTGCGGTAGTTGGCGATCATCGCCAGGATCGGACCCTGATCGATGCCGATGTAATCGCTGGCCACCCAGCCCTGGTTGGGCACCACCCGCCCGGTCTTGAGCGGAATGTCGTACTTGAAGCTGGGATTGAACGAATCCAGGAAGCCGTAGCTGGAATACAGGAACTCGCCGTAGCGCTCGTGCATGGCCACGGTGCTGGGGATCACGATCTCCGGCGCGAACGGCAGCGAGGCGATCGCCGCGGTCGGGGCGATGGTGCCGTCGTCGAAGTTCTCGCGCAGGCCGGCGCCGCGCGCCGAGTAGTGGCGGAACTGGCGCTGCTCGCCGCGGTATTCCTGCAGGGTCTGCTGCGGGCCGTCGCTGGCGGTCAGGCCCCAGACTTCCGGGCCGTAGTCTTCCCACTTCATCGGGTTGGCGATGGCGTAGGCGCGCTGGGCGTAGGCGGCGCGGCGGCTGTTCTCGAAATAATCGATGCCGCGCTCGCGCATGTAGTCGTCCTGGATCCCGCGGAAATCGATCCAGACATGGCTGTACTGGTGGCCGAACAAGGGGCCGAACGCGAGGAACTCCTCGCCCTGGTACACGCCCCAGACGTCGTTGTAGGTGCGCGTCCACACCGTCCACGCATCCGGACTGACCGGGTGGCTGGGCGAACCCAAGGCCAGTACGTACAACAGCATGGCCTCGTTGTAGCCGGTCCAGTCGTGCTTGATGAAGCCGCTCTCGGGGAACCAGCCCATCGACACCAGCGGCTTGTTCTTCTGCAGCCAGGTCCAGTCGACGCGACGGTACAGCGTGTCGGCGATCTCGCGGATCTCCTTTTCGCGCGCGTCGTCGCGGTCGTAGTAGGACTGCGCGAACAGCACGCCCATCATCAGCAGGGCGGTGTCCACGCTGGACAGCTCGACCCAGCTGTCGTAACGCTGGCCCTTCTGCATGTCGAGGAAGTGGTAGTAGAAGCCGTTGTAACTGCCCTTGCCGGTCTTCTGCGGGCCCGAGGGCAAGTCGCGGAAGAACTTCAGCGTCAGCAAGGTGCGGTCCACCGCCTGGCTGCGGCTGACCCAGCCGTTCTCTACGCCGATCGGGTACGCGGTCAGCGCATAGCCCACCGAGGCGATGCTGGCGAACGGCCGCGAGGGAAACCGGTCGGGCGTCAGCCCGTTCTGCTCGTTGGTGGTGTCCCAGAAGAACTGGAAGGTGCGCTTTTCGATGTCGCGGAACAGCGGCGGCAGCTCCATCTTGGTCGCCTTGAGCGGCTCGACCTCGATATCGGCGGCGGGCGCTATCGGATACGTCTGCGACGTGGGCGTATTGCGCTGGCAACCGATGAACGACAACGGCGCCGCGATCAGCAGCGCGATCAGGACCTGACGGGAGCGAGATACAGCATGCAACATGAAGAGAGCAGACCTTTCGATCGTGGGGGATCGCTTGGACTTCGAGGTGGAGGCCGGATCTATCGATCGAACCGTCGCCCGCTTCCGGCCGGAAAGCGGGCGACCGGGCCGGCTACCAATCTACGCCGAACGTGAGCTTGAACGTACGCGTCGGCTGGTCGATACCGTCGCCGTTGCGCCGCCCGAAATTGGGGTTGGGTCGCGCCGGTACGTTCGGGTTGGCCGGGTTGAAACCGTTACCGCGACCGCTGTCGAAATTGTTCCAATTGCGCCAATTGAACACGTTGAGCACGTCGCCGCGCACCCGCAACTTCAGATCGGTGCCGGTGTCCCACACCTTCTGCAAGCCTACGTCCAACTGCTTGAAGGCGATGTCCTCGCCCGGAAAGTACGGGTCGAAGTAACCGTTATTGACGTCGACGGCCATGAAGTTGAGGGACTCGCGCGCGATCGGGCTGGTCAACTTGAGCTTGGCCGAGAACGTCATGTCCCACGGCAAGTCGAAGATACCGGTGGCCACGAGGCGGTGCTTGGCGATGCCCAGCGCCTCCGTGAAGGCGACGTTATCGAGATCGGGATAGTCGAACGAGAACGTATCGGAGTTGTTGCGGTTTTCCTTGGCGTCGCTGTAGGTGTAGGCCAAGCTGACGCCCCAACCCGACTCCTGCGTGTACGGCTTCTCCAGCGACAGCAGCAACGAGGTCAAGCGCGTTTCCACGGCGTTGCGGCCGATCAGCAGCTGACCGAAGCCAGGCAGATTGGCCGGCGTGGTGTTGCCGAATGTGCGGCCCGGCGGGAAGAAGCTGCCGTCCGGGCGGCGATTGCCGACCGAGAACAGGATGCCGTCGTGGCTGAGCACGTGCATCACCGTCACCGACGAGTTCCAGTCGTGGCCGAACATTCCGAAGCTGTTGCGCATGCCCAGGCTGAACTGGTCCGAGTACGGCGTCTTCAGGTCGTTATCCAGCAGGACGACCTGGGTGCCGCGATTGGGATTGGCCGCGACCAGCGCGTCCAGCTCATTCTGATTGAGGTACTTGGGATCCCAGGTCAGGCAGCGGTCCGGGGTGCTGGCGGTGCACACATGTCCGGGACCGTTGAAGAAGTAGGTGTAGCTCTGGAAGGCCAGGTTGTAGCGTTCGCGCGCCAGGAAATCGAACTGGTTGCGATTGTACGAACGCCCGGCGCCGCCAAAGATCACGTGGCGCTGATCGCCGGCGAAATCGTAAGAGAAGCCCAATCGGGGCTGCCAGGCATCCTTGAACGCCTTGCGGTTGTTGCCGGTGCTGATGAAGTCGTTGTAGTCGTAATCGACGCGCGCGTTATTGATGTTGGGATAGTTGCGCAAGGCGGCAACCACCGCCGCCGGCGTGACGAAATCCTCATAGGCCGGAGAGGTCTCGTAATCCCAACGCAGGCCCAGGTTCAAGGTCAGGTGCTCGTTGACCTCCCAATCGTCCTGCAGGTAGATGCCGAACTGCTTGTTGTCCGTTTCCACCGGACCGGTCTGACCGATGCCCGTCGAGGAGAAGTTGACCTCGTAGGGCTGGGTCAGACTGCGATTGATGTCGTAACGGAACTGCGGATTGGCGGGCTGACGCTGGTAGGCGCTGATGTCGACCAGCTTGTACTTGAAGCCGGCCTTGATCGTATGCCCCTGCCAGCCGAAGAAGGTGAAGTCGTTCTGCAGCGCATAACCCTTCTGACCTTTGTTCTGCAGGTTGGCGCTACCGCCGGTGTTGAAGATGGTCTCCATCACCGGGTTGTTGAGGTTGACTTGGTCGGCGCGCGGCACGCGAAGGTTGTAGCCCGGCGCATCGGTGAGCGGCCGCGGGCCGAAACTCACGTCCTCGAAAGTCAGGTGGGCGTCGTTGAGCCAGTCGGCCGCGCTGTACTGGTAGCGCAGGTCCAGCCGGGTCTCCTCGCCCGCGTTGGAGGTACCGTAGGCGCCGGCATTGACGCCGCCGATGCTGCCCGCCGTCACCTCCTCCTCCTTGCGGTGCTTGGCGGTGAACTCGAGCAGGTTGGCCTCGTCGATCGCGAAATCGATCTTGCCGAAATACAGGTCCTCATGGAACGGCGCGGCCTTGGTGTCGCGGGCCGCATCCTGCAGAAAGCCGGGCAACTGATCGATGCGGAAGTTGCGCCCCGGTGCGACCTCCTTCGGCGTCAAGTAATCCTTGCCCTCGTAGGTCAGGAAGAAATGCATGCGGTCCTGCAGGATGGGGCCGCCGAAGGCAACGCCGTACTGCTCTTCCTTGGAGCGGATCTTGTTGCCGCTCTTATCCTCGATCACCGTCGGCGCGCGCCAACCGGTGAAGGTGCCGTCCCAGAACAGGCTGCCCGAGAACTCGTTGGTGCCCGAACGGGTCACCGCGCTGACCGCCGCACTGCTGAGCTGGTCGTACTCGGCCTTGTAATTGGAGGTGATGACCTTGTATTCGGCGATGCCGAGCTGCGGGAACGGGTTGCCGCGGGTCGAGTCCTGGCCCGAGATGCCGCCCTTGAGCACGTAGTCCTTCTGGCCTACACCGTCGATGAAGACGTTGATGCCGTTGGCCAACTGGGCGCCGCTACGCAGCGAAATGGAGCCGTCGGTACCGGTACGCGTCTCCACGCCCGGCACGATGTCGGCAAAAGCGAGGAAGTTGCGCGAGGCCTGCGGCAGCGCTTCGATCTGCTTGCTAGAGACGTAGGTCGCCACCTCTGAGGTCTTGGTCTCGAACACCGGCGCCGCGGTCACCGTCACCTTGTCGATGTCGGTCGCATCGGCTGTCGGCGCGGTTTCGGCCACGCCTCCAGTCGACAAGTTGAGGGTCGCCGTCTGGCCGACCTGCACGGCGATGGTCTTGGAGTTGGTCTGCCCGCCCGCGCTCACGTCGATGCGATAGGTACCCGGCGGCAGGCCGGCCACCGAATAGCTACCGTTGGCGCCGGACTGCACCGACCGGCTCAGGCCTGTGGCCACGTTGGTGGCGGTGATCTTGGCGTCTGTTGCCGGCGCCGAATCCACAGTCACCTGACCGCGGATGGTGGCGGCAGTGGACTGCGCCAACGCGGCCGGGGCGGCCAGCGCCAGGCAACTGGCCAGAGCGCAGGCCAGCAATCTCGGCCTGGGCCGACGCACACAAATTCGATAAGACTTCATCGGGTTTCCCTCTCCCCAAAAGGGTCGGCTGCAGCGTTCGGCCAGATCCTTGGCGTGGATGGTGCGCACCGACATTCATCGGCCCCAAACCACGACGCCGGTGATAGCGTCGTGGTCGGGAAACGCAGGGCGGCGGCGGCTGTCGGCATCAAGCTGTGGTTTTTTGTTGACTGGAGCGGCCGAAGCGCGGTCGCGAATGTGGGTGCGGGGTGCCACGATGCATCGCCTGCCGCCCGTTGAGGGGCGGCAGACGGATGGGGTTACCAGTTGAAACCGAGCGAGAGCTTGAAGGTACGGGTCGGTAAGGCGATGTTGTCGTTGCTCCGCTCGCCGAAATTGGTACTTTCGACACCATTGACGCCACGGAAGGTATTGAAATCGACCCAATTGCGTTCGTTGGTAACGTTGAAGATATCGGCGCGGACCCGAAGCTTCAGGTCTGTACCGGTATCCCATTCCTTTTGCACGGCAATATCCCATTGGCGGTACGTGGCGTCATCGAAATAACCAGCCTCGAACGTGCCATTGGCGCATCCATCCTGACCTGGGTTGGTCGGAGCAAGGCAGTTGAGCACGTCCTTGGCTATGGGGCTGGCGATCGTCACCTTCGTGGAGAACGTCAGACCCCAGCGCGTAAACATGCCGGTACCCACGAAGCGGTGCTTGGAGATGCCGATCGAACGCACCCAGGGAGCATCGTTCAGGTTCGGGTAGTCGAATACATAGTGCTCGTCGTTGTTTGCCGCGTTGCTGCGGTTTTCTTCCGCATCGGTGAAGGTGTAAGCCAGGGTCACGCCCCAAGGCGACTCGTTGGTGTAAGGCTTCTCAGCCGACAACAACAGCTGGTTCATCCGAGTCTCGACGCCATTGTCCGCCTTGATCAAGGAACCGAAGCCGGGAATGCGCTCACCGAAAGGTGCACCGCCAAACGTACGACCTGGACCGTAGAAGGTGCCGTTCGGATAGCGGTTACCGAGGGAGAAAACGATGCCGTCGTGGCTACGGATGTGGACCACCGACACCGAAGTGTTCCAATCCTGGTTGAAAACGGCAATCGTGTTGCGCATGCCGAGACTGAACTGATCGGAGTACGGAACCTTGATGTCGTTTTTGATCAGATTGACTTCGGAACCTAGATTAGGATTAGCCGCAACCAAGGCATAGAGTTCTTGCGGGTTGTAGTACTTCGGGTCCCAGTTAAAACAGGTCGTGTTGTTGACCGCGCAGGGATCGCCGGCAACATTGAATTGAAGGTTGTACGACGGGAACGTGCTCTTGGACTGCTCCAGAGCGATGTAGTCGAACAGGTTGCGATCGTAGGCGCGGCCCGCGCCGCCGAAGATCACATGGCGCTGATCGGCGAACAGATCGTAAGAGAAGCCAAGACGCGGCTGCCAGGCATCCTTGAATGCCTTGCGATTGCGTCCGTTGCTGATGTAGTCCTCAATGTTGTAGTCGACATTGGCGTTATGAATGTTCGACCAAGAACGCAGAGCGGCGACCAGATTGGCCGGCGTCACATAGTCTTCGTAACCCGGCGTGACTTCATAGTCGTAACGCAAGCCGAGATTGAGCGTGAGCTTGTCGTTGACGGCCCAATCGTCTTGAAAATAGATGCCGTATTGCTTGTTGGTCGACTGGATATCGCGATTCCCAGTGCCGGGGAGCGGTGCACCGAAGCGGACCTGAAACGGCTGAAAGGTCGACAACGAGGTGCGGCCTGCGTCGATGTTGGCTGGCAAATTGACGCCGAACTGCGGGTTGTAGGGCTGTTGCTCGAAGGAATTGACCTCAATCGACTTGTATTTCACGCCCATCTTCATGGTGTGGCCTTCCAAGCCACTGAAAGTCAGGTCGTCCTGGAATCCCCAGCCTTTCTGCCCCTTATCCTGATAGTCCTGACCACCGCCGACATTAAGCACGGTGCCGCGATTCCTATTCAGAATATTGAAGCCGTTGGCCAGCGTAAGAATGCGCGGACTGAAGGCGTCGTCCTCAAAGGTGACGTGCGCATCGTTGAGCCAATTGATACCGCTCCACTGATAACGCAAGTCGATGCGGGTACTGTCGTTATTCTTGTTCTTGCCGTAGGTCCGAGTGTTGCGGTCGCCGATGTCCTGAATATCGGACTCATCACGGACCTTGCCGGAAAGCTCGACCAGATGCGCGTCGCCAGGCTGCCAAGTCAATTTGCCGAACCATAGATCCTCGTTGAACGGCGTCGAGGTCGGGCCAGTCAATGCCGCCAAATCCGGCGTCAGCGAATAACCTGGTTCAAGTCCGGTCGCCGAAATCGTACGCGGGATCTTGAACTCCTTCGCCTCATAGGTCACAAAGAAGAACAACCGGTCCTGGATGATCGGCCCACCGAATGCGGCCCCGTACTGGGTTTCGCCGGACGGGGCTTTAAGGCCCGTCTTTTCCTCTGCGGGGGTCGGCGCACGCCAATCGCGCGTACCGTTTTGATCCCAAAAGAAATCGCCATGAAATTCGTTGGTGCCGGACTTCGTCACCGCGGTCACCGCGGCGCTGCTGATCTGGTCGTACTCGGCCTTGTAGTTGGAGGTGATGACCTTGTATTCGCCGATCGCGAGCTGCGGGAACGGATTGCCGCGACTGCCCTGCTGGCCGCCCACGCCTCCTCCAAGCACGTAGCCCTTCTGGCCGACGCCGTCGATAAAGACGTTGATGCCGTTGGAGCTCTGAGCGCCGCTGCGCAGCGAGGTCGAACCGTCCGACTTGGTGTCGAAGATCATGCCAGGCACGATGTCGGCGAACGCCAGAAAGTTGCGCGAGCCTTGCGGCAGTGCTTCGATTTGACGCTGACTGATGTAAGTCGCGACCTCCGACGTCTTGGTCTCAAACACCGGCGCAGCGGTCACGGTCACCGCGTCGATGTTGGTCGCCTCGCCTGCGGGCGCGGTCTCGGCCACGCCTCCGGTCGACAGGTTCACGGTAGCTGTCTGACCGACCTGGACGGTGATGGTCTTGGAATTGGTCTGCCCGCCCGCGCTTACGTCGATTCGGTAGGTACCCGGCGGCAGGCCGGCCACGGCATAACCGCCGTTGGCGGTGGACTGCACGCTGCGGGTCAAACCGGTAGCGACATTGGTGGCGGTGACCTTCGCATCGGTCGCTGGCGCCGAATCCACGGTCACCTGACCTCGGATGGTGGCGGCGGTGGACTGAGCGAAGGCGGCGGGGGCGGCCATCGCCAAGCAGCTGGCCAGGGCGCAGGCTAACAATCTCGGCGTGGGCCGACGGGTCGAGCGGTGATACGGCTTCATATGCTTTCCCTCTCTCCAAGAAGCATTCGAGCTGAGTTGTAAACGGTTACATCGCAACGCAAAAAAAGGTCGATCAGGCGCTTAGTTGCGCTTGCTCTCCACGGATGCACTGGAGGCGCGCACGATCAGTTCCGGGCGCAAGGCCGCGCGGCCTTCGTCCGGCAAGGCTTCGCCGGCGATCTGGATCAACAGCAGCCGCGCGGCGCGGGCGCCGAGTTCGGCGATATTGACCCGCATGGTGGTCAAGGTCGGGTGCACGTAACGCGCCAGCGGGATGTCGTCGAAGCCGGCCAGCGCGATCTCGCCCGGCACGTCCACCCCACCCTGCGCGAATACGAACAGACAGCCCAGGGCCATCATGTCGTTGGCCGCGAACACCGCATCCGGGCGCTGTTTGGCACCGAGGATCTCCAGCCCGGCCTGATGGCCCGAGGCCTCATCGAAGTCGCCCGGCAGCACCCATTCCTCGGCATCGGGCAGCAGGCGATTGAGCGCGTCGCGGTAACCGCGCAGGCGCTCGTGGGCGTCGAAGTTGTCGCTGGGGCCGGCGATGAAGGCGATGCGGCGGTGCCCGGAGGCGACCAGGTGCTCGACCATCGCCACGGCGCCGCCGTAGTTGTCCACGCCCAGCGAGATCACGCCCGCGGTCGCGTGTTGGGTATTGATCAGCACCGTCGGCAGAGTCGGCGCGAGTTCCTCGGCCAGCGGGCCGGGCGCGGCCACGAACGGCGACATCACCAGCAGGCCGTCGACGCGGCCGCGCATGGCGCGCAGCGCGGCGCCCTGCTCTTCGGGATGGCCGTGGTAGCTGGAGACCAGCAGGTGCAGACGGTGCTCGCGCGCGACCTGGTCGATGCCGCGCACCAGTTCGGAGAAGAATTCGCCGTGCAGGTCCGGCAGCACCACGCCCAGGGTCTGGGTGCGGCGGCTGCTGAGGCTGCGCGCGGCGGCGTGCGGGGTGTAACGCAGTTCGTTGGCGGCGGCCAGCACGCGGCGACGCACTTCCTCGGCCACGTTGCCGTGTCCGTTGAGCGCACGCGATACGGTGGCCACGGAAACCTGGGCCACTCTCGCTACATCTTTGATGGTTACGCTGGTCACGCCCTGAACCGCCCCTCCGCGGTTGGGATGCGGGGCCGACTGTAAACGTTTTCAAACACGAGTGTAAAGTTCGTGTTATCCAAACCGGCCTCGGCGATAAATCCTTGCGGGAACAACAGGCTTGGCCTGCCGCACATGCTGCACTGCGGCATCATGCGGCGCCCTAGCCCTCCCCAGGCGCCCTCGCCTTGATCGCCAGCGCATGGATATCGGTGGTCATCATCTCCCCCAACGCCGCGTACACCGCCCGGTGACGCGCGATCGGGTTGAGGCCGGCGAAAGCCGCGCTGACGATCTCGACGTTGTAATGCCCTCGCCCGTCCTGCGCGCCGGCGTGGCCGGCGTGGCGGTGGCTGTCGTCGACCACGCTGAGCGATTCGGGCGACAGCGCGGCTTCGAGGGCGGCGCGGATCGCGTCGACGCGCTGTTCGCGCGGCAGCCGGCCGGCGCTCACGGCAACACCCGCTTGAACGGGCGCACGTCGACGCGGGTGTAGACGCCGGCGGCGACGTAGGGGTCGGCGTCGGCCCAGGCGCGCGCGTCTTCCAATGAATCGAACTCGGCCACGATCAGGCTGCCGCTGAAACCGGCCGGGCCGGGGTCTTCGGCATCGATCGCCGGGCACGGGCCGGCCAGCATCAGACGGCCTTCGTCGCGCAAGGCGATCAGGCGAGCGAGGTGTTGCGGACGCGCCGCAAGACGTTGCGGCAGCACGTCGCTGCCGTCATACCCTTCGATGAGATACCACATGTGATTCCGATCAACCTCCAAGCGTGATGCGGGGTTCTGGGTTCAGCAAATTGGGGGAAATCCCGATTGCATGAACACAGGGCGAGCGCGTCCTAATCGCTGTGTCCCGCACAGGGGAACGTGACAACCGGGACATCTTCATTCGGGCGGCAGCGCCGCCATCTACTCAGGAGGAGTGACATGAAGTCGAATTCCGTGAAGGCCACGGCCGCGATCGTGAGCATGATACTCGCAGGTTCCGCGGTTGCCGCCGGCAAGCCGCTGGTCAGCAGCACCGCCACGCTGGCCAGGGCCGGCAACGACGCCGCATTGGAGAGCCTGCTGTCCAGCGCCTCGACCGCCAACGTGCGCCTGGTCCAGGTCGACGCCACCGCGGTGGACGAGCCGCGAATCGAAATCGAACTGGACGGTCGCACGCTCACCGCCAACCGCAACAAGGTCGAGCGCACCGAGACCGGCGACACCGTGTGGTACGGCAACTTCGGCCCGCGCGTCAGCGCCAAGACCCTGTCGGGCGTGGATCCGCTGAATTCGGCGATCCTGGTGCGCAGCGGCGACACCGTCACCGGCACCCTGCGCAGCAACGGCAAGCTCTATCGGGTGCGCCCGCTGCCCGGCGGCGAACACGCGATCGTCGAGGTCGACGAGAGCCGCCTGCCGGCCGAGCATCCGCACGATTACAACCGCCTGCCGACCATCCGCATGGCCGCGCCCGCGGACGACGGCCGCGTCGGCGCGCTCGGCATTCCGCCGGGACCGACGGCGACCATCCGGGTGATGGTGGTGGCGACCAACCAGGCGGTGGCGGCCTACGGTGGCAACATGCAGTCGCTGATCCAGCTGGCGGTGGCCGAGTCCAACCAGGGCTACGTCAACAGCAACGTCGGCATCAATCTGGTGCTGGCCAGCTACACCACCACCAGCTACACCGAGTCGGGCAACTTCAGCACCGACCTGGCCCGCTTCCGCGGCACCAGCGACGGCTACATGGACAACATCCACACCACCCGCAACAGCAGCGCGGCCGACGTCGGCGTGATCGTCCTCAACAACAGCTCGTACTGCGGGCTGGCCTCGGGCATCGGTTCGACCGCGGCCACCGCTTTCGCGTCGGTGTACTGGGATTGCGCGACCGGCTACTACAGCTTCGCCCACGAGATCGGCCATCTGCAGAGCGCGCGCCACGACCCGGCCACCGATCCGTCCACCAGCCCCTACGCCTACGGCCACGGCTATCGCTATCAGCCGGCCACGGGCACCCGCTGGCGCACGATCATGGCCTACAACTGCAGCCCCAGCTGCACGCGTCTGAACTACTGGTCCAACCCCAGCATCAGCTATGGCGGTGTGCCGATGGGCACCGCGACCCAGAGCGACAACCAGCGCGTGCTGGTCAACACCAAGGCCACGGTCGCCGCCTTCCGGCCCTGAACGGCCTCGCCCCGAACGGCCATGCCCCTGCCGGCGTGGCCGTTCATCGGCGCAGGCGCGCGATCCAAACCCGGGCCGGGCCCCGCGAGTCGTCCGGCCCCTCCAGCACGCCCCGCTGAACGCCGGGATACTCCGGCGTGCACCTCCAGCGCCGGCCCCCCGGCCGGCGCTGGACACTGCGCGCGCCAGCGCTTACCCTAAGTCTCAACGCCCGAGGCCGGACGCAGCGGCCCGTCGCGACAGGTTCCCCACACCGTCGCCACGACTCAGCACCGCTGCAGACCACCGGCCCGCGCCCGCAACCCTCTCGAACGTCGTCGCCACGCGGTATGCGCGGCACGGGCCGAGCCGTTCGGGCCCAGCTCCGACTTTATTGAGTTACGCCTCGCCTTCGTCCAGGCCGGACCGCGCCCGTTGCCGGTTGGCTACAGGCACCGCCCGCGGTGCCGGATCGTCGTGCACGGATGTGGTTGCCGAGGTCTGTCTTCACCCGGCGCCGCCGAGTCGCGAACACCGCGCTCGTCGCGTCGCCATCAGCAGTACCCACGGCCCGGAGGGACCGGCCCAGCATGACCAACGAAAACGTGTCCGACGAAGCGCAGCCCGACGAGAGCGCGCCCGACGCCTCCGCAGCGGAGCCCTCCGCCGCCGGCGCCGAGCCCGCGTCGCCCGCGCCCGACGACACCACCCCGGCGGCCGATGGCGCGGCGACGACCGCCGCCAACCGTCCGCAGCAGCAGGAAATGCCGCTGGCGATGATCCACGGCCAGCCGGTGCTGCAGATCCCGCAGGACCTGTACATCCCGCCGGACGCGCTGGAAGTGATCCTGGAGGCGTTCGAAGGCCCGCTGGACCTGTTGCTGTACCTAATCCGGCGCCAGAACCTGGACATCCTGGACATCCCGGTGGCGGACATCACCCGCCAGTACGTGCAGTACATCCAGGCCATGCACGAGATGCGCTTCGAGCTGGCCGCCGACTACCTGGTCATGGCCGCGATGCTGGCCGAGATCAAATCGCGCATGCTGCTGCCGCGCGCGCCCAACGAGGAAGGCATCGAGGAAGACCCGCGCGCCGACCTGGTGCGCCGCCTGCAGGAGTACGAGCGTTTCAAGAAGGCGGCCGAGGACATCGACGCCCTGCCCCGTCAGGACCGCGACACGGTGCCGGTGCAGGCCTTCGTCCCGGACCGCGCCTCGATCCGCCTGCCGCCGCCGGTGGACCTTAAGGAAATGCTGCTGGCCCTGCACGACGTGTTCAAGCGCGCCGAGCTGTACACCCAGCACGCGATCAAGCGCGACGCGCTGAGCGTGCGCCAGCGCATGGGCGAGTTGCTCACGCGCATGGCCGACGGCGTGTTCCACCGCTTCGAGTCGCTGTTCACGGTCGAGGAAGGCCGGCTCGGCGTGGTGGTGACCTTCCTGGGCCTGCTGACGCTGGCCAAGGAACAACTGATCGAGATCGTCCAGGAAGGCCCGCTGGAGCCGATCTACGTCAAGTCGCTGGCGCTGATGAAGGACCCCGACGAGATCGAACTCAGCAGCGAGTTCGACCACGCCGCCAACGACGATCCCAACGCATGAGCCTGACCCTGCGCGCTTCCGCCGGCCTTGGCCGCGCATCGAACGCCGCAGCGCCGCCGCAAGGCACCTAACGGTAAGAACACGCACGCCCCATGGATCAACATTTCATCACCCGCATCGTCGAGGCCGCCCTGCTCGCGGCCAACCAGCCGCTGACCCTGGCGCAGCTGCACTCGCTGTTCCCGGAAGACCAGCCGGCGCCCGCCGACAGCGTCGAGCAGGCGCTGGAAACCCTGCGCGAAGGCTGCGCGGAACGCGGCGTGGAACTGGTGGAGCTGGCCTCTGGCTTCCGCTACCAGGTCCAGTCCGACGTGCACCCCTGGGTCGCGCGCCTGTGGACCGAGCGCCAGACCCGCTACACCCGCGCCACCCTGGAAACCCTGGCCCTGATCGCCTACCGCCAGCCGATCACGCGCGGCGAGATCGAGCAGGTCCGCGGCGTCGCGGTCAACAGCAACATCATCAAGGCCCTGGAAGAGCGCGAGTGGATCCGTGTGGTCGGCCACCGCGACGTGCCCGGCAAGCCGGCCCTGTTCGGCACCACCAAGACCTTCCTGGACTACTTCGGCCTCAAGCGCCTGGACGAGCTGCCGCCGCTGTCGGAGCTCAAGGACATCGGCGAGCTGGAGCCGCAGCTGCAGTTCGACGGCCCGCCCGCGCCCAGCCAGATCGAGGCCGGCGGCATCGGCAACGCGGGCGATGAGGACGGCGCGGCCGGCAACGATGAAGCCGATGGCGAAGACGCCGGCAATGACGAGACCGCCGGCGACGACAGCGACACCGCAACGAATGCCAGCGACGACGAGGCCGTGGATCTCGACGATGGCGACGCCGAGCCCGAAGCCGGCGACGAAACCCAAGACAACGAAGACGCCGCCGGCGAAGCCGCCGACGACGATCGGCAAGACTCCGAATCCGTCCCCATGGACGACCCCGATGCCGCGCCGGGCGAGCGCGCGGCAGACGCGAACGATCACGAGCAAGACCCTCACGCCGTCGAGACGACGACCGTTCCGAACACAGAGGCCGAGTCCGAAGACGACCGGCCGGAGCAACAGAAATGAGCGAACAAAAACCCCGCAAGCTTTCCCTGAAGCGCAGCGGTGACGCCGCCTCCACCGAGGCGCCGCGTCTGGAAGAGCGTCTGCACAAAGTGCTGGCGCAGGCCGGACTGGGCTCGCGCCGTGCGCTGGAACAGCGCATCGCCGACGGCCTGGTCAAGGTCAACGGCGAGACCGCGCAAATCGGCATGAGCATCAAGGGCGGCGACAAGATCGAGCTCGACGGCCGCAGCTTCGTCGCCAGCGCGCTGACCGAGCCGGCCCGCGTGCTGATGTACAACAAGCCCGAAGGCGAAGTCACCACCCGCGAAGACCCCGAAGGCCGCCCGACCATCTTCGAATCCCTGCCGGCGCTCAAGGGCGCGCGCTGGATCGCGATCGGCCGCCTCGACATCAACACCACCGGTCTGCTCCTGCTGACCACCGACGGTGAGCTCGCCAACGCGCTGATGCACCCGTCGTTCGAGGTCGAACGCGAGTACGTGTGCCGCGTGCGCGCGCCGGAAGGCCAGGACAAGGTCGCCGACAACATCGTCGACCGCCTCGCCCGCGGCGTCTCGCTCGAGGACGGCCCGGCCAAGTTCGACGAGATCGAGCGCGTCGGCGGCAGCGATTCGCACGACTGGTTCCGCGTCGTGGTGAAGGAAGGCCGTAACCGCGAAGTGCGTCGCCTGTGGGAGTCGCAGGGCTGCCAGGTCAGCCGCCTCAAGCGCATCCGCTACGGCAGCGTCTCGCTGCCGCGCGAACTGCTGCGCGGCCAGTCGCAGGAGCTCGCCTCCGACAAGGTCGAAGCGCTGCGCGGCGAACTGGGTCTGGAAGACGGCACGCCGTCGGCGTTGACCCTGCAGCCGGTGATCGGCCAGCGCAAGGCGGCCAAGTCCACCGTGCACCTGTCCGGCGGCGAGCGTTCGCAGGGCTACGTGGGCGGCCACAACACCGCCGACGAAGGTCGCGAACTGCGCCGCTTCGATCACGTACGCGAAGATCGCGGCGGCCGCGGCCGCGGCGGCCCGCGCAAGCACGGCGGTCTCACGGTCAGCGGCGAAGCCGCGGCCAATCAATCGCAGAAGCCGTTCAAGCAGCGCAAGGACAAGGGTCCCAAGCCGCTGCCGGACGGCAATCCGGCCGCGTTCCGCACCTGGTACGTGCCCGACGGTGTCGACACCGGCCCCAGCGGTCATCGCAATCCCGACGCTCGCGGCCCGAAGAAGCCTTACGGCGGCAAGCCGGGCGGCGGCGGCGGCGGCGGTCGTGCCGGCGCGGGTGCTGGCGGCGGCGCGCGCAGCGGCGGCGGTTACGGCGGTGGCGGCCAGGGCCGCTCCGAGCGCGGCCCGGGCGGCGGTGGCGGCTATGGCGGCGAACGCAGCGGCGGCGGCAACAGCCCCTACGGCGAACGTCGTGGCGGCGGTGGCGGCGGTCAGGGACAAGGCCAGGGTCAGGGCCAGCGCTCGCGTCCCTACGGCCACCCGGGCAACGCGCCCAGCTTCCCGTCCGATCACGCCAATCCCGGCGGCTTCAACCCCTACGGCGACCGTCCGCGCAGCCCGCGTCCGGCCGGCGGCCCGGGTGGCCCCGGCGGCAAGCCCGGCGGTCGTCCCGGCGGCGCTCCGCGCCCCGGCGGCGCGCGCCCGAACGCCAACGGCCCGCGTCCCGGCGGCCCGCGCGGCGGCGGCCGTCCCGGCGGCGGTCGCGGCCCGCGCGGTTAAGCGCTGGCGAGCGGTAACGAAGAAAAGGCGCTGCGGCGCCTTTTCTTTTGCGTGTAGCCTTCCCTTCCGGTGAGATCGGCCTGCCCCGCCCCTACGCGGCAACAGCGCACGCGGTGCGACAATTCGACCCATGCACTTCGAAATGCTCGCCGCGCGCACCGGCATCGCCCTGCCCTCGTCCTTCATCAGGCTGCAGGCGGATGGCCGGACGCGCTACGGCGACAACCTGGAAGATTGGAAATCCAACTGGCTTGAGTACAGCCTGAAGGCGCAGCCGCTGCTGTCGTGCGCCTACGACCTGGAATGGATAGATCCAGCGCAGGCCGATGAGATCGTAGAGGGCTGGCTCAACCCCCGCTTTCAGGACGGTCGCAGGTTTCTGCCTTTCGCCATCTCCGGCGCCGGCGACGCCTACTGCCTGATGCCCAGCGCCGACAGTGGGGTCGGCGTCGGCATGATCTGGCACGACCGCGACGACAGCGCGATCGAGTCGGCGACCTTCGAGCACTTCCTGTTCGCCGCGCTGGTCGAAAGCGCTGCCGATTTCGACCACCTGCTAGCGGATTTCTCGCCCGCTCAGGCGCGCGAGTGCGTGCTGTCCAACATACGCGTGGCCGCCGCTTATCTGCCCATGGAACTGAATCTGGCGTTGGCGGAATCGATTCCGCAGGACCCGCCGGGCGACGAAGGCGCGACCGGCATGATTTCGCGGGCGCTGGTCGATGCGACCTTGAGCGTGTTGCCGGCGTTCGAACCGACGCGCTTCCCCGTGCTGCCGCGCTGGCGCTGCGGCGAGGGCTGACGCGGCAGGCGCCGCGCCGGCGCCCGGACTTCACATTCGCCCCATCCAGGCTTCATCGCCAGGCGCGACAGTGGCCGCGCCCTTCGATCAGGACGCCCGCCATGCCCCTACACGACACCTCCTACGATTGCGACGTGCTGGTGGTCGGCGCCAGCTTCGCCGGCGCCGCCTGCGCGCTCGCGGCGGCGCGCGCGGGTCTGCGCGTGACCGTGCTGGAGCGCAAGACCGATCCTGGCGAGCGCCTGCATACCACCGGCATCGTGGTCAAGGAAGCCGCGGAACAAACCTGGCTGAGCCGCGCGCCCAGCGACTGCCTGCATCGCGTCGAGCGCGTGCGCCTGTACTCGCCGCGCCTGCAAAGCCTGGCTCTGAACGCGCCCGGCTACTACTTCCTCACCACCGACACGCCGCGGCTGATGCGCTGGCTGGCCGACGAACTGCGCCGCAACGGCGTCGATCTGCGCCTGGGCGCTTCGTTCACCCAAGCCCAGCGCGACGGCGACGGTTGGCGCATCGAGGGCATGTCGCAGGGGTTGCTGCCGATCCAGTGTCGCGCGCGCTGTCTGGTCGGCGCCGACGGCGCCAAGTCGCGCGTGGCCGAGCGCACCGGTTTGGGCCGGGTCAACGAATTCCTGTACGGCATCGAGTACGAGTTCGCCGGGGCGCAACTGCCCGAGCCCGATGCCCTGCACTGTTTCGTCAGCAAGCGCTACGCGCCGGGCTACATCGGCTGGATCGCGCAGAATCCGACCGGCGTGCAGGCCGGCCTGGCCCTGCGCCACGATCCCGAGCGCGCGCGCGTGCCCGATATCGACGGATTCCTGGCCCGCGTGGGCGCCTTGGTCGGCCTGCCCACCGCCGCGCCCGACGCAACCCGGGCCGGGCTGATTCCCTGCAGCGGCCCGGTGTTCCCGCTGGCGCGCGACGGCGCGCTGTTGACCGGCGACGCCGCCGGCATCGTCTCGCCGGTGACCGCCGGCGGCATCCACTCGGCCTGGGCGCACGGCTGGACCCTGGGCCAGGCTTTGGCCGCGCACGTGCGCAGCGGCGGCCCCGCACCGGAGCAGGTCGCGATCGACAGCGCGCCGCGCTTCCGCACCAAGCGCGCCCTGCGCTGGGCCTTCGACCGCTTCCAGTTCGACTGGCCCTTCGATCTGCTGCTGCACTCCGCGCCGCTGCGCTGGGCCGCCGAGCAGGTCTACTTCCACAAGCGCGGCGACAGCCCGGCGCGGGCGCTGCGGCGGGCGGAGTGATTAATCCTTATCGCGAGCTCCGTTTCGCACGGCGGTGCGGTCATCGCCGCAGCCTACGAGCTCGCCTTCCCCCTTCGGAAAAGGCGAAGTCGTAGGTTCGTAGGGTGCGGTGAGCGTATGCGAACCGCACCATCGCACACTCCGGCGCCCGCGACGGTGCGCTTATCACCGCACCCTACGAGCTCACATCCCCTTATTGAAAAAAAGGGAATGAGGGGAGATTTTCCGTGTGATGTCCGCGCACGCGATCCGACACACTCACCACAAATGTAGGGTGTGGTGAGCGTATGCGAACCGCACCATCGCACCCTCCAACGCCCGCGACGATGCGGTTATCGCTGCACCCTGCGGTGCGCTACTTCACAGCGCTCAATGCATCGAACCAGGCAAGCGCCGGCGCATAGGTCAGCGCGGCGCTGTTCCAGTGATCCACCGCGCCCAAAGCGTCCAGCGACACGTTGCCGCCATGCGCTTTCGCGTACGCATAAAAGGTTTTCGCCGATTGCGGCAATACATCGCTGTCGTCGTCGCCGTAGTAGATCCGGAACGGCGCGACCGGCGCCCAGTGGTCGGTGCGGTTTTCGTCCAGCGCGCGCGTGAGCCAGTTGTCCTGATCGGCCTGCAGCGCATGCAGGAACTCGGGCCGGAACAATCGACGGGCGTCCTCGGGCAGCACCGGCGCGAGCTGCTCCGGGGTCTTGCTGCCGTCGAACAGCGCGGGCACGGCGGCTGCGTACTCGGCCGTCAGCGTTTCGTCCAGGGCATGCCCGTAGTGGCCCGAATAAGCGTTGGCGATGAAAGCGAAATAGCCCGCGTTGTTGGGCGCCGCGGCGTGCGCGGGCGTCAGCTTGTTCACCACCAGCGCGCGCAGGTCGTAGGGACCGGCGATGCCGATCGAACCGCGCAAGCGATAGCCGGCCAGCGGCTCGCGCTCCAGAGCGCGATGCACGGCGGCCGCACTCTGCCCGCCTTGCGAGAACCCCATCAGGTACAGCGATGGCGCAGCGTCGCGGCCCAGACCTATCGAGGCCGAGCGCACCGCCCGCAGCAGATCGAGGGTGGCGTCGACCTGGGCCGCGGCGATCAGATAGGCCTGCGGTTCGGTGGATACGCCCAAGCCGATGTAGTCCGGCAAGACTACCTCGTAGCCGTTGCCGGCGAACACCGCGGTTTCTTCGTTGCCGTCCACGCGCTGCGGCTGCGAAGGCGACGCGGCGCGCGTGATCTGAGTGCCGTGCAGATAGACCACCGTGCCCTTCGCGGCCGCCGCGCCAGTGGGCACGGCGTACAGGCCGGAGGCCGCGACCAGCCGGCCGCGGTACGGCGTCCAATAGACGACGCGATAAAGCGAGGCGCCGCCGGCGACCGCGATCTTGCCCGGGAATTCGGACGCGATCTGCTGCAGGCGGGCGCGCTCTAACGGCCCCAACGCCTCCAATTGGATCAGCTCGCCGCGGGCATGCGCACGCGCCAGGCCGTCGGCCTGGCGCACGTCCGGGGGGCGTACGGCGCCGCAGCCAGTCAGCGCGATCGCGGCGGCGGCAAGGAAGCACAGGAGGATTTTGCTGAGCGGCATGGCGCGACTCCCGCTCCCGACGAACGCCGCGGGATGGCGGGCTACGTTTGGGCATAGCCCACCGGCACGCACAGTGCCATCGGTCACACGGGGCCGGGTGCGTCCGCTTCGGGGCAGGAGCGGCGTGAGCCGCGACCGTGATCCGTCCGATCTCGGCGTAAATCGTGGCCGACGCTGTTACGGCGGCAGTGGAACCTGCGCGGGTGCTCGGAGTTGCGAGTCGCGGCTTGCGCCGCTCCTACAGGAAGCCATGCGGGCCGCTTTGGGGTAGGAGCGGCGTGAGCCGCGACCGTGATCCGTCCAATCTCGGCGTAAATCGTGGCCGACGCTGTTACGGCGGCAGTGGAACCTGCGCGGGTGCTCGGAGCTGCGGGTCGCGGCTTGCGCCGCTCCTACAGGGGACCGGCGCGGCTGCTCTGGGGCGGATGTAGGCGGTTACCCTGCCCTCACTTCAGGGCGAAGGCATCCCCATCCAGCATCGCCGGGAAGCGGGCGCGGTGCGCGGCCAGTTCGTCGGCCAGCAGGGTCGTGGTCGACACCACCTCCTCGTCGGTGCACTCGCTGAGCGGGTGGCCGAGGAAATCGATCACTGCGCTGTCGCCGGAGTAATGCAGACCGTTGCCGTCGTCGCCGACGCGGTTGAGGCCGGCGACGTAGCACAGGTTCTCGATCGCGCGCGCGCGCAGCAGGGTCTTCCAGGGATAAGCGCGTGCCGAGGGCCAGTTGGCCACGTACAGCAGCAGGTCGTAGTCCAGCGCGCCGGGGCGTTCGACGTCGTAGCGGTTGCGCGAGAACACCGGGAAACGCAGGTCGTAGCAAACCTGCGGGCAGATCCGCCAGCCCTTCCACTCCACCGTGAGGCGATCACGGCCGGCGGCGTAGCGCTCGTGCTCGTTGGCGTAGCGGAACAGGTGGCGCTTGTCGTAGGTCTGCAGCTCACCGTCGGGCGTGGCGAACAGCAGGCGGTTGAACACGCCCTCGTCGGTGCGCAGTTGGACGCTGCCGGTGACGGCCGCGCCCAGCTTGGCCGCCTGCTCGCGGACCCAGGCCACGGTCGGGCCGTCCATGGTCTCGGCGTTGCCGATGGCTTCGTTGCTGAAACCGCTGGTGAAGGTTTCCGGCAGCAGCACCAGATCGGTGTTGCCTCGCAACCCGGAGATCAGGTGGCCGTAGTAGTCGCGATTGCCGGCCGGGTCGTGCCAACGGGTGGCGCCTTGGACCAGGGAGATGCGCAGGTTCTGCATGGGATGAGGTTCGGTCGCATGGGGCCGCGGGGGCGGCCGATGAGGCACATCGTATCGCCGCGGCTGCGATCGTGCAGCCGCCGCGCCGGTGCGCGGCGACGGCGGCTCAGCCGGGGCTCAGACCCGGATGGTCAGGGTCGGCACTTCCACCTTGGGCAGCAGGCGCGAGGTGAAGTACTTGTCCTGGTAGTACTTGATCTTGTCGCACTTCACCGGGTGCGGGATGCCTTCGTACAGGAACACTTCGGTGTCGAAGCCCATCGCCTTGAGCTCCTGCGGCAGCATCAGCGCGCGGCGCTCCTCGGATTCGCTGCGCGAGAACTCGCGGCCGCGGGTCACGTTCTGCTTGCGCACCGTGGTGTAGCCCAGCATGTCGGAGTAGTCGTTGGCGTCCTGCTGCTCGCGCGGCGCGTAGATGATCTGCAGCGCGTGGTTGGTGATGATGGTGCGCGAGATGTCCTTGCCGTAGGTCGCGTCCAGCTGCGACATGCTCTGGATGATCGGCAGCAGGCGGATGTTGTAGCCGGCCATGTACGACACCGCCGAGGCGATGATGTCGACCTTGCCGATCGAGGTGAATTCGTCCATCAGCAGCAGGCACTGGTGCTTGAGCGCCTTGTTGTTCTGCGGCAGTTCGCGGGTATTGAGGTTGATGATCTGGCTGAAGAACAGGTTCACGATCAGGCGGCTTTCGGCCAGCTTGTTGGGCTGGATGCCGACGTAGATGGTCATCCGCTTCTTGCGCAGATCGGTGAGCAGGAAGTCGTCGGCGCTGGTGGCCGCATCTAGCACCGGATTGATCCAGGGGTTCAGCGGTTCCTTGAACGTGCCCAGGATCGAGGCGAAGGTCTCGTCGGCCTGCGACAGCATGTTGGCGAACGCCGAGCGTGCGTTGTCGCTCAGGAACGGACGCTGCGACAGTCCCTGCAGGTAGGGCTTGAGCTCGCTCTTGCCATCGCCCGAGGACAGCCGATAGATCGCGCCGATGGTGGGCGCGCTGGCGAACGGGAAACCGATCTTGTTCTCTTCCTCGAAGGCCTCGAACAGGTACAGCGAGAACGCCATGAAGGCGTTGCGGGCCTGGCTGACCCAGAATTTCTGGTCGTCGGAGCCGTCCGGGTACAGCATCGCCGCGATGCTCATCAGGTCCGAGACCCGGAACGCCGGGTCGTTGGACACGTAGGTCAGCGGATTCCAGCGGTGGGTGCGGCGGTCTTCGGCGAAGGGATTGAACAGGAAGATCTCCTGACCCTGCTGGGCGCGCCAGCCGCTGGTCAGGTCGAAGTTCTCCTGCTTGATGTCCAGCACCACCATCGATTCCTGATACTCGAGCAGGTTCGGGATGACGATGCCCACGCCCTTGCCCGAGCGCGTCGGCGCGGCCAGGATCACGAACTGCTGGCCGCCCAGGCGCACCAGCTTGCCGTTGTACTTGCCGACCACGATGCCGTTGGGCGAGGCCTTGAACATGCCCTTGGCCTGCAGGTCCATGCCGTTGGCGAAGCGCGCGTCGCCGTGCATGGAGCGCGCCTTGGGCTTGAGGATCAGCACCGCCATGGCCAGGTAAGCCACCACCGGCAGGCCGAAGCCGATGTAGCCCGAGGCCTTGATCTTGCCCGCATACGGCTTGTATTGCGGCAGGTCGAGCACCCTCACGTAGTCCGTGTAGGTGTTCCACTTGAGCAGACCGGTGTCCAGTTTCAGCAGCAGCAGCGTCAAGTAGCCCGACAGGTACAGGCCGGCGACCAGGGCGACGAGGCCCAGGCCGAGGGCGAAGATCAGCTTCCCTTTCACGTGTTATTCCCTAATGAAGTTCCCCAAGACCCGCCCCGCCATCATCGCCGCTTCCGGCCGGGCCGGGTCAACGTGGATCGCGTGCGGGTCGCTTCTACCGGATCGCGTTCGCGTGCGCGTGCTGGTTCGGGGCTGCTGGGGCTGCCCCGGTCCTGCTCTATCCTATCGTCTATCCAGTTCCTGGCGTCGCTGAGCGAGAGCTCCTGACGCAGTTTGACGCCGGAAGACGACATCACCGCGTAAGCGTAGATGTCGTCGTTCTCGAACTCCTGGTCGCGGGTCAAGGCGACGATGTGATAGTGGCCGCGCGTCAGTACGTGATGTTGGTATTCGCTCACAATCTAGCCTCCAATGCCTGTGCGACCCCGCGGACCGGCCGCGTCTGCACCGCCCTCACAGAGAACGCGGCCCCAGCCCCAGCAGCGGTGCTTCGCGCTGCGGCTCGGCCTGCTTCTCCTGCTGCTGACGGCGGTCGCGCTGTTCCTGCTCGCGCGACAGCTGCGCCAACTGCTCGCCGCTGCGCTCGATCGGTTGCGCGGCGGCTTGTGCGGTTTCGACGTAAGTGACCCGGCGCCCCGGCGAGTTGAGGTCGCCCTCGACCGCGAATGCGCGCTCGCCGTCCTTGCTCAGGACGACGTGGTTGACGCGCATTTCGTTGCGCCGGGCCTCGACCGCGAGTGCGGCCGCGAGGTTGTCGTTCTGTTCGGGGGAACGCGAGGTCACGGTGTCCTGGCGATCCAGGCACACCCGCACCTGCTTGAACAGGTCGTGGTTGGGATGGCTGGGACTGCTCAACAGCGCGCGTTGTTCGGCCTGTCGCAGGTCGTCCAAGGTCTTCACCGACGCGTCGCTGTCGACCTTGCGTTCCTGTCCCTGGGGGAGTCCGTTCATGGCGCCTCCGCTGCTGCAGCCTGGCCCGTATGCTCGCGCAATCGCGAGGGTGCTTCAAGGCTAGGCGGATGCGGAACCGCAGAACGGTCCCGCATCCGACTGGCCGCCACAACCGCGTCCCGGGGGGGCTGCACGGCTGAGGTCCGGTCGCGGGCGCGCCAAACGCGCGCCCGCAGGTAGGTGCATGGCCGCGCGCCGCCGACGGCGGCGCACGACCGCTGCGATCACGCGCGCGCCTGCTGGCGCTCCTGCTGGGGCTGCGGCAACGCCTGGACCGGCTGCTGCGCCACGTCCTGCTGCAGGCGCTGGCTGGTCTGCTCCACGCTCTGCCCCACCGCCTGGCCGCGATCGGCGAAGGCACGGTGGTGGGCCGGGTCGTTGAGGCCGCCCTGGACCGCGAACAGGCCGGTACCGGTGGTGTTGGGCACCACGTGGTCGATGCGGTTCAAGCCGCTGACCCGCGCTTCGTAGGTCAGGGTGGCGGCGGCGCGCTCCATGTCCTCGCGGCTGTTGAAGCCGCCGTTCGGGCCCAGGCGCTCCAGCCCGGCGACCGCCTGGCGGTAGACCGCGTTGTCGCGATTGCCCGGATCCGACAGCGCGCTG
Organism: Lysobacter sp. Root983; assembly: GCF_001429345.1. NCBI lineage: Bacteria > Pseudomonadati > Pseudomonadota > Gammaproteobacteria > Lysobacterales > Lysobacteraceae > Lysobacter > Lysobacter sp. Root983. The sequence continues at coordinate 800,973 of NZ_LMJO01000001.1, forward strand.
CTGCGGGCCGGGTCGGCGGCAACCGGCTGGGCCGGCTGATCGCGGCCGCGCTCGTTCGCCGGCAGCTGGCTTTGCGCGTTGCGCAGCGCGTTCAAGGTATCGCGGCCGGCGATGCCGTCGTCGGTCAGGCCCTGATCGCGCTGGAACGCTTTCAGCGCTTCCTGGCTGCGGCGGCCGAAATGGCCGTCGGGGTTGAGTTCGTTGCCCTGGGCGTCGCGATAGCCCAGACGCTTGAGCGCTTCCTGCATGTCCTCGACGGCCTGGCCGCGCTCGTTGAGCTTGAGCACGCCGTCGGCCATGGGATCGCGACCGCCACGGCCCTGCGCGGGCAGCACCACTTCGCCGCGCGCCAGGCCCTGCATCACTTCCGGGGTCAGCATGCGCTCCCACTCGGCCACCGCCGCGCGGCGCTCCGGCAGGTGCTTGTAGCCGCCGTTGATGTCGTGGGTGGCTTCGCGCACATCGAACTGATGGCCGTGCGGCACCACTCGGCTCTGCCAGTAATGCACGGCGATGCTGGCCGCATTGCTGCGGTCCGCGCCCAGATCGGGATTGCCGGTCAGGTCCAGGCCGAGTTCGCGCCCGGCGCGTTCGTAGTTGTCGCGGCCGGTCAGCTGCACGTAGCCGCGGCCGTGGAAACGCCAGCCGTCGCCCGGCTCGGTGTTGCCCAGGTTGTCGCGGCCCCAGCTGCCGCCGTAGATGGTCTCGGCGATCTGCTCGCGGCCGCCGCGCACGACCTCGCGCGCTTCGGCCAGGGTGTTCATGCCGTTACGGTCGGGGAACACCTCATGCAGGCGCTCGGCGCTGTAGCCCAGGTTCTCGTGCATGCTGGCGAAGGATCGGGATTCGACCTGCATCTGGCCCATGAAGGCGGCCAGTTCGCGCGGGTCGTGGATGCCCGCCTCGTAGGCGCGTTGCAGCAGGTAGTCGCGGTTGCTAGGTGTAGACATAGGATTTCCTCTTTGATGCGATCGCTATTCGTGGTGGTGGCTGCGGCCGTGCGGATCAGGGCTTGGCCGGAAGTCCGCCACGATCGATCGCAGCGTCGCGGTCCCAACCGCGGGTGAACTTGAACAAGGTGTCGTCGATATCGTCAACGACGCTGCCGGGCTCGCACGCGGCCACGCTGTCGGCCTTGGCCGCATCGCCGTTGGCGATCAGCAGGCCACGCTCTTCCAGGCCGTTCTCGCCGGAGATCGCGTAGAAGATGCGCTTGCGGCCGCCGTCCTCGAACGAATAGGCGTAACCGCCGGTGTTGCCGGCGAAACCCAGCTGGGTGCGCTTGAAGCGCTTGGCGTGCACGCCCTTGTCGGCCGGAAAGACGTAGTCGGGCTGGCCCGCCGCGCCCTGGGCGAAGTAGACGTAGCCGGCCTGATCGCTCACGCCCTTGGACGCGCACAGCGAGGCCAATTGACCGCCGGCCAGCTTGCACGACAGCACGATGTCTTCGCCGGCCGCGCACAGCGAGCGCGCGTCGCCGGTGGCGGGCGCGGCGCCGGGCGCAGTGGCGGGCGCGACTTCGGCGGGCACCGCAGGCACCGCGGCGGCCATCGGCGCCGGCGGCGCAGCTTCGGTTTCGCTGGCGCTCGCGCCGGCATCGGCCGGCGCGGTCGCCGCGTTGCAGCCCGCCAACACGGTCAGCAGCGCGACGCACAACAGATTTGCAGATTTCATGAGGATTCCTGAAGCGAATTCGGGAGTGACGAAATCGACCGACTCGATCCGGTGCGCCCTGCTACGGGACGCACCGGATCGGGCCGACGGCCGCGTCGCCCCCTAGCGGACGCGGCCGTACCTGCGCCGCGCCTACGCGCGGCGGCGGGTCGACTCAACCCATCGCGCGCGTCGGCGGCGGCTGGGTCTGGTTCGGATTGGCCTGAGCTTCGAGCTTCTGGCGCTGCTGCGTGTCCTGCTGCAGTTGGAACGTCGACTGTTCCAGGGGCTGCTCGCCGGCCTGCTGCTTGTTCACGTGCGCACGGTGATGGCCAGGATCGTTGAGGTTGCCCTGCACCGCGAACAGGCCGGTGCCGTTGGTGCTCAACGCGACGTGATCGATGCGCTCGAGGCCGCCGACCTTGGCTTCGAAGGTCAGCGTGGCCGCCGCGCGTTCGAGCTCGGCGTGGTTCTTGAAGCCGGCCTGCGGGCCCAGCTTCTCCAGTCCGCCCACCGCCTGCTTGAACATGGCGTGGTCCGGGTGCGCGGGATTGGACAGCAGCGGGGTCTGCTCGGCCTTCTTGAGCGCGTCCAGGGTCTTGGGACCGGCGACGCCGTCGTCCTTGAGACCGTGGGCGCGCTGGAACGCCTGCACCGCTTCCTTGGTGCTGGCGCCGAAGTGGCCGTCGGGATTCAGCGCGCGATCCTTGCCGTCGGTATAGCCCAGCGCGTGCAGGGATTTCTGCAGGGTTTCGATCGCCGGCCCCTTCTCGCCCGCCTTCAGCACGCCGTCGGCGGCCGCGTTCGGCGCGGTGCGCGCGGGCGTGGCCGGCGCAGGGGGTTCCACCGCGCGGCCGATGCGGCCGGCGGCGAGCTGTTCCATCAGCTCCGGGGTCAGGGTCTGCAGCCAGCGCTCGTTGCGCGACTCGCGATCGGCCAGGCCGTTGGTGCCGCCGTTGACCGCGCGGGTGGCCTTGGTCACGTCTTCGCGCGCGTTCTGTGGCACGTTGTGCTGCCAGTACCAGGTCGCGATGCGGGCCGCGTTCTCGGGCTTGGCGGCCAGATCCGGGTGGTGGACCAGATCCAGGCCCAGCGCTTCGCCGGCGGAGCGGTAGTTGTCCTTGCCGGTCAGCTGCATGTAGCCGCGACCGCGGTATTTGTAGCCGTCGCCGGGCTCGTCGTTGCCCATGCGGCCGCCGTACATCAGGTCGGCCAACGCTTCCGGACGCCCGCGCAGGGCCTCCAGGCGCGCCGATTCCAGCGCCTGCGCGCCTTCGCGCATCGCCGATTTCACCGGGATCTGCGAGATGCCCTTGGTGTAGCGGAAGCCCTCTTCGAGCTTGGTCAGGCCGTGCGATTCGTGGCCGACCTGGGCCATGAAATTCGCCAGCTCGCGACGCGAGGAGATCCCCGATGCCGTCGCGGCCTGCAACAGTTGCGTTTCCCTATCCGTCGTCATGTGTAGCTCCTGGTTGACTTAGCCATATCGCCTAAACCCAAGCCCTGCGCGAACCGTCCTGGTCCGTGCTGGCGCCGATGCTGCGTACTCAGGTCCCTTCCACGGACGGCAGCTTGTCCCGGTCGAATTCCTCGAGCCTGATCGCGCCGAAATCCTTGCGCTGCAGATCCAAACGCTTGTCTTCGCCGGTGTCGGTGTCGACCACGCTGCGTACCGCCTTCTCCAACAACCAATCCTGCTGCTCGGCCGAATAGGCGAAGCCGAACTCGTCCGACCAGCGCTCGCGCGAACCGCCCTCGATCAGCACCGTGAACCCACCCGCGTAGGCGCGCACGTAGCCGAACGGGTCGCCGGCGATGCCACCGCACTTCGCGCATGGCACCAGCCGCTCACTGCGCTTGACCTCCTGCAGCTTGCCGGCGGCGTCGCGGATCAGCACCACCACGGTGCGCGGCGCGCCCTCGCCCAACTTGGCGCCGGGCTGGGCTGGCGGATCGATCACCAGCACCGCGTCCTCGCGGCCGTCGCCGTCCAGATCGGCGCGTTGCACCGCCAACTGCTTGCTGCCGGCGGGAATGAATCGGCTCAGGTCGTCTTGCTGCGGCGTCACGGACAGATTGTTCACGGGCACTTCCTGTTGCGGGTTTGGCTGCGTCTGCGCGGCCGGCGCGGACGCAGCTGCCTGCGGTTCCGCGTCGCCGGGCGCCGCCGCCTGGCATGCCGCCAGCGACGTCATCAGCACTAACAAGGTCAACGACTTGCGCATGTTCTCGCTCGGCACTCCATTCGGCTTTGCCGGTTGCGGCGGTAACCCGACCCGCGACCGGCTGAGCGCCGACCGACGCCCCGCGTCGATCGGCGTTCGCATCCTCAGGCCATGACCCGCGCTTCGCGCTGCTGCTGCGCGACCGCGGGCGCCTGTTCCAGCTTCTGGCGCTGCTGTGCGTCCTGCTGCATCTGGAACGTCGACTGCTCCAGCGGTTGCGCGCCGGCCTGAGCCTTGTCCACATGCGCACGGTGATGGCCCGGATCGGTCAGCCCGCCCTGCACTGCGAACAAGCCGGTGCCGTTGGTGCTCAGCGCGACGTGGTCGATGCGGTTGAGGCCGCCGACCTTGGCTTCGAAGGTCAGCGTGGCCGCGGCGCGCTCGAGTTCGGCATGGCTCTTGAAGCCGGCCTGCGGGCCCAGCTTCTCCAGCCCGCCCACCGCCTGCTTGAACATGGCGTGGTCCGGGTGCGCGGGATTGGACAGCAACGGCGTCTGCTCGGCCTTCTTCAACGCGCCCAGGGTCTTGGGACCGGCGATGCCGTCGTCGGTCAGACCGTGCGCGCGCTGGAACGCCTGCAGCGCTTGCTTGGTGCTGGCGCCGAAGTCGGCGTCGGGCTTCAGCGCATGGCCCTTGCCGTCGTGGTAGCCCAGCTTGTTCAGCGATTCCTGCAACGCGCGGATCTCGGCGCCCTGCTCGCCCGAACGCAGCACGCCGTCGGCCGACGCGCGCGGCGGCGCGTGCTTGACCGGCTCGGCGGCGGGACGCTCGTGCGAGGTCACCGGCGCCGCGACCGGCGTCGGCGTGGCCTGGCCCTTGGTCGGATAACGATCGGCGGTGATCACGCCGGTGTCGATATCGCGGATGTACTGCTTGAGCTTGTCTAGATGATTGGCGTTGAAGTCGATATGGGTGTGGGTCGGATAGGCGTCGAGCTTGCCGCCGCCCATGCCGGACTGGATGCCCATCGGCTGACCGTACTTGATGTGGTCGCCGTCCTTGAGGCCGGAGCCGCGCAGATCCATGTGGCGGACCTGGGCGATCATCTCGCCGTCGGGCAGCTTGTCGTAGATCTTCACCAGACCGCTGTTCTTCTCGATCTTGATGTAACCCTCGGCCGGAGCCGGCGTGCGCAGGCCTTCCTTGCTGCCCTTGTCGTCGAGCAGGATGAAGTCCTTGGACACGAACACGTGCCCTTCCTTGGAATGCGCGACCTTGCCGTTCGAGGACAGCACTTCCTGATTGTGGCCGTCCACCACCTGGTAGTGGCGCCCCGGCTCCTTGCCCTTCTTGCTGGGATGATGGATTTCGAGATCTTCGTACGAATGCACAGCTTCACGACCCTTCGGGCCGCTCTCAACGATCGTGTACTTACCGCCCACGAGACACCTCCGTATTTTCTCGGAACAAAGAAGAAAACCCGCGCTGGATCAGCGCAGGTCCTGCGTCAGGTACCAGCACTTGTCGCGCAACTCGAAGACGTAGGCGCCACGGTCGCCGACCGTTCGCACCAGGTTGTCTTCGGCATCGAATTCGGCCTTCACGTACTCGACCTGAGCGGTCTTGTCCTTGGGCTTGATATCGATATCGAGTCGCGGATAGTCGCCCGGCTCCTTGATGGCCGGGTCCAGGTACACCCACCGGTAATCGACGGCACCGATCCTGAAGTCGCGATAGCCGGCCTTGGCGACGCTGCGGGCGTCTTGCTTGGGCGCGGCGTAACGGCCGATCCGCACGTCCGCCCAGGTATAGGCGTTGCGTACGGAAGCGGAGTCGACGTAAGCCTCGAAGAACTCGCGGAACCCATCGGGCGTACAGGCCGATTCGGGCAACGAAGGATCGGGCAGGACCGTAGCAGCCGGTGCGGCGCTGTCGGTGACGGGCGGGGTTTGAGCAGGCGGAGCGACCGTGTCGGAGGCGCCAGGCGCAGCGGCGGTGGCTGCGGTGACGGGATCGTCCTTGGGTGCGCCCGGCGCATGTGACGCCGAATCGCAGGCGCTGAGCATGCATAGCAACAGCGCAAAGGGAACGAGTTGTAGCTTCATGCAAACCTCTACGCCACGTCGAAAACTCCGACGCGGCGTCTCCTGGTGCCTTCGGCCGCGCGGCCTGAGGGCACGTTGTCCGTCGGCGGATGCCGGCGGTGTAACTCCTCGGAGCATCGATTGCAGGATCGCCGCGACATCCTAGTCACGACTGTGCGATCGCGCCCCTTGATCTAGCGCTGCGGGCGGTGTGGACCGAAGTCCGCCAACGCGCCGCCTACGACTACTTTACCGCATCCGGCGGCGAATCCGTCGCCACCGGTTTGAGCCTATGCTCGCCTCAATACCGCCAAATCGCAAGCGCCGCTCAGTACTGCACCGGGTAGCTGCAGCCCGAATAGTAGATCTGGCAGTCGCCGGTGTTCTGACCGCAGACCTGCAGCGCCTCGCCGGCCGCCGCGTCCACCGAAGCGCCGCTGCGCATGGCCGCGAAGCTGGCGCCCCAGGCGACCACGCCACAGCCGTTGCCCCAGGAAAGCAGATTTTTCTTACAACTGCTGTCGTCGCCGCCGTTGGCGCGGCATTGCGCGATCGCGGCCTTCTCCGCCTTGCGGGTGTTGGCCATGTTCGACGCCGTGCCGAGCTTGCCACGGGTGTAGTCGATCGACATCGCGCCGAAACGCGACTGCCATTGCGGGCCGCGCGGTTGCGACGGCTGGCCCGCGCTGGGCGCGCCCAAACCGTAACCGGGCTGCGGTACGCAGATCGGTCCCGGCGCCTGGCCGATGGGGGCCAGGCCGGCGGGACAACCCTGCTCCGCGCGCGCCCAGCCGGAACTCGCGAGTCCAAGCAGGAGCACACAACACCAAGCTTTCATCCTTAACCACCTCCCTATGAATTAGCGCGTGCCTGGGGTGACGTTCGGAGTAGGTTTAATGGTGTCGGTATGAGTGGGAGATGAACCTGGCCGCCCGGTCGCCGCGCCCTGTTGCAGCGATGGGTTCGGCGCGCCACCGCCCTGCCCACCTTGGGCGCCCGGCACGTAACCCGGCTGACCGCCGCCGCCACCGCCGCCGTAGGTCGGCGTGGTCGGACGATAGCCCGCGCTGCCGGCGTAGCCCGGGGGCATGCCGGCGCCTGGCGCGGCCGAACCGGCGCCGCCCATGCTGTTGTAGGCGCTGGGCGTACCGAGCAGGCCCTGGAAGAACATCGCGGCCATCGGCGGTGCGCTGACGATCAGGATGGTGAGGATCAGGCCCATGCCGCCTTGCTGCATGGCCTGGCTGGTCATACCGTCGCTGAAGTCGCTGCCCATCAACCTGCCCGCCAAGGCGGTTGTCCAGAAGGCTGCCGATACGCGCGTAACCATCTCCAGGGCTATCGACACCATCGCGCTTAGGACCGCCATCGAGAATAGCGTTCCTATGCCGTAGTAAAGCCATTTAGTGAATAGCTGTTTTGTCTGGTCGAACAGCAAACACAATATGAATATCGGCCCGAAGCCGACGAACATCGCCATCGCGATCTCGTAGAGCAGCAGCATGGTGCCGCTGACGATCGCGGGCCCGCCCGTACCCATGCCGACGAACCACATGGCGCGGTTCTTGTCGTCGTCCAGGGTCGGGTCCCGGACCACGTCGATCATGTCGATACTCGTCAAGGCCACCTGCATCCAGGCCAGGCTCTTGTCGATCTGGTCCTCGATCTTGGTGTCCTTGCCGGTGACGATCCAATGGATTTCCTTGTTCAGGTCCTCCGTGAAGAACGTATGCATGTTGGTGCCGAACGCGGCCATCGAGGTGGCCACGCCGATGATGAAGGCGGCGCGCAACGAATTGCTCACCAAGGCCATCATCGGTTCGCGCGAGATGCCGGTCACGATGCGATAGCCCTGCACCAGGATCCACAGCGTCATCGCGGTGAGGGCGATAGCGCCCACCCACGTCATGGCGTTGGTCATCATGCCGACGCCGAACTTTTGGATCTCCTCGCGCAGATAGGCCAGGATCAGGCGGAAGAAGACGAAATCCCCCACCGACTGTACCTGCGGATTGAGCCAATCCAGCCAGTTGCCGATGCTGCCCTTCAGCCAATCACCCACGATTTCGATTCCCCTGCTCATCTGCGCGCCTATCTGCCTGTCGGGTCATTGCCGCTGGCCTGCCCCTGTTCACCCACCGCACCGAACCCATCGGCGCAGACTCACTACCGGCCGACGAAGCAGCGGGCCGCTAAGGGCCCGGCCGCTCCAGCCGTTCCCCTAACTCAGTTGCCGACCTTCAGCGCCGTCGCCAGCGCGCCGGTCTTGACCAGCGAACCCAGGATGGTCTGCTGACCCTTCATCGCCTTGTAGGCCAGCGTGCGCTGGTTCTCTTCCATGGTGGCGATGTAGACGTCGTAGGTCTGCATCTGGCCCTGCCAGATCTGGAACTTCAGCGCCAGGTCGTTGGAGATTTCGTTGGACGAGCTGTCCACCGCCGCCACGTTGCCCTGGGTGTTGCTGGAGTTGCGACGGGTGTTGACCGTCTTCAGCATGTTCTGCATCTGCGGCGCGACGTTCATGACGAACTCGACCGTGTAGTTGTACTTCTCGTTGCGAGCGCGACGGATGTTGACGCAGATTTCCTTCTGCTTGGCCACCCAGTCGCCGGCCGGATCCAGGCCGATCATGCTCAGCAGGCCGCTGACGCTGAGGCCGCCGCCGCCGCGGTTGCAGGATTCCTCGACCAGGTAGGTGTTGGCGTTGACCTTGGTCCAGGTGGTGCCGTTGGGCATGGAGACGGAGCTGAGCAGGCTCTGCATGTTGATCAGCTGCTGCTTCATGTGGTTGAGCTGATCGAGCCAGCTCTTGGCGTCGTTCGCGTAAGCCGCGGTATCGGCGAAGCGCTGCGAGTAGGTGTTGATCTGATTCAGGATGCTCTGGATCAGGTTCGGACCGACCTCGACCACCGGCCCCATGGCGCTGCCGTTGCCGGCGGCCAGCGAGCAGGTCAGGAGGATGCTGGCGAGCGCCAGCTTCTTGGACTTGCGGCCGTTGGCCTGGTTATTGCGCTTGATGATCATGGTGAAGTTCCTCTTCGATGGCAGGTAGCGGTGCGTCGTTGTCGTTCGCGTGCTGCGTGAATCCGTGTGGGGGGATCAGGCCGTGGCCTGTTGCGGTCGGTCGGTACTGGTCGCCTTGCCTTTGCCCGAGCCCTTGCGATTGGCGTAGAACGAGGCCAGCCACTGTTCCGGACGCAGTTCGTCGACCGTGATTCCGGCGCGACCGGCTTCGGTCTGAAGCACGTTGTGCATGATTTCGATGTTGTCGGTGGAGGCAGAGATCACCGCCAGCGAGTCGTCCAGGCCGCGCAGGTTGAGCTGGCAGACCGTGGCCGCGTGGCCTTGCTTGACCAGGAAGCAGCGCGAACGCTCGTCCAGGCTCTTGACCACCTGGTACTCCGAGTCGGTCAGCTTGAGGCCTTCCATGTAGTCCTCGCGGCTGGCGTTCGGGTTCGGCAGCAGGATCAGGGTCGCGGTCTGCTCGATCAGCGAGGCCGAGATGTCGCTGGCCAGCGCGTCTTCCGGGCTCTGGGTGGCGAAGATGCCCAGGCCGTTCTGCTTACGGATGGTCTTCTGCTTGTTCTTGGCGAATTCCTTGAGGCCACCGGAGCCATCCAGGATCTTCCAGAACTCGTCCATCACGTAGATCAGCGGGCGGCCGTCGATCAGCTCCTCGAGGCGGTGCAGCAGGTAATTGATCACCGGCACGCGCACTTCGGGGTTGTCGATCACATCGGTGTAGTCGAAACCGATGATGTTGGCCTTCTCGAGATTGATGGTGTCGACCGGGTTGTCGAACACCCAGCCCAGCGAATTGCCCGCGGTCCACTTGCGCATGCGCGCGAACAGACCGTCGTCGCCCATGTTGGGCAAGCTCTTCTGCAGGTTGGTCATGCTGCGCAGGTGCTTGGGCGTGTCGAGCATGTTCTCGACCGCGCGGAAGATGTCCTCGTCCTCGCGCGCCGAGTACTGGGTCTTGCCGCACAGCACCTTGATCAGGTCGGCCAGGAACTGGGTGTTGGCCTCGTTGCGCTCGCACTGCAACGGGTTGAAGCCGGTCGGCTGGCCGTTTTCCAGCGCCAGGTAGTTGCCGCCGCAGGCGCGCACGAAGATCTCGGCGCCGCGGTCCTTGTCGAAGAAGAAGATCGTCGGCGTCGGCTTGAGCTTCTGCACCTGGCTCAACAGGAAGTTGATCAACGCGGTCTTACCGGTACCGGACTTGCCGATCACCATGGTGTTGGCGATCGCCTTCTCGCCCAGCGAATTCTCGGCCGGGTGAGTGGCGTGGAAATTGAAGTAGTACGGCTGGCCGTTGGTGGTCTGCAGCGTGGTGACGCACTCGCCCCAGGGGTTGTTCTCCTTCTTGCCGGTCGCGAAGTTGTGCAGCGGCGACAGGCCGAGGAAATTCAGCGAGCTGACGTTGGCCAGACGCGTGCGGTACTGCCAGTTACCGGGGAACTGCGCGTAGAACGACGCGGTCACGGCCAGGTCTTCCTTGGCCGAGACGAAGCCGGCGTTGGACAGCTCGGCGCGCGCCATCGCGATGTTATTGGCCAGCTTCTCCTGGCTTTCGGCGAACAGGCAGATGGTGAAGTGGTACTCGCCGAGCACGAAGTTGCCCGAGGCCAGCTGGTCCATCGCCATGTCGAGCTCGACGATCTGGCTGACCGCCTTGTCGCCGGACGAAATCATCATGCCCTTGGTGCGGTCGAGCACCTTGAGCGCGTCCTGGCGGCCCATCGGACTGAACGAGTGCGTGATCACGTACTCGAAGTCCAGATACTTCATGCCGTTGAGGATGCCGGGATAGGTGCCGTCGGTGTACTCCTTGACGTTGAGCATCGCACCGAAGTGGTTGACGCCGGTCGGAGTGTTGACGACGAAATCGCCGGTCTTGGCCGAGAACATCAGCCGGCTGACTGGCAGATAGCTCGGGATCGGCGCCGGCAGCACCGGCACCGGCTCGTCGATGCGGTTGAGCAGATAACCGAAGAATTCCAGCGCCTCGGAGAACACGATGCCGTTCTTGGCCTCGTACATGCCCAGGCGGTACGGGGCGTAGTCCTTCAGCACGGCCTCGACGTTGCTGGCCAGCTCGAGGATCTTGGCCACGGCCTGATCCTGCTGGTCCTGCAACTGGGCGGCGCTGGTGGACTTCTCGACGAAGCGCTTACCGGACACGATCGGCCGGTACATCATCGTCATGTACAGCTCGTTCTGCATCAGCTTGGCGCCCGACAGCGTGGTGAAGTACGCGTCGGACATGTCCTGATTGAACTGCTGGTCGAACTTGGCGCCGCCCTGGACGCGGCGCTTGCGGCGCACGTCGTGGACCCAGAACGCGACGTTGGTGAAATCGGGCGCGCGCAGCGTCTGCAGCATGCGGTTGAACGTGTTGTGGCGGTGCTCGATCTCCCATTCCTCGCGACCGACGAAGGGCAGTCCGCCCAGGCTCCACACGAGCATGTAATCGCCGCCCGTGGTCTTGATGACGGTCGGGGACACATGCGTGGACAGCGGAATGAAATCGCTGATGGGCGTATCGGGAGTCAGCATGGCGTACTGGGTCTGCTCTGGAGTCGGACGGGCTGTGGATCGATCACCTGCCGCCGGCGCGATGCCTTGCGGCTACGCGACCGTCGGGACCTGCAAACCCGTGCGCCATCGCGGTCGGACCGCGATGGCGCCGGGGGCGTTTCACTTCCGCTTGTCGCCCGAGCCGCGGTAGGTGTTCTGCGTGAACACCCACATGCCCGAGTGGTGCTGCAGATTGCGCATGCGGAAGCGGAACTTCCAACGCAGGCTGAGCAAGCGGAAGATCATTTCGTCGCGTCGTGTCATTTGCCGCATCACGAAGATGACGAACGGCAACAACGCGATGCAAAACATGTTGACGTACATCGTCAACACGATGACCGCGCCCGCACCGATGGCGAAGGGGATGTAGGGCACCCCCAGGAACATCGCCGGCCGCGTGCAGCCGCGGAATAACACGTTCTTATGCATAGGACGCGCTGAGAATGGTCAGCATCACGCCCGAACCGACGTCTTCCGGGATGATCATCTTGGCGATCTGAGCGGCCGCACCGATCACGAACGCGCCGACCAGGATCGGCAGCATGTCCATGATGCGCTTGTTGGCGAACGCGATCTGATAGCCGGTGTAGATCAGAGCCATGGTGACGACGGCGACGGAAGCGATGTTCAGGAGACCGTTGATGTTGTTGATGAAGCCCTTCACGCGGCCCGTAGCGTCGGCGCCGCCGCCGCTCTGAGCGAACGCGATGTCCGGCACGAGCAGCATGCCGACGAACAGGGCCGCCATGACGAAGGACGTGAAGATGGTCTTGAGGTGCGCGTTGGAGTTCATGGATAGATCCCTCTTTCGATTGACAACGATTTGAATGGTGAAACTAGCTTCGGTTCAAACTACAAGCGGCACGCTAAAAAACGAATGCCTGATCCCCCTGGGATTGCTCCGTGGCGGCCGCGGGGGCACCCGCCATGGGTTGCACTTTCACCGGCTGCGGCGCCTGCGCGGCGACCACCGCGCCCATCGCCGCGACCGGCATGGGAGCGACGGGCTGCGGAGCGAACGCGGCCGGGGCCGGATTCGCGGACGCGACCGGAATCTGAACGGGATTGGGCGCCATCGGCATGGCCGGCGGCGCGGCTACCGCCATGCTGACGCGGCTGATGACCTGGGCCGGCGCCGCACCGGCGGCCGGCAGGCGCGTGGCGCCGCTCTGGCGGGTGTTGGCGAACAGCGGCATGCGGCTGACCGGCACCGAGCGGCGCGAGGGCTTGCTGATCACGGCGATGGCCTGGCCGTCGGACGCGGTGGTCTTGGCGCCCATCGAGGCGTAGACCTTCTGCACGTAGCCGTGGCGGTAGCCGGTGACGAAGTTGCCGGAGTAGTAACAGCTGAAGGACTTGCCCCAATCGCCGCTGGAGCGACCGTAGCACTCGGCCAGGATCTTCGAGCCGGCCTGCAGGTTCGGGCAGGCCTCGAAGGCCTTTTCGTAAGAATCCAGACCGTACTTGGCCAGGTTGTAACGATTGACCTGGGCCAGGCCCAAGGAGAAGTTGTAGCCCTTGCCTTCGAGCATGCGCACGGTGGCTAGGGCTTCGGGCAGGCTGCGCGGCTGGCGCACGAGGCGGCCGCCGACGACGCCGATGGCGTACGGATTGTAGGACGACTCAACGCGCACGACGTGGTGCATTACTTCGTGCGGAACCGCCAGACTGGGGCAGCTCATCAATTCGATACCGGGCAACATCCGTATTTCCCCCTGTGCCGACCTTGGCGTCGACCTAACAAAACCGTCTTATAAACAGCCTGTTATGCGCCTGATCGACACACTTATCATTCATCTACAGACGAATGATGTCAATAAGCGCTCCCCTACCCTGCCCCGGCAAGGTCGCGCCCCCAATAATGAGACAGACCTCGCGTTTATTCGCTGTGCGCACGTTCCGGGTTGAAATCGATGCCCGTAATGTGACGCTGCCCGGCGTGGGCCTTGATATGGACCACGATATCGATGGTCATCATCAACAACCGCTTGATGACCGCGAACTCGAGGCCCGAGCCCTCCGCCGAAGCCTTCACCATCAGCGCCAACTGGTCCCAGGTCTGGGTCGTGCTGCCGGCGTGGCAGCTGGTGATCGACCCGGGGTGGCCGGAGGCGCAATTTCGGATGAAGTAGAACGATTCGTCGCCGCGCAACTCCGCCAGGATGATCCGGTCCGGCTTCATGCGCAGACAAGCTTCCATGCAACTCTTTGCAGTGACGTTGCTAGTGCTTTGTCCACCTTTCGAATAGAGCAAGTGCACTACGTTCGGCTGCTGGATGAAAAGCTCGCGCGCGTCCTCGATGGTGACCAGGCGCTCGACGTCGGGGATATGCCCCACCAGCGACTTCATGAATGTGGTCTTGCCGCTGCCGGTGGCGCCGGCGACGACGATGTTCTTCTTGTACTGGACGGCCTTTTTGAAGAACTCCGAGTAGTTGCGCGAGGCGCGCAGCTCCAGCAGTTCGCGGTCGTGCTCGCTCAGGACATGCGTGCTTTCCAGGATCTGGGCGAAGAAGCCGTCGTCCTGGTACTGCTGCAAGGTCTTGTTGTGCTTGGACGGCAGGCGGATGGTGATCGAGACCTTGCCGGCGTCGCAGGCCGGCGGGATCACGAACTGCGCGCGCTGCCCGGTCGGGAAGGTCAACGAGACCACCGGGTCGGCATCGGTGATGCGCTGCCCCGTGTTGCTCTCGTTGACCACCGCCGTACAGAACTGCCGCGCCCGCTCGAAGGTCAGCGTCGGCACCTCGATGAACTTCCAGCCCTCACGGGTTTCCAGGTACAACTCGCCCGGCTTGTTGATGCAGATTTCGGTGACGTCGGGCGAGCTCATGTATTCGTGGATGCCCAGCACTTCGTACTGGTACTCCAGGAACCCGCTCGACACCTTCGCGATCGGCGAATCGTCCATACCCATTCAGACCGTCTCCCCGTCCATCATCAGCGGATGATGGACGAGAAGTCGACGTCCTTGGCCACGTAAACGTTGACCACGGTGCCCTGGTTGATCGTCACCGTCGGCGGACGGTTCACGCTCTTGTCCAGGGCCTGGTTGGCCAGACGCTCGACCGAACGCGCGGTCACGCTCTCGTAGGGGCTCTGCACCACCACGCCGCCCGGGGCGATCGTGTTGGTTTCCGGACCGTTCTCTGCCGCGGCGTACTTAAACGCGTCGGCGATCAGGCTGATCATCAGCGCCGAGGCGATGCGGCTGCCCCAATGCGCGTTGTAATCGCCCGGATGGCCGGCGCCGCCGAGGTTGTCCACGCCCGGGCTGGCCATGTTCACGTCGATGCCGGTCGGGGTGGTGATGCGGTCCCAGATCACCGACACGCGCGGGCCGTTGATGTTCTCGTTCTGGTAGCGGCCGGAGATCTTGGAGCCCTTGGGCAGCAAGAGGCGGCGGCCGTTGATCGAGTAGGTCGGCTCGGTGACGATGCAGGAGGTGAAGCCCGACACGTCGGTGACGATGCGGGTCTCCATCACGCAGCGGATGTAGGTACCGCGCACCAGCAGGGTGTCCGGGTTGTAGATCGGCTTGGCGCTGGCCACGGCCGCCGCCTCGCGCTGCGGACCCTGCTGCGGCATCTGGCCGTTGGCGTTGGGCACCATCGCCATCATCTGCTTGGCGTACTCGTCCGGCGGGGTCATGCCGGCGGTCGCGGCCTGACCCGGGGTCATGCCGCCCGCGCCGGAACCGTCGGCGCTGTTCATCATCCGGCGCTCCATCAGCGTCGGACCGCGCGGACCGGTGTCCTCGACCACCATCTGCGGCGCGTCGTTCTGCTGCGGCGGCGGCATTTCCGGGGCCAGCGGCACCGGCGGCAGATCCGAGACCTGCTCCGGCGGCAGCGGCGGCGCCACATCCGAAGCGGCCTTGGGCAGCTCGGGAATGTTGACCACCTCTTCCTCGACCTTGGCCTTGTCGTCTTCGCTGGAGGTCGCGCGGGTGAACATCCACACCGCCGCGAACACCAGCAGCACCACGATGCCGGCCAGGAACAGCAGGGCCTTGCGGTTGAGCTTCTGGACGTCGCTGGATTTGAGCAGCGGCGCGCCCGCGTCCAGGTCGGGCGCCTGCTGGGCGTTCGACTGCTGGCCGTAGTACGGATTGGCGCCGGTGTAGCCGTAGCTCTGCTGATCCTGCGGAGCGCCGGTGTTTTCGTCGGGCTGGCCCTGGTTGGGCGGCATGTGTTGGCTCATTTCTGCTTGTTCCTGCGCAGACCGACGACGTTCTTGCCGTGGCGGATGATCAAGTAGGGATAGGTGCCGTGGATGACGATGGTGTTGTCCTCGACCGTGGTGTTGACCACGAAGTCCTCGCCGCTCTCACGTTCGCGCGCGAACACCGCCGGGAAGTTGCCGGTCGGCAGGTCCTTCAGGCCACTCATCTTGACGTAGGTGAACTGGCCGTCGTCGTAGACGTTGACCGGAATCAGCCAGGCCTTCTTCTTGGCGCTGCGCGTCGAATACTGGTAGTCGAAGTGGTACAGCCGGTTCTTGTCCAGCGCGGTGCTGATCTCCGGCACCGGGGCCTCGGCTTCCTTGGCCTTGGCGGCGGCGAACTCGGTGTCCTTCGGATACACGAACTTGATCTTGTATTGCACGCCGGCCTGCTTGGCCTGCTCCAGCACGCGCCAGTCGGTGGCGACGACCTTGAGCTCCAGGATGTAGGAGTGGGTCGCGGTGCGGATCATCATGTTGGTGTCGACGTCGACGTTCTTCGGCTTCAAATAGAAGACGTTGTCGCGACGGCTCAGGTCCCAACCCGCGCTGAAGCCGGTGCTGTAATCGAGGATGACCTCGTTCGGGTCCAGCTCGACCTGCGTGGTGATGCCCAGACCGGTACGCACCTGGTAGATGCGGCTGGGTTCGTATTCGTATTCCTGGACCACTTGGGCCGCGGCGGGTAGCGCCGAGCCGGCGAGCGCCAGAAGCAACAGGGCGGCGGCGAGGCGATGTTTACGCAGGCAATTCATCGGGTGCTGACTCCATTCGCATTACCGGTCGGTGCGGGTGCGGCCGGCGGCGTCGCCGGGTTGACGGTGTTGGGGGCGGGCGCGCCGGGTTGCGGCACGGCGCCGGCGGGTGCCGGCATGCCAGGCTGCGGCGCGGCCGGAACCAGGTTGGGATCGACCGGCTGGCCGGGCACGGCGGCGGGCGCCGCGGCCGGAGCTGCCTGGGTCGGCACCGGGAATTCGCTGCCGGTATTGACCGGCGGCGACGCGGCGTAGTCGTTGTCGACGCGATAGCCGGTGACCTGGAAGCCGAGCGGATTGAGGACGCGGTTGTTCTCGTCCATCTTCAGGTTCGACTTGTACAGGAACTCGATCGTCGCGATCTTGCTGTCCAGCGGCTCCGAAGCGCCGCTTTCCTTGTTGTACAGCGTGCGCTGGAAGCGCGCGGTCGCCGTCTTGGTCTTGTCGTCGGTATTGGACGCGCCGTGCAGCTGCATGCTGAGGATCTTCACGCGCACGGTCTTGGTCTTGCCGAACAACGTGATCGGGTTGTTGCGATTGGTGCTGTCGTACAGCTGCTTGTAGCCGCTGGTGACCTGCGGGGTGCCCATCGCGAACACCGTGGACCAGTCGCGCTCGCCGATCTGCGAGAAGTCGTAGGACTCGCGCGCCATGATGAAGTGCGAGATGTTGCTCTTGTTGAGCGCCTCGCTGGCGGCGATGGTCGGGTTGGCGAAGTCGTCGCGCAGACGCGCGATGGTGACCGTGCCGGTGTAGGCGTCGGCCATCACCAGGTAAGGCACCTTTTCCTTCAGCGGCAGGAAGTAGAAATAGCCGCCGGCCAGGATCAGGGCCATCAGGATCGCCGCCCACGCCACGATCCACGCGCGCTTTTCGCTGCGGCGTGCGATATCGGCGACGGTGACTTCGTAGTTCACGGCCTTGGCGACCGCGTTCTCCACTTGAGGAGTGACTGCTTTCTTTCCGAACATCTAGGCTGCATCCAGTACGAGCATGGAAAGTGCGTCGCCTGTCGCGCGCGCGGGCCGACAGGCCACGACCGCGCGCGACGACGACGTGCGCGCGTTTACGGCGCGACCCCGGCCACGTGCGCCGCCTCGGCCTGGGCGGCCTCGGACGACGGTGCGGTTTCGCCCGACATCGACGCGGAGCTCGCCGCCGGCGTCGCCGCGCGGACCACGATCTGGCCGTTCTCGACCGTCACCGACACGCCCTGGGCGGAATACGCCGAGCTCAGCTGGGCGACCGCGTCCTGGACGCTGGTGGTGTGGATCTGGGCCACGGCCTGATGCAGGGTGAAATCGGACGGATGCAGGTAGGACAGCGGCATCTGCGAATCCTGCGACCAGCGCTCGAGCATCGTCTTCAGCGTGCCGTCCATCGGCGACGGGTAGTAGACGTAGGTCTTTTGCAGGGGGATTTCGTCAGGAACCGCGGCGAAATGGTTGACCGGCTTCCAGCGACCGCCGAAATCCGGAGCCGGGCGCGACGCGCAGCCGACCAAAGCGACGGCCAACAACGCCGCGACCCAAACACGATGACTGGTTGCAGTAGAGATACTCACGCTTTCCCCAATAGTCTTGAATTGACGCGCGCACCGATCGTTGAAGGTGGCGGACGCGGCCGGCATCGCCGGTGCGCTCGCGCCACCATCGTCTAGATCAGTGAAATTGAGATGACCGGACGCAGCTCGGTCGGTATGCGGTTCCGGGCGCCGTCTCCCCGACGGCGCGGGCCGCGCGTGCTCTCGTCGCACCGGACGGCGACGACGTCGCATCCGATGAACGACTAGAGAAAATCGTTCTGTCCATGAACTCCCCCCTTACACCACGGCCACATTGTTAACGAGCTATGCGACGCTCGTCACTGAAGGTTAGCCCGAACTTAAACCGATGAGCAATAGGTTGGCGCAACTTAAGTGTGCATTTGTGCCGCACGGCGTCTGTTACAAGCCAATTAGACGCTCGATCGCCGCATCCAAGGTCGTTTCGTTCTTGGCGAAACAGAGCCGAGCTAGGCGTTGATTGGCCGGTGCGGACTCGTAAAACGGCGACAATGGGATCGCGGTCACACCTTTTTCTATCGTCAGCCAACGACAGAACGCGACGTCGTCGAGATCGCTGATCGCCGAATAATCGACCAGTTGGAAGTAGCCGCCGGCCACCGGCAGCGCCTGCAGACGCGTCGCGGATAGTTGCGCGCGAAACCGATCGCGCTTGGCCTCGTAGAAGGCGCCGAGCTGCTCGTAGTGCTCCGGCTCGGCCTCGATCATCTCGGCGAACGCCCACTGGGCCGGGGCGAAACTGCAGAAGCTGTTGTACTGGTGGACCTTGCGGAATTCGGCCGACAGCGCCGGCGGGGCGATGCAGTAGCCGATCTTCCAACCCGTGCAGTGGTAGGTCTTGCCGAAGCTGGAGACCACGAACGCGCGCTCGCGCAGTTCCGGGTAGCGCAGCACCGACTCGTGGCGCACGCCGTCGAAGACGATGTGTTCGTAGACTTCGTCCGACAGCAGATAGATACCGGTCTGGCGCAGCAGCGCGCTCAAGTGGGCGATATCGTCGGGCGTGAACATGGCGCCGGACGGGTTGTGCGGCGAATTGATCATCAGCATGCGGGTCTTGGGCGTCACCGCCGCGCGTACCCGATCCCAATCCACCGCGAAGGTACGCGGGTCCAGCGGCACGTGCACCGCGCGGCCGCCGGCCAGATCGATCGAAGGCTCGTAGCTGTCGTAGCAAGGGTCGAGCACGATCACTTCCTCGCCCGGCCGGACCACGGCGTGGATGGCGTCGAAGATCGCCTCGCTGGCGCCGGAGACCACGGTGACCTCGCTGTCGGCGTCGGGGCGGTGGCCGTAGCAGCGCTCGGTCTTGGCCGCGATCGCCTGGCGCAGGGCCGGGATGCCGGTCATCGGCGCGTACTGGTTCTTGCCCTCGCGCATCGCCCGCGTCAGCGCGTCGACCAGGCGCGCGGGCACCTCGAAGTCGGGGAAGCCCTGGCCCAGGTTGACAGCGCCGTGCTCGGCGGCGAGCTGCGACATCACGGTGAAGATGGTGGTGCCGACCTTCGGCAGCTTGGTCTCGGGGCTCATGGATCCGGAACGTGGCGAGGGGGATGCCGAGTGTACGGAATCGTCGTTGCAACATATAAGGAAGGCGGCATGACGATGCGGAACCGGCTCATGCGGCTGCGCCATGCCCGCCTCGCATAGGGGTTTTCTCTCAGCGTCAGCGCGACGGCGCCGCCGTCCGTCGGCCTGCGTTTGCGCGCCGGTGCGAGCGGCACCAGACTGGACGCATGCGCGAAATCCAGATCGTCGACGCCGCCGAGCTGGCCGCCCTGTACGCCGCGGCGAGCTACGCCGTGGTCGTCGACGGCGATGCGATCGCGCTGCGGGTCGGCGAGCCCGCGCCGGACCTGGAGGCCTACCTGCCGGCCGAGGCCTACGTACTGGTCAGCGCCTGGAACCCGGCCTCGGAGCCGCGCTCGGACGCAGCCAACGAGGCCGCCGACGCGGCTCTGGTCGCGCGCCTGGACGCGGCCGGCATCGCCCGCCAGGCGGCCTGGGCCAGCGCGCCCGACGGCCAATGGCGCGAACCGGGCTGGCTGCTGAGCGGGATCGAACAGTCGGCCGCCGACCGCCTGGCCGCCGACTTCGGCCAAGCCGCGGTGCTGGCCTGGCGGCGCGGCCAGCCGGTGCGCCTGCGCATGCTGCTGGCGACGCCGGCCGCGGTCGCGACGCAGGCCCATACCGACTGGGTCGCGCCCTAAGCGCCGTCCCGGGCAAGGGTGCGGCGCGCGACTGGCGCTAAACTAGCCGGCTACGCGGCCCACCGCCGCCCGCGCCCGACCGATGACCCCACTCGACCGCCCCGCCCCTGCGTTGCTGGAAGCCCGCGGCCTGCGTTTCGCGCGCAACGACGAACCCGTGTTCGGGCCCTTGGATTTCTCCGTCGATGCCGGCGAAGCGCTGCTGGTCCAGGGCGGCAACGGCGCCGGCAAGACCACGCTGTTGCGGGTGCTGGCCGGCCTGCTGCGCGCCGACGGCGGCGAGATCGACATCGACGGCGAACGCGCGCGCGCCGCGCGGCGGGCGCGCGCGATCGCCTACCTGGGCCACCTGCCCGGGCTGAAGGCCGATCTGAGCGCGCTGGAGAACCTCAATTTCCTGTGCGGTCTGCAGGGCCGCCGCCGCGCCCAGCTGCCCGAGAACGCCTTGGCGATCGTCGGCCTGGCCGGCTACGAGGACGCGCTGGCGCGCCAGCTCTCGGCCGGACAGAAGAAGCGCCTGTCGCTGGCGCGGCTGTGGATGTCGCCGGCGCCGCTGTGGCTGCTGGACGAGCCCTACGCCAACCTCGATCTGGACGGTATCGAACTGGTCAACCGCATGGTCCAGGCGCACCTGCGCGACGGTGGCGCGGCCCTAGTCACCACTCACGGCGCCTACGCGGCGCCGCCGGTGCGCACGCGCATGCTGATGCTCGAGAAACCCGCATGACCCCGAACCCGACCGTCCGCGCGCAGCGCCCCGGCAGCGCCGCCCTGCCCGGCCTGATCGGCGCCGCGCGCGCCCTGCTCGCGCGCGATCTGCGCCTGCTCTGGCGCCGCCGCGGCGATGCCCTGCAGCCGGCCCTGTTCGCCTTGCTGGTGGTGGTGCTGTTCGCGCTCGCCCTGGGCGGCGAGGCCCAGTCCTTATCCAAGGTCGCCGGCGCGGTGCTGTGGTTGTCGGTGCTGCTGGCCGGCCTGCTCGCCCTGGACACCCTGTTCCGCGGCGACGCCGAGGACGGCTCGCTGGAGCAGTGGATGCTGGCGCCGGTGCCGCTGGGCTGGCTGGTCGCGGCGCGCACCTTCATGCACTGGGCCACCACCGCCCTGCCGCTGCTGATCGCCACGCCGTTCCTGGCCGAGCTGCTGCACCTGCCGCGCGCGCAGCTGCCCGTGCTGCTGGCCTCGCTGGCGCTGGGCACGCCGCTGCTGAGTCTGCTCGGCGCCGTGGTCGCCGCGCTGACGGTCGGCATGCGGCGCTCTGGTATCCTGGTGGCCTTGTTGGCGCTGCCGCTGTACGTGCCCGTGCTGGTGTTCGGCGCCGGCAGCGTGGCCGCCTCGGCCCAGGGACTGGACGCCACCGGCGGGCTGCTGATGCTCGGCGCTGGCTTGGTGGTGGCGCTGGTGCTGGCACCGCTGGCCGCCGCCGCCGCGATCCGGATCGCCCTGAACTGACCGCTCGCCCGCGGCCGGTCCGGACCCCGAACCCGGCCGCGACGAACCGATCACCGCCCGCGCGGTCCAACCGCCGCGCCCCCAACACGCCCGTCGCCGGGACGGACCGAAACGCTGCATGAATCCACTCGTCCGCTGGTTCCACCAACTCGGTTCGCCGCCCACCTTCGACCGCTTCGCCGCGCGTTGGGCGCCGTGGGCTTACCTGTCCGGTCTGCTGGTCATGGCCTGGGGCCTGTACGGCGCCTTGTTCGTGGTGCCGGCCGATTACCAGCAGGGCGACAGCTTCCGCATTCTCTATATCCACGTGCCCAGCGCCTGGATGAGCATGGCGGTGTTCGCGCTGATGGCCATCTACGCCGCGATCGCGCTGATCTGGCGGATCAAGCTGTGCGAGATCCTGGCCATGGCCTGCGCGCCGATCGGCGCCGGCTTCACCCTGATCACCCTGGCTACCGGTTCGATCTGGGGCAAGCCGATGTGGGGCACCTGGTGGGACTGGGACCCGCGCCTGACCAGCGAGCTGATCCTGCTGTTCCTCTACCTGGGCGTGATCGGCCTGTACAACGCCATCGACGACCGCCGCGCAGCCGCGCGCGCGGCCGGCCTGCTGGCGATCGTGGGCGTGGTCCTGCTGCCGGTGATCCGCTATTCGGTGGAATGGTGGAACTCGCTGCACCAGGGCCAGACCATCCGCCTGCTGGGCGAATCGAGCATGGACGCGAGCATGATCGCGCCGCTGATCTGGATGATCGTGGGCACCAAGCTGTGGTTCGTCGGCGCCCTGCTGGCGCGCGCGCGCGCCGACAACCTGCGCCGCGAATCGGGCAAGGCCTGGGTCGCGCAACTGGCCGGTGTAGCGCGCGGCGAGGGCCCGCTGGCATGAATTACCTCAACTACGTCATCGCCGCCTACGCGGTGTTCGCCCTCGTGCTGATCTGGGACTTCGTCGCCACCCGCCTGCAGATCCGCCGCGAGCTGCGCAATGCGCGCGCACGCGCGGCGCGCCAGGCCAGCCAGACCGCACGCAGCCAAACGAGTGAATTGAGCCGATGAATCCGACCCGTCGCCGTCGTCTGTTGTGGGTACTGGCGCTGGTCGCCGCGTCCGCCATCGCCGTGACCCTGGTGGCGATGGCGCTGCAGCGCAACGTCGCCTATCTGTACACGCCCAGCGAAGTGCTGCGCGGCGAGGCCGGCGATCATGCCCGCTTCCGCCTCGGCGGCATGGTCGCGGCCAACTCCTTCAAGCGCGCGACCGGCTCGCTGGAGGCGCATTTCCGCGTCACCGACGGCGACGCCGAAATGCCCGTGGTCTATACCGGCATCCTGCCCGACCTGTTCCGCGAGAAGCAGGCCGTGGTCGCGACCGGACGCATGCAGGACGGCCGCTTCGTGGCCGAGGAAATCCTGGCCAAGCACGACGAAACCTATATGCCCAAGGAAGTCGCCGACAAGATGGGCATGGCGCACAAGAAGCACGACGTCGCCGCGCCGGGCGGCACGGAGCCGATGCGTTGATGCGGACCGGCATCGCTGCGCGCCGCGCTATCGCCAGCACGTCGTCCGCGCGCAAGTCCGTCGCAGGCGCTGCCGCGCATGCACTCCAGCGCCTGGCTCGCTTGAACGCCAGCCCACGCTTTTCGGAACCCAGACATGCTGCCTGAACTCGGCCAGATCGCCCTGATCCTGGCGCTGCTGATCGCCATTCTGCAGGCGCTGCTGCCGTTGCTGGGCGCGCACCGCGGCATCGGCCCTTGGATGGCGCTCGCGCGCCCGGCCGCGTATGCGCAACTGGCGCTGGTCGCCGGCGCGTTCGCGATCCTCACCCACGCCTTCGTGGTCCAGGACTTCTCGCTACGCTACGTGGCCGAGAACAGCAATTCGCTGCTGCCGATGGGTTATCGCTACTCGGCGGTATGGGGCGCCCACGAGGGTTCGCTGCTGCTATGGGCGCTGGTGCTGGCGCTGTGGACCGGCGCGGTCGCGCGCTACTCGCGCGCGCTGCCGCAGCCGGTGATCGCGCGCGTGCTCGGGGTGATGGGCATCGTCAGCGTCGGCTTCCTGTCGTTCCTGATCTTCACCAGCAATCCGTTCGCGCGCCTGCTGCCGGCGGTGGTCGAAGGCCGCGATCTCAATCCGCTGCTGCAGGACCCGGGCCTGATCATCCATCCGCCGATGCTCTACATCGGTTATGTCGGCTTCGCGGTGCCGTTCGCGTTCGCGATCGCGGCATTGCTGGACGGCAAGATCGATGCGCGCTGGCTGCGTTGGACGCGCCCCTGGACCAACATCGCCTGGGCCTTCCTCACCCTCGGCATCGCCCTGGGCTCGTGGTGGGCGTATTACGAACTGGGCTGGGGCGGCTGGTGGTTCTGGGATCCGGTCGAGAACGCCAGCTTCATGCCCTGGCTGGCCGGCGCCGCACTGCTGCATTCGCAGGCGGTGACCGAGAAGCGCGGCAGCTTCCGCGGCTGGACCCTGCTGCTGGCGATCGCCACCTTCTCGCTGTCGCTGCTGGGCACCTTCCTGGTCCGCTCCGGCGTGCTCACCAGCGTGCACGCCTTCGCCGCCGATCCTTCGCGCGGCCTGTTCGTGCTTATCTTTCTCGGCATCGTGATCGGCGGCTCGCTGCTGCTGTACGCGCTGCGCGCGCCCTCCGACGAGCCGGGCCAGCCCGATTCCGGAAAACCCTTCCAGGCCAGCTCGCGCGAGACCCTGCTGCTGGCCAACAACCTGCTGCTGACCACCGCCTGCGCGATGGTCCTGCTGGGCACCCTGTATCCGCTGCTGGCCGACGCGCTGGAGCTGGGCAAGCTGTCGGTGGGCCCGCCCTACTTCGCGCTGATGTTCGTGCTGCTGATGACGCCGTTGGTGTTGCTGCTGCCGTTCGGCCCGCTGTTCCGCTGGCAGCGCGAGCAGCTCTCGCGCCCGGCCGCGATGCTGCTGCCCTGGGCCGGTCTGGCCATCGGTGCGGCGATCGGCGCCTATTTCATGGCCCCGCAGGGCGCGTGGAAAGTCGCCGCCGGCATCGGCGGCGCGGTCTGGGTGGCGGCCGGTACGCTGCGTTTCGTGTGGACGCGCCTGCGCGGCGACGGCACCCGCTACACCGCCGAGATGCTGGGCATGACCCTGGCCCACGCCGGCGTCGCGGTGTTCCTGATCGGCGCCCTGCTGACCGAAGGTTTGAGCCAACAACGCGAGCTCGCGCTGTCGCCGGGCCAGACCGTCGAGGTCGGCCGCTACGCCTTCCGTTTCGACGGCGTCGCCCATCGCCAGGGCCCGAACTTCGAAGCCGACCGCGGCACCGTGACCGTGTTCGAGAACGACCGCCTGCTGCAGGTGATGCATCCGGAGAAGCGCGCCTACGCCAGCGGCGGCCAGGTCATGACCGAGGCCGCGATCGATCCCGGCCTGAGTCGCGATCTCTACGTCGCTCTCGGCGAACCGCTGGGCGACGGCGCCTGGGCCATGCGCGTGCATATCAAGCCCTTCGTGCGCTGGATCTGGGCCGGCGCGCTGCTGATGATGTTGGGCGGCTTCGTGGCCGCGGCCGACCGCCGCTTCCGCCCCAAGCTCGCCGTCGAGTCCGAACCCGGGCGCGACGCGACGCCGCCGCGAGACCCGATCCTCGCCCATAACCGCAGCGCGCTCGCCGACGGCGCGCGCGACGATGCCGCCCTGGGAGGCGACCGAGCATGAACAAGAGTCGCTGGTTGCCCCTGGCCGTGTTCGCCGCGCTCGCCGTGCTGCTCGCCGCCGGCGTGTGGCTGAGCCGCAATCCCAATCGCGAAGCCCTGCCATCGCCGCTGATCGGCAAGCCCGCGCCCGCGTTCTCGCTGCCGGTGCTGCACGAGGCCGGGCGATTGATGAGTTCCGAGCAGCTGCGCGGTTCGCCCTATCTGCTCAACGTCTGGGGCAGCTGGTGCCCGGCCTGCCGCGACGAGCATCCGGTGCTGACCCGCTTCGCCGAAACCAAGCGCGTGCGCGTGATCGGTTTCAACTGGAAGGACGAGCACGCCGACGCGATGCGTTGGCTGGAGCAGTACGGCAATCCCTATTGGATGGTGCTGGCCGACTACGACGGCAAGGTCGCGATCGACTGGGGCATCTACGGCGCGCCGGAGACCTTCCTGGTCGACGCCAAGGGCGTGGTGCGTTGGAAGCACGTCGGTCCGATGAGCGAAGCCACCATCCGCGACGAGCTGCTGCCGGCGCTGACGGAAGTCGAGAAGACGCGATGAGGCGCAAATCCCCCTCAATCCCCCTTTTGCGAAGGGGGATGACCAACGAAAAGCCCGCCTCCCTAGCCGACGCCACGGCTGCCCCCCCTTTTGAAAAAGGGAGGCTGCGGGCATTTACCGTTGCCTTGCGCAGCCTGTTGGTCGGCGCCGCGCTGACGCTGGCCATCGCCGCCCCGCTCGCCGCCCAGCCCGCCAACGATCCGGTCCCGCTGCAATTCAACGATGCCGCCGAGGAAGCCCGCTTCCATGCCCTGGCCGCCGAGCTGCGTTGCGTGATGTGCCAGAACCAGTCGCTGGCCGAATCCAACGCCCAGATCGCCCACGACCTGCGCCGCGAAGTGCTGGCGCTGATGCGCCAGGGCAAGGACGACCGCGCGATCAAGCAGTTCCTGGTCGCGCGCTACGGCGAGTTCGTGCTGTACCGCCCGCAGGTCGAATCCAAGACCTGGCTGCTGTGGTTCGGCCCGGCCCTGGTGCTGCTGGCCGGCGGCGCCGCGCTGGCGGTCATCGTGCGCGGCCGCGCGCGCGCCGCGTCGGCCGATCGCCCGCGCGCCGACGACCAAGACGACAACGAGGAATGGTGATGACCGCGTTCGTACTGGCCAGCGCCGCGCTGGTCCTGCTGGTGCTCGCCTATGTGCTGCGACCGCTGTGGCAGGCCAAACCGGTCGCCGCGGCCGGCGTGTTCGTCGGATTGGCCGCGATCACCGGCCTGACCTACGCTCTGATCGGCACGCCCGACGCGCTCAACCCGGCCCGCCGCGATCCGCCCGCGACCGCGCAGGATGCGATCGCCCAGCTCGAAGCGCAGTTGGAACGCGAACCCAATCGCATCGACGGCTGGCGCCTGCTCGCGCGTGCCTACGCCGAGGCCGGGCGCCTGGATAAGGCGCGCGCCGCGATCGCGCGCGCGCTCAAGCTGACGCCCGAGGATCCCGATCTGCTGGTGGAAAGCGCGGAGATCAGCGCGCTGGCCACCGACGGCCGCAAGTTCGATCCGGCCGCGGTCGCCTCGCTGCGGCGAGCGCTGGAGATCCAGCCCATGCACCAGCGCGCGCGCTGGTTCCTCGGCATCTCGCTGCGCCAATCCGACCAGCCGGCCGAGGCCGCACGCACCTGGGAGCCGCTGCTGGCCGTGGTCGATCCGCGCACCGCCGCCAGCCTGCGCGAGCAGATCGACGCCGCCCGCAAGGACGCCGGCCAGCCGCCGCTGCCCGCACCGCCCGCCGCGGCTTCCGCCGGCGGACTTAAAATCCGCGTCGCTTTGGCGCCCGCGCTGGCCGCGAAGCTGCCCGCCGACGCCAGCCTGTTCGTGCTCGCGCGCCAGCCCGACGGCCCGCCGATGCCCGTCGCGGTCGAAAAGCTGCGGGCCAAGGATTTCCCGGTCGAGGTGGTGCTGGACGACGGCGACAGCCCGATGCCGACCTTGAAGCTGTCGCAGTTGCAGCAAGTGGCCGTACTCGCGCGCGTGTCCGCTTCCGGCCAGGCGATCGCCCAGAGCGGCGACCTCGCCTCCAAGCCGCAGACCGTGCGCACCGACAGCAAGAACACGCTCGAGATCACCATCGACCAGGTCGTTCCATAAGGCCTGCCGCCAGCCCCTCTCCCGCGCGGACGCGCGCGCCTGCGAACGCCCGGACGCGGGCCGTTTGGGCCGGGACAGGGATTGGGGTGAGGCCGGCGCAAGCGAAGGGCGCGAACATCGCGCCGCCATTCCAGGCGACTCGCGCCCTCGCAGCGCGCGGTACGCGCTACGGCATGCCCCCATTCCCACCCGCGCCTTACCCCCGCCGCCCCACCCAGGCAAAATGGTCCCCCTAGCGCCGGCGCCGCACGCAGCGCGCCGCGCCCGCAACCAGGAAGGCAGCAACCCGGCATGACCGAATTCATTCCGCCCGGCACCCGCTATTTCGCCCTGCCCGACGGCTTCCCGATGAAGCGCGGCGGCCGCCTCGACGGCGCCCGCGTCGCCTACGAAACCTGGGGCGAACTCAACGCCGCGCGCGACAACGCGGTGCTGATCGTCACCGGCCTCTCGCCCGACGCCCACGCCGCGGCCAACGCCGGCAACCCCGAACCGGGCTGGTGGGAGGCCATGCTAGGCCCCGGCAAGCCGATCGACAGCGAGCGCTGGTTCGTGATCTGCGTGAACTCGCTGGGCAGTTGCAAGGGCTCGACCGGCCCGGCCTCGATCAACCCGGCCACCCGCGAACCCTACCGCCTGGACTTCCCCGAGCTGTCGGTCGAGGACGGCGCCGACGCCGCCGCCGTGGTGGTGCGCGGCTTGGGCATCGAGCGCCTGGCCTGCGTGATCGGCAACTCCATGGGCGGCATGACCGCGCTGGCGCTGCTGATCCGCCACCCCGGCATCGCCCGCAGCCACATCAACATCTCCGGCGCCGCGCGCGCGCTGCCGTTCTCGATCGCGATCCGCTCGCTGCAGCGCGAGGCGATCCGCCTGGATCCGCACTGGTACCAGGGCCGCTACGACGAACGCAGCTACCCCGAAGCCGGCATGCGCATGGCGCGCAAGCTGGGCGTGATCACCTACCGCTCGGCGCTGGAATGGGACGGCCGCTTCGGCCGCGTGCGCCTGGACTCCGACCGCGCCGACGACGAGCCCTTCGGCCTGGAGTTCGAGGTCGAAAGCTATCTCGAAGGCCACGCCCGCCGTTTCGTGCGTCGCTTCGACCCCAACTGCTATCTCTACCTCAGCCGCTCCATGGACTGGTTCGACCTGGGCGACTACGCGCGCGGCGCCGACGACGCCGGCCCGGCCGACACCCGCGCCGGCCTGGCCAAGATCCGCATCGAGCAGGCCCTGGCGATCGGCGTGCGCACCGACATCCTGTTCCCGCTGCAGCAGCAGGAGGAGATCGCCGACGGCCTGCGCGCCGGCGGCGCCGACGCGCGCTTCCTGCCACTGGAATCGCCGCAGGGCCACGACGCCTTCCTGGTCGATATCGGCCGCTTCGGACCGGCGGTGGCGGGCTTTCTCGCCCAGTTGTGACACCTACCGGTCCGGGGCCGCGCCGTCACGTGCCGGCGTGCCCGCGACCCGCTAGAATGGTTATATGGACATAACCCGATGTCATCAGGCCGAGGTCCTTCCGGATCTCGACTTCCCCGGCCACGACAAGCTGGTCGCGGCCATCGACGACGCCGTCAATGCCGGCGACGAACATGCGGTCACCTCGGCGCTGCGCAATACGCTGTGCCGGATGATCCGCGACCGCGACGTGCAGTTGCCCGATTGCGTGTTCGACGCCATCGACGACCACTACGCCCGCCGCGAGATCTACCGCAGCCCGCGCCTGGGTTACAGCGTGGTCGCCATGACCTGGGGCCCGGGCCAGGGCACGCCGGTGCACGACCACTGCGGCCTGTGGTGCGTGGAAGGCGTCTGGGACGGCGAACTGGAAATCACCCAGTTCGAACTGCTGGAGCGCAACGGCGACAACTTCCGCTTCCGCGCCGCCGGCGGCATGCACGCCGGCCCCGGCAGTGCCGGCAGCCTGATCCCGCCGCACGAGTACCACACCATCCGCAACGCCAGCGGCGATCATGTCGCCGTCTCGCTGCACATCTACAAGGCGCCGATGGAAGCCTGCTCGATGTTCGTGCCGCACGAAGGCGAATGGTTTACGCGCGTCGACAAGACCCTCAAGACCGACGAAGCGGCCTGATCGGCCGCACCGTAGCGCATGCCTCCTGTGGGAGCGACGTGAGTCGCGATTGAATCCCACACCACGCGCTGGCCCCATCGCAGCGACGTCGTTCCCACACGGACCACGTCGCTAGCTCATCGTACGCATTGATCGTTCCGAGGCCTACCTGCGGATTCGCGCGCGGCTACCCGTGCCGCAGTGCGGGCCCGCACCTACAATCCCCTCTCCCGCCACAACAGCCGAGCGCCCCATGCTGACCGACCTGTTGCTAGCCGCCCTGCACCACCTGCTGGTGTTCGCCCTGATCGCCATGCTGGTCGCCGAATCGACCCTGCTGCGCGGCCCGCTCGACGCCACCGCCCTCAATCGCGTGGCCCGCATCGACGCCGGCTACGGCGCCGCCGCCGGCCTGCTGCTGGTCGCGGGCCTGCTGCGCGTGTTCTACGGGGTCAAGGGCAGCGAGTTCTACCTGCACAACCCCTGGTTCCACGCCAAGCTCGGCGCCTACGTGCTGATCGGCCTGCTCTCGCTGCTGCCGACCCTGCGCTTCCTGCGCTGGCGCAAGGCCCTGAGCGCCAATCCGGCCTTCCTGCCCGACCCCGCCGACGTCGCCCGCCAGCGCGGCGTGATCCGCTTCGAGCTGATCCTGATCGCCGCGATCCTGGTCCTGGCCGCCGCGATGGCCCGCTACGGCGGCTTCTGAGCGCCACCGCCCCAGAACAGGCAGACCACGGGCGCCGACCTCGGCTATACTGCGCGCCCGCTGCCGGAGTGGCGGAATCGGTAGACGCAGCGGACTCAAAATCCGCCGCCCTTAAAAGCGTGTGGGTTCGAGTCCCACCTCCGGCACCAGAAAAAGCCCGCCGAAGCGGGCTTTTTCGCGTCTGCGGCCTGACTTGGCGCCGCGAGGCCCTCGATCACAGCAGCGCCGCAATCTCGCGCGTCATCGCTTCGAACAGGCCCAGGTTGCCCCAACGGTTGGCGACCACCGCGATGTGATTGCTCCCGATCACCGCTGCGCGGGGAGGCGACTCCGTCGCATGCCATGGCGATCCGCCAGCCAGGCCGAAGATCAATACGGCTTCGATGAGCGAACTCGCAAAGAGCGGCTCGTCAAGGTCACATCATCGCTCGATTGAAATACGTCGCCTGCTCGAACTCGGCGACGTTCACGGCGATGCGGGGGAGTAGCGGAAACAGCTGGGCCAGCTCGCTGACGATGGCCTTCGACAAGGCAGCGCGTTGCTCGACGCTGCGCCCCTGCATGATCCAGGCGAAGGTGTGGATGAAATCCTCACGTCCCCCGCCGACGGCGTAAGTCGCGAAGGGATGGACGCGGATCTTGATGTCCGATTCCTCGAACAGCCCCGATGCAGTCACCGCCCGGTGCAGGCGGGCGATGATCGACTCCTCATCGTGAATCCGAAGCAGCCCCTGAGAACAGTCGACTACGAAGTGCGGCATGCTGGCTCCATCGGTTGATGCGGGGATCGGGGATACGCTCCCTGGAACGGAAATGCGGGAGGCTTCAATCGAGCCTGCGCCACACGGAAATCGGGATGCTGCCGTCCGCCCGCGGCGGCACCTGGTAACGCAGCTCGGCGCCATCGAACCGGTACTGGCGCTTCTGGATCGTGCCTTCCCAGTTGGGAAAGGACGAACCCTCGATCGAGAACACCAGCACCCCTGCCCCGGGCTCGATCGTCATCGTCCCGTAGTGGGTACTGCTACCCATGACCGCGGACCGGAATTCATCGACGCTGCCATCGGCCTTGCTGTCGCTTGCGAAACTCAGGCGTTCGGACTTGAAGATCTGCAGCGAGTACCGCCCCTTGCCATCGACAACGAGTCGGCCCTTCGGGTTCTCGCCGTAGTCCCGTACGGTCTCGCCATCGGGCAGGACCTTGTCCGCGGCAACCAGGGTCCAGGTGCCCTGCAATGGGAACGCGCCGGTCGGCATTTGCGCGTCGCGCGCGGCCAGCCCCGTCAGCATTGCGACCAGTGCGCCGGTCAGTGTTTTCATCGCGGTGAGTCCTTAGGCGGGATCGAAGGCCCATCCTAGGCCGCTTGATAGATATGAAAAATACATCTAAAAATATATCTATCATTTCAAAAACGAATCTATCCAGATGAAGGCGATGGACGTGGACGCGGTCAGGGCTTTCCTGCTGGCGGCCGACCTGCAGAGTTTCACCCGCGCCGCCGAGGTGCTGGGCACCACCCAGTCCGCCGTCAGCATCAAGCTGCGGCGTCTGGAAGAGCAGCTCGGCCGCCGCTTGCTGGAACGCACGCCGCGGCTGGTGCGCCTGTCGGCCGAGGGGCTGGCGTTTCTGGGCGTGGCGCGCGAACTGGTGTCGTCGCACGACCGCGCGGCCACCGCCTTCGAGACCGAGCCGCGGCGATTGGCGATCGGCATCAACCAGCAACTGGTCGGCAGCCAACTCCCGTCTCTGTTGCGACAGATGCGCAATCACGATCCGCATCTGCTGGTGGAAATGCGCATCGCCGGCACAAACGAACTCATGCAGGGCCTGGACCAGGGGGAACTCGACGCCGTGCTGGTACTGCGCCCCGAAGATCGCGGCAAGCGGGGCAAGGCGGCGTTCGCGGAATCCTTCTCGTGGTTCGCGGCGGCCGGCTGGGAGCCGCATGCTGGACAGCCGTTGCCGCTGGCGACGCAAGGCGAATCCTGCCGGGTCCGCATCGAGGCGGTGCGCGCGCTCGACCGGGCCGGTATCGAATGGCGCGAAGTCTTCGTAGGCAGGGGCGCCGCCATCCTGGGAGCCGCAGCCGTCGCCGGCCTCGCGGTGGCGGTACTGGCACGGCGCGCGGCCCCGCCAGGCACGATCGACGTTGGTGCGCTGCTGTCGCTGCCGCCGATTCGCCCGCAAGACGTGATGCTCTACAGCAATCTCAGTGACCGCCGAACGCGAGACGCTTTGCGCATCCTCGCGCTGGCATTCCAGTGAAAGGCCTCGATCCATCGAGGAGCCGCCCATAGCGCAAGCATTCGCCGCTCTCGATCGGAGGATGGCCCCTGCTGAATCGGCCTGATCGGCCCCAACCCTCGCCCTCGCAGGCGGGTGGCCATGACCATGGCCCGAAAAAACCTCCGATTCCGTCAGCAAATATCAAGTAGCACAAATTGTGCACAAAAAAGATGCGTTGTTTCCACATAGGATGCCGTCCCGATCCGCGACTCGCAGGCAGCGTCCCATAGCATGGAAAAGAGCATCTACGACGCGTCCTCCTATCCGATCCAAGTGTCGAACGGCCGGGACATCGGCGCGGGGCACACCCGTGGCTGCTGGCTGGAGTTCTCCGATCTGGCGAACAAGGACCTGGGCAGCGATCCGATCTTCCAGCGCGCCTTGCGCGCCGCCACCGCGCGCGGGACCTTGGTGTCCACCAACAAGCTGGCCAATCTGTATCTGATCCTGCGCTACGCCATGCCCGATCCGCAGGCGCATGTCTTCGAGTTCGGCAGCTACATGGGCGGCTCGGCGGTGTTCATGGCCACCGCGTTGAAACTGCTAAAACGCGGCTCG
Organism: Lysobacter sp. Root983; assembly: GCF_001429345.1. NCBI lineage: Bacteria > Pseudomonadati > Pseudomonadota > Gammaproteobacteria > Lysobacterales > Lysobacteraceae > Lysobacter > Lysobacter sp. Root983. The sequence continues at coordinate 834,116 of NZ_LMJO01000001.1, forward strand.
CGGGTGTTCGCGTTCGACACCTTCGAAGGCATGCCGGAAACCGATCCGGTCCGCGACTTGCATCGTCAGGGCGATTTCGCCGACACCAAGTTCGACGGCCTGCTGAGCTACATCCGCGACAACGAGCTGCAGATGCACCTATCGCTGGTCAAGGGCCGCTTCGACGAAACCCTGCCGGGCGTGCTCGCCGAGCAAAGCCAGGGCCCGGGTCTGCTGCATGTGGACTGCGACATCTACGAACCGATCAAATACGTGATCCGCGCCTGCCTGCCACACTTGGGCCCGGGCAGTCACATCGTGTTCGACGATCCGCTGCACGGCTCCTGCCTGGGCGCGTTCGACGCCGTCCAGGAGCTGTTGATCCGCGAACTGAACCTGACCGCGGAACAGGCCTATCCGCATCTGGTGTTCCGCTACCCGAGCCTGCCGGACGCCTGAGCCGATCGCACGCGATTGGCATCATTTATGTGACCCCATTCGCGTTCCCCCGTCACTTCCAAACCGGATACTGCTGGACAAAGGGGACGTCCCAGGGAATCCGTCATGAATCGCAAAGCCAGGCGCGAACGGGCGTTGGCGCAGTCGCACCTGTTCCGTCGCTACGGAAAGGGGCGTTGGATCCGACCGCAGCGCTTCGAGAACTCGGCGCGCGCGCAAGAGCTGCAGGAGGCGGCGACCGCCGCGGCGCAACCGGTCGAGGCGAACTGGAATACGGACACGCCGCAGATGGCCGGCGGGCCGACCACATCGCGCGATTCCCAGGCGCAGTTGCTCACCCTCGCCCGCCCCAGTCTGGCGATCCGCGCGCTCAACAACCTGAGCTATGGCGTCACGCCGAGTTCGCTGGCGGAATTCAATGGCCTGGGCTCCAACGACGCCCAGCGCCTGCAGAATTACATCGACTGGCAGTTGGACTGGACCGCGATCGACGACAGCGTGATCGATACGCGCCTGAACGCGGCCGGCTACACCACGCTGGGCAAGTCGCTGACCCAGCTGTGGGCCGACCACGTAGTGCCTGACCCCGCCTACGACGTGCGCATGCGCCCGGCCTGGGAAATCCAGCGCGCGGCCTTCGTGCGCGCCACCTATTCGAAGCGGCAGCTGCGCGAGGTGATGGTCAACTTCTGGCACGACCACTTCAACGTCACCGCCAACGATTTCGCGTCCGGTCCGGTGTACGTGCACTACGACCGCGACGTGCTGCGCAAGTCGGCGTTCGGCAATTTCCGGGTCATGCTCGAAGACGTGGCCTGCAGTCCGTCGATGTTGTTCTACCTCGACAACGTGTCCAACAGCCGCTCCGGCCCGAACGAGAACTGGGCGCGCGAATTGCTGGAGCTGCACACCCTGGGCGCCGGCCGCTACCTGGGCTTCACCGATCCCTTCATGGTGCCGCCGGATCCGGAGGACGCCGCCTATCCGTCGGGCTACACCGACATCGACGTCTACGAGACCGCCTCGGCGTTCACCGGCTGGAGCCTGAAGAACGCGCACTGGCAGTACCCGACCGAAAACGACGGCACCTTCGTCTATCGCCAGGCCTGGCACGATGCGGGTCCGAAGTTCGTGCTCGGGCGCCTGCTCAACCCCGAACAACCAGCGATGAAGGACGGGCGCGACGTGCTGGATCGTCTGGCCAGCCATCCCGGCGTCGCACGCTTCGTCTGCGCCAAGCTGGTGCGCCGCTTCGTCAACGATACGCCGCCGCCGGCGCTGGTCGCATCGGCCGCGGCAGTGTTCCGTCAGCACTGGCAGAGCCCGAACCAGATCGAGCACGTGCTGCGCCACATCCTCAACTCCAGCGCGTTCAGCAGTGCCTGGGGCCAGAAGAACCGGCGCCCGTTCGAGGCCGTCGTCGCGGCGATGCGCGCGGCCGGCAGCGATTGGACCCTGCGGCCCGCGCATAGCAAGTCCGAAGACTTCCTGTACCGCTTCGGCTTCACCGGCCACGCGCCCTACGACTGGCCGGCGCCCAACGGTTATCCCGACACAGGCCTGGCCTGGTCGGGCGCGGGCAGCTACGCCACCACCTGGAAGATGCTCAACTGGCTGACCGAAACCAGCGAGGCCAGTGTGCCGTTGCTGCCGGTGCTGCAGCTCAGCCGCAGCGAGGTCGCCAGCTGGACCGCACCCAACCTGGTCGACTACTGGTGCCGGCGTCTGCTCGGCTATCTGCCCGACGCCGCGCGGCGCCAGACCCTGATCGCGTTCATGGCCCAGAACGGCGACCCCGCCAGCTACGTCATCACCGATACCGACACCTGGTCCGGCACCGACCTCAAGCGCCACTACAACCAGCAACGCCTGCGCAGCATGGTGTCGCTGGTGTTGATGACGCCCGAATTCCTGAGCCGCTGAGGAGCACGCCATGTCTTCGATCACCCTCAGCCGTCGTGGCTTCCTCAAGGCCTGCGCCGCCACCGCCGCGGTCGGCGCGGTCGGGCCCACCCTGCTGTTCTCCAGCCCCGCCGAAGCCGCCGCGAACGCGCACGACACCGTGGTGTTCCTGTTCCTGCGCGGCGGCATGGACGGTCTCAACCTGGTCGTGCCGGTCGACGGCAGCGATCGCGGTTTCTACGAGCAGGCGCGCCCGGCGCTGCAGATCGCTACCAGCGGCACCTACGGCGCCCTGCCCCTGACCCTGGCCGGCGGCGCGGGCACCGGCTTCGGCCTGCATCCGTCGGCGACCGGGCTGCGCGATATCTGGAACAGCGGCCAGCTCGCGATCGTGCACGCCTGCGGCTTGCTGACCTCGGTCACGCGCAGCCATTTCGACGCCCAGCTGTCGATCGACCTGGGCACGCCCGGCCAAGGCGGCGGCGTGGGCTGGCTGGCGCGCGCGATGAACAGCCAACCCGGCGTCAGCGGCGCCGAGGCCATGCCCGCGCTGGCGGTGAACAACCGCCAGCCGGCCAATCTCAACGGCACCACGCGCGCGCTGACCATGGGGCGGCCGTCGGATTTCGCGCTCGATGCCGGGGCCTGGCAGTGGCAGAAGACGCGCTCGGATTCGCCCGTGGGCCTGCGCGGCGTCAACGAAACCCTGGCCTCGCTGTGGAACGGCAACACCGGCTTGGAATACGGCGGCCAGCGCGCCGACGGTTCGCTGCGCGTGATCGCCCAGCAAAGCTACGCCGCATTGCCGGCGAATTGGCCGACCGGCAATTTCGCCGAGCAGCTGTGGACGATCGCGCAGTCGATCCGCTTCAACCTCGGCCTGCGCTACGCCACCCTCGACCTCGGCGGTTGGGATACGCACGACGGCCAAGGCAGCGCCGGCACCGGCTATCACTACTACCAGAACAAGATCGCCGAACTGTCGGCGGCGCTGGCCGCGTTCCACAACGAACTGGCCGCCAGCGGCCACCTGTCGCGCGTGACCACGGTGGTGCAATCCGAGTTCGGCCGACGCGTGCGCGAGAACGCCAACCGTGGCACCGACCATGGCTACGGCAACCCGGTGATGGTGTCGGGCGGCGCGGTCAACGGCCGTCGCTTCTACGGCCATTGGCCGAGCCTGAACCCGGAAACCCTGTCGGCCTATTACGGCGACGTGCCGGTGACCACCGATCACCGACGCGTGCTGTCGGAAATCCTGGTCCGGCGCATGGGCAACAATCAGCTCAGCACGGTGTTCCCGGGTTACAGCGGCTACACGCCCCTGGGCATCGTCCAGGGCAACGACCTGGCCGTGCAGGGCGCCGGCATGAGCAGGGTCGCGCAACCCGCGCTGGCGCGGCAGGAGGCGCCCGACGCGCTGCCGCAATCGAACCGCCGTCGCGATTATCTCGCGCGTCTGTTGAACGATCCGCGCATCGTGCGCCATCGCTGAGCGCGACCCGGGCGCGGCCCTGCCGCGTCCGGAGTAGCATGTCGCATGTGCCTGATCGCCCTGTCCTGGCGTAGCCATCCGCGCTACCCGCTCGCCCTGATCGCCAACCGCGACGAATCGCACGCGCGCGCTGCCGCCGCGGCCGGCCCCGATCCCGAAGCGCCCGACGTTTACGGCGGCCGCGACCTGGTCCAGGGCGGCGGCTGGCTGATGGTGTCCACGCGCGGCCGCCTGGCCGCGGTCACCAACGTACGCGCCGGTCTCGCCGCCGATGCCGCGCCGCGTTCGCGCGGCGCCCTGGTGCGCGGCTTCGTGCGCGGCAGCGTATCGGCGCAAGCCACGCTGGCGACGGTGCGCGAACAGGCGCCCGACTACGGCCGTTTCAATCTGGTGCTATGGGACGGCGAATCGCTGGCCTTCGCCAGCAATTATCCGCAGTACGCCGAGCACCCGATCGCGCCCGGCATGCACGCCATGTCGAACGGCGCCTTCGACGCGCAATGGCCCAAGAGCGGCCACACCACGCGCGCCTTGTCGAATTGGTTGGCCTCGCCCGCCTCCGAACGCGACAGCCCCGACACGGAGGCCTTGCGGCCCTTGTTCGCCGCCCTCGCCGACACCACGCCCGCACCGGACGCCGAACTGCCGGATACCGGCGTCGGCCTGGAACTGGAACGCGTGCTGTCGCCACCGTTCGTACGCGGCGAACGCTACGGCACGCGCTGCAGCACCATCGTCCTGGTGGGCGCGGATTCGATCGTATTCGTCGAACGTCGCTACGGCCCCGACGCCGCACCCGGCGGCGAGACCGCGACGGTATTGCCGCTGCGCCGTTGAACGATCGCCTCCCCACTCGCTACCCGCTTCCTATGGGAGCGGCGTGAGCCGCGAGTACTTCACCGCATACGCTTTCGTTGCGATACGTCATCCCGCTATCGCGGCCGATGCCGATCCCACAGAAGCAGGCTGCGCCGTAGCCGTCGAGCCGCAAATGAGAAGGCCCAGGCTTCGAGGTTTCCCTCGGGTGGCTGGGCCTTCCGTGTCGGAGCGGTTGCATCGGACTCGCGTCCGTAGATTTTTCTCCGACGCTGCGATCCTAAACGCAGCGCCGTTAGGCCGCGGTCAAATTTCCGTGATGCGCGCGTGTTACGCGCCCCAGGGCCACCAGCCGCGCCCGGTCTGGGCGTAGCGGTCGGCCGCGCGCTCGAAGGGATTGCGCACGCTGACTCCGCCGCATAGCAGGTACAGCGGCAGAAACAGCGCGCCCAGCACCATGTACTGGTAGACATGCGCGCGCTCGTGGTCGGCGAGCTGGATCTCGGCCTCGTCGCCGTGGCCGGCGCGATGGGCGTAGGTCGCGCAGGGCGAATCTAGGCTGTCGCCGGTATGCAGGATCACATTGCCCAGGGTGATCGCGCCGCCCGGCCCCCAGGGCCAGCGGTGGAACACCAGCGCCAAATCGCGCCGGCGCAGATGCACGTGCGCGCCGCGCGCCATGCCGACCGCGCCGGCGATCAGGCCGAGCAGGCTCACCGGCGACGCCCAGACGATGCCGAGCGCGCGCCCGGCGCTGCGCAGCAACGGGCTCAGGCGCTGCCCTCTTCCGGCATCAGCAGCCATAGGATCAGGTAGACCAGGATGCCGGGGAATGCGACCGACGCGATCGACACGATCACGTAGATCGCGCGCAGCAGGGTCGCGTTCCAGCCGAAGCGCCGGGCGATGCCGCCGACCACGCCGGCGATCATGCGGTCGTGACGCGAACGGACGAAGGGTCGCGATGCTTGGCTCATGCGGCTGCTCCTGGCGGCGACGCCCGCAGTTTAGCGCCTCAGCGCGAAGGCGGCGTGGCGGCCGGTTTGGCGCGAATTTCGTTCAGGCGCGCGCGCAGCCAGGTCGCCGACGGCGTCGCCGCGGCGGTGCCGCAGCGGATCTGGTAGGCGCGGCCGCTCATGCTGCTTTCGCTGGCGGCGCGCTCGATGAACTGCTCGGCGCTGGCGACCAGGTCGCGCTTGCGCAGGTAGGCGTACTTCTTGCGCAGGTGGGCTTGGGCCTGGGCGGCGTCGTACCAGCTGCCGTTGCGCTGGAACTGGCAGCCCGAACGCGCCAGGGTCGCGATCAGCTGTTCGATCTCGCGTTCGGCCTGGGGCGGCGGTGCGGCGTGAGCGGTCGAGGCGACGGCCAGCAACGGCAACAATAAGGCGGCGAGGCGTGAGTTCATGCGGGTATTACAACCCACGCACCCAGGGACCGATCACGTTCGCCCAGATCGCATAGCCCTTTTCGTTCATGTGCAGGCGGTCGGCCACGAACAAGTCCTCGCGCGGCTGGGCCTTGGCATCGAGCATGGGGGTGTAGACGTCCAGATAGGCGACTTGGTCGCGGGCGGCGTAGTCGCGGATCAGCAGGTTGGCGGTGCGCACCTGCGGCAGCAGATGCGCGCGCACCGGACTGGGTTTGATCGAGACGAAGGCGATCGGCAGGCCAGGCTGGGCCGCGCGCACGCGCTGGACGAAGGCCGCGAAATCCTGGGCGACCTCTTGCGGCGTGCGCCCTTCCTGCAGGTCGTTGTCGCCGGCGTAGAACACCACCGCGCGAGGCTGGTACGGGGTCACGATGCGGTCGGCGTAGTGGACCGAGTCGTACACGCGCGAACCGCCGTAACCGCGGTTGATCGCGACGATGCCGGGCAGGTCCTCGTGCAGCGTGGTCCACAGGCGGAACGAGGAACTGCCGACGAACACCACCGCGCCCGGCATGCGGCGCACGCGGCTGTCCTCGGCTTCGAAAGCGGCGATGTCGGGTTCGAAACGGGCCCAATCGTTGGGCGCGGCAGGTGTCGCGGGTGCGGGCGTTGCCGGCGCGGGTGCGCTCGCGGCGGCGGCCGGAGCGGTAGCGCGGCAGGCGGCGAGCAGGATCAGCAGCAGCGGGACTAGCAGACGGCGCATACGCGGGCGGCTCTCGACGGACCAGGGCCTAGCCTAGCGTGCCGCGGCGATGATGTGGCGCGCGTAGGCGGGGCGCGGCTGCGGCGGGGGTTAAAAGCAAATCCCCCTCAATCCCCCTTTTTCAAAGGGGGAGGAGCAGCGGCTGTTGGGATGGTGCGGCGCTCCTAAGCGGTGCGCCGCTTCGTCAACGTTGCTGGTGGGGTTGGCGAGCTATCGGTGGCGCGGCTGCGGCGGGGCTAAAGCAAATTCCCCTCAATCCCCCTTTTTCAAAGGGGGAGGCAAGGTGGGTCAGCGCGAGCGCTGCTCCAGCCAATCGTGGATCGCGCTGGGCACTTCGCGCTGGGCGCGGCTGGAGACGTAGATGCCGATGTGGCCGCCCTTGAACGAGAGCTCGGTGTAGTCGGTGGTGCCGACCAACCCGCGCAGCGCCCGCGAGGCGTCCGGCGGGACCAGGTGGTCCTGCTCGGCGTAGATGTTCAGCACCGGCATGTCCAGATAGCCCAGGTCGACCGCGCGTCCGCCGATGTCGATGCCGCCCTTGACGAAGCCGTTGCCCTGGTAGAACTGCTTGATGAATTGGCGGAAGGCTTCGCCGGCCTGGTCCGGCGAGTCGAAGATCCACTTCTCCATGCGCAGGAAATCCTCCAGCGCCCTCTTGTCGTCGAGGATATCGACCAGCCCCACGTACTTCTGCACGAACAGCCGCCAGGGCTTGAGCGTGAGGTAGCACCAGTTCATCAAGTCGGCCGGCACATTGCCCAGGGTGTCGACGAACTGATCGACGTCGAGATTGCGGGTCCAGTTCGACAGCATGTTGTCGCTGGTGTGGAAATCCACCGGCGTGACCATGGCGATGAAGTTGCGGACCTTATTCGGATTCAGCGCCGCGTAACACAGCGAGAATGCGCCGCCCTGGCAGATGCCGAGCAGGTTGATCGACTCCATGCGGTAGGCGCCGCGCAGGTAGTCCACCGCGCCGCCGAGGAAGCGCTGGATGTAGTCCTCGAGCTCGAGGTAGCGGTCGGAACGGTCCGGATAGCCCCAGTCGAGGATGTACACGTCCTCGCCGCGTTCCAGCAGGCCGCGCACGATCGATTTGTCCGACTGCAGATCGACCATGTAAGGCCGATTGACCAGAGCGTAGGCGATCAGCAGCGGCACCTTGGCGGTGGGCGCGGTCTCGCCGCGGTAGCGGTACAGCGCGACCTTGCCGTCGCGCCAGACTTCTTCCTTGCGGGTCGCGCCGTATTCGACGTCGTCGAGTTCGCGCAGCGTGTCCAGGCCCGCGCGTAGCTTGGCCTGGGTGCGCATCGCTTCCTGCGCCAGCGATTCGGGAGTGAACTGGATGGGGCCGGTCATGTCAGCGCGCTCCCTTGCCTGGCTTGCTCAATTTGGTCGGCTTGCTGGCCTGCTTGGCGGCGGCCTTGGTCGCGACCGGGCGCGTCGGCGGTTGCGGGCGCGCGATCGCGGATTTCTTGGCGGCCGCCTTCTTGGCACTGGCCGGTTTCGCGGCGGCCGGCTTCCGCGCAGGCGCGGGCTTCGCCGGCGTGGCGTCGTTGGCCGCCGGCTCGCTCGTGCGCGGGACCGCGCGCGCGGGCGCGGCCTGGATGGCGTCGCGCAGGCGGCGCACTTCGCGTTCCAACTGCACGATTTTGCGGTGCGCGGCGTCGATCTCGGTGCGGGTGGGAATGCCGAAGCTGCCGGTCGCGTGCTCGACTTCGGTCTGGATCGCGCCGCGCAGCTTCATCTGCGAATTGACCAAGGCCGCGTAGGCATCGCGGAAACGCGGCGACAGCGCGATCTCGGCGTAGGCGTCTTCGGCCGCGTCGATCCACAGATCGAATAAGGCACGCGCCGACTGCAACTGCCGGCCGGGCTCGCTGCGCTCGGCCAGCTTGTCCTCGAAGCGCGCGAACGCGTTCTGCCCGGCTTCGGCCATCAGCGCGTTGTAAGCCTGGCTTTGCTGCTGGTAATTCGAATGCGCCAGCGCCAGCGCCTGCAAGCGCTCCTGATGCTCGCGCGCGAAACCGAACGCGGGCATGCCCAGCCAGGACTGGCCGTCGCGCTGCCACTGCTGCAGATAGGGCGCGGCCTGTTCCAGCCACTGCGAAAGATCGTTCTGGCCGGGGCCGCGCATGCTGCCGAACACGTCGGCGAAGGGATTGGCGCCGCTGCCGCCCAGCGCCTGCTTCCAGGCCTGGGCGACGTCGCCGGCCGAGGCGTCGCGGCCGGCGAACTGCGCGGCCAGTTGCTGCATCTGCCCGAACCAGCCGCGCGCCTGCGAATTGAAGCGCTCCAGCGCCTCGTTGGCCTCGCTGCGGCCGCCCTGGGCCAACTGCGACCACCACTGCACGGCCTCGTTCCAGCCCGGCGCGGTGGTCGCCGCCGGCGCCTGCGCGCCGCGCATCATTTCGCCCCAGGCGTTCCAGTACTGGCGCGCGATGGCGTCGAAGTCGCCTTGCCCGAAACCGTCCTGTCCAAAGCCGCCCGGCTTGAAACCGCCGCCGGAGCCGAATCCGTGATTGGCCATCGCATCCTCCAAGTTTGGTCCGATCATAACAACGCGATGTTGCGTCGCGTCAGCCTGTGCCGGGCGGCACAGGATCGGGCCGTTCCGTACCCGTCCGTGTGGCAGCTCGGGCGACGGAATCGCGCGCTCAGGGCTTGGGGATGCGCAGGGTCTTGCTGATCATCAGCGAACCCGACAGCGCGAACATCAGCACCAGCGGATGGAACTGCCACGGCCCCAGCTGGACCACGCCGAACCACAAGTCGTGGCCGATCGCGCCCTGCCAGGCCGCAACCGCCAGCACCACCACCAGCAGCAGGCTGGTCGGGATCGGCGTGCCTTCGAAATACTTGACCTTATCGTCGTCGCCCGCGAGCGCCTCGGCGGTGACGTTGTAGCGCGCCAGGCGGCTCACGCCGCAGCCGACGAAGTAGCTCAGCACCGCCCAGTCCCAGCCGCCCTGCAGGCCGCAGGCGTAGGCCAGCGCGGCCGGCGCGACGCCGAAGGAAATCACGTCGGCCAGCGAATCCAGTTCGCGGCCCAGCGTGGACGAGGATTTGCGCCAACGCGCGACCCGGCCGTCCAGGGCGTCGAAGATGAAGGCCAGCGGGATCAAGGCCATGCCGATCATCAGGTCGCGCACGCCGCCCTCCTGCAGGAAGCGCATCGCGGCGAAGATCGCGCCGGTGCCGCAGAAGGCGTTGGCGAGGGTGAACCAGTCCGCGAGATGAAAATCGCGGAGCATCGAAAAATGGCGCTTCATGCGGCGCTCCTGAGCCGGGCGCCGCGTGCGGCGATCGGTGATGGAAAGTCACAGCCTGCCAAGCCGGAGCTGCGCAGGCAAGCGCTTGACGGATGGCCGCCATCGGTTCAAGGCGCACCGCTACCGCGCGCGCGTCCCCGCCGGCGCGTGTGTCGGACGCCGATCGTCGCGACGGTCCAACGCCCTAGCTTGCAGCGGCGCTTGCAGCGACGAGGTGATGGCGCGCGCGGGCGATCGCGCCCCGGATCGCCCTTGCCCGCGCGGCCTCGCCCCGACCTCGGCCGTCAGCGCGGTATCGCCAGATGGGCTGCCGATACCGGCTTGCCGGCGCCACGCGGCGTGGTGTCGATGATCGCGTCGGCCGGCAGCGGCGTGCCCGCGTCCAGGCGCGCGGACACACGGTCCAGCGCCTCGTACACGTAAGGCAGCAGCGGCAGATAACGCGCGCCGTAGTCGGGCAAGCCGAGGAAGGCGTCGAAGTGCTGTGCGTTGCGCACCTGCCAGTAACGCACCTCGCGCCCGGCCGCCTGGGCCTGGCGCACATAGGGCGCGCTGGTGAACGCCGGCGGGATCAGGCCGTCGTCGCGGCCGTGGATCACCAGCACCGGCAGGCCGGCGCGCGGCAACCCGGCACGGGTTTCGGCCACGCCCTTGCGCACGCGCTCGGCGTCGGCGCCCTGCCCCTGCCACAGGCCGCGCAGGCACTGCAGGCCGGCGAAACTCGGATCGGGCAACTGCATGCGGCTGTCGACGATGGCCACGCCCGCGCCCGGCGGAATGCCGCTGGCGTCGGACCACCAGGCCGCGCGTTCGACCGCGGTGGCGGCACGCGCGCTGAAATCCGGATTCAGCGCAGCGTAGGAATAACCGCAGGGATGCTCGCCGACCCGATAGCGCCCGTAGGCCGAAGCGTAGGCGACCGCGACCGCGCGCCACAGGTCGAAGCCCACCGACAGCGCGCCCGCGCGCAAGGCCTCGTCGGTCCAACCCTGGGCCTTGAGTTGCGCGTGCGCCGAGCGCGCCTGCGCGGCGGTATCGTTGCCCTCGACCAGACCGGCGGCCTTGAGCGAAGCGCAGCGCTGGGTCCACAGCGGTGCGACCTGCGCGGCCAGCGGCGGCTGCGGCAGCGGTCCCAGCGCGGGATCCAGCAGCGCGCAGGGCATCAGCAGCGCGGCCTCGGTGGTGTAGTCGTAAAGCGCGCGGCCGCCTTCGGCGAGCACGCTGGGTTCGCCGGCGACCACCGCATCCAACCAGTCGCCTTCCAGCTCGGCCGCGCGCAGCACCGCACCGCCGCCGTTGGAGACGCCGACCGCGATCACCCGCGTATTGGCGAAAGTGAACGGCGCCGATTGCGGCAGGGCCTCGTCCAGCGCCTGCAGCGCGAACTGCGCGGCCTGTTTGACGTGACGGCCCCAGTCGGCCTCGGGATTGTCGGTGGAATGCGCATGCTTGAAGGCGATGCCGGTGGCGCCGACCGGCGCATCGGCCGGGAACGCCAGACCTGCGTCGCGCGCACCGACCGTACCGTCGGCGCGCACGCCCTCGCCCGCATCCAGATCGAAGTAGTCGGTGCCGGTGCCCTTGTCGGTGTAGGCGATCGCGCAGCCCTTGGGCAGGCCCCAGGCCGCGGCGACCGAGATCGCGCCGTAGATGCCGCGCGAACCCGAGGACGCCGCCACCACCACGCAGCGCTTGCCGGCGTCGAACGCATCCGGCACCTGCACCAGCACGCGATGCGGCTTGCTCGCGCCGGGCACGGTCGCCAACGCGCTGAACTCGCGGCCGGGCACGGTCGCGGTGCTGCCGTAGAGCTCGCCGTAGCCGCCGCCGGGCGCGAGATCGGCGATACCGCGCCAGTTGGCCCAGATCGCGCGACGGCGCAGTTCGGCCACGCTGGGGGCTTCCGGACGGGCGAAGGCCGGCGGCGTCAGCGCGCGCAGACCAGCCAGGCCGAGGCCAGCGGTGAGCAGGTCGTCGTCGCCGCGGTGCTCGCTGACGCGTTGCGCGGTGAACATCGGCGCGGACTCCTTGGACAGGCGCGCGCCGCCGGCACAGGCGGCGAGCACGAAGGGAACGACGAGCGCGGCGCAGGCCGCGGCGATACGCAGGGTGGGCGGATTCATCCCGCGAGCGTAGCAAGCCGCCGCCTCGCCCTCATCGTACTTTCGTACAGGCCCGCCCGTGTCCGCGCCTGGGTGCGCTAGGCTAGCGACGATGCCCACTTTGCTGATCGCCGACGACCACCCGCTGTTCCGCGCCGCCCTGCGCCAGGCCGCCGCCGATGCGGTGGCCGACACCCAGGTGCGCGAAACCGACACCCTGGACGGCGTGCTGGCCGCGCTGGACGCCGAGCCCGGCATCGACCTGGTCCTGCTGGACCTGCACATGCCCGGCAATCACGGCCTGGCCGGGCTGGCCGCGATCCGCGCCCAATACCCCGGCGTGGCGGTGGTGGTGGTGTCGGCCAACGACGATCCGCGCGTGGTGCGGCGCGCGCTCGACCATGGCGCGGCCGGCTATCTGCCAAAGAGCGCGGGCCTGGACGAATTGCGCGATGCGATCCGCGCCGTGCTGGCCTGCGAGCAATGGCTGCCGGCCTCGCTGCGCGCGGCGGTCGCGCGCACCGACAGCGCCAGCGCCGACGCCGACCTGGCCGCGCGCCTGGCCAGCCTGTCGCCGCAGCAGTTCCGCGTGCTCACTCTGGTCGCCGATGGCCTGCTCAACAAACAGATCGCCGATCGCCTGGATGTGCAGGAGCGCACGGTCAAGGCCCACCTGTCGGCGATCTTCGACCGCCTGGGCGTGCGCAACCGCACTCAGGCCGGCGTGGTGCTGCGCGAGCTAGAACTCAGCGACCCGGCGCGACAGATCGCGGATTGAGCGTCAATCGTCTACGTTTTCCGCCGATGCCTGTGGGATCGGCGTAAGCCGCGATAGCGCTACCCCCTGAGGCCGCGACCACGCACGCTCGACGTCGCATCTGCGCGCTCTACGCCAATGCGGGCGAATGCGATCTTCCATCCTCGTCGAGGCTTCGCGATCGCGGCTTACGCCGCTCCCACAGAAAGCGGAGCGGTGCCCGCGATGGGAGCGACGCCGATGGACGTCGCCCCCGGTGCACAGCCTGTGCTCGCGCCTGGATCAGCTAGCGCTCAGCCGCAAGCGCTGCGGCGCGCGGTACTCGCACTGAGTCCGTTTCGCCGTCTCGCAGCTGTGCTTATGCGTCTGCAAGCTCAGCGCCTTGGCGCCGCCGCCGGATCCGCAATCGGCGAAACACGCCGCGCGTTCGGCCTCGCACGCGGCCGGCGATTCGCCGCTGGCCAGGCAGATGTTGTACAGGCGCACACAGATGCTCTGACACGACGCCTGCGCGGGCAAGGCCGAAAACAAGCCGACACCCAACGCCAGCGCAAGCGAACACACGGAAGCCGTGGTCTTCATCGTTCCTCTCCTTTGAAACGCGAACCCCCTGCCTCTCGCACCCTACCCCGTGGCGCGCCGCAGGCAAAGCCGCTGCGCGCGCCGCACGCGATTCCTCGACGCAGCGCAAGGAAACCCGCGCATTCACGCTGGCGCCGTTGCGCAGCGCATCATCGCGCCTGGCGCGGCTAGCCGATCTCCAACTCCCGCGCGGCCAGCATGCGGTCCAGCACCGATTTCAGCGCCAGCGGCTTGAGCGGCTTGGTCAGCAGCGACAGGCCGGCCTCGTGCACCGCGCGACGCACCGACTCGCCGCTGTCGGCGCTGAGGATCAGGCTCGGCCGCGGCCCGAACGCGGCGCCCAGGCGCTCGGCCAGGGCGACGCCGGTGTCGCCCTCGTCGAGGTGGTAGTCGAACAGCCACAGCGAGGCCGGATCGTCGTTCATCGCGCGCTGCGCCTGCGCGCCATCGGATGCGGTCGCGACCTCGAAGCCCCAGCGCCGCAGCAGATCGGCCAGGGCCGCCAGCGCCTGCGCGTCGTTGTCGACCGCGAGCACGCGCAAGCCGGCGCGGCCGCCGCGTGCGCGGTGCGCGCCCGCATGCGCGCCGCGCGCGGGCACGCGCGCCACCCGTACCGCGAACGCCGTGCCGCGGCCGAGGTGGCTGCGCAAGCTCAGCGGCGCGTCCAGCAGCTGGGCGATGCGGTCGGCGATCGACAGGCCCAACCCTAGGCCCTGGCCGGGCGCGTCTTCGCCGCGCCGGAACTCCTCGAAGATCGCGGTCTGGTGTTCCAGGGCGATGCCCGGGCCGGTGTCGTGGACTTCGATGCGCAGATGCGCGCCGTCGCGGCGCACGCCCAGCAGCACGCTGCCCTGGATGGCGTAGCGCACCGCGTTGGCTAGGAAGTTCTGCAGCACGCGTCGCAGCAGCTGCGGGTCGCTGTGGATCCAGGCGTCGCTGGCGACGAAACGGAAGCGCAGCCCGCGCGCGGCCGCGATCGCGCCGAACTCGGAGGCCAGCGGTTCCAGCACCTCGGCCAGCGGAAATTCGCGCGGCTGCGGCACCAGGCCACCGGCTTGCAGGCGCGACATGTCGAGCAGGCCGGTGAGCAGATCGCCGGTGGAATCCAGCGCGCCGCTGATCTGGGCCACGGTCTCGCGCTGTTGCGCACCCTGCACCTGCTGCGACAGGGCGTCGGCGAACAGTTGCGCGGCATGCAGCGGCTGCATCAGGTCGTGGCCGATCGCGGCCAGGAAGCGACTCTTGGCCTCGTTGGCGCGCTCGGCCTCGCCCTTGGCGATCTCCAGGTCGGCGGTGCGCTCGATCACGCGCTGCTCCAGGGTTTCGTTGGCCTGGATCAGCCCGGCCTCGGCGCGGCGGAACGCGGTGACGTCGGTGAAGGTGGCGACGAAGCCGCCGCCCGGCATGGGATTGCCGCGGATCTCGACGATGCTGCCGTCGGGCAGCACGCGCTCGGACAGATGCGGCGTGCCCGCGCGCATGAACGCCAGCCGCCGCTCCAGGGCGCGCTCCAACTGGCCCTGCAAGGGCCGTCCCGATGGTGGCATGCGCTGCAGGGCCCAGCGCGACAGCTCGGCGATCGGGCGCCCGACCTGCAGCAGTTCGGGCGGGAAATCGAACAGCTCGGCGTAGCGCCGGTTCCAGGCCACCAGGCGCAGTTGCGCATCGACCACGCTGATGCCCTGGCTCATGTTCTGCAACGCCGCTTCCAGCACGCGCTGATTGAAACGCAGGTCGGCCGAAGCCTCGCCGACGATGGCCGCGACCGTATCCAGGTCGCGGCCGGTATCGCGACGCGCGGCATCCAGCAAGACCCGCGCCGAGGCCGAACCCAGCACCGCGGCCAGTTCGCGTTCGACCCGGTCCTCGATCTGCGCGGCCACCGCCTCGCCCGTGGGCACGCCCTGCAGCAATTGCGCGACGCGCTCGCGCGGCAGGAAACGCAGGCCGGTGTCGCGCAGGGTCTGCACGTCCAGGCCGCGCTGCGCGCGTCGCGGCGCCTCGCGCCGCCACACCGCCGCGATCACCGTCGCCAGCGTGCCCACGAACAGGCTGGCGCCGACCGCGCGCCCCAGCCGGCTCCAGCCGGTGAGCCCGAACAGGCCGTCCGGCGACAACCAGGCGATTCCGAACGGCCCGGTGTCCAGCCAACCGGGGTTCGCGCCGCGCGCCGCCAGCATCATCGGCAGCAACAACACCCAGGCCCAGGCCGCGAAACCCAGCAGCACACCGATCACCGCCGCGCGCGGCGGCGTCTGCGGGCGCCAGACCGCGAAGCCCAAGGCCGGCGCCAGCGTCGCCAGCGCCGAGAACGAGACCGCACCGACGTCGGCCAGCGCCTCGCTGCCGGCGATCAGGCGGCTATACGCCCAGGCCAGCAGCATGATCGCCACGATGCCGCTGCGGCGCAGGGCCAGCACATGGCCGCGCAGATCGCTGCCGTCGTTGCGCGACCACAGGCCGCGCAGCAGGCCCGGCGCGAACCAGTGGTTGCCGATCATCAGGCTCAGGGTCAGCGTGCTGACCACGACCATGCCGGTGGCCGCGCTGAGTCCGCCGAGGAAGGCGAACAAGGCCAGGCCCTCGTGCCCTTGCGACAAGGGCAGCGCCAGCACGTACAGATCCGAGGGCACGCCGCTACCGCCCAGCAGCGCCTGGCCCGCCTTGGCCAGCGGCAGCACCGGCAGCGCGATCAGCACCAGGTACAGCGGGAACTGCCAGCGCGCGGTGCGCACGTCGCGCTCGTCGCGGCATTCGACCACGCCGACGTGGAACTGGTGCGGCAGGATGAACATCGCCAGGGCGCCCAGCAGCACCAGCGGCGCGAACCCGCCGGCCGGATCCGCCGGCGGCGGCGGCGCGGCCGCGGCGGTGGGCGCGTCCAGGCCGAACCAGACGAACAGGCCCAGCGACAGCATCGCCGCGAGCTTGAACACCGATTCGAACGCCATCGCCAGCACCAGGCCGCGGTTGTGTTCGGCGGCGCTGGCGCGGCGGGTGCCGAACAGCATCGCGAACAAGGCCATCGCCAATGCGACGTAGAGCGCGCTGTCCTGCCAGGCCGGCGACGCCGCCGCGTCGGGCGAGCGCGTGGTCAGCATAGCGAAGCTCATCGCCACGGCCTTGAGCTGCAGCGCGATGTAGGGAATCAGGCCCAGCGCGGCGATCAATGTCACCGTCGCGGCCAGCCACGCGTCCTTGCCCAGGCGGGTGGCGATCAGGTCGGCCAGCGAGGTCGCGTTGGTTTCGCGCGCCAGCCGCACCAGCTTCATCATGAAGCCGACCGCGAGCGCGTACAGCAGGATCGATCCCAGGAAGGTCGGCGGCAGCGGCCAGCCGTAGCGCGCGGCCTGGGTCACGGTGCCGTAGAAGGTCCAGGAGGTGCAGTGCACCGCCAGCGACAGCGAATAGATATGCCGCCAGTGTCGCGCCAGCACCGTCGGCCGGCGCTCGGCGTAGAGCGCGGTACCGAACATCAGCGCCAGCCAGGCCACGCTGGCCAGGGCGACGGCGGTGAGGCTCAGCATGGGTGGGCGCGGGACGGCATCGGGCGAGGATAACGTAGGCCGCGACCGGGACCGGAACGCGGCACGACGGCGACGCCACTTCTCTGGGGATGAGGATCGCGGCTTACGCCGCTCCCACAGAAAGCTGCGTGAACGCGGCTTGCGCTGTTTCCACAGTAGGCTGCATGAACGCGGCTTGCGCTGTTTCCACAGAAAGCTGCACGGAGCGCGACTGCCGGACGAAGCCGGAGGCTCGCTTCATGTGGGAGCGGCGTGAGCCGCGATCGGGCGCCCGGTCTCCCCAGACGGGCGCCCGACCGCGAACCACGGCCCTCCCCTTGGCCTGCGACGGCGGCGCGGACGCATCCGCTCCGCCGTCGCCGCCGATCAGAAGTCGTAGCGCACCGACAGCGTGTACTGACGCGGCGCGCCGTAGAAGCCGGTGAACACGCCCAGCGCCGAGTTCAGGCTGTAACCGGTGGTGCGGTATTCCTTGTCGGCCAGGTTGGTGCCCTGCAGCGACACCGTCCACGGACCGCCGCTCTTCCAGGTCACGCCGGCGTTGATCAGGCCGTAACCGTCCTGGGTGATCGGCACCGCACCGGTGCGCACGATCTCGGTGGTTGCGACCACGTCGCTCTGGTAGCTGTAGCCCACGCGCGCGGCGAGGTTGCCGCCACTGGACAGATCGGTGCGGTACTCGACGTTGAGCGCACCGGAGAACTCCGGCGCATTGGTGAATTCCTGTTCCTTGGCGATGTTGACGCCGGCGTACAGGAACTCGTCGTACTTGGCGTCCAGCCAGGCCAGGTTGCCGGAGATCAACCAGTTCTGGTTCGGCAGCCACTGGTACTCGACTTCCAGGCCGTCGACCGTGCCCGAGCCAGCGTTGGTGAAGTCGCCGAAGAAGGCATCGTTGCTGCCGTCGCCGTTGCTGTCGTAAGCGGTGAACACCGACAGCTGGATGTCCTTGTACTTGTTATGGAAGTAGGCCAGGTTCAGGAACATGGTCTGGTCCAGGAACGACATCTTGCTGCCGATCTCGTAGCTGTCGACGACCTCGTCGTCGAACGGCTCGGCCGAGCGCGGCACCGCGGTGGCCTGGGCGCGGATGTTGTAGCCGCCGGACTTGAAGCCGCGCGTGGCCAGGCCGTAGAGCAGGATGTCGGGCGTGAGCTGGTAGTCCAGCGAGACCTTGGGCGAGGTGTTCTTGAAACCGATGCGCTTGTCGAAACTGGCTGCGACCAGGCCGTTGGGCGTGGTGAAGGTCGCATCGCGGTAGCCGCGGTTGAGCACCTTGGCGCGCTTGTCCTCGTCGGTGTAGCGCACGCCCACGTCGAGCTTGAGGCGGTCGGTCAGATCGAAGGTCCAGTCGGCGTAGGCGGCGATGCTCTTGGTGTAGACCACGCCCTGGGTGTCGCCGAAGGACAGATTGAAGAAATTGTTGAGGACCTGGCCGCCGGCCTCGCCGTCGAAGGCATAGATGCCCATCACGCCGCGCGCGCGGCCGCCGCCGTCGTAGTTGGCCTGCAGCTCGTGGCTGACCTGCTGATCGCTGTAGAACGCCTTCACGTCGGCGATCTTGTTCTGCAGGGTGTCGAAGTCGATGTTGGTCTCGGTGTCGGACTCGCGCTTGGCCAGCACGTACTTGAACGCCCAGTTTTCGTTGGCGTTCCAGTTCACCGTCGCCGAGGCGCCCTTGATGGTGGTGTCGTTGACGTTGGGCATGCCGTTGCGCACGTCGTAGCGGCTGTCCAGCGGCTGCGTGCCCGGGGCGAAGCGGTTCGCGGCCAGCATCTTGGCGCCGCGCACGCCGGACTGGTCGTCCATCCAGTCGAACGCGAACTGGATGTTGAGGTCGTCGTTGACGTAGGCGCCGAGCTGGCCGCGCAGGGCCAGGATTTCCTTGTCGCTGACTTCGGCGCCGGTCACCACGTTCTTGCCGAAGCCGTCGCGGTTGAGGCTAGCCACCGCGATGCGGCCGCGCAGGGCGTCGTCGCCGCCGATCGGGCCGCCGATCGCGGCCTTGACGTCGAGCTGGTTGTAGTTGCCCACCGTCACCGAGGCGAAGCCGTCGAACGAGGTCGGCAGGCCGCGCGAGATGTACTTGATCGCGCCGCCGATGGTGTTCTTGCCGTACAGCGTGCCCTGCGGACCGCGCAGCACTTCGATGCGGTCGACATCGAGCACATCCAGCAGAGCGCCCTGCGGCCGGGCGATGTAGACGTCGTCCATGTAGATGCCCACGCCCGGATCCACGCCCCACAGCGGATCGGACTGGCCGACGCCGCGGATGTAGGCGGTGATGGTGCTGCTGGAGCCGCGCGCGGCGTAGATGGTCAGGTTCGGCACCTGCGCGTCGAGATCGCTGAGGTCCTCGACGTTGAGGCGGTCCAGCGAATCGGCGGTGAACGCGGTGACCGCGACCGGCACCTCCTGCAGCGTCTCCTCGCGCTTGCGCGCGGTGACGGTGACCGAGCCCAGGGTCTTGGCCTGGTCGCCTTCGGCGGCGGGCGCGGCGTCCTGGGCCCAGGCCGTCGGCGCCAACAGGGCGCAGGCGATGGCCAGACTCAGACTGCGACGGCTCATGGTGGTGCGTGCGATCACGATGTTCTCCTCCCCAAGGTGACGCCGGCGGCGGTACGACCCGACAGGCGGCGGACGGGCATTCCCGTCATGCGGCACAGACTAGGAGGCGGCCGCCGCGGGCGGCAGCTGTACCTTCGGACAATGCCCCTGCGCCGCCGCGATGCGGACACTGCGCCCTTACGCGTGGGCCTCCGCCCGCGGACGGGATTGGGGCTGTTCAATGGATTTTCTGATCGTGCTGGCCGCGTTGTGCTTCCTGATGTTCGTGGCCTACCGCGGCTACAGCGTGATCCTGTTCGCGCCGGTGGCGGCCCTGGGCGCGGTGCTGCTGACCGATCCGGCCCTGGTCGCGCCGATGTTCACCGGCCTGTTCATGGACAAGATGGTCGGCTTCCTCAAACTGTACTTCCCGGTGTTCCTGCTAGGCGCGATCTTCGGCAAATTGATCGAGCTGTCCGGCTTCTCCAAGGCCATCGTGGCCGCGACCATCCGCCTGCTCGGGCGCGAGCGCGCGATGCTGTCGATCGTGGTGGTGTGCGCGCTGCTGACCTACGGCGGCGTGTCGCTGTTCGTGGTGGTGTTCGCGGTGTATCCGTTCGCGGCCGAGCTGTTCCGCCAGAGCGACATCCCCAAGCGTCTGATCCCCGGCACCATCGCCCTGGGCGCATTCACCTTCACCATGGACGCGCTGCCGGGCACGCCGCAGATCCAGAACATCATTCCGGCTTCGTTCTTCGGCACCAACGCCTGGGCCGCGCCCTGGCTGGGCACCTTGGGCGGCGTGTTCATCCTGATCCTGGGCCTGAGCTATTTGAACTGGCGCCGGCGCAGCGCGCTCAAGGCCGGCGAAGGCTACGGCGAGCAATTGCTCAACGAGCCCGCGCCCTTCGTCGGCGGCAAGCTCGCCAATCCCGCGCTGGCGATCCTGCCGCTGCTGCTGGTGGGCGTGTCCAACAAGCTGCTGACCGCATGGATCCCGGCCTACTACGGCGCCAGCCACAGCTTCGACCCGGCAGTGATCGGCAACACCGCACCGGTGGTGCAGGACGTGGCCAAGGTCGCGGCGATCTGGGCCGTCGAAGGCGCCCTGCTGATCGGCATTCTCAGCGTGCTCGCCTTCGCCTGGAAGCCGGTGATGGCCAGCTTCGCCGAGGGCACCAAGTCGGCGATCGGCGGCGCCCTGCTCGCGGCCATGAACACCGCGTCGGAGTACGGCTTCGGCGCGGTGATCGCGGCGCTGCCGGGCTTCTTGATCGTCGCCAATGCGCTGGGTTCGATCCCGAACCCGCTGGTCAACGAAGCCGTGACCGTGACCGCGCTGGCCGGCATCACCGGCTCGGCCTCGGGCGGCATGAGCATCGCCCTGGCCGCGATGTCGGAGACCTTCATCGCCAACGCCAACGCGGCCGGCATCCCGATGGAAGTGCTGCACCGGGTCGCGGCCATGGCCTCCGGCGGCATGGATACCCTGCCCCACAACGGCGCGGTGATCACCCTGCTGGCGGTGACCGGACTCAGCCATCGCCAGGCCTACAAGGACATCTTCGCGATCACCCTAGTCAAGACCCTGGCGGTGTTCGTGGTGATCGCCCTGTACTACTCGACCGGGCTGGTCTGAGGCGCTCGCGTCTGTTGTAGGCTGGCCCCATCCGTCCCGACCGCAGGCCGCCATGCCGCCCACCACCTCCGCGCCCGATCGCCGGCGCGCGCGTAACGGCCACGATCTGCGCGGCATGCAGCGCCTGACCATCGACGCGATCACCGGCGTTACCGACCTGGTCGAGGCCATGCACGCCAACATCAGCGCCTTGCCGGGCGTGCTCGGCAAGCCCGCGGCGGGCCCGGCGCCCGGCATCGCAGGCCTGGTCTACCGCAGCGTGCGCGGAGTGACCCGTTTCGTCGGCGACGGACTCGATCTGGCCTTCGCCAAGCTCGCGCCGTTGCTGGACGTGGTGCGCCCGCCGCCGCAGCGCGAGGCCGTGGTCGCCGCGCTCAACGGTGTGCTCGGCGACCATCTCGACGCCACTGGCAACCCGCTCGCGATCGAGATGCGCCTGCGCCACGACGGCCATGCGCTGACGCTGCGTCGCGACGCCCTCGCCGACGCCGTGCCGGAGGCCGGCGGCAAGCTACTGGTGCTGGTGCACGGCCTGTGCATGAACGATCTGCAGTGGCGCTACAACGGCCACGATCATGGCGTCGCACTCGCGCATGACCTGGGCTATACGCCGCTGTACCTGCACTACAACAGCGGCCGCCGCATCTCCAGCAACGGGCGCGAGTTCGCCGCGCTGATGGAGCAGTTGCTGATGCAGTGGCCGGTGCCGGTCGAACGCCTGAGCATCCTCTGCCACAGCATGGGCGGGCTGGTCGCGCGCAGCGCCTGCGTCGCCGCGCAGGAGCAGCGGCAAACCTGGCTGGCGCGCCTGGACCGGCTGGTCTTCCTGGGCACGCCGCACCAGGGCGCGCCATTGGAGCGCGCGGGCAGTTGGGTCGACGCGCTGATCGCGCTGAGCCCCTACACCGCGCCGTTCGCGCGCCTGGGCAAGGTGCGCAGCGCCGGCATCCAGGACCTGCGCCACGGCAACGTGCGCGACGAGGATTGGCGCGACCGCGATGGCGACGGGCGCGCGGACGGCCGGCTACCGTCGCCGCTGCCCAAGGGCCCGCTTTGTTATGCGATCGCTGCTAGCACCACCGCCCAGCCCAGCGACGGGGACGAACTGCCCAAGGGCGACGGCCTGGTGCCGGTCGCAAGCGCGCTGGGCTGGCACGAGGATCGCGCCTTCGATCTGCGTATTCCGAAGACGCGCCAGCGCATCGCCTACGGCGTGCATCACCTGGAGCTGCTCGGCGACGCCGGCGTCTACCCTCAGCTGCTGCGCTGGCTGGCCTGAGCGGCGCGCTCAGTCGGCGCGCGGCACCGCGTCCCAGGCCAGGCCCAGGGTGAATCCGCGGCCCGCACCGGGCTCGAAGTAGCGCGCGTTGCCCTCGTTGACGATCACCGAGCCCACGTAGTCGCGATCGAACAAATTGTCCACGCGCGCGAAGCCGCGCCAACCGCGCGCGTTGCGCGGACGCCAGTCCAGGCGCAGTCCGTAGCGCGCGTTGCCGGCGACGCTGTCGGTATTGCGGTCGTCGACCGCGATGCGGTCGCTGAAACGGCCTTCCAAGGCGGCATCGAAGACGCCGTCGCGCGAACGCCAGGCGATCTCTGCGTACCCATCCGCGCGCGGCACGCCCGGCACGCGATTGCCGGCGGCGACCGTGCGCGTGGCGCCCTGCACGCGATAGCTGTAACTCTGCTCGAAGCGCGCATCGATCCAGTTCGCGGCCAGCGCGTAACGCCACTGCGCGCCCCACGCGCCCTCCAGCCCCAGCTCGAGGCCGTCGCGACGGGTGCGCCCGGCGTTGGCGAAACTGGCGCGGCCGCCGCGGCTGTCGGCGGGCACGATCTCGTGCTCGCCCTCGACCCGATACGCGGCCACGCTGACGCGGCCGCCGGCGTAGCGCCAGCGCAGACCGAGTTCGGCGCTGTCGTAGCGCGCCGGGCGCAATTCGCGATTGAAGCCGGCACTGCCGTCGGCGCGATAGGCCAGTTCGGTCGCGGTCGGCGTCTCGAAGCCGCGACCGACGCTGGCGAAGGCCTCGCCGCGGCCGAACGCGCGCGCCACGCCCAGCGCGGCCGAGGTTTCCCGATAGTCGGCGCCACCGCTGTCGTCGCCGTTGCCCGGCGCCAGGTAGCGGTCGTTGGAACGGAATGCCAGGCGGGCATGCCGCAGCGCCGCCAGCACGGTCCAATCCTGCGCCGGCGCGTAGTCGCCGATCGCGTACAGCTCGCGGTCGGAGATGCGGTTGCGCTCGTCGCGGCGCAAGCGGCCGCGCACGCCCAGGCGGTCGCCGACGAAGTTCTCGTAGCCGCGCCGGTCTTCGTCCAGGCGCGCCCACTCGGCCCCAAACGCGAACGCGCCGCGCGCGCCGCGCCAGCGGTGCCCGGCGTCCAGGCCCAGCGACCCGCGGCCCAGATCGATCACGCCGCCGGCGCTGCCCGGCGCGGCCTGCGCCGCCACCGGCAGGGCGAGGTATTGCAGCACGTCGCGCTCGATGCGGTAGCCGCCGATCCAGACCTCACGCCCCGGCGCGTAATCGCGCTGCCAACGCAGGCCAGCCTGACGGTTCTCGATGCGCTTGCGGGTATCGAACAACGACGCGACCGCATCGGTGCCATGCGCGTCGGCGCGCAGGCCGGCGCGGTCCAGGCCCAGCGGGTCCTGGGTGTCGGGCTGCGACAGCGAGTTCAGCACCAGGCGGACGCGTTCGCCCTCGCGCGGCGCCCACTCGGCCACGGCATCGAACTGCGAGCGCTGCGCGGCCGCGTGGGCGCGCTCGCCGTCGGTCTGGAAATAACTGGCGCCGACCCGGCCGCGCCAGCGCCCGTCGTCGCTGACCGCGTCGGCGACGGCGCTCGCACGCGCGCTGCCGTGGTCGCCACCCCAGGCCTGCAGGCTGGCGCCGCGCAGGCGCTCCAAGTCGGTCGCGGCCACGATCGCGCCGCCGGCGGCGTTGCCGTACTGCAGGGCCAGGGGGCCGCGCAGCACTTCGATCCGGTCCAAGGCGTCCAGCGGAAAGTTCGCCGCCTGCCCCTGCCCGTCCGCGGCCGAGGCCGGAATGCCGTCGACAACCAGGCGGATGCCGCGGATGCCGAAGGTCGAACGCGCGCCGAAGCCGCGGCTTTGTATCTGCAGGTCCTGGGCGTAGTTCTGGCGATCCAGCACGCTGATGCCGGGCACGCGTGCCAAGGCCTCGGACAGATTCACCTGGCGCTGGCCCGCACGCAGGGTCTCGCCGTCGATCGCGGTGACCGCGCCTGGGAAGCTCGCTAAAGGACGCCGTGGCACGACCACCTCGACCGTGTCCAGCGTATGCGCGTCGGTGTCGGCCTGCTGCGCGGGAGCCGCCGCGGAGGTCGCGCTCAAGGCCAAGGCGCATGCGATGGCCAGGCGCCTCCGCTGCGGTCGCGCGTTTGGAAAGGACGAGGCCAAGGCCGATACAGGGAGCGGCATGCGATTGCGATCCGAACGGGTGCGGGCATGATGCCATCCCGCCCGGATCGCGCCTGTCGACAAAGTCACGGCCGCGTCAGCGCCCCGCGGGCTTACTCCTTATCGCCCTTCAGATCGAAGCAGTGCTTGCCCTCTGGATGCGGCCACTCGCGTCCGTACCAATTGCCGTTGCCGTCGACCGCGGTGTCCGTGTCGAAGCTGGCGCACAAGCGATAGGCATGGCCCGCGCCCGGTTCATAGAGATAGGGCGCGCCACTGACGGGATCGGCGTAATCCAGGCGTACGCCTGGCTGATCGGTCAGGGTCTTGAGATCCGCCGGCAAACGTTCGTGTTTGGCGACGTAGCCGGCGACCGCGGTGCTGATCCGGTCCAAATCCTGCACGCGACGCTGATCCAGACGGATCAGGCGCTGCGTGCCCGGCCCGCCGGTGATCCACAGCGCCGTCGTCACCGCCGCGACCATCACCGTAGCGGTCAGGAACAGCAGCCCGCGTCCCACCGCGCGCCCGCCAGGGCCCTCGGTCTCCTCACGCCGCAGATCGCGCAGGTAATAGCCGAACACCGTGCCCGCGATCGCCGCGACCACCAGCACCTTGAGCACGAAGCGCAGGCTGAGTTCGCCGTCGAGCAGGTTGTAGACCAGCGCGGTCATATCGCCGATCAGCACGGAGGCGGCGACGAATAGGGTCAGGTACGTCAGCCAACGTCGCACCGGCGACAGCCGCTTGATCGGATAGCGCACGACTTCACGCGCCAGATAAGCGCTCACGAAGGCGAACACCGGGAAGGCGATGATGACCGCCGCCACCGACCAGTGAAGCTCCGGCCCCACCCGCATCTGCATCAGTTGGCGGGCCGGATCCACGGGGTCCGCCAGCCAATGATCGATCAGATCGAACAGCAGGCTGCCCAGATTGAAGGCGACGAAGTACAGCGTCGCGAACAGCACCAGATAGAGGAAGGCCTCGCGCGCGGACAGCGAGGCGCGCGGCTTCGGCACCGGCACCACGAAGCCCACGTCGGCATAGGCGTCGAGCACGCCGCGCGTCTGCTCGGCGGTCCAACCGGCCTGGCCCAGGGCTTGCGCGATCGCTTCCTTGGATTGGCCGCGCATCAGCGCTTCGCGTACGAACAGCTCCAGTTCCTGGGTTCCCGCCGCCATGCCCCGCTCTCCCGATATGGACGAGGCGAATCTAGCAGCTTCGCCGCGGCACCCGGCGACCATCGTCGGGGTCGAGCATTACGCTACCGGCGGGCACCGACGGCGCTACGCTGCGTCGCTGGCCCCGGCCTCCACCCGATTCTGGGCGCAGGCCATCCACCGCCCTTGCCCAGAGACGAAGACAGCGCGAAATCGCGCCAACTCGGTCCGCGTTGAGTCCGTACGAATCGCAGGCCCATAATCGGGAGCGACTCGACGGTTTAAGGTTTCGCTAGCGCGCAATTCCCTGGTAGTGGAGGAAGACCGGCATGAGTCTCTCGCATATCGCCCCCCTGGCCGTCTTGCTGGCGCTGGCGAGCGGCGCCACGGCGGCGCCCGATGCCGGCGCGCGCGAGGCTCGCAAGCCGGCTTGCGAGCTCGATGCGTATTCCAAGGACACCGATCCCAAGGGTCTCAATGTCCGCTCCGGCCCCTCGATCGACGCCCCCATTCTCGCGACCTTGCCGGGCTGGAAGCCACCCGGGCCCGATGACGAGTTGGAAGGACATCTCCCGGTAGGATTCACCATCGTCGAGGCGCGCGACGGCTGGGTGCGCATCGCGAACGTGTCGATACCGGACCCCGACAGCGGTGCCCATCGGGCCTCCCCGATCAGCGGCTGGGTCAGCGGCAAGAAGGTCGGTTATGCCCTACAGACCGAGGTCGGCTTCGAACGGCCCGATCCGACCAGCCCGGTGGCGATTCGCAGCGACGACTGGATCCGCCTCGACGACGCGATCGGCATCAGCGACTGCTCGGGAGAGTGGGCGCAGATCGCTTACGGCGACCGCAAGTCGCCGCAGCGCGCCTGGTTCCGCGGCCTGTGCGGCCTGATCGAGACCACCTGCGATGGCCGCCTCGGCGACGACAGCGAGGATCATGCGTCGGCCGATGCGAACGAACCGGACGACGCTCCCAGGCCTTGAGCGAACACGACACAGCGAACGCGCAAAAGAAAAGCGGGCCGTAGCCCGCTTTTCTCTAGTCCAGCATGGTGCGCGGCGATTACTCGGCCACGACGCCCTCGCCTTCCTCGACGGCCTTCATCGACAGGCGGATGCGGCCCTGCTTGTCGACTTCCAGCACCTTGACCTTGACCACGTCGCCTTCCTTGAGCTTGTCGCTGACCTTCTCGACGCGCTCGTTGGAGATCTGCGACACGTGGACCAGACCGTCCTTGCCCGGCAGGATCGTCACGAAGGCGCCGAAGTCCATGATCTTGGCGACCTTGCCTTCGTAGATGCGGCCCGGCTCGACGTCGGACACGATCTGGTCGATGCGCGCCTTGGCGGCCTGCGCGGCGGCGGCGTTGACCGAAGCGATGACGATGGTGCCGTCGTCCTGGATGTCGATCTGGGTGCCGGTTTCCTTGGTGATCGCCTGGATGGTCGAGCCGCCCTTGCCGATCACTTCGCGGATCTTGTCCGGGTGGATCTTCATGGTCAGCAGACGCGGCGCGTACTCGGACAGCTCCGAACGCGAGGTCGTGATGGCGTTGGCCATCTCGCCCAGGATGTGCAGACGACCGGCCTTGGCCTGGCCCAGCGCGACCTGCATGATCTCTTCGGTAATGCCCTGGATCTTGATGTCCATCTGCAGGGCGGAAATGCCCGCGCTGGTACCGGCCACCTTGAAGTCCATGTCGCCGAGGTGATCCTCGTCGCCCAGGATGTCGGACAGGACGACGAAGTTGTCGCCTTCCTTGACCAGGCCCATCGCGATGCCCGCGACCGGCGCCTTGATCGGCACGCCGGCATCCATCAGCGCCAGCGAGCTGCCGCAGACCGAAGCCATCGAGGACGAGCCGTTCGACTCGGTGATTTCCGACACGATGCGAATCGTGTACGGGAACTCTTCCATGGTCGGCATCACGGCGAGCACGCCGCGCTTGGCCAGGCGGCCGTGGCCGATTTCGCGGCGCTTCGGGCCCATCATGCGGCCGGCTTCACCGACCGAGTAAGGCGGGAAGTTGTAATGGAACAGGAAGTGTTCCTTGTACTCACCGGAGACGGCGTCGATGATCTGACCGTCGCGCGCGGTGCCCAGGGTGGCGACCACGATGGCCTGGGTTTCGCCGCGGGTGAACAGCGAGGAGCCGTGGGTACGCGGCAGCACGCCGACGCGCGAGGCGATCGGACGCACGGTGTCGAGGGCGCGGCCGTCGATGCGGACCTTGGTGCTGAGCACCGAGTTGCGCATGGTCTGGTACTCGAGCTCGCCGAATTCCTTCGACAGTTCCGAGCTGCTCCAGCCGTCGGCTTCGGCGCGGCCGGCCAGACGCTGCATCACGTCCTTCTTGATCGCGCCGATGGCGTCGCGGCGCTGCAGCTTGTCGCGGACCTGGAACGCGGAAGCGAGCTGGTCGCCCACGGCTTCCTTGAGCGCGCCGATCAGGGCGTCGTTCTTCACCGGAGCTTCCCACGAGGACGGCTTGGTGCCGGCTTCGACGACGAGCTCGTTGATGACGTTGATGACCTTCTGCATCTCGCGATGACCGAACATCACCGCGCCCAGCATGACGTCCTCGGACAGCATCTTGGCTTCGGATTCGACCATCAGCACCGCGTTGGAGGTGCCGGCGACGACCAGCTCGAGCTCGGACTCGGCCAGCTCGGAAGCGGTCGGGTTGAGCAGGTACTGACCGTTCTTGTAACCGACCTTGGCGGCGCCGATCGGGCCCTGGAACGGGGTGCCGGCCAGCGCGAGCGCGGCCGAGGCACCGATCAGGGCCGGGATGTCGCCGTCGATTTCCGGATTCATCGACATGACCGTGGCGATGATCTGGACTTCGTTACGGTAGTCCTCCGGGAACAGCGGACGGATCGGACGGTCGATCAGACGCGAGATCAGCGTCTCCTTCTCGGTCGCACGGCCTTCGCGCTTGAAGAAGCCGCCCGGGATGCGACCGCCGGCGTAGAACTTCTCCTGGTAATCCACGGTGAGCGGGAAGAAGTCCTGGCCCTCGCGCGCGCTCTTGGCGGCGACGGCGGTCACCAGCAGCACGGTGTCCTCCATCTTGACGATGACGGCGCCGCCGGCCTGACGGGCGATTTCGCCGGTCTCCAGGGTCACCTGATGGTTGCCGTACTGGAAGGTCTTGGTAATTTTTGCCACGTTGGGTTCCTTCGGTTCGATACGTTCCGGTCGGGGCCCTTGCCCCACCCGGTCGGCCGGCTAACGGCCTGCGGTTTGGTGTGCATCCTGGCCAGGGCATCCGCCCCGACCGGTCACGCGGTCCGGCGGCGCCGGACCTGGGCCGAAGCGGACTGGACCGTAGCGGTCCTGGGCCGATCGGCTGGCGCTGCATCCTGCATCGCCGCGGGCGCGGTTCCGGAGATTCCGATCCCGCAAAAGAAACCGCGGCGCATTACTGCGCCGCGGTCGGTATGTTTAGCGGCGCAGACCGAGCTTCTCGATCAGGGCCTTGTAACGCTCGTTGTCTTTCCGCTTCAGGTAGTCGAGCAGGCTGCGACGGCGGTTGACCATCTGCAGCAGGCCGCGCCGGCTGTGGTGGTCTTGCTTGTGCAGCTTGAAGTGACCGGTGAGCTGTTCGATGCGAGCGGTGAGCAGGGCGACCTGGACTTCCGGCGAGCCGGTGTCGTTGGCGCCGCGCTTGTTATCTTCGATGACTTTGCTGGTGTCGATGGACATTGATGTTCTCTTCGATGCGTGGCCTGCAGAAGCGAATCGGTCGCGGACTTGCCGCTCCGACGCACCGCCTGGCTCGCCGTTTGCTATTGGATAGGGATGCCGTTCAAGCCCAAGTGCTTGGGAAGTGCTTGAAAAGCGGCGGAATTGTACCAGCCCGCGGCGGCGAATGCGACCTGAATCGCGGGCGGCCGCGCAAGGGGCCTGAGGCCCGGCAGGCGACGGCGGACCGCTCGCGCCGACGCCTCGGCCTCGGTTGCGCTTGCAGGCAGTCAGTCGCCTGCCTCGCGTTCAGCTTCGGTCTTCACCTCGGCCTCGCGCAGTAGGTCTACGGCCTGTTGCGCCGCCTCCAGGGTGGCCGCTTCCGGAGATTCCGCCTGGCCCGCCTTGAGCCGCTGCTGCCAAATATCTTCGAGCTGTACTTCGGCCGCCCGCGTGCGCCGCAGCCCTTCGACCATGGCCCGTATGTCGCCCAGTTGCAAACGCCAATGACCGTCGATGCGACGCAGGCTGGTGACGCTCACCACGGTCACGGGCGTACCGCCCAGCTTGGAGCGCATGACGGTACGGGTGACCGCGTGGTATTGGTCCTCGCCCTCGGAAATGCCGCCGATCACCTGCACGTTGTCGATACGGATCCCCCCGCTTCGCGCGTCGCGCCGGCCGTGAATGCCGAGAAGAACTCGGCATCGTTCAGGCGCTCAAGCTGCTCCGGAGTCCTGCCATTGAACGTGCCCGTCGAGCGCCGATGGGAAGTGGCGCCCACGACCATCTCGCCCATCAGGTCGCGCAGGTCCTTGAGCTCGGCGGGGTCCATCAGCCGGGCCAGACACAGCCAGTCCTGACGGCGGCTGCACTCGGCCGAGGCCGCGATCACCGCCTGCGGGTGGGTGGTGTCGACGGGCGCCTTAGCCGGCGCGGGCTCCACCGCCCAGGCGGGCAGCGCGGCGGCAAGCAGTACCGTCGTCAGCATCGGGTTCAAGCGCTTCATGATCGATCCCCTACCCCATCCCTGAACACGCCGACGCCGGCCGCGCCTCACGCGTCCGTGCCGGGCGCCTGCTCCTGGGCAACGGTAGCCGCGCCCGGGCTGCCGCTCAAGACCGCCCAGCGGAACAGCCGCTGCGGTTGCAGGCGGCCGGCGTCGCGCTGGCCCAGGCCCAGGCAGCGACCGTCCTCGCCGAACACCGCGACCAAGCCCGGCTCGCCTTCGGCGCAGTCCACCGACTGGCCGTAGCCGATCCGGCGCTGGGCCTGTGCGTCCAGCTGCACCCGCTCGAACCCGACCAGACCGGCCTCGATCGGCAGCAGGCAGGCATCGAGCGCGGCCTCGCCCTGCTCGGCCAGGGCGCGCAGTTCGTCCAGGGTGTACATGCGCGGCTGGGCGAAGGGTTCGACCCAGAGCCGGCGCAGCGTGGCCACGTGCGCGCCACAGCCCAGGGTTTCGCCGAGGTCGCGGACCAGGCTGCGCACGTAGGTGCCGGAACCGCATTCGACGTGCAGGCGCAGGCGCGCGCCGTCGCGCTCGATCACGCGCAGCGCATGCACGCTGACGTCGCGTTCGGGGGCCTCGATGGCTTCGCCACGGCGGGCCTTGGCGTACAGCGGTTCGCCGCCCTGCTTGAGCGCGGAATAAATCGGCGCGCGCTGGCGGATCTCGCCGCGCAGGGGCGCCAGCGCCGCTTCGATCGTGGCCTCGTCCAGTTCCGGCACCGGCCGCTCGAGCAGAAGCGCGCCGTCGGCGTCGTCGGTGTCGGTGACCGCGCCCAACACGGCTTCGGTTTCGTAGGCCTTGCGCGCGCCCAGCAGCAGGCCGGCGATCTTGGTGGCTTCGCCGAAGCACAGCGGCAGCAAGCCGGTCGCGAGCGGATCCAGGCTGCCGGTGTGGCCGCCCTTGTCGGCGCGGAACAGATGGCGCACCTGCTGCAGGGCCTGGTTCGAGCTCAGGCCCGGCGGCTTGTCGAGCAGCAGCAGCCCGTCTAGGGCCCGGAACACGGTGCGAGGCTTCTTGCTCATGCGGGCATTGTAGGAGCGATGGCGGCCGGCACCAGCCCGGCTGGCGGGTACCGGGGCGCGACGGAATGGGGAGGGATCGCCTACCGCCCCGCTGTGGGAGCGGCGTGAGCCGCGATCGCGAATCCGCGACCGCATAGCCAGTGGGTAACCGATTGAGCACCGATCGCGGCTCACGCCGCTCCCACGGGAAGCGGGCGCGGCGCGAGGTCGTTCGAGAGGAACTCAGTCCTGTCCGGACTCCGGCTCCTGCGGCGGCAGATCGCGCAGCAGGTTGTCGATGCGTTCGCCGCGATCGACCGAGTCGTCATAGTGGAAATGCAGCTCCGGCACATGCCGCAGCTTCATCGCCTTGCCGAGCTGGAAACGCAGCTGCGGCGAAAGCAGCTTCAGCGCCTTGACCGCTTCCTTGGAGCGCTCGGCCTGCAGAGCGGTCACGAACACCTTGGCGTGAGCCAGGTCGCGCGTGACCTCGACATCGGACACGCTGACCGACGGCAGGGCGTGCTCGCGCACGGCCTCGTGGACGATCCGGCCCAGCTCGCGACGGAGCTGGGCGGAAACGCGATCGCTGCGATAGAACGTCTTCTGCGCCATTTCGATTACAGCGTGCGCTGCACTTCGATACGCTCGAAGCACTCGATCTGGTCGCCCGGCTTGACGTCGTTGTACGCCTTCACGCCGATGCCGCACTCGGTGCCGTTACGCACTTCGTCGACGTTCTCCTTGAAGCGGCGCAGGGATTCCAGCTCGCCCTCGAAGACCACAGCGTTATCGCGCAGCACACGGATCGGCTTGGAGCGCTTGACCACGCCCTCGACCACCATGCAGCCGGCGACCGCGCCAAACTTGGAGCTGCGGAACACGTCGCGCACTTCGGCGATGCCGATGATCTCTTCGCGGATCTCGACGCCGAGGATGCCCGAAGCCACCTGCTTCACCTGGTCGATCACGTCGTAGATGATCGAGAAGTAACGCAGGTCGACGCCGTTGCCCTCGATGATGCGGCGCGCTGAGGCGTCGGCACGGACGTTGAAGCCGATCACGGTGGCCTTGGCGGTGGCCGCGGCGTTGGCGTCGGACTCGGTGATGCCGCCCACGCCGGAGCTGATCACGTTGATGCGGATCTGATCGTTGGACAGCGCCATCAGCGACTGGCGCAGCGCCTCGACCGAACCCTGCACGTCGGCCTTGATGACCAGGTTGAGGCTCAGCTGGCCCTCGCCCTTGCCCATCTGGGCCATGATGTCTTCCATGCGGTTGCCGGCGGCGGCGACCAGGCGCGATTCGCGGCGCTTGGTGTCGCGCTGCTGGGCGACGTCCTTGGCCAGGCGCTCGTCCTCGACCACCACGAAATCGTCGCCGGCGTCGGGCACGCCCGACAAGCCCAGCACCTGCACCGGAATCGACGGTCCGGCGAACTCGACCTGCTTGCCGTTCTCGTCGAACAGCGCGCGCACGCGGCCGTACTGCACGCCGCAGACCAGGTAGTCGCCCTTCTTGAGCTGGCCCTGTTGGACCAGCACGGTGGCGACCGGGCCACGGCCCTTGTCGAGCGAGGATTCGATGACCGTACCGGTGGCGCGACCGACCGGCACCGCAAGCAGCTCCAGCACTTCGGCCTGCAGCGAGATCGCATCGAGCAGATCGTCGACGCCGTCGCCGGTCTTGGCCGACAGCTCGACCATCTGGGTGTCGCCGCCGAACTCTTCGGCGACCACCTGCTCGGTCAGCAGTTCGTTCTTGACCCGCAGCGGATCCGCGCCGGACTTGTCGATCTTGTTGATCGCCACGATCAGCGGCACACCGGCCGCCCGCGCATGCTGCACGGCTTCCTTGGTCTGCGGCATGACGCCGTCGTCGGCGGCCACCACCAACACGACGATGTCTGTCAGCTTGGCGCCGCGCGCGCGCATCGAGGTGAAGGCCGAGTGGCCGGGCGTGTCGAGGAAGCTGATCACGCCGCGAGCGGTTTCGACGTGGTACGCGCCGATGTGCTGGGTGATGCCGCCGGCTTCGCCCGAGGCGACCTTGGTGCGGCGGATGTAGTCCAGCAGCGAGGTCTTGCCATGGTCGACGTGACCCATGATCGTGACCACCGGCGGACGCGCGACGCGGTCGCCCTGCACTTCCTCGGCGTGCGCGATCAGCGCGTCCTCGGCGGCATTGACGTTGGTGCGGACGACGGTGTGGCCGAGTTCTTCGGTCACCAGTGCGGCGGTGTCGTAATCGATGCCCTGATTGATGGTCGCCATGACGCCCATCTTGAACAGCGCCTTGACCACGTCGCCGCCCTTGAGGGCGAGCTTCTGGGCCAGGTCGGCGACCGTGATGGTCTCGCCGATCGCGACTTCGCGCACGATCGGCGCGGTCGGACGGGAGAAGCCGTGGGCGCCGCCGCCGGAGCGGCTCTGCTCGGCCTGACGACGCGGCTTGGACTTGCCGCGCGTGCTGCTGGTGCGGCGGGCGCGGTCGGAGGCGCTCAGGTGCAGCTGACCGGCGAAGCGGTTGGCGGCATCGTCGTCCTCGACGCCGGCGACCATCGCGTGCGAGCCGCGGGTCTTGTGGCGCGGGTTGTTGCGGTCGTCCACGCGGGCCGGTTCCGGACGCGCGGGCGCCGGCTTCGGATGGCCGTGGCCGTGGGTGGTCGGCGGCTTGCGCACCGGCGCTTCGTCGTCCTCGGCCGGCACGACCGCGCTGACGTCGGCGAGCTTGGCCTTCTGCTCTTCCTCGGCCTTGGCGCGCGCAGCCTCTTCGGCTTCGCGGCGGGCGGCATCGGCGGCTTCGGCGCGACGCTTGTCGACCTCGGCCAGCTTCTGCTGCTCGGCGAGGTTGCGCTGCTTGGACTCTTCGAGCTTGCGCAGGATCTCGGCGCGCTCGTCGGTCGGGTCGCCCTGGGCCTCGTTCGGCTTGACCAGGGTGACCTTCTTGCGCACGACCACGTCGACGGTGGTGCGGTTCTTGCCGCCACCGACGGTGAGTTCCTGCTTGCGGCTGCGGTTGAGCGTGATCTTCTTCGCCGCTTCGCTCTCTTCGGCGGGCTTGTCGACCTTGCCGTGCGAGCGCTTCAGGAAGCCGAGCAGCTTTACTTTCTCGATGCTGGTCACGACCTGGTCGGGGCCGCTGAAGCTCATGCCGGCCTCGGCCAGCTGCTCCAGCAACTTCTCGACCGGCGTGTTCACCAGTTCGGCCAGCTTGCGGATGGTGGTTTGCTGCGACATTCGGTGTCCGTTTCCTTCGTGGCGCGGGACGCATCCCGCGCGTGATGGCGCCATTCTAGCCCCGCGCAGCGCCCAACACCTCGGCGCCGCGCAGACCCGGATGGCCTGCCCGCGGACCGGGCCCATGCCCGGTCCAGCGAAGCCGGATCAGGGCGCTAGCCGCGATCCGGGGTGCCGGAAGACGCCCGCCAGGGACCTCTTCCGACCTGAAGCTAAATCCTCACTCGAACCAGTGCTTGCGCGCTTCCATGATCAGGGCCGCAGCGCGGGCTTCGTCCATACCTTCGATATCGGTCAGTTCGTCGGTCGCCAGGTCCGCCAGATCGTCGCGCGTGACCACGCCGCGGCCGGCCAGGACATAGGCGAGCTCGTCGTCCATGCCTTCCAGCGACAGCAGATCCTCGGCCGGCTGGTGCTCGTCGAGCTCTTCCTCGGCGGCCAGGGCCTCGTTCAGCAGGGCGTCGCGGGCGCGGGCGCGCAGTTCCTCGACGATGTCCTCGTCGAAGCCTTCGACCGCCAGCAGCTCGCCGACCGGCACGTAGGCGATTTCCTCGACCGTGCTGAAGCCTTCCGAGACCAGGATGCCGGCGATTTCCTCGTCGACCTCCAGCTTGTCCTGGAACAGCTGGCGGGCCGAATTCTGCTCGGCCTCCGACTTGGCGGTGACCTGGTCCTGGGTCATGACGTTGAGCTGCCAGCCCGACAGGCGGCTGGCCAGACGCACGTTCTGGCCGCCCTTGCCGATCGCCTGGGCCAGACGGTCCTCGGCCACGGCCAGGTCCATCGAATGCTTTTCCTCGTCGACGATGATCGACTGCACTTCCGCCGGCGCCATCGCGTTGATGACGAACTGGGCCGGGTTGTCCGACCACAGCACGATGTCGACGCGCTCGCCGTTGAGCTCGTTGGACACCGCCTGCACGCGCGAACCGCGCATGCCGATGCAGGCGCCGATCGGATCGGTGCGGTTATCGTGCGCGAGCACGGCGATCTTGGCGCGGTCGCCCGGATCGCGCGCGCAGGCCTTGATCGAGACCAGGCCCTGGCCGACTTCCGGCACTTCCAGCTTGAACAGCTCCATCATGAATTCCGGAGCGGCGCGGCTGATGAACAGCTGCGGGCCGCGCGGCTCGGTGCGCACGTCGAACAGGTAGCCGCGCACGCGGTCGCCGGCGCGCAGCACGTCGCGCGGGATGCCCTTGTCCTTCGGAATGATCGCCTCGGCGTTGCCGCCTAGGTCGACATAGATGTTGCCGCGCTCAACGCGCTTGACGATGCCGGTGACCAGCTCGCCGACGCGATCCTTCCACGCGTCCACGACCTGGGCGCGCTCGGCCTCGCGCACGCGCTGCACGATGACCTGCTTGGCGGCCTGGGCGGCGATGCGGCCGAAGTCCGGGTTCTCGATCTGCTCTTCGATGTAGTCGCCGACCTCGACGCCCTCGACCTCGTCGACCGCATCCATCAGGCGCACCTGGCGGTCGGGCGACTCCATCACCACGTCGTCGGCCACGACCTCCATGCGGCGGAACGTTTCGTAGCTGCCGTCCTTCTGATCGATGGAGACGCGCACCAGCACGTCCTCGTCGTGATAGCGCTTCTTGGCGGCGGACGCCAGCGCAGCCTCGATGGCTTCGAAGATGACCTCGCGCGGCACGCCCTTTTCGTTGGCGACTGCGTCAACTACCAGCAACAGTTCCTTGCTCATCTCGTCACTCCGCACGGGTCGGCTCGCGGGCCGCCGGCTCTAGGGTTGGTTAATGCTCGTTGGATAGCGGTCGTTACGAAGCTTTGGGCTTCGTCGGTTTGTTCTTGCCGTCTTTCGGCTTGGGCTTGCCCGGCTTGGTCGGCGCCAGGCCCAGCGCGGCCCAGTCCGGCACCAGCCGCGCCTTGTCGATATTCGAGAACGGCACGCTGAAACGCACGCCATCGATCGCGAACACCACCTGCGCGCCCTCCACGCCGACGATCTCGCCCTGCAGCCTGCGCCGGCCTTCGTGCGGCAGCTTCAGGCCGACCTTGGCGGTCTGACCGGCGAAGCGCGCGTAATGGTCCAGCGCGAACAGCGGGCGGTCGATGCCCGGCGACGACACTTCGAGGGTGTAGTTGCCGCTGATCGGGTCTTCGACATCGAGCTGCGCCGACACTTCGCGGCTGACCGCTTCGCAGTCTTCGATGGTGACCAGACGCGGCTCGCCGTCGGCGCCGCTGGCGTCGTCGGCGGGCACGTCGATGTACAGGCGCAGCACCGCGCTGCCGGGCGACGGCAGGTATTCGGCGCCGAGCAGCTCCACGCCCAGCGAACGAATCGTCGGGGCGAGCATCGCGGCGATTTGGACTGCTTTATCCGACACGCGCATGACTCCTGCGGCTTCGGTCGATCGACGGCGCTTGCGGGATCGACCGCTGGTTGAACGTTGTTTGCGAAATCCGAACGCGAAAAACAACAAGGGGCCCGGTGGGCCCCTTGTCCGTACAACTGGATTTCGGTGTGTTGGCGCGAGCAGAGCGCCATCACAAAGCCCGACCTGGTTCGAAAAGAAAGCCCCGGTGAAGAGGCTTCTTGCGACCGCCGTTGAACCGGCGGCTTCGAACCGAAGCTGGTAGCGGGGGCAGGATTTGAACCTGCGACCTTCGGGTTATGAGCCCGACGAGCTGCCAGACTGCTCCACCCCGCATCAGGCCGACCATCATAACGGCCGGCTAACCTTCCTGCAAGCCCGCATTCACTTTTATTTTCAACATCCAGTGATTGGGGTTTGCCGCGACACACAACATATAGGCATTCGGCCGGGTTTCAAGCGCCGAACACGAATTAATTTTTCAGCCCGCGAAAGCCTTCTGACACCAGGCCATGATCGGGTTCCAGGCCAGGCCCAACGCCAACAGCGCCAGCGCATTGACGCCGAAGACCACGTTCAAGGGACGGTCCTCGCGCAGCGGCGGCAGCTCGCCGTCGGGCTCGTCGAAGTACATCGCCTTGATCACGCGCAGGTAGTAGAAAGCGCCGACCACCGCGAACACGATGCCGACGATCGCCAGCCACATCATCCCGCCCTGCAGCGCGGCGCGCAGCACCGCCAGCTTGGCCCAGAAGCCCAGGAACGGCGGCAGGCCGGCCAGCGAGGCCATCACGCACAGGACCAGACCGGCCATCCACGGGCTGCGCGCGTTGAGACCCTTGTAGTCGTCGATCCGGTCGGCTTCGAAGCCGCGGCTGGACAGCACCACGATCGCGCCGAAGGCCGCGGCCGACATCAGCGAGTAGCTGATCGCGTAGAACATCGCCGCCGCCATGCCCTGCTCGCCGCCACCGGCGATGCCCAGGAACAGGAAGCCCACGTGCGACACCGTCGAATAAGCCAGCAGGCGCTTGAGGTTGGTCTGGACCAGCGCGCTTAGGTTGCCGATCGCCAGCGACATCACCGCCAGCCAGGCCAGGGCCAGGCGCCAGTGGTCGTCGAGCGGGCCGGCGCCCACCTCGAGCAGACGGTAGGTCATGCCGAACGCGGCCAGCTTGGGCGCGGAGCCGATGAACAGCGTGATCGGGGTCGGGGCGCCCTGGTAGACGTCCGGCAGCCACATATGGAACGGCGCGGCGCCGAACTTGAAGGCGATGCCGGCGACCACGAACACCACGCCGGTGATCAGCATCAGCGACGACGGGTTGCCGTAGGCGCTGGCGCCGATCTGGCCCAGGTCCAGCGAGCCAGTGGCGCCGTAGATCAGCGACAGGCCGTACAGCAGCAGGCCCGAGGCCAGCGCGCCCAGCACGAAGTACTTGATCGCCGCTTCCGAGGCCAACGGGCTGTCGCGGTCGATCGCGACCAGCGCGTACGAGCACAGCGCCAGCATTTCCAGACCCAGATAGACCATCACCAGGCTGCCGGCCGAGACCAGCAGCATCATGCCGGCGGTGGCGAACAGCATCAGCACCGCGACCTCGCCCTTGTAGAGCTCGCGCTCGCGCAGGTAGGACCAGGTGTAGAGCATCGACAGCACGCTGACCACGCCGATCGCGAGCTTGAGCACGTCGGCGGTGGTGTCGCGCACGAACATGCCACTGAGCACCGTGCCCTGCCCGCCCACGCCGAAGGCCACCAGCGCGGTCGCGACGATCAACACCGCGATCGCGAAGGCGTGGCTGACGATGCGATGCCGCTCGGACACGAACAGGTCGATCATCAGCAGCGCGAACGCGCCGACGATCACCACCAGCTCGGGCAGCAAGGGCATCAGGTCGGCGAGTCCTCGTACAGGCATGTTCATGTGTTACGGCCCCATCTGCAGCTTGGAGGTGGCGATCTGCGTCGCCAGGTTGGCGATCGCCGGTTCCATCAGGTCGGTGAGCGGCTTGGGCCAGATGCCCAGCAGCAGCACGCCAGCGGCGAACACGCCCAGCACCAGGGCCTCGCGCGGGTTGATGTCTTCGAGCTCGGCGACGTGGGCGTTGCCGACCTCGCCCCAGATCGTGCGCTTGACCAGCCACAGGGTGTAGGCGGCGCCGATGATGAGGGTGGTGGCGGCGGCGAAGCCGATCAGCGGGTGCTTCTGGAACGCGGCCAGGATCACCATGAATTCGCCGACGAAACCGGAGGTGCCCGGCAGGCCGGAATTGGCCATCGCGAACAGCACCACGAACGCCGCGAACCAGGGCATCACGTTGGCGACGCCGCCGTAGTCCTTGATCATGCGGCTGTGCATGCGGTCGTAGAGCACGCCGACGCAGGTGAACATCGCGCCCGACACGAAGCCATGGCTGATCATCTGCACCATCGCGCCCTGCAGGCCCAGGCGGGCGGCGTCGACGTTGCCGTAGTCGCGCACCAGGGCGAAGGAGATGAAGGTACCCAGGGTGACGAAGCCCATGTGCGAGACCGACGAGTACGCGATCAGCTTCTTCATGTCCTCCTGGACCAGGGCGACCAGGCCGACGTAGATCACCGCGATCAGACTCAGCGCGATCACCAGCCAGGCCCACTCCTGCCCCGCGTCCGGCACCACCGGCAGGGTGAAGCGCAGGAAGCCGTAGCCGCCGATCTTCAGCATGATCGCGGCCAGGATCACCGAACCGGCGGTTGGCGCCTCGACGTGCGCGTCCGGCAACCAGGTGTGGACCGGGAACATCGGCACCTTCACCGCGAACGCGATCAGGAACCCGAAGAACAACCACATCTGCTCGGTCGCGGTCAGCGACAGCGGGTACCAGTCGGCCAGCTGCCAGCTGCCGCTCTTGAGGTACAGGTAGATCAGCCCGATCAGCATGAACACCGAGCCGAGGAACGTGTACAGGAAGAACTTCACCGCGGCGTAGACGCGGCGCGGGCCGCCCCAGACGCCGATGATGATGAACATCGGGATCAGCATGCCCTCGAAGAACACGTAGAACAGCATCGCGTCCATGGCCGAGAACACACCGACCATCAGGCCTTCCAGGACCAGGAAGGCCGCGTAGTACTGGCTCACGCGCTTGTCGACCGAGCCCCAGGCGCTGATCAGCACCAGCACGGTGACCAGGGTGGTCAGGCCGATCAGGGCCACCGAGATGCCGTCCGCGCCGAGGTGGTAGCGGATGTCGTAGGCCGGGATCCAGGCCCGGTCCTCGATGAACTGCATGCCGGCGTTGGTCGGATCGAAGCCGGTGAACAACAGCACGCTCAGAACCAGAGTCACCAGGCCGATGGCCAGCGCGAACCAGCGCGCGGAACCGGCGCGCTGGTTGCCGAAGGCCAAGGTGGCCAGGCCGCCGAGGATGGGCAGCCAGATGATCGCGGAGAGCAAAGAGGTGCTCAGCAAGGGGGGCGTGCTCAGTGAAATCACGCTCAGCAAGGGCTCGGGGCTCACGTCTCGGTCCTTGTCCTGTTAGCGCCAGTAACGAATCAGCACGGCCAGCAGTGCAATCAGGCCGAGGATCATCGCGAAGGCATAGTGATAGAGATAACCGGATTGCGCGCGGCGCACGATCCCGGCGACGAAGTCGACCACGCGCGCGCTGCCTTCGACGATGCCGCCGTCGATGACGCGGCTGTCGACCTCGCGCGAGGCCTTGCCCAGGCGCACACCGCCGCCGGCGAAGCCTTCGATCCAGAGCTTGTCGAAGTAGAACTTGTCTTCGAGCACGCGCACCGGCCAGGCGAACAGCTTGCGGGCCTTGGCGGGCAGATCGGTCCAGATCAGGTACATCGCAGTCGCGAGCGCGAAACCGGTAAACGCGAACCAGAACGCAGGGGCGAAGAAGCCATGCCATGCGAATCCCGCAGGGCCATGCTCCCAGGCCTCCTTACCCACCAGCGCCACGGTGTCGCGCATGGGCTCCAGGTCGATCGCGCCCAGGAAGTACGGCAACTGCGGCACATGCCCCGTCCAGTCGGTACCGAACAGCATCGGACCGGCGGTGAAGTAGCCGATCAGCACCGACGGAATCGCCAGCAGGATCAGCGGCAGGGTCACCACCCACGGCGACTCGTGCGGCTCGTGCGCGCCATGGTGGCCGTGGTCGTCGTGCGCATGCTCGTCATGGGCGTGCGCATCGTGGTGCGCGTCGTGACCGTGCTCGGCGTGGGCGTCGCGGAAACGCTCCTTGCCGTGGAAGGTCATGTAGAGCAGACGGAAGCTGTAGAACGCGGTCACGAAGGCGCCCGCCAGTACCGCCAGATAGGCGTACTGCGAGACCCAGGTCGCATGCGCGCCGTTGGCGGCGTGGTGCGCGGCCTCGATGATGGTGTCCTTCGAGTAGAAGCCCGAGAAGAACGGCGTGCCGACCAGGGCCAGCGTGCCCAGCAGGCTGGTCCAGTAGGTGATCGGCATGTACTTGCGCAGGCCGCCCATCTTGCGCATGTCCTGCTCGTGGTGCATGCCGATGATCACCGAGCCCGCGGCCAGGAACAGCAGCGCCTTGAAGAAGGCGTGGGTCATCAGGTGGTACACCGCCGACGAGTAGGCCGACACGCCCAGCGCCACGGTCATGTAGCCCAGCTGCGACAGGGTCGAATACGCGACCACGCGCTTGATGTCGTTCTGGACGATGCCCATCAGGCCGGTCCAGAACGCGGTGGTGGCGCCGATGAACAGCACGAAGTTGAGCGCGGTGTGCGACAGCTCGAACAGCGGCGACATGCGCGCGACCATGAAGATGCCCGCGGTCACCATCGTCGCGGCGTGGATCAGCGCCGAGATCGGGGTCGGGCCTTCCATCGAGTCCGGCAGCCACACGTGCAGCGGCACCTGCGCCGACTTGCCCATGGCGCCGATGAACAGGCAGATGCAGATCGCGGTCGCGGCCGACCAGACCACCGGCGCGGCGGTGACCTGCCAGCTGTGGCCGAACAGGCCAAGGCTGCCGCCCCAGATGCCGATGGTGCGGTTGGCGATCTCGCCGGCCTTGGCGAACACCACGCCGTAGTCCAGCGAACCGGTCGCCCACAGCACACCGGCGATGCCCAGCAGGAAGCCGAAGTCGCCGACGCGGTTGACCAGGAAGGCCTTGAGGTTGGCGAACACCGCGGTCGGGCGCTTGAACCAGAAGCCGATCAGCAGGTAAGACACCAGGCCCACCGCTTCCCAGCCGAAGAACAGCTGCAGGAAGTTGTTGCTCATCACCAGCATGAGCATCGAGAAGGTGAACAGCGAGATGTAGCTGAAGAAGCGCTGGTAACCCGGGTCCTCGGCCATGTAGCCGATGGTGTAGATGTGCACCAGCAGCGAGACGAAGGTGACCACCACCATCATCATCGCGGTCAGCTTGTCGATCATGAAGCCGACGTTGGCCTCGATCCCGCCGACCTGGAACCAGGTGTAGAGGTTTTCGTTGAACGGCAGCGCGGCCTGCGCGACCAGCTGCCACAGCACGTAGCACGACAGCGCGCAGCTGACCGCGACGCCAAGGATGGTGACGGTGTGCGCACCGGCGCGGCCGACCTGGCGCCGGAACAGGCCGGCGACGATCGCGCCCAGCAGCGGCGCGAGCACGATGGCGAGCAGGACGGACTTGGAGAGTACGACGGGTTGCATGCCGGTCAGCCCTTCATCGTGTCGATTTCAGCGACGTTGATCGTGCGCCGGTTGCGGAACAGCGTGACCAGGATCGCCAGGCCGATGGCGGCCTCGGCGGCGGCGACGGTCAGGATGAAGAACACGAACACCTGACCGGCCGGGTCGGCCAGCTGGCGCGAGAACGCGACGAAGTTGATGTTGACGGCGAGCAGCATCAGCTCGATCGACATCAGCAGCACGATCACGTTCTTGCGGTTGAGGAAGATGCCGGCGACGCTGATGCAGAACAGCACCGCGCCCAGCGCGAGATAGTGGCCCAGGGCCAGACCGGCTCCGAAGAATTCGCTCACGGCTTGGCCTCCTCGACGGGCGCTTCGGGTTCGGGCGGCAGCGGCTTGACCGCGTCCATCTTGACCATGCGCAGACGGTCGCCGGCGCGCACGCGCGCCTGCTCCGACGGGTTCTGGTGCTTGGCGCCCGGACGGCGGCGCAGGGTCAACATCACCGCGGCGATCACCGCCACGGTCAGGATCACCGCGGCGACCTCGAACGGCAGCAGGAAATCGGTGAACAGCGCGCGCGCCAGCCACTTGGTGTTCTCGCCGCCGGACGGATCGGCGGTCAGCGGCGTGGCGACATTGGCCTTGACGCCGATCAGGGTCAGCATCTCGACCAGCATCACCACCGCGACCAGCAGGCCGACCGGCAGATAGCGCACATAACCTTCGCGCAGGGGCGCGACGTCGATGTCGAGCATCATCACCACGAACAGGAACAGCACCATCACCGCGCCGACGTAGACCAGGATCAGGGCCACGCCGAGGAACTCGGCGCCGGCGATGATCCACACGCAGGCGACCGAGAAGAAGGTCAGCACCAGGCTGAGCGCGGCGTGCACCGGGTTCTTGACGCTGATCACCGCCACCGCGGCTGCGGTGGCCGCGAAGGCGAAGACATAGAAAGCGATCTGGGCGAGATCCATATCAGGCACTCAGCGGAAGGCGGCGTCGGCGGCGCGGCGCTCGGCGATCTCGGGCTCGAGACGGTCGCCGATCGCCAGCAGCTGCTGTTTGGTGACGATGTTCTGTCCGCGCTGGTCGAAGTGGTATTCGTGGATGTGGGTCTCGACGATGGAGTCGACCGGGCAGGACTCCTCGCAGAATCCGCAGAAGATGCACTTGAACAGGTCGATGTCGTAACGCGTGGTGCGGCGGGTGCCGTCCTCGCGCTTGGTCGAGTCGATGGTGATCGCCAGCGCCGGGCACACGGCCTCGCACAGCTTGCAGGCGATGCAGCGCTCTTCCCCGTTGGGGTAGCGGCGCAGCGCGTGCACGCCGCGGAAGCGCGGCGATTGCGGCGTCTTCTCCATCGGGTACATCAGCGTGTACTTGGGCTTGAACAAGTACTTGAGCGTCAGCCCAAGGCCCTGCGCGAGCTCGATCAGGAGCAGGCTCTTGAAGTAGGAAACGATGCGATTCATGTCTTGAGCCTGTCCTTACACGCCCGGCAGGAACACTTTGTAGTACGCCATGACGGCGACCACGCAGATCCAGGCGATCGTGAGCGGAATGAACACCTTCCAGCCCAGACGCATGATTTGGTCGTAGCGGTAGCGCGGGAACGAAGCGCGGAACCAGATGAAGCAGCTGGCGAAGAAGAACACCTTCGCGAACAGCCACCACCAGCCATCGACCGAGAGGAACGGAATGCCCAGGCCCTGGAACGGGCTCAGCCAGCCGCCGAGGAAGAAGATCGAGGTCAGGAAGCTGATCAGGATCATGTTCGCGTATTCGGCCAGGAAGAACAGCGCGAACGCCGAACCCGAATACTCGACCATGTGGCCGGCGACGATTTCCGACTCGCCTTCGACCACGTCGAACGGCGCGCGGTTGGTCTCGGCCACGCCGGAGATGAAATACACCACGAACAGCGGCAGCATCGGCACCACGAACCATTCCAGCGCGCCGGCGTTGCCGGACTGCGCCATCACGATTTCGGTGAGGTTGAGGCTGCCGGCGCCGACCAT
Source organism: Lysobacter sp. Root983 (assembly GCF_001429345.1). Classification (NCBI taxonomy): domain Bacteria; kingdom Pseudomonadati; phylum Pseudomonadota; class Gammaproteobacteria; order Lysobacterales; family Lysobacteraceae; genus Lysobacter; species Lysobacter sp. Root983. The sequence continues at coordinate 878,872 of NZ_LMJO01000001.1, forward strand.
CACGCCGACCATGGCGAAGCCCATCGCGATCTCGTAGGACACCACCTGGGCCGCGGCGCGCATCGCGCCGAGGAAGGCGTACTTCGAGTTCGAAGCCCAGCCGGCCAGGATGATGCCGTACACGCCCAGCGAGGTCATCGCCAGCAGGTACAGCAGGCCGGCGTTGGCGTTGGACAACACCAACCGGGTGTCGAACGGCACCACCGCCCAGGCCGCGAACGCGGGCGCCAGGGTCAGCAGCGGCGCGAGCTTGTACAGGAAGGGCTCGGCGCGGGCCGGCTGGATCACTTCCTTGAACAGCAGCTTGAACACGTCGGCGAAGGCCTGAAGGATGCCCATGCCGACGTACATCGGACCGCGGCGCACGTGCATCCAGCCGATCAGCTTGCGTTCCCAGACCACGTAGAACGCGACCGTGATGATCACCGGCATCGCGATCAGCAGGATCTTCAGCACGATCCAGGCCACCGCGCCGGCGTTGCCGAACGACAGGAACCATTCGCGGGTCGGGTCGACCAGTTGGCTAGTGAACATACCGTCCGTCATGGCTTATGCCCTCCCCGCCTGGACGCGACCGGCGCCGAGCGGCGCGGTGGCGCCGTGGCCGCTTTCGATCCAGACCGTGCCGCGCGCAACCTTGTCGCTGGTCGCGACCGGCAGGGTCGCGGTGCCGGCGGCGGCGGTGAACTTGCCGACCGTGCCGTCGGCCAGGCCGGCGACCTGCGCGTCGAGCGGATGCAACACGGCGCGCGGTTCAAGGTTGAGCGGATGCGACTGCAGCGCGGCAGCGCGGCGCACGGTGGCGTCGCTGCGGTAGATCGCGATGCTGGCCGCTACCTCGAAGCCCTCGCCCGCCGTGTTCGTGGCCTTGCCGGCAGCCGGCTGGACCGAGACCGGTTGGATGCCGGCGCGCAGACCGGCCAGGTCGGTGAAGTCGAAACCGGCCGCGCCGAGCTCGCCGCCCAGTGCGCGCAGCACGCGCCAACCCGCGCGCGCCTCGCCCGGCAGCTTGCCGCCGGCGCTCGCGCTCTGGTCGCGACCGTCGAGGTTGGTCAGGGTGGCGTCGATCTCGGGCAGCAAACCGATCGGCAGGATCACGTCGGCGACGGCGCGGGTCGAGCGGCAGGCGTAGTGGCTGAAGGCCACGACCTGGGCCTGGCCCAAGGCTTTCAACGCGGTGGCGGTGTCGGCGAAATCCAGACCCGGCTCGATGCCGTAGATCAGGTAGGCGCCGCGCGCGTCGGCGAGCATGCCCTGGGCGTCGCGCGCGCTGGGCAGCACGCCGTGGCGGCTCAGGCCCAGCGCATTGGCGCCCTGCGGGATGCGGCACAGCGCGGCGCCGGTGGCGGCGGCGAAATCGGCCGCCGCGGCGCGGATCGCGGCCGCATGCGGGCCGTTCTCGGCCAGCGCGCCGAGCACGATCGCGCAACGGGTGCCGGCCTTGGCGGCCTCGCGCAGGCCGGCATCGGCGAGCGTCGCGGCCAGCTGCGACGGCGCGACGATGTGCTTGCCGGCCAGGTCGAAGGTGAAGTCGAAATCGACCGGATTGACCGCGAGCACCTTGGCGCCGCGGGTCCAGGCCTTGCGCACGCGCTGGTGCGCGAGCGGCAGTTCGTGGCGCAGGTTGCTGCCCACGATCACGATCACGTCGGCCTGCGAGAGGTCGGCGACCGGCATCGCGAAGGCTTCGGCGACGGCGGCGTCGGACAAGTCGTGTTGAGCGATGCGGTGATCGAGGTTGCCGGTGCCCAAGGCGCCGGCCAGGCGCGCCAGCAGCGCGCCCTCTTCGTTCGAGGTCGCCGGATGGGCGAGCACGCCCAGCGCGTCGGCGCCGTTGTCGCGCAGGATCTTGGCGGCGCGCGAGATCGCGTCTTCCCACGTCGTCTCACGCCATTCGCCGCCGTCCTTGACCATCGGCGCGGTGGCGCGGTCTTCGGCGTACAGCCCCTGGTGCGAGTAACGGTCGCGGTCCGACAGCCAGCACTCGTTGACGGCTTCGTTGTCGCGCGGGACGCTGCGCAGCACGTCGCCGCGGCGCACGTGCAGGAACAGGTTGCTGCCCAGGGCGTCGTGGTAGCCCAGCGACTCGCGCGCGGTCAGCTCCCAGGGACGGGCCTGGAACTGGAACACCTTGTTGGTCAGCGCGCCGACCGGACAGACGTCGATCACGTTGCCGGACAGCTCGGTGGTCAGCGGCTTGCCGTCGTAGGTGCCGATCTGCAGGTTCTCGCCGCGGTACATGCCGCCGAGCTCGTAAGTACCGGCGACTTCCGCGGTGAAGCGCACGCAGCGCGTGCACTGGATGCAGCGGGTCATCTCGGTGGCGACCAGCGGGCCCATGTCTTCGTCGGGCACCACGCGCTTGCGCTCGGCGAAACGGCTGACCGAGCGGCCGTAGCCCATCGACAGGTCCTGCAACTCGCATTCGCCGCCCTGATCGCAGATCGGGCAGTCCAGCGGGTGATTGACCAGCAGGAACTCCATCACGTTGCGCTGCGACTTCAGCGCCTTCTCGCTGCGCGTGACCACCTTCATGCCGTCCATCACCGGCGTAGCGCAGGCCGGCGCGGGCTTGGGCATCTTCTCGACTTCGACCAGGCACATGCGGCAGTTGGCCGCGATGCTGAGCTTGTCGTGGTAGCAGAAACGCGGAATCGCAATGCCGGCCTTGTCGGCGGCCTGGATGATCATCGACCCCTTGGGCGCGGCCATCTCGACGCCGTCGATGAAGACGGTGACGTGATCCGGCGGCAGGTTCGGGTTTACCGGCTGGGCGCTCATGCGGCCACCTTCTCGACCGTGCCGGCGGCCTGATCGTCGACGAGGAACCGCTTGTTCACGATCGCGTACTCGAACTCGTTCCAGTAGTGGCGCAGGAAGCCCTGCACCGGCCACGCCGCGGCTTCGCCGAACGCGCAGATGGTGTGGCCTTCGATCTGGCCGGCGGCGGCGCGCAGCATCTGCAGGTCTTCCAGCGTGGCCTGCTTCTCGACGATGCGGGTCAGCATGCGGTACATCCAGCCGGTGCCTTCGCGGCAGGGCGTGCACTGGCCGCAGCTTTCCTTGAAATAGAAACGCGCGATGCGCTGGCAGGCGCGGACCATGCAGGTGGTCTCGTCCATCACGATCACGGCGCCGGACCCCAGGCCGGAACCGGCCTTCTGGATCGCGTCGTAATCCATGGTCAGACCCATCATGGTCTCGCCCGGCAACACCGGCATCGAGGAACCGCCCGGAATCACCGCCTTGAGCTTGCGGCCGTCGCGCATGCCACCGGCCATTTCCAGCAGGTCGGCGAACGGCGTGCCCAGACGGATTTCGAAGTTGCCCGGGTTGGCGACGTGGCCGGACACCGAGAAGATCTTGGGACCGCCGTTGTTGGGCTTGCCGAGGTTGAGAAACCACTCGGCGCCGTTGCGGATGATCGCCGGCACCGAGGCGTAGGTCTCGGTGTTGTTGATCGTGGTCGGCTTGCCGAACAGGCCGAAATTGGCCGGGAACGGCGGCTTGTAGCGCGGCTGGCCCTTCTTGCCCTCCAGCGACTCCATCAGCGCGGTTTCTTCGCCGCAGATGTAGGCGCCAGCGCCGAGCGCGCCGTAGATGTCGATGTCGATGCCGCTGCCCAGCACGTTCTTGCCCAGCCAGCCGTGCTCGTAGGCTTCCTTCAGCGCCTGCTCGAAATGCTCGAACGGCTCGTGATGGAATTCGCCGCGCAGGTAGTTGTAGGCCACGGTGGAACCGGTGGCGTAGCAGGCGATCGCCATGCCCTCCACCACCGCATGCGGGTTGTAGCGCAGGATGTCGCGGTCCTTGGCGGTGCCCGGCTCGGATTCGTCCGAGTTGCACAGGATGTATTTCTGGGTGCCGCTGCCCTTGGGCATGAAGCTCCACTTCAGACCGGTCGGGAAGCCCGCGCCGCCGCGGCCGCGCAGGCCCGAACCCTTGACCATGTCGACCACCGCGGCCGGATCCATCTTCTCGCTCAGGATCTTGCGCAGCGCCGCGTAGCCGCCGGTCTTGAGGTAGTTCTCGTACGACCAGGGAGTGTCGAAGTGCAGGGTCGTGTAGACGACCTGGTGCTCTTGCGGCGCCGGGCCGACCGGACCGTAGCCCTGGGAATAGTCGTGGTGATCGTGATGCGCCATCTGGCCCTGCCTCACTTCAAACCGTCGAGAATCTCGTCCACCTTGGCGGTGTCGAGCTTCTCGCGGTAATGACCGTTGACGACGACCACCGGCGCGCCGCAGCACGCGGCCAGGCACTCTTCCTCGCGCTTGAGGAAGATGCGGCCGTCGGCGGTGGACTCGCCGAGCTTGCAGCCCAGCCTCTTCTCGGCGTGACGGACCAGGTCCTCGGCGCCGTTGAGCCAGCAGCTGATGTTGGTGCAGAAGGCGACGTTGTGGCGGCCGACCTTCTCGGTCTCGAACATCGAATAGAAGCTCGCGACCTCGTAGGCCCACACCGGCGGGAGGCCCAGGTATTTGGCGACCGCGGCGATCAGCTCGTCGGTCAGCCAGCCGCCGTTCTGCTCCTGCGCGGCGTGCAGGCCCTGCAGCACGGCCGAACGCTTGCGATCCGGCGGAAACTTGCTCAGCCAGTGATCGATATGCGCGCGCGTCTTGTCCGACAGCGCCGCCATCGGATCGACATGCTGCGCGGTTTCGAAATTGCCAGTCGCTTTCATAGGGGTGAAGCCGGGAATCGGGAATAGGGAATAGGGAATCGCGAGAAGCGGAAAGACAGGGGAACGAGGCAAGCCATCCGGTTATGCCCGGCGCCGATTCCGGCAGCCAGAGCTTCGCCGATTCCCCATTCCCTATTCCCGATTCCCGGATTCATCGGTCGATCTCGCCGAACACGACGTCGTAGGTGCCGATCATGGCCACCACGTCTGCCAGCATGTGACCCTTCACGATCTCGTCCATCGAAGACAGGTGCGCGAAACCCGGCGCACGCAGCTTGCAGCGGAACGGCTTGTTGGCGCCGTCGGAGACCAGGTAGCAGCCGAACTCGCCCTTGGGCGCCTCGACCGCGGCGTAGGTTTCGCCGGCGGGCACGCAATAGCCTTCGGAGAACAGCTTGAAGTGGTGGATCAGGGCTTCCATATCGTCCTTCATTTCCTCGCGCTTGGGCGGCGCGACCTTGAAGTTGTCGACGATGACGGGGCCCGGGTTGGCCTTCAGCCACTTCACGCACTGCTTGATGATGCGGTTGGACTCGCGCATTTCCGCGATCCGGACCAGGTAGCGGTCGTAGCAGTCGCCGTTCACGCCGACCGGGATGTCGAAATCGACCTCCGCGTACTTGGCGTAGGGCCGCTTCTTGCGCAGGTCCCAGGCGATGCCGGAGCCGCGGATCATCGGCCCGGTCATGCCCAAGGCCAGCGCCTGTTCCGGCGAGACCACGCCCACGCCGACGGTGCGCTGCTTCCAGATGCGGTTGTCGGTGAGCAGGGTCTCGTACTCGTCGACGCGCTTGGGGAAGTCGTCGGTGAACGCGTCGAGGTAGTCCAGCAGCGAACCTTCGCGCCATTCGTTGAAGCGCTTGAGGCTGCCGCCCTTCTTCCACGGCGATTCGCGGTACTTGGGCATGCGGTCCGGCAGGTCGCGGTAGACGCCGCCCGGACGGTAATAGGCCGCGTGCATGCGCGCGCCGCTGACCGCTTCGTAGCAGTCCATCAGCTCTTCGCGCTCGCGGAACGCGTACAGGAACACCGCCATCGCGCCCAGGTCGAGCGCGTTCGAACCCACCCACATCAGGTGGTTCAGGATGCGGGTGATCTCGTCGAACATGGTGCGGATGTACTGCGCGCGCTCCGGCGCCTCGATCCCCAGCAGGGTCTCGATCGCGCGCACGTAAGCGTGCTCGTTGCACATCATCGACACGTAGTCCAAGCGATCCATGTAGCCGATCGACTGGTTGAAGGGCTTGGACTCGGCCAGCTTCTCGGTGCCGCGGTGGAGCAGACCGATATGCGGGTCGGCGCGCTGCACGACCTCGCCGTCCATTTCCAGGATCAGGCGCAGCACGCCGTGCGCGGCCGGATGCTGGGGACCGAAGTTGAGGGTGTAGTTGCGGATCTCGGCGTTGTTCAGGCCCGAGGTCGCGCTGGCCTTGCCCGGCAGTTGAGCGCTCACTTCTTCACCTCCGAGCGCTGCGCAGCTTCGCCGACGGCGGTCTGGTAGCGGGCGTCGTCGCGGATCACGCGCGGCACGCCGACGCGCGGCTCGATCGACACCGGTTCGTAGACCACGCGGCGCTTGTCGGGGTCGTAACGCACTTCGACGTTGCCGATCAGCGGGAAGTCCTTGCGGAACGGATGACCGACGAAACCGTAGTCGGTGAGGATGCGGCGCAGGTCCGGGTGGCCTTCGAAGATGATGCCGAACAGGTCGAAGGCTTCGCGTTCGAACCAGTTCACGCCCGGCCAGATCGAGGTCAGCGAGGCCACGGTCGGCAGATCGTCGTTGTCGGCGAACGCGCGCAGGCGCAGGCGGCGGTTGTGCTGGTACGACAGCAGGTGCGCGACCGCGGCATAGCGGCGCGCAGGCAGGGTCGGCACGCCGTTGGGCGACTCGCCCCAGACGAAACGACCGGCGCTCTTGCCTTCCACGCCGCGCGAGAAGCCTTCCGAGGACACGTCGGTGTCCCACTCGTCGCTGCCGTAGCTGAGGTAGTCGACGCCGCTGACGTCGACGCATTGTTCGAAGCCGAACTCGTCGCGCAGCGCGCGCGCGGCGTCCAGCCAATCGGCGGCGCTGGTTTCCAGCGTCACTTCGCCGCGCGGCTGGGCGACCACGACGGCGGCGCCCGGGAAACGGGCGCGCAGGCGATCGGCGAAAGCGTTCACGGTTTCGGTCATGTCAGCGCATGCCCTGCTTGTGCTCGCCGAAGTTGGTGCCGCGGCGGATCTTGCGCTGCAGTTGCAGGATGCCGTAGACCAGCGCTTCGGCGGTCGGCGGGCAGCCCGGCACGTACACGTCGACCGGCACCACGCGGTCGCAACCGCGCACCACCGCGTAGGAATAGTGGTAGTAGCCGCCGCCGTTGGCGCAGCTGCCCATCGAGATCACCCACTTGGGGTCGGGCATCTGGTCGTAGACCTTGCGCAGCGCCGGGGCCATCTTGTTGACCAGGGTGCCGGCCACGATCATCACGTCGGACTGGCGCGGCGACGGGCGGAACACCACGCCGTAGCGGTCCAGGTCCAGGCGCGAGGCGCCGGCGTGCATCATTTCGACCGCGCAGCAGGCCAGGCCGAAGGTCATCGGCCACATCGAGCCGGTGCGCGCCCAGTTCCAGAGCGTGTCCAGATTGGTGGTGACGAACCCCTGCTGCAACAGCGGGTTCTCGCCTTCCGGGCGCAGGATGTCGTCGAGGCGGCCTTCCGGGATCGGGTTGTGCATCAGACCCGAGACGGTGTCGCTGACGGTTTGGATCACTCCCATTCGAGCGCTCCCTTCTTCCAGACGTAGACGAAGCCGAGCAGGAGCATGCTGGCGAAGATGCCCATCTCGATCAGGCCGATCGGACCGAGTTCGCGGAACACGGTGGCCCAGGGCACGATGAAGATGATTTCCAGATCGAAAATGATGAACTGGATGGCGATGAGGTAGTAGCGCACGTCGAATTGCATGCGCGCGGCCTCGAAGGCCTCGAAGCCGCATTCGTAGGGAGATAGCTTCTCCACAGTCGGGCGCTTGGGCCCGAGCGTGTTGCCTACCACCAACAGGGCGACGCCAATGACGCTGGCGACGATCAGGAACAGCAGGGTCGGCAGGTATTCGGCCAGCACTCGGTGTTCTCTCGGCTACTTGGCCGCGTTTCCGCAGCCTTGGCTCGGCGGTATGGTCCTGTTCGGAATGCCGATCAGGCCAGTGGCGCGGCCCGCCGTGCGTGCCGCACCTCGGGTAGTTGGTGCGTGGTGTAGCTGATTCGGTGTGGTGCCCAAAGGGGGACTCGAACCCCCACGACTTACGTCGCTACCACCTCAAGGTAGTGCGTCTACCAATTCCGCCATCTGGGCAATCAAACCTGGCCATCCTGGCCCTGACTCCGTCAGTACCGCGCGAAGCCGTTCGGTCATCGCTGACCGCGCCCCGGTCGTCCGTTCCGGGCCGCTTGAATCACAAGCTCTATATTACCGCGCTTTGTCAGCCGCCCGAAGCCGGTTGCGACTGCGGCGGGGCCTGCTGCGGGGCCGGAGCGGCCGGGACCGTGGTCCCGCTGGCGGCCGGCGCCTGCGGCGCGGTGGTCGCCGGCGCGCTGGGCACGGTCGAAGCCGGAGCCGCCGGAGCCGTCTGCGCCGGAGCGCTCGGAACCGTGCTGCCGGGGGCCGGGGTAGCGGGCTTGGCCGGGGTGTTGGCGATGTCCGCGGCCAAGCCGACGTCCTGCGAGGCCGGAGCAGCGCCGCCAGCGGCGCCGCGCGAGGCCTGCCAGGCCATGAACAGGCTGATCGCGAAGAACGCGATGGCCAGCCACTTGGTGGCCTTGGACAGGAAGTTGGAGGAACCGCGGGCGCCGAACACGGTCGCCGAAGCGCCGCCGCCGAAGCCCGAGCCCGCCTGCGCGCCTGCGCCGCGTTGCATCAGGATCAGCGCGACCATGGCGATCGCGATCAACACATAGATGACGTTGAGGAACAACAGCATCGTCGAATTCTTTTCTTTGGCTACGTTGTGACGACCGCCGGGCGGGCCCGAAAGTTCGTCAGGGTGCCGCCGCGGCTGCGATGGCGTTGAAATCGGCGGCGACCAGGGAGGCCCCACCGATCAGGCCGCCGTCGACGTCCGGCTGGGAAAACAGCGCGGCGGCGTTGTCGGCCTTCACGCTACCGCCGTACAGAATGGGTAGCGAGCCAGCAATTCTAGCATCGTGTCCGGCGATTTCGCTACGAATGAATGCGTGCACGGCCTGCGCCTGCTCCGGGCTGGCGGTCTTGCCGGTGCCGATGGCCCAGACCGGCTCGTAGGCCAGGATCGCGCCCTCCAGCGCCGCCACGCCCAGCAGTTCCAGCACCGGGCTCAGCTGCTCCTGCAGGCGATACTCGGTCTGGCCGTCCTCGCGCTCGCTCAGGGTCTCGCCCACGCACAGGATCGGCACCAGGCCGGCGGCCTTGGCGGCGGCGAACTTGCGCGCGACCAGCTCGCTGCTCTCGGCGTGGTACTGGCGGCGCTCGGAATGGCCGACCAGGCCATAGCCCGCGCCCACGTCCTTGAGCATCGCCGCCGAGACTTCGCCGGTGTAGGCGCCCTTCTCGTTGCTGCTCACGTCCTGCGCGCCGAAGTCCAGACCGCGGCCGAGGTAGTGCTCGATCAGCTCGCCCAGGTAGGGCAGCGGCGGCAGGATGATGCGCTCGACCCCGGCCGGCGCCTGCGCGGCGACCTGATCCAGCAACCCGAAGGCGAACTCGCGGCTGCCATGCAGCTTCCAGTTTCCGGCGACGATCCTGCGGCGCATGGCCACTCCGTGGTACGAAAGGACGCAAGTTTACCGCAGCCCCGCCCGCGCACGGACCGCGCGCGGCGAGGAACCCCGACACGACCGGCAACGAAGGCCTCCATGCCCGAAACCGCAAACACCCCCTACGCCCTGATCACGGGCGCCTCGGCCGGCATCGGCGCCGCCCTCGCCCGCGAGTACGCGCGCCGCGGCGTGCCGCTGGTGCTGACCGCGCGCCGCGAGGACCGCCTGCAGGCCCTGGCCGCCGAGCTGCGCGACCGCGTCGCGGTGGAAGTGATCGCCGCCGACCTCGCCGACCCGGCCGCGCCCGCGCGGCTGCAGGCCGAAACCCGCCGCCGCGGCCTGGCGATCGGCCATCTGGTCAACAACGCCGGCTACGGCGTGCCTGGGCGCTACCTGGCCGACGACTGGAAGGTCCATGCCGACTTCCTGCAGGTGATGGTGACCGCGGTCGCCGAACTCAGCCACCGCTACCTGCCCGAGATGGAGCAGCGCGGCCACGGCCGCATCCTCAACATCGCCTCGCTGGCCGGGCTGGCGCCGCCCTCGGCCGGGCACACCCTGTACGGCGCGGCCAAGAGCTTCGTGATTCGCTTCAGCCAATCGCTGGCGCTGGAAAGCCGGCCGCGCGGCGTGCATGTGACCGCGCTATGCCCGGGTTTCACCTATACCGAGTTCCACGACGTCAACGGCATGCGCGAGCGCATCTCGCGCCTGCCGAAATGGCTGTGGCTGGACGCCGACACGGTCGCGCGCCTGGGCGTGGACGCGGTCGAGCGCGGCGACGCGCGCTGCATCACCGGCACCGCCAACAAGGTCGTCGCCGGCCTGGCCAAGTACCTGCCCGACCGCGTCGCCACCGCTCTGGTCGCGCGCCGGGCCAGCGATTTCCGCGACGCCGAATGAGCGGCGGCGCAAGGCTCAGCAGCTTCGCACCGGTGGCGACCGCCGACGCGCGCGTGCTGGTGCTGGGCAGCATGCCCGGCGAGGCCTCGCTGGCGGCCACGCGCTATTACGCGCATCCGCAGAATCGGTTCTGGCCGATCATGGGCGCGCTGGTCGGCGCCACGCCTGCCCTGCCCTACGAGCAGCGCCTGCAGCGGCTGCTCGACGCGGGGATCGCGCTGTGGGACGTACTGGCCAGCTGCGAGCGCGTCGGCAGCCTGGACACGGCGATCCGGGCGCCGCAGGCCAACGACTTCGCGGGCTTCTTCGCCGCGCATCCGCGGGTGGCGACGGTGCTGTTCAACGGGGCACAGGCGGAAACGAGCTTTCGACGCCTGGTGCTGCCGGGGCTGGCGGGGCCGGCGCCGCTGCTGCGACGGCTGCCCTCGACGAGCCCGGCGAATGCGGGGCAGCGGCCGGAAGTGAAGCTGGCGGCTTGGCGGGAGGCCTTGTCCGACGCGGGCATTGCCCTGACCCCCGCCTGACATCGTGTCGCGAGGCCCTAATCCCGCTGGCGGCGAGCGTAGGAAGGGCTGAGTAGGTGGCGCGTAGCGCCGGATAGGGCGCGCGAAATGGGAGCGGCGGCGCGGGCTTGATGCTGCGCGGGCCCTCACCCCAACCCCTCTCCCGCGAGCGGGAGAGGGGCTCATGAGCCAGGGCGTAACGAACCTTACTTCAGCTTGATTTCGCGCAAGCGCTCTTCCAGATAGCCCTGCGCGGTGATCGGCTCCGGATAGCGCTTGGGATTGTCCGCGGTGATCGTCGAGGGCAGCACGTCGATCAGGAAATCCGGATTCGGGTGCAGGAAGAACGGGGTCGAGTAGCGCGGCTGGCGCGCCTTTTCGCCCGGCGGATTGACCACGCGATGGGTGGTCGAGGGATACACGTGGTTGGTCAGGCGCTGCAGCATGTCGCCGATGTTGACCACGATGGTGTCGGCATCGGCGGTGAACGGCACCCACTCGCCCTTGCGCGACTTCACTTCCAGGCCTTCCGAACTCGCGCCGACCAGCAGGGTGATCAGGTTGATGTCCTCGTGCGCGCCGGCGCGCTCGTTGGGAATGTTGTCGGCGGTGATCGGCGGGTAGTGGATCGGGCGCAGGATCGAATTGCCCGAGTCGGTCTTGTCGGCGAAGTAGTTCTCCGGCAGGCCGATGTGCAGGGCCAGCGCGCTGAGCACGCGCGAACCCAGATGGTCGAGCGCCTGGTACAGGCCGTAGGCCTGGTCGCGGAACTCGGGGATCTCGTCCGGCCACAGGTTGGCCGGCATCGCCTCGGCGTATTGGGAGTCGCGCGGAATCTCGCGGCCGACGTGCCAGAACTCCTTGAGGTCGAAGTGCTTGGAGTCCTTGGCGGTCTCCACGCCGAACGGGGTGTAGCCGCGCGCGCCGCCGCTGCCGGGCACGTGGTACTTGCGCTTGGTTTCCTCAGGCAGGGCGAAGAACCGCTTGAACAAGTCGTAGGACTGGTCGATTTGCTCTGCCGGGATGCCGTGGCCGCGGATGCCGGCGAAGCCCCATTCGCGGTAGGCCGCGCCGAGCTCGGCCACGAAAGCGTCGCGGTCGGTGTCGTAGCGGCGGATGTCCAGGGTCGGAATCTGAGAAGTCATGTCTGGGTCTCGTGGGTTCATTGCGCCGCCGCGCGCACGGCATCGGCCAGGCGCTGCAGCGTGTCCAACATCAGTTGCCGATCATCCGCCTCGACGGTCACGCGCACCACCGGCTCGGTGCCGGACGGACGCAGGAAGGCGCGGCCGCGGCCGGCCACGGCGGTCTGCGCCTGCGCCAGCGCGGCCTGCACCGCTGGCGCTTCGGCCGGCTTGGCGCTGCCTTCGTAACGCACGTTGACGGTTTTCTGCGGCACTTTGACGAAGCCCTGCAGGGCCTGGGACAGGCTGACGCCGCGGCGGCGCAGCACCTCCAGCACCTGCAGCGCGCTGACGATGCCGTCGCCGGTGCTGGCGCGGTCCAGACACAGCAAGTGACCGGAGGCCTCGCCGCCGAGCACCGCGTCGTGGGCGATCAGCTGCTGGTGCACGTAGCGGTCGCCGACCTTGGCGCGCAGGAAGCCGATGCCGCGCTGTTGAAACGCACGTTCCAGGGCGTAGTTGGTCATCAGGGTGCCGACCACCGGGCCCCGCAGGCGGCCGCTGTCCTGCCAGTCGCAGGCCAGCACGTACAGCAGGTCGTCGCCGTCGCGCACCGTGCCGTCGCCGTCGACGAACAGCACGCGGTCGCCGTCGCCGTCGAAGGCGATGCCCAGATCGGCGCCGCTGGCCCTGACGCGTTCGGCCAGGGTCTCCGGGTGGGTCGAGCCGACGCCGTCGTTGATGTTGAGGCCGTTGGGGTCGATGCCGATCGCATCCACGCGCGCGCCCAGCTCGCGCAGCACCAGCGGGCCGAGCTGATAGGTCGCGCCGTTGGCGCAGTCCATGGCGATGCGCATGCCACCCAGGTCGAAGCCCTTGGGCACCGAGCCCTTGCAGGCCTCGATGTAACGGCCCAGCGCATCGCGCGTGCGCACCGCCTTGCCCAGCTCTTCGGAGGGCACGGTGCGGAACGGCTGTTCCAGCGCGGCCTCGATCGCCAATTCGGTGGCGTCGTCGAGCTTCTCGCCCTCGGCCGAGAAGAACTTGATGCCGTTGTCGTAATGCGGATTGTGCGAGGCCGAGATCACGATGCCGCCGTCGGCGCGCATCGAGTGGGTCAGGTGCGCGACCGCCGGGGTCGGCATCGGCCCCATCAGCTGCACGTCGACGCCAGCGGCGACCAAGCCTGCCTCGAGCGCGGCCTCGAACATGTAGTTCGAAATGCGGGTGTCCTTGCCGATGATCACCACCGGCTTGCGCCAGTCGCGGCGCGCCAGGGCGTGGCCGTAGGCGTTGCCCAGGCGGAGCACGAAATCGGCCGAGATGGCGCCCTCGCCCACCCGACCGCGGATGCCGTCGGTGCCGAAATACTTGCGGCTCAAGCGGCGGCCTCCGCGTCGTCTTCCGGCTGCGGCTGCTTCATCAGCAGGGCCAGCAGATGGGCCAAGCGTTCGCGCAGTTCGCGGCGGTCGCAGATCTGGTCGATGGCGCCGTGGGCGACCAGGAACTCGCTGCGCTGGAAGCCTTCGGGCAGCTTCTCGCGCACGGTCTGCTCGATCACGCGCGGGCCGGCGAAGCCGATCAGGGCCTCGGGTTCGGCCATATTGATGTCGCCCAGCATCGCGAACGAAGCCGAGACGCCGCCCGTGGTCGGATGGGTCATCACCGAGATGTACGGCAGACCGGCCTCGCGCAGGCGGCCGAGCGCGGCCGAGGTCTTGGCCATCTGCATCAGCGAGAACAGGCTTTCCTGCATGCGCGCGCCGCCGCTGGCGGAGAAGCACACGAAGGGGCAGCCGATCTCCAGCGCGGCCTCGGCCGCGCGCGCGAAGCGCTCGCCGACCACCGAACCCATCGAACCGCCCATATAGGCGAAGTCGAACGAGCACGCGACCAGCGGGCGCTGCTTGAGGGTGCCGCGCATCGCGATCAGGGCGTCGCGCTCGCCGGTGGCTTTCTGCGCGGCCTTGATGCGGTCGGAGTACTTCTTCTGGTCCTTGAACTTGAGCACGTCGGTCGGGCCCAGTTCGGCGCCGATCTCGGTGGTGCTGCCGGGGTCGAACAGCGCGTTCAGGCGGACCCGGCCGCGGATCGGCATGTGGAAGCTGCACTTGGGGCAGACCTCGAGGTTTTCCTCGAGCTCGGGCCGGTAGAGCACGGCGCCGCAGCGGTCGCACTTCTCCCACAGCCCCTCGGGCACGCTGCGGCGCTTGGCGCCGGCGGAGTCGGTGCGGATGCCGGTGCGGCTGCCGGGCATGAGTTTTTTGAGCCAGGACATGCGGTGCGTTTTTCCCGTTCAGGCTGCTAAGGGTGCCGGTCCACGGTCCGTGGCGGAACCCGGCCTAGCGGGTCAGTTTAGCGCAGCCAGGTTTGGGCCAGGCAGGGGCGCCTGCAACCGCCGGAACTTAGGTCGGGGCGTCCAGCGCTTGCCGCAGCGGCGTCAGGAACGCGGTGGCGGCCGCGACCGCAGCGGCGGCGTCGGTCTCGGCGCTCGCCGCGACGGCAGGCTGGGCTTGGGTCTCGGCTAGCGCCGCGACCAAGGCGCTGCCCACCACCACGCCCTCGGCCTCGCGCGCCATCGCGCTGGCGCTGGCGGCGTCCTTGATGCCGAAACCGGCCACCACCGGCACCCGGCTGCGCAGGCGGATTTCGCGCAGGCGCTCGTTGGCGGCGACCGCGTCGAGGCGGTCGGCGCCGGTCACACCGGCAAAACTCACGTAGTAGAGGTAGCCCTGGGCGTCGTCGCAGAGCAGCGCCAGACGCGCGTCGGTGGTGGTCGGCGACGCCAGCAGGATCAGCTGCAGGCCCGCGGCCGCGAAATCCGCGCGCAGTTCGGCGGCTTCCTCGGGCGGCAGGTCGACCAGCAGCACGCCGTCGACGCCGGCCGCGACCGCTTCGGCGGCGAAGCGCGCCGAGCCGCGGATCTCGATCGGATTGAGGTAGCCCATCAGCACCACCGGCGTATCGGCGTCGCGCTGCCGAAACTCCGCCACGCAGCGCAGCGCGTACGACAGGCCCGCGCCCCGCGCGATCGCGCGCTCGGAGCTGCGCTGGATGGTCGGGCCATCGGCCATCGGATCGGAGAATGGCACCCCGAGCTCGATCACGTCGGCGCCGGCGGCGGCCAGCGCATGCATCACCGGCACGGTCGCCTCCAGCGACGGATCGCCGGCGGTGATAAAGGGGACCAGGGCCTTGCGGCTGTGCGCCTTGAGCGCGGCGAAGCGGGTGTCGATGCGGTTCATGAGGGCAGGAGTGGGCTTAGAGGAGTGAGGAGTGAGTTAGAGCGAGAGCGCAAGGGTGGAGAAACAGCGGGGGAGCAGGCTGGCGGATTGATCGCGCGCTCCTCGCTCCCTTCTCGCTCCTCTGCGCTCAATCCTGTTTCAAAACACGATCCCCTCGCGCCCAGCGATCGTATGCACATCCTTATCGCCGCGCCCCGACAGATTGCACAGCACGATCTGGTCCTTGGGCATGGTGCGCGCCAACTTCACCGCCTGGGCGATGGCATGGCTGGATTCCAAGGCGGCCAGGATGCCCTCGGTGCGTGCGAGCTGATGGAAGGCGGCCAGGGCCTCGTCGTCGCTCACGCCCACGTACTCGGCGCGGCCGGCGTCCTTAAGGAAGGCGTGCTCGGGGCCGACGCCGGGGTAATCCAGGCCGGCGGAGACCGAATGGGTCTCGATGATCTGACCCTCGTCGTCGCACAGCACATAAGTGCGGTTGCCGTGCAGCACGCCGGGGCGGCCGGCGGCCAGCGAGGCGGCGTGGTGGCCGCTGGCGATGCCCTCGCCCGCCGCCTCGGCGCCGACGATGCGCACCGAAGCGTCGTTGAGAAAGGCGTGGAACAGGCCGATCGCGTTGCTGCCGCCGCCGACGCAGGCGGTGATCGCATCCGGCAGGCGGCCGTACTCGGCCAGCATCTGCGCGCGCGCCTCGCGCCCGACGATGGCGTTGAAGTCGCGCACCATGCGCGGATACGGGTCCGGGCCGGCGACGGTGCCGATGATGTAGAAGGTGTCGCGCACGTTGGTGACCCAGTCGCGCATGGCCTCGTTGAGCGCGTCCTTGAGCGTGGCCGAACCGCTGGTCACCGGCACCACGGTCGCCCCCAGCAGCTTCATGCGGTAGACGTTGATCTTCTGGCGCTCGATGTCGGTCGCGCCCATGTAGACCACGCATTCCAGGCCCAGGCGCGCGGCCACGGTGGCGCTGGCGACGCCGTGCTGGCCGGCGCCGGTCTCGGCGATGATCCGGGTCTTGCCCATGCGGCTGGCCAGCAGGGCCTGGCCGATGGTGTTGTTGATCTTGTGCGCGCCGGTGTGGTTCAGGTCCTCGCGCTTGAGCAGGATGCGCGCGCCGCCGACCTCGTCGCTCAGGCGCTGGGCGTGATAGATCGGGCTGGGCCGGCCTACGTAGTGCGCCAGGTCGCGGTCGAAAGCCTCGATGAAGGCCGGATCGACGCGCGCGGCGTCGTAAGCCGCGGCCAGTTCCTCCAGCGGGCCGATCAGGGTCTCGGCGACGAAGCGACCGCCGTAGCGACCGAAATGGCCGGAGGCGTCCGGGTAGGCGTGGTAATCGGTAATGGCGGTCACGGCGCGGCTGACGAGTAGAGTCCCGCCACTTTATCGCAAGCAAGACCCGACGATAACGCATAAAATAGGCCTGACCTGTCAGTAAAACTCACTTATCCCATGAGCCGTGCCCTGCCCCCGCTCAACGCCCTGCGCGCCTTCGAGGCGGTGGCGCGGCTGGACGGCGTCGGCCGCGCCGCGGCCGAACTGCACGTGACTCATGGCGCGGTCAGCCGCCAGCTGCGCTTGCTGGAAGAGGCACTGGGCAGCGCTTTGTTCCAGCGCGAGGGGCGCGGACTGGCGCTGACGCCGGCCGGACAGCGTCTGTACGAGGCCGCCAGCGACGGCTTCGCGCCGCTGCGCGCGGCCTGGGCCGAACTGCAGCGACGGCCGGAACAGACCCCGCTGGTGCTGGGCTGCCCCGGCAGCGTGCTGGCGCGCTGGATGATTCCGCGCCTGGACCGGCTGGCGCGCGAGCGCCCGGCGCTACGCCTGCATCTGGCCGCCAACGACACCGCACCCGACGCGGCGCTGGCCGGTCTGGACGCGGCGCTGCTGATCGCGGCGCCGCCCTGGCCGTCGGATTGGACGGTGCGCGAGCTGGCGGTGGAGCGCATCGGCCCGGTGCTGAGCCCGCGTTGGCCGGGCGCGGCCGCATTGATCGGGGCGCCGCCGGACGCGCTATGCGGGCTGGAATTGCTGCACACCGCCTCGCGCCCGCAGGCCTGGCGCGACTGGGCCGCGCGGGTCGGCTTGGACCCGGCCGCGCTGCGTCCGGGCACCGCCTTCGCTCATCTGTATTACTTGTTGGAAGCGGCCAACGCAGGGCTGGGCGTGGCGATCGCGCCGCAGCCGTTGGTGGCCGAGGATCTGGCCGCCGGCCGCCTGCTCGCGCCCTGGGGGTTCGTCGACACCGACGCGCGCTGGGTGTTGTGCGCGCCGAAGCGCCGCGAGGATGCGCGGGTGGCGGAATTGGCGACGTGGTTGCGCGAGGCCTTGGCGCGGGATTGAGCGTGGCTGTTCGCCCTTGAGAGCGCGCGTGCGCTTCGCGGTTCGATCAGAACCGGCCCCACCCGCCTTCTGTGGGAGCGACGTCAGTCGCGATCGGAGCATCCAGCTCTCCAACTCCGCCGTCCTCTGCCGCCACGCATCGCGACTCACGTCGCTCCCACAGACAGCGAACCGTAGGCTGCGGTGGCAACCGCACCGTCGCGGGCATGCGGTGTCTGGCGATGGTGCGGTTCGCCTTTGGCTCACCACACCCCACGCCTTAGGTCGTCGGCCGCAGGTCGCTTACGCCGTTCCTACCCGAAAGCAGGCCGCGCTTTGCGGCTCAATCGGCGTGGCAATCCGCGCGTCTTACTTCTTCGACGAAGCGTCGCATCAAATCGCCGTCCTTACGGCCTGGCGCGCTCTCGATACCGCTGGACACGTCCACACCCCAGGGCCGGGTGGCCTGGATGGCGTCGAACACGTTATCGGGCACCAACCCGCCGGCGAGCAGGAAGGGCTTGTGCATGGCGGCCGGTATGCGCGACCAGTCGAAGGTCTTGCCGCTGCCGCCGCTGCCGCCGGCGACGTGGCTGTCGAGCAGGAAACCGGCCGCGGCCGGGTAGCGCGCGTGCAGAGCCAGGCCCTGCGGCACCGCCGGATCGACGCCCTCGCCCATCGCCACCGCTTTCAGATACGGCACGCCGAAGGAGCGACAGAAGGTGTCGTTCTCGTCGCCATGGAATTGCAGCAGGCTGGGACGGACCTGGCGCACCACTTCGCGCACCTGTTCGGCCGGGTTGTCCATGAACAAGGCCACCGCATCCACCAGCGGCGCCAACGCCTGACGCATCGCGCGCGCCTCTTCGGCCTCGACGCGGCGCTTGCTGGATTCGGCGAACACGAAACCGATCGCATCGGCGCCGAGTTCGCAGGCCAGGCGCACGTCGCCGGGGCGGGTGAAGCCGCAGAACTTGATGCGGGTACGGAACAGGGTCTTGGGCGCGTGGGTCACAGCAATACCTCCGCCGGCAGTGGCCAGTCCGCAGGGTAGCGCGGACCGACGAACACCAGCCCGGCCGAGGGCGCGGTCGGCCCGGCTTTGGCGCGGTCGCGTCCGGCCAGCAGCTGCGCGATCCATGCTTCGGGTTGTTCGCCGCGCCCCACCGGCAGCAGGCTGCCGACGATGTTGCGGACCATGTGATGCAGGAAGGCGTTGGCCTGCACTTCCATCTCGACGATGTCGCCGTCGCGGCGCACGGCGATGTATTGCAGGTCGCGGCGCGCGTGCGGCGCCTGGCAATGCACGGTCCGGAAGGCCGAGAAGTCGTTCTCGCCCAGCAGCGCCTGGGCCGCGCGATGCATGGCGTCGGCATCGAGCGGACGCCGCTCCCAACTCAGGTACTGGCGCTGCAGGGCCGGACGCACCGGCCGGTTGAGAATGCGATAGCGGTAGCGGCGCGCGCGCGCCGAGAAACGGGCATGGAAGTCGTCGGCGACCGGCACGCACCAGCGCACGCACACCGACGGCGGCAGGCGCGAGGTGGTGCCCAGCACCCAGCCGCGCGGCTCGCGCATCGCCGGGCCGTCGAAATGCACCACCTGGCAGGACGCATGCACGCCGGCATCGGTGCGACCGGCGCAGGTCACGTCGATCTGACGGCCAGCGACGAAGGACAGCGCCGCCTCGACCGCGCCTTGCACGGTGGGTTCGCCGCGCAGGTCGGGTTCGCCCGGCCGGCTCAGACGCTGCCAGCCGGAGAACTCGCCGCCGTCGTATTCGATGCCCAGGGCGTAGCGTCGCGTCGCGGCCGACTCCGCCGCGGCGGACGCCGCCGGAACCTCAGACGCCACGCATTACTCCAGTTCGCGCAACATCCGCGCGGCCTGCTGGCGCGCGGCCAGATCGCCGTTGACCGCGACTTCGCCCAATAGCTGACGCGCGCTTTCGTGATCGCCCAGGTCCATGTAGGCGCGCGCCAGTTCCAGGCGCTCCTGGCCCGGTTGCGCGGCCAGCAAGGGCTCCTGCACCGGCTGCTCGCCGTTGCCGACCGCGGCCACGTGCCACGCCGGCACTTTGCGCTCGGTACCGGGCGCCGACTGCGGCGTGGTCCAGAACGGCGCGGCCTGCGCGGCGGCGGCGGGCGTCGCGACCGGCGCTTCGACCTCCACCGGCTCGACCGCGGGTTCGGCGAAGGCGTCGGCGATCGACGGGCCGGCGGCGCCGGCCGCGACCGGCGCGCGGAACACCGGCTTGGACGGACGCCGACGCAGGAACCACGCGCCGAACGCGGCCAGCAGCAGGACCGCGCCGGTGATCGCCCACGGCAGCATCGCGCCGCCCTGCTCGGCGGCCTGTTTCTGGTTGGACTCGGCCAGGCGCTGCTGCGCCGCGGCCAGTTCGGTGTCCTTGAGCTGGATCAGCTGTTGCTGCTGCTTCTGCAGTTGCTCCAACTCGGCGACGCGGCCCTTGAGGTCGCTGAGTTCGGCCTCGCGTGCGGCCAGCGATTCCTTGGATTCTTGCAGTTCCTGTCGCAGCATCTGGCCCTCGCCTCCGGCATTGATGCCGGACTGTGTACCCGCCCGCGCGGCGCGACTGGCGCCGGGCGGGACGATTTCCAGACGCGCGCCGGCCGAGGCCGTCGCGTCCGTCGCAGCGCCGGCGCTGTTGCCGGCCGCGCGCGGCGCCGTCGCCAGCGGCACCGGCTCCACCGCCGGCTGCGGCGCCGGGCGGCGCGCCTGGCGCCACTGTTGGATCTGCCCGCGCACCAGCGCGCTGGCTTCGCCTGCGTCGATGCTGGCCACTTCGTTGCCGCTGGGCACGCGCAGCACCGCACCCTGCTTGAGGCGATTGACGTCGCCGCCGATGAAGGCGTCGGGGTTGGCGCGCAGCAGCGCGACCATGGTCTGGTCCAGGCTGGCGCCCTCGCCCAGTTCCAGCCCGCTGGCGATGCGCGACAAGGCGTCGCCGCGTTTGACTTCGATCGCCGCGTCGCCCGGATTCACCGGCGCGGCGTTCAGCGGCGGCGCCGGAGTTGGCGCCGGCGGCGCGATCGCGATCGCGGTGGGTTGTTCGGGGAAGGCGTTGGCGGGCGCGGCCGGCACCGCGTCGACGGAGGCCGGGTCCGGCACCACTGCGGCCGGATCGGTCGGCGTGTCGCTGGCGATCACCGCGGCCGGATCGATCGGGCGTTCGATCAGATTGGACGGCGCCGACACCGGCGCCTCGATCGGCGGCTGCAGCGGCGCCGATACGGTCTTGGGGGTGTCGATCAGCGCCGAGTACTCGCGCACCAGACGGCCCTGGCCCCAGTCCACTTCCAGCAGGAAGGTCACCAGCGGCTGGTTCACCGGCTGCTCGCTGGTGACCCGGATCACCGGGTTACCGCGCGCGTCCAGGGCGACCTGGAATTGCAGATCGGAGACGATGCCCTGCGGTGGCATCAGGCCGATGCGGGCGAAGGTCTCCGGCGACGCCAGGCGTGCCTGCAGTTGTTCCAACTCGGCCGGATCGCTGGAGACGATCGGGATCTCCGCCAGCAGCGGCTGGTCGGAACGCGACTTGACCTCGATCTGACCCAGACCGAGCGCGCAGGCGCCGCCGCTGGCCAAGGCCAGCGCCAATGCCAACACGGTACGCGCGAAACGATGCTTCACTCTGGTCCCACTCCCTGTCCCCTGGCGGCGACTCTAGCCGCCGCCACGGTTAATACGCAATGCGGCCGCAATACGGTCACATTACGCCCTGCGCCGCGTTTTAGGCGGCCCAATGCGGCCCGGCCGACTTAAGCGCCGCGCTCAAGCGGCGTGCTGCGCGCGCTGCTCGGCCCAGACCAACTCGGCCAGCTGCACCGCGTTGAGCGCCGCGCCCTTGCGGATGTTGTCGGCCACCACCCACATCGACAGGCCGCGCGGATGCGAGATGTCGTCGCGGATGCGGCCGACGTAGACCGCGTCGTGGCCGGAAGCATGGGTGACCGGGGTCGGATAGCCGCCGCCGACCGCCTCGTCCACCACTTCCAGGCCCGGCGCGTCTTCCAGCAGCTTGCGCGCATCGGCTGCGCTGAGCTTCTCGCGGGTCTCGATGTGCACCGCCTCGGAGTGGGCGTAGAACACCGGCACCCGCACCACGGTGGCGTTCACACCGATCGAGTCGTCGCCGAGGATCTTGCGGGTCTCCCAGACCAGCTTCATCTCTTCGCTGGTGTAGCCGTTGTCGAGGAAGTCGCCGCCGTGCGGGATCACGTTGAACGCGATCTGCACCGGATACACCTCGGCCTTGGTCTCCTGGAAATTCAGCAG
Organism: Lysobacter sp. Root983; assembly: GCF_001429345.1. Classification (NCBI taxonomy): domain Bacteria; kingdom Pseudomonadati; phylum Pseudomonadota; class Gammaproteobacteria; order Lysobacterales; family Lysobacteraceae; genus Lysobacter; species Lysobacter sp. Root983. The sequence goes on from NZ_LMJO01000001.1 coordinate 900,733, forward strand.
GCCCGCGGTCTGCCGACCCAATTCCTCCAGCGCGCGCCGGCCGGTGCCGGACACCGACTGGTAGGTGGCGACGTTGATGCGCTCGATGCCGACCTTGCGATGGATCGGCGCCAGCGCGACCAGCATCTGCATGGTCGAGCAGTTCGGGTTGGCGATGATGCCGCGCGGACGGTTAGCGATCTGCTCCGGATTGACCTCGCTGATCACCAGCGGGATGTCGTCGTCGTAGCGGAAGGCCGAGGAGTTGTCGATCACCACCGCGCCGGCGGCGGCGAACTTGGGCGCGTATTCCTTGGACACCGAACCGCCGGCCGAGAACAGGGCGATGTCGACGCCGGACGGGTCGAATGTGGCCAGGTCCTCGATCACCAGGGTTTTGCCTTCGAACTGAAGTTTCTCGCCCGCCGAGCGTTCGCTCGCCAACACATGCAGTTTGCCGATCGGGAATTTCCGCTCGGCGAGGACTTTCAGCATGGTTTCACCGACCGCTCCGGTAGCACCGACCACGGCGACATTGCAGGACGTCTTGGCGTTCATCAGTCTCGATTTACCTGGCTTGTTAAAAAGCGGAGATTGGGGATTCGGGATTCGGGATTCGTCAAAGCGGCCCAGACGCGGCCCCGCCTCTACCAATCCCGAATCCCCAATCTCGAATCCCGGCTCCTCGATTATCGGCTAAGCGCGGCGCCAATGCGCGAATCGGCGTTCCATTCGCGCGCAACGCGCGCGCGGGGTTCAGGCGCTGCGTTTTCCGCCGCCGGCCAGGGCCTCGGCATTGAGCGGCGACGGCGGACGCCCGGCGTCGGGGCCGCGGTCCAGCGCGGCGATCAGATTGGCCACCGCCAGCGCGACCATGGCGCGGCGCGTGGCCAGGCTGGCGCTGGCGATATGCGGGGTCAGGACCACGTTGCGCAGCGCCAGCAGGCGCGGATTGACCGCCGGCTCGCCCTCGAACACGTCCAGGCCGGCCGCGGCCAGGCGCCCGGCCGCCAGCGCATCGGCCAGCGCCGCTTCGTCGATCAGACCGCCGCGCGCGATGTTGGTGAGGGTAGCGTGCGGGCGTAGCCGCGCCAGCGCGGCCGCGTCGACCAGATGATGATTGGCCGGCGAATACGGCAGCACCAGGACCAGGTGATCGGCGCGCTCGAACAGCGCTTCGAAGCCGACGTACTCGGCGGCGTGTTCGCGTTCCACCGCGTCGGGCAGGCGGCTGCGGTTGTGGTACAGCACGCGCATGCCGAAGCCGGACGCGCGCCGGGCGATGCCGCGGCCGATCCGGCCCATGCCGAGGATGCCCAGGGTGGCGCCGTGGATGTCGCCGCCCAGCAGCGATTCGAAACTCCACTGACGCCAGTGGCCATCACGCAGCCAGCGCTCGGCCTCGGTGATTCGCCGTGCGGTCGCCATCATCAGGGCGAAACCGAAGTCGGCGGTGGTCTCGGTCAGCACGTCCGGGGTGTTGGTGGCCAGGATTCCGGCCGCGCTCAGCGCCGCCAGGTCGAGGTTGTTGTAGCCCACGCCGACATTGGCGATCGCGCGCAGGCGCGAGGCGCCGCCCACCTGGGCCGCGCCGATCGCGTCGTTGAGGGTGACCAGGGCGCCGTCGGCCTCGCGCAGGGCCGCGGCGATCGCGTCCGGGCTGTGCTGGGTGACCGCGGCGGTGCCGACCACGTCGAAGTGCTCGTCCAGCCGCCCGATGACGTCGGCGAACAGCGGTTGCGAGACCCAGACGCGTGGACGCTCAGCCATCGGCGTCGCCGGCCGGAATGCGCGGCGTCACTTCGCCCACGTCGCCGCACTGGGCGCGGTGGCGCAGGGCCTGGTCCATCAGCACCAGCGCGACCATGGCCTCGCAGATCGGGGTGGCGCGGATGCCGACGCAGGGATCGTGGCGACCGGTGGTGATCACTTCGACCTCGTTGCCGTGCACGTCCAGGCCGCGCCCGGGCAGGCGCAGACTGGAGGTCGGCTTGAACGCGGTCGAGCAATGCAGCTGCTGGCCGGTGCTGATGCCGCCGAGGATGCCGCCGGCGTGGTTGGAGGCGAAACCGGTACGCGACATCTCGTCGCGATGCTCGCTGCCGCGCGCGGCCACCGCGGCGAAACCGTCGCCGATCTCCACGCCCTTGACCGCGTTGATGCTCATCAGCGCCGCCGCCAGTTCGCCGTCGAGCTTGCCGTAGATCGGCTCGCCCCAGCCCGGCGGCACGTTGTCGGCGATCACGTCCACGCGCGCGCCGACCGAGTCGCCGGACTTGCGCAGCGCGTCCATGAAGGCCTCCAGCTCGGCGACCTGGGCCGCGTCGGGCCAGAAGAAGGGATTGTCCTCGACCACGCCGAGGTCGTAGCCGTTGGGGAAGATCTCGCCGATCTGCGACATGAAGCCGCGCACCCGCACCCCATGACGCTCGGCCAGCCACTTCTTGGCGATCACGCCCGCGGCCACGCGCATGGTGGTCTCGCGCGCCGAGGAGCGCCCGCCGCCGCGCGGATCGCGCAGGCCGTACTTCTGCCAATAGCTGTAGTCGGCGTGGCCGGGACGGAACTGCTCGGCGATCGAGCCATAGTCCTTGCTGCGCGCATCGGTGTTGCGGATCAGCAGCGCGATCGGGGTACCGGTGGTGCGGCCCTCGTACACGCCACTGAGAATCTCGATCTCGTCGGCCTCGCGCCGCGCCGAGGTGTGGCGGGTCTTGCCGGTGGCGCGGCGGTCGAGGTCGTGGCGGAACTCCTCCGGCGCGATCGCCAGCCCCGGCGGGCAGCCGTCGACCACGCAGCCGATCGCCGGGCCGTGGCTCTCGCCGAAGGTGGTGACCCGCAACAGGCGGCCGAAGGTGTTGTTCGACATGCGTCTCTCTCGTCAGCCGCGGCGCGCGCGTTTCACAGCGCGCATGCCGCCATTTCGGTTTCGGCCTCGCGCATCGGCGCCAGGCGGTCGCGGTCCGGGCCTGCGCCGTCGCGGGACAGCGCGATGTAGAACTCGTGGCCCTGGGTGGCGCTGAACGACCGCTCGCTCAACGCCACCAGGCCCAACCGGTTCAGATCGTCCAGCAGCAGGCGGAACCAGCTCGGGGTGAAGCACCAGGCGTGGATATCCAGATAGGCATCGTGCTGCGCACCGCGTCCATGCCCGTATTCGCGTCCTGGACAGTGTGCACGAACTCGACCGAACTCAGCGAGCGCCCCGCCGCCAAGGCCGCGTCCCAGGCGATCCGCCCGTCCAGCTTGACCACGTTGAGGAAGTAGTCGGCGACCTGGCCCGGGCTGTGATTGCGCCGGCCTTGCAGGTGCGCGTCGATCAGCAGCGATAGCCCGGTCAGGACGCGCAGGCGGTCGAAGCAGTAACGCTGGTCGGGCACCGCCAACGACAGCACCCCGCCCTCGCGCAACAGCGTGTCGCAGTCGTGGAGGAATCCGACCAGATCGGGCACGTGCTCGATCACATGCGAGGCGATGACCCCATCGCAGTGCGCGCTCCGCGCCGGTCAGTTCGGCATAGCGGCCGCCCGTCCAGACGAAGTCGACCTCTTCGATCGCGTCCAGGTCGACGCCGCGATCGCGGTACTGGTGCACCAACGCCGCGCGATCGGCGTGGTCCAGCACCTCGACGTCGTAGCCCTCGCGCCTGGGCGCGACCGGGTTGTGCGAGGGGCCGATCTCCAGACCACGGCCGCGCGCATCGAGCGGAGCCAGTATGCGCGCCTTCCTGTCCATGCCGGCCCGGATCAGCCGCCGCGCTGGCTCGCGAGCTCGGCGATGCGGGCGTGGTGCTCGACCAGATCGCCGCGCTCGGCGACGAAGATGCCCATCTGCCCGACCTTGAACTCGACCCAGGCCAGCGGCAGCTCGGGCAGCAACTCGACCAGGGCGCGCTCGGCCTCGCCGACTTCGCAGATCAGCAGGCCGTGCTCGCTCAGATGGTCCGGGGCGTCGCGCAGGATGCGCAGGGCCAGGTCCAGGCCGTCGTCGCCGGCGCGCAGGCCCAGCTCGGGCTCATAGGAGTATTCCTTGGGCAGCGCGTCGGTTTCGTCGTTGGTGACGTAGGGCGGATTGGTCACGATCAGGTCGTAAACCTCGCCCTGCAGGCCGTCGAACAGGTCCGACTTGCGCAGCTCGACGTTGTCGGCGTGCAGGCGGGCCTTGTTCTCGGCCGCCAACGCCAACGCGTCGTCGTTGATGTCGGCGCCGTGCACCAGCCAATCGGGGTGGTAGTGCGCGGTCGCGATCGCGATGCAGCCCGAACCGGTGCACAGGTCCAGCGCGCGCTCGACCTGACGGCCGCCCAGCCAGGGCTCGAAACCCGACTCGATCAGCTCGGCGATCGGCGAACGCGGCACCAGGGCGCGGCGGTCGCTCTTGAAGCTCAGGCCCGCGAACCAGGCCTCGCCGGTCAGATAGGCGGCCGGGATGCGCTCGCCGATGCGGCGCTCGAACAGCGCCAGCACCGCGTCCTTCTCGTCCGTGGTGACCTTGGCCGCGCCGTAGACCGGGCTCAGATCGTGCGGCAGGTGCAGCGCATGCAGGACCAACTGGGTGGCCTCGTCCAGGGCGTTGTCGTAGCTGTGACCGAAGGTCAGCCCGGCCCCATTGAAGCGACTGGCGCCGTAGCGGATCAGGTCGATGACAGTCAGTTGCTCGAAGGTGGCGGAGGGCACGGCGGATCCGGAAACGTAACAGGGCCGCGCATTATAGCGGCCCGCCGCCCGGCCACGGCTGCCGCGCTCCAGGCGCGGCGGGACTCGCGGACCGGATCACCCGGCCAGCCGCACCCCGCCGGCGGCGCTTAAAGACTCAATTCGTAGGCTGCAGCATCCGCCTGCGCGGCCACCGCCGACACCAGCGACCGGTAGACCATGGCCCCGACCGCGACCTGCGCGGCCCCCGCCAGCAACAGCAGGCCGAACACCAGCCCGGTCTCGGGCACATGCAGGGGCAGTTCCATCATCAGCGGCAGACTGACCATGGCCAGTCCCAGCAACCAGGCGATCGCGACCAGCTTCCTGGCCGCCCGCAAGGACCGCGCCCCACCCGCCGCCGCCCCCTGCCCCGAGCCATCCAGCAGGCGCCGGCCCGCCAGCGCCACCAGACAGGTCGCCAGCACGGAGGCCCGAATCTGCAGCATCCCGGCCGTGATCGCGCCCCACTTGGACAACTCGACGACGTTCAGGTTGGTCCCACTGATCCCCAGCACCGCCACCGCGACCGCCAGCAACAGGACCGCGAAGCCGGCCAACACGCCGCCTTCGACCATGCGCACGGAGGCGGACCAGTCGAAGTCCGGGTTGGTACTGCCGGCGGAGTCTTTTTCGGTCATGGCCTGCCTACTACCCTGCGTCCCTGCTAAGACACCTGACGGTTCACTTTAACTCCAGAACCGCATTCCCTTACAAGCATCCAATCTACTGAATCTGTTCGGGCAAGCTGCAGGCCTTGTAGTAGACCTGACAATCGTTGAAACCCGCTTCCTCGCACATCTTCATGCCCCGCTCGGCCGTGATTTCGACCGTGGGCCCAGCATGCGAACGCGAGTAACCGACTGCTGCGATCACGACAGCGCACTGATTGTCGTATACAAGGTTGACCTTGCAACCCTTCCCGCCTTTCGCTCGACACTCTGCCAAGGCCTCGCTCTTCGCTCTGCGCTTGCTGGTGGCAGCAACCGAAGCCCCGACCCCGACATTGCTAGCCCCATAATCAAACGAGATCGCGCCCCATCGGCTTTGCCACCTGGGACCGCTCACATCGTTTCCAGGGTCGTTCGCCGCAGGTAATGGAACGCAATTTATAACGCCTGTCATGGGGCCGGGAGCTTGCGTAAATCCGTCAGGACATTGCCCATCGCTTGCTGCGTTGAAGCTCAGAGCCAACAGAGCAACACCCAGGCATACCTGCCGTTTTGTACTCATGGCCTGATCCATCTCTCCGATGCTGCATCCGATGATCTGACTATGCCCTGACAACAGGCCTGGCAGGCCTTCCGTGCCCCATCCACCGCGCCATGCGCCCGCACTCACAGCCGCCGTTTTTTCACTGCTTGAGCGCGCTTCTCGATGCTCCCTACGCCGAGCAGATGAAGCAGAGAAGAGTCGCCAGACGGCAAAACCATGCTCAATTAACGCACACGCTCAGCATAACTACAGTCGCTGTAGAACACCCTGCAGCCTTCGCTAACCCCTTCACAGTCGCGGGCACCCAAAGCAACCGCTGCCTCCGCAGTAGCAGCGCGCGCCACGCTGAATTTCGCCTTCCCAACAACCAAAGCTGCGCATTGGTTGTAGTACGCGATATCAACTAGACACTTAACTCCCCCCTTCGCCCGACAGTCCGACAGAGCGGCCCTCTCCGCGGCCCTTTTGCTCGCGAAACCGGTCGAGAAACCCAAGCTGGGTGCGTTAGGGTCCGCCGCGATTGCTCCCCAACGCTTTGCCCAGCGTACGCTCTGTCCGCCTGCCTCATCACCGTAGTAGCCCGGCGGGATGGGTCCGCAAGAATTGGTGGAAGTTCCCGTATGCGGAATCATGCCTGCGGGGCAGCCGCCCTCTGCACGAACGGAAACACCACTCATTGATACATACAACACGACCGCGAGGCCGCGTCGTCGGTATCGGTGCATTCTTCTCTCGGCAGATTGAGCAGAACACTTCATCTGATTCGAACTGGAAGGCTACAACCGGAATAGTAGACTCGGCAGCCCGCGTCGAGCTCGCCGCACCGCTTCATTCCAACTTCTGTCGCGACCCGAACGGACTCCGCGCCTTGCGACAAATACTTTGAATCACCTGTGATCATCACTGCGCACTGATTGTAGTAGACCAGATCCACCTTGCAGGCCTTGCCACCCTGCGTCTTGCATTGAGCGAGCGCTTCCTTTTGTGCCGCCCGCTTTCTCGGTATGTCGGAAGCCGCGCCGAAAGCGGCATTGGCGCCATCGGTTGCAATCGCTCCCCAACGCGTAGCCCACTTGGGACCGGACCCACCCGACCCCGCCCCCCCATCAGGAATTGGAGCGCAGCCCAGTACGCCGGGACCGTTCTGAGGATAAAAGCCTGGCGGGCAGGTACCACCTTCCGCCCGAACCATCCCTACCGGCCCAACGACTAGCAGCAAGAGGACAATGAGTGGAATCTTCATCGGCGATTTCCTCTTGAATTGATGACTTCATCCCGTCCTGGCTGGCTGCTCGCAACACCGTAGGGAGTATTTGCTGGATTGTTGAATGCCCCGGTTTTCGCTGTCTCTATCCGCTTCAAAACGTCGAGTTGCGGCTGCGCGGGAAATTTACCGTATCTGCTGAGGCAGACTACAGGCCTTGTAATAGACTTGGCATTGACTAGTCCCAGCCTCATTACACATCTTCAAACCTCGTGCTGCTGCAATCTCTACAGTTGCTCCACCGTGTGACCTCGAGTAGCCGACGCCAGCAATGACGACGGCACATTGATTGTCGTATATCAGGCTGATCTCACACTTCTGCCCGCCTTTCCCTCGGCACTCCGCCAACGCCGCTTGTTTTGCCTTGCGCTTGCTGCTCATTGCCGCAGCCGCCCCTACGCCGACATTGCTTTTGCCCTCATCGATCGCGATAGCGCCCCATCGACTGGCCCAGCGCGGACCATTCGCCTCGGCTTCAGAGGTGTTGTCGCCGGGAACAGGGCCGCAGTTGATGACTCCCTGAGTCGGGCCCGGCAACTGATAGTAACCGGGGGGGCAGTTCCCCTCAGCCTCAACTTTGGTTGAGACGGCGCTGCAAGCAATCGCCAAAGCAAAGATCGCCTTTAACTTCATATGCATCTCCTTGAAGCTCAATCACGGCCGTGCGCCTATGGAGTTCTGGGTCCTAAACCAGGCAGGGTTTGCCCACCTGTGCGACCAGAGTCTGGATTTGACGCTGCGGGCATGGGCGGTTGATAGGCGGCCTTCGCTTGCGACGTGGCATCAGATTTAGCTTGAAAACCAGAGAAGTGATTGAACCCTCCGAGCGTTCCCTGAAAAAACATCGCAGCCGCCGGCGGCACCGTGATGATCAGCACCGTCAACAGCAGCCCTATCCCGCCTTGCTGCATCGCCTGGGTCGTCAGGCCTTCTACGTCGGTGCCGAGGATGCCGTTGATCGCTTTGGCCATCCACAGCGCCACCGCCACGCGCGAGGCCAGTTCCAAGGCGATCGCGGTCACTGCGCTGAGCATGGCCATCGAGAACAAGGTACCGAGACCGTACATCAGCCATTTCCGGAACAGGTCCTTGGTCTGATCGAAGATCAGGCACAGGATGAACAAAGGTCCCAGGCCGACGAACAGCGCCAAGGTGAACTTGTAGAGCAGCAGCATCGCGCCGGCCGTCATCGGTGGGCTGGCGGTGCCGAAGCCGGCGAACAGCAACGCGCGGGCTTTTTCGTCGTACATCTGTTGGTCGCCGTCGACGATCTGGACCGCGTCGATCGCGCTAAGGGCCACCTGCATGTAGGCCAGGTTCTCGTCGATCGCGTCGGCCGAACTACGGTCGCTATTGCCGGTGAACATCCCGTGCACTTCGCGATCCAGATCTTGGGTGAACGTTCGATGCAAATCACCGCCGAACACCGACATGGTGGTGGCCACGCCGACGATCACCGCGATCCGGGTCATGCTGGTGACCAGCGCGATCATCGGCTCGCGCGACTGGCCGGTGACGATGCGGTAGCCGGCGATCAGGATCCACAGCGTCACCAGGGTCAGGGCGATGCCGGTAGCCCAGGTCATGAAGCGTCCCATGAGTTCCAAGCCGAACTCGTCGACCTTGACGCTGAGGTAGTCGTTGACCAGTTTGAAGAAGGCGAACTCGCCGATGCCGGCCGCGCGCGGCGACCAGGCCTCCCACGCGGCCACAAAGCCGCTGCCCCATTGCAACCCTGCTGGCATCGTTAGCTTCCTGCTGGGGCCAAGCCCCGTTCGATGAAATGCGATTCGCCCGCGCTACCGGCGACTCAGGGCTTCAGAGCGGCCTTGAGCGCAGCGGCCTGGACGACCTGACCGACGATGCCACCCATGCCCTGCCCCTTCTTGCCACGCATCGCACGCTTGGCCAGCCGCGCCTGATCCCACTTCAAGGACTCGATGTAGCTGTGGTAGGCGGTCATGCGGGCCTGCCAGTAGTCGAGGTCCATCGAGGTGCGCGCCACGAATCGCTGGACCTCGTTGTCGTTGGCCGCCAACGCGCCTTGCTCATCCCCGACGTTGTCGCGCTGCCGCTGCACGTCCTGGAACTCTCGATTGCGCTTCATCAGCGTCTTGAGCATGCGCACGGACTCGTTGTATTTGGCGTTCTCCGCCTGAACCAGGCGCTCGCAGATCTTCTGCTGCTCGTCCAGTACTTTGCCGTCCATCTTCGGCTGCGCCGCCGTGAACACCCGGGTCAGCAAGCTGCTCGCGCCGCCTTCGCCGTTGCCCTTGGCGGGGCAGCTGTCCGCCATCCCGTAGTTCAGATCGCGCTCGGGAAAGGTGTCCTCCATCTCCGGATCGCCCATGTTCAGGCGCTGCAGACGTATCAACTGCTGCTGATAGTGCTTGTAAGTGTCGTTGTAGGACTTGTAGGTCTCGCCCCAGCGCTGCGCCTGGAGCGCGAACTCTTGCGAGTCGGCGAAGGTCTGCCTGATCTGCCCCATGATCAGGCTGGGATCCTGGACGATCCATTGCGCGGCCGCCGGCCCGGACGCCAAGCCGCAAACGGCCAGTAGCGCGATGGTGCAGCGGCGCTTGCGCGACAAAGACGGGAAGCTCCATTTCATCGTATTCATCCTCTCGCGATTCATTTCGCGACCGAGCTGGCACAGAAAATAATGTGGAATTAATACACAGTTATTGACCCACTAAGATCGCGACTTAAACCAACAACAACGCGACCTTGATCACATTAGCGCCAGTTTGCGACGCCAGCACAAGAGGGGTTTTCCACTAGGTCGAGGCACTATTCAGCGACCCGATGATAATCAACTGATAATTCGTGCCATATCACACAAATAATCACCAAATTCCGCCGAATAAATACCCACAACAAAACTCACAATCGAAGCAAGGGCGGACACGGCGAGTTTTGTCTTCATGGCGAACGGAACGGCGCGTACGAGCCGTTCCATCGGCGCCCAAGCGCCAACCTCCTTGCTCGCAGGCTTGCGACGACGGGCCGATCCCCCGCCCGCTGCGGCGCTATGCCGCACCCGCCCTGCGCGGCCGGCCCGGTATCATGCGGGGGATACCCCTGTCGGACCGGCCATGTTCAATCGCACCACCGTCATCGTCCTCGTCGCCGCGCTGGCCGCTGCGCTCGGCCTGTGGGCCGCGCAACGCTACTTCGGTGCGGCCGCGCCCTCGCAGTGGCCGCAGACTCAGGCCGTGCGCCTGTTCTCGCCGCCGCGCGAGCTGCCGGCCTACTCGCTGCGCCAGTCCGATGGCACCGCCTTGGTGCCAGGCGAGCTCAAGGGCCACTGGACCCTGGTGTTCCTGGGCTTCACTCATTGCCCCGACATCTGCCCGACCACCCTGGGCGAGATGGCGCAAGCGCAGAAGCAGTGGGCCTCGATCCCGGAAGCGCTGCGCCCGCGCGTGCTGTTCGTGTCGGTCGATCCGGAACGCGACACGCCCGACCGTATCGGCGAGTACGCGCATGCCTTCCACAAGGACACCCTGGCCGCGACCGCGGATCTGCCGGCGCTGGAGCGCTTCGCCAAATCGCTGAGCATGGTGTTCGCCAAGGTGCCGCCGCCGGAGGGCGTGCCGGCCAATCAGTACTCGGTCGATCACAGCGCCTCGATGGCGGTACTGGACCCGCAAGGCCGCATGGCCGGTTTGATCCAGCCGCCGCTGGATCCCAAGGCCATCGCCGCGGACATGGCCGCCCTGACCGAGGCCATGCCGTGAGCCTGCTGACCACCTTCACCTACATCCTGCCGCACCGCGCGCTGTCGTCGATCGCGCGCGCCCTGGCCTACTCCAGCCGCCCGGCGGTCAAGCAGTGGCTGATCGACACGGTCACGCGCAAGTTCGGCGTCGACCTGTCCGAGGCCGCCGAATCCGATCAGCGCGCCTACCCGACCTTCAACGCCTTTTTCACCCGCGCGCTCAAGCCGGGGGCGCGCGTGGCCGATCCCGATCCGCGCAGCCTGCTGATGCCGGCCGACGGCCGCATCAGCCAGTGCGGGCCGATCGTGCACGGCGACATTTTCCAGGCCAAGGGCCAGTCCTTCACCGCAGCCGAGCTGCTGGGCGACGAAGCGGCGGCCGAGCCGTTCGAGAACGGCGTGTACGCGACCGTGTACCTGTCGCCGAAGGACTATCACCGCGTGCACATGCCCTGGGCCGGCACCCTGCGCGAAACCGTGCACGTGCCGGGGCGTTTGTTCTCGGTCGGTCCGGACGCGGTGCGCAACGTGCCGCGCCTGTTCGCGCGCAACGAACGCCTGGTCTGCCACTTCGATACCGACTTCGGCCCGATGGCGGTGGTAATGGTAGGCGCGCTGCTGGTCTCGGGCGTGGAAACGGTGTGGAGCGGCGTCGAGATTCCGCGTTACGCCGATACCGTCACGGTCAAGGACTATCGCGGCGCCAACATCGCGCTGGACCGTTTCGCCGAGATGGCGCGCTTCAATTACGGCTCCACCGTGATCGTGTTGCTGCCGCCGGGCGTGGCCGCGCTGTCGCCGGCGCTGGCCGCGGAGACGGCGGTGCGGCTCGGGCAGGCGCTGGCCACTCTGACCGACTGAAGACGCCGGCGCGCCAACCCCTCTCCACTGCGGAGAGGGGTTGGGCAAACACCAAGTAGCTCAGTAGATCGGCGTAGCCACATAGGCCATGCCGGCGCCGGTCTGCGGATTGATCGCCTGTCCGCTGATGCGGCCGAAATCGTCGATGTCGGTCGCGGTGGTCAGGCGCGGACCGTCGGCGGGGAAATCCGCGATCAGATCGCGCAGGCGATGCACGCCGCCGTCGCGCCACAGCACCGCATCGCAGGCCGCCATGCTGGCATCCGTGCAGGAACGCCCCACCGCGTGCCGCCACAGGTTCAAGCCGTTGGCCTGCGCATTGAGGTGGCCAGCAAGCTTCGGCAGCGCGCGCATGCCGCCATGGCGCGTCCACAGGAAGGCGCCCCAGTCCGGCGCTCCCTCCTCGGTGAGCGACTGATTGCCGAAGCCGACCACGTCGCCTTGCGGGTTGATCGCCATCGGCGTATTCCAGGCCGCGCCGCCGATATCGCCCAACACCGTCGGCTTGCCGCGCTCCCACAAGACTGCGCGGATCGCGCTGAACTTGCCGACCGCGTCGTCGCAGATGCCGGAAATGCCGACTACCTGGCCGCGGTCGTTGATCGCGGTGGCGGCGCTCACCGTATCGCCGGCCGCCACCACCGGCGGCAGCTCCTGGATGCGGTTGCGGCGCGGCTCCCACAGCGCGGCGCGGAACTGGAACTTCTGCGGCAGCGTGCAGCCGACCGGGTCGCGCACCGCGGTCTCGGCCCAGCCCACGACCTGGCCGAAATTATTGGCGCCGGTGGCGAAACCGTGGGTGCCGCCGAAGGTCGGCAGGGCCTGCATGCGTCCGTCCTCCCAGACGAAGCCCAGGCACTGATAGCGCGGCGTACCGGCCGGCCGCGCGAGCAGGAACGACGAGCAGCTCCAGTCCTCGTTCTCGCTGTCGATCACATTGGTTTCGGCGATGCCGGCGACGATGCCGCGCACGTTCTTCACCGGCCAGACGACGGCGCTCTGTCGCTCCGGGCTACCCAATGTGCCCAGGTCGGTGATCTGCTGGTTGCGCCAGAGCACGGCGTGGCGATGCGACGGCGCGGGCGCGGTCAGCGTCGATCGGCCGGCGACCCAGCCCAGGTCGTTGATGCTGGTGGCGGTGCTGGAACCGCCCAGCGACGGCAGGTAATCGATGCGATAGCGCGGTGGCGCGGCCTGTGCGGCGCCGATGGCGAACAGATTAAGACTCAACAGCGAAACGGGCAGCGAGAGCTTCATGGCGGGGCTCCTTTAGGCCGAGCGCGGTCGTCGCGATGCGCGAGCGCGATCAGCGTGGATGTATCGACAGTGATGCGATTGCGCGCCGGCGGCGCAGCGTCTGTATGCGCTGGGCTAAGGCCGATTACTCGCCGTTTTCGGACGACTTCCTACCGCGTGACGCATGCGAATTTTCGCGCGCAGTCCGGAAGCGGAAAGATGTGCGCAGGCTGCGGATTGACGCTGCGTAGAACGTCGATTGGAGCGACCACATCGAATCGAATCGAATCGAATCGAATCGAATCGAATCGAATCGAATCGAATCGAATCGAATCGTTATCCAATGTAGCGACCGACCTGGCTCACGGATCGGCGCTCGCTACGATGAATCGGCCTGCGCGCACGCCAGTGCCACGGCAAAAGCCGGACACTGGCGGAAACGCCGTGAGCGCCGGCCGCGGCGCGCAGGCGATCGCGAATCGGCGGCCGATCGTTAGCGGCGATGCCGGCGACGCTCGCCGGCGGGCGCTACATCGAGCGCGCGGCCCGTTGGCTTTGCTGCTGCTCCTGCTGCTCGCTCTGCGGCGAGGGCGCGGCGCTCAGGCGCTGTTGCAGTTCTTCGCTGCGACCGCGCAACGCGTCGGCCAGGGGCATCGATGCGATCCGGCGACCGGGATCGCCCAGGTCGCCCTGCACTACCAGCACATTGGGCTCCTGCCCGGGCGGCGAGCGTCCCAGCATCACGTGGTCGATGCGGTCGAAACGGTGCTGCGCGGCCAGGCAAGCCACGTTGAGATCCAGGCATGCGCGCGCATCGCCGCTCACCGCGCCCAGCTGAGCGTCCAGGCCGCGGCCCTGATCGCGCGCCTGCCGCAACAGCGGATGGTCCGCGCGCTCGGGCGCCACCGGCGCATCCACGTCCAGGCTTGCGCGCAGTCCGGGCGCGCGCGGGTCCACGTGCAGCAGTTGGCTGACGTTGCCGTCGCGGGCCAGGTTGAGGTCGGTGGTGCCGTCGCGGTTGCGCACGCGGCTGAGGTCGTTGCGCGCGACCTCCGACCACTGCCCGTCCAGGTAGGCGCGGCCGGGTCCGTCGCGGTTCCAAAGCACGAAGTCGTCGCCCTGAGCGTACAGCCCGCCGGTGGCGCGGTTGCGGCCCTCGGCTTGCGGGCGGCCGTAGGCATAGCCCGCGCCGCGGTCCAGGGCATCGATGAACGCCGGCGCTTGCTCCTTCTGCAGGAACAGCTCCTTGATGGTGGTGTACTCGGCGCGCTGGTTGGGACGGGTGGCGTCCTGGCCCAATTGCGAAGGATTGGCCAGCGGATCGGCGAGCACGCCCTGCCACGCGGTATGCAGGGGGCTGCGCGCATCGGCATTGCGTAGTGCGACCACCACCTCGGCCCCGGCCAGAGTGGCGTCGCGGCCGGACTCCATGTAATCGCCGTTGGCGCGCAGCATGCGGCCGATGGCCTGATTGACGTCCGCGACGCTGTCGTGGGTGCCGTTGTTCATGTCGCGCAACAGGCCCGGCGCCCAGCGATCGCCGCTCTGGTTCTCGACCTTGGCGACCATGGCCGCCAGGCGGATCTGATCGTCCGGTGTGGAATTGCGGAACAGCGCGGTCTGACGTACCTGCGCCAGGGTACCGGTCATCAACTCCTCGACCTGGGCCGCATCGCGATCGTGGATGTAGGTGACGCCGGCATCGGAGCGCAGGAAGGTATTGAGGTTGCGTTCGATGCGCGCGTCCATCGGCCGGCCGTTCTGCGCGTCGATGGTGTCGCCGTTGCGAGCCAGGTCGGCGGCGGTCTGGCGACGCTCCGCCGCGCTGAGCGCGGTGCCGGCCGGCTGGGTGGCGGCCCAGGCCTGGTAGGCATTCAGCAGGGACGGAATCACTTCCGGGTGCTGCCCCAGATCGGTCTGCAGGGTGCCGATGGAATAACCGCTGTTGCCGACCGGGGACATGCGTCCGGTATCGGCGTCGCGGTTGCCGGCGAAGGACAGGCGCGTGGATACGTCGCGCCCGCCGATGCTGCCTTCGGAGCCCACGCCGATGGCGAAATACGCCACCGCGCGCAGTTCGGCATCGGTCAGCGGGCGCGGCGCGGCGGCGGCGGGCGCTACTTGGTCTGCGGGTACGTTCATCGCGTCGCCTCCTTGGCTTGGTCGCGCTCAGTCTTGCTCGGCGTCTTCTTCGCAGCCGCTGCTGTCGTCGGGCACGGCTTGGCCGGCCCCGGCCGGGTGCAGTTTCAGGTAAGGCCGGTAGCCGTCGCCGGACTTGCGGTACCAGCCCAGCACGGCGCCTTCGCGCGCCAGGTAGGCCGATGCTTCGCCGTAGTTCGGGCAGGCGGGAATTTTGCCATCGGCTTCGCCTTCGCTGCACAGGCGCAGATACAGACGTCCATCGCGCAGCTCGCCCTGCAACTGGCCGCTGTCGCCACGCGCGCGGGTGCCGTCGTCCCAACGACCGCTAACGCCACTGCCGGACTCGGCCAACTCCAGGTGGGCGCTGTGCTGCCAGCCGCAGGACTGGCGATAAGCCCATTGACCCGAGAATTCTTGCTTCGGCGCCGCCGCGACGGGTGCGACCGCGGGTGCGGGCGCTGGTGCAGCGGCGGGCGCGGGCGCGGCGGCGGTCCGATCGGGGGTCGCCGCCTCGGCCGGCTCGACGGCGGCGCTGTCGGGGCTGGGCGACTTGGCGGCGCAGGCCGGCAACGCCAACAAGGCGGCTAAGGCGAAAGCGCTGAAACAACGTCCTGTAAGCATGGGGCCACCGAGGCTCCTGTCGGTGGCTCAGTAGTAGCACGAGGCTCGGACCGACGACAAGACAGATCGGAGACGTACAAAGCATGCCCCTGACGGCCGCTCACCCGAGTGAGGCGATACCTGCGCGACTGCGTGCGTTCGGCGCCTGCGCGACCCGCGCGGCCGCCAGCATGGATCGAGCTACCGTCGTGGCGATCGTGGCGCCGGCCATGCGAGCAGGCGCAGCTATCGGCGCTGCTCCAACTCGCCTAATTCGCGCTCGAACCTCACGACCAGGGCCGGGTCGGCGTCCTTGCGGTGCTGGTCGAGAAAGCGCCGCAGTTCGCTGCGGTACTCCTCGACGAACTCGGGGTTGTCCGGGCTCGCCGCCAGTTGCGCGGCGGCTCTGTCCACCGGCCCGCGCGCCTGCGCGACCACCCAACGGCGCCCGTAGTCCGACTCGTCGCTCATGATCGCGACGTTGCGCTCGAAGCCGCGCACGTACTTGACCACGAACCGCTGGCCTTGCGGCGGCAGCAGGATCTCGTTGCGGATCGGGTAGATGCTGGCCGACATGGTGTCGAACTCGATCTTGACGTCGCGCCCGTCGGCGGTGCGCAACACCGCCCAGTAGTCGGAAATGTATTGGTCGTTGAGGGTGGAGTTGGTCAGCTCGGAGTGCACGATCACCGCCGTGCCGCGGCTGCCGTAGGCATTTAGGAACCAGGCGTTGAGAATATGACCGGTGAAGATGTTGAGCTGGCCGCCGATGAAGGCCGCCAGCAACAGCAGCATCCAGCGCGCCTTTCCGGTCCACCGCACCATCAACAGACTCGCCGCCAGCGCCAGCAGGACCAGCGCCAACCACGACCAGAACGGATGGTGCGCGAGCGCGTAGAAGAAGCCGGAAAGTACGATCATGAGGCGAGAGCGATCCGTGGCGGGTCGTACTCATATTCGCATCGTTGTACGCCCTGTTGCACCAGATCCGGAATCGGCGCTGGGCAAAGACGGCATCGCCGCAGAGAACGGCGATGCCGCTGCCTAGACGCCTGCGATCAAGGCGGATCGCAACAGGCGATGCACGAACCACCCGAGCCGATGCCGCCGTAGCCGTTGGGACAGGTCCAGCAGGTATCGCAACCCGGCGGCGCGTTCGGGGTCGATGCGGTGACCTGCATGAACGCCGACATACCCAGCAGCAGCGATGACGCAGCGATGGCGATCCATTTCGTCTTGCCTTTCCTTGATTCGAACACGGTCCTCTCCTTGTCCTCGATGGCGCCGAACTGCAGCCGAACCGGCGGCGGCGCCGAAGTCCGCCGGTCGATAGGCGGCGGCCGCTAAGGCAGCGTGGCCTGATGCGGCAGCGCGACGGCGCCGGGCGGATCCCGCGGCACGTCCTTCTCGGTGAGCACGCCGTACTTCACGTAACGGATGCGGCCGTTGCGGTCGACGCTGAGCAGCGCCGGCACGGTGCGCACGCGCATCAGGGCGCGGGTGCGCGCGTCGGTCAGGGCGACGGTCGGAATCTTGGAACCGTGCTTCTTGAGAAAGGCGTCGGTCGCCGTGGCGTCGCGCAGGGAAACGCCGTAGAACTCGCTGCCGCTCGCGGCGGCGCGACTATAGATGCGCTCGATGTGGGGCGCTGAAGCCGCGCAGAACCGGCAGTCGGGCGAAAACACGTACAGGAACTGCATGCCGGACGCCGGCGCGCCCAGGCGCACGACGCGCTCGGGATTCTGCACCAGCGGCCGCACGATCACCGGCAGGTAGTCGCCGCTTTGCGCGCGCCCGAGCTGGGTCCGGGTTTCCTGCAGCTGCTGCTGCAACTGACGCTGGCCGTATGCGGACCAGAGCGAAAAACCCGCGGCGCCGATCAGCAGCACGTACAACAACATGTCCGCGATCGATCCTTGCATGCTCCGTTTCGACATGGCGCTCCCTGCCCTGGACGACGACGCTTCGATGCAGCGGACGATTGCCGCTGTGTCGCTCGTTTATAGGGCGAGGCCGCAGGCCGTACAAGACGAATGGCCCGTGTTTGCGCCGAGTCGAATAGGCAGCGGTGCCAATCGCAAGCACTGCTTATAGACAAAAGGCACAGATTGCGTGCTGACGTGCTTCAGCGCTCGCGCACCGACAGGCCGATCCAGGTCTGCGCCAGCCAGTAGGTCGCCAGCACCACCACGCTCGCGGTCGCGAACGGCGCGGCGAAGCGGTCGATCGCCAGGCTGGCATCGGAGATCACGAAACTCAGGCCACCCAAGGCCGCCAGCGCGGTCGCGCGCGTGCGCTGCCGCCACCACACCGCCGCGGCCTGCGCAGCCATCGCCGCCAGCACCGCCACGTAGATCACGACCGGTACGCGCAGCTCGCCCGGCAGATGCGACCACAACACCGCCAGCACGGCGGCGGCGAGCGCAGCGTAGGCCAGGAACGGCCACAGCGTCGCGAATGCGCGCGCCCTGCGCGTGAACGCGATCAGATAGGCCAGATGCGCGCACAGGAAGCTGCCCAGCCCGAACACGAACCAGTCGCCGGGCAGCATCAGGAACACGTCGCCCAAGGTCGATAGCGCGAGGCCGACCAGGATCGCGGGCCGATACTTCGTGCGACCCACCGGCATGCGCCAGACCATTGCCAGCACCAGCAAGGTCGCGGTGGGTTTGGTCAGGTAGTGCAGCCAGGGCAGCGGCGCCATCGCACCGACGATCGCGAGCACCGACGCCAGCGCGATCGCGGGCAGCCAGTAGCGCGCGCCGCCGTCGCCGGAGTTCGCGCTGTCGATGTCATCGGTCCGTCCCACGCCCTGCCCCTCCATTTACGACGCGGCCCGTCGCTGTTCGATGATCGCCCGCATGTAGCCGCGCAGTCGCGCTTCGCAGCGTCGGGTTGCGACGTCTATCGAAGTTTCGGCGCCGACGCACGATCGCTCCATCGCCGCCGCCGAGCGCTCGACGTCGCCGCGCAGCCCCGAGGCCAGGGCCTGCAGACGCGGCATCAGATAGGGTACGTCGCGCCGCAGCGCGGGCGTGAGGCCGACGGCTTCGACGTGGCCGGCGTCGCCGCTGGCCATGCTCCGGCAGAACGCGATCTCGGCGCGCATCAGCAGCAGGACGCTGCTCATCGAAGCCAGCGAGGCTTCGTCCAGCGCCGCCACGCTACGGTTCAAGGCGCGCTCCACCTCGTCGACCCGTCGCCAGTCCCCGCGGTTCTGCAGCGCCTTGAGCTGGAACCATTCGTCCTGCAAGGGCAGCGCATCGGCGCGCTCGGCCAGCACGCGCATCTCGTGCTCGGGCAATTCGTCGGCGGTGACGCCGCGCAAGGAACGGCCCATCAAGCGCATCCACACCAGCCAGGGATCGGTATGCATGTCGGAAGGCCAGTGCCGCAGCCGCAGCAACTGCAATCCGTCGGTGGCCAGGGACTTGGTCTGATAAGGCAGGAGATTGCAGGCGAAGCCGGCGAAGTTGAGCAGCGCGAGCGCGATGCACAGCAACTGCCAGTGCGAGGCCTCCATCGTCGCCAGCAACGCCGCCAGCGACAGGGTGAGGACCAGATTCGCCAGCGGCCCGCCCAGCAGCATCACCGCGAAATC
This sequence comes from Lysobacter sp. Root983, assembly GCF_001429345.1. NCBI lineage: Bacteria > Pseudomonadati > Pseudomonadota > Gammaproteobacteria > Lysobacterales > Lysobacteraceae > Lysobacter > Lysobacter sp. Root983. The sequence goes on from NZ_LMJO01000001.1 coordinate 920,046, forward strand.
GCCGCGCGGCGGCCGATCGGGATCGGGGAACGCGACCACGTAGCCTCCGACTTCGCGCACATGCCGACGCTCACGTGGTCGCGGGCGCCAGCCGCCGACCACCGGGTAGAACTCGACCGGTCCGATCGCCACGGCAAGCACGATCATGCGGCGCAGGCGCGCGCCCAGGTAGTGGCCAAACTCGTGCACCGCCAGCGCCAGGTAGGTCAGCGCCATGAACAACAGGACGCCGGCCGACAGCGCCCAGAATCCGGAGAGCGGCTCGACGATGGAACTGCAGGCCAGCGCGGCTCCGAGGACGCTCAGCGCCGCCAGAGCAGCGGCCAGCGCCTCCATCACCCGGTTCAGCCGCGGCGACCAAGACCAGGGCGCCGTCGCGCCCTGGTCCGCATGCTTTTCGTCAGCGGCGTCCATGCCGACGGCGCTTACTTACAGCCGTCGACCTTCAAGGTCTGGCCCGGGCGGATCGAATAACGAGGCGCCTTCAGGCCGTTACGCTTGGCCAGCTTGCCGGTGTCGCACTGGAACTTCTGCGCGATCGAGGTCAGGGTTTCGCCGCGCTGCACGCGATAGCTCTTGGGCTTTTCTTTTTCCTTGGCCTTGGGCGGGTCCTGCGGTGCCGGCGCGATCGCGACGGTACCGTCCTCGCCCCTCTCGGTGGAGGTCACCATCGTCACCGGACCGGTGCGCACGATCGCCGTAGTCGGATCGCTGAGCATCAGAGTGCGGGCCAGATCGGCGCGCGCGCCCTGCACGCACCAGCGGTTGTACAGGCCGACGATCTTGGTGGTGGCGTTGAGACTGGTGCCGGTCGGCAGGTAGCTGTCGGCCTGGTAGCGCGGATTGAGATTGCGCAGGACGCGCATGTAGCCGTCGCGGGTGCCGCCGTTGCCCAGGCAGATGGTGAGCTGGTAGATCGAGCTGGGCTGGCTCAGGCGCAGGCTGGCCGGCTTGGGATCGACCTTGGGGAAGCTCAGGCCGTATTCCTTCGGGTGCAGGAACAGCCAGGCCGCGGCGATCACCATCGGCACGTAGTCGCGGGTTTCGGGCGGGAACTGGTTGTAGACCGACTCGTCCCAGAAATTGCGGCCGCCGCTGGCGTTGAACACGCGCTGGGCGCGGCCCTCGCCGCCGTTGTAGGCGGCCAACGACATCTCGATGCTGTTGTTGAGCGCGGCCATGCGTTCGTTGAGGTACTCGGCGCTGGCCTGGGCCGAGGCGCGCGCGTCGTAGCGGGTGTCGAAGCCGGTGCCGTCGTCGCCCAGGCCGAAACGCTTGCCGGTCGCGTACATGAACTGCATCGGGCCGGCCGCGCCGGCGCGCGAGGTCGAGTGCACGCGGCCGTTGGATTCCTTGGCCATGATGCCGAACAGCAGCGCCTCGGGCAGGCCGGCGCGCTCGTACTGCGGCCACATCATCTGGCGCATGTACTGGTAGTTCTCGTGGCTCTGGATCAGCGAGCCGCGCATGTCGGTCAGCCAGCGGCGGATGCCCGCCTGCACGGCCGGGTTGTACTGCACCATCTTCACGAAGCGCTGGCCGTCGGCGTTGAGCAGGGCGGCGGCGCGCGCGGCCTGCGGCACGTCGGCGGCCAGCGAGCCGTCGGTGTCCAGCAGGGTCTCGTCCTCGTCGTCGCCGGCGTCGGCGCGCGATTCGGCATCGGCATTGGCCTTGAGCAGGCGCTTGTAGCTGGTCAGCATGGTGGTCAGCTGGCAGCCCTTCTGCTTATTGCAGGCGGCGATCACGTCCTCCATGTCCTCCAGCGCCGAGTCGCTGAGCTTCTGGCCCTCCGGATCGGCGTTGCGGATCTGCACCAGGGCGGCGCGGTACTTGGCCTCGGCGGCCTGCATGCGCTGGTTCAGGGCGTCGACGGCGGCCTGGTCGCGCTTGGACAGGGCCGAGGCATCGAAGGACAGCGCGGCCAGCGCGAGGACGGCGACGGGCGCGAAGGCGCCGGAAAGACGGGCAAATGGGGGCATGGACGACAAGGGCAGCGAAGGGTCCTGGCAGGGTAGCCGCGGGGTCCATGCGGGGCAAGGAAGCGTGAGCGCGCGCACCTTGCCGGTTCATCTGGCGCGGGCCGACACCGACACGCCGATGCGACGCTGCCGCTAGAATCGACCGATCTTCCAACGGACGCGGACATGGACTCGACGCAGAACGCCATCCTCCTGGGCAAGGCGGTGACCACGCCCGAGAGCGGCCAGGTCTACCTGCAGGCCAAGCTGGGCAACCGCCACGGCCTGGTCGCCGGCGCCACCGGCACCGGCAAGACCGTGACCCTGATGACGATCGCGGAAGGCTTTTCGCGCCTGGGCGTGCCGGTGTTCCTGGCCGATGTGAAGGGCGATGTCGCCGGCCTGGCCGTGGCCGGTACCGCCAACGACAAGCTGCTGGCGCGCGTGGCCGAGCTGGGCGTGCCCGATTGGACGCCCGAAGCCAGCCCCACCGTGTTCTGGGACTTGTTCGGCAAGCTCGGCCATCCGGTGCGCACCACCGCCAGCGAAATGGGCCCGACCCTGTTGGCGCGCATCCTGGAGCTCAACGACACCCAGTCGGGCGTGCTCGACATCGTGTTCAAGCTCGCCGACGACCGCGGCCTGCTGCTGCTCGACCTCAAGGACCTGCGCGCGCTGCTGGCGCTGGTGGCGGAGGAGCGCAAGGACATCTCGACCTCCTACGGCCTGGTCAGCACCCAGTCGGTGGGCGCGATCCAGCGCGCCCTGCTGCGCCTGGAACAGGAAGGCGGCGACGCCTTCTTCGGCGAGCCGGCGCTGGAGCTGACCGACCTGATGCGCACCGCGCCCAACGGCCGCGGCCTGATCAACATCCTCGCCTCCGACCAGCTGATCATGAAGCCGCGCCTGTATTCGAGCTTCCTGCTGTGGCTGCTGTCGGAGCTGTTCGAGAACCTGCCCGAGGTCGGCGACCTCGACAAGCCCAAGCTGGTGTTCGTGTTCGACGAGGCGCATCTGCTGTTCGACGACGCCCCGCCGGCCCTGCAGCAGCGGGTGGAACAGGTGGTACGCATCATCCGCTCCAAGGGCGTGGGCGTGTATTTCTGCTCGCAGTTCCCCGACGACGTGCCCGACGACATCCTCGGCCAGCTCGGCAACCGCGTGCAGCACGCGCTGCGCGCGTTCACCCCGCGCGATCAGAAGGCGGTCAAGACCGCGGCCGAAACCTTCGTGCCGAACCCCGCGCTGAACGTCGCCGAGGCGATCTCCAAGCTCGGCACCGGCGAGGCACTGGTTTCGACCCTGCAGGACAAGGGCGTACCGATGCCGGTGGAGCGCACCCTGATCGCGCCGCCGCGCTGCCGCATGGGCGCGATCACCGAGGCCGAACGCGCGCAAGTGCGCGCCGGCAGCCCGGTGGGGCATAAGTACGACACCGCGATCGATCGCGAATCGGCCTCGGAAATGCTGGCCAAGCGCGCCGAAACCGCGGCCACCCAGGCCGAGGCGCCGCCGGCCAAGACCCGCGAACAGGACGAGGCCGAGCAAGGCGGTTTCGGCCAGGCGGTCAAGGACGCGGTGTTCGGCACCAAGCGTCGCCAGGGCATGGTCGAGACCATGGCCAAGCAAACCGCGCGCACCGTCGGCAACCAGATCGGCCGGCAGATCCTGCGCGGCCTGCTGGGCGGCATCTTCGGCGGGCGCAAGTAAGGCTTAGCCGGTTTCGTCCGACGCGAAGCCGGCCCCACACCGGCAGCGCCCACTTTCCACCCGTTCGCATCGCGAATATCCGTTTCGACCATCAACCAGGAGCGTGTCCGTATGAACCCGAAGTTGCTCGTGCTCGCCAGCGTCGCCCTGATCGCCCTCGCCGGCTGCGAACCGCAGAAGCCGGCCGAACCCGCCGCCGATGCGCCCAAGGCCGAAGCCGCGGCCGCCCCCGCCGCCGCGCCGGAACCGGCGCCGCCGGTCGCGCCCGCGCTGGACCCCAAGGCCTTCGCCGGCACCTTCAGCGGCACCCTGCCCTGCGCCGACTGCCCGGGCATCAACACCACGCTCGAGCTGAAGGCCGACGGCACTTACGCCGTCGCCACCAGCTACCAGGATCGTAAGAACAGCGAGACCAAGGGCGACGGCACCTGGACCGCCGAGGAAGCCGGCCAGCGCATTCGCCTGGATCCCAACAGCAAGACCGTGGAAGACAGCCTGTACCAGGTGGTGTCGGCCGACGAGATCCGCGCGCTGGACAAGGAAGGCAAGGCGATCGACAGCCAGGCCAACCTCAGCCTCAAGCGCCAGGCCGCGGCGCTGTAACGACGCATGGGCCGATGGCGACCTCCCGCGGAGCACAGCACCGCCCTGATCACGCGGGAGGGCCACGCCCGGCTCAAGCAGGAGCTGGACGAGCTATGGCGCGTCCGCCGTCCTGAAGTGGTGAAAGCCCTGGCCGCCGCGGCGGCCGAGGGCGACCGCTCGGAAAACGCCGAGTACATCTATCGCAAGAAGCAGTTGGGCGAGATCGACCGTCGCGTGCGCTATCTGAGCAAGCGCGTGCCCGCGCTGCGCGTGGTCGAAACCGCGCCCACGGACCCGGACGCGGTGTATTTCGGGGCCTGGGTCGAAGTCGAGAACGTCGCCGACGGCGAATTGCAGCGCTATCGCATTGTCGGCCCGGACGAGACCGATGCGCGCCTGGGCCACATCAGCATCGATTCGCCGCTGGCGCGGGCGATGCTGAAGAAGCGCGTCGACGACGAGTTCGAGGCGGCGCTGCCCGGCGGCGCGACGCGCTACGCGATCGTGGCGGTGGAGTACGAAGGCTAAGCCCGCAGCGCGCCGGCCCGCAGTCTCAGCTCCCCGCCTCCAGCTGCGCGTCGATCAAGGCGTCCGGGCTGGGCGTCTCGTCCATGTACACCGGCGCCGACTTGCTCGAGAGCTTGCGCTCCGGGTCGTAGCGGTAGGCCTCGTCGCCCTTGCCGCTGTCGTTGACGCGGCCGCGTTGGACGATGCGCGCGCCGGTCAGCAGGTTCCAGCTCAGCTTCAGGGTGTCGTGGCTGTTGGTGCGGCTGTAACGCTCGGCGTCCAGACCGATCAAGCGCATGCGCTTGGTCTGAGGGTCGTAGCGATAGCGGTAGGTGGTGGCGGTGGCGGTGGTGCCGCCGGTGAGGTCCTCGACGATCAGCACGCCCTTCTTGAACGACAGCGAGGCCGAGCCCAGCGGCGCTACCTCGAGCGCGGCCTCGCCTGTGGGCGTATGGCCCAGTTCGAACTCGTCCTTGTAGCCCAGCATCACTTTCAGCAGGCGCTTGTCGTCGTTGCCGCCGACGTAGGCGGTATCGGCAAGGCCGTCGCCGTTGAAATCGCCATCCAGACGGGTCTCGACGCGCGAGTCGTCGGGCAGATAGTCCACCAGCATGCTTTCGGTCATCGGCTCCAGCTTGGGCTCCTGCGCCCACGCCGTGCCGACGAACGCCAGCGCCAATCCGATCCCGACCCACATCGTCCTGCTGCGTTTCATCGTCCGTCCCCTGTGTCGATCCCTGGCGCGCATCCTACCCCCGCGCCGCTTCCCAGGTTCACGCGAAAACGCCGCCGGCCAGGACAGGCTGCCGGGATGACCGCTGCCGGCTAGCGCGCCTAAGATGGCCGCAGGCGCAGACCACGGCGGGAGACGGAATTTGGAATTCGACGCCCAACTGCGCGGCCTGCTCAGCGCGATCGCGATCGGCCTGCTGGTCGGGGTGGTGCGCGAGCGCGCCCACCTCGGCGAGCGCACCGCGGTGGCGGGCGTGCGCACCCATGCGGTGGTCGCGATCGCGGCCGCGGCGGCAGCCCTGCTCGGCACCGCCGTGCTGGCGGCGCTGGTGATCGTGGTGGGCGCGCTGTCGCTGGCCAGCTATCTGCAAACCCGCAACGACGACCCGGGCCTGACCGGCGAGGTCGCCCTGCCCGCCACCGCACTGTTGGCGGCCTTCGCCCAGCGCGAACCGGCCCTGGCCGCCGGCCTGGGGGTGATCGTCGCCGGCTTGTTGTTCGCCAAACAGCCCCTGCAGGCCTTCGCGCGGCGGGTGGTGTCCGAGCGCGAACTGCAGGACGCCCTGCTGCTGGCCGCGGCGGCCTTGATCGTGCTGCCGTTGCTGCCCGATACCGCGGTCGACCCCTGGGGCGTGCTGGTGCCCTCGGCCTTGTGGCGCCTGGTCGTGCTGGTGATGGCGGTGGGCATGCTCGGCCATATCGCCCTGCGCAGCGTGGGCGCGCGCTGGGGCCTGCCGGTGGCCGGCTTTTTCTCCGGCTTCGCCTCGTCGACCGCGGCGGTGGCCGGCTTCGGCGAACGCAGCCGCAGCGAGCCCGGCCTGACCTCGGTGTCCGCGGCCGCGGCCCTGCTCGCCAACCTGGCTTCGTTGGCCTTGTTCGCCGGCGTGATCGGCACCGCCGCCCCCAGTCTGCTGCGCGCCTGCGCCTGGCCGCTGGCGGCCGCGGCCGCGGCGCTCACGGTCGCCGCGGCGCTGGGTCTGCATCGCAGCGGCGGCAGCGACGCCTTGCCGAAGGCGCCGGCCGCGCGCGCGTTCCGCTTGAGCCAGGCCTTGGTGCTGGCGGCGGTGATCGCAGCGGTGCTGCTGTTGTCGGCGTGGATGCGTCACCTGTTCGGCGACACCGGCGCGCTGGTCACCGCGGTGCTGGTGGCCTTGGCCGAACTGCACGCGGCCGCGGCCAGCGTCGCCCAGCTCACCCAGTCCGGCGACCTGAGCCTGGAACACGCGCGTTGGGGTGTGGTCGGCCTACTCGCGGCCAGCGCGGCGGCCAAGACCGTGCTGGCCTTCGCCAGCGGCAATCGCCGCTACGCCCTGCATGTCGCGGCCGGCCTGATCGGCATGGCCGCGGCCAGCGCCGCGGCGACCTGGGCGACGTCCTGAGCTAACTCAATCCTCGAACGCGACTTCGCCGTAGAGGTCGTGTTCGTCGCTGCCCAGGATCTGCACGTCGACGAACTCGCCCGGCTGCAGGCCGGCCTCGAAGCCGTTCTGGATCTGGACCAGGCCGTCGATGTCCGGCGCGTCGCCCATGCTGCGCGCGATCGCGAGCTCGCCGTCCAGCGCGTCGACGATGCAACGCTGCACGCTGCCGACCTTGGCTTCGAGCTTGGCCGCCGAGATCTCGGCCTGGCGCTCCATGAAACGCGCCAGACGCTCCTGCTTGACCTCTTCGGGCAGCGGATCGGGCAGCGCGTTGGCCTGGGCGCCGTCGACCGGCGAATAGGCGAACGCGCCGACGCGGTCGAGCTGGGCCTCGTCGAGGAAATCCAGCAACTCCTCGAACTCGGCCTCGGTCTCGCCCGGGAAGCCGACGATGAAGGTGCTGCGGATGGTGATGTCCGGCGCGATGCCGCGCCAGCGCTGGATGCGCTCCAAGGTCTTGTCGACCGCACCGGGACGCTTCATCAGCTTGAGCACGCGCGGGCTGGCGTGCTGGAACGGAATGTCCAGGTACGGCAGCAGGATCGGCATGCCGTTGGCGCCGGTCTGCGCCATCAGCGGAATGATGTCGTCCACGTGCGGATAGGGATAGACGTAGTGCAGGCGCGTCCACAAGCCGAGCTCGCCCAGTCCTTCGCACAACGCCTTCATGCGGGTCTGGTAGGTCTTGCCGCGCCATTCGCGCTCGGCGTACTTCACGTCCACGCCGTAGGCCGAGGTGTCCTGCGAGATCACCAGCAGTTCGCGCACGCCGCCCCTGGCCAGCTTCTCGGCTTCGCGCAGCACTTGATCGACCGGGCGCGAGACCAGATCGCCGCGCATGGACGGGATGATGCAGAAGCTGCAGCGGTGATTGCAGCCTTCGGAAATCTTCAGATAGGCGTAGTGCTTGGGCGTGAGCTTGACCCCGATACCCTCCTCGGCCTCGAACGCGCGGCGCGGCACCAGGTCGATGAAGGGATCGTGCTTGGGCGGCAGCGCGGCGTGCACCGCGGTCATCACGCTGGCGTAGTCCTGCGGGCCGCTGATCGACAGCACATCGGGGTGGGTCTCGCGGATCAGCTCCGAGCGCTTGCCCAGGCAGCCGGTAACGATGACCTTGCCGTTCTCGGCGATGGCCTCGCCGATCGCATCCAGCGATTCGGTCACCGCCGAATCGATGAAGCCGCAGGTGTTGACCACCACCACGTCGGCGGCGTCGTAGCTCTGGACGATGTCGTAGCCCTCCACGCGCAGCTGGGTGAGGATGCGTTCGGAATCGACCAGGGCCTTGGGACAACCGAGGCTGACGAAACCGACTTTGGGATTGGCTAGGGACATGCGTGCGGGGGCCTGGCGGGACGCTCGGCCACGCATGCGCGCGGAACCGGGGCGTACTGGCTGAGTAAGGGGTGCGAATGCCGGTGGGCAGGCGCGGAACGGAGGCGGAGCCGGCGCGGACCGTCGCCGGGGTCGCGAATTATAGCCCCGGCGCTAAACTGGACTCGATTCCCGCAGCTGAACGGAGGCCGCCATGGGCCAGTGGACCGATCTGGACACCCCGCACGGGCCGGTTGCGGCCTGGCGCGCCGAGCCTACCGGGCCCTCGCGCGGCGCGCTGGTACTGCTGCAGGAGATCTTCGGGGTCAACGAGCACATCCGCAGCGTCGCCGACCGTTTCGGCCAGGCGGGCTACACCACTCTGGCGCCGGACCTGTTCGCCCCGGTCCAACCGCATATCGAGCTGGGCTACGGCAGCGAGGACGCCGCGCGCGGCGGCGAGCTGCGCAACGCGGTCGGCTTCGACCGCGCGGTCGAGATCGCCGGCGCCGCCGCGCACCGCCTGCAAGGCGAAGGCCTGCGCACCGGCGCGGTCGGCTACTGCTGGGGCGGTAGCCTGGCCTTCCTGTGCAATACCCGCCTGGGTCTGCCGGCGGTGAGCTATTACGGCGCACGCACCGTGCCGTTCCTGGGCGAGCCGACGCGCGCACCCATTGTGTTCCACTTCGGCGAACGCGACGCCAGCATCCCGCCCGAGGCCATCGACGCCCACCGCGCGGCCCTGCCGAACGCGCCGATCTACCTCTACAACGCCGGCCACGGCTTCAACTGCGAGTTGCGCCCGGATTACCACGCCGACAGCGCGGACTTGGCCTGGAGGCGTACCCTGGACTTCTTTGCGGACGCGCTGAAATGAACCCCTGGCACCTGCATCCGCAACTGGCGGACGACACCCACCCGGTGGCGCAGTTCAAGCTGTGCGAATTGCGCCTGATGGACGACGCCAATCATCCCTGGTTGATCCTGGTGCCGCGGATCGAGGACGCGGTCGAGCTGATCGACCTGGACGAGGCCCAGCAGACCGAACTGATGCGCGAAGTCGCGGTCGCCAGCCGGGCCCTGCAAAAGGCGTTTTCGCCGCACAAGCTCAATGTCGCCGCGCTGGGCAACCTGGTGCCGCAATTGCACGTGCACGTGATCGCGCGCTTCCGCGAGGACATCGCCTGGCCCCGTCCGGTCTGGGGCATGGCGACCGCGCAGCCGTATTCGCCCGAAGCGCTGATCGGCCGCATCCGGCGCCTGCAGGACGCGCTGGCGGCGTGAGCGCGCGCGCGCCGCAGGCGCTGGCGCTGGCCGACGACGCCTGGTTGCTGCGCTACGCCGAGGGCGATGGCGCCGGCATCGACGATGCGATCAACGCGCGCGTGCATGCCGACGCGGCGCGCCTGCGCCAGCACGCGCCGGCATGGTTGCGCGATCTGGTGCCGGCCTACGCCAGCCTGGCGGTGTTCTTCGACACCGGCGCCATCGACGCCGAGCGCGTGCGCGCATGGCTGCACGACCGTTTGGGCGCCGACGATACGACGATGCGGATCGCCGCCGCGCGCACGATCGAAATCCCGGTCGTCTACGGCGGCGAGGAAGGGCCCGACCTGGAAGCGGCCGCGGCCGAGCTGGGTCTGACGCCGCAGCGCTTGATCGAACGCCATGCCGCGGGCGAGTACGCCGTGGCGATGATCGGCTTCGCGCCCGGCTTCCCGTATCTGTCGGGCTTGGACCCCGCACTGGCGCTGCCGCGCCTGGCCACGCCGCGCACGCGCGTGGCCGCCGGCAGCGTCGCCATCGGCGGCGCCCAGACCGGCATCTACCCGCGCGACAGCCCCGGCGGCTGGCGCATCCTCGGGCGCACGCCGCTGCGCCTGTTCGACCCCGCGCGCGAGCCGCCGACCGCCCTGCTGCCGGGCGACCGCGTGCGCTTTCGCGCCATAGACGCCGCCGCCGCGGCGGCGATCCGGGACCAGCCGGCATGACGCGCGTCGTCGAGGTCGTAGCGCCCGGCTTGCTGAGCACGCTGCAGGATCTGGGCCGCGACGGCTGGCGCCATCTCGGCGTGGCGCGCGCCGGCGCGCTGGATCCGGATGCCGCGCGCCTGGGCAACCGGTTGGTCGGCAACGCGCCTGATGCGGCGGTGCTGGAACTCACTCTGCACGGCCCGACCCTGCGCTTCGACGCGCCGGTGCGGATCGCCTTGACCGGCCGCTGCGTGGTGGCGCGTTTCGACGGCATCGCCTTGCCGATGGGGCGGCCTATCGATCTGCCCGCCGGCACCTTAAGCCTGGGTGCGATACGCGATGGCGCGCGCGCCTGGCTCGCCGTCGACGGCGGCTTCGCGACAGCGCCCGTGCTCGGCAGCCGCAGCACCGACCTGCGCGGCGGCTTCGGCGGCCACGAGGGCCGCGCCTTGCGCACGGGCGACCGCCTCGCATTGGTTCCCGGCTCGATGTTCGTGACTCAAATGCCGCGCATTCCCGGCTGGTGGGCCGAGCCGGAATTCGGCGAGCATCCCGACGCGCCCGTGCGCTACTTGCCTTCCAACGATGCGGCGGCGACCGCCTTGGCCAGCCAGGCCTGGCAGGTCAGCGCTGCCAGCAATCGCCAGGGGCTGCGCCTGCACGGCAACCCGTTGACCAGCCAACGCGCGGGCGGCCTGTCCGAACCGGTCGCGCCCGGCACGCTGCAACTGCCGCCCGACGGCCAACCTATCGTCTTGCTGGCCGACGCCCAGACCGTCGGCGGTTATCCGCGCCTGGGCCACGTCATCGCCGCCGACCTGCCGCGACTGGCGCAACTGCCTCCGCATGCGACGCTGCGCTTCCAAGCCTGCACCGCCGCCCAGGCACAAGCCGCCGCGGCCGAAGCGCGGGTGCGGCTGCAGCGCTTGTATTTGGCGCTAGAACGCCCGCTGGCACGATTTCTGTCCGCCTCCACGTGACCGGCCAAGCCACGAGGCTCGCTCTGGGTGGGAGCGGCGTAAGCCGCGAATGCGTCATTTCAAGCTGCGGTGTCAATGATTCGCTTCGCGTCCATCGAGCCGCGACGCAAGCGTTGTAGCGCGGTCGCGGCTTGCGCCGCTCCTACAGTAGCTGACGTGGCGATCCAACAGCACCGCACCGCGACCACGCTCTCACCGCACACGACTTCGGGCACTGGCTGCTGCTGGCGCTACGTGCTTAGCATGCCCGTTCGACCCCGCTCCGGAGAGTTCGCATGCGTCCCGTCCGTCTGCTGTCTCTGTCCGCCTGCATCGTGCTCGCGCTGGTCGCGTGCAAAGCGCAGACGCCCGCCGCCCCCGACGCCGCTACGCCGGCCGCCGCGGCCACCGCCGCCGCCAACACCGACTGGCAGCCCGCGATCGATGCCTTCATCGAAGGCTACTTCAATCACTACCCGACCGCCGCTGCCAGCGCCGGCAAGCACGAATTCGACGGCAAGCTGCCCGATTGGTCGCCCGAAGCCCTGGCCACCACCGGCGCCTGGCTGGAGCAGCAACGCGCCAAGCTGGCCGCGTTCGGCGACGACAAGCTCGCCCCCGATCAGCGCTTCCAGCGCGAGTACGCGCTGTCGGTGATCGACGGCCAGCTGTTCTATCTGAAGGATTCCGGTTTCCCCAACAAGAACCCCGCCTTCTACGCCGGCGACCTCTCGCCGAGCATGTACCTCACCCGCCCCTACGCGCCGCTGCCGCAGCGCATGGCCGCGTTCGCCAGCTACCAGGAAGCCCTGCCCAAGGCCGCCGAACAGATCCGCGCCAACCTCAAGGGCCCGCTGCCGGCCAGCTACATCGAGTTCGGCAACATCGTGTTCGGCGGACTGGCCGAGTTCTTCAAGAACGACGCGCCCAAGGCCTTCGCCGAAGTGCCCGACGCCGCGCTGCAGGCGCGCTTCAAGGCCTCCAACGCCAAGGCCATCGAAGCCATGCAGGGCCTGTCGGACTGGCTGACGGCGCAGAAACCGCAGGCCACCCAGGACTATGCGATCGGCGCCGAGCGCTTCGCCAAGATGCTCAAGGCCACCGAGCGCGTCGACTTGCCGCTGGACCAGCTCAAGGCGATCGGCGAGGCCGACCTGGCGCGCAACCTGGCCGCGCTCAAAGCCGCCTGCGACCAATACGCCGCCGGCCAGACCATCAACGCCTGCATCGAGAAGGTCAACGCCGACAAGCCGCAGGGCGGCGCGGTCGAAGGCGCGCGCGCGCAACTGGTCGACCTGCGCAAGTTCCTGGTCGACAAGGACCTGGTGACCATCCCCGGCACCGAGGAGGCGCGCGTCGAGGAAGCGCCGCCGTTCAACCGCACCAACTTCGCCTACATCGAGATTCCGGGCCCGTACGAGAAGAACCTGCCCTCGGTCTACTACATCGCGCCGCCGGACCCGAAGTGGCCCAAGGCCGAGCAGGACGCCTACGTGCCGGGCAAGGCCGACCTGCTGTTCACGTCCGCGCACGAAGTCTGGCCGGGCCACTTCCTGCAGTTCCTGCACGCGAATCGCTCGCAGTGGAAGTTCGCCCAGTTGTTCGTGGGCTACGCCTACGCCGAGGGTTGGGCGCACTACACCGAGGAAATGATGTACGACGCCGGCGTCGGCGGCGCCACGCCGGAAATCCACATCGGCCAGCTCAGCAACGCCCTGCTGCGCGACGTGCGTTTCATCTCCGCGATCGGTCTGCACACCGGCGGCATGACCGTCGCCCAGTCCGAGCAGATGTTCAAGGACAAGGCGTTCCAGGATCCCGGCAACGCGCGCCAGCAGGCCGCGCGCGGCACCTACGACCCGGGCTATCTGAACTACACCATGGGCAAGCTGATGATCATGCAGCTGCGCGAGGACTGGACCGCCAGCCGCGGCGGCCGCAGCGCCTGGAAGGCCTTCCACGACCAGTTCCTGAGCTACGGCGGCCCGCCGGTGCCGCTGGTGCGCGCGCAGATGATGGGCGGCCCGGCCGAGGCCAAGCTGTGGCAGGCACCGGCGGCGGCATCCGCTCCTGCGGCCGCGCCGGCTGGCGCCGACAAGCCGCAGACCGCGCCCGGCACCTGAATCCACGCGCCGGGCTGCTACGGCGGCCCGGCGCAGGCGGTCGCGACACCCGACTTGGTGGCGCCCTGGGCCCTCACTCGGGGGGGCGATCCATGAGACCGAATATCGTCGCAGCGATCGTGCTGATCGCGATCGGCACCGTGTTCCTGCTCGACAATCTGGGCCTGGCCGACATCAGCCTGGGGCGCCTGATCCGGACTGGGTGGCCGGCGATCCTGATCGTGGTCGGCCTGGGCATGCTGTTCAGGCCCCATCGCAAACGCCAGGACGACTGAGGTCCGCTGCGACGCCGCTTTGAGGCAGAATCGCGGCGTGACCGTTCCGAACCGCAAACGCATCGATTTCAACTGCGACCTCGGCGAAGGTTGCGGCGACGACGCCGCGATCCTGCCCTACGTCAGCTCGGCCAACATCGCCTGCGGCGGCCATGCCGGCGACGACGCCACCATGCGCGCGACCCTGCGCCTGTGCCGCGAGCACGGCGTCGCGATCGGTGCCCACCCCGGCTACGAAGACCGCGAACATTTCGGCCGCCGCGTGCTGCCGCTGGACCGCGACGAGATCGGCATGCTGATCCTCAGCCAGCTCGCGCGCCTGGCCGCGATCGCCGACGACGAAGGCCTGCGCCTGAGCCACGTCAAACCGCATGGCGCGCTCTACAACCTGGCCGCCGACGACCGCATCGTCGCCGACGCCATCGTCGGTTCGGTCGCGGCCTTCGATCCGAAACTCGCGGTGTTCGGCCTGTCGGGCTCCGAACTCACCGCCGCCGCCGAAGCCGCCGGCCTGCGCGCCGTGCACGAAGTGTTCGCCGAGCGCGGCTACGGCCGCAACGGCCGCCTGCTGCCACGCGGCACGCCGGGCGCGGTGCTGGAGACCTTGGAGCAGGCGATCGCGCAGGTGCACAGCCTGGCCACGCGCGGCGAAGTCGTGTGCGCCGACGGCCACCGCCTGCCGTTGCGCGCCGACACCCTGTGCCTGCACGGCGATCGCGCCGACGCGCCCGAGTTCGCGCGCGCGGTACGCGCCGCGCTCGAGGCCGACGGCATCCGCATCCTCGCGATCGACGCCGCATGACCGTAGCGGCCGCCCCATCCCGCACCGTTTCCTCATCGCATCCATCGCGTCGCGACACCCAGCCCGCCTCTCCCGACACGGACGTCCCCACCGCCGGTAGCCCCGCTGCCGACAGGATCCGCTCATGAATTACTGGCCCTTGCTGGGCGTGGCCGCCGTCGTGCTCGGCTTCGCCTTGCGTCTGAATCCCGCCCTGGTCGTGGTGGTCGCCGGTTTCGTCACCGGCCTGGCCGCGAAACTCTCGCCGATGGACGTGCTCGAGGTATTGGGCAAGGCCTTCACCGACAAGCGCTTCCTGCTGCTGTTCCTGCTGACTCTGCCGGTGATCGGCCTGCTCGAACGCCACGGTCTCAAGGAACACGCCCAAGCCTGGATCGCGAAACTGCGCGGCGCGACGATGGGCCGCTTGTTGATCGCCTATTTGTTGATGCGCCAGTTGTTCTCGGCGATGGGCCTGACCAGCCTGGGCGGCCACCCGCAAACCGTGCGCCCGCTGCTGGCGCCGATGGCCGAAGGCGCGGCCCAGGTGCGCCACGGCGAGCTGCCCGAAGACGAGCGCCAGCGCATCCGCGCGATGTCCGCCGGCACCGACAACGTCGGTCTGTTCTTCGGCGAAGACATCTTCATCGCCTTCGGCGCGGTGCTGCTGATCCAGAGCTTCTACGCCGAACACGGCATCCAACTGGACGCGTTGCAGATCGCGTTCTGGGGCATCCCCACCGCGATCTGCGCATTCGCTATCCACACCGTGCGCATCCTGCGTTTCGAGCGCCGCCTGGCCAAACGCCTGTCCGCGGCCAAACCCGAGGCGCCGCCGGCATGATCACCCTCACCCACGCGTATTGGCTGCTTGGCGCCTACTTCGCCGCCCTGGCCTGGCGCGGCTGGCGCGACCGCGACAACCCGCGCCGCCACACCACCGCCCTGTTCTGGGGGCTACTGGCGTTCCTGCTGTTCGCCGCCGAGCACTTGCCGCCCAAACTGGTCGGCGTGTTTGTAGTGGTGCTGGCCGTGCTGGCCGGCTTCGGCGGCGTGCGCATGGGCGGCTACCAGCAGAGCAGCGCCGAAGAGAAACACCGCGAAGCGCAACGCCTGGGCAATCGATTGTTCTGGCCCGCGCTGCTGATTCCGGCGGTCACCCTGATCGGCGCGCTCGGCCTCAAGCGCATCCAGTTCGGCGGCACGCCATTGCTGGAAACCGCCAACGTCACCCTGGTCTCGCTAACGATCGCTTGCACGATCGCGCTGGCCGCCGCATGCCGTCTGACTCGGCAGACGCCGTGGAGCGGCGTGGAGCAATCGCGGCGCCTGGTCGATTCGATCGGCTGGGCCGCCCTGTTGCCGTTGCTGCTGGCCTCGCTGGGCAGCGTGTTCGAGGCCGGCGGCGTCGGCCAGGCCACCGCCGCGGTGGTGCGCTCGGTGATTCCGGTCGATAACCCCTTCGTGGTGGTCGTCGCCTACGCGCTGGGCATGGCTTTGTTCACCATCATCATGGGCAACGCCTTCGCCGCGTTCCCGGTGATGACCGCCGGCATCGCCCTGCCGCTGCTGGTGCAGCAGCACGGCGCCGAGGCCGCCTCGCTGGCCGCGATCGGCATGCTCTCGGGCTATTGCGGCACCCTGATGACGCCGATGGCGGCCAACTTCAATCTGGTGCCGGCGGCATTGCTGGAACTCAAGGATCCTTACGGCGTGATTCGCGCGCAGTGGCCCACCGGCGCCGTGCTGCTGGCCTGCAACGTGCTGCTGATGTACTGGATCGCGTTCCGATGAGCGCGCGCAAACCGACTGTGCTGTTGACCGGCTTCGCGCCCTTCGGCGGCGAAAGCAGCAACCCCAGTTGGGACGCGGTGCAGCGCCTGGCCGGCAAGTCCGTGCGCGGCCACCGCATCGTCGCGCGCTGCCTGCCCTGCGTATTCGGCGCCTCGCTGCGCGAGCTGCGCGCGGCCATACGCGACACCCGGCCTGCGCTGGTGCTGTGCGTCGGCCAGGCCGGCGGCCGC
Source organism: Lysobacter sp. Root983 (assembly GCF_001429345.1). Lineage (NCBI taxonomy): Bacteria > Pseudomonadati > Pseudomonadota > Gammaproteobacteria > Lysobacterales > Lysobacteraceae > Lysobacter > Lysobacter sp. Root983. The sequence goes on from NZ_LMJO01000001.1 coordinate 936,411, forward strand.
AGCCAGCTGTCGTTGGAGCGGATCGCGATCAACGTCGACGACGCCCGCATCCCCGACAACGATGGCGCGTGCCCCATCGACGAACCCGTGGTGGCCGAGGGCCCGGCGGCCTACTTCAGCGACCTGCCGATCAAGGCCATGCTCGCGGCCCTGCGCGCCGCCGGCATCCCCGCCGAGGTCTCGCAAAGCGCCGGCACCTATGTCTGCAACCACGTCTTCTATGGCCTGATGCACGCGCTACGGCGCAGCCCCGGCGTGCGCGGCGGCTTCGTGCATATCCCGTATTCGCCGGCCCAGGCCGCGCAGCACCCGGGCGCGCCCAGCCTGTCGATCGAGCTCGTCTCCGAAGGTCTGCGCATCGCGCTGGCCACCGCGCTCACGACCGTTGCGGACAGCAGAATCGCCGCCGGCGCCGAGCACTGACGCGTCTGTTTGCCTCCCCTTGCTTGTCCTCCCCCTTTGAAAAAGGGGGATCGAGGGGGATTTGTTCTTGATCCGCAGCTAAAAGCAAATCCCCCCTAGCCCCCCTTTTTCAAAGGGGGGAATCAGGACAGCGGCGAATTCGCCCGCATCACGACGTTCGGCTCCCATTCGCCCACCACCAGCGAAGATGCCGCATCGCGTGACACAACGCCTCACCCCGGAGAACGCCATGCACCGTCGCCTGTCCGCCGCCCTGCTCTGCACCCTGGCCGTGCTCGCCGCGCCCGTCGCCCAAGCCGGTCTGTTCGACAAGAACCCCGACCAGGTCGCGCAGGAAGCCGTCGCCAAGAACCTGCGTGCGGTCACTTTGTGGGTCGAAGCCAGTTGGGGCTTCCGAAATCAGGGCGCCGCCAACAACCTCAGCCGCGCCCACCAGTCGTTCACCACGCGCGGTTACAACGTGGTCAGCGTGGAGCCGTATATCGAGAACGGCGATTTGCAGGGCTTTTTCGTGACCTACCAGAAGCCGTAAGCCCAGTCCTGCGGCTTAACTCGACTTGATCACCCGCGTACCGGCGATCAAGTCGTGCAAGCAGCGCTTGTCGCGGCGGAAGATCATCAGCACATCGACGATGCCGAACACATTGCCGAGTATCGGCACGACGCTGGCCAGATTGATCGGCAGGTAGCGCCGCAACAACAGACGGCCCAGGCTGGGCTTGGCGCCGTCCATGTCCACGATCCTGATCTTGCAGATCCGCTTGCCCCAGGTTTGACCGTAGGCATGCAAGGGGTAGGCCTGAATCAGCGCGAACGCCGTGAAACCGATCGCCGTCCAGAAGGCCAGCGTGCCGATCGGCATGAACATCCTTCCGGCTGCGCTGTTGGCGCGTACCTGCTCGAAATAACCGCCGAAGTAGGCCATCGGGCCGGTGATCGCGAACACGATGATCGTGTCCAGCACGATCGCCACCAAACGGCTGAACCGACTCGCAAGCTCGCCATCCACAGGCGTGCTCTCGACCAGTTGCGCCCGCGGGCTGCGGTACGGGTTCTCTTCTTCCACGGTTCGTCCTTGCAGTGGTTGCCGATACGGCTCAGGTACGCGGCAGCGTCACGCCGGTCTGTCCCTGATACTTGCCGCCGCGGTCCTTGTACGAGGTCTCGCAGACTTCGTCGGACTGGAAGAACAGCATCTGCGCCACGCCTTCGTTGGCGTAGATGCGCGCGGGCAGCGGCGTGGTGTTGCTGAATTCCAGGGTCACGTGGCCTTCCCACTCCGGCTCCAGCGGGGTCACGTTGACGATGATGCCGCAGCGCGCGTAGGTGCTCTTGCCCAGGCAGACCACCAGGGTGTCGCGCGGAATGCGGAAGTACTCGACCGTGCGCGCCAGCGCGAAGGAATTCGGCGGGATGATGCAGACGTCGTTCTCGATGTCGACGAAGCTGCCCGGGTCGAAATGCTTGGGGTCGACGATGGTCGAGTTGATGTTGGTGAACACCTTGAACTCGCGCGAGCAGCGCACGTCGTAGCCGTAGCTCGAGGTGCCGTAGCTGACGATGCGCTGGCCGTCGGCGGCGTGCTTGACCTGACCGGGCTCGAACGGCTCGATCATGCCGTGCTGCTCGGACATGCGACGGATCCAACGGTCGGACTTGATGCTCATGCGGGGGTCTCGGGGGCGTGCTGGGGCGAAAGCGCCGTGACCGCCGATTGTAAGCGAGCAGGGCCGGGCGTCGCCCGGCCCTAGGCCGCCCGCCGGGCCAGCGCCGGGCTCAGCCCAGCAGCGAGGCCGAAATCGAGGGCGCGACGCGCGGCCGCAGCGCCAGCCGCACCGCCAAATTGCGCGCCGCCGCGCGGTAGGCGCGGGCCGCGGCGGAGTCCGGCGCGGCCGCCACCACCGGCACGCCGGCGTCGCCCTGCTCGCGGATCGCGATCTCCAGCGGCAGGCTGCCCAGCAAAGGCACCCCGTACTGCGCCGCCATGCGCGCGCCGCCGCCCTCGCCGAACACGTGCTCGGCATGCCCGCAGTTCGAGCACACGTGCACGGCCATGTTTTCGATCAGGCCCAGCACCGGTACATGCACCTTTTCGAACATCTTCAAGGCCTTGCGCGCGTCCAGAGTGGCCACGTCCTGCGGCGTGGTCACGATTACCGCGCCCGCCACCGGAATCTTCTGCGCCAGGGTCAGCTGGATATCGCCGGTGCCTGGCGGCAGATCGACGATCAGATAATCCAGCTCGCCCCAACGCGTCTCGTTGAGCAACTGGGTCAGCGCCGAGGTCGCCATCGGCCCGCGCCAGATCATCGGCGTGTCCTGCTCCACCAGCAGCCCGATCGACATCGCCGCGATCCCGTGCGCGTGCATGGGCTCGATGGTCTTGCCGTCCGGACTGTCCGGCTTGCCGCTCAGCCCCAACATGGTCGGCACGCTGGGCCCGTAGATGTCGGCGTCCAACACCCCCACCCGCGCCCCGTCGGCCGCCAGCGCCAGCGCCAGATTGACCGCCGTGGTCGACTTGCCCACCCCGCCCTTGCCCGACCCGACCGCGATCAGGTTTCGCACGTTTTCCAGCGGGGACAGGTTGGGTTGGACGGCATGCGAGGTGATGCGCGCGTTGAGCTCCAGACTGGCCAGGGTCTTGCCCTCGCCCGCGAGCAGGCTAGAGATCGCCTCACTCAGGGCCGCCTCGATGCCGCGCACCGGGAAACCGCAGGTCAGCGCCACCGCCACCCGGCCGTCGGCATCCACCGCGCGCACTTTGGCGCCGGCCTCGGCGAGGGTGAAGTGGGTGTCGGGCAGCAAAAGGGCCGAAATCTGGCTTTGCAATGATTCGCTCAAACGGGTCACCTGATAAAGAGTCGCTGCGCAGCGCCCGAGATCATCGCAGGGCCGCAGCAGTCACATGATACCGCGGCCGTCGCTGCGGCCCAGCGCAGCGCGGCTTGCAAACGCGCTAAACGGTGATACGGGCGAAATAATCATCGAATAACACGCGTTTCTACCCGTTGGTATATCGAACTTAATCCCCGATAGCGCGGATATTGTCGCCAAGGAATCGCCGGGGACATTTATCGGCACTGGGTGCCGCACATAAATGACGCCTAGTTCTCCCAAAAGGGCGCTTTTCTACGAGTCGATCAGTACGGTCCATTTCGAGATCGCAACGTCGACCAGCACCCACCCCCCTACCTGTCCTGCGCCGAACCGGTTCGGCGCACTTTGCATAATCTGTCCACTCGATAAGCACATGCAAAGCGCGTTAAGGGCATGTTACGGTCGGTTCGTCGGGGGATTGACGACATAGAAATTGCCACGGATAGGCACACCATCCAAAAAGTTAGGGGATAACTCATGGAAGTAACCGAGAAGCGGCTGCCGCGCAGCCGTCTGACTGCTGCACTTTTGGCGGCTTTGATCGCGCCCGCCGCCGGCGGTGCGTTCGCCCAGGACGCCGCGCCTGCTCAACCGCAGCCCGCTAGCGATACGCCGACCGACATCGACAGCGTTACCGTGGTTGGCTCACGCATCAAGCGCGCCCAGATCGAAGGCCCGGCACCGGTCACCGTCATCAGCCGCGACGACATCGACAAACAAGGCTTCCAGACGGTCTCCGACATGCTGTCGTCGCTGACCCAGAACACCACCAACTCGTTCACCGGCGATCTGGCCGTCAACGGGTTCACGCCCAACGCCCAGGTGGTCAACCTGCGCAACCTCGGCCCGGGCTACACCCTGGTCCTGGTCAACGGCCGTCGCATCGCCGACTACCCGCAGCCCTACAACAGCGACCGCTCCTCCGTGAACGTCGGCGCCATTCCGTCCTCGATCATCGAGCGCGTGGAAGTGCTGGCGGGCGGCGCGTCCGCCATTTACGGTTCGGACGCGGTCGCGGGCGTGGTCAACATCGTTACCCGCACCAACTTCGACGGCAACCTGCTGCGCGGCACGGTCGGCACGACCGGCGCGGGCGGCGGCGACAGCGTCAACCTGGAGTACTCGGGCGGCCGCGTCGGCGACAACTGGAGCCTGACCTACGCCCTGCAGTACAACTACAACGAGCCGATCTTCGCGGCGCAGCGCGACTTCATGGACGACCTCCGTGACGGTCCGCGCGGCAACCGCGTCGGCCCCAGCCTGTCGCTGGTCGCGATCGACCTGCTCAACCGCAACCGCGCCGCGTACTACCCGGGCGACGCAGTCTGCGATCGCTTCGGTTTCTCGCCCTACCTGTCCGCCACCCGCGGCCAGATCTGCGGTTCTTACGATTCCGTGGCATCGCAGTCGATCTCGAACAAGCGCGAAGCGACCTCCGGTTACGCCTACGGCACCTACGACTTCAGCAACGGCATCCAGGGCTGGGCCAGCCTGATGCTGAACAACTCCGAATCGACCTCAAGCAGCGGCACCGAGTTCTGGGGCACCGGCGGCGATCCGTTCCTGCCCGCCAGCTTCTACTTCGACGAAGGCCTGGGCACCTACGTCCAGCTGCAGCGCGTGCTGACGCCGAAGGAAGTCGGTGGCAACACCGCGGTGGTCACCAAGTACAAGGAAAAGAGCTACGACTTCGCCACCGGCCTGCGCGGCGACTTCGGCGATCGTTTCGATTGGGATCTGTCTGCCTCGTACGGCCGCTACGACTACAAGTCCGACTCACCGCGCCTGCTCGCTCAGAGCGTGCACGACTACTTCCTCGGTCCGCAGACCATCGACGACTACGGCTATGCGCACCACACCCTGAACCTGGATCGCTGGCACACGCCGCTGACCCCGGAACAGTACCGGGCCATGTCCACGCGCGTCATCAACAAGGGCTATACGTCCTCGGCGCAAGCGAACTTCGTCGTCAGCGGCGACCTGTTCGAGTTGCCGGCTGGCCCGATCGGTTTCGCGGGCACCATGGAGTTCGGCCGTCAGACCATCGACCTGAAGAGCGATCCGCGCACCGACCCCTCGCGCACGCCGGATGCAAGTACGCCGTATAACCTGGTCAGCTCGGGCAACATCAAGGGCGAGCGCGATCGTTACGCGATCGGCGCCGAGTTCCGCGTGCCCCTGCTGGACACCCTGAGCGCACAGCTGGCCGGTCGTTACGATAAGTACGACGACATCACCGAAGTGGACGGCGCCTTCACCTACGGTCTGGGTCTGGAGTTCCGTCCGATCGAGCGCCTGCTGCTGCGTGCGAACTACTCCACCAGCTTCCGCGCGCCGGACATGCCGCTGGTGTTCGCGCAGGGTGTGGCTTCGTTCGCCGGCATCGTCGACTACTACGGCTGCCGCGCCGGCGGCGACACCGTCACCGAATGCCGTGCCAACAACCACCCGAGCCAGTACCAGACCCTGAACCAGACCGTCGGCAACCCCGACCTGCAGGAAGAAAAGGGCAAGTCGCTCACCGCCGGCTTCGTGCTCGACCTGATCGAAGGTATGTCGATGTCCGTCGACTACTACAAGATCACGCTGGACGACCAGGCCACGCGTCTGAGCCTGGACTACATCCTGCAGAACGAAGCCAACTGCCGCATCGGCACGCTGCCCGACGGCTCGCCGATTCCGCAGGGCCAGAGCTCGGCGTTCTGTCAGGACATCCTGTCGCGCGTGACTCGCCAGGTCGCCCCGGGCAACCCGAACGGTCGCGTCGTCAATGTCCGCGCCGGCTACATCAATGCGTCGCGTTCCGAGAACACCGGCATCGACGCGACCTGGCGCTACCGCTTCGATACGGATCGCTGGGGCAACTTCGATTTCAATCTGGCCTACAGCCTGAGCCTGGGTGAGAAGTACAAGCAGTTCGAGGAAGACGATCTGATCGACTACCGCGACCGCCTGGACAACGACAACCAGCGCAGCCGCGTTCGCGGCAGCGTGACCTGGGAGAAGGGCGACTGGACCACGACCGTGTTCGGTCAGCGTCTGGGCTCGGCGCCGAACGAGGCCGAAGCAGCGGGTCGGGATGCGGTGACCGGTGTTTACTACGGCGCGCGTCTGCAGCCCTACATGCTCTACAACCTCTCGGTCGAGAAGAAGTTCGGCGAAAACATGGAGGCCGCGTTCATCGTCAACAACGTGCTCGACAACACCCACCGCAAGGATCCGAGCAACACGGCGTACCCATTCTTCAACCCGTTCATCGGTGCCGACCCGTACGGCCGCGCGTTCTTCCTGCGTCTGTCGTACAAGTTCTGATCCACTGCACTCCGCTACAAGAAAGGCCCGGCGCAAGCCGGGCCTTTTTCTTTGCGCGCTATCAGGAGTGCCAGATGCGGCATCACTCGGAATTGTTCGCGCAACTCGCCGACGCAAGCGCAGCACGAGACGAAGCGAGAAAGGCACAATTAAAGTGTCATAAATCGCCAATGCCGCTCCGACTGCATATCGACCAGCAGAATTAACGGGCACTTCGAGTGCCACGTACGGCCGACTACACACATCTTAGGCGCACTGCATGCGCAATATCGCGATATCAGACGCATGCATCCCATGCCACACGCGCAAGCCATGCAACCTGATTTCGCCGTCGAATCAGTCAAGTAGCACTCTCTCGCGCCCTTTAAATGCTTCGCGCCGCTAGCGCGCTCACCGCTGCCTGCGCCAGTGAGCGTGTCCACCTGGCACACAAATTCGACTGCACTTTTCGGCCGATCGCGGGGTGAATCGCTCGTTCGTTAACCAACGATGACAGCGTCGTTAATCGTGTGTACGTTCGGCCATAAGGGGACGGCATCACGCCAAGGTCGGCGTACATAACGCAATGCGAAGACTACATTTCTAGGGGACAACCAATGGCAACTCGTAACGCATACGGCCTGCAGCGCAGCAGGCTGACGGCGGCGCTGATCAGCGCCTTGATCCTTTCGGCCGCCGGCACCGCTGGCGCGCAGGACACCAGCACTCCGCCGCCTCCCGCCTCGAAGTCCGATGCGACCGACGTGCAAGGTGTCGTCGTTACCGGTTCGCGCATCAAGCGAGCGGAGATCGAGGGCCCGGCACCAGTCACCGTAATTTCGGCCGCCGACATCGAGCGCCAAGGCTTCACCACGGTCTATGAAGCGCTCAATACGCTTACGCAGTTTTCCGGCAGCGTCCAGAACGAACTGAATCAGAGCGGCTTCACGCCCAACGCCAGCGTGCTGAACTTGCGCGGCCTCGGCCCGGAGCATGTGCTCACGCTGATCAATGGACATCGCGTGGCGGATTATCCGCGCCCCTACAATAGTCAGAGCAATGTGGTGAACCTCAATGCGATCCCGGCCGCGGCCATCGAGCGCATCGAAGTGCTGACCAGCGGCGCCTCGGCGATCTATGGCTCGGACGCGATCTCCGGCGTCGTCAACGTTATTCTGAAGAGCAACTACGAAGGCAATGAAGTTCAGGTGCGCGTCGGCACCACAACCCGCGGTGGCGGCGACACCGGCGATGTGCAATGGATCGGCGGCCGAGTCGGCGACAACTGGAGCCTGACCTACGCATTCGAGTACCTCACCCGCGAGCCGATCTTCGCTTCGCAGCGCGAGTTCATGGATTCCTATCGCGACGATCCTTCGACCGACAACCCCTCCCCCGTCATCGGTTTGCGTATCCGCAACCGCAGCCGCGTCATCTCCGGCACCAGCCAGTACGTCCTGCCCGGCGGCCTGGCCGTATGCGACCAGTTCAAGGATTTTGAGCGTTATCCGGTAAACGCCGCGCTGAATCCCTCGGTCGTGGTCGGCAACTCCTGTGGCTACTGGTCCTTCCCCGCGACGCAGCAGATCCGAAATTCGCGCAGCGACCTGTCCGGCTACGTGCGCGGCACCTGGGATTTCGCCAACGGCATGCAGATGTACGGCAGCCTGACCGCCTGGTCCAGCGAGGCCAAAGCCGCGTCGTCGACGCAGTTCTGGCAGAGCCCGCTCTTCGTCGATCCGGTGTTCAATGTAGCCAACGGTCTGCCGGCCGCCAGCATCCTGGACATGCAGCGCATCATCACCCCGAGCGAGATCGGCGGCCGCGATGTCCAGCAAACCAAGTTCAAGGAAAACAGCTACAACTTCGACATCGGCCTGTCCGGCACGGCTCTCGGCGACAAGTTCGATTGGGATGTCTACTACAGCCGATCCGAATACACCAGCAAATCCGACCAGCCACGCTTGAAGGCCAAGGCGATCAACGATTGGTTCCTTGGGCCACGCATCGGCACCACGCCCGGCAATCGCGCCATCTATAACTTCAACCAAGCGCGCTACCTGCGTCCGCTGACGCCGGAAGAGTTTGCTAGCCTGAGCACGGTCGCAAAGGCCAAGGCGAAGTCGCAAGCCGATACCGTGAACCTCACGTTCGCGGGCGATCTGTTCGAACTGCCGGCCGGCCCGCTGGGATTCGCGACCGTGCTGGAAGCGGCGCGCCAGGAATACTCGCTTAACCCCGACCGGCGGACCCTCCCGGGTGCCGATCCGAACGAGGCGATCTACAACCTCACCGACACCATTGGCGGTGGCAAGCGCAGTCGTTATGCGGCGGGCGTCGAGTTCAGCGTGCCGATCGTCGATACGCTGAAGGCGCAATTGGCCGGTCGCTACGATAAGTACGACGATCGCACGGACACTGGTGGCGCATTCACCTACAACCTGGGTTTGGAATACCGGCCGGTCTCGAATCTGTTGCTGCGCGGCTCTTACGGCACGACCTTCCGTGCTCCCGACATGCATTACCTGTATGCGGGCACCAGCGGCTTCTTCACCACCTACTTCGATGAGTTCGCGTGCCGTCGTGACGGTTTTCAGGTCGCGGATTGCAACAACAACGCCACCTACAACTACTCTGCTGCGGGCGTGCGCTCGGGCAATCTCGAATTGGAAGAGGAAACCGGCAAGTCCTGGACCGCCGGCGTGGTGTGGGACATCATCGATAACCTTTCTGTCTCCGCCGACTACTACAGCGTCGAACTCGAGAACATCATCGGTGACGACGTCGAACGCCTGCTCAACGACGAAGCCAGCTGCCGCTTGGGCGTGGATCGCAGCGGCGCAACGGTTAACCCGGGGTCCGCAATCTGCGTCGACGCGCTCTCACGCATCACACGCGGTGCTCCCATCGTCGGCCCTGGCCTTGGCAACATCGCCACCCTGACGACCGCTCCGCGTAATCTGCAGCTGCTCGAAACCAACGGCATCGACGCCAGGGTCCGTTATCGCATCGACACCGATCGTTTGGGTGACTTCCGTTTCGAGCTGGGCTGGACGCACGTGCTGAGCCAGAAGCGTCAGGACTTCGCCGCCGACCCGGTCGAGGAATATCGCGACGACCGTAAGAACCACGACTTCCGCAGCCGCGCCAACTTCACCACCTCGTGGTCGAAGCAGGATTGGAGCGCGAATATCTATGGAACCCGTTGGGGCTCCTTGCCCGACTGGGAGGAATCGGGCCGTCGCATCGCGCCCTACTTCCTCTGGAACGTCAACGTCAGCAAGAAGATCACCAATAAGGCTACGCTGGGGTTCTTCGTCAACAACGTGTTCGACAAGCTGCACCCGCGCGACGACTCGCACTTCAGCTATCCATACTTCTGGAGTGCGTATAGCCCTATCGGCCGCGAAGTGTTCCTCCAGTTCGACTATAAGTTCCAGTAAGTTTCGACTGCTGCTCCCGTATCAAAGAAGCCCGGCGCAAGCCGGGCTTTTTTTGGGGCCTGGCCCGAGCGATCGCTCTTCCACAGACGCGCCCCCTCCGTTACCGAACTCCCTCTAAACCTCTCCACACGAGGTGTGGAGCGGCCGCTCTCGCACGCGCGAAGAGCCTGCCCCGGCCAGTGCTAGCTTGGCGATCGCCCGCGACGAGTCGCCATCTCACACATTCGCGCCATTTCGCATCAGTAGAAGAATTCGTGCAGGCACCCATGCACCACATCTCACTACGTAGTGACAGTACGCTTTGAGCACGCAACAGAACACTTCAAAGAGCATAAAATGGCAATTATTGGGTGTAATTAAGTCATTTTTCAAATAAAAACAATAACTTATACGGAACAAAATTACTGCCTAAAAAGTGTGATCTTGTGATGACATAGGCGTTAACACCATGTTAAGTTCGCCTTTAAGGGGACAGCAATACGCCAAGGTCGGCACACAAGAAACACATCTAGTTCATTTGGGGGACAACCAATGGCAGTTCGCAACGCATCCGGCCTGCAGCGCAGCAGGCTGACGGCGGCGCTCATCAGCGCTCTGGTCCTTTCGGTCGCCGGCACGGCGAGCGCTCAGGACACCAACACGCAACAGGCTCCTGCTTCGAACACCAAGGCGACCGACATCGACGGCGTCGTGGTCACCGGCTCGCGCATCAAGCGCACCGAGATCGAAGGTCCGTCGCCGGTCACGGTGATCACCTCGGCCCAGATCGAACGCGAAGGTTTCAACACCGTTTACGACGCGCTCAACACCCTGACCCAGGCCTCGGGCGCGACCCAGAACGAGGTCTTCCAGGGCGGCTTCACCCCGAACGCCAGCGTGATCAACCTGCGCGGTCTCGGCCCGGGTCGTACCCTGCTGCTGATCAACGGTCGTCGCGCCGCGGACTATCCGCTGCCCTACAACGGCCAGAGCAACTTCGCCAACTTCGGCAACATCCCGGCCGCCGCCGTGGACCGTATCGAAATCCTGGCCGGCGGCGCTTCGGCGATCTACGGTTCGGACGCGGTCGCGGGCGTGGTCAACGTCATCCTCAAGACCAACTTCGAAGGCGACCAGCTCAAGGTCCGCGCCAGCACCACCAGCCAGGGCGGCCGCGATATCGGCGACATCCAGTGGATCGGCGGCAAGACCGGCGACAACTGGAGCGTCACTTACGCCCTCGAATACTTCAACAGCGAGCCGCTGTACGGCTATCAGCGCGACTTCATGGATTCCGCGCTCGATAACCCGCTGCCGCCGGCCTTCGTCGGCATCCAGCCGACCGGCACCATGCGCGTGCGTCGCCGCACCGGCTCCACCGCAGGCTCGTACTTCGCGCCGCCGGCCGGCGCCTGCGAACAGCTCGGCGACGAGTGGGCGCGTTGGAACTTCCGTTCGGCAAACGCAGCCGGCGTGATCACCAACCTCGGCCAGGCCTGCGGCAGCTTCAAGGACGTCGGCTACCAGACCATCAGCAATGGCAATAGCGATCTGTCGGGCTACGCTTACGGTACCTATCAGTTCGACAACGGCATCCAAGGCTGGGCCAGCCTGCAGGCGTGGAAGTCCACGGCGAAGTACGGTGCGGGCACCCAGTTCTGGGCGGGACGCACCACTGGCGGTCTGTGGTTCGATCAGACCTTCAACAATGTCGTCGATGCCCAGCGCGTGTTCACTCCCCAGGAGGCGGGCGGCATCGAGAAGCTGCTGGCCAAGAACGACGAACGCTCCTACGACTTCGCGTTCGGCTTCCGCGGCACCTTCGGCGAGAAGTGGGACTGGGATCTGACCCTGTCGCGCGCCGAGTACAACATCAAGGTCGACCGTCCGCGCCTGCAGTCCAACTTGGTCAACGACTGGTTCCTGGGCCCGCAGTTGGGCACCCGTGTCGTCGGTGGCGTGGCCTACCCGATCTACAACCTCAATCAGTCGCGCTACTACCGCGCGCTGACGCCGGAACAGTTCGCGGCTCTGAGCACCACGGTCCGCACCGACGCCGAGTCCTACGTCAACCAGGGCAACTTCGTAGTGTCCGGCGACCTGTTCAACCTGCCGGCCGGCCCGCTGGGCTTCGCTGCGGTGTTGGAAGCCTCGCAGCAGGAATACGACCTGACCGCGGACCCGCGCATCCTGCCCGACTACACCGGCCTCGATCGTCCGTACAACCTGACCGGCACCGGCGGCGGCGGCGAGCGTAGCCGCTACGCTTTGGGCGTCGAGTTCTCGGTGCCGATTCTCGACTCGTTGAAGGCCAGCTTCGCCGGTCGCTTCGACAAGTACGACGACGTCACCTCGGTGGACGATGCCAAGACCTGGAACGCCGGCCTCGAATGGCGTCCGCTGGACAACCTGATGTTCCGCGGTTCGTACTCGACCAGCTTCCGCGCCCCCGATATGCACTTCGTGTTCGCCGAGCGCAGCGGTTCGTTCAGCACCATCTTCGATACCCGTCGCTGCTTGCAGGACGGCGGTAGCTCGAGCAGCGGCTGCACCGCGGCGGCCTACAACTACACCGCCTTCGGCGTCCGTCAGGGTACCCGCGACCTCGAAGAGGAAACCGGCAAGTCCTGGACCGCCGGCATGGTGTGGGACATCATGGAAGGCATGTCGTTCACCGCCGACTACTACAACATCGAGATCGAAAACGGCGTTTCCGACATCACCTCGGCCTACATCCTCGACGGCGAAGCCGGCTGCACCACGGGCCTGACCCGTAACCGCACGCCGTTCACCCTGGGCGCTCCGGGTTCCGCGTTCTGCAACGACATGCTCTCGCGCGTGTCGCGTCTGAGCGCGCCGGGCACCCCGAACGACGGCCAGATCACGGAAATCCGCCGTGGCCCGATCAATCGCGCGGTTCAGAGCGTGACCGGCATCGACGCCACCCTGGACTACCGCTTCGACACCGACCGCCTCGGCGACTACCGCTTCCAACTGGCCTACTCGCACACGCTGGAGCAGAAGACCGCCCAGTTCAAGGGCGACCCGGTGCTGGATTACCGCGACGACCTGACCAACTTCGACTTCCGCAGCCGCATCCGTGCGACCGCGACCTGGGAGCGCGACGATTGGCAGGCCGCGGTGTTCATGCTGCGCTACGGCAGCCTGCCGAACTGGCAGGAAACCGGCCGTATCGCGCCTTACTTCATCTGGAACACCAGCGTGGGTAAGAACATCACCGAGAACGCCAAGCTGGTCCTGTACGTGAACAACGTCTTCGACAAGACCCATCCGCGCGACGACGGCTTCAACAGCTATCCCTACTTCTGGCGTGCGTACAGCCCGATCGGCCGCGAAGTGGCCTTCGAGTTCCAGTACAGCTTCAAGTAAGCGACTGCTGCTTAGTCCCCAGAAGCCCGGCGCAAGCCGGGCTTCTTTTTTGTCCGGTCGCGGCCGTGGGGCCCCGCTTCCATACGCCGACGGATGCGGTATAAAGAAGGTCAGCCGCGGGGCTGTCGCGCGGCCAGAACCATGCCTATCCCTGGGAGGGGAACATGCGTACCAAACTGCTTGCATTGCTACTGCTGGCGCTGCCGATGGCGGCGTTCGCGCAGAACACGCCGGTCGGACACTGGGTCACGATCGACGACAAGACCCAGAAGCCCAAGTCCGTAGTCGAGATCTACGAAGCGAAGGACGGCAGCCTGGCCGGACGCGTCACCAAGGTGCTGCAGTCCGAGCGCGGCCCGAATCCGGTCTGCGACAAGTGCTCGGGCGAGCGCAAGAACAAGCCGGTCGAGGGCATGGTCATCCTGTGGAGCGTGCGCAAGCACGGCGACACTTGGGAAGACGGCAAGATCCTCGACCCGGCCAGCGGCAAGATCTATTCGGTCAAGGTCACCCCGATGGAGGGCGGCAAGAAGCTGGATGTGCGCGGCTTCATGGGCTTCTCGCTGCTGGGCCGTACCCAGACCTGGGTCCGCCAGTAAGCCTTGCACCGCCGTTGCGGCATCGACGACCCGGCCTAGGCCGGGTCGTTTCGTTTGGGGGCTGGGATTCGACCGCGAATCGGCCTGCTCGCCGGGAAGCGAGGTCCATCGCGGCTTATGACCGGAGGAAATGCCCGTGGGACGCCGCGCCCACAGAGTGCAGGAAACGGGGGCACGCCTGCGGAGGCGAGCCACACGAGCCCTGCGGCGGGCGCGTGCCATAATTCCCGCCCTCCCACCGCAACGCCGCCCATGTCCCGCGAGTTCGTCGTTACCTGCGCCCTGCCCTACGCCAACGGGCACCTGCACCTAGGCCACCTGGTCGGTTACACCCAGGCCGATATCTGGTGCCGCGCCCAACGCATGTCCGGCCATCGGGCCTGGTACGTGTGCGCCGACGACACCCACGGCACGCCGATCATGCTCGCGGCCGAAAAGGCCGGGGTCACGCCGGAATCCTTCATCGCCGGCATCCAGGCCAGCCACGAGCGCGATTTCGCCGATTTCGGGGTCGCGTTCGACCACTACGATTCGACCAACTCGCCGCGCAACCGCGCGCTGACCGAGGCCTTCTACGCCAAGCTCGACAACAACGGCCACATCTCGCGGCGCTCGGTCGCGCAACTGTACGACCCGGTCAAGGGCATGTTCCTGCCCGACCGCTACGTCAAGGGCATCTGTCCGAACTGCGGCACGCCCGACCAATACGGCGACAACTGCGAGAACTGCGGCGCGACCTATGCGCCGACCGAACTCAAGGAACCGCGCTCGGTGGTCAGCGGCGCGACGCCGGAGCTGCGCGAGTCGGAGCATTTCTTCTTCGAGGTCGGCGGTTTCGAGGCGTTCCTGCGCGAGTGGCTCAGCGGCGACGTCGCGATCCCGGGCGTCAAGGCCAAGCTGCTGGAATGGCTGGACGCCGACGGCGGCCTGCGCGCCTGGGATATCTCGCGCGACGCGCCTTACTTCGGTTTCGAGATTCCCGGCCATCCGGGCAAGTACCTGTACGTGTGGCTGGACGCGCCGATCGGCTACCTGAGCAGCTTCGAAGCCCTGTGCGAGCGCGAGGGTCTGGACTTCTTCTCCTACCTCACCCGCGACAGCCAGGCCGAGCTGCACCACTTCATCGGCAAGGACATCGTGACCTTCCACGGCCTGTTCTGGCCGGCGGTACTGCACGGCTCGGGGTTCCGCGCGCCGACCCGTCTGCACGTCAACGGCTATCTGATGGTCAACGGCGAGAAGATGTCGAAGTCGCGCGGCACCTTCATTCAAGCCCGTACCTATCTGGACGTCGGCCTGGACCCCGAAGCGCTGCGCTATTACTTCGCGACCAAGACCGGCGGCGGCGTCGACGACGTCGACCTCAACCTGGCCGATTTCGTCGCGCGCGTGAACTCGGACCTGGTCGGCAAGTTCGTCAACCTGGCCAGCCGTTGCGCCGGTTTCATCGAGAAGCGCTTCGACGGCCGACTCGCCGACACCCTGCCCGAGCACGCGACCTATGCGCGCTTCGTCGAGCAACTGCAGCCGATCGCACAGGCCTACGCACGCAACGAGGCCGCGACCGCGCTGCGCCTGACCATGGCGCTGGCCGACGAAGCCAACAAGTACATCGACGAGCACAAGCCCTGGGTGCTGGCCAAGCAGGAAGGCGCCGACGCCGAGCTGCAGGCCGTGTGTACGCAGGGCCTCAACCTGTTCCGCGTACTGGCCGCCGCGCTCAAGCCGGTGTTGCCGCGCGTAGCGGCCCAGGCCGAAGCCTTCCTGGGCGCGCCGGTCGCGCTGTGGAGCGATCTGCACGCACCGCTGCTGGCGCATCGCATCCAGGCCTACACGCCCTTGTTCACCCGTATCGACCCCAAGCATATCGAGACCATGATCGAAGCCTCCAAGGAATCGCTGAAGCCCACCGAGACCGAAGCCGTCGCCGCTCCCGCCGTCAAAGCGGCCGCGGCCGCGCCCGCCGCGACCCCGGCCAACGCCGCGGCGACCATCGGCATCGACGACTTCGCCAAACTCGACCTGCGCGTGGGCAAGGTGCTGGCCTGCGAGTTCGTCGAGGGTTCCGACAAGCTGCTGCGCTTCGAACTGGACGCCGGCGAACTCGGCACGCGCCAGATCTTCTCCGGCATCCGCGGCTCCTACGCCGAGCCGGAAAAGCTGGTTGGCCGCAGCGTGGTGTTCATCGCCAACCTGGCGCCGCGCAAGATGCGCTTCGGTCTCAGCGAGGGCATGATCCTGTCGGCCGGTTTCGACGGCGGTGGCCTGCACCTGCTCGACGCCGACGGCGGCGCGCAGCCGGGCATGCCGGTGCGGTGAAGCGAGTACAGAGTGGAGAGCAGTGAGGAACGAGTAAAAGCACTCTCTCACTCCTCACTCCTCTCAGCTCACTTCTGCCTCATGGATTTGACCGAACGCCTAGACCGCCTCCTGCCGCAGACCCAATGCGGCCAATGCGGCTACGCGGGCTGCCGCCCCTATGCCGAAGCGATGGCGCGCGGCGAGGCGGGCGTCGACCATTGCCCGCCCGGCGGCGACGCCGGCGCGCGCGCACTGGCGCGGTTGCTGGGCGTGCCCGCGCGCCCCTACGACCGCGCGCGCGGCACCCACAAGCCGGCGCCGGTGGCGGTGATCGTCGAAGCCGACTGCATCGGCTGCACCAAGTGCATCCAGGCCTGTCCGGTCGACGCCATCATCGGCGCGGCCAAGCACATGCATACCGTGATCGAACCGCTGTGCACCGGCTGCGAGCTGTGCGTGCCGGCCTGCCCGGTGGATTGCATCGTGTTGGAGCCGGCGCGGCCGGCGGCTTAGCGCTAGGCCCACCGTAGGATGCGGTGAGCGCAAGCGAACCGCATCGTCCGCGAACCATCCTTCACATCGAAATTGCGCCGACGCGGCGCGGTGCGATTCGCTTGCGCTCACCGCACCCTAGGAATGCGCTTTGGCGTCAGCGCTTACCGGCCGCTTCCTTGACCGGAGCTGCCGCGCCAGTGGCCGGCGGCGCCAGGTCGGCGGTGCCGGCCGCGCAAGCCGAGCACACGCGTTCGATCTTGTAGCCCTTGGCGCGCAGCTTCTCGACCACGCCGTCCTCGCCCAGCAGATGCAGCGCGCCCACCACCACCAGCGCGTCGTCCTTCTTGGACTCGTCCAGCATCTTCTGGATCTGCGGCACCCAGGCGTCGTTGCGCTCGATGTTGACGACGCGATAGGTCTGCGGCGTCTTTTCCTTCATCTCGGTGCGGGTGAGGTCGTCGAGCTTGGCCAAGTCGCCGGCGCGCCAGGCGTCGTGCATGTCGGCGAGCATGCCCGGCATTTCGGTTGGGCGATCGAGGAAATCGCGCAGGCCTTCGATCTGCTCGGGCATCGGCGAGGAGTCCATCACCTTCAATTGATCCTCCATCGACTCCAGGCCGCCAGTGGGCTTCTTGGCCGTGCTCGCCTGCTTCATCAGGTGCATATCCAACCCGAGCTGGGGGCTGAAGCCCATGGCCTGCGATACGCCCAGCAACAGCGACAGATTCACGAACCAGGGTTCGTAACCGTCGAGCGCCGCCACCGGCACGCCCTGCTTGCCCATCAAGCGGGTCAGCTTCTCGTGCAAGTCGGCGGGCAGCACCTGGCTCAGGGTGCGACCATCGGTGTAGCCGGCGGCGACCATGAACTTGGCGGCCGCGCCCGGGTCGGTCATCTGCTCCGGCGGGATCTCGAACAGCACCTTGTCGGCGGCCGCGAACGCCGCATCGACGTCGGGCGACAGCGGATAGTCGTCGCTCTTGAGCAGGTGGAACGAGCCCAGCAGGTAGACCGCGTTGTCGGCGTCGGACACCTTCCACAGCAGCGGCACCGGCGGCGCCTTGGCCGGCGCGGCGGCGACCGGCGCCTTGGCCGTCGCTGCCGGCGCGGCGTCTTGCGCGGAGGCGATCGCCGAACTCAGCGCGGCGAGGATCAGGGCGCAGGGCAGCAGGCGCTTGAGGTGCGGATTACGGAGCATGGGTTATCGTCCTTGGAGTCGGTCAGTGCGCGCCGGCATAAGCCTTCTCGCCGGCGGTGATCGCCAGGTCGAGACGGTTTTCCTGCGGCGGCAGCGGGCAGGTCGCGAACGCGGTGAACGCGCACGGCGGGTTGTAGCTCTTGTTGAAGTCCAGCATCACGCGGCCGCCGATGCCCGGCTTGGGCGCGTCGAGGAAGCGTCCGGCGCCGTAGCTGCCGTGGCCGTTGGTGCGGTCGGCGAACACCAGGAACAGCTCGTCGCCGCCCTCGTCCAGGGCTTCGATGCGGTAGCTCTTGCCGTCGCGCTCGAATTCGACGTAACCCGGGTTGGGCACTTGCTCGGTGGTGCCGACGATGTTGGCGATCGCGATGGTCTTGCCCGGCGGATGAGCGACGAACTTGCTGTCCACCACCCAGCCGGCGTCGGCCTGCCAGTACGGAATGTCCTTGAAACCGCTGCGCGTGGGCGCGTCGGCGTGTTTGACGCGCAAGGCGTAGCGATCGCCGCGCTTGATCACGGTCAGGATGCCCTTGCCTTCGTCGAAGCCGAGCTTGCTGGGGCCGGCCGGGTCGGTGTCGATGCGCAAGGCGGTCGCGCCCTTGAGCGGCTGATCGTCCAGGGTGAACGCGGTACCGCGTTCGGGAACGAAGCGCACGCTGCCGTCCTTCTTCAGATCGATCATGCCGAAGTGGCCGGGGCCCATCGCCAGGCGGATGCCGTTGTCGGGCTCGCTGCCGAAGTAATGCGGGCCCGGGTCCAACCAATGCAGGCCGACCAGGCTGGTCCAACCGTCGGGCTTGGTCAGGTTGGTTTTGCGCTCTTCGCGCCAGACCTGTTGCTCGCCGACGAAGGCGGCGCTGGTGGGCTTGGAGGGCGCTTGCGGCTCGGCGGCGGCGCCGGTCGCGGCGGCGGCGGCGCCCGGCGCGTCGAGGTCGCTCTCGGAACGTTCGCCGCCGCCGCACGCGGCCAGGGCAAGGCAGAACACGATCGGGGACAGCACCATCGGGAGCAGCCGCAGTGGCGGCATAGTCGGCAATCGCATTCTCAACGTCCTCGCAGGAACCAGCGGTCGATTTCGGACAGGCTGAAACGGGCCCAGGTCGGCCGGCCGTGATTGCATTGGCCGGAACGCTCGGTCGCTTCCATTTCGCGCAGCAGCGCGTTCATTTCGGGCAGGCTCAGGCGCCGGTTGGCGCGCACCGCGCCATGGCAGGCCATGGTCGCCAACAATTCGTCGCGCGCCGCGGCCACGCGCCGCGATTCGCCGTGCTCGCGCAGGTCGGCCAGCACGTCGCGCAACAGCGCTTCGACGTCGCCGTGCGCCAGCAGGGCCGGCACGCTGCGCAAGGTCAGCGATTGCGGGCCGCTGCGGGTCACGTCGAAGCCCAGCGCTGCCAGGGTGTCGGTTTCGCGCTCGGCGACTTCGGCCTCGCGCTCGGACACGGCCAGCGAGGCCGGCACCAGCAAGGGCTGGGTGCGCAGGCCTTCGCCGTCGTGGGCGTGCTTGAGTTTTTCGTAGCCGATGCGCTCATGAGCGGCATGCATGTCGACCACGATCAGGCCTTCGGCGCTCTCGGCCAGCACGTAGATGCCGTGCAACTGGGCGATGGCGTAGCCCAGCGGCGGCAGGCTGGCGTCGTCGCTGTGCGGCAGAGCCGGGCGCGGCGCGGCGGGATCGAAGGCCGGCGGCGATGGATAGGTCGGATGGGCCTGCGTCGCCGCCGCATCGCCCGGCGCGCCGTAGAGCGCGGCGTAGCCGTTGCGGGTTTCCTCGACCTGGAAGCCGAGCGGGCGCGTGGGCGCGCTCCAGTTGTAGCTGGGTTGCGCGCTCTGCATCGGCGCGCCGGCGCCCGGCGCTTGCGCATAAGGCTCGTGCGCGCCCGGCTGCGGGGCGATGCCGGCGCGGGTCTCGGCCAACGCGTCGTGCAGGGTGCGGTAAACGAAATCGTGGATCAGACGCGAATCGCGGAAGCGCACCTCGTGCTTGGCCGGATGCACGTTGACATCGACCCGGCGCGGGTCCAGCTCCAGGAACAGCACATACGCCGGCTGGCGGCCGTGGAACAGCACATCGGCATAGGCCTGCTTGACCGCGTGGGCGACGCTGCGATCGCGCACCGCGCGGCCGTTGACGTAGAGGTACTGCTGGTCGGCGCTGGCGCGGTTGTAGGCCGGTTGGGCGATCCAGCCGTGCAGGCGCAGGCCGGCGCCGGCGTGGTCGACGCGCAGCGCGTTGCGCGCGAATTCCTCGCCCAGGGTTTCGTTGATGCGCACATCCGAAAGCAGATCGCCCTCGCCCTTCCAGCGTCGCGAGGGCTTGCCGTTGTGCGACACGCGCAGTTCCACGTCCGGTCGCGCCAGAGCGAGCTGACGCAGCCATTCCTCGATGTGGCCCAACTCGGTGCGCTCGGCCTTGAGGAATTTGCGCCGCGCCGGGACGTTGAAGAACAGGTCGCGCACTTCGACCGTGGTGCCCTGCGGATGCGGCTTGGGCGTGACCTGCCCGACCCGGCCGCCGTCGACTTCGAGGGTGGCGCCGTGCTCGGCTTCGATCCGGCGCGAGACCATCGCGAACCGGCTGACCGAGGCGATCGAGGGCAAGGCCTCGCCGCGGAAACCGAGCGTGGCCACCCCTTCCAGATCGTCCAGGGACGCGATCTTGCTGGTGGCGTGGCGCGAGATCGCCAGCGGCAGTTCCTCGGCGGCGATGCCGGCGCCGTCGTCGCGGATCCGGATCAGGCGCACACCGCCCTCTTCCAGGTCGATGTCGATGCGGGTCGCGCCGGCGTCGAGCGCGTTTTCGACCAGCTCCTTGACCACCGAAGCCGGACGTTCCACGACCTCGCCGGCCGCGATCTGATTGATGAGGGTATCGGGGAGTTGACGAATAGCCACTGAGCGACCGGGCGCCGCGGCGGCGCCGTGAGAATACGGCTTCGATGATAGCCGCTCACCGCCGGCTTCCGCGATCCGTTTAGCGCTTTCGCGACGCAAGCCCGTTCCAGCGCGCAACCGCGCAGGCCTTGCAGGGGTCGGATCGGATCAGGCGGCGCGCATGCCGCCCCAGCGGCTCAGGGGCTGCCGCCGCCCCCGCCCATCGCCACCGGCTGAGCGTCGGCGCGCGCGGCGTAGAGCGTGCCCGGCGGCGGCTGACGGGTGAAGTAGGTATTGACGCCATCGAGCACGGCGCGCGCGAGCGCGCGCTGGTGCGCGGGATCGGTCAGGCGGCGCTCTTCGTCCGGGTTGGAGATGAAGGCGGTCTCGACCAGCATCGCCGGCATGTCCGAGGTCCGCAGCACGGCGAAGTTGGCGCGCTCGATATGCGGCTTGTGGTTATTGCCGACGCGCTTGAGCCCGTCGAGCACATGCGCGGCCGCGTCCTCGGACGCCTTCATGTGACCGCTCTGGGTGAGGTCCAGCAACACCGAGGTCAGGGTGTTGTCGGCTTCCTGCAGGCGCACGCCGCCGACCAGGTCGGCCGAGTTTTCCTTGTCCGCCAGCCAGCGCGCGCGCTGCGAGGACGCGCCCTTCAGCGACAGCACGTAGACCGAGGAGCCTTTGGCGGCGCGGTTCTCGGCGGCGTCGGCGTGGATCGACACGAACATGTCGGCCTTGGCCTGGCGCGCGAGCTGCGCGCGCCGCGGCAGCGGGATGAACACGTCGCTGTCGCGGGTGAGGTAGGCCTTGAGCCCGGGCGTGGCGTTGATCTGGCGCGCGAGTTCGCGCGCGATCGCCAGGGTCACGTCTTTCTCGCGCTTGCCGGCTTGGCCGACCGCGCCGGGGTCCTGGCCGCCATGGCCGGGGTCGATGGCGATGATGAGCGGGCGCATGCCGCGGCCGCGCATCACATCCTTCATGGTCTTGACCGCGCCGGGCGTGGCCAGGTCGTCGGCCGGCGGCGCGCTCACGGCGGCGCCCGGCATCGGCGTGGGCACGCCCGAGGCGATGCGGGTGGGCACGCCGGTGGCGATGGTGGTCTGCACCGGCGGCGGTGCGACGGTCGCGACCGGCGTGGCGGCCACCGGCGCTGCGGTAGCCGGCGCGCTGGAGGCGTTGCGCGCAGCCAGCTCGGAGATCAGGCGCGTGGTCGCGGCCGCGGACGAGGCGGCCTGGTCGACGCCGCGATGCTCGGACACGACCGCGGTCGCGGCCGGCGGCGGCGCCGATTGCGGCACGGTCGCGGACGGCACGGCTGAGGTGTGCGCGGCGGCGACGGAAGCGGCCGGCGGCGTGGCGACGGGCTGCGGCTCGACGCCATCGCCCGGCCACTCCAGCACCAGGCGCGCGCCGTTGGCGGCCGGCTCGATGCGCGGCTTGAGCGCGGCGACCGGCTGGGCCAGATCGAACACGATGCGCACGGTGCCCGGCGCGGGCTGACCGGTGCGCACGGATTTGACGATGCCCGCGCCGGTCGGCAGGCGCAGGCCCTTGGCCAGCGAGGAGGCCGGCAGGTCGACCGCGAGGCGGTCGGGGCCCTTGAGCGAGATCAGCTTGAATTCGGTGCCGCGGTCCAGGGCGATCTCGGCACGGGTGCCGGTGGCGCCGCTGCCGACGTCCAAGCCCTTGATTTCACTGGCGTGCGCAAGATTCCAGGCCAGCGCCGCGAGCAGCGCCATGCCGAGCAGGAATTTCTGAACGGTGGCCCCTTTTACGCGCATGGGTGCTAGTCAAGCACCAGCGCCTTGGAAATGCAAGCATTTTTCCCTTACGAATCCGGCACCTGCCACCACTTCCTGTGGAAACGTTCAGGAGTCGGCCGCAAGCTCCGGGGTGGCGGCCAGGGCCTGGACCCAGCCCCTGCCGGTCTCGGACTCCGGGATCAGGCGGGCCGAACGCCCCACCCCCTCGACCGCCAGTTCGACCCGCAGGTCGGCCGGGGGTAGCCCGCCGCGACCGCGGTCGGGCCATTCGATCAACCACAGCGTGGCCTCGTCGCCGTCCAAGCCGAGAAACTCGAGCTCGCCGACATCGCCGATGCGATACAGATCCAAATGCCAGGCTTCGCCGCCGCTGGCGAGCGGATAGCGTTCGACCAAGGTGTAGGTGGGACTGCGAATCGCGCCTTGCACGCCCAGCGCGCGCAGCAAGGCGCGTGCGAGCGTGGATTTGCCGGCGCCGAGATCGCCGCTGAGATGCACCACCGCGCGCTGCGGACGCGTACGCGCTAGTGCGGCACCCAAGGCATCGGTGGCGTCGGCATCGCGCAACGACAATGCGATCGCTGCTGGTTCGTGCGCGGATGCGCTGGAGTGAGACGAGATCAACGCGAACTCTCCGGATTGGCCAAGCGCCGCAACCACGGCATCAAGTCGGTAGGCAGCAAACCGCGCTCGCCACCGTCGCGCGCCGCGGCGTCCGCAGCAGCCGAATGGAGCAGCGCGCCGCACACGGCGGCATCGAACGCGTTCAAACCCTGCGCGCGCAGCGCGGCGATGGTACCGCTGAGCACGTCGCCCATGCCGCCGACGGACATGCCAGGATTGCCCGCCGCGATCACGCGAGGTTCCGCATCCGGCGCGGTCACGATGGTGCCCGCGCCTTTCAACACGATGGCGCAGGCGTAGCGATCGCGCAACGCGCGCGCGGCGCTCAAGCGATCGGCTTGCACCTGCGCGGTATCGATGCCGAGCAAACGCGCCGCTTCGCCCGGATGGGGCGTGAGCACGCAATCCGCATGCAAGGTGCGCGGCCGCTCCGCCAACAGATTCAAGGCATCCGCATCCAGCAGCAAGGGGCGCTGGCTCTCAAGCACGCAAGCCTGCAAATCGCGCGCCCAGGCGCCCTGCCCCAGGCCCGGTCCCAAGGCGATCACGCTCGCGCGTTCGAGTGCATCACGCAGTTGCGCTGCATCGCGGACCTCGCGCGGCATCGCTTCCGGTATGCGCGCCAAAACGGCTTGTACATGCTCGCCGCGCGTGGCGATCTCGACCAGGCCGGCGCCGCTGCGCAAGGCCGCTTGCGCGCACAACACGATCGCGCCGCCGCTGCCGTGGTCGCCGCCCACGCACAGCACCCGGCCGTTGCGTCCCTTGTGGCTATCGCGGTTGCGCGGCGACAACCAGCGCCGCAGATCCTCCGCGCGCACCGAACGCGCGACCGGCGCACGATCGAAAGCTTCGACGGAGATCTGCAGATCGGACCACGCCAACGAGCCCACGCAGTCCAAGGCCGAACCGGTACTCAAACCGAACTTGTGCGCGATGAACTCGATCGTGGCATCGGCGATCACGGCGGGCGCATAGGCGACGCCGCGCTCGGCGTCGACGCCGCTGGGCACGTCCAGCGCGAATACGGGCGCGGATTGGGCGTTGATGGTCTCGATCAACGCCGACGCCTCCGCATCCGGTGCGCGCGACAAGCCGATGCCGAACAAGGCATCGACGATCAGATCCGCATCCAGCGCGCCGCCCGCATATACCTCGCTGCGGCCTCCCGCCTCCGTGTATGCGTCCGCGGCGCGCCGGGCCAGCTCGCCGCGCGGCGCGTGCGTGGCCAGGTGCGACACCCGCACCTCGCGCCCGCTGGCATGCGCGTGCGTCGCCAGCACATAGCCGTCGCCGCCGTTGTTGCCCGGCCCGCACACCACCACGATGCGCTGCGCCGCGGGCCAGCGCCGCAGCAGTTCGCGCCAGCCCGCCGCGCCCGCACGGCGCATCAGCTCGTAGGCGTCGCCCAGGTGCGCGCTCGCGCGCGCCTCGACGGCACGCAACGCGGCGGTGTCGTAAAGCCCGGAATCGAAGGAGAAATCGGCCGTAGGCATCGCACGATTCTATACTTGCCGCATCGTGAGCCCGCACCATGCCAGCCCCGACCCGACGCCCGCCGCGCCCGACTACGCGGCGCTGACCCTGCGCATCCGCGAATTGGCGCGCGAACTGGGTTTCCAGCGTTGCGGCATTGCCGGCATCGAGCTGGGCCCCGACGAGGACTATCTGCGCGACTGGCTGGCGCAGGGCCTGTACGGGTCGATGGACTGGATGGCGCGCCACGGCGAGCTGCGTTCGCGGCCGCAGGCGCTGATCCCGGGGACTCTGCGGGTGATCTCGGTCGGGCTGGACTACGGCCGCAACGACGACGAGGACGCCTGGGCCACCCTGGCCGACCGCGAGCGCGCCTACGTCGCCCGCTATGCCCTGGGGCGCGACTACCACAAGCTGATGCGCCAGCGCCTGCAGCGCCTGGCCGACCGCATCGGCGAAACAGTAGGACCGTTCGGGCACCGGGTGTTCGTGGATTCGGCGCCGGTACTGGAACGGGCGCTTGCGCGCAACGCCGGCCTGGGCTGGATCGGCAAGCACACCTGTCTGATCGACAAGGACGGCGGCTCCTGGTTTTTCCTGGGCGAGATCTACGTCGATCTGCCGCTACCGATCGACGCGCCGGCGAGCGCGCACTGCGGCACCTGCGTGCGCTGCATCGAGGTCTGCCCTACCCAGGCCATCGTCGCCCCGCATCGCCTGGATGCGCGCCGCTGCATCGCCTACCTGACCATCGAACACGAAGGCGCCATCCCGGAGGAGCTGCGCCCCGCGATCGGCAACCGCATCTTCGGCTGCGACGACTGTCAGTTGGTCTGTCCCTGGAACAAGTTCGCCAAGCGCACCGACGAGCCGGATTTCCGCGCTCGCAACGACCTGGATCGCGCCAGCCTGACGCAACTGTTCGCCTGGAGCGAAGCCGAATTCCTGCAGCGCACCGAGGGCTCGGCGATCCGTCGCAGCGGCCATGAACGTTGGCTGCGCAATATCGCGGTCGCGCTGGGCAATGCGCCGAGCACGCCCGAGGTGATCGCCGCATTGAACTCGCGCCGCGAGGCCGACAGCGCGGTGGTGCGAGAGCATGTGGAGTGGGCCCTGGCGCGCCACGGCGCGGCCTGAGGTCGCCTTACGCGTCGCCTTGGGGTAGGAGCGGCGTAAGCCGCGACCGCGACACTCACAAGGCATCGAAACCGCCGGCAACGCGAAACGGTGCGGTGCGCCTACGGCTCACCGCACCCGACGAAGTCGAATCAGCCTCGCAGTTGCGCGATCAGCTCCCGCGTCACCGGATCCTCGGCTTCGGCCTCGCCGGCCAGCGCGGGTAGCAAACGGCTGGCGACCTGCTTGCCCAGTTCGACGCCGAACTGGTCGAAGGCGTTGATGTCCCAGAACACCGACTGCAGATAGACGCTGTGCTCGTACAGCGCGAGCAGTGCGCCCAGCGAGCGCGGGGTCAGCGCGTCCAGCAGGATTGTGGTGCTGGGCCGGCTGCCGGCGTAGGCGCGATGCGGGTCCTCGTTGGCCTGGCCGTTGGCGAAGGCCTCGGTCTGGGCGAGCAGATTGGCGTGCAGCGCGCGGTGATTCTCGGCGTAGGGCGTGTCGGCGCGGATCACGCCGATGAAATCGCCGGGCACGATCGAACTGCCCTGGTGCAGGGCCTGGAAGAAGCTGTGCTGGGTATCGGTGCCCACCCCGCCCCACCACACCGGCACGGTGTCGCCGACGATGGCGCGGCCGTCCAGGCGGGTCGACTTGCCCAGGCTCTCCATCACCAACTGCTGCAGATAGTTCGACAGCAGCTTGAGGCGGTCGTCGTAGGCCAGCACCGCCTGCGTCGCATAACCCAGGCCGTTGCGGTTCCAGATCGCGGTCAGGGCATGCCAGGCGGCCAGATTGCGCGGCGCCGGCGTCTCCAGCACGTGCGCGTCCATCTCGGCGGCGCCGTCCAGGAACGCCTCGAACGCGTCCATGCCGATCGCCAACGCGATCGGCAGACCGACCGCGGACCACAGCGAATAGCGCCCGCCGACCCAGTCCCACATCGGCAGGATGCGCTCGGGCGGGATTCCGAACGCGGCCGCCGGGCGTTCGACGTTGGCGCTGATCGCGTACAGGCGCTCGCCCGCGTGCGCGCCCAGCCAGTCGCGTACCAGCGCGCCGTTGAGCAGGGTTTCCTGGGTGCCGAAGGTCTTGGAGATCAGCAGCGCGGCGGTGCGCGCCGGGTCCAGCCCGGCCAGGGTGCGTTGGGCGGCATGGCCATCGACGTTGGACAGGAAATGCACGCGGAAACGACCGGGCGCGGCGCCGCTGAGGGCGTCGGCGGCCAGACGCGGACCGAGGTCGGAACCGCCGATGCCGATGCTGACGATGTCGGTGACGTCGCTGGCGGCCAACGCGTCGACGATCGCGCGCATGCGTCGCCGCGCCTGCAACGCCTGGGCGTGCGCATCGCGCGCGACCTGGGCTTGCGAGAAGTCGCCGCGCAGCGCGGTATGCAGGGCCGGGCGGCGTTCGGTGATGTTGACCGTCTCGCCGTCGAACAGCGCGCGCAGGCGCGCAGCGAAACCGGCCTGTTCGGCCGCCGCGAACAGCGCGGCCAGGGCCTCGCGGTCGTAATGCTGGCGGGCGAAGCTGGCGTAGATCGGGCCGACCCGCAGCGCGAAATCCTGCGCGCGTGCCGGGTCGGCGGCGATCAGCTGCGGCAGCGTGGTGTTTGCGACGCGCCCCGCCTGGGCGCTCAGTAGGCTCAGTCGGGATGCGTCGCTCATGCGTTCTCTCAGGCCGCCTGGGCCGGCATCGAAGTGTTGGTATGGGTCAGCTGGTTGTGGCGGTCCACGTAGACCAGGGTCGGCTTGAACTTCGCCGCCTCGGCCTCGTCGCACACGCCATAGGCGCAGATGATCACCAGGTCGCCCGGCTGGGCCTTGTGCGCGGCCGCGCCGTTGACCGAGATCACGCCGCTGCCCTCTTCGCCGCGGATCGCGTAGGTAACGAAGCGCTGGCCGTTGTTGACGTTGTAGATGTGGACCTGTTCGTACTCACGGATGCCGGAGATGTCGAGCAGGCGGCCGTCGATCGCGCAGGACCCTTCGTAGTGGAGCTCGGCATGGGTGACGGTGGCGCGGTGGATCTTGGCCTTGAGCAGATTGAGTTGCATGTTCTCACTCCGTCCGCGGACGCGCGGGCGCGAAAAACCGAAGTCTAGCAGCGCATGGCGCAGTGCAACATACTCGCCCCACCCCGCCCCTGGAACGGTGCATGTGCGTTCAGGCGGCGAATTCGAGGTTGTCGATCAGGCGGGTCTTGCCCAGTCGGGCCGCGATCAGGGCGACCCGCGCGGCGTCGCCGGGACCGGTGTCCGGCAGGCCAAGGTCGGGCCGGCGGATCGCGGCATAGTCGACGACGAAGCCGGCGGTTTGCAGGCGTTGGCTGGCTTCGGCCTCGACCGCCTCGCGCGTGCTGCCGGCCTGCACGGCCTGGCGCATCCACTGCAGGCAGCGGTGGATCTCGGCCGCGCGCGGGCGCTCCTGCTCGGACAGGTACTGGTTGCGCGAACTCATCGCCAGGCCGTCGGCCTCGCGCAGGGTGTCGGCGGCGACGATCTCGATCGGGAAAGCCAGGTCGCGCACCAGGTAACGGATCACCGCCAGCTGCTGGTAGTCCTTGCGCCCGAACACTGCCAGGTCCGGCCGGACCTGGTTGAACAGACGCGCGACCACGGTGGCGACGCCGTCGAAATGGCCGGGACGGTGCGCGCCCTCCAGGCCCTCGGTCACGTGCGGCACGCGCACCTCGACCGTGGCCTGCGGACCGTAGGGGTACATGGTCTCGACCGTGGGCAGCCACATCAGGTCGGCGCCCGCGGCCGACAAGCCGGCGGCGTCGGCCTCCGGCGTGCGCGGGTAGCGCCCGAAGTCCTCGTTCGGCCCGAACTGGGTCGGGTTCACGAACACGCTGACCACGACCCGGTCGGCGCGCGCGCGCGCCAGTTCGACCAGCGAATGGTGGCCGGCATGCAGATTGCCCATGGTCGGCACGAACGCGACGCGCAAACCGTCGCGACGCCAGGCGTCGATGGTGGAACGCAGTACGGCCAGATCGTCGACGGTCAGCATGCCTTGCTCGGTGGAGTGTCGAAGGAAACGTGCGGCGCCGACGGCGCCGACGCCATAGGCTGCGAATTACACGCGCTAACGCCGCCGATCACAACGTCTGCGCCGCAACGCTGGGTTCAACCGGCGTAGGAATGCGCCTCGTCGGGGAAGCGGCGTTCGCGCACGGCATCGGCGTAGGCGCGGAACGCGCCCTCGATCGAACCGCCCTCGGCCAGGAAATCCTTGACGAACTTAGGCCGGCGATGGCCGGAGTTCACGCCCAGCAGATCGTGCAGCACCAGCACCTGACCGTCGCATTGCACGCCCGCGCCGATGCCGATGGTCGGAATGGCGAGGTCGGCGGTGATGGCGGCGGCGACCGGGTTGGGCACGCACTCCAGCACCAGCAGCGAGGCGCCGGCGTCCTGGACCGCGCGCGCGTCCTCGCGCAGGCGCGCGGCGGCGGCCTCGTCGCGGCCCTGGACCTTGTAGCCGCCCAGGCGCAGCACCGATTGCGGGGTCAGGCCCAGGTGCGCGCAGACCGGGATCTCGCGCTCGACCAGGAAGCGGATCACGTCCAGCTTGTGGCCCGCGCCTTCCAGCTTGACCATCGCCGCGCCCGCCTGCAGCAAGGCGGTCGAGGCCTCGAGCGCGCGCTCGGGGGTGGCGTCGGACTGGAACGGCAGGTCGGCGATCAGCAGCGCCTTGGACAGGCCGCGCGCGACGCAGGCGGTGTGGTAGGCGATGTCGTCCACGCGCACCGGCAAAGTGCTGTTGTGCCCCTGCACCACCATGCCCAGCGAATCGCCGATCAACACCAGATCGATCCCGACCGCGTCCATGGTGCGCGCGAAGCCGGCGTCGTAGCAGGTCAGCATGACCAGCGGCCGGCCGTCGCGCTTGGCGTCGGCGAGCATGGGCACGGTCCAGGCGGTCTTGCGCGGGGTGTCGGTGGGGGCCGAGGTGTACATGGGGTCTGGGTCTCGCCCGGCCGATCGCCGGACGCTCGCGGGGGTAGCCCTATAACTTACCGCCTAAGCCAGGGTTTGTATGTCGCCGATCTCGAGCTGGGCCAAGGCGTCGCGCGCCGGCCCTATTCCCGGAATCTGCGCATCGGGCGCGATTTCCAGCAGCGGCAGCAGCGCGAACGCGCGCTGGTGCAGGTGCGGATGCGGCAGACGCAGGCCGGGGTCGTCGAGGCAGTGCTGGCCGTACAACAGCAGATCCAGGTCCAGCGTGCGCGGGCCCCAGCGGTCGCTGCCGTCCTCGCGGCGATCGCGACCGGCCTCGCGCTCGATCGCCAGCATCGCGCGCAACAGCGCCTGCGGCGCCAGCGTGGTTTCCAGCATGGCCGCGGCGTTGACGAAGTCCGGTTGCGCGGTCACACCCCAGGCCGGGGTGCGATACAGCGACGACGCGCGCAGCAGGCGTGTGCCCGGCAGCGCGGCCAGGGCTTCGAAGGCGCCGCGCAGGATCGCGGCGCTGTCGCCCAGGTTGCTGCCCAGGCCGACGAACGCGACCTCGGCCACGCTCATTCGCCGTCGTGGTGGTTCGTATCGATAGCGGCAGCGCCGGCCTCGGCTCCGCCGCCGTTACGGCGACGGCGGCGACGCTTGCGCGGCGCGCTGCCGGCCTCGGCGTCGGACGCCGGCTGCGCGTCCAACTGCGCGGCCAGCTCGTCGCCGGGTTTGCCCTGGGCTTCGCTCCAGAACGCGACATCGGCCGCGTGCTCGTTGGAGGCGGCCAGGCGTAGGTTGAGGAAGTCGTAGGCGGCACGGAAACGCGGATGCGACAGCAAACGGAACACGCGCTTGCGCTGGCGCTGCGAGAAGCGCGTCTGCAGCAGCCAGATCTCCTGCATCGGCAGCGAGAACCGGCGCGGCAGCGCGATCATCTCCAGCTGATGCACGGTGACCCGGTCGGCGGCGCGGCGCTGGGCCTCGACCGCATGCATGCCCTGCGCCTGCAGCGCCATCAGCGCGCGGCAATAGGCCGGCCACAGCAGCATCGCGAACAGGAACGCCGGCGACACCGGTTCGTCGTTGGCGACGCGGGTATCGGTGCCCTGCAGGCCTTCCAGCAGCATGCGGCGGAGCGCGCCGCTGCGATTGGATTTGAGCGCGGCCGCGGTCTCCGGCAGCAGCGCCGGCAGCAGACCGTAGCGCTCCAGGCCGAGGAAGCTCTGCACCGCGTGGCCGGACAGGAACAGCTTCAGGCATTCCTCGAACAGGCGCGCCGGCGCGGCGTCGCTGAGCAGCGAGGCCAGGGCCGGAATCGGCGCGGCGGTCGCGGCCTCGATCTCGAAGCCGAGCTTGGCCGCCAGACGCACCGCGCGCAGCATGCGCACCGGGTCTTCGCGATAGCGCGTTTCCGGATCGCCGATCAGCCGCATCAGGCGGTTCTGGACGTCCTCGAAACCGCCGGTGTAGTCGCGCACCGAGAAGTCCTCGACCGCGTAATACAGCGCGTTAGCGGTGAAGTCGCGGCGCACCGCGTCGTCCTCGATGCTGCCGTAGACGTTGTCGCGGACCAGGCGGCCGCCGTTGTCGGTTTCGCGGTCGCCGCTGCCGTCGTCGCTGTTGGCGCGGAAGGTCGCGACCTCGATGATCTCGCGGCCGTAGACCACGTGCGCCAGGCGAAAGCGGCGGCCGATCAGGCGGCAGTTGCGGAACAGGCCCTTGACCTGCTCCGGCGTGGCGTCGGTGGCGACGTCGAAGTCTTTGGGGTGGCCGCCGACGAGGATGTCGCGCACCGCGCCGCCCACCAGGTAGCCGCCGAAGCCGGCATCGCGCAGCCGATACAGCACGCGCAGCGCGTTCGGGCTGATTTCCTTGCGCGAGACGTTGTGCTGCTCGCGCGGGATCACCCGCAACATGGGATGGACGTAGTCGTGACCGGTAGGATTTTCGGGCTGCATCGAGCGGTCGTCGCCGCGTTTGGGATCGCTGCTGCGGGGCAGTGGATCGCTGTGGGAAGGTGAACGGCAACCGGTCGAGACCGGTTGCCGAGCGCTATTCAGCCCCCTATACTAGCAGGCCGCATACGATTGAGAGTCGGATGCGGGTTTAACCTGCTCCCTTCGTCTAGAGGCCTAGGACGTGGCCCTCTCAAGGCTAAAACACGAGTTCGAATCTCGTAGGGAGCGCCAAATTCGGAATGCGAGCCGCTCGCGGCCTTCCACCGTCGCCGGTGAGAACGTTCCTACAGACCGAGCCCGCGCAGCGATGCGCGGGCTTTTTCTTTGCCCGAGCGGTCAACCAGCGCGCCTCGATGAGAGTCGCTCGCAACAACCCGCCAGGCGGCGCGATCGGCTAGGTTTGCGCCCCCGCCTGTCGCTAAACTAGTCGCGACCGCTCACCCACGGAAGACCGTTCCATGCCCTTCGTCGTCACCGAGAACTGCATCAAGTGCAAGTACACCGACTGCGTCGAGGTGTGCCCGGTCGACTGTTTCCACGAAGGCCCGAACTTCCTGGTGATCGATCCGGACGAGTGCATCGACTGCACCCTGTGCGAGCCGGAATGCCCGATCAACGCGATCTATCCGGAAGACGACGTGCCGGCCGGACAGGAAGCGTTCGTGGCGCTCAACGCCGAACTCGCCAAGGCCTGGCCGGTGATCACCACCCGCAAGGACGCGCTGGCCGACGCCAAGGATTGGGAAGGCAAGACCGACAAGCTCGGCTTGCTGGAGCGCTGAGGGATTCGGGATTCGGGATTCGGGATTCGGGATTCGGGATTCGGGATTCGGGATTCGGGATTCGGGATTCGGGATTCGGGATTCGGGATTCGGGCAGAGCTTAAGCCGCGACGTAACTCCCGATTCGTCATACCCGCGAAGGCGGGTATCCAGTGACTTAAGCGCCTTGCAGCGACATAGGCACGCGTCCATTCAAGCGACGCAAGTCCGCCGCCCCTGCTTTGTCTAGCGCACACGCACAACCCGGCAAGAACACGCCCACGAATCGCGGCATCCGGCTACCTCCATAGCCAACAAGCCCGAGTCTCCCCACCCCATCCAAACAAAAACGGGCGCCTCTCGGCGCCCGTTCTGGTCGTGCCGCTTAGGCCGCGATCACTTGCTGCCCAGCGCTTCCTTCAGCGCCGCGATCAGCTTGATCGGCGGCTGGCCGGTGGCCGGCAGGCCGCGCGGATCGACCGCGGACACGTAAGCGCCGGCCTCGACCGCGCTCACGCGGACCAGGAAGTTGGCGCCTTCGTAGTTGACGTCGTAAGCGCCCAGCAACTGGGCGCGGCTGGCGACGGTCAGACCTTCGACCTTGGCCAACGCCTCGCCGACCTTGGCGTAAGCCTCGTCGCGGCTGCCGGCGGTGGTGAAGCCGATCGGCGAGGCGGCGCTGGCGACCGTGGTGGGCGCGCGCTCGGAGGCGGACACCGAACCGTTCGGGATCGCCATGGCGCCGTCGGTGCGCGGACGGTCGAGGTCCGGCGGCACTTCCAGCGGACGCTGCTCGGCGTTCTCGGCGTACAGCGGATTGCTGCCCTTGCGGAACCAGCTGCAACCGGCGGTGGCGACCAGGCCGATCAGCAGTGCGCCGACTGCGACGCGGGACAGGGAAACATTGGAACGCATGGGCAAATCTCCTGCGGGGTTCAGGCTGCGAGCGTAGCGCGGCAGTCGTGTTCTAGTTCGCGTACCAGCGCATGGGCGCTGGCGGCGGCGTCTTGGTGGGCGGCCGACAAGGCCGTCAGCGGCAGGCGCAGGCCGTGGCCGACGCCCTGGCGGGCGAGCACGGCCTTGACCGGGATCGGATTGGATTCGACGCCGAGGAAGTCGTAGAGCGGCGCCAGGCGCGCGTCCCAGGCCAGGGCCTCGTCGCGGCGGCCGGCGCGGGCCAGATCGGCCAGACGGCGAAACGAGGCCGGCACCAGGTTGGACGCGACCGAGACGATGCCGTCGGCGCCGGCCAGCATGGCCCGGCAGGCGGTCGGGTCGTCGCCGCTGAGCACGGCGAAGCCGGCGTCCTGCAAGGCCAGCAGCGCGCTCATGCGCTCGGGCTCGCTGCGCGCTTCCTTGATGCCGACGATGCGCGGATGCCCGGCGAGCTGGGCCACCGTTTCCGGCAGCAGATCGCAGCCGGTGCGGCCGGGCACGTTGTACAGCACCAACGGCAGGGCGCCGTCGTCGGCGATCGCGCGGTAATGCGCGACCAGGCCGGCCTGGGTCGGGCGCACGTAGGGCGGCGTCACCACCAGGGCGGCGTCGGCGCCCAGCGCGGCCACGCGGCGGGTCAGTTCGATGGTTTTGGCGGTGTTGGACAGGCCGGTGCCGGCCAACACCGGGACGCGCCCGGCGATCTGCTCCACCGCGGTGCGCAGCAGGGTGTCGTACTCGGGATCGTGCAGGGCCGCGGCCTCGCCGGTGGAACCGGCGACCACGACGGCCTGGGTACCGCCGTCGAGCTGCGCCGCCAGCAAGGCGCGCCAGGCATCGAGGTCGAGTTCGCCGGCCGCGTCGAACGGCGTGGCCAGCGCGGTGATGCTGCCGGAGAGTCGCAAGTGAGGGCCTTCGCGCGGAGCGCTGTGTGAGCGGCGGCACGGAATGCCGCCAAGTGCCGATGTTACTGCCTTGCGATGTTACTTGCGGGCCGAAAGCGCGGGCAAGTATGCTGGCTTCAGGCCGCAGCCCGTGCGCGGGCCGCCGTTCAGTATCCGAGCCACTCGCTCCCCTTGCAGGCGCCGCCTTGACCGATTCCGCTGCCCGGCCGTCGCCGAACGAAAATCACCTCCTGATCAACGCCTATACGACGCATCCGGAGTCGCCGCTGTTGTCGGTGACGCGCCGGATCGCCGATTCCGGCTGCAACCTGGTGGACGCGCGCCTGTCCACAGTGGGCCGGGACGTCTCCGTCACCGCGCTCGCGGTCGGCTCCTGGGACGCGGTCGCCAAGCTCGAAGCCATGCTCACGCGCCTGGAACGCGAGGAAGGCCTGAAGCTGGTCTGGTACCGGACCGGGCCCAAGCAGGTGCAATCCAATCTGTTGCCCTACATCGTCGAAGTGGTGGCCGCCGACAAGCCGGGGATCCTGTTCCAGCTCGCCGACTTCTTCGATCGCCAGGGCATCACCATCGAGAGCCTGCACTGTTCGCGCTACCGCGCCATGCAGACCGGCGCCGACATGTTCTCGGCCCAGGTGACCATCGGCGTGCCCTCCAGCATGCACATCGCCGCCCTGCGCGACGATTTCCTGGAGTTCTGCGATCACTTGAATCTCGATGCCATCATGGACCCGATGAAGTTCTGAGGATCTGACAGCACGCATGCTCGACACCGGTAACCGCCTCGACAAGACCGTTTCCTCCCTGCTCCTGGTGCTGTCCAGCGGCGAGACCGCGCAGCTGAAGGACTACGCCGGCCACTGGCTGGTGCTGTACTTCTATCCCAAGGACAGCACGCCGGGCTGCACCACCGAAGGCCTGGACTTCAACGCCCTGCTGCCCAAGTTCAAGAAGCTGGGCGCGACGGTGCTGGGCGTGTCGCGCGACTCGCTCAAGTCGCACCAGAACTTCTGCGCCAAGCAGGGCTTCAAGTTCGATCTGATCAGCGACAAGGACGAGGCCCTGTGCCAGGCCTTCGGCGTGATCAAGGAGAAAAGCCTGTACGGCCGCAAGTACATCGGCATCGAGCGCAGCACCTTCCTGATCGACCCCAAGGGCGTCATCGCCCAGTCATGGCGCCCGGTGAAAGTCTCCGGCCATGCCCAGGCCGTCCTGGACGCACTAAAGGCTGCGCAGACCCAGTGACCGCCCCTTTGTTCTCCGCTATCCGCCGTCCCGCCCCGCGGGCCACGGCGGCGCTGCCGTGCGCGCACGGCAGCGCCATCGCGTTCCACCCGTCGTATCCGCACCGCGCCGTACCCACCTGCCATGAGGCATCGGAATGACCCGAAGCAAGCGCATCTACGTCCTCGACACCAACGTGCTGATGCACGACCCGACCGCGCTATTCAAGTTCCAGGAACACGACGTGTACCTGCCGATGCAGGTCATCGAAGAGCTCGACAACGGCAAGAAAGGCACCTCCGAAGCCAGTCGCAACGCGCGTCAGGTCAGCCGCTTCCTCAACGAGCTGATCGAAGTCGAGGGCACCGACAAGATCGCCGTCGGCATCACCCTCAAGCGCCCGCAGGGCCTGCAGCTGCGCGGACAGGAGAGCATCGGCAAGCTGCGCTTCCAGACCGACTCCTTCGACAGCGGCAAGCGCTTCGGCGCGGTCATCCCGGACAACCACATCCTGGGCGCCATCCTCGCCCTCAAGGAGAGCGAGCCCGGCGTACCGGTGGTGTTCGTGTCCAAGGACATCAACCTGCGGATCAAGGCGGCGATCGCCGGAATCGCGTCGGAAGACTACGAGAACGACCGCGCGCTGGACGATTTCAGCCTGCTCTACACCGGCGCCACCGCACTGCCGGAGGATTTCTGGCAGCGCCACGGCAAGGACCTCAAGTCCTGGACCGAGAAGGGCCGCACCTATTACGAAATCGCGCGCACCCAGGACGACGACTGGTATCCGAACCAGTTCCTGTTCCTGCCCGGCGACGAGGAGTCCGAGCTCAAGGTCAGCAAGGTCGGCGACGATCGCGTGACCCTGCAGATCGTCGACGACTACCGCCATAACCAGCATGCGGTGTGGGGCATCATCGCGCGCAACCGCGAACAGAACTTCGCGCTCAACGCGCTGATGGATCCGGAGATCGACTTCGTCACCCTGCTGGGCACCGCCGGCACCGGCAAGACCCTGCTGGCCTTGGCCGCGGGCCTGGCCCAGACCATGGACCAGCAGCGCTATCGCGAGATCATCATGACCCGCGCCACGGTCAGCGTCGGCGAGGACATCGGCTTCCTGCCCGGCACCGAAGAGGAAAAGATGACGCCGTGGATGGGCGCGCTGACCGACAACCTGGAAGTGCTGACCCACAACCAGGAAGGCGGCGCCTGGGGCCGCGCGGCCACCAACGATCTGCTCGCCTCGCGCATCAAGATCCGCTCGATGAACTTCATGCGCGGGCGCACCTTCCTCAGCCGCTGGTTGATCCTGGACGAGGCCCAGAACCTCACGCCGAAGCAGATGAAGACCCTGATCACGCGTGCCGGCCCCGGCACCAAGATCGTCTGCCTGGGCAATGTCGAACAGATCGACACGCCCTACCTCACCGAGACCACCTCCGGCCTGACCTATGCGGTCGACCGCTTCAAGGGCTGGGCGCACAGCGCGCACGTGACCCTGCGCCGCGGCGAGCGTTCGCGCCTGGCGGACTACGCCTCGGAAGTGCTGTAAGCCATGCGCAAAAAGGGAAGCCGGCCTCGCGGCCGGCTTCCCGATACTCGTACCCTTGCGTTCGCCGGTACCGTCAGCGTCCGGGCACGCGACAACAAGTTGCGTTGATCTGGTAGCCGAGCACGCTCAACAGCGAACCGACCAGATCGCACTTCCAGCCCACCGGCTGGCCTCCGACCACGTTGGGTTCGGAGTTGCTGATCGCGATGCCGAGCACGCCGCCGCAACCGCCGCCGGTGACCGTATAGCCGGCCGGGCACGCGATGGTCTTGGTCTGCAGGCCGCTCAACAGCGCCAGCGAGCCGCTGGCTTGCGCCACGGTGCAGTCCAGCGCGGTGGCTTCCGGTTCCATGAAGTAGCCGGTCACGTCGATCACCAGCTCCGACTGCGCGTAGCTGTAGACGTTGAACTGGCTGGTGCAAGCCGGTCGGCACAAGGTGATCGACGACTCGTTCGACATGATGAAGCCGTTGGTGTAGTTCAACGACGATGCCAACGGCTTGGCTTCGTTGAACGGATACGCGGTGAAGTAGCCGTTGCCGCCCGGATACACCGACGTGATCTTGACCTGCAGCGAGGCTGCATTGGTCGGAATGCCGCAGTTCGACGGCGCGCCGCCCTGACTGGTGAAGTCGCTCGCGGTGTAGCCCTTGAAGCTGCGTTCGCCGTCGGCCAGGATCGGGCCGCCGACCACGCGGGTGTCGACAATCCGGCAGGGACTCAGCGGCGTGAAGACCAGATCGCTGCCGCTCGAGCCCAGCGCGGTGGGTTGCAGGTTGGGCTGGCCTTGCGCGGCCACGGCGGCGCTGGCGCCCGCGCCGCCCAGCAAAGCGGCGTTCATCTGCTCGAAGCTGCCCGCGCTGGCGGCCAGTTCGAGGTTGCCGAGGTCCGCCGTTTGCAGGGTGCCCTCCATCCGCTCGCTCCAGCCGGCCCCCATCGCCCCGTAATTGCGTTCCACATAAGGCGACCATCGCGCCACGATGTCCTGTGCCAGTTCTCCCCGCATCCCTTCCGGCGCCAAACCGGTCGTGTTGGTGCCGAACAGACCGACACCCACGGCCGCCGCCGGCAGTACCACAGCCAGCAGGGCGATCAGTATTTTGCCTTTCTTACGCATATAACCCCCGTATCCGTAATTTTGAGAGGGCGCCAGATTGCGTTTGACCAGCAGGAAATAATCACCAGAAACACCGGATGCGGGCGCATGCATCGGTGACGATAATGCTTATCCGCCGTCTGATAATGCTGCAACGTCTGATTTCACTAACGTGAATAGCTGCGGAGGTGACGAAATAGGGCATATCCCGCCGATACGCGGTTCCGCGTGTGACGCGTTACTCAATCCACACCAATCGTGCCTCGTAGCGCTATCGCGTTAGCGAAATACTGAGGCATGATCCCGGACAGTCTTAGGGGAGATCACCCATGGCGGCTTTACCGGAGCGCATACGGCGCGCCCGTAGTTTGTCCCGGATTTCCCAACTCGCCCTAGCCAACATGGTCGGCGTACAACGCAGCGCGGTCGCGCAGTGGGAGCGCAAGGACGGCAGCCATCCCTCGATGCATCATTTGATCGCGATAGCCTTGGCCACCGGGGTTTGTCTGGAATGGCTGGGCACCGGACGCGGCCCGGTCAAACCCGGCGAGGACGCCTGGACCCCGGCCATGCGCACCGACGATTACGCCCAGGACGATATTGAATCGGAGTGCTTGGATGCTCTGAGGAAAATCCCTTTCCAGATTAGAAAGCAAATCGTCGGATTGATTTCGTTGGTATCGCGAAATTATTAATCCCCCGATCTGGGTATAAACCACCACGAGCGCGCCGAAAATGTAGGCCGCGAAAACGGCGCATTATCGACCGTCCCCGCGAGGGGGCCGCGGTGTCCGCAATTCCCGGTTTTGCGCGAACGACCGTGACGGCTGCGCGGCCGGGGGATGCGATATCGTCTGCGGACCCCACCCCACGCCGCGCCAGCCCTAGATGACCCCTGCCCCGATTTCCGCCCTCACCATCGCCGGGTCCGACTCCGGCGGCGGCGCCGGCATCCAGGCCGACCTCAAGACCTTCGCCGCCCACCGGGTGCACGGGCTCAGCGCGATCGCCGCCCTGACCGCCCAGCACACCCGTGGGGTAAGCGCGGTGCATGTCCCGGACCTGGGCTTCCTGCGCGCCCAGATCGACGCCTGCTTCGAAGACTTCGACATCCGCGCGGTCAAGCTGGGCATGCTCGCCAATGCCGCGGTCATCGAAACCGTGGCGGCGGCGCTGGAACGTTATAGGCCGCCGCGGCTGGTGCTGGACCCGGTCATGGTCGCGACCTCGGGCGCGCGCCTGCTCGAACCCGAAGCCCTGGCCGCGCTGCGCACCCGCCTGCTGCCGCTGGCAACCGTGATCACCCCCAACCTGCCCGAAGCCGAGCTGCTGCTGGGCACGACGATTGCCGACCAAGCCGCGATGCGCGCCGCGATCGGCGCGCTGCGCGCGCTGGGCGCGAACGCGGTGCTGCTCAAGGGCGGCCATCTGGCCGGAGACGGCGACGTGGTCGACTACCTGGGCGACGAACACGGCCTGCATGCGATCGCGCACCCGCGCTTGCGCCTGCAAGCGCACGGCACCGGCTGCACGCTGGCCTCAGCCGTTGCGGCGCAGCTGGCCCTGGGCCGCGACCTGCGCGCGGCCTGCGACGCCGGCGCCGACTACGTGCACGCCGCGTTGCGCGGCGGCTATCGCCCCGGTCGCAGCGATATCGTGGTGCTGGACCACTACGGCGCCGCCGCATGAGCGATCCGATCCAAGCCCTGGAATTGCCGCTGCAATCGGACGACGGCCATCGCTGGCAAGTGCTCGCGCGCGTGCCGCGCGCGCCGCAGGCGAGCCTGTTGTGGCTGCCCGCGCTGGGCGTGGCCGCCAAGCACTACCTGCCCTACGCGCAGGCCCTGGCCGAGCGCGGCGTCGCCGTGTTCGTGCACGAATGGCGCGGCAACGGCGGCAGCAGCTTGCGCGCCGATCGCGCCCACGACTGGGGCTACCGCGAATTGCTGTTGCACGATCTGCCGCGCAGCGAAACGGCGGTGGCGACGCAACTGCCGGACCTGCCGCGCATCCTCGGCGGCCACAGCCTGGGCGGGCAGCTTGCCTGCTGCCGGCTGGGCCTGCTTGCGCGCGACGCCGCGGCCGAGCGCCCCACGCGCTTGTGGCTGGTCGCCAGTGGCGCGCCGTACTGGCGCGCGTTTCCGCCGCGCTCGCGCTGGTGGCTGCCGTTCGCCTATCGCTTCCTGTCCTGGCTGGCGGACCGCCGTGGCGCCCTGCCAGGCCGCAAGGTCGGCTTCGGCGGCGACGAGGCGCGCGGGCTGATCCGCGACTGGTCGCGCAGCGCGCTCAGCGGGCGCTACGCCGCGGCCGGCGTCGATATCGACCTGGAGGCGGCGATGGCTCAAGTCGAGGTCGACACCCACGCGCTGGTGCTGGACAGCGACTGGCTGGCACCGGAATCCTCGCTGCGCTTCCTGTTGTCCAAGCTGCCGCGCACGCAGGCGCGGGTCGAGACCCTGGACGGCCGCACGCTGGGTACGCGCGCCGACCATTTCGCCTGGATGAAGCAGCCCGGCGCGATCGCCGCGCTGCTCGCGCGCTGAACGCCACGCTTGCGCTAAGCGCTTGCAGGCGGGTTTTACGCTGAATTTACGCCCGCCGCCGCGGGCGGAATGGAGGTTTTACGGCTCGGGTTTCGAGAATGGCGATGTGGCCGATCCGGCTTCGTTCGCAACTCGGAACCCGAAATGTCGATGCAACCGCTGCGCCTGCGCGAGGCGTCCACTCCCCTGATTTTCGCCGTCTGCAGCGGCATCGGCCTGCTCGCCCTGGGCGCACGCGCCGATGCCGGCACGCTGACCGGCAATGCCGCGCTGACCACCGACTACGTCTGGCGCGGTACCACCCAGACCCAAGGCGACCCGGCCGCGCAGGCCGGTTTCAAGTTCGCCGGCGACTCCGGCTTCTACGGGTCGGTGTGGGGATCGAACGTCGAGTTCGCGCCCAGCACCCACGCCAGCAGCGAGTTGGACTTCACCCTCGGTTGGGCCGGCAAGCTTTCCAAGGACTGGGCGCTGGACGTCAACGTCCTGCACTACCGCTACCCCTCGACCACGGTCGACCTCAACTGGACCGAGCTCAACGGTACTTTGACCTACGCCGACAACTACTGGCTGTCGCTGGGCTATTCGAACGAAGCGCTGGGCAGCCGCGACAGCGGCGTCTACACCCAACTCGGCGCCAAGTTTCCGATCAACGACAAGTTCCGCCTCGAAGCCGCCGCCGGCTACTACTACCTCGACGACGTCTACAACGAGAGCTATGCGCACGGCCAGCTGAGCGCGGTGTGGGCGATCAAGGCCCCGCTGGAGCTGCGCCTGACCGCGCACGCCACCGATTCCGGCGCCAAGAAGATCTTCGGCGACGACTACGCAGGCGACCGCATCGAAGCGGCGCTGCAAGCATCCTTCTAAGGGAGTCACCTCATGCCTGCCTGGCTCGCTCTGGTTTGCGCGGTATCGGCGCTCGTCGCCGGCGCCTACCTGCTCTACGTCGTCCTGCGCCCGGAAGACTTCTAAGCGCGCTGGACGGCACGCGGCGCCTGGAT
This sequence comes from Lysobacter sp. Root983, assembly GCF_001429345.1. Lineage (NCBI taxonomy): Bacteria > Pseudomonadati > Pseudomonadota > Gammaproteobacteria > Lysobacterales > Lysobacteraceae > Lysobacter > Lysobacter sp. Root983. The sequence continues at coordinate 978,203 of NZ_LMJO01000001.1, forward strand.
GGCGACGCGGCGACATCGATGACGCGGGCCCGGCGATGCCAGGCCCGCGCGCCATCCGCGGCAGCCCTGGAGGGTTCGTCGCGGATCACTTTCTGTCTGGTTGACGACGATGATCGACATTCTTCTAGTATTCGCGCTCGCGATCGCCCTGGGCTGGCCCTTGGGCCTGTACCTCGCTCGCGTGATGCGCGGCGCGCCCTCCAAGCTGGACCGTGTGTTCGGACCGTTCGAGCGCGCGATCTATCGCGCACTCGGCACCGACCCGACGCGCGGTATGAGCTGGCGCGGTTACGCCAAGGCCTTCGCGCTGAGCAATCTGGTCTTGGCCGTGTTGGTGTGGCTGCAGTTCATGACCCAGGCCTGGCTGCCGTTGAATCCCGACGACATCCCGAACCTGCGTTGGGACACCGCGCTGCACACGATGGTGTCGTTCCTGACCAACACCAATCAGCAGCACTACTCCGGCCAGGCGCAGCTGAGCTACCTCTCGCAGATGGTCGGCATCGTCGGCCTGCAGGTGGTGACGCCGATGATGGGCCTGGCGATGGTGGTAGCGACCTTGCGCGGCTTGTTTGGCGGCCGTCAGGCGATGGAGGCGCGCCAGGATGCCTGCGAAAACGCCGACGCTAGCGCCACGCAGCGCGAATCGACCTCGGGACCGGTGTACGGCGCGCGTCAGCCGGTCAAGGCCGCTGCGCCCGCGGAAGGCGAGGCCCGCGACCTGGGCAACTACTGGGCCGACGTGACCCGCGCCACCCTGCGCTTCATGCTGCCGCTGTGCCTGTTGTGGGCGCTGATGCTGACCGCGCAGGGCGTGCCCTCGACGCTGAGCGCCGGCCCCAGCGTGCGGCCGATCGACGCCTCGGTGGAGATGAAGGAGCAGAAGATCCCGCTGGGCCCGGTCGCGCCCATGGTCGCGGCCAAGCAACTGGGCACCAACGGCGGCGGCTGGTACGGCCCCAACAGCGCGGTGCCGCTGGAGAATCCGACGCCGTTCTCCAACCTGCTCGAAATCCTCGCGATCGTGCTGATCCCGATCTCGGTGACCTTCATGATCGGTCCCTTCACCGGTCGCCGCCGGCTCACCGCGATGGTGTTCGGCAGCATGCTGCTGATGTCGGCCGTCTCCACCGGCGCCACGGTGTGGTCGGAGGCGTACTCGCCGACCAGCACCGACAGTGCGCTGATGGAAGGCAAGGAAGTGCGTTTCGGCGCCACCACCTCGGCGCTGTGGACGGCGGTCACCACCCAGACCAGCAACGGCTCGGTCAACGCAATGCACGATTCGCTGGCGCCGCTGACCGGCGGCGTGGCCCTGGTCAACATGCTGGTGAACGCCATCTGGGGCGGCATCGGCTGCGGCCTGCAGCAGTTCCTGGTCTATCTGCTGCTGGCGGTGTTCCTGGCCGGGCTGATGACCGGGCGCACGCCCGAGCTGTTCGGACGCAAGATCGAAGCGCCCGAGGTGCGCCTGCTGGCGCTGCTGATCCTGTTGCAGCCGCTGGTGGTGCTGGGCTTCACCGCGCTGACGCTGGCGCTGCCCTCGATCACCGGCAACTCCAATCCGGGTTTCCACGGCATCAGCCAGGTGTTCTACGAGTACACCTCGGCCTTCGCCAACAACGGTTCGGGTTTCGAAGGCCTGGGCGACGCGACCTACTGGTGGAACCTGAGCTGTTCGGCGGTGCTGGCGCTGGGCCGCTATCCGGCCCTGATCGTGCCCCTGGCCGTGGCCGGCCTGCTCGCGCGCAAACGCGTCGCCCCGGAAGGCAGCGGCACCCTGCACGTCGAAACGCCGACCTTCGCCCTGACCCTGATCGCGGTGATCGCGATCCTGACCGTCCTGCAATTCATGCCTGCGCTGGTGCTGGGCCCGGTGGCCGATCACCTGTCGCTGGCCGCCGCGTCGACCGCCAACTCGCCGTCGCCGGCTCTCTGAGGTAATGACCGTGAGCGAACAAACACATTTGGGTACCCAACGCCGCCACGCCGCGGCCGGGCTGGACGGCGCGGCCTTGCGCATCGCCCTGCTCGAATCCTTCCGCAAACTGTCGCCGCGCCAGGCCCTGCGCAGCCCGGTGATGGCGATCGTGCTGCTGGGCACGATCTTGTCGGCGCTGATCACCTTCACCACGCCCGGCCGCCTCGGCTTCGGTATCGCGGTCACGCTGGTGCTGTTCGTCACCGTGCTGTTCGCGAACTTCGCCGAGGCCGTGGCCGAAGCGCGCGGGCGCGGCCAGGCCGCGTCCCTGCGCGCCGCGCGCCGCGACCTGGTCGCGCGCCGGCTCGACGACCGCCGCGCCGAGACGCGCGTGGCCGCCACCCAGCTCAAACCCGGCGATCTGGTGATCGTGTCGGAGAACGAGTTGGTTCCGGCCGACGGCGAGATCGTCGAAGGCGTGGCCAGCATCAACGAGTCGGCGGTCACCGGCGAATCCGCGCCGGTGCTGCGCGAGGCCGGCACCGACCGCTCCGGCGTGATCGGCGGCACCAAGGTGCTGTCGGACTGGATCGTGGTGCGGGTCAGCGCCGAGCCGGGCGGCAGCTTCCTCGACCGCATGATCGCGCTGGTCGAAGGCGCCAACCGCCAGAAGACCCCGAACGAGATCGCCCTGACCATGCTGTTGGCGGCGATGACGCTGACCTTCCTGATCGTGGTCGCGACCCTGCCGCTGCTGGCCGGCTTCGTCGGCGCCAAGCTCGATCCGCTGCTGCTGATCGCGCTGCTGGTGTGCCTGATCCCGACCACCATCGGCGGCCTGCTGCCCGCGATCGGCATCGCCGGCATGAACCGCGCGCTGTCGGCCAACGTGCTGGCGAAATCCGGCAAGGCGGTGGAAGTGGCCGGCGACGTCGACGTACTGCTGCTGGACAAGACCGGCACCATCACCCACGGCGACCGCCAGGCCACCGCCTTCCATCCGCTGGCCGGCGTCGACCGCAGCCAACTGCGCGATGCCGCCCTGCTGTCGTCGCTGGCCGACCCGACCCCGGAAGGCAAGTCGATCGTGCGCCTGGCGCGCGAGCAGCACAGCGCCGTGGCCGAGCCCGAGCGCGCGCACTACCTGCAGTTCACCGCGCAGACGCGCATGTCCGGCGTCGATCTGGAAGACGGCCGCGCGATCCGCAAGGGCGCCGGCGATGCGATCGGCCAGTACGTGCGCTCGCTGGGCGGCCAGGTCGTGCCCGAACTCGCCGCGCGCATCGAACAGGTCGCGCGCGGCGGCGCCACCCCGCTGGTGGTGTCCGAAGGCCGCCACGTCCTGGGCGTGGTCGAACTGTCCGACGTGGTCAAGCACGGCGTCAAGGAACGCTTCGCCCGGCTGCGCGCGATGGGCGTGCGCACGGTGATGATCACCGGCGACAACCCGCTGACCGCCGCCGCGATCGCCGCCGAGGCCGGTGTCGACGACTACATCGCCGAGGCGCGGCCGGAGGATAAGCTCGCGCGCATCCGCGCCGAGCAGGCCGGCGGCCGTCTGGTCGCGATGGTCGGCGACGGCACCAACGACGCTCCGGCGCTGGCCCAGGCCGACGTCGGCCTGGCCATGAACTCGGGCACCCAGGCCGCCAAGGAGGCCGGCAACATGGTCGATCTGGACTCGGACCCGGCCAAGCTGCTGGCGGTGGTCGAGGTCGGCAAACAACAGCTGATCACGCGCGGCGCGCTGACCACGTTCTCGCTCGCCAACGACGTCTCCAAGTACTTCGCGATCCTGCCGGCGCTGTTCGCCGCGGCGATCCCGCAGATGGCGGCCTTGAACGTGATGCGGCTGTCGAGCCCGAGCAACGCCGTGCTGGCCGCGCTGATCTTCAACGCGATCATCATCCCGGCGCTGATTCCGCTGGCCCTGGCCGGCGTGCGCTTCAAGCCCGCCAGCGCGGTCGTGCTGCTGCGCCGGAACATGCTGATCTACGGCGTCGGCGGCGTGCTGCTGCCGTTCGTGGGCATCAAGCTGATCGACATGGCCTTGGCCGCGCTCTCCTGACGCCGGCGCCCTCCTCCATAGGACTTCCGATGAACACCGCTACCCACAACCCTCAGGCCGTCGCGATCGACGATCGCATCGGCGCGCGCGCGCCGCTGCTGTTCGCCTTGGTCGCCCTGCTCGGCTTCGGCCTGCTGTACTCCCTGGTCGGCGCCGCCTTGGGCCGACTGGCCTTTCCCTGGCAGGCCACCGGCAGCCTGGCGATGCTGGACGGCCAGGCGCGCGGCTCGATCCTGGTGGCGCAGCCGTTCGACGACGCGCGCTACTTCCAGCCGCGTCCTTCGGCCGCCAACTACGACCCGATGGCCGCCGCCGGCAGCAACCTGGCGCGCACCAATCCGGACCTGCGCAAGCGCATGGCCGAGACCGCGCTGGCGGTCGCCGAACGCGACGGCATCGCGTTGTCCGACGTACCGGCCGAGCTGACTACCCAGTCCGGCGGCGGCCTGGACCCGCATTTGTCGCCGCGGGCGGCGCAGGTGCAGGTCGCGCGCGTCGCCAAGGCGCGCGGCCTGTCGGCCGCCGAGGTCGATGCGCTGGTGGTCGCGCACACGCAGCCGCGCCAGTTCGGCGTGCTGGGCGAACCGCGCGTCAACGTGCTGGAACTCAATCTGGCGCTGGACGCGCGGCGCTAGCCCGGCGCGCGCGTTGCGCCCTTCGCGGCGGCGAGGGCGCAACGCGACGCAAGCCGTCCCCGCGTCGCAAGCACCAACGAGGCGCCGCCCACGTCTTCACTACGCCGCCGATAATTCGGAGCGCACAATGCCGCCCATGACCGATGCCCGCAGCGCCCAGGCCGACGCCCTGATCGGCGAACTCCAACGCCAGGGCGCCGGCCGCCTGACCGTTTTCCTCGGCGCCGCGCCCGGCGTGGGCAAGACCTACGCCATGCTCAGCCGCGCGCGCGAGTTGCAGCGCCGCGGCAGCGAGGTCGTGGTCGGCATCGTCGAGACCCACGGCCGCGCCGAGACCGGCGCCCTGGTCGAGGGCCTGGAACTGCTGCCGCGCAAGCGCATCGACTACCAGGGCCGCACGATCGAGGAAATGGACCTCGATGCCCTGCTCGCACGCCGACCCAAACTGGCCCTGGTCGATGAGCTCGCGCACCGCAATGCGCCCGGCAGCCGCCACGAACGACGCTGGCAGGACGTGGTGGAACTGCTGGACGCCGGCATCGACGTCTACAGCACCGTCAACATCCAACACCTGGAAAGCCTCAACGATGTCGTCCACCGCATCACCGGCGTGCGCGTGGCCGAGACCGTGCCCGATGCGCTGTTCGACCGCCTGCGCGACATTGTCCTGGTCGATCTGCCGCCGCGCGAACTGATCGAGCGCCTGCAGCAGGGCAAGGTCTACGTGCCCGAGCAGGCCGCGCATGCGCTGCAGGCCTTCTTCTCGCCCAGCAACCTCACCGCCTTGCGCGAGCTGGCGATGCAGACCGCCGCCGATCGCGTCGACAGCGACCTGCGCGAGGCCCAGACCGCGCGCGGCCTGCCCGGCGTGCCGCTGCGGCGCGGCGTGCTGGTCGCGATCGACGGCCGCGGCCAATCCGAATACCTGGTGCGGATCGCGCGCCGCCTGGCCGAACGCCGCGACGCCCCCTGGACGGTGGTGACGGTGCAGACCGGCGCCGCGCCGCAGGACGCCCAGCAACTCGAACTCGACCGCGCCTTCGCCCTCGCGCGCCGCCTCGGCGGCGATGCGGTGGTGCTGCACGGCCCCAGCATCGTCGACGCCCTGCTCGACCACGCCGCGCGCGCCGGCGTCAGCGCGATCGTGCTCGGGCGCACGCGCGAGCGCCCGTTCGCGCGCATGTTCAATCGCACGCTCACCCAGCAGTTGATCCAGCGCGGCGCCCATTACGAACTGACCATCGTCAGCACGCCGGAAGCGCGCGCCAAGGCGCGCCGCGCGCTGCGCCCGCTGCGCGGCCTGCTGACCCGCTCCGACGCCGGCCTGGCAGTGATCGCGGCGGCCATGGCCACCGCGCTGGCGTGGATCGCCGAACGCTGGATCGGCCTGGACGATCTGTCGCTGATCTTCATCGTCGCGGTGGTGGTGGTGGCCGCGCGCACGCGCATGACCGCGGCGGTGATCGCGGCGGTGCTGTGCTTCTTCGCCTACAACTTCTTCTTCATCGATCCGCGCTACACCCTGCTGATCGGCGCCAGCCAGGGCGTGACCACGGTGGTGCTGTTCCTGGTCGCGGCCCTGGTCGCCGGGCGCCTGGCCTCGAAACTGCGCACCCAGGTGCTGGCGCTGCGCGCGGCCAACGCGCACGCGATCGCGCTGCAGGCCCTGGGCCGCCAGCTCGCCGCGGCCGCCGATCTGGGCCAGGTGACCCAGGCCGGCCGCGATGCGCTGCGGCGCTCGCTGGGCGCGGACGCGATCGTGCGCGTCGGCGATGCGAGCGCGCACGGCGCCGACTTGCCCGAGCTGAGCGACAAGGACCGCGCGGCCGCCGACTGGAGCCTGCGCCACCGCCAGCCGGCCGGACGCTACACCGACACCCTGGCCGGCTCGGACTGGTGGTTCCTGCCGCTGGCCAGCGGCGGCGACGGCGGCGTGATCGGCCTGCGCTTTGCGCAAGGCATGGGCCGGCTTGGGCCGGAGCAGCAGCGCCTGGCCGAGGCCATGGCCGAGGACATCGCCCAGGCGGCGGTGCGCACGCGCCTGGTCGCCGACCTGGAGAACGCGCGCGTCAGCGGCGAAACCGAGCGCCTGCGCTCGGCGCTGCTGTCGTCGGTGTCGCACGACCTGCGCTCGCCGCTGGCGGCGATCATCGGCGCGGCCAGCAGCCTGGACAACTACGCCGAGGCGATGAGCCGCGAGGACCGCCACAGCCTGCTGGAGACGGTGCGCATCGAAGGCGAGCGCCTGGACCGCTACATCCAGAACCTGCTGGACATGACCCGGCTCGGCCACGGCGGGCTCACCCTCAATCGCGATTGGATCGGCGTCGACGAGCTGATCGGCTCGGCGGTCACGCGTTTGCAACGCTACGAGCCGAACGCACGCTTCGAACTGCGCCTGGAACCCGGGCTGGGACCGATCTGGGTGCACCCGGCCCTGGTCGAGCAGGCCTTGTTCAACGTGCTGGAGAACGCGGCCAAATTCTCCCCGCCGGGCGAGGTGGTCACGGTCGAGGCGCGCCGTGTCGACGAGCAACTGCGCATCGACGTGCGCGACCGCGGCCCCGGCATTCCCGAGGACGAGCGCAAGCGCATCTTCGACATGTTCTATAGCGTCGAGCGCGGCGATCGCGGCCGCCAGGGCACCGGCCTGGGCCTGGCGATCTGCCAGGGCATGATCGGCGCCCACGGCGGCAGCGTCGAAGCCCTGCCCGGTGCGGATGGCCGCGGCACCACGATCCGCATTACCCTGCCCCCCATCGAACCCGCCGCGCCCGCCACCGCATGACCGAGGACTCCGCCGCCAGTGCCGCCACCCAGACCGCACGCGTGCTGGTGGTCGACGACGAGCCGCAGATCCGCAAGTTCCTCGACATCAGCCTGCGCGCGCAGGGTTACGCGGTGGAAACCGCCGACACCGGCGCCGGCGGCCTGGAGGCGCTTGCCACCCACGGCGCCGACCTGGTGATCCTCGACCTGGGCCTGCCCGATCGCGACGGCCATGAGGTGTTGCGCGAGCTGCGCCAGTGGTCCTCGGTGCCGGTGATCCTGCTCACCGTGCGCGCCGGCGAAGCCGAGAAGGTCGCCGCGCTCGATGCCGGCGCCAACGACTACGTGACCAAGCCCTTCGGCGTACAGGAACTGATGGCGCGCGTGCGCGCCCTGCTGCGCTCGCACGCGACCCAGGGCGAAGCGCTGCCGGTGTTCGACGACGGCCGCCTGCGCGTCGATCTGGCGCGGCGCGAGGTCCGCCTGGACGGTGAGAGCGTCGCCTTGGCGCGCAAGGAGTACGCCTTGCTCGCCCTGCTGGTCCAGCACGCCGGCCGCGTGGTCACCCAGCCGCAGCTGCTGCGCGAGCTGTGGGGGCCGACCCATCAGCACGACACCCACTACCTGCGCATCCTGGTCGGCAAACTGCGCCACAAGCTGGGCGACGACGCGGCGGCGCCGCGCTACATCGTTACCGAGCCGGGCGTGGGTTTGCGCTTTATCGAGCGGCGCTAGCGAGGGGCTATACGGCGCGGGACGATGCCGCGAATTCGTGCGTGTCGCTTTATGCGGGAGCGGCGCAAGCCGCGATCTGCGCGGCAACCGGAAGGTCGCGATCGCGGCTTACGCCGCTCTCACAGGGGCGGTAGGTCCATGCGCGAAGCCAGGCTGCATGGTGACTGGGAGGCGTGGGAGGTGCTGTTCGCTTGGACGCATGCCTTCCAACGCGGCACGCGCGCAAAGCAAAAAGGCCGACAAGGTTCGCTTGTCGGCCTTTTGCTTTTTATATGGTGCGCCCGGAGAGATTCGAACTCCCGACCCCCAAGTTCGTAGCCTGGTGCTCTATCCAGCTGAGCTACGGGCGCGCAGTCGAAGAATTATGACGGAACCGCTCTAAATCGTCAAACATTTCGATGCTTTTTCTACGTCCGATTTCGTTCGCATTTAACGCTTACGAACGAAACCTTCCGCAGACAAAAGCCGCCCCAAGGCGGCCTTCGTGACAACTGGCGGAGACTGAGGGATTCGAACCCTCGATGGAGCTTTTGACCCCATACTCCCTTAGCAGGGGAGCCCCTTCGGCCTCTCGGGCAAGTCTCCGCGGAAACACGTACAGCGTTTGCGGGCGGGAAGCATAACGGCTCATCCCGCGCGCGGCAAACTTTTTTATCAGCCTGCCGCGTTTTTGCCGGAGTCGTCGGCCGGTTCTTCGCCGCGCTGGATGCGCTGGTAGATCTCTTCGCGATGCACAGCGACATCTTTCGGTGCGGTAATACCGATACGCACCTGGTTGCCCTTGACGCCGAGCACGGTGACGGTCACCGAGTCGCCGATCATCAGGGTCTCACCGACGCGACGCGTCAGGATCAGCATTGGAAAACCTCCTCGTGCCGGCAATTCGTTTGCCGGCGTTGGCGACATTCCGCATAGCAGCATCACGGAAAGCGCTTACAGTTTTGTACACAAACGTGAACCATCTTAGCCAGCGGCCAAAATCGGCCGCAAGCGATAGAAGTCACTGTTCGCCGTTCAGATTAACCTACTCTCGACCCAGCCTGCGACACCAGCCAGGGCCTGAGACAAGGCCGGACCGTCATCTCCGCCGCCCTGCGCCATGTCGGCGCGGCCGCCGCCCTTGCCGTTGATCTGACCGGCAACGTGGGCGAGCAGTTCCCCCGCCTTGACCTTGCCGGTCGCGCTTCCATTCACTCCTGCGACCAAAGCCGCCTTCCCCTCGCTGGCGCCCGCCAGCAGGATCACCGCGTCGCCCAGCTGCTGCTTGAGGCGGTCGACCGCCTCGCGCAGGGCCTTGGCGTCGAAGCCCTCCAGGCGGGTCGCGATGATCTTGACCCCCTGGATGTCGGCCGCCGAGGCGGCCAGGTCGGAGGTGGCCCCGGAGGCCGCCTTCGCCTTGATGGCTTCGAGTTCGCGTTCGAGTTTCTTCTGCCGGTCCAACAGCGACCGCAGTTTGTCGGACAAGTCCGACGGGTTGCCGCCGAGCAGGCGAGCGGCCTCTTCCAGGCGCTGCTCCTCCTCGGTGACGTGGTCCAGAGCGCCCTGCCCGGTCACCGCCTCGATCCGGCGCACGCCGGCCGACACGCCGCCCTCGGCGAGGATCTTGAACAGACCGATGTCGCCGGTACGCGACACGTGGGTGCCGCCGCACAGCTCGGTCGAGGTCTCGCCCATGCGAAGCACGCGCACACGGTCGCCGTACTTCTCGCCGAACAGCGCCAGGGCGCCGAAATCCAGGGCTTCCTGCATGCCCATCTGGTGGACTTCAGCGGCATGGTTGCCGCGCACTTCCGCATTGACGCGGCGCTCGATCTGCGCCAGTTCGGCGTCGGTGAGCGGCTGGAAGTGGGCGAAGTCGAAACGCAGGCGGTCGGGCGCGACCAGCGAACCCTTCTGCACCACGTGGTCGCCCAGCACCTGGCGCAGCGCGGCGTGCAGCAGGTGGGTGGCGGAATGGTTGAGCACGGTGGCGGCGCGGCGCGGGGCGTCGACGGCGCCGAGCACGCGGTCGCCGCGGCGCAGGGTGCCGGCGCTCATGCGGCCGAGGTGGCCGTGGAACTGGCCGGCGAACTTCTGGGTGTCGCGGACCAGGAAACGGGTGCCGGCCTCGTCCAGCTCGCCGGCGTCGCCGACCTGGCCGCCGCTTTCGGCATAGAACGGGGTGCGGTCGAGGATGACCACGGCCTCGTCGCCGGCCTCGATCAGGTCGACCGGGCGGCCGTCCTTGAGCAGGGCCACGACTTCCAGGCCGCCTTCGGTCAGGCGCTCGTAGCCCAGGAACTGGGTCGGCGCCAGCTGCGCGGCCAGCTCGGCCGGCATGGTGGTGGCGTTGCCGAACTTGCCGGCCTCGCGCGCACGGCGCTTCTGTTCTTCCATGGCGGCGTCGAAGCCGGCCATGTCCACCGACAGGCCGCGCTCGCGCGCGATGTCGGCGGTCAGGTCGACCGGGAAGCCGTAGGTGTCGTACAGGCGGAACGCGTCGGCGCCCGGGATCGCGTCCTGGGAGCGTGCGGCGACCTCGTCGAAGATGCGCATGCCCGAGTCCAGGGTCTCGGCGAAGCGCTCTTCCTCGGCCTGCAGGGCGCGCTCGACCAGCTCGCGCTTGGCCGGCAGCTCCGGGTAGGCCTCGCCCATGACTTCGACCAGGGCGGCGACCATGCGGTAGAAGAACGGCTGCTTCTGGCCCAGCATCCAGCCGTGGCGCAGGGCGCGACGGATGATGCGGCGCAGGACGTAGCCGCGGCCTTCGTTGGAGGGCAGCACGCCGTCGACGATCAGGAACGAACAGGCGCGGATGTGATCGGCGATCACCCGCAGCGACTTGTTGTCGAGGTCGGCGGTGGAGGTGAATTCCGCGGCGGCCTGGATCAGGCGGCGGAACAGGTCGATTTCGTAGTTGCTGTGGGCGTGCTGAAGCACCGCGGCCAGACGCTCCAGGCCCATGCCGGTGTCGACGCAGGGCGCCGGCAGCGGCATCAGGCTACCGTCGGGCTGGCGGTCGAACTGCATGAACACCAGGTTCCAGATCTCGATGTAGCGGTCGCCGTCCTCGTCGGGCGAACCCGGCGGGCCGCCGGCGATGTGCTCGCCGTGGTCGTAGAAGATCTCGGTGCAGGGACCGCAGGGGCCGGTGTCGGCCATCTGCCAGAAATTATCCGAAGCGTACGGCGCGCCCTTGTTGTCGCCGATGCGCACGATGCGATCGGCCGGCACGCCGATCTGCTTGTTCCAGATATCGAAGGCTTCGTCGTCGGTGTGGTAGACCGTGACCAGCAGGCGCTCAGGCGCCAGGCCCCACACGCCGGTCAGCAGCTCCCAGGCCCAGGCGATCGCGTCTTCCTTGAAGTAGTCGCCGAACGACCAGTTGCCCAGCATTTCGAAGAAGGTGTGGTGGCGCGCGGTGTAGCCGACCTGGTCGAGGTCGTTGTGCTTGCCGCCGGCGCGCAGGCAGCGCTGAACGTCGGCCGCACGTACGTAGCCGAGCTTCTCGCTACCGAGAAACACGTTCTTGAACTGGACCATGCCCGAGTTGGTGAACAGCAGGGTCGGGTCGTTGGCCGGCACCAGGGGCGCAGACGGAACGATGGTGTGACCCTTGCCACGGAAGAACTCGAGGAAATCGCTACGGATTTCGTTGGTGGTTTTCATGCCTGACGCGCGAACTCGATAGGACCGGGCCGGACTGGCGGTCCAGGGCCTCTGCCCTCACGATGGGGGCGTCGACTGGAACAGGCAACCCAAAACCCGAAAGCCGCGTAGCCTAACAGGCTCCGGGCCCCGTTGCGCGGAGTCCGCAAGCGTTTTCGGCTTGCGTTCAGTCGTCGGGATCGAAACGAGTCGCTTTACGCACCCGTTCGCCGTCGAAACCTCGGCGTATCAGGAAGTCGGCGGCCTTGCGGCGCAGGGCCAGATCCTCCCCGGCAGACCCGTCGGACGGCCCGCCGAAGCGGCGTCGGACCAGGTCGCGGGCGTTCTCCAGCCAATCGCCCTCGTAGCTGTCCAGCGCGCGGGCGATGGCCTCGCTGTCCAGCCCGTGGGTGGCCAGCTCGGCGCGGACTCGGACCGGGCCGTACCCGCTGCTGGCGCGGCTGCGCACCAGACTTTCGGCGAAGCGGGCGTCGTCCTGCCACCCCAGGCCGGACAAGGCCTCGATGGCGGTCTCGACCTCGCCGGCGTCCATGCCGCGCGAGGTGAGCTTGCGTTGCAACTCCTTCCTGGAGTGCTCGCGCCGGGTCAGCAGACCCAGGGCGCGTTGGGTCGGGCTCTGCTCGCGACCGCCGCGGCGACGTCCGCTGCGGCCGCCCTCGGGGCGGTCGTCACCGGTGGAGCCGGGACTGGGCTCCGAGTCGTGCAGCGGTTCGTCTTCGTGCATATCCGATCGGGCTCAAGCCAAGGGTGCCGGCGTCGGCCGCCGGCATCGGCTGCCTCAGTCGTCCTGGCCTTCGGCGTCGACTTCGTCGCGCTTGACGTCGGTCGGGACGAACTTCTCGCGCAGAGCGGCCTCGAGGCGGTTGGCGACCTCGGGATTCTCCTTGAGGTACTGGCGGGCGTTTTCCTTGCCCTGACCGATACGCTCGTCGCCGCAGCTGTACCAGGCACCGGACTTTTCGACCAGCTTGGCTTCCACGCCCATGTCGATCAGTTCGCCCTCGCGCGAGATGCCCTCGCCGTAGAGGATTTCGGTGACGACCTGCTTGAACGGGGGCGCCAGCTTGTTCTTGACCACCTTGATCTTGGTCTGGTTGCCGATGATCTCGTCGCCCTTCTTGATCGCGCCGATGCGGCGGATGTCCAGGCGGATCGAGGCGTAGAACTTGAGCGCGTTGCCGCCGGTGGTGGTTTCCGGGCTCTGGCCGGGCATCATCACGCCGATCTTCATGCGCAGCTGGTTGATGAACACCACCAGGGTGCCCGAGCGCTTGATGTTGCCGGTCAGCTTGCGCAGTGCCTGGCTCATCAGACGCGCCTGCAGGCCCGGCAGCTGGTCGCCCATCTCGCCTTCGATTTCGGCCTTGGGGGTCAGCGCGGCGACCGAGTCGATCACCACGATGTCCACCGCCGCCGAGCGCACCAGCATGTCGGCGATTTCCAGCGCCTGTTCGCCGGTGTCGGGCTGCGACAGCAGCAGGTCGTCGACGTTGACGCCGAGCTTGGCGGCGTAGATCGGGTCCAGCGCATGCTCGGCGTCGATGAAGGCGGCGGTGCCGCCCTTCTTCTGGCATTCGGCGATGGCTTGCAGGGTCAGGGTGGTCTTGCCCGAGGATTCCGGACCGTAGATCTCGACCACGCGGCCCTTGGGCAGGCCGCCGATGCCCAGCGCGATGTCGAGCATCAGCGAACCGGTGCCGATGACCTCGGCCACTTCGACCGCGCGGTCGCCCATGCGCATCACCGAGCCCTTGCCGAACTGCTTCTCGATCTGGCCCAGGGCGGCCGACAGGGCGCGCTTCTTGTTCTCGTCCATCGTGGTGTCCTTAAAGAGTCGGTGTCGTGTTGGAAGGCAATGTAGAGGACGCGGATCGCACGGACTGAGACCGTCGCGCCTTCGATGAAAATTTATTCCGCGGGCCGGGCCGGCGCAGTTGGGCAATCACCCGAGCGCTTGTCGGATTTCTCCCCATCGGGCCGGAGGAAATCCCGACGCCGCGATCTGGGGCAAGTCCGAAGCGAATGCAAGCGCTCATCGCCGCGCTCAACGGTTGGGCCGGACCAGACCGCAGTACAAACCCTCGATCGCGAAATCCTGATCGGGCTGGACCTCGATCGGCGCGTAATCGGGATTGCGCGGCAGCAGGCGGATGCGGTCCTTGCCGATCTTCAGCAGCTTGACCGTGATCTCGTCGTCGATGCGCGCGACCACGATCTGGCCCGAGCGCGCGTCGCCGGTGCGGTGCACGCCGATCAGGTCGCCGTCGAAAATGCCCTCGTCGCGCATCGAATCGCCCTTGACCTTGAGCAGGTAGTCGGGCGACGGGAAGAACATGTTGCGATCCAGCAGCACGTAGTTGTCGGCGTCGAGCTGGGCGCCGGAGCCGATCGGCCGCCCGGCCGCGACCTGCCCCAGCACCGGCAGGCGCAGGGCTTCGTCGTTGGCGGCCAGCAGCGCCAACCGGCCCTGCTGCGCCGGCGGCGGCTGCAGCACGCGGATGCCACGCGCGCGGCCCGGGGTGCGTTCGATCGCACCGGCGGCCTCGAGCGCCTCCAGGTGGTACTGCGCGGCCCGCACGCCCTTGAAACCGAAGGCCTTGGCGATCTCGGTCTGCGACGGCGGGAATCCCTCGGCTTCGATCCGTTCCGCGATCAGCGCGAGCATGGCTTGCTGGGTATCGGTCAGGTCCATGGTTAGCAGTATTACTACTAACAACCCCTACGGGCAAGACCGCTCATCCGGATTTTATTTGACTGAGTCAAACATATTGGCCAGATTACAGACTCGCCCCCACCCCGCGCACCCGCCATGGCCACCGAAGTCGAAACCGCCCAAGTCGACGCCGTCCGCGCCTTCAACCGCTTCTACACGCGCCAGATCGACGTGCTGCGCGAGGACCTGCTGGACAGCCCCTATACGCTGACCCAGGCGCGCGTGCTGTTCGAACTCGCCCAGCGCGAACCGGTCGCCGCGCGCGCGATCGGCGAGGAACTGGGCCTGGACCCGGGTTACCTGAGCCGGATCCTGCAGGGCTTCGCCGAGGCCGGGCTGGTCGAGAAGACGCGCTCGCGGCAGGACGCGCGCAGCTACGAGCTCACCTTGTCGGCGCGGGGTCGCGAGACCTTCGCCCTGCTCGATCGTAATTCCCACCAAGCCACCGCGGACATGCTGGCGGCGCTGCCGCCGCTGCAGCGCGAGCGCCTGCTGCGGGCGACCGGCGAGATCCAGCGCGCGCTGACCCCGCAGGCGCTGCCGCCCGCGCAGCGCGTCCTGGTCCGCGAGCATGGCATTGGCGACATCGGCTGGGCGATCGAACGCCACGCCCGCCTGTACGCCGACGAGTATGGCTGGAACGGCGAGTTCGAGGCCCTGGTGGCCAAGCTGTTCGCAGCCTTCGCCGGCGAGCACGATCCCCGCTACGAGCGCTGCTGGGTCGCCGAACTCGACGGCGAGCGCATCGGCTGCGTGTTCGTGGTCCGCAACCAGGACCAAGCCGACACCGCGCAGCTGCGCTGCCTGCTGGTCGATCCGCGCGCGCGCGGGCTGGGCGTCGGCCAGCGCCTGGTGGATACCTGTCTGGAGTTCGCGCGTGCGGCCGGCTATGCGCGCATGCGCCTGTGGACCAACGACCTGCTGAGCGCGGCGCGCCGGATCTACGAAGCCCGCGGCTTCCAATTGATCGAGCAGTACCCGCACCACAGTTTCGGCCACGACCTGATCGGGCAGGTGTGGGAGCGCGATCTGGATTGAGCGCGACAACGGGCGACGGCGCCCGGCCGCGGGCCGGACGCCGGTGAGAAATCAGGTCGCCAGAGCCAACATGCCCTGCAGCGACGCGGCCACGGTCTGGCGACGCACCGCCTCGCGGTCGCCGGCGAAATGGAAGACCTCGGCCTTGGGGTAGCCGCCGCGGCGCTTCCAGGCGATCCAGACCGTGCCGACCGGCTTGTCCTCGGTGCCGCCGCCGGGGCCGGCGATGCCGGTGACCGCGACCGCCAGGGTGGCGCCGGTATTGGCCAGGGCGCCGGAGACCATCTCGATCACGGTCTCGCGGCTGACCGCGCCGAACTGCTCCAGGGTCTGCGGGCGCACGCTCAGCAGCGACTGCTTGGCTTCGTAGCTGTAGGCGGCCATGCCGCATTCGAACCAGCCGGAGGAACCGGCGATGTCGGTCAGGGTCTTGGCGATCCAGCCGCCGGTGCAACTTTCGGCGGTGACCAGCATGTGGTGGTGGCTGCGGGCGGCCTCGCCTACCTGTTCGGCGAGGTCTTGCAGGGCGGCATCGGAGACGTCGGTCATGCGCGCACTATAACGGCCCGCCGCGCCGACGCTTTGCGGGATCTGGCAACGCTGGGGTGGCGCGAGTGGAACGCCGGGTCCGGGCCATCGCCACGCCGAGGACCGTCGCTTCCTGTGGGAGCGGCGTAAACCGCGATCGCGCGACTTCGGCCATCGCGAAATCGCGGCTCACGCCGCTCCCACAGAAGGCCCTGCTTTGGGGTAGGAGCGACGTGAGTCGCGACCGGGAGGCGACAGCGAAAGCGCCAGTTGAAGCCGTCGCTTCCTGTGGGAGCGGCGCAAGCCGCGATCGCGCAACTCAGTCCACCGCGAAATCGCGGCTCACGCCGCTCCCACAGAAAGCCCTGCTTTGGGTAGGAGCGACGTGAGTCGCGACCGGGAGGCCACGAAGCAAAAGCGCCAATCGAAGCCGTCGCGGCCTGTGGGAGCGACGCAAACCGCGATCGCGCAACTCAGGCCACCGCGAAATCGCGGCTCACGCCGCTCCCACAGAAGGCCCTGCTTTGGGGTAGGAGCGACGTAAGTCGCGACCGGGAGGCCACGAAGCAAAAGCGCCAATCGAAGCCGTCGCGGCCTGTGGGAGCGGCGTAAGCCGCGATCGCGCAACTTCGGCCACCGCGAAATCGCGGCTTACGCCGCTCCCACAGAAAGCCCTGCTTTGGGGTAGGAGCGACGTAAGTCGCGACCGGGAGGCCACGGAGCGAAAGCGCCACTCGAAGCCATCGCTGCCTGTGGGAGCTGCGTAAATCGCGATCGCGCGACTCCGGCCACCGCGAAATCGCGGCTCACGCCGCCCCCACAGAAGGCCCTGCTTTGGGGTAGGAGCGGCATCGAAGGCCATTGGAAACGACGACGCGCGGGCCTTGCGGCCCGCGCGTCGCGGTGTGCGCCCTGCTTCCGGCCGGCGTTGCGCCGGTCCGCAAGCGCGATGAACTCAGTACGAGACCCGGAAGGTCACGCCGTAGGTACGCGGCGCGCCCAGGAAGGCGTTGAACGAGTTGAAAGCGTTGTTCGGCAGCGGCGACACGTTCTGCAGCGGGGCGTCGAAACCGACCTGGGCGTATTCCTCGTCGAACAGGTTCTGGCCCCACAACTCGACCATCCAGCGGCGGTCGCGGCGGCCGATGGCGATGCGCGCGTTGACCACGGTGAAGGCGCCCTGGTCCTTCTCCGGATCCAGATCGGAGCCGGTGTTGTAGTCGGACATGTACTTGGCGCCGACGTTGAAGCGCGCCACCAGGTCGCTGGCGAAGTTCCAGTCGTAGGTGATCGAAGCCGAGCCCGACCAGTACGGCGCGAAGCTGACCTGGCTGCCCGGCAGCTTGTACAGCGCACCGGCCGGGGCCGTGCCGCCCGGAGCGACGAAGTCGCCGCCCGGACGTTCGTCGCCGTAGCGGGTGTCGGCGTAGGTCAGGCCGCCCTGGATCATCAGGCCCTTCTGCGGCTGCCACAGGATCTCGGTGTCGATGCCCTGCGAGATCACTTCCGGAATCGAGCGCACCACGAAGCTGGTGCCGAGGAAGCTGTTGAGCTGGAAGTCCGAATAGGTCTGGTGGAACAAGGTGGCGTTGAGCAGCAGGTTGCCGTCGGCCCAGGTGGTCTTGGCGCCCAGCTCGAAGCTGTTGACGAACTCGCCCGGGAACGAGGTGTCGTCGACCGGACGGATGCCCTGCCCCGCGCTGGACAGGCCGTTGGCCGACTGCACGCGATCGAGGTTGAAACCGCCGGCCTTGTAACCGCGCGCGCCCGACACATAGGTCATGACGTGGTCGTTCCAGCGGTAGGCCAGCTTGAGCGTGCCCGACCATTCCTTCTCGTCGCTCTCCTGATGGGTCGCGCGGCCGTTGTGCAGCGGATTGGCCCAGGGCAAGCAGCTGTAACCGATGATGTTGCTGATAATCGCGGCCTGCTGGGCCGGCGGCAGCGAGGCGAACGGCAATCCGCGCCCGGTCAGCGCCGCGGCGATGCGACCCTGCGCGGCCGGGCTGACCTGGCCGTTGGGACCGAAGTACGACGCGCAGCCGGGGCTGCCGTTGGGGTTGCTGTAGCGCGAATCCAGTTCCTTGTTCTCCTGGGTGTAGCGCACGCCCAGGGTGACGTCGAGCGCGTCGGTCGCATGCCAGGTGTTGTTGGTGAAGAAGGCCTTGGTCTTGGCGTTCTGGCGGTACTTGTCGTCGGCGCCGAAGCCGGCGAAGGCGGTGCCGAACGGGCGCCCGGTGGTCTGCGACAGGAAGGTCGCGGCGGTCGGCGACTGCGCCAGGGCCGGGTTGATCAGCGCCAGCAACGCGGTCGACAGGTAAGGCTCGTAGGCGTTGCCGATGCGGTAGGTCTCGTTGCGGTTCAAGTCTTCGTCGGAGAAGAACAGGCCGAACATCCAGTCGATCTTGTCGGTCGAACCGGTCAGGCGGAACTCCTGGCTAAAGGTCTTGAACTCGGTCAGCGACTCGTCTTCGTCGGCGTTGCGGTACAGCAGGTCGGCGCTGCTGAAGTCGAAGTCCAGGCCGTTGATCGCGCGCCATTCGCGCTTGGCGGTGATCGAGGTCAGGGTGGCGTTGTTGAACCAGGGCGTGATCCAGTTGACCTCGGCCGAGACGCCCTTGTCCTTCATGTCCTGCTCGGTGCTGCGGTTGCTGTAGGCGATGCGTGCATACGGGTCAGCGACCGGGGCCACGCCGGAATCCGGCGACAGCGCGTCGATGATGGCGCCGGTGCCGCCTCGCACCGTGGTCACGCCCACGCAGCAGTTCTCTTCGCGGCTGGTGAAATCGCCGATCAGGTTGATGTCGAGGTTTTCGGTCGGCTCCAGCAGCAACTGCGCGCGCAGGGTGTGGAAGTTCTGGTCGAAGTCTTCCTTTTCCTGGCGCGGGCCGGCGCCGGTGCGCACGTCGACGAAACCGTCGCGCTCGCGCTTGGCACCATAGATGCGGAACGCGGCGTTGTCGCCGATCGGCGTGTTGAAGGCGCCGGCCAGGCCGAGCGCGCCGTAGTTGCCGATGGTGAACTCGCCCTCGACGCTGGTGTTGTAGTCGGGGCGGCGGGTGATGACGTTGATGACGCCGGCCGAGGTGTTCTTGCCGAACACCGTGCCCTGCGGGCCCTTGAGCACTTCGATGCGCTCGATCTCGCCCAGGTCGCCGAAGCCGACGCCGTTGCGCGGGCGGTAGACGCCGTCGATCACGATGCCCACCGACGACTCCAGGCCGGCGTTGTCGCCGACGGTGCCGATGCCGCGGATGCGCGCGGTGGTCTGGGCCTCGCTCTGGGTGCTGGTCACGGTCAGGCCGGGCACCAGCACCTGCAAGTCCTTGACGTCGCGCACGCCGGTGTCCTGCAGCAGTTGCTGCGGCAGCGCGGTGATCGCGATCGGCACGTCCTGCAGCGCTTCCTCGCGCTTCTGCGCGGTCACGGTGAGGCCGGAGAGCGTGGTCGCCTCTTCCTCGTCCTTCGCGCTCGCGTCCGGCGGCGCCTGCTGCGCGTACAACGGCGCGGCGGTCATCGCCGCAAGCGCCGCGGCTACCGCAAAAGCGAGACGCCGACGTCCATGGTTCCGTGTTCCCTGGCTAGCCGACTTGCGTGCACTCATCGCGACCTCCCCTGACATTGTTAAACCGCCGGCACCTGCCGGCGGAGATCTGGCCCTGCGAATTGACGACCCTGACTACTGCGCGAACCGCGCAGGCACGCCCCCTAGACGCGCCCCCCGTGCGAACTACCACGTCAACGGCGTCGCGATTACGACATACGCCGGATCATTGACGCTGCGCACAAAAGCAAAGATAGCGGAAGCTAGCACGCCCGTCGCCTGCGTCATGCCGCGCAGCAGCAATCGCACGACCGTTCGTCCGAGTCGTGTGGCAGGGGGCGTAACCGTCGCCATGACGCGGGCGGTCGAACGCACGCGCGGCCAGTCGAGCGCGGCGCCGGCTCGCCGATCGGTCCCCGGATCGGTACCGACGAGGTCCCTGGCTGATCGGGCGCTGGCGCCGACGCCGGGGACCGCTCCCGAGCGCAGGCCCGGTCGCGACCGCGCGGCCTAGGTCATCGTCTTGCGCGACGCCAGCGGCGAGGACTTCGTCTTTGCCGTCGGACGCTGGTAGCCGTCGGGATTCATCGACTGCCACCGCCACGCGTCGCGGCACATGGCGTGCAGGTCCAGCCGCGTCCGCCATCCGAGCAGGCGCCGCGCGAGCGAGGGATCCGCATAGACCTCGGCGACGTCGCCACGGCGCCGCGCCACGATCTCATAAGGAATGCTGCAGCCGGACGCGCGTTCGAAGGCATGCACCAGCTCCAGCACGCTGATCCCGCGACCGGTTCCCAGATTGACGGTCAGGTTGCCGTCTCCGCGCACCAGGTAGTCCAGCGCGACCACATGCGCCCGCGCCAGGTCCATGACGTGTATGTAGTCGCGGACTCCGGTGCCGTCCGGGGTCGGATAGTCGTCGCCGAAGATGCTCAGCTTGCCGCGCCGCCCCGCCGCGACCTGGCAGATGTAGGGCATCACGTTGTTGGGGATGCCCGCGGGGTCCTCGCCGATCAAGCCCGAAGGATGCGCGCCCACCGGGTTGAAGTAGCGCAGGTTGGCGGCGCGGAAGCAGCCGTCCGCGTGGCACAGGTCCTCGATCAGCTGCTCCATCACCAGTTTGGTGCGGCCATAGGGGTTGGTCACGCCCAGCCGCGCCTGCTCGTTGATCGGAACGCTCTCCGGATCGCCATACACGGTGGCCGACGAGCTGAACACCAACCGCATCACCCCCGCATCGTGCATGGAGCCGAGCAGGTTGATGGTGCCGCTGATGTTGTTGTCGAAGTAGGCCAGCGGCCGCTCGAACGACTCGCCGACGGCCTTGAGCGCGGCGAAGTGGATTACCGCGTCGAAGCGATGTCGCTTGAACAACCGGGTCACGGCCGACTTGCTGCGCAAATCCAGGCGCTCGCACTCCACCGGCGCGCCGACGATGCGCTGCAGGCGCAGCAGTACGCGCGGCGAGCTGTTGGCGAAATTGTCGGCGATGACGATGCGATGCCCCCGCTCCGCCAACGCGGTACAGGTGTGGCTGCCGATGTAGCCGGCCCCACCGCATACCAAGACGCACTTCGTAGTCTGGCCGGCCATCTGGGTACGCCGCTGCTGCCGTGGTTTCCTGGACAACGCGGAACGCGGCTGCGAGCGTCCAATCCCGCGTCCGTTCGCCCGCTTCACCGCTCCGCTCGTCGCCGGCTGTCCGCGATCGCGCCCGACTGGCGTTAACCCTTAGACCGGATACCGCACCACGGGCTCGAAAGTCGACCGTCAGGGGAGGTCTGCTTGGCAAGTAATGCCACATTGGCCTCGTTGGACGAGGCCCGTATCGCAATCCTAGGCTTGGGCTATGTGGGCCTGCCGCTCGCCGCGGCATTCGGAAAGCGCTTCCCGACCGTCGGATTCGACATCGACGCCGCGCGCGTGGCCGAACTCCAAGCGCATCGGGACCATACCCGCGAGGTCTCGGCGCAGGAGCTGCGCGAGGCGGCGCAGCTGGAGTTCAGCAGCGATCCGTCGTCGCTGGCCGGCTGCAACGTGTTCATCGTGACCGTGCCGACCCCCATCGACGAGTACAAGCGTCCCGACCTGCGCCCGCTCGAGTCGGCCAGCCGCACGGTGGGCCGGGCGATCGGGCGCGGCGGCATCGTGATCTACGAGTCGACGGTGTATCCCGGCGCGACCCAGGAGATCTGCGTGCCGATCGTCGAACGCGAATCGGGCCTGACGTTCAACCAGGACTTCCATGCGGGCTACAGCCCCGAGCGCATCAACCCGGGCGACCCCAACCACCGCCTGGAAGCCATCATGAAGGTCACCTCCGGCTCGACCCCGGAGGCCGCCGATCTGGTCGACGCACTGTACGGGCGGATCATCAAGGCCGGCACCCACAAGGCTTCCAGCATCCGCGTGGCCGAGGCGGCCAAGGTCATCGAGAACATCCAGCGCGACGTCAACATCGCCCTGATCAACGAACTGGCCCTGATCTTCCATCGCCTCGACATCGACACCCACGAGGTGCTCGAAGCCGCCGGCACCAAGTGGAATTTCCTGCCGTTCCGTCCGGGCCTGGTCGGCGGCCATTGCATCGGCGTGGATCCCTACTACCTCACCCACAAGGCCCAGCAGATCGGCTACCACCCGGACATGATCCTGGCCGGGCGCCGCATCAACGACGGCATGGGCAGCCATGTCGCGCGCCGGGTGGTGAAGCTGATGCGTCAGCGCAACCAGGACATGACCCAGGCGCGGGTGCTGGTGCTGGGACTGGCGTTCAAGGAGAACTGCCCGGACCTGCGCAACACCAAGGTGGTCGACATCATTCGCGAACTCCACTGCTACAACGCCCGGGTCGACGTGCACGACCCCTGGGTCGACGCCGGGCACGCGCACGAAGAGTACGGCGTGACGCTCGTCGCCGAGCCCGAACCCGGCCGCTACGACGCCGTCGTGCTGGCGGTGGCGCATGCCGAGTTCGTCGCCATGGGCGCGGAGCGGATCCGCGGCCTGGGCGTGCCCGGGGCCGTGCTCTTCGACGTCAAGCGCGCCTTGCCGCGCGCCAGCATCGACGGCTGCCTGTGAGCGCCATGCGCGTACTGGTCACCGGCGCGGCGGGCTTCATCGGCGCGAAGCTGAGCGAGGTGCTGCTCGCGCGCGGCGACGAAGTGCTCGGCTTCGACGACCTCAACGCCTATTACGACCCTAGCCTGAAACAGGCGCGCCTGGCGCGCCTGCTGCCGCAGCGCAACTTCCGCTTCGTACTCGGTTCGCTCGAGGACCGCGCGGCCGTGGACGACGCCTTCGCCTCGTTCGGGCCGCAGCGGGTCGTGAATCTGGCCGCGCAGGCCGGCGTGCGCTACTCGCTGGAGAACCCGCGCGCCTACGTCGATAGCAATGTGATCGGGTTCCTGAACATCCTGGAAGCCTGCCGCCACCGCGCCATCGAGCACCTCGTATACGCCTCGTCCAGTTCGGTGTACGGCGCCAATCGCAAGCTTCCGTTTTCGGTCGAGGACAACGTCGACCATCCGGTCAGCATGTACGCCGCGACCAAGAAGGCCAACGAGTTGATGGCGCATACCTACAGCCACCTGTTCGGGCTGCCGACGACGGGGCTGCGCTTCTTCACGGTCTACGGCCCCTGGGGCCGGCCGGACATGGCGCTGTTCGTCTTCACCCGCAAGATTCTCGCCGGCGAACCCATCGAGTTGTTCAATCACGGTCGCCACAGCCGCGACTTCACCTACATCGACGACATCGTCGAGGGCATCGTCCGCACGCTGGACCGCATTCCAACCGCCGATCCGGACTACGCCGCGGCGGCGCCCACGCCCGCCACGTCCGGCGCGCCCTACCGGCTTTACAACATCGGCAACCACCAGCCCGTCGAACTGCTGCGCTACATCGAGGTGCTCGAGGGCTGCCTGGGACGAACGTCAGAACGCCGCCTGCTGCCCCTGCAGCCGGGCGACGTGCCCGACACCTGCGCCGACGTGACGGCGCTGCGCCGGGACGTCGGCTACTCGCCGTCGACCCCGGTGGAAGTCGGGGTTGCGCGCTTCGTCGACTGGTACCGCGACTACTACGGGGCTTGAAGGAACGGGCTTCCGATACCGCTGGATCTGGCCGGGCGCATCAGTGCTCGGCGTTGTTCAAGAGGGGTCAATCGGAGAATCGCCATGCGCGTTGCAGCCGCCCTTTGGGCCTTGTGTCTGCCCCTAATGCTTGCCGGTTGCGTCAGTTCCGGCGACCTCGCGTCGGGCGCCCCGCCGGCCGCCGCCCCGGTCGCGGACGAATACCAGATCGGCGTCGACGATCGCGTCCAGGTTTCGGTGTGGCGCAATCCCGAGCTGAGCATCGTGACGCCGGTCCGCCCCGACGGCATGATCTCGGTTCCGCTGGTCGGCGATGTCATGGCCGGCGGCCGAACGCCGGACGCCGTGGCCAAGGAGCTGCAAGGCAAGCTCGCGACCTATGTGATCGAGCCTCAGGTGACGGTAATCATCACCGAACTGCGCAGCCACGAGTATCTGTCGCGGGTTCGGGTCACCGGCGCGGTGCGCACGCCGATTTCGATTCCCTTTCGCCAGGGCATGACCGTGCTGGACGCGGTCCTCGCCGCCGGCGGCGTCACCGAGTTCGCCGCGGCCGACCGCTCCAGCCTGCACCGCAAGAGCGGCGACGGCGCGCAGGCCTATGGGGTGCAGCTCGACCACATCCTCAACGCCGGCGATCTGAGCACCAACTATAAGGTCGCCCCCGGCGACGTGA
This sequence comes from Lysobacter sp. Root983, assembly GCF_001429345.1. Taxonomy (NCBI): domain Bacteria; kingdom Pseudomonadati; phylum Pseudomonadota; class Gammaproteobacteria; order Lysobacterales; family Lysobacteraceae; genus Lysobacter; species Lysobacter sp. Root983. Next base: position 1,002,572 of record NZ_LMJO01000001.1, read on the forward strand.
TCACGGTACCGGAGCGCGTTCTGTGAACAATCCGTACGGGCAACCGCTGTTGCCGGGCTCCTCGTCGGAACGCCTGCCGACGCTGACCATGCTGTCGGTCGCGCGCAGGGAATTCCGGCGCTACCTGCTGCCGCTGGCCACCATCTTCGCCGCCATAGCGCTGCTGTTCCTGGCCTGGGGCCTGGTCAATCCGTCCACGTACAAGTCGTCGGCGATGGTGCTGGTCCAGGACAACACGCCGATCGCGCCGCTGATGCAGGGGCGCACCACCGCCCCCAACGAGGTCGCCCGCGCCGTGATCTCGCGCGAGGTGCTGTTCGGCAGCCGGGTCATGGCGGACGTGCTCAAGGCAGGCGGCTGGCTGGAGTCGAATCCCAGCCCCTTGCGTAAGCAGGAGCTGATCAACTCCATCATCAACAGCACCGACATCGCGGTCACCGACCGCGCCCAGACGCGCTCGACGGATCCCAAGCTCAGCCTGGTGAAGATCACCTATTCGGACTCCGATCCCAAGCGCGCCTATGCCGTGACCAAGCGATTCTCGGAGGCGCTGATCGAACAGGTGCTGGACTCTCGGGCGCGCGCGAGCCGCTCCGCGTATCAGTTCATCGACGCGCAAGTGGACAACTACCAGCGCGCGTTCTCCGAGGCCGACCGCAAACTGCGCGAGTACCGCAGCGCGAACCCGGACGCGATGCCTGGCGTCGACACCGACGTTTCCGCACGCATCGCCGAGTTGCGCCGCGCCGCCGACAACGCCGCCATGGACCTGGCCGACGTCGGTGCGCAGGAGCGCCAAGTGATAGGCCAGCTCTCGCGCGAAAGCCAGCTCAACACCATCTCCCGCTCCACCCGGACCAACGTCCAGCTCGCCACCCTGCAGGCGGAGCAGGACCGTCTGATGCTGAGCTATACCGCCCAGCACCCGGACGTGGTGCGGGTCCGCAACCAGATCCGCGAGCTGCAGAGCAACCCCTCGGCGAACTCCGGCGGCGCCGCGGTGCTGCCCGGCGATACCGGCTCGATGAACCCGGTCTATCAGCAGCTGCGCGCCCAGCTGGCGGAAGTCCGTCGACAGGGCGCGGCCTCGGCCTCGCGGCTGGCCACCGCGCAAGCGCTGTTGCGCGAGGAGCTGGAACGCAGCCGCAGGATCATCGGCGACGAAGGCACCGTCACCGCCCTGACCCGTGTGCACGACATCAATAAGGAAATGTTCGACGACCTGCTCAAGCGACGCGAGAACGCGCGCGTTTCCATGAGCCTGGACGCCGACGGCCGCAGCCTGGGTTTCCAGATCCTCGAACCCGCCTCGATTCCGCTGCAGTCCACTGGCTTGCGCCTGATGCATTTCGCCGTGGCCGGCCTGCTGCTGGCGATCGTGATCCCGCTGGTGATGCTGTCGATGCTGGTCAAGCACGACCCGCGCGTACGCACGCCGCTGCAGATCGAACGCGATGCGGGCCTGCCGGTGCTCGGGGTCATTCCGCTGCACCTGACTTACGACCAGACCGCACAGCACGCCAAACGGATGAAGATCGGATCGATCCTGTTCGCGCTCGTGCCCCTGATCTACGGTGTCGTGTTCGTCCTGAAAATGACGGATGTCCTATGAACGACTTCAATCGCCACGCGGTGGACGCATCGGCCCATATGACCGACATCGGACCTGGAAAAAGAAGTGTCGTGCGCCGCGACGGCGGCACGGCGCTGACGCCCGAGCAGTTGGTCGAGCGCTCGATCATCCCCTTCGCCGACGGCGCCAACCGGCAACTGGTCAACGCCTTCCGCGAGCTGCGCACGCGCCTGCTGGCGACGGCGACGGACAACTTCATCACCCTGGTCGCGCCGGTCGGCCCGGCCTGCGGCGGTAGCTTCGTGGCCCGCAACCTCGCGCTCACCATCACTCTCGACCAGGAGCGCAGCGCTCTGCTGGTCGACTGCAACCTGCTGCATCCGGTCCAGCACGCCGTGATGAAGATCAACGACAACCGCGGCAGCCTCATCAAGTATCTGGAGGACCTGGACGCCGACGTGGACGACATGATCTACAGCACCGTCATCCCGCGCCTGAAGCTGATTCCGGCGGGGCGCTCGGCCCATAGCGAAATGGAGACCGAATACTTCTCCTCGTTCCGCATGCGCCTGTTGCTGGATTCGCTGCGCAGCAGCTACTCCGATCGCTACATCGTCCTGGACAGCCCGCCGACGCTGGGAGCGCCCGATGCGCGCATCCTGTCGGAACTGGCCGACGTGGTAGTGCTGGTCGCGGGATACGGCCGCAACACCGCCGCCGAGATCGCCGCGGCCGCCGCCAACTTCGACCCGGCCAAGTTCGCCGGCGTGATCTTCAATGAGAGCGCCTGACCACCGCGCTGCGTGCCTCGCCCGGCCGCGGACGCGCGCGCGACGGACCCGGCTGCATCTGGCGATATTGGCGGCAGCGGCGTTGGCCGGCAGCGCGCACGCCGCGCGGCTCAACTACCGTATAGAAGTCGAAGCGCTGCACAGCGACAACATCAACCAAAGCGAGGACAACCAGGCCGAGGACACGGTCCTGGTCCCGCGCATCAAGTTCGACCTCAAGGAGGAAGGCGCCACGGTCGAGCTGCAGGCGCGCGGCGAGTTCGAGCGCCGCCGCTACTTCGGCAACCAGTTCGACGACGAGAGCCGCAGCGAATTCGCCGGTCAGCTCAACTGGTCGCTGCTGCCGCAGCGGATGAACCTGGTGGTCGAGGACTACCTGAGCGAGGAGCCGATCAATTTCCGCGGCGGACGCTATCCGGGCAACCTGCAGCGGGTGAACATCCTGCTCGGCGGGCCCAGCTTCTTCGCCCGGATGGGCGATGCGACCCGCTTCCAGTTGGACCTGCGAGGGGTCAGCACGCATGCCGAAGTGGCGCCCGATTTCGACGGCGAGCGCTATAGCGCGGCCGCCTCCCTGCAACGAGACCTGAGCCCCACATCGAAGGGCTCGCTCAACCTGACCTCCATGAAAGCGAGATTCGACGATGCCCCGACCGCCGTCGACTACACGCGCACCGACGCTTTCGTCCGCTATGAGGGCAGGCTGCGCAAGGTCGAGTACGAGCTGGATCTGGGCCATTCGCGCCTCAATCGCGACAGCGGCGACGACCCCACCACGACGATCGCGCGGGCGACGGTGCAGTGGCAACCCGACTCGCGCAACCGCTTCCGTCTACGCGCCCGTCATCAGTTCGCCGACCAGGTCCAGGACCTGGTGGTGCGGCTGCGCGACCCCGACGAAAGCCTGGTGCCGGATCTGGTGGATTCGTCCTCCTCGCTGGTGTCGTCCGGCGTGTACCGGCAGCGCGACGTCGAGCTCGACTACCGCCATCGGGGCGAACGCGTCGGCTTGCGCGTGCGCCCGCTGTACCGGGAACTGCGCTACATCGACCGCGGCGATGCCGATCGCCGCGAGCGCGGCGCGTTCTTCGAAGTCGACTACCGGCTGCGCCCCTTGGTCAGCCTGTTCTTCACCGGCTCGGTGCGCAACCGCGAGTTCCTGAGCCGCAACGAGGAAGATCGCGATCGCGTGTACAGCCTGGGCGTCAACTATCAGCTGACGCGGCACTGGGGTTGGCGCGCCGAGGCGGTCCGGAACCAGCGCAAATCCAACGTCGCCGATCAGGAGTACACGGAGAACGCCGTGTTCCTGACGCTGTGGTGGCAGCGCTGACGGAGGGCTTCGGAGCATGCTCGAGCTTCTGTTCTGGGCTTCGGTCGGGTTGCTGGCCTACGTCTACGCGGGCTACCCGGTCCTGGCGATCGCGATCGCGCGCGTCCGGCCGCGCGCGACGCGCAAGCAGCCCATTACCCCGTCCGTCACCGTGATCATCACGGCCTACAACGAAGAGAAGGACATCGCGCTCAAGGTCCGCAACGTGCTGGCCCTGGATTACCCGCAAGGGCGGATCGACGTCATCGTGGCCTCGGATGCCTCCAGCGACGGCACCGACGACATCGTGCGCGGCCTCGGCATCGCCGGGGTCCGCCTGCTGCGCGTGGAGGGGCGCCAGGGCAAGACGGCCTGCCAGAACGCGGCGGCGGCCGCCGCTTCCGGCGATATCCTGCTGTTCACCGACGCCACCACCCGGATCGCAACGGACGCCCTGCGCGCGATGACGCGCAACTTCCATGACCCCGCGGTGGGCTGCGTCGCCGGCCGCCTCAGCTATGTCGCGCAAGGCGACGATGCCACCGGTCGCGGCGGCACCTCCTACTGGAACTACGAAATCATGCTGCGCATGGCCGAGAGCGACATCGGTTCGCTGATCGGCGTCTCCGGTTGCCTGTATGCGGTCCGCCACAGCGCCTATCGCGACATCGCCCCGGAGCTGATCAGCGACTTCGTGGTCGCGATGCTGGTGCGCGAGCAAGGCTTGCGCACCGTGCTCGAACCCGACGCGATGTGCTACGAAACCGCCCTGGACCACCCCGATCGCGAGCTGACCATGCGCGTGCGCGTCGGCATGCGCAGCCTCTCGGCCTTGGCGAGCCAGAAGCGCTTTCTCAACCCGTTCAGGTTCGGCGCGTTTGCCTGGCAGCTGTGGTCGCACAAGCTGCTCCGGTACCTGTCGCCGGTGTTCTGGATGCTCGCCCTGCTCGCCAACGCGGCGCTCGCGCTGCAGGGACGCTACGCATGGCTGTTGGCCTTGCAGCTCGCGTTGCTGTCGGCGGGCCTGCTCGGATTCGCGTCGCCGCGCCTGCCCGGCAAATCGCGCCTGCTCGCCAAACCCTACTACTTCCTGCTGACCAACCTGGCCTCCGCCGTCAGCCTGTTCCGGTTCCTGCGCGGCGAACGCATCGTGACCTGGACGCCGCAACGCTGAGCGCACGCGTCGCGCCCCTCGGCCGTCGCCCCGCTACTGGCCGTCGACGGCGCCACGCGACGTTGTTTTTCATGAACCGGAGCCAGGTAAATCGACCATGCAGTCGCAGGCAAGCCATGTCTATGCCAGCTCCGAAGACGCCACGGCGGCGATCGCGCGCGACGCAGCCTATGCGGAGCTTGCGGCGACCACGCAACAGCCATTGCAACGGGTCGTGTATGTGGTCTCGCAGTTTCCGAGCTGGTCGGAGACCTTCATCGTTCGCGAAATCGCCACCCTGATCGAGGTTGGGGTCGACGTACGCATCCTTTCCCTGAAACGTTCCGGCGAAACCATGGTTCAGGCCGACGCCGCGACCTTGCTGGATCGCGTGCGCCAGCCGCTCGGTCCGCTGCCGACCCTGTGGAACAGCCTGCGCGCGCTGTTCACGCACCCCGTGCGTATCGGCGGCGCCGTCGCCACCGTGGTCGCGGACACCTGGCGCACGCCCGCGGTCCTGGCCAAATCGCTGGCGACCCTGGTCAGGAGCCTGAGCCAGATTCCGTGGCTGCAGGCCTTCGACCCGCAATTCATCCACGCCCATTGGTCCACCTATCCGACCACCGCGGCCTGGGCGCTGGCGCGCGCCATGCGGCGTCCATTCGGCTTCACCTGCCATGCGCACGACGTCTTCAGGAACCATCATCTGCTTCCGCGCAAGATCGCCGATGCAGCGCTCGCGGTCACGATTTCGCGCCACAACGTCGGCTGGCTCGATCGCAACATCTCCGCGCTGGCGCCGCGCAAACTGAAGGTCGTGCATTGCGGCGTCGATCTGCGGCAGATCTCCGCGAGGACCCGCGAGCCGTCCGGCAACAGAATCCTGGGCGTCGGCCGCCTGTCTCCGGAGAAGGGCTTCCACACGCTGATCGAGGCCCTGGCGATCCTGCGCGACGCAGGCACGCCGTTCCTGTGCACCCTGGTCGGCGAAGGTCCGGCGCGTCAGGAACTGCGGCGCCTGATCGATCGCCACGAGCTGCGGCGGTATGTGGAGTTGGCCGGAGCGCAGCCGCAGGAATATGTGCGCGCGGCATTGGAACAGTCCACGGTATTCGCCCTGCCCTGCCAGATCGCCGCCAACGGCAGCCGCGACGGCATTCCGGTGGCTCTGATGGAAGCGATGGCCGCGGGCTGTCCGGTCGTCAGCTGCCCGGTATCCGGCGTGCCGGAGCTGATCGGCAACGAAGTGCATGGGCTGCTGGCGGCCGAGCGCAACGCCGTTTCGCTGGCGCAGGCGCTGCAGCGCTTGCTGGACGACGCGCCGCTGCGCAAACGACTGGCGATCGCCGCACGTCAGCGTATCGAGTTGGAATTCGATGCCCGCAAAGAAGCGCTCAAGCTGCATGATCTGATGACGAGGGCCGTCAACCATGCGGCGTGAACGGCTCCTGGTGGTGATCGACGGCATGGAAGTGGGCGGCAGCCAGCGCCAGGTTCAGCATCTGCTGATGGGCCTGGACCGGCGCCGATGGGCGCCTGAGCTGGCCTTCTTCCGCTGTGATTCCTTCCTGGCCGACGCGATCCGTCGCGACGGCGTGCCGGTGCACTACCTGCCCAAGCGTCGCCGGATCGACCCGGCGTTCCTGCTGGCTTACGCGCGCCTGCTGCGCGAGCGCGACTACGCCATCGTGCACGCTTTTTCCCTGACCGCCGAATGGGCGACGGTCCTGGCCCGTGCGCTGTCGCGGCGCCGGCCGGCGCTGGTCGCCTCCGAGCGCAGTTTCGCGCTCGACCGGCCGGCCTGGTTCTGGTGGCTCAAGCGCTACGTCCTGGGCCGCAGCGCCGCCGTCATCGCCAACTCGAACGCGGGCGCGCGCGCCACCGCCCAGCGCACCCGCGCGCCCGCGGCGAAATTCGTGACCGTCGCCAATGGCGTCGGCGTGCCGGCAGGCCTCTGCGACGAGGAGCGCAGTCGGATCCGACGCGCGCTAGGGGTACCGGACGGGCGCGCGTTCGGCTTGTTCGTCGGCCGGTTGGTATCGGTCAAAAACCTGCCCTGCCTGATCCGCGCGCTGGCGACGATGCCGCCCGGCGCGCGCCCCTGGATCGCGCTGGCCGGCGACGGGCCGCTGCGAACCGTCATCGAACGGCTCGCGACGGACCAGGGCGTGGCGGCGGATCTGGGCTTCCTGGGCGAGCGCTCGGATGCGACGGAACTGATGCAGGCCGCCGATTTCCTGGTGCTGCCTTCCCACTTCGAAGGCCTCTCGAACGCGCTGCTGGAGAGCATGGCCGCCGGCTGCGCGGTGATCGCCTCCGCCGTGGGCGGCAACCTCGAACTGATCGACGACCAGCGCAACGGCCTGCTGTTCCGTCCCGACGACGCCGACGCCTTGGCCGCCGCGATGTCGCGCATGGCCGACCCGCTGCTGCGCTCACGGCTCGCGCAGGCGGCCTTGCGACACGTGATCGAGCACCACAGCCAGCAAGCGCTGGGCGCCGCGACCTCGGCCGTTTACGAACGCTGCCTGCCACCGCAGGATGTCAAAGCCAGCGGCGCGCCAACGCGTCCCGCGCGCGGAGAGGCGAAATGAATACCGAATCCGCATGCGCGGCAGCCGGGGCCGACAGCGTCGGCGGGACGGGTTGAGCCGATGCGCCTGCTCTATGCCATTCCCATCGTGCTGCTGCCGAACACGGCGCACCTGCCGCCGGATGTCAGCGTCGGCACGTCGGTCGCCCTGCTGGTGATCGCGATGCTGATGGGCGGGCGCGAGCCGGCCTATCTGATGCGTCCGGCCTATCTGGTTCCGCCCTTGCTGGCCCTGTTCCTGGCCATGCTGATCGGTTTCATCGCCGCCCACTGGCACGACCTGGCCAATGCGGAAAAGGACCTGCGCGAAGCCAAGGTCGCCGTCCTGTACCCCTTGCTGTACCTCGCCTACCGCAAGTGCGGCCTGGACATGCGACAGACCCGGCAGTTGATCCTGCTGGTGCTGCTGGTCGCGGTGGGCGCGGGACTGGAAGCGGTGCTGCAGGGGCTGTCGTTCAACCTGGGCGAGTTTTCCGAAACCCAGCGCGCCACCGGCCCCTTCGGCCAGATCAAGATGGCCAACCGCGCCGGCGTGTTCTTCGCCATGTTTCTGCCGATGCTGTTCGCGCCGGTCCTGCAGTATCGGCAGCGCCGGTGGGTGCGCTGGGCGGCGTTCGCGGGCGCCGCCATCCTGGCCATGGCGATCTTGCTGACGTATTCGCGCCAGTCCTACCTGATCGGCCTGTTCTCGATCATGATCCTGCTGGTATCGCGCAGCATCCCCGCCGCGATGCTCGCCGGCCTGCTGATCGTGGCGACCTCGGCGACCTTGCTGCCCAGGAGCGTCGTCGACCGCGTCCAGCAAACCCAGCAGGTCTCCGGCACCGGCTCGGTGACGCTCGATGTCAGCACCACCAGCCGCTTCTCGATCTGGAACGGCACCATCGACATGTTGCGCGACCATCCCGCCGGTGTGGGCCTGGGGCGCTTCAGCGAGCATATCGGCGACTACACCAACTACGCCGGCAAGGATGCGCACAACGGTTTTCTGCTGACGCTGGCCGAGTGCGGTCCGCTCGGCCTGTTGGCGCTGCTGTGGGTGTTCTGGCGGCTATGGCGGCTGGCGGCTTCGTTGCGCCGTTCCGCCGCGGCCGTGGCGCCGTCGCAACCACGCACGCTGGAGCTGGGATTCACGTTCGCGGTGATCTCGATGGCGCTGGGCAACCTGTACGGTAGCCCCTTCTTCGACAGCGTCGTCATGGCCAACTTCTGGATCCTGTGCGGCCTGATGGAACGCTACGGAATCATGAAGGCGCAGGCCGGCCAGATCCCCGCGGCCACTGGCGGGCCCGAGCCGGCGCCCATTCCCGCCGGCCAACGCTTCCCGCTCGCGGCGCGGGCGCTGCCGCGACTGGCTGCAACGGCGAGGTCCCGGCGTTCGTTCCGTTGAAGTTCGGACGCGGACCAGGGGAACAGCATCAGCATCTGCCGCCGCCAACTCTGCCGCACCCGCACGCATCGGCGAACGCCGCGACTGGCATTGGCGGCGTTTGCGCTCGCCTCCCTGACCGCATGCGCGGACGAAACCGAACCCGTATCGGAACTGTGTCCCTCGGGCCGCCGCGACGGTTCCGATATCCCGATCGCGACGACGTCGGCGGGCGGAACGACCTACTACGTCCGCACCGATGGCGGCGATGCGGCCCAGTGCAACGGTCGCGCCGATGCCGCCTATTCCGGCGCCGCCAACGCCGACTGCGCCTGGAACAATCCGGCCATCGCCCTGCCGGCCTCCGGCCCCGCGCGCATCGCCGGCGGCGACACCCTGCTGATCGGCGCCGGCAGCTACCGGATCGGCGACGGCGGACCTATGCAGCCCATCCCCAGCGGGCCCAGCCGCGCCCAGCCGACACGTGTGCTGGGCCGGTCCGGCGCGACGCCGACACTGGTCGGCGTCGCGGGCACGCATCGCGTGCTCAACCTGGACGCCAGTTCCAATCTGGAAGTCGGCCACCTCGAAATCACCGACGGCAGCGATTGCGTGTATCGCCACTCCGCCCCCGCCGCAGCCTGCACCGACGCCATGCCCTGGGCGCGCGTCGGGCTGTACGCGCGCGCCTCTCACAACGTCTGGCTGCACGACCTCGATATCCACGGACTGGCGGCGCGCGGCATCAATGCCGGCGGCCTGCGCGACTGGACGCTCGAACGCGTCAAGCTCAACCGCAACGGCAGCGCGGGCTGGGACGGCAACATCGGCGAGGGCGGCTCCAACGCCGGCAGGATCGTCCTGCGCGACGTCGAGATCGCCTGGAACGGCTGCGGCGAACGCATGGCCAGCGGCGCGCCCTGGGCCTGCTGGGCGCAGCGGGGCGGCGGCTACGGCGACGGCCTGGGCACCACCGACACCGGCGGGCAATGGCTGATCGAAGACGCCTACGTCCACCACAACACCTCCGACGGACTCGATCTGCGCTACATGGACGGCGCCGACGCGACGCGGGTGACCCTGCGTCGCATCCATGCCATGGCCAATGCGGGCAATCAGGTCAAGGTGAAGGGCAACGCCCTGATCGAGAACTCGGTGCTGGTCGGCCATTGCAGCTACTTCAAGCACAAGTTCTTCATGACCGAGCAGGACCTGTGCCGCGCCGATGGCAGCACCCTGCAACTGGTGACGACCGGTCACGACACCGTCGTCGTGCGCCACAACACCCTGATCGGCGAAGGCGCGGTGCAGATCGGCCGCAGCGAGGGCAATCCGACGGACCGCATCGCGATCACGAACAATCTGGCGATCGGAGCGCCCTACTACCTGCAGCCCGACCAATTGAGCGGGTTCAGCGGCGGCAGGAGCTGGTCCATCACCCGCTACACCGGCAACCTCGGCTGGCACCTGCGCGATTGCCCCGGCGACACGATCTGCGACCTCAACCCCCGCCTCACCAATATGAGCCTGAGCGCCTTCGATGCCGTGCCGCTGGCCGGCAGCCCCGCGCGCGGCCAGGCCGGCGCGGTGACCTGCGCCCAGGCGCCGACCCATTAGCGCGACGGAATCCAGCATGGGCCTGACCGACAAGATCTACGCTCGTCTCCCGGCACGCGGCCAGGACATCGCCGCATCGGCGTTCGGCCTGTATCGCCATTGGTTGCGCGCGGGCCCCGGCTACGCCGAATTGCTGCGCGGATACCGCGATCGCGACGCCTGGCCGCTGGACAGGTTCGCCGCCTACCAGGCGGAGCAACTGAAGACCCTGCTGGGCCATGCCGCCGACCACATTCCCTACTACCGACGGACCTGGAGCGAGCAGGAAAAGGCGGCGGCGCGCGCGGGCCGCCTGGCGGAGCTGCCGCTGCTGGCCAAGGATCCGATCCGCCGCGATCCGCAGGACTTCGCCCGCGACGATACTCGCCCGCTGCTGCGCTACCGCTTTCTCACCAGCGGCTCGACGGGCACGCCGGTGCAGACGCTGTGGACGGCCAGGGAAGCACGCGACGCCAGGGCGCTGCGCGAGGCGCGATCCGCGAACTGGGCCGGCGCGTCCTTCAACGAGGGCCGCGCGACCTTCTCCGGACGCATCGTGGTGCCCGACGCGAACAGCGAGGGACCTTTCCATCGCTACAACCGGGTGGAGAACCAGATTTACTTCTCGGCCTTCCATTTGAACCGCGCGAATGCCGACCAATACGTGGCGGCGCTGTGGCGCCACAAGACCCAGTGGCTCACCGGCTACGCCGTGTCCTACTACCTGCTCGCGCGCCACATCCTGGACCGAAAGCTCAGCGTCCCCGCGTTGAAAGCCGTGATTACGACCAGCGAAAAGCTCACGCCGGACATGCGCGCGGTCATGGAGCGGGCCTACCGATGCCGGGTGTTCGAGGAGTACGGCACCGTCGAGAACGCCGTGTTCGCCAGCGAATGCGCGCACCAGCGCCTGCACCTGAGCCCGGATGCGGGCGTGCTCGAGATCCTGCGCACCGACGGCAGCGCCTGCGATCCGGGCGAGGCCGGAGAAGTCGTGGCCACCGGCTTCGTGCGCCGCTACCAGCCCTTCATCCGCTATCGCGTCGGCGATGTCGCGGCCTGGGACCCGGACCCCTGCGCCTGCGGACGCCAGATGCCGGTGCTGAGGGAAGTGCTGGGACGGATAGAGGACGTGGTGGTCGGCCCGGACGGGCGCCAGCTGGTCCGCTTCCACGGCATCTTCGTCGGCCAGGACCACGTCGTCGAAGGACAGGTCATCCAGGAAGCGCTGGACCGCATCCGCGTGAAGGTCGTCCCGGCCGCAGGCTTCGACCAAGCCGACGCCGACGACATAGGGCGGCGCGTGCGCCAGCGCCTGGGGGACGTCAGCGTGATCGTCGAACCCGTCGAATCGATACCGCGATCGGCGAACGGCAAGTTCAAGGCCGTGGTTTCGCAGCTCAAGGCGAACGAGCGATGAGCGACAGCGCGCCCCCATCCAAGCAGGCGACGGGGACGGACGACGCGCCCCCGCAACGCGCGCAGCCGGCAGCGCGCATCAGCTACGCGCAGTACCGATTCCTGGTGCTGTCCGATCTGTACCGGATCACCGGCCACGCCAAGCCGAGCGCGTTGCTGCGCTACGTCTTCCACGGCGAGTCGTACCGATACAATTTCTGGATGCGCACCTGCGCGTACGCGAAGGGCCATCCCTGGCTCAGGTACACGCTGTATCCGTTCGCGCGCCTCGTGCTCGGGCACCTGGTCTACAAGCTGGGAATTTCCATCCCATCGGGCACCGCCATCGGCAGCGGCTTCTACATCGGTCACTTCGGCGGCATCGTCGTGAGCCAGAAGGCCACGATCGGCCGCAATTGCAACATCTCCCAAGGCGTGACCATCGGACGCGCGAACCGCGGCCGCCATCGCGGCTATCCGGTCCTGGGCGACAACATCTACATCGGTCCCGGCGCGGTGATCGCCGGCAGCGTGCGCATCGGCAACAACGTGGCGATCGGCGCCAACTGCGTGGTCACGATGGATATCCCCGACGACTCGGTCGTGGTCGGCGTACCTGGCCGGATCATTTCCCGGGAAGGCTCGGCCGGCTACGTCAATCGGACCGATTACGACGGCAAGCTCGGCTAAGCGCCACCCCTTTCCGCCGCCCAAGACCGCCCTCGCCGACCTCGGCCGCGCCCGCATCGGCGCCGCGTCATTCGAGCCGTCCCACGCGCCCGCATGGGTCCTCGCTTAGAGCACGAACGTTCGTCGAGACGTCGCATTCAGTCTGCTGTCTCACCGAAAAATGCGACGCAACCGCTTTCAACGCAGTCAGATTAGTCGCTGCGGGGTGAAGACGCGTCGGGACCTTGGCACGCTCTATTCCGGGTCTATCGGTACCGGCATCTCGGCAACCCCGCCATCACGCGCTTAAGTCCGCGCCAGCCGGACACAGCCGTGAGTGGCCGCGGATTGGGCCTCAAACACCCTGTTCAGCATTTATATCCCCGAACCCCAGCTGAATATGACCAGCTGCGTCAGGTTCTGCGTCACAAAAGACACTCTTGGTCGACTTGTGACGCGTGACGATCATGTGAACTGTGACGGACAGCACAAAACATGTCCTCCCCCATCCCTAGAGTCCGCCCCCGGCCACAAAGGAGGTGCCACCACATCGCCATCCCGAACCCTACGGAGTAGCAAGTCTAAATGTCCCTATCGACCCTTCGCAGCCGCAAGCTGCCCAGAGCCCTACTTTCTTCGCTCCTGCTTCCGTCCCTTGGCCTCGCCGCTTTCGGCACCGCCCAAGCCGCAACCTTCTACGTCCGCACCGATGGTGGCGATGCCGCCCAGTGCACCGGCCGCGCCGACGCGGCTTATCCCGGCAGCGGAACCGGCCAGGCCTGCGCCTGGAAGAACCCCAACATCGCCATGCCCTCCTCCGGTAGCGCGCGCATCGCAGGTGGCGACACCCTGCTGATCGGCGCCGGCACCTTCCAGATCGGCAGCGGCGGCTACATGCAGAAGATCCCGAGCGGCCCGAACGCGTCCACGCGCACGCGCATCCTCGGCAAGCCCGGCACCAAGCTGGTCGGCGTCGCCGGCACCCATCGCGTGCTCAACCTCGACGGCAGCTCCAACGTCGAAGTCGGCAATCTCGAAATCACCGACAACAGCGACTGCGTCTACAACCACTCCAACGCCGCGGCCGCCTGCACCAGCGCGATGGCCTGGGCCCGCGTGGGCGTGTACGCCACCGCTTCCAACAACGTGTGGATGCACGACGTGAACGTGCACGGCATGGCGGCGCGCGGCTTCAACGCCGGCGGCCTGTCCAACTGGACGCTCGAACGCGTCAAGATGAACAAGAACGGCAGCGCCGGCTGGGACGGCAACGTCGGCACCGGTTCGAATTCGGGCCAGATGATCCTGCGCGACATCGAGATCGGCTGGAACGGCTGCGGCGAGCGCGTCGCGACCGGCGAACCCTGGGCCTGCTGGGCGCAGACCACCGGCGGTTACGGCGACGGTTTCGGCACCGTCGACACCGGCGGCCAGTGGCTGATCGAAGACGCCTTCATCCATCACAACACCTCCGACGGCCTCGACCTGCGTTACATGGACGGCGCCGACGCGACCACCGTGACCCTGCGCCGCATCTACTCGGTCGCCAACGCCGGCAACCAGGTCAAGATCAAGGGCAACTCGCTGATCGAGAACTCGGTCCTGGTGGGCAACTGCACCTACTTCCGCGGCAAGGACTTCATGGCCTCGGGCGACCTGTGCCGCGCCTACGGCAGCACCCTGCTGCTGATCCTGACCGGCAACGACACCGCGACCGTGCGCCACAACACCATCGCCGGCGAAGGCGATGCGCAGATCGCCTACGGCGAAGGCGCGTCCAGCGACAAGGTCAACATCCAGAACAACCTGGTGATCGGCTTCCCGTACTACGCCAACACCGCCACCGCGACGCTGTTCAGCGGCGGCAGCGCCCCCGCCGCCAAATCCTTCTCAGGCAACATGGCCTGGAAGGTGCGCAGTTGCCAGACCGGAACCACCTGCACCCAGGACCCGAAGCTGACCAATATGACCCTGGCCGCCTTCGATGCCGAACCGCTCGCCGGCAGCCCGGTGACCGACAAGGCCCCGATGGTCAGCGGCGTGTCCACCGACTTCCTGCTGCAGCCGCGTCCCTCGGGCGCCGCCAACGACGTGGGCGCCTACGAGGTCCAGGCCGGTGGCACTCCGCCGCCGCAGCCGCCGACTCCGACCTGCACCCGCGCAGCGCCGACCGTGACCCTGAGCGGTCCGACCGCCGCCGTCGCCGCCGGCACGGAGAACAAGTACACGCTGAGCCTGAAGAACAACGACAGCAGCGCCTGCGCCAACACGTCGTTCGCCATCGCCCGCACCGTTCCGAGCGGCTGGACCGGCGAGTTGTCGTCGACCGCGATCACGCTGGCTCCGGGCGCCAGCGGCGCGGCAACCCTGAGCGTGATGTCTAACCTCACCGCCAGCGCCGGCAGCTACGGCATCGGCGCGGGCGTCAGCAGCAACGTCGGCGCCACCCACACCGGCAACGCCTCGATCACCTACAGCGTGGCCGCGGCCGTCGTCGGCCTGACCGAAACCGTGAGCACGAGCAAGGCCAGCTACAAAGCCGGTGAAGTCGTGTCCATCACCGCCCGTGTCCTCAAGAACGGCGTGGCGGTCTCGGGTGCCAACGTCGCGTTCGATGCGCTGAAGCCTAACGGCGTCAACCACGTGCTGCTGAGCGCCACCACCGACGCCAGCGGCTATGCGCGCGTGTCCTTCACCTCCGGCACGGGGCCCAGCTCGATCGGCACCTACAAGCTGTCGGCGGTGGCCACCTCCGGCGGCCTGAGCAAGACGGCGACCACGACCTTCGCGGTCGCCAAGTAAGCCTACGCAGCGTCGTAAGCAAGAGCCCCGGACGTCCTCCGGGGCTCTTTTTTTGCGAGACGGCAAGAACGTCGCGGGGACGCTCGCAGCCCAAGCGGGTGCTGACCTCAACGAGACGCGGGCGCCTCGCGATGATCGCGCCAGCGGTAGTACGCCAAGCCCACCCACTCGTGCAGGGCCAGCTCGGTGTTGGCGAGCGCGCTGGTTCGCGGCACCAGCGCCCACGGCAGGCGCGACGGCAGCCGGCGCGCGTCCGTGCCCAGCGGACACACCTCGAAGCCGGCACCGGCGAATGCCGCGCGCGCGCGCGGCATGTGGATCAGCGAGGTCACCAGCACGATACGCGCAGGCAGCGGCGGCGACATCCGCGCGGCGTGGCGCGCGTTGCTCCAGGTGTCGTCGGATTGGGCTTCCAAGCGCAGGGCCGCCGCCGGCACGCCCTGCATACGCGCGTACGCCGCCATCAGCTCCGCCACGGCCACCCCTCCGCGCCCGCCGCCCACCAGCACCAGTTGCCGTCCTTCGCGCGCGCGCCACCAGGCCACCGCGCGGTCCATGCGTCGCCGGGACGCCAGGTTGAGTACCGCGAAGTCGGTATCGCTGCGCGGGCGCCCGTCGCTGCCACCGCCGAGCACGACGGCGATCGCCGGCGGCGCATCGCGGCAGGCGATCGGCTCGGCGAGCGTTCGCTGCAGCGGCTTTCCGAGCAAATTGGCCGCCAGCGGCGTCATCGCCGCGAGCGCGACGGCCGCCAGCGCGACGCTCGCGACCAGGGGCCAGCGCAGACGCTGGCGACACAACCAGGCCCAGGGCAGCGCCGCCCCCGCCAGCAACAGCCATGCGAGCGGGGATAGCAGCCAGGCCGCCACGTCAACGCGACCGCGACCGCGACATCAAGGCCATCGTCATTCCACGCAGCTTCCGATCCAAGGCCAGAACCGGAATGGCATACAGCAGCACGAACAGCAGGGCGGCCACGGACAGTCGCGCCCAGATGGCATGCAGCCCGAACAAGTCGGTGCCGCGCGCCACCGCCACCAGCACGGTCAGGCAGCCGAGCGACAGCGCGACCGCATGCAGGTCCGGCAGGCGCGCCAATCCCTTCGGGCAGATCGCGAACTGGGCGAAGGCCAGCGCGCCGTAGGCGATCGCGGTGGACCACACCGCCCCCATGTAGCCCAGGCGCGGAATCAGGATCAGGTTCATGACCACGTTCAACGCCGCCGCGCCCAGGGTGATGATCAGCACCTGCACGGTCTTCTTCTTCAACTGCAAGCCGTAGTTCGAGATGGCGAGCACGGCGTACAGCGACACGGTGATGCCGATCACGATGAACACGATGCCCGACGCGGCCTTGTCTCGACCGCTCAGCGCCACCAGCAGGTCCTGCCCCGACACCAGCAGAAACGCGATGATCGCCACTACCGCGTAGGTCATCGGCAGCAGCACCTTCTCCTTGAGCGCGCGCACGGCCTCGTTGCCGCCGGTTTCGTAGGCGCGCATGACCACCGGTGTGAACGCCTCGGACAGGGTCGCGTCTATGAACACGTTCAACTGCATCGCCAGCGAATAGCCGATGGCGTAGATGCCGACCGCGGCGAAATCGCCGGTGATCTGCTTGAGCAGCACGCGATCGACATTGGCCAGGATGCTGAACGCCAACTCGTGTGCCATCAGCGGCAAGCCGTAGATCAGACCGCTGCGCACGGCCTGCCAGTCGAGCGCGTCGCGCGCCACACTGACGTTGCGGTACATCCAATGCGCGAGCCAGGCCAGCACCAGCACGGTGGCGACGATCTTACCGCCGTAGACCGCCAGCGCGCTTCTTTGCACCAGGATCACGGCGCCCAGAACCAACACCAGTTCGAGCATGCGCCCAATCACGCGCATGGCCATGACGATGTCCGAACGCTCGCTGGCGCGTATCACCATCTGCACGATGTTGACCGCCGCCAGCATCGGCATCATCAGCACGGCGCACCAGACCAGCGGCGAGAACGCGCCCTGCCCCAGCCAGGACCAGAGCGCGATCGCGCACAACCCAAGTAACCATAGCGTTGCGGACAGGATCAGCGGCAGCAGCACCATGTTGGTGCCGAACTCCTGCATCCGCCGCGCGCTCCCGTCGTAGGGATAAAAGCGCACGATCGCGTGCGGCGTGCCGAGCTTGATGATCGCCACGCCCAGCAGCATCAGGGTGTCGTAGTACCTCAGGATGCCGAACTGGGTATTGTCGAGAAACCGGGTCAGGATCGGGAACGAGATGAAGCCCGCCAGCATCACTAGACCGTTCGAGATCGAATAACGCAGGTAATGCGTGACGATGCCTGGTCGCTCCCGCGGCGGGGCACGCAGGCCTTCGTCCGCGCCCGTCGCGCTCTCCGTCGAACTATTCATCGCGAGCGACCGCGATCGTCATGGACGCTCATTTCGCATCACCTCGGAGGAGAGCCCGGATGGGCCGGGCCGCAGACTGGAGGCGGACCGGGCGAAGCCGCCGGATCCACCGCACCCGGGACCGGCGCGCGAGCACGCGTGTCCGTCGCGGACCGCTCATCGAGCACGCCCACGTAGGCAGTCCTGTTCGGCGGACGTCCGAGCACGTCCAGGACTTCGACGCCGCCCGCCACGTTGTAGGTATGGCAGCCATCGACGCTGCGCGTCAGATAGGGGGCCAGCCGCGACAGTTGCCGCTCGCGATAGGTCGTGGGCCCCAGTTCCAGCACTTCGTTGAACACGACGGCATTGCCGTAGCCGGGCCCGCAGTCTTGAGCCGGCCGGATCAGGCTGCCGTTGCGCTGGAACAGCCGCCCGGCCATGCGGGCGCGGCGCACATCGCAGACGATGGGCGAGGCCGGATGCGGCGTGTACGGCCCCTCCAGCCGGTCGGCGACGAACAGGAACAACTCGTCGCAGGTGTTGTTCTGATTCTCTGCAACGTTGGCGAACAGGTACCAGTGGCCCTGATGATGGTGCAGGCTCGGATCCACACAGACGCGCCCGACCACAAGGTCGTGCACCCGCTCCCATCGCAAGGGGAAGTCGCTGGCGCGGTACAGGCTGACGCGGCGGTCGTAGCCGGACTCGACCGTCATGTACCACTGCCCCTCCCAGGCGAACACTTGCGGGAAGGACAGATGGCCGGGCTCGTCCAGCGCGACGCCGAGCGAGCGCGCGCCTCCCGCGCCCAGTTCCACGCAAGCTATGGTCGCCTTCTTGAGCCGCGGCTCCAGCATTTCCTCCACGAACAGCAGCCTGCGTTCCTGCGCCATCACCACGAAGGGATCGCCCCACCAGCCCTTCGGCGCTTTCAGCAGGGCATGCGATCCGATCGTCGGCGAGTGCGGATCCAGCGGCGCTCCGCCCAGGCGCAGCACCAGCGTCCAGCCGACGCGGGCGTTCCTGAACCAACCGGTCATCCAGCGCGGAGAAGCGCGCAGCATCGACGCGAAGGCATGCAGCCCGGCGGCCGGTGCCAGCGGCGCCAACGGCTGCAGCTCCAGGCTCGCCATCGCAGGCGCGCCCGCGCCGAGATCTCCCTGCGCCAGCCGACGCAAGGCGCGCAACAGCAAGGCCGGCAGCTTGCGGAATGCATCCTCGCGCTGCTTGAGAAACGAAGTCGCCCGGGTCCTGCCCCAACTGGCCGCGAGGTCGACGGGCGTCTGGTTCGGCGCGTGCAGGACCAGGACCATCCGCGTCGCCGTTTCACGGCGCAGCATCGGACCGAGCAACTGCAAGCCCGCATGGCGATCGTCGAGCAGGCTGGCGTCGACCAGCCAGCATGCGCATTTCGTCTGGGCGGCCAGCGCCGACGCCCAGGATTTCGTGCCCAGCACGATCAGCAGATCCGGGCGCGCGCCAGCGATGCGCTCGACCAGGGTGGCCTCGTCTCCCGGACCGGCCGTCGCGAGAACGGCGTCCCCGTGGGGACCCGACGGCATCGGCATCGCGGTCAGGCTGCGGGTGGGGCCTAGCAAGGCGCGCTCGAACGCGATCAGGGCGCGCACGCTCGCGGGCACGCCAGCGACCTTCGGCAAGCTCGCCCCGGCCGAGCTCAGCGTGGTCAGTTCGATCCAGTCGTACCCGGCCACCAGGCCATGGAACGCGCGTACCCATCCGGGGACCTGCGGCGGCCCCACCAGCGTTACGCGCAAGGGCCGTGTGGCGCCGACCGGCGGAGCGTACAGCGGGGTTCGTTCGCGCGCGCCGACGGCTTTCATCCGGCGGGGCTCCGCGGCAAGCGGCTCATCCAGATTGCGATCGCCTCGATCAGGCGCTCGCGCTGCTCCCGTCCGAAGTAGGTATGGTCGCAGTCGGGCCAGTAGTGCAGGTTCACGCGCGGATCGCGCGCCGCCGCGCCGAACGCCCATTCGAACTGGCGCGGATGCAGGAACCGATCGGCATAGCCGCCGCTGAAGATGCACAGCAGGCGGACGTCGCGCGCCAGCATCGCCGCGAACTGCTCGCGCGCTTGCGCATGGCTGGGCCAGCTGCGGAAATCGGAGGAGTCCAGACCGGCGTTCCCGCGCATGCGCCCTCGCAGCTTGCGGGCGAAATGCCGCCATTCCCTGGGCAGGCGGCGCAGGAGTTCGAGCGCGCGCGCGTAGTAATACCAGGGGCCGGTGTAGCACAGGCCATCCAGCAGCAACACCGCCGACACCCGCGTATCGACGTTGGCGACATCCCAGCCAGTGTCGGCGGCGCTGCAGATTCCGCCCACCGCGAACACGCGACAGCCGTGCAGCGCTTCGAGCTGATCCAAGGCGGCGATCGTCGCCTGGGTGGCGTCGCACTCCGGCAGGCGCGGCGCCTCTCCGACACCGGGAATGTCGTAACGGAAGGTTCGTATCCCCAGCGCCGCGAGACGATGGGCCAGCAGCGCGTGCAAACGAAACGGTCCGGATCGCGGCTGCAAACCCGCGCTGGGCAATAGCAGCGTCGGCCCGGCGCCGGGCGCGCCGCTGAGTACGCCATGCAATCGCCCATCTGGGCCGAAGCGCACGAACACCTCGTCGGCCGCGACGGCCGCAACGGGCTTGGCATCCAACACGGCATTCATGCCCATGCTTCCTCGCGCACCGCCAGCCCCAGTTTTCCGACCACCTCGCGCACCTGGGGCGTAAGAAAGAACGCCGCGTCCATCGCCGCGCCCACGCTGAAGCTGGGGGCGCTGGCAGGCAGCGACAGGGTCCTGGCGATGCCGGTCGGCAGCGCCTCCGGATCCTTGCGAACGACCGCCCACACGGGCACCGCGCGCCCCAGGCCCTGGTCGATGCGCGCTTCTCCGAGCTCTACGCGCAGGCGCGACGGCGCGGGAAAGCCCATCAGCTGGCCGTCCGCGGGATCGGTGCTGCGGGCGACGCCGGCACGCGGCGGCGGACGCAGCGCGCGTTCGCGCGCATCGCTCTCCACCAGCTCCCGCAGCCAGGCCGCACCGTCGATTATCGGCTCCCAAAGCACGACCAGATCGGCGCCACCGCCCCGCTCCAGCCAGCCGCGCACGGCCAGCGCACCACCGCGCCATGCGACCAGCGCCAGTCGCTTGATCGAGGTGCGCTGACGCAGCGCGGCCACCGCCGCTTCGAGATCCCGATGCATCGAGCTCAGATCCAGATCCTCGCCGGTACCCGCGGAATCGCCGGTGCCATGGAAGTCGAAACGCAGGGTCGGCAGGCCCAGCCCCGCGAGTTCGCTGGCGACCTCGGTGATGAAACGACGGCTGCGCGGCAGTTCGTGCAGCAACGGCGGCACCAGCACGGCGCCGGTCGCGGGCGCGCCCGGCACGCCATGCAGCGCCGCGTACAAGCGCCGCGACGGCGCGCCCAGCCAGAACGGCTCCCAACCACCCAGGCTCATCGCGATCGCCTCCGTGGAATCTCGAGACTGCGGGTGCGTGCGGCGCGGTTCATAGGCCAGACCCTTCTTTCAAACCGAACAGGCGTCGCAAGCCGCTGCTGATGCGTCCGCCCATACCGCTGGCGGGCGCGGCGTTCTGGGTGGCAACGGGCAGGCCCGCCGCGACCTGGGCCAAAGTCTCCGCGCCCAGGCGGATCAGCTTGATGCGCTTGCCGGTATCGCGCTCGACGCGATTGGCCATCTGCACCGCGAGCATCGAATGTCCGCCCAGTTCGAAGAAGTTGTCGTCCGGACCCGCGGGCAGGCCCAGCAGTTCGGACCAGATCTGCGACAGGTAACGGACGCGAGGGTCGGCTGCCGCCCCAGTCGCGCTCGGAGCAGGCACGACGGCCTGTTCCTTATCGACTGGCAGCAGCAGCGCGTTGCGGTCGATCTTGCCGTTGGGCAAGAGCGGAATCTCTTCAAGCACGACGAAGTGCTGCGGCAACATGTAGGCCGGAAGCAGTTCCCGTAGGTGCGCGCGCAACGCCGCCTCCTCGATGGTCGCGCCCGGCGCGGCCACCAGATAGGCGACCAGACGCTGGTCGTTGGCGCGATCCTCGCGCACGATCACGAGCGCGCGCGCGACTTCCTCGCGCGCGGCCAGATTGGCCTCGATCTCGCCCAGTTCGATGCGATAGCCGCGCACCTTGACCTGGTGATCCAGACGCCCCAGATGCTCGAGATTGCCGTCCGCGCGCCAGCGGCCGCGATCGCCCGTGCGGTACAACAGGGCCGCGCCGTCCGCCTGCGCTGCATCGGCGAACGCCGCCGTGTAGCGATCGACCACGAAGCGTTCGGCGGTCAGCTCGGGGCGTTCCAGATAGCCCTTGGTGACGCCTTCGCCGCCTATGCAGATCTCGCCCGGCACGCCGTAGGGGCACAGCTCGCCATGCGCGTCCACGATCCACACGCTGGTGTTGCCTATCGGCCGCCCGATATGGATGTCGGGCGCTTGCCCGGCGGGGGCCGGGACGATGCGCGCGCAGGTGGACCACACGGTGGTCTCGGTGGGCCCGTAGACGTTCCACAAGGATCCGCAGCGCGCCAACAGCGACGTGGCCAGATCCAGGCCCATCGGTTCGCCACCGCACAGCGCCTTGAACCCCGGCGCGCCGCGCCAGCCCGCATCGATCAGCAGGCGCCAGCTCGACGGCGTGCCCTGCATCACCGTCGCGGCGCTGCGTTCCAACAGCGCGCGCAAGGCGACGCCGTCGCCGGCGGTTTCGCGATCCGCCAGCACGATCTGCGCGCCCACCGCCAACGGCAGCAGCAATTCCAGCACCGCGATGTCGAACGACAGCGTGGTCACCGCCAACAGCCGGTCCTGCGCGTCCAGTCCGGGCTCGCGACGCATGCTGTCGAGGAAGTTGGACACGGCCCGATGCGGCACGATGACGCCCTTCGGACGGCCGGTGGATCCCGAGGTGTAGATCACGTAGGCCGGATCCTCGGGCTGCGCGGCGTGCTCGTCGCGACCCGGCCGCGTCGCCTCCGCCGTCGCGAACAGGGACGCATGCTCGTCGAACAGCAGCACCGGCCTGCCGCGCAAATCGAAGCGGGCGGCGTGCTCGCGCGTGGTCAGGAGCAGCGCCAGTCCGGCGTCGGCGGCCATGTAGGCCAGGCGCTCTGCGGGGAACTGCGGATCCAGGGGCACATAGCCCGCGCCGGCCTTGAGGATGCCCAGCAACGCCGCCAGCATGTCCGGGCCGCGATCCAGGGCCAGACCCACCAGCGCGCCGCGACGGACGCCATGCCCGCGCAGCACCTGGGCGATGCGATTCGAGCGCGCCTCCAACTCGGCATAGCGCAACGACACCGGACCTGCGCGCAACGCGACCCGGTCCGGCGTGCGCTCGCATTGGGCCTCGAAGTATTCGTGCATCCTGCAGGCGCGGTCGTAGGCGATCGCCGTTGGCTGCAACGAGGCCAACTCCGTACGCGCCTGCGCGTCGACCAGCGGCAGGCTCGCCAGATCCGCCGTCTCCCGCTCCACCGCGGCGCGCAGCAGGGTTTCGTAGGCGCTTAGCCAGCGCTGGATGGTTGTCGCGTCGAACAGGTCGCGGTTGTATTGGCATTCGAGCCGCAAGCGACCGTGGACCTGCACGGCGTTCACGAACAGCTCGAAGGTTTCGAAGCTGCGCGGATTGCTGTCGAACTCCATGGACACGCCGTGAAACGCGGCGCATTCCTGGTCCATGGCCTGGTCGAGGTTGAACAGCACGCTGACCAGCGGTATCCGTGCCGGATCCCGCCGCAGCCGCAGCTTCCTGAGCAGCGTGCCGAAGGTGTAGCGCTGGTGCTCCAAGGCATCGAGCAACATGGCCTGCGCGTCGTCGATCGCCTGCGCGAACGACTGGGCGGATTCGAGCTCGAAGCGCAGCGGCAGCAGATTGACGCAATGCCCCACCAGGTGGTCGGCGCCGCAGACCGCCTGCCCCGCGGCGGGAATCCCGACCACCACTTCCGATTGCGACGACAGGCGCGACAGCAGCGCGGAAAAACCCGCAAGCAGCGTGGCGAACATGCCGACGCCACGGGCCGCGCCGGTCTGCCGCAGCGCATCGAGCAAATCGGCATCGAGCACGTGATCCAGTCGGGCCGAGGCGAAGCTGCGGTTCGGCGGCCGCGGCCGATCGGTGGGCAGCTCCAGCACCGGCGCACCCTTGGCGTAGCGCGAGAGCCAGTAGGCCTCGTCGGCGAGCTGCGCCGCGTCGCCCTGATGCTCGGCTTCCGCCAATGCGTAAGCGACGAACGAGGAGGCTTCGGGCAGGCTCGACGCCGGCGTTCCGAAACGCTTTCCGTACAGGGCGCCCAGCTCGCGCACGATCGCCCACCACGACCATCCGTCGCAGACGATGTGATGGGCGGTCAGCAGCAGCAGATGCTCGTCCGCCGCGAGGCGCAGCAGCTGCGCGCGAAACAGCGGCCCCTGGTCCAGCACGAACGGCGTTTCCACCGCGAGCCGGATGCGCTCGTCGACGGCCGTCCGTCGCGCGATCGGGTTCAGCGACGCCAGGTCTTCGACCGGTAACGGCAAGGCATGGCGCTCCAGCACCCGGAAGCTTGCGCCGTCCGGCCCGATGCTTGCGCGCAGGGATTCGTGCCGGTCCACCAGTTCCTGCAGCGCCTCGCGCATGAATTCCAGATTCAGCGCGCCGCGGAACTGCAGCGATACCGAAAGATTGAAGGCCAGCGACGCTTCCCGCCCGAGCTGGTCGGCCAGCCAGATCTCGCGCTGCGGCTCCGTGGTCGGCGCCACGCGCGCGCGGATGCCGCCGCCGAACGGCTCGTAGCCGGCTCGCGACGCCTGCGCGACTTCGTCGCCGGGCACCACGGATGCGGGCAGGTCCCTCACAGCGGCAAGCTCGGCAAGCCGCGATGGCGGCGAAGGCATCGGCGCCTTCGCGGTTTCCGCCTCGGAGGCCGCGGCCGGCGGCACCGGCGTGCCCGCCGGCTCCGCCGGCAACTGCGCGTCCAGCATCGTCGCCAGGCGACCCAGGCTGCTGCATTCGCTCATCAGCTGCCGGAACGTCAGTTTGACCGCGTAGGCCTTCTGCAGACGCAGCGCGACCTGGGTCAGCATCAGGCTGTCCAGGCCAAGCTCCATGAAATTGGCTTCGTCGTCGGCCTCGGACAGGTCGAATCCGACCACGTCCTCGAACAGGGCCGAGAGCTGCGCGACCAGCCGCGCATGGCGATCCGGTAGGGCCGCGGTGGCCCGCACGGTCGCGTCCTCGGCGGCGGGTACGGGCGCAAGCGCCTGCGCGAGATTCGCGCCTGGGAGCGCGACGACATTCGAGGCCGCCGCGGCCTCGACCCAGTAGCGCTGCCGTTCGAACGGATAAGTGGGCAGCAATACGCGCCGGCGCGTAGGCCGACGGTCGAACGCCGCCAGGTCGATCGCGATACCGCGGCACCACAACTGGCCCGCCGCGGCGAGGATGCTGGCGACCTCGGTCGCGGGGTCGTCGGCCAGCGACGGCACCGCCGTGGCCTGCTGCTTCGACATGGCCGGATGTTGACGCGACAAGGCGCACAGGGTGGCGCGCGGGCCGGCTTCCAGCAGCACCCGCGACGGCGTGTCCAGCACCCTGCCCACCGCCGCGGCGAAGCGAACCGGCTCGCGCAGGTGCGAGGCCCAGTAATCGGGGGACGTGGCGGATGCGGCGTCCAGCCAATCGCCGGTCGCGGTCGAGACGATCGGGATCAGCGGCGCCGACAGCGTCAGGGCGGCGACTTCGGCGCGGAACGGCGCCACCACCGGCTCCATCATCCGCGAATGGAAGGCGTGCGAGGTGCGCAGAGCACGGCAGGCCACGCCCTGCGCTTCGAGTTCGAGCTGGAAGCGCGCGATCGCGTCGAGGGCGCCCGATACCACCACGCTGCCCGGCGCGTTCTCGGCGGCCAGCGACAGATCGGCGGGCAGCCTGGCCAGCAATGCGTCCAAGGGCAGCCGGACCGACAGCATGGCGCCTGGCGGCTGCGCCTGCATCAGCGCGCCGCGCCGCGCGACCAGGTTCAACGCATCGGCCAAGCCGAACACGTCGGCCAGCGTCGCGGCGACGAATTCTCCGACGCTGTGTCCGATCATCGCCGTCGGCACGATGCCGTGGCTCATCCACCACTGCGCGATCGAGTACTCGATCGCGAACGTCGCCGGCTGCATGATCGCGGTCGGCAGCAGCGCCTCGGGGTCGTTCGAGAACACGCGCTCGCGCAGGTCGAAGCCGAGCTGCGCGAGCAAGGCGTCCGCGCAGGCGTCGAATGCCGCCTGGAACGCCGGCTGGGTGTCGTACAGGCCGCGCCCCATGCCTGGATAGGTCGCGCCCTGTCCAGGGAACAGGAACACGACCTCGCCCTGCCGCGCCGGCTTGGCGCGCGCGGCGGCGACGGCGATGTCGGTGCTGCGCAGTTGCGCCACCGCGGCGGCGGCGTCCTCGGCGACCACCACGATGCGATGCGCGAAGGCTTTGCGGCCCAGCGCGAGCGTCCACGCCGCGTCGGCCAGGTTCAGGCCAGGCGCGCCGTCGAGATGGTCGGCCAGGCGCGTCGTCGCGCGCGCCAGCGCCGTCGGCGTGCGTGCGGACAGCGCCAGCAGTTGCGGCCCTCGCGCCGGGTCCGACGGCGGCCGGCTCGGCGCCTCCTCCAGCACGACGTGCGCATTGGTGCCGCCGACGCCGAACGAACTCACGCCTGCGCGACGCGGCGTGGCGCCGGCCGGCCAGTCCGTCAGGGCGTCGTTGACGACGAAGGGCGAACCGGCGAAATCGATGACTGGATTAGGCGACTTGAAATGCGCGGTCGCCGGTATGCGCTGCTCGGCCAATGCCAGCGCGGTCTTGATCACGCCGGCCGCTCCCGCGGCGATAACCAGATGGCCGACGTTGCTCTTCACCGATCCGATCCGACAGAAGCCGCGCTCGTCGGTGCCCCGGCGGAATGCGCGGGTCAAGCCCTCGATTTCGATCGGGTCGCCCACCGGCGTGGCGGTGCCATGGGTTTCGACATAGCCGATGCTGCGCGGATCCACCCGCGCCCGATCGTGGGCCATGGCGATGACCGCCGCCTGGCCTTCGCTGCTCGGCGCGGTGAAGCTGGCCTTGCCTGCGCCGTCGTTGTTGACCGCGCCGGCGCGGATCATCGCGACTATGGGGTTGCCGTCCGCCAGGGCATCGGACAGTCGCTTGAGCAGCACGATCGCCGCGCCATCGCTGAACACGGTGCCCTGTGCGCTCGCATCGAACGGCCGGGTGTGGCCGTCGGGCGAGAGCATCGATCCTTCCTGATAGAAGTAGCCGCTGCGCGGCGGGCAGGTGACGCTGATGCCGCCGGCCAGGGCCATGTCGCAATGGCCTAGCGTCAGACTGTCGACGGCCTGGCAGATCGCCACCAGCGAAGTCGAACAGGCGGTGTGCACGCTGACCGCCGGGCCGGTCAGGTTGAGCTTGTGCGCGACCCGGGTGGCGATGAAATCCTTTTCGTTGTTCAGCATCACCTGGAAGGCGCCGACCTTGTCGACCAGTTCAGGGTGCGCGGACACGTGCCGCTGGAAGTAACTGGCATTGAACATGCCGCCGAACACGCCGACCGGCGCCGCGGTCGCGTCGGGCACGTGGCCGGCGCGTTCCAGACATTCCCAGGCCAGCTCGAGGAAGATCCGCTGCTGCGGGTCCATCAACTCGGCTTCCTTGGGGCCGATACCGAAGAACGCCGCGTCGAACTGCTCGACGCCGTCGATCACGCCGCGCGCCGGCACGTACGCCGGATCGTCGCGATCCTGCGCGCTGACGGCGGGATCCAGTTCCTCCGGGGCGAAGACGGTGATCGAATCGCGCCCCTCGCAGAGGTTGCGCCAGAACGCCTCGACGTCCGCGGCGCCGGGGAAGCGTCCGGCCATGGCCACGATCGCGATGGGCTCGGCGGCGTCCCCATGCGCCTGCATGCGACGGGCCGACGCATAGCGCGCCGGAGCGATGTCCGTCGCGTCGCCGCCTGCAAGCGACGCGGCCAGCAGGGCCGGCGTCGGATAGCGGAACAGTTGCGCGGTCGGGATGGCGACGGCCGGCGTGCCGGCCTGCTTGAGCCGCTGCAACAGCCTGGCCGCCGACAGCGAATCGCCGCCCAGCTCGAAGAAGTTGTCGTGGCGCCCGACCTGATCGACGGCGAGAGTGTCGCCGAATGCGGCGCACAGCGCAGCCTCGAGCGCGCCGATCGCGGGCTCGAACGCATGCGCGAGCTCGGGGCGCTGCCGAGCCGGCGCCGGCAGCGCGCGACGATCGAGCTTGCCGTTCTCGGTCAAGGGCAACGCCGCGAGTTCGACGAATACGCTGGGAACCATGTAGTCCGGCAAGGCCGTCGCGAGATGGGCGCGCAGGGATGCCTGGCTAGCGCGCGCCTCGGCGGGCACGACATAGGCCACCAGCCGCGCCTCGCCGCCGGCGCGATCGTCGGCTGCGATCACGGCGCAGGCGTGGACGCACTCGTGCCTCGCCAGCACGCTCTCGATTTCGCCGGTCTCGATGCGAAAACCGCGGATTTTGACTTGATGGTCGCTGCGACCCAGGTACTCCAGATCGCCGTCGGCGAGCGGACGGGCCAGATCGCCGGTCTTGTACAGGCGTACGCGCTCGCCTTCGGGCGAGGTCCAGTCGAAAAACCGCTCGGCGGTCAACGCCGGGCGATTGAGATAGCCGCGGCTCACGCCGGCGCCCGCGACATGGATCTCGCCGACTTCGCCGACGGCGACCTGTGCGAGTGCGGGATCGAGCACATACAGATGCAGGTCGGGGATGGGCTCACCGATCACGCTGCCTGCGCTGCGCTCCAGATCCGCGCGGGTTATCGGCCGGTAGGTGACGTGCACCGTGGTTTCGGTGATGCCGTACATGTTGATCAGGCGTGGCGACCGGTCGCCGTGACGCTCGAACCACGGCCGCAGCATCTGCAGTTCCAAGGCTTCGCCGCCGAACACCACATAGCGCAGCGCCAAGCCGGAAGGCTCGGTCGCCGACGCGAGATCGGCATGGATGAGGCCGCGGAACGCCGACGGCGTCTGGTTGAGCACGGTCACGCGCTCGCGCAGCATCAGCGCATGGAACGCCTCCGGCGATCGGCTGGTCAGGAACGGCACGACCACGACGCGGCCGCCGTGGATCAGCGCGCCCCATATCTCCCACACCGAGAAGTCGAAGGCGTGGGAATGGAAGAAGGTCCACACATCGTCGGGGCCGAACTCGAACCTGGGCCGGGTCGCCAGGAACAGGCGCGCGACGTTGGCATGGGTGACCTGACAGCCCTTGGGCAGGCCGGTCGAGCCGGACGTGTAGATGACGTAGGCCAGATGCTCGGGCCGCGCCAACGGCTCGGGATCGTGCACGGGTTCGGCGGCGAATTCGGACCAGTCGCCGTCCAGCATCAAGGTCGTCGCGTCGGTCGCGGGCAAGGTCAGTCTCTGTGCCGACGAGCTCAGCAGCACGGCGGGACGCGCGTCCTCGAACATGAACTGCACGCGATCGCGCGGATAGGAGGCATCGATCGGCAGATAGGCCCCACCCGACTTCAGGATGGCGAGCAGCCCCACCACCATCTCCAGCGAACGTTCCAAGCCGATCGCCACCAGGGTCTCCGGCCCCACCCCGAGGGAGCGCAGGCGATGGGCGAGTTGGTTGGCGCGATGGTTCAGTTCGCGATAGCTCAGGCTGGCGCCGTCGCAGCTGACCGCGATGGCGTCCGGGCGCGCGGCGGCCTGCTGTTCGATCAGTTGCGGTATGCAGACGAGCGGGCGGGAGGGCGCAGAACCATCGGATAGCTTGTTCATACCCATGTTTTCCCTGCCCGCGCTCGCGGCACCTGGCGATCCCACCGTGATGACATCCCAGTCGTATCCCCTGGCCTCCGCACCCGGCAGGGCAAGGATCGCGCGTCGATGTCATGACAAACGCCGTGAGGGTGGTCATGC
Source organism: Lysobacter sp. Root983 (assembly GCF_001429345.1). Taxonomy (NCBI): domain Bacteria; kingdom Pseudomonadati; phylum Pseudomonadota; class Gammaproteobacteria; order Lysobacterales; family Lysobacteraceae; genus Lysobacter; species Lysobacter sp. Root983. Next base: position 1,032,184 of record NZ_LMJO01000001.1, read on the forward strand.
GGCCATGCGCGAATCGCAGGCAAATCGCTACCCACGCCCGCTGCGCGCGTTACGATAGGAAGATGGGAGGTCTCCGATGAAAGCCGACCTGACGCTGCTGTACTCCGAGTTGGGGCTGAGGCCCAACTGCAGTCTGGAGGAGCTCCAGCTCGCCTATCGCAGGCGGATTTCCGAGCTGCACCCCAGGCGTCCGGGCGCCAAGCCGCCATTGCAGGATTCGGCTTACCTGTGCGACCTGATCGGTCTGTACACCACGGCCACGCGCTTCCATCGCCGCTACGGACGTCTGCCGGGAGAAGCCCCGCATCGGATCGGCGGCGGCCCGGCGCATGGCGGCTTGTCGCGGGCCCATGCCGCCGGCAGCCCGCGCCCTTTCGAACATCGGCCTTCCGAGTTCCGTCGTTCCGAGCACCATTATTCCGAGCAGGGTCCGCCCGCGCCGGCGCGGTTCGCCCTGGTGCTGGCCATCGCCTTGCTGATTCTCCTGTTCGCCGTGTTGGCGCTCGCCTCGGGAGAATGGCTGAGGTAGCGGGCCCGGCCGCGCGTCCGCGCCCGCTCGCGTCGATGCGCACCAAACGCGGTGGCGGCCGTGCTGTCCGCAGGCACCGCCCGGGCCCGTTTTCCAGGAGGTGGGCGCACCGGCACCCGTCACGCACAGGCGACTGATCAGACGATGGACGCCAGCAAGATCCCGCTCACCCCCAGTGCCATCGCCTGGCCGCTGGCCGCCGCCACGGCTCTGCTCGTGGCCGCCAATCTGGGCCTGCAGGCCTATCGGCTGATCGCGCACCAGGAACATGTCGTCGGCCTGGCGATGCTCAGCATGGACGGAGAAAACAATCTTCCGGCCTTGTTCTCGACCCTGCTGCTGTTCGGCGCCGCGCTGATCCTGACGCTGATCGCCGTGCTGGAACGACGCCACCAGAGCGCCGATGTGTCGAAATGGGCCCTCCTCGCCGCCGGCTTCGCGCTGATGTCCCTGGACGAGGCCCTGTCCTTCCACGAAAGAACGATCGCGCCCTTGCGCGCGCTGCTGGGCGGCCAGCACCTGGGCATCTTCTTCTTCGCCTGGGTGATACCCGGCATCGCCCTGGTCTGCGTGCTCGGCGCCTACTTCCTGCGCTTCCTGCTGCGCCTGCCGCGCAGGACGGCGATCGCCTTCGTGATCTCCGCCGCGATCTATCTGGGCGGCGCCCTGGGCGTCGAACTGGTCGAGGGATGGTGGCGCGAGGGACACGGGCACAGGAACCTCGTCTATCACGCACTGGTCAGCCTGGAGGAAGGCATGGAGATGGCGGGCGTCATCGCTTTCATCCACGCGCTGCTGAGCTATATCTCGCAACGCTACGGCGAGGTGCGGTTCGTTTTCGCCGGTGCGCGCCACCACGCGGCCGCATCCGGGCCTGCGAGCCGATCACGGTAATCTGCGCCGGCACAGGCCGCAGGCGTCAGCGCGAGCCGCGGCGGAACAGCACCACCTCGACCGTCTGCAGCAGGATCAGCAGGTCGAATACCAATCCGTGGTTCTTCACGTAGAACAGATCGAAGGTCAGCTTCTCCTCGGCGTCCCGTACCGATGCGCCGTAGGGATAACGCAGCTGCGCCCAGCCGGTCAGGCCCGGTTTCACGCAGTGGCGCACGTTGTAGTAGCGCACTTCCTGGTTGAGCATGTCGACGAACTGCGGCCGCTCGGGCCGAGGGCCGACGAAGCTCATTTCCCCGAGCAGGATGTTGAACAGTTGCGGAAGCTCGTCCAGGCGCGACAGGCGGATGATCCGACCGACCCGGGTGGTGCGATCGTCGTTCTGGGTCGCCCATTTCGCCACGCCGTCGGCCTCGGCGTCCACGCGCATGCTGCGGAACTTGATCAGCTCGAAGCTGCGACCGTTCTCGCCGATGCGCGTCTGCCGGTACAGCACCGGACCGCGCGACTCCAGGCTGACGCACGCCGCCACCAGCAGCATGAAGGGCCAGGCCACCAGCAACAGGGCGCATGCGGCGGCTAGGTCGAAGAAGCGCTTGTTGAGGCGGCGCGGCATGGAATGATCGAAACCGCCCGAAAACGCCAGCCACGACGGGTCGGCCACGTTCAGCTTGACCATGCCGGCCTCGCGCTCGAAGAACGTCGACAGATCGGTCACGGTGACTCCGCGCTGCGCGCAGGTCAGCATTTCCTCCATCGGCAGCGCGCCGCGCCGCTCGTCGGGCGCGACCACGATCTCGTAGACGTGCAGCCACTCGGCGATCTCGGACAGTGCGAAATCCGTGCTGAGCAGCAACTTCTCGGGCACCAGCACGGGCTGCCCCGGCACCGGCACGAAACCCACCACCACGAAGGATCTGCGGTCGGCTCCCCGCCGCATGCGACTGTTGATGAGATCGGCGTTCTTGCCCGCGCCGAACACCAGTACCCGCCGCCGGAACACATCGGTCTTGAACACCCGTTCGACGATCAGGCGCAGCGCGATCACCGCGACCAGGCCGATCGCCAGCGCCATCGCCAGCACGCCGCGGCCGATGTAGGCGGCGGGCATCAAGTAGTACAGCACCAGCAGGGCGATGCCGCCGAACGCGAAGGACAACACCAGCCGGAGCAGGAACTCCATCCGGTTGTGGCGCACGTGCACCTGGTACAGGCCGAAGGCCACCATCGACACCGTGATGAAGGCGGCGAACACGAACGCGCGTACCGGCGCCCATTGGAAGGAACTGATCAGACCCTGCGATCCCATGAAGCGCAGCCACGCCGCGATCGTCACCGACAGGATCAGCAGCCAGGTCTCGCCCAGCCATAGCAGCAGCAGTGCGCGGCTTTTGCGACTGGCCAATGCGATGCTCATGGCGCCACCCGCCTTCCGTGCGGCGCACGCGACGACGAATGCCCCCTGTCTGGTTCTCGCGCTGGACTAGGATCGAAGCGAGGAAACGCTACCGGGTGATCCTTCATTACGCTGTACCTGCCGATGCGTAGCCCCCACTCCTGGCTACCCCGTTTCCGGGCAAAGGACGCTCGCTCTCCAAACGGGCTGGCTTGACCGAGACAACGAAGGAATCGCGGCGTTCCGGCCGTCGCGGGCGCGCAGCGCTTCGATTCGACGCGAGCGCCGCGAGCCTCGGCGCATCAACGCGCCGACGTTCGCCGGTCCTGGGAGCCGCTTGCGGCATCGTCGCCCGGGCGGTACTCGAGCCGCAGCCAGACATGGCTGGGACGATCGTAGAGCGCGGTGACGGCCAAGGGCATGCCGGGGCCATAGGGGTCGGGGTAGACCGTGCCCAGCGCATCGATCCGCAGCCGCTGGCCGTCGTCTTCGACGCTGGAAACCCGGTCGAGCCGGAGCTGGGCCGACGGCTTGCGCAGCGCCTGGGCCAGATCCGCGCTCAGCATGGCCTCGAGTTGCCGCACCAGACGCGGGTCGTTGGGAACATCGCGCTCTCCCGCCGCGACCGGGTCGATGCCGATATCGGGGCGTCCCAACCTGCGCAGGCGGGCGTCGTAACGCACGCCGAACCGAAAGCCGATCCAATCCTGTCGCCCGACGATCTGGGCGGCGCCGCTGCCGCGAATGGCACGCTGATCGACGTCGATCGCCCGGACCTCGACGAGGTCCAAACGCAGTTCGACGGCGCGCCCGCCCAACCGCAGCGAGATCGCGTCGATCAAGGGACCGGCGATCGCGTCGCGGATGCCCTCGGTCGCGGCCGTCGTAGCGGAACCGCCCAGCGCAGGCGTCGACGGGTCCGGTCGGCCCGCCGCTTGCGATGCCGGCTGCGCAGCCAGACTGCCGCCGGCCCAGGAGCAGGCCAGGAGCGCGGCGGCAGCGAATTTCTGATGCATGACTTCAACCACAACGCGATCCCGCGGCGCTTACGGCCCCCGGAATGCCGCGGAATGCGGCGAGCGTCGGCAGCGCGAGGCTTGCACCCCAGGCCTGCGAAGTTGGGTCGCGCGGCCGCTGCAGGGCTGCGCGCCCGTGGTTTGCGGCACTGCCCGCAAGCGCAGTGTCGCCGCGCTTACTTCACCCCGGCCGCCGACCATGCGCGCGCGACCGCGCGCGCTTCGGCCGATTTGACGCCATACAGCGCCTCGGCGGCGCGGATCGTGGCCGCACGCGCCTGCGGATAGGTCAGCTGCGAGGTTTTCTCGGTGGTGGCCAGCCGATACCAGATCGCGCCGGCCTTCGCGCGGCCGATGCCCACGATCGCGGTGTCGCCGTTGCAGACCAACTGATCCGCACTGAGGCCGGAGCCGGCCGGCGCCGTGGCACCCTCGGCCAGCAGGTAGAACGCCCGATTGCCGATGCCCGAGGTGTACTCGCCCGAGTAGGCCGGGGACTCGTCGTTCGGATCGAAACCGCGCGCCGGGTAGCAGACGAAGGATTTCCCGTCCAGATTCTGGCGGTACATGTGGCGCAGGCCGCCCGGATAAGCCAGCTCGCCGATCACGTAATCGCCCGGATCGTTGGGGTGAGCGGCATGGAATTCGATCAGGGTGCCGAAGACGTCGGCGATCGAGCTGCGCACGCCTTGGCTGTCGCCCCTGCCGGGATCGGGATCGGTGTTGTAGACGATATTGGCCGCGTACATGCTGCCAACGATGTCCAGGGTCGCCAACGGTTCGATGCCGGCGGCCGCATCGCCGATGCCGAGCAGCACGGTGGTGCCCGACCAGTACGAGTAGCCGGTCGTCTTGCGCCCCGGTGCCAGGTCGACGACATGGCTGTACACGGTGGCTCTGCGGTTGCGCGCGTCCAGGCCGTTGCGTGCGTGGACGAGCTTGAAGTAATCCCAGCTGCGCTGCATCGCGTAGTAGGCGTCGACGCCCATGCTGGACAGGCTGGCCGCGCTGCCGTCGCCGAAGCTGGTGGTGGGGCTGACGAACTGCTGCGGCCCGCGATAGGTCGCGTAGTACCGGTTGAAGCCGCCGCCGTCGGAGCTGCTGATGCCGTTGCGGGTGTTGTCGATGAGCTCGTAGCCGAAGCCGGCGGTGTACTGCACGGGAATGGGCAGCGTGCCGTAATGGACACCGTGACCGGTGCCGGACACCACCGAGCCGTTCGGCTGACTGGCGTTCGATGTCGCCGGCATCAGCGCGGCGAGGGAGAGCGAAACAGCGATCGCGACAAAGCTAGGGCGCATGACCGTTATCCTCGAAATGGTGGGAAGAAGTGCCTTCCGCGTGCCGCCGTGCAAGCCCGGCGGAGCCATCTGCCGGCAGTTAGATACGGCGGTTCGAAAGCGACGCCACCCTAGGTGTCGATCCCGCGCCGGGCCGCGCGCACTGCGCACATTCGAGCGGTCGCGCGTCACAGATGAGCGAGCCGCGTCGAAGCGGCGTCACAGTTCGCGATGCGCGTATCCGGACAATCGATCGACGACGCGTCGCTGCGCCCTCCACGGCAATCAGTGTTTTTTGTGACGCGAAACGCGACGACCCTGCAGGCTGGACTGCGCGTGGACGGTTGTGGCGTGCGCGGCGCTTTCGATCGGTCAATGGGCGCGCAGCGCGCGCACTCACCCTGCCTTCGGCAGGCCGCGGCGCGCGCCTAAACGGGCCGAGCCCGGGGTCGCTCGCATCGCAGCAACGCCGTGCCGCCGATCCGCCCCAGGCCCATGCGGCGCAAGGCCGGCGCTGCGCGGCCGGTCCCGCCCGCGGGGTCCGGATTCGCAGCCGATTCGCGCCAGAGGCCCCCACCACGCCCCCATTCGGCGATCATGTCGCTTTGGGCCGCCCGCCGCGACGCCACGCGCCGCCGCGCCGGCCAGAATAAAACCCCAGGATTTTCAATGCGTTCCAGCGACAAAGCCGTCGATAGCAAGGCCGTGGACGGCCACACCCCGTTGATGAAGCAGTTCTTCGCCGCCAAGGCCGAGCACCCGGATGTGCTGCTGTTCTTCCGCATGGGCGACTTCTATGAGCTGTTCTACGACGACGCCCGCAAGGCCGCGCGCCTGCTCGACATCACCCTGACCCAGCGCGGCAACTCGGCCGGCCAGCCGATCCCGATGGCGGGCGTGCCGCACCACTCGGCCGAGGGCTATCTGGCGCGCCTGGTCGCGCTGGGCGAGTCGGTGGCGATCTGCGAGCAGATCGGCGACCCGGCCCTGGCCAAGGGCATCGTCGAGCGCAAGGTGGTGCGCATCGTCACCCCGGGCACGGTCACCGACGAGGCCCTGCTGCACGAACGCCGCGACACCCTGCTGCTGACCATCGCGCGCGGCAAGCACGGCTACGGCATCGCCTGGGCCGATCTGGCCGGCGGCCGCTTCCTGGTCAACGAAGTGGCCAGCGAGGATGCGCTGGAAGCCGAGCTAGCGCGCCTGGAACCGGCCGAGACCCTGATCGCCGACGAAGACGGCTGGGCGCCGTTCGTGTCCGAGCGCAGCGGCCTGCGCCGGCGAGCGCCCTGGCTGTTCGACGTCGACAGCGGCCGCCGCCAGCTGCTGCGTTTCTTCGGTCTGCACGATCTCAGCGGCTTCGGCCTGGAAGACCGCCCGCTGGCGATCGCCGCGGCGGCCGCGTTGTTGGGCTATGTCGAGGAAACCCAGAAGCAGCGCCTGCCGCACCTGACCTCGATCGCGGTCGAATCCGGCGACGGCGCGATCGCGATGAACGCCGCGACCCGCCGCCACCTCGAACTCGACAGCCGCATCGACGGCGACAGCCGCACCACCCTGCTGGGCGTGCTCGACAGCACGGTCACGCCGATGGGCGGGCGCTTGCTGCGGCGCTGGCTGCACCGCCCGCTGCGCGACCGCCCCACCCTGCGCCTGCGCCACCAGGCGGTGGCGACCCTGATCGATTCGCGCGCCGGCGACGGCGTGCGCGAGCGTTTCCGCGCCCTCGGCGACCTCGAGCGCATCCTCTCGCGCATCGCCCTGCGCAGCGCGCGCCCGCGCGATCTGTCGACCCTGCGCGACGGCCTGGCCCTGCTGCCCGACGTGCGCGCCCTGCTGGCGCCGCTGGACGCGCCGCTGCTGGCCGAACTGGCCGCCGAACTGGGCGAGCACGCCGAGCACGCGCATCTGCTGGCCGCAGCGATCGTGCCGCAGCCGCCGGTGCTGGCGCGCGACGGCGGCGTGTTCGCCACCGGCTACGACGCCGAGCTCGACGAACTGCGCACGCTGTCGACCAACGCCGACCAGTTCCTGGTCGACCTGGAAGCGCGCGAGCGCATCGCCAGCGGCATCCCCACCCTCAAGGTCGGCTATAACCGCGTCCACGGCTACTACCTGGAGGTCAGCAAGGCCCAGGCCGAAAAGGCGCCGACCCACTACACCCGCCGCCAGACCCTGAGCAACGCCGAGCGCTACATCACCGAGGAACTCAAGCAATTCGAGGACAAGGTGCTGTCGGCGCGCGAACGCTCGCTCAGCCGCGAGCGCCTGCTCTACGAACACCTGCTGGATGCGCTCAACGAGCGCCTGGCCCCGCTCAAGCGCTGCGCGGCCGCGTTGGCCGAACTCGACGTGCTGTGCGGCTTCGCCGAACGCGCGCAGGCGCTGGACTGGTCGCCGCCGGAACTGCGCGACGAACCCGGCCTGCGCATCGAGCGCGGCCGCCACCCGGTGGTCGAGGCCGTGCGCAGCGAGCCCTTCGAGCCCAACGACCTGATCCTGGACGAGGCCAACGGCCGCCGCATGCTGGTCATCACCGGCCCCAACATGGGCGGCAAATCGACCTACATGCGCCAGAACGCGCTGATCGTGCTGCTGGCCCACATCGGCAGCTTCGTGCCCGCCGCGCGCGCGGTGCTCGGCCCGATCGACCGCATCCTGACCCGCATCGGCGCCGGCGACGACCTCGCGCGCGGGCAGTCGACCTTCATGGTCGAGATGAGCGAGACCAGCTACATCCTGCATCACGCCAGCGACCAATCGCTGGTGCTGATGGACGAGATCGGCCGCGGCACCTCGACCTACGACGGCCTGGCCCTGGCCGAAGCCTGCGCGCGCCATCTGGCCGAGCGCAACCGCGCCTACACCCTGTTCGCCACCCACTACTTCGAACTCACCGCCCTGGCCGAACCCGGCAGCGGCATCGCCAACGTGCACCTGGACGCCGTCGAGCACGGCGAGCAACTGGTGTTCATGCACGCGGTCAAGGACGGCCCGGCCGACCGCAGCTTCGGCCTGCAGGTGGCGGCGCTCGCGGGCCTGCCCAAGTCGGTGGTCAAGCAGGCGCGCGGGCGCCTGATCGAACTCGAACAGCAGGGCCGCGACACGCCCACGCCGTCCTTCGCCCAGGCCGCGCTGGATCAGCCGCAGCAGTTCGGCCTGTTCGCGCCGTCCTCGGCCGCGCTGGATGCCTTGGCCGCGGTCGACCCGGACGAACTGACGCCGAAGCAGGCGCTGGAGGCGCTGTACCGGATCAAGGCGCTGACCTGATCGCGCGCGCGCCGCAGAAGCGCGCACGCGACCGGCTAGACTTGCGGCCGGAACGGACACCGGAGCGAGCGTGGAAACCCTGCTATTCGTGGCCGGCCTGGTCGCCGGCCTGATCCTGGCGCGACTCTATCGCCCCGGCGCCGCGCCGGCGTCGGCGCCGCCCGTCGCCGCCACGGCGGACGCCGATGGCGCGACCGACCAAGCCGCCGCGCCACCGGCGTCCGAAGAGACACCCGATGGCACCCAGGAAACGCCGCAAGACCGGCTCGCGCGTCTGCTGCGCGAGGTCATGGTCCACGACGACCGCATCCAGCGCCCGCAGGACCTGATGGCGCAGGCCGAGTTCCAACAGGGCACCGACCTGCTCGCCAGCGCCGCCTTCGACGCGGCCGAACTGCTGCGCCAGGTGCCGGGCAACGGCTATGTGCTGCAGTCGATGGCGATACGCGCCGCCGGGCGTCGCGACGATGTCGCGCTCGAACCGCTGCTGGAACAGGCCGGCCAGCTGGGCGCCTATCCGCTGTACTTCCTGGTCGAGTTGCTGCGCGCGCGGCCCGACGCCGGCGAGCGCTTGTTGGCGCTGATGCGCCACGCCCAGCCCTGGTGGTGGGAGTTCGTGCCGCTGCGCCAGCAGTTGCGCGATTACCTGCAAGCGGCCGAAGGCGCCGCGCCGCCGGCCGCGCTGCCGGCGCTGGACGATCTCGACGAGGACGCGGTCGGGCACCTGCGCGACACTCTCAAGCGCTTCCAGTCGCCGCTGCTGGCGCCCCTGCAGGAGCAGGTCGAACGCGCCGTCGGCGCGCGTCGCGAGTCGCGCGTGCTGGGCGCTTTCGGACGCGTGAATCCGGCGCTCAAGCCGCGTACCCGCATCGTCCACGACGAGCTGGCCGCGCAGCTGCAACGCCTGCACGAACTCTACGCCGGCGACGAAGCCGCCTCGGTGCTGGTGTCGGGCGAGCACGGCGTCGGCAAGAGCGTGTTGATCGACCTGCTGAGCGAGCGCCTGCGCGACGAGGGCTGGCTGGTGTTCGAGGCCTCGGCGGCCGAAGTGCTGGCCGGCCAGAGCTACATCGGCGAACTGGAAGAGCGCGTGCGCGAGATGCTCGCCGTGCTCAATCGCAAGCGCGCCCTGTGGCGGGTGTCCGAATTCGTCGACCTGCTCGCCAAGGGCGCGCATTCGCGCGACCCGCGCGGCCTGCTCGATCTGGTGCTGCCGGCGATCGAACGCGGCGAGCTGCGCCTGATCGGCGAAGTCACGCCGCGCCAGCTCGCGCAACTGCTGGTCGCGCGGCCGGTCATCAAGCACCACTTTCAGATCCTCGGTCTGGCGCCGCTGGACCCGGCCGCGATGGAGCCGGTGGCTCAGCGCTGGGCGCAGGCCGAGCGCGAACGCCAAGGCCGCGAGGTCGCCGACGCGCGCACCCTGACCGAGGCCGCGCGCATGGCCGCGCAGTACTTTCCCGAGCAGCAGGAACCCGGCCGCCTGTTGCGCCTGCTCGACGACGCCCTGCAGGCCGCGACCGCGGCCGATCCGCCGACGCTGCCGCTGGATGCCGAACAGGTGCTGGCGACGATCGCGCGCCGCAGCGGCCTGCCGCTGGATGTGATCGACGACCGCCAGAGCCTGGACCTGGAGCGCCTGCGCGCGTTCTTCCGCACCCGCGTGATCGGCCAGGACGAGGCGGTGGACGCCCTGCTCGACCGCATCGCCATGCTCAAGGCCGGCCTGACCGACAACGGCCGCCCGATCGGCGTGTTCCTGTTCGCCGGGCCCACCGGCACCGGCAAGACCGAACTGGCCAAGGCGCTCAGCGAACTGCTGTTCGGCAGCGACGAGCGCCTGCTGCGCCTGGACATGAGCGAGTTCCAATCCGAGGACGCGGCCTGGCGCCTGACCGCCGACGAGGACGCCAACGGCGGCGTGCGCTCGCTCACCGCGCGCATCCGCGAGCAGCCGTTCTCGGTGCTGCTGCTGGACGAGTTCGAGAAGTCCCACCCCAAGGTCTGGGACTTGTTCCTGCAGGTGTTCGACGATGCCCGTCTCAGCGACCGCAGCGGCAACACCGTCGACTTCCGCCACAGCATCATCATCCTGACCAGCAACATCGGCTCGACCATCTCGCGCAACGCCGGGCCGGGCTTCACCTCGGCGCGCGGCGGCTATTCCAGGCTCGCCGTCGAAAAGGCGCTGTTCGAGACCTTCCGCCGCGAGTTCATCAACCGCATCGACCGGGTGGTGCTGTTCAACCCGCTCGATCGCAACCTGATGCGCGAAATCCTGCACAAGGAGCTGGACCGGGTACTGACCCGGCGCGGCCTGCGCAATCGCGACTGGGCGGTGGAATGGGAGCCGTCGGCGATCGAGTTCCTGCTCGACAAGGGCTTCACCCCGGACCTGGGCGCGCGGCCGCTGCGGCGCGCGATCGAGCACTACCTGCTGGCCCCATTGGCGCGCAGCATCGTCGAACACCGCGCCCCGCAGGGCGACCAGTTCCTGTTCGTGCGCAGCGCGGGCGACCGGCTCGACGTCGAATTCATCGATCCCGCGCCCGCGCTGACGACGCCGCCTGGCGCGGACGCATCGGCGCAGTCGCACGACGCCGGCGACCTGCGCGACCTGGTGTACGCGCCGCCCACCGACGCGGACGCGGTCGCGCGCCTGGACGCGCGCCTGGCCGAGCTGGAAGAGATCGTGCTGGGCCCGTCATGGCGCGGCGAGCGCGAGGCCGACTACGCGCGCATGGCCGCGGCCGACTTTTGGAACTCGCCCGAGCGCCATGGCGTGCTGGACCGGATCGAGCGCCGCGACCGCATCGAAAGCGCGCTGGACACCGCGCTGCGCATGCATCAGCGCCTCGGCCGCGACGGCGGCAACGCCAGCTTCGCCCAGTCGCTGGCGCAGCTGCTGTTCCTGCTCGGGCTGGCGGTGGACGCGCTGCGCGCGCAGCGCCCGCAGGACGCGCTGATCGAGATCGACGTCAGCGAATCCGCGCAGCAGCGCCACGGCGAGGAACTGCGCCTGTGGTGGCAGCGCATGGTCGGCATGTACCAGGCCTGGGCGCAGCGCCGCAATATGCGCGTGCAGGTGCTGCGCGAAGATCCCGAACGCTGCAGCGCCTGGCTGGCGGTGAGCGGCTTCGGCGCGTTCGACCTGCTGGAGCCCGAGTCCGGCCTGCATGTTTACGAAGACAAGAGCGACGACAACACCCAGCGGCTGTCGGTACTGGTGCAGGTCGCGCCGGACCTGCCCGGCCGCGCGCGCCAGTCGCAGGGCGCGCCCGAGGGCGAACGCCGCATTTGCCGCCGCTATCGTCAGGCGCCCTCGCCGCTGGTGCGCGACAGCGTGCGCGGCTGGCGCAGCGGCCGCCTGGACCGGGTGCTGGACGGCGAGTTCGATGTGATCCAGGGCAGCTGAGCGCGACCCGCGAGCCGACGGCGCCACGCCGTCGGCTCCATCGGGATCAGGGGTTGCCGCCGCCGGGGCATACCCTTCGATAGGTGTGGGTCTTGGCAACCTGCTGCCCATCGGAGGACGTCACCGTTACCGTGGCGGTGTCCTGCCAATACATGCGCACGCTCCTGGTGGTGCCCGCCACCGGCACGAAGGTACCGGACCAGCTGTACTGATAGGGCGGCGACCCGCCGGCCGCCGTGGCGGTGAACATGACGTACTCCCTGCACGCGGATTCGGCCGTGGTGATCGCCACGCTCAGCGGCAGCGCGAACTCATAAGCCACGCGATCGTCGAACAGCTGCGCCCAGCGCCCGTCGAAGCCGCCGTTGGCTGGGGTGTACCAGGCCCCGGTCAGCCAGGTCCCGGCTTCGTAGAGCTCGCGCGTATCGACCGCGCCGCCGTGGACGAAGAAATCGTGCTGGCGCCAGTAATTGTTCAAGGAGCCGAGGTCGCCGCTGGCATCGGCGCGGTTGCGGCCGTCGCCGCCGCGCCCCGCCCCCTCGTAACCTTTGAACTTGTCGGAGCCGGACACGATGTCGGCGTTGGTCTCCGCCGAATACGCGCCCATGAACCAATCCTTGCCCAGCACGCCATTGCGTCCATCGGTCTGGCTGGAGGCGCTGCTGTCGCGCGAGCCCAGGTAGAAGCGCTGCAACCCGGCCGGCACTTCGACCTGTCCGGCCTCGTCCAGCAGCGCGGTCTCGAGCAGCACGTCCTCGGTGGAATCGGCCGTCCAACTGATCGGCCACGTCGCTGCATCCCACTGGCCGCGGAAGACGTCGGCGATATCCTGCAGTTCGTAGGTGATGCGCTTCACCGCATACCAGGGCGTCTCGCCGTCCTGCCGGGAGGCCAGCGAGCTGGCGTTTCCGTAGTGGATCGGCTGCGCGCCCCAAGCGCTTACCGCGGCGGCGGAGGCTTCCGGCACCCAGACGTAGTGCACCTTCTTGTCGCCGTCGTTGGTGACGTCCACCTTCGCATTGCCCGCCGTCTGCGCCCAGGATTGGATCTGCGCGTAGCTGTGCTGGACGAAATGCAATTCGTGGGCGGTGGCGCCGCCCGGATCCAGACCGCCGTCCTCGTCGGCCTGCCAAAGCAACACGTGCTTGCCGCTGGCGACGCTCATGAAATTCAAGTCGGGGCTGCCGGCGGCGCGCATGACATGGTCGTGATGGCTGGTCACGGTGACATGGCCGACGGACTCGCCTAAGGCACCCGGCGTGCCGCCCACCCCGCGCACGCCGATCTCCACGCGCTCCCAATCGTGGATTTCGTTACCTTTCTTATCCACCGGGTGGTAGACGTGGTACAGCAGGATCAGGCCTTTTCCGCCACCGTCCGTGTATTCCACCAACGACGTATACAGGGTCGGGCGAATACGCCAATGCTTGTAGTCGCCGCTTGCCGCAGCCGAGCCCGCGACGTACTGCGGCAGCAGGTTCACCCAGGTGTAACGATTGTTGGCGAAGTTGCCGTCGCGATCGAAGTCGTAGTTGCTGATCCAATCCCGCCCGGGTTTGCCGCCGTTCTCCTCCGAGCGCTGCAGGATCAACGGCGCGTAGTACTGCAGGTAGCTCTGCCGTTGCAGCGGACTCAAGCTCCAGACCTGCGCGGACGCGGGGCCGGCCGACAGCAGAACGCAGGCTATGGCCATCATCAGGGCATAACCGTATCGACGCGCCCGTTCGATCCAGTTCCCGGTTCGCGCTCCGGGCGCCTCCGCCGCATCGCCCCTGGCGGTGCGCATCGGCCGAGTCCAGGCCGACGCGGCCGACCAGTGCCAGCGAATCTTGCCGCTCTTCATCTTCAATCCTCCGTTGATCGAATGGGGTGGCGCCGCGCGCACGCGCTGCCAGGACGATGCTAGAGACCTCGCACGCCGAGCGGCGCGCCCGCGCGCACAAACAAACCGAAAGCTGCGCTTCGGACACAGTTCGCTGGCACCTGCGAGCCGTCCGGAGCGGGCCGCGATCCCATGGCCGGCCCCACTCATAGTCAAAAGCTATCGAATACGTCGAAAGGATCGATTTCACACGGAGTAGCGGGCCGCCGTACTGTCCAAGGGCGCCTGCGACTACCCTCCCCCATAAAGGCGAGCAAACGATCGAAACGCCGACACATTCCTAAGCGAAGTTCGAACGGAGCCATCGACGATTCCGTTCGCGCATCGGCATCGCGCTTCCACCCTACCCAATCGTTGCGTCCGCACCGTCAACAGCGAAGAGGCAAAGCACCCATGTCAAACGAAGCGAAGTGCCCGTTCAATCACACCGCTGGCGGCGGTACCTCGAACCGGGATTGGTGGCCGCATCAGGTCAGCCTCAAGGTCCTGCACCAGCAAACGCCGGCCTCCGATCCCATGGATCCGGACTTCGATTACGCCAAGGCGTTCAAGACCCTCGACCTGGCGGCGCTCAAGCGCGATCTCACCGCGCTGATGACCGACTCGCAGGAATGGTGGCCGGCCGACTTCGGCCATTACGGCCCCTTGTTCATCCGCATGGCCTGGCATAGCGCGGGCACCTACCGCACCATCGACGGCCGCGGCGGCGGCGGCGCCGGCCAACAGCGCTTCGCCCCGCTCAACAGCTGGCCGGACAACGGCAATCTCGACAAGGCGCGCCGCCTGCTGTGGCCGATTAAGCAAAAGTACGGCAACAAGATTTCCTGGGCCGACCTGATGATCCTCACCGGCAACGTCGCGCTGGAATCGATGGGCTTCAAGACCTTCGGTTTCGCCGGCGGCCGCGCCGACGTGTGGGAACCCGAGGAAGTGTATTGGGGCGCCGAAACCACCTGGCTGGGCGACCAACGCTATAGCGGCGACCGCAATCTGGAGAATCCGCTGGGCGCCGTGCAGATGGGCCTGATCTACGTCAATCCGCAGGGCCCGAACGGCAATCCCGATCCGGTCGCGGCCGCGCGCGACATCCGCGACACCTTCGCGCGCATGGCGATGGACGACGAAGAAACCGTCGCGCTGATCGCCGGCGGCCACACCTTCGGCAAGACCCACGGCGCCGGCCCGGAATCGCATGTCGGTCGCGAGCCTGAGGGCGGCGACATCGAGCAGCAGGGCCTGGGCTGGGCCAGCAGCTTCAACAGCGGCATCGCCGGCGACGCGATCACCAGCGGCCTGGACGTGACCTGGACCAGCAAGCCGACCCAGTGGAGCAACGAGTTCTTCGCCAACCTGTTCGGTTTCGAATGGGAGCTCAGCAAGAGCCCGGCCGGCGCGCACCAATGGATCGCGAAGGACGGCGCGGGCGCGGGCACGATTCCGGACGCGTTCGATGCCAACAAGCGCCGCGCCCCGACCATGCTGACCACCGACTTGTCGCTGCGCATGGACCCCGCCTACGAAAAGATCTCGCGGCGCTTCTTCGAAAACCCGGACCAGTTCGCCGATGCGTTCGCGCGCGCCTGGTTCAAACTCACCCACCGCGACATGGGCCCGCGCGCGCGCTACCTCGGCCCGGAAGTGCCGGCCGAAGAACTGATCTGGCAGGACCCGGTGCCGCCGGTCGACCATGCTTTGATCGACGATCGGGACGTGGCGACGCTCAAGGCCAAGATCCTGGCCAGCGGCGTGCCGATCTCGCAGTGGGTGTCCACCGCCTGGGCCGCGGCGTCCAGCTTCCGCGGCTCCGATAAGCGCGGTGGCGCCAACGGCGCGCGCATCCGCCTGGCGCCGCAAAAGGATTGGGAAGCCAATCAGCCCGCGCAACTCGCGCAGGTGCTGCAGACGCTGGAAGGCATCCAGCGCGACTTCAATGCCGCCCAGTCCGGCGGCAAGAAGGTGTCGCTGGCCGATCTGATCGTGCTGGCCGGTAACGCCGGCGTCGAGCAGGCCGCGAAGAACGCCGGCTATCCGGTCCAGGTGCCTTTCAGCGCGGGCCGCACCGATGCCACCCAGGAGCAGACCGACGCGCATTCCTTCGCCGTGCTGGAACCGATCGCCGACGGCTTCCGCAACTATCTCCAAGGCAAGCCCAACGTGTCCAGCGAGGCCCTGCTGGTCGACAAGGCCCAGTTGCTGACGCTGACCGCGCCGGAGATGACGGCGTTGATCGGCGGTCTGCGCGTGCTCAACACCAACGTCGGCCAGACCCGGCACGGCGTGTTCACCCAGCGCGCCGACACCCTGAGCAACGACTTCTTCGTCAACCTGCTCGACATGGGCACGCAGTGGAAGGCGACCTCGGACGCCAAGGACGTGTTCGAAGGACGCGACCGCAAGACCGGCGAACTCAAGTGGACGGCGACCCGCGCCGACCTGATCTTCGGTTCGCATTCGCAGCTGCGCGCCCTGGCCGAGGTCTACGCCAGCTCGGACGCGCAGGAGAAGTTGGTCCACGACTTCGTGGCGGCCTGGACCAAGGTGATGAACCTGGACCGTTTCGATCTCGCGTAAGACCGGAGGCCGGACCGTCGGGCGCAGGCCCGACAGTTCGGCGCCGATGGCCGATCCGGCCCGCGCGCGTAGCCGTCAGTCCTGCGCGCGCGGTTCCGGCATCGGCGTCGCCCTGCAATCCCTGTGCACCTCACTGGCCCGGCGAGCGATCGTCGGGTCTTTTTTCGCGTTTAGCCCGCGTAGCCGTCGGCACCCAGCGCCAATGCCGCCGCGAGCACCGACAGGGGCAGTTGCGCCTGCTCGGGCTCGTCGTCCTCCAGGTGCCAGGCCGCCGACACGCCCTGTTGCGCCGCGATCCAGGCCAACAGCCGCGCGGGCGCCAGGCCGCTGGCCTCGGCGACCACCTGCAGGCGGCGTTCCAGGCGGCGCGGCAGCTCGCGCCCCAGTTGCAGGGGGTCGCCGAACATGGTCGCGTGGTCGTAGCCGCGATCGCCGATCACGCGCTTGGGATCGATCGCCAACCAGCCGCGTCGCGGGCCGAAATCCAGCACGTTCTCGTGGTGCAGATCGCCGTGCAGCGGGACCGGATCGACCGTCGCTTGCAGCAGGCCTTCGGCGATCCGCCACGCGCGCGCGTACAGCCCGCCGTGATCGCGCGCGACCTGGGCCAGGGACTCGAAATACATCGACAGCGGTTGCAAGCCGTCCGGCGGCACGGCGGGGTGCGCGTGCAGTCGCCGCGCCACCTCGCACAGGATGCGGCAGGCCCGATCGTCGCGACCGTCCGAGGCCATCGCCAGCAGGGAGTCGCGACCGGTCGCGCGCTCGATCAACAGCACGTGACCCTCGCTGGCGAGCACGCGCGCGGCGCCATCGCCATCCCACCAGCGCATCAGCACGCCGCCCCAGCGCTCCTCCGGGTCGTAGGCCAGCTTCAGCATGGCCGGCGCCCCTGCGTGCAGCACTGGTTGCAACGCGCTGGACGGAGTATCGAAGGCCGCGCCGTCGGCTTGCAGGCCCCAATGCCGGCGCCAAGGACGCAAGGCGGTGTCCGGATCCGGGCGGAGTTCGTCGTCGTGCAGAACTGCGGGCGATTCGCTCATCGGGCTCGTACTCATCCTGGGTGCGGGGCGGCGTCGCCTTGCCGGCATTCGGCCCGGCCTGGGTTTGGCCGACACGCCGCGGGGGCTAGCGGATCCTGAGGCTTGCGGACACCTCGCCGCCATGCCGGATCCGGCGGCATCGCCGCGCGCGCCCCAGGGACTATGCACAGAGTTCGTGCCGGTTCGCGCAGACCTTGCGGCAGGCCCGCTCGCGGCAGCGGACCGGCGACGGGCGGTCGTCACCACGCTGGCGCGAAACGGCGCTAGGATCGGTTTCCAATTGCCAAAAGGACGCGCCCCCATGAGCTTGACCGACGACCTCCTCCGCCAACTTCAGGGCCAGCCGCTGGAGCAGATGAGCAGCCAGCTCGGCCTGTCGCAGTCGCAGACCGCGGGCGCGGTGTCGGCGGCGCTGCCGCTGCTGCTGGGCGCGCTGGGTCGCAACACCAGTCAGCCCCAAGGCGCCGAGGCTCTGTTCGGTGCGCTCCAGCGCGACCACGCCGGCGCCGCCAGCGGCCTGGACATCGGCAGCGTGCTGGGCGCGGTGCTCGGCGGCGGCGCTCCCAGCCGCCAGACCGACGGCGCCGGCATCCTCGGCCACATCTTCGGCGGCCGCGAGGACACCGCGGCCCAGGGCCTGGGCCAGGCCACCGGCCTCGGCGGCAGCCAGGCCAACACCCTGCTCAAGATCCTCGCCCCGATCGTGCTGTCGTACCTGGCCCAGCGCATGTTCTCCGGCGGCGGCCAGGCCGCGGCCTCGCCGCAGGCCCTGGGCAACGTGCTCGGCCAGGAACGCGAACGCATCCAGCAGGACAGCGGCGCCGGCGGCCTGCTCGGCGCGGTGCTGGACCAGGACGGCGACGGCCAGCTCGGTTTGGGCGACCTGCTCAAGATCGGCGGCGGCCTGCTGGGCGGCGGCGGCAATCGCTGAAGCCTGGATCATCCAGCACTCCCTCTGCGGCCGCGTTTCGACGCGGCCGCAGTCGTTTTGGGGTCGACTGGGATCGCATCGCGGCTGACGCCGCTCCCACACGAAGCGATCGTGCTGCTTCGGGGTAGGAGCGGCGCAAGCCGCGACCGCGCAAGGCGGCGACGGCGATAGTCGGCATGTGCGCGTCGCCGGCTCCGGCGGCGGTGCGCACCTATGCCAGCGACGACTCGACATCCATAAGGCGCTAGCGCTGCTTACTGTGGGAGCGGCGTGAGCCGCGATCGCGCCATTTCAGCGGCGGCGCTGCTCACGCAATGCGCCCCGTCCCTCAGCGCGGGCTAGGCGCGCCCCTACAACGCGTCGATATCGCCCAGCGCGCGGATCAGCCGTCGCGCGCGTTTGTCGGGCTTGGTCTCGGGGGCCTGGTAGCCGTTGCGTTCGGCCACGCGCAAGGCGCGGGCCGCTTCGCGCGCGGCGCGCGAGGCCTCGGTTTCGGCGTACAGGGCCTGGGCGACGCTGGCGGGGCCGCGGGTGTCGCTGAGCGCGAGCACGTTGACCTCGAACAGTTCCTCGCCACGCGCGATGCGCAGCGCATCGCCCGCGCGCAGCGCGCGCGAGGCCTTGGCGCGTTGGCCGCCGACTTCGATCTTGCCGGTCTCGATGGCGCTGCGCGCGAGGCTGCGGGTCTTGTAGAAACGCGCCGCCCACAGCCACAGGTCCAGGCGCACGCTGGCGGTCGCGGGCGCCGCTTCGACGGTGGACGGTTTTTTCTCGGAATTCGTTTTCATCGGTATCACGAATGCGGCGCGCCCAGGATCACGCTAGGCATTGAAATTGCGGTGCTTCCAGGCTTTGCGTACTCGCCTCGCGTTGACCGAGCGCAGCGCGATCGCAGCGGGACGACTACGCGCGGGTGCAGATTCCGCGGAGGCTCAGATCTCTTCCAAGGCCAAGGTGAACACACCGGCTTCGCCCGCGTCGTAGGCCTCGCGCCAGATCCGGTAACCCTCCAGATCCTCATCGGTCACCGGCATCGAGCCGATCACCCGCGGCGCCGCTTCGGCCACGCGGCTGTCGACGATGGGAAAGTGGCCGAGCAGCGGCAGGCCCTTGAGTTCGGCGACATCGTCCACGTGCTCGGCCAGGACTTCGTCGGCGGCGTTCACGTCGAACTTGCGCAGCGACATCGCCGCGCCGCCGTCGGGCAACGCGTCGATGCGCTGCACCCAGAAGAAACCCCAGAGGCTATCGCTGCGCTGGTAGGTGCAGATATCGCCTACGGACAAGTTCGATTGCATGCATGCGCTCCTGCGCGGACCCTTCGGGTACGGCATCGGCGATGCCTTGCGACCAATCTAGCGCATGGCGCCCGTTGGATAAAAGCTTGCGCCCGCATCGCGCGTCGCGGCGCTGGCGGGCGCGATACGCGGCGCACCGGGCGCCCGGCGGAAATGCGACATCGCACACGCGGCATCGCAGTTGGACGCCGTAAACCACGCTTCGAAACGAGATGCTCAAACGAAAACGGCCGCCTCGCGGCGGCCGTTTTCCACGCTGCGCGCGAGGCGCGCGACGCGAAATTACTCGGCGGCGTTCTTGGCGCGCGCGTAAGCGGCCAGGTCTTCCTTGATGCGCGCCTTCTTGCCTTCCAGGCCACGCAGGTAGTACAGCTTGCCCGAGCGGACCTTACCGCGGCGCTTGACGTCGACCGAGTCGATGATCGCGCTGTGGGTCTGGAACACGCGCTCGACGCCGAAGCCGTGCGAGATCTTGCGCACCGTGAACGAGGAGTTCAGGCCGCCGTTCTTCTTCGCGATGACCACGCCTTCGTAGGCCTGGACGCGCTCACGGTTGCCTTCCTTGACCTTCACGTTGACGACGATGGTGTCGCCGGGGCCGAAGTCCGGCAGCTGGCGCTGGACCTGTTCGGCTTCGAAATTCTGCAGCAGGGTGTGGAGCGAGGGCTTGTTCATGGCACGGCCTGTTGGATTAGTTGTTGCGCGAGTGCACGTGGACCCGCGTCATGGCATGGATGGAGCAATGAAGCCGTGCATTATAACGGCCTTTTTCGTTGCGTGACTAGGGCTTAGCCGATTCGGCCTGCGCCGCCGGGTCCGCCCCGGCCTCCTCGCCCCGGGCCCGAGCCGGCCCGGATACCTCCGCGGCGGCCTGTTCGGCCCGATAAGCGGCCAACAGGGCGCGATCGTCCTTGGACAGGCCGGCTTCGTCCAGTAAATCGGGGCGCCGCTCGGCGGTCCGGCCCAGCGCCTGCTGGCGCCGCCAGCGCGCGATCCGGGCGTGGTTGCCGGACATCAGCACCTCCGGAACCGGGCCCAACTCGTGCTCGACCGGGCGGGTGTAGTGCGGGCAGTCCAGCAGGCCGTCGTCCTCGAAGCTGTCCTGGACCGCGGATTCGGCGTCGTTGAGCACGCCCTCGCGCAGGCGCGCGACCGCGTCCACCACCACCGCCGCGGCCAGCTCGCCGCCGGACAGGACGTAGTCGCCGATCGACAGCTCCTCGTCGACCTCGGCCCGGATCAGGCGCTCATCCACGCCCTCGTAGCGGCCGCACAGCAGGATCAGACGTTCGCTGGCGGCGAGTTCGCGGACCTTGGCCTGGGTCAGGCGCGCGCCCTGCGGGCTGAGATAGATCACCCGCGCCGGCGCCGGATCGGCCGCGCGCGCCGCGCGCAGGCTGGCGCGCAGCGGATCGATCAGCATCACCATGCCGGGACCGCCGCCGAACGGACGGTCGTCGACCCGGCGGTAATTGCCCTCGGCGTAGTCGCGCGGGTTCCAGCCCTGCAGCGACAGCAGCCCGCGCTCGGCCGCGCGCCCGACCACGCCGAAAGCCGCGCACTGGGCGACGAATTCGGGGAACAGGCTGACGACATCGATACGCATAGGGCCAGGAACGAGCGGGTAGGAGTGAGGAACGAGAGTCAAAGCCTAAGTGGATCGGCGGGTCGGTAACGAGACCGGGAAAGAAAGCGCTCTCGCTCCTTTTTACTCTGCGCTCGTTCCTAGAACTCGGGATCCCAGTCCACCGTGACCACGCCGGCCTCGAAATCCACCGAGGTCACGTACTGCGGGATCACGAACGGAATCATGCGCTCGCGCTCGTCGTCGCGCGCGACCAGCACGTCGTTGGCGCCGGTGGCGAACAGATGCGACACGGTGCCCAGCTGGACACCGTCGACGGTGACCACGCGCAGGCCTTCCAGGTCGACCCAGTAGTACTCGCCCTCGCTGGGGGGCGGCAGGGCCGAACGCGGGACATAGATTTCGGTGCCGCGCAGGGCTTCGACGGCGTCGCGGTCGGCGACGTCGGGGAAACTGGCGACCAGATATTTGCCGCTTTCGCGGCCACGCACGCCCGACAGCTCGCGCTCGCGTCCTTGCGGGTCGCGCACGATCCAGGGCTGGTAGCGGAAGATGGCGCTGCGAGGCTCGGTCCAGGACTCGAGCTTGACCTCGCCGCGCACGCCGAAAGCGCTCAGCACCCTGCCCAGCAGGATGCGACGCGTGGATTCGGTCATTGCGATGCGGCCGTGAGGCGGTCGCCGCGCGCGCGAGGCGCGCGGCGAAGCGGCTTAGGCGGCCGGAGCGGCCTTGCCGGCCTGCTTGTAGAGGCCAGCGACCTTCTCGGTCAGCTGAGCGCCCTTGCTCACCCAATGCTCGACACGAGCGATGTCGAGTTCGACGCGCTTCTCGTTGCCGGTGGCGACCGGGTTGTAGAAACCGACGCGCTCGATGTTGCGGCCGTCGCGGGCGCTGCGGCTGTCGGTGACGATGATGTGGTAGAACGGACGCTTCTTGGCGCCGCCACGAGTCAGGCGAATCTTGACCATCTTTACAGTTCCTGTGTTGCCCAGTCGCCGGATTGGCGAGGTAAGCCGGAAATTGTAGCCGATTCGTGGGCTTAGGCAAACTCGCCCCCGGCCTCCCCACGCCCGGGCGGCCCCGCCCGGCCCTGGCGCGGCGGCGGGCCCTCCCTGGCCACGCCGCCTGCCCCTGCCTGAATGGCCGTCCCTGGCCGGCCCCGCCTTCCGTAGCGGGGCCCGATAAGGCTTACAGCCCGTAGCGGATGCTGCCGCGCAGGGGCTTGTCGGCGCCGTCGCAGAACTGCTCGAAGTCCACGTGGATCCCGATCAGGCGCCCATTGAGGGGGTCGTAACGCACGCCCTTGACCTCGACCTGGCCGCCGCTGATCCAGCTGCAGCGCCCCTGGCTCGGACGATCGAACACGAACAGGGCACTGGTGTCGGTGCCGATGGGCCAGGTGCCCGGCTGCAGCACGCCGCCGACCGGCGGCCTGAGCTTGGCGCGCCAGACGTCGCGCTGGCCGCTCACGGTGAAATCCATGTAGTTCGACTCTCCCAGCAAATGGAAGGTGCTGGTGTCGCCGAAGTAGCTCTTCTGCAGGCCCTGGCCGACCGGGTCGTCGCCGCCGCTGTCGAGCTTCACCGAGTACGGGGCCACGTTGTGCCGGATCACCGCCGCCAGCACCGGTGCGCTCGCGCTGCCGCAGCGTTGCAGCACCGTGGCCTCCAATGCCGCCACCCGCCCCTGCCGATCCAGTTCCAGCTGCTGGATATGGATCTCGCCCCATAGATCGTCGCAACGGCGACCGCCATTGGCCATGTATACGTAGGGCGCGCGGCCGGTACGCAAGGTGGGGTGCTCGGCGTCGTAGTACCGGCCCAGTTCGAACTTGCGCTGCGTCGGCGCCCCCACGGAGACGTACCAGTGGTCGTCGCCGCGCGCGACGGTCAGACGGATGGAGTGCGCGTCGGCCTCCATCGTCATCGTCGAGTCGGCATCGGTGTACACGGCGGACTGGCCCGCACCGACCGGATCGCCGGCCTGGCTGTGGACGGCAAACACCGTGTCCGCATGCGCGGAAGCGGCGAACAGGCCCGCGAACGCGAGCGCGGCGGTGGTGCAACGGCGGAACATCTTCGTCATATGCGCTTCACTCCTTGATGATGGCCGCGCCGCCCTTACCCCGGAGCGACGCGGCCTGTGGCGAACCCGCCGGCCCTGGCGAGCCGGCGGCCAGTCGGTGGCGACTGCGCGGCGCGTTGCGGTCCTGCATCGCGCTGCAGGGATATGATCGCGTTCGCACGTCTCCGCCATTAAGACGGCGCGGCGCCGCCGGTCGGGCGACGCGCGGCGAACGCAATCGCAGCGGGCGATACGCGGGTGGTGTACCTATGCGGACACGGCGATCGCGAATGCCGCGATGTCGCAGCGGCGACGCAGTCGCGGCTCTCCATGTATCGATCGCGGCTTACGCCGCTCCCACAGAAGGCCGGGGTTGCGCTGCTTTGGGGTAGGAGCGGCGTAAGCCGCGACCGCGCGATGGCGATGGCGATGGCGTCGAAAGCCTCGCTGGCTGCGCGCCTGATTCGTCGCTACTTCACAGGGCGCTCGACGCAAGGCCCCGACCCGGCTTGCCCAGCGCACCGGATGCCGGCGCTCGGCCTGAATCTGATCGCGGCTCACGCCGCTCCTACCCCAAGGCCGCGCAACCGCTTTCTGTGGGAGCGGCGTGAGCCGCGATTGCGCGACTTCGTGCGGCGACGCGGTCGCCGCTCGCGCCGTTCCTACAGGAGGCAGCGGCTGCCCTTGGGAGGGCGAGCGGTGGCGATACGTTGCGTTCGCGCAAACGAAAACGGCGGCCAGTGGCCGCCGTTTCGATGCTGTCGCGCCCGCGCCGGACGATCAGCGGAACGGCATGCCGCCGCGGCCGCCCATCATGCCCTTCATGCCGCGCATCAGGCCCTTCATGCCGCCGCCGGAGAGCTTGCTCATCATCTTTTCCATCTGCTGGAACTGCTTCATGAGCTTGTTGACATCGGCCGGGGTCATGCCCGAGCCCTTGGCGATGCGCGCGCGGCGCGAACCGTTCAGCAGCGCCGGATTGCGACGCTCCTTCTTGGTCATCGAGTTGATGATCGCGACCATCCGCGGCACTTCCTTGCCGGTGACTTGGTTCTTGACCGCCTCGGGGATCTGGCCCATGCCCGGCAGCTTGTCCATGAGCCCGTGCAGGCCGCCCATGTTCTGCATCTGCTCGAGCTGGTCCTTCATGTCGTTGAGGTCGAACTTCTTGCCCTTGGCGACCTTCTCGGCGAGCTTCTGCGCCTTGTCCTTGTCGACCTGCTGCTCGACCTGCTCGACCAGCGACAGCACGTCGCCCATGTCGAGGATGCGGCTGGCGACGCGGTCGGGATGGAACACGTCCAGGCCGTCGGGCTTCTCGCCGACGCCGATGAACTTGATCGGACGGCCGGTGATGTAGCGCACCGACAGCGCGGCGCCGCCGCGCGCGTCGCCGTCGGTCTTGGTCAGGACCACGCCGGTCAGCGGCAGCGCTTCGCTGAAGTGCTTGGCGGTGACCGCGGCGTCCTGGCCGGTCATCGAGTCGACCACGAACAGGGTTTCGACCGGCGACACCGCGGCGTGCAGGGCCTTGATCTCGGCCATCATCGCTTCGTCGATGCTGGTGCGGCCGGCGGTGTCGACGATCAGCACGTCCACATAGGACTTGCGCGCGTCGTCGATCGCGGCGCGCACGATCGCTTCGGGCTTCTGGTCCGCGCTGGAGGCGAAGAACAGCACGTCGACCTGTTCGGCCAGGGTCTTGAGCTGCTCGATCGCGGCCGGACGGTAGACGTCGGCCGAAACCACCATGACCTTCTTCTTGCGGCGTTCCTTGAGGTGCTTGGCGAGCTTGGCGACGGTGGTGGTCTTGCCCGCGCCCTGCAGGCCGGCCATCAGGATCACCGCCGGCGCCGGCACGTTGAGGTTGAGGTCGGCGGCCTGCGAGCCCATGACCGCGGTGAGCTCGTCGCGCACCACCTTGATCAGGGCCTGGCCCGGGGTCAGCGACTTCAGCACTTCCTGGCCGACCGCGCGCACCTTGATGCGCTCGATCAGGGCCTGCACCACCGGCAGCGCGACGTCGGCCTCGAGCAGGGCGATGCGGACCTCGCGGGTGGCCTCGCGGATGTTCTCCTCGGTCAGCCGGCCGCGGCCGCGCAGGCGCTCGATGGTGCCGGACAGGCGTTGGGTCAGGGATTCGAACATGGGGCGTCGGGGGCGTTAGGCGGAATCGCGAAGTATAGCGTCCGAGAGGCGGGAGGCCGTGCGGGGATAGAGAGGTCGGGGCTTGCGAAAGGGCTATCGCCCTGGCTCGAAGCGCAAATCCCCCTCGCTCCCCTTTTCCAAAGGGGGAGGAAAAGCGACGCCGCGGATTTGCACGGGGCGGTGCCGGAACACACGACAGCCACGCAGCGCCGTACGACCTGCTCCCTGGCTCTTGCGAATCCCCAATCTCCAATCCCCAATCCCGGCTCTTATGCCACACTGCCGCGATGACAATCGTTCTCATCGCCGTGGTCCTCTATCTGGTCGCCGCCGCGCTGCTGGTCGCGGCCGTGCGCAAGGACGGCGGGCGCAAGGCCCGGTTGTGGCTGCTGCCGGCCGATCTGGCGGTGTTGCTGCACGGCGCCGCCCACCTAATGGCCTGGAAACTCGCCGGCGGCGCCGATCTGCATTTCTTCGCCGCCCTGTCCCTGGTCGGACTGGGCATGGCGGCGCTGACCGCGGTGGTCGGCGCGTCCGGGCGCATGGCCGCGCTGGGCGTGGTGGTGTTCCCGCTGGCGGCGCTGACCCTGATCGGCTACCACGCCTACGGCCACGTGCTGGCCGAGCCGCTGGACTGGCGCCTGCAGCTGCACGCCTGGTTCGCCCTGCTCGCCTACGCCACCCTCGCGATCGCGGCCCTGTTGGCGACGATGCTGTGGCTGCAGGAACGCGCGCTGCGCCGGCGCGAGTTCCACGGCTGGCTGCGCGGCCTGCCGCCGCTGGTGGAGCTGGAGACCCTGCTGTTCCGCACCATCGCGGTCGGCTTCGCGCTGCTCACCGCGACCCTGCTGACCGGCCTGCTGTTCGTCGAGAACCTGCTGGCCCAGCACCTGGTGCACAAGACCGCGCTGAGCGTGCTGTCCTGGCTGGCATTCGGCGGCCTGCTGCTGGGCCGCTGGCGCTACGGCTGGCGCGGCGGCACCGCGGTGCGCTGGACCCTGGCGGCGATGGCGCTGCTGGTGCTGGCGTTCTTCGGCAGCAAGTTCGTGCTGGAGCTGGTCCTGCAACGGACCTGAGTCCACCGCCCTCTCGTACCACCCGCAATCGGAATCGCGCATGCAGGACTGGATCCGCTCGCTGTCGCCGCGCAGCGAGTTCGTGGTGGTGATCGGGCTGGCGTTCGGCTGGGCCTTGCTGTCCAGCCTGCAGAGCGTGCTGTCCGGCGCGCCCGCGCAGACCGACGCGGCCTACACTTTCAGCGCCGCCGACCTGTGGAGCGTGCTCATCGTCGAACTGACGGTGATCGCGATGCTCGGCTACTTCCTGCGCCTGCGCGGCTGGACGATGGCGCATTTCGGGCCGCCGGCGCAGGCCGGCGATGCGGTGCCCGCGCTGGTCCTGGTGGCGGCGTCGATACTGTCGTACCAGTTGCTGGCGACGCTGGCGCTGTCCAGCGGCACCGCGCTCAAGCCCGCGCAGACGACGCCGGACGTGGGCTGGACGGCGATCCTGGCGACTTCGGCGGTGAACGGCTTCTACGAGGAGATCTTCGTCTGCGGCTACGTGCTGGTGGCCCTGCGCGAACGCTGGGGCCTGTGGCCGGCGATCCATGTCAGCACCGCGATCCGGGTCGCCTACCACCTCTATCAGGGCTCGGCCGGGGTGCTGGGCATCGTGCCGCTGGGCCTGCTGTTCGCCGGCTGGTACGCCCGTACCGGACGGCTGTGGCCGGTGATCCTAGCCCATGTGTTGCTGGACGTGATCGCCTTGGCGGCGTTGGCCTGAGCGAAGACTACGTCGCATCCAACTGATTTAAATGAATAATTTCCGTCTAAAACCTTGACGAGAGGTCCTGGGCGGGCGCGGGCGCGCTCGCCCGCGCGCCGCGACACGGCGTTCCATTGACGTAACAATATTTGCATTGACAACTATTGCAGAGGGTAGCAATATGCCGCCCCATGAAGACCGCCCCTCCCCCGATCGCCTGCAGCGGCTCCACCCTGGGCCTGCTGTTCCGCCAAGTCCGCGACGCCATGTGGGCGCAGATGGAGCGCGAGCTGGCCGCCGCCGGCCATGAACTCACGTTCAGCCAGTACATCACCCTGAAGAAGCTCGCCGACGGCACCGCCGGCGTGACCGACCTGGCGCGCGCCGCCGAACTCAATCCCGGCGCCATGACCCGCCTGCTCGACCGGCTGGAAGCGCGCGGCCTGGTCGCGCGGGTCGCCGATCCGTCGGATCGCCGGGCTTTGAACATTCATCTCACCGACGCCGGTGTGACCATCTGGCAGGACATCAACAAATGCGGCCAGCGCGTGCGCGAGCAGGCGTTGAGCGGCATGAGCGACGTAGAACGCGAAACCCTCACGCGCCTGCTCGAACAGGTGCGCGACAACCTCACTCCCTCCGGTTCCTGAGCCATGAACATGCCTGTCTCGACCGCCCGCACCGCGCTACCGCGACGCGCGCTGCGCCCCCTGCTCACCGCGCTGGCCGCGGCGTTGATCCTGGCCGGCTGCGCCAGCACCCACGGCCTGACCCCCGAAGGCCGAGCGCTCGACGCCGACGCGTTGGAGAGCCAGCGCAGCCTGGGCGCCTACGCGGTGTCCGACGCCGCGTTCCCGAAGCAGGATTGGTGGACCGCGCTGGGCGATGCCCAGCTCGACAGCCTGATCGCCGAAGCCCTGGCCGGCACGCCCAGCCTGGACGCCGCCGACGCGCGCGTGCGCCAGGCGATCGCGCAGGCCGGCCTGGCCGACGCCGCGCGCAAGGCCACCGTCGGCGCCGGCGCCCAGTACGCGGGCGTGCGCATTCCCGAAACCGTGGCCCCGGAACCGCTGGGCGGCCACTACAGCGGCGTCGAACTGCTGTCGCTGAGCTTCAAGTACAGCCCCGACCTGTGGGGCGGCCATCGCGCGCGCTGGGAGTCGTCCCTGGGCCAGGCCCGCGCCGCCGAAGTCGAAGCCCAGGCCGCGCGCCTGACCCTGTCGTCCAACATCGCGCGCGCCTACGTGACCCTGGCGCAGGCGCATGCGGCGCAGGACGTCGCAGTCGCCGAAAAGGAACGCGCCAGCCGCCTGCTCGGCCTCGGCCGTCAGCGCGTCAAGGCAGGTCTGGACAACCAGTTGCAGATCCGTAACGCCGAAAGCACGGTCGCCTCCGCGCAGCAGCAGGCGCAGGCGGCGCAGCAGCAGATCGACGCCAGTCGCAACGCGATCGCCGCGCTGCTGGGCAAGGGCCCCGACCGCGGCCAGAGCATCGCCAAGCCGGGCCTGCTGAGCGCGTCCGCGCCGGCGATCCCGGCGGTCGCATCGAGCGAACTGTTGGGCCACCGCCCCGACGTGGTCGCCGCGCGCTGGCGCGTGGAAGCGGCCGCGCACGGCATCGATGCCAGCAAGGCCGACTTCTATCCGACCGTGAACCTCAGCGCCATGATCGGCCTGGCTTCGGGCGGCCTGTCCGACCTGTTCTCCAGCGACGCCCTGCTGCTGCAAGGCGGCCCGGCGATCAGCATGCCGATCTTCGACGGCGGCCGTCTGCGCAACCAACTGGCCAAGAGCGACGCCGATTACGACCTCGCCGTCGCCACCTACAACCAGAGCCTGGTCGGTGCGCTGCGTGAAGTCGCCGACGCCCTGCAGGCCGCGCGCTCGCTGGACGCGCAGTTGGTCTCGGCGCAACAGGCGCGCGACGCCGCGCAGTCGGCCTGGCAACTGGCCACGGCGCGCTACCGCGGCGGCCTGGGCACCCAGCTCGACGTGCTGGCCGCGCAGCGCCCGCTGCTGCAGCTGGATCAGCAGATCGTGACCCTGCGCGCGCAGCGCCTGAGCGCTTCGATCGAACTCGACCGCGCGCTCGGCGGCGGACTCCAGCTCACCGCTCCCACCACCGCCATCTCCAATTCCGACATCGCCAAGGCCTCCACGCCATGACCACCGAAATCAATCCGCAAGCCGCGGCCCCGGCCGCGCCCACCAACGGCAAGCGCCGCAAGTTCCTGCTCCTCCTGCTGGCCGTGGTGGTGATCGCCGCGATCGGCTGGACGGCCTGGTACCTGCTGGTCGCGCGCTGGCACCAGGACACCGACGACGCCTACGTGCAGGGCAACATCGTCAGCATCACCCCGCAGTCGATCGGCACCGTGGTCAGCATCGGCGCCGACGACGGCATGAAGGTGACGGCCGGCCAGGTGCTGGTCCAGCTCGATCCCAACGACGCCCAGGTCGCCTACGAACAGGCGGTCGCCAACCTCGCCAACACGGTGCGCCAGGTGCGCGGCCTGTACAGCGCGGTCGATGCCGGCCAAGCCGATCTGAGCGCACGCGAAGTCGCGGTGCAGAAGGCGCGCGCCGACGTGAAGCGTCGCGAGGGTCTGGTCGCCAGCGGCGCGGTCTCGGCCGAGGAGCTGGCCCACGCGCGCGACGAACTGGCCGCCGCCGAAGCCAGCCTGTCGTCCTCGCGCGGCACCCTGTCGCGCAACCGCGCGCTGGTCGACGCCACCACCCTGGGCAAGCAGCCGCAGGTCGCCGCCGCCGCCGCGCAGCTGCGCCAGGCCTACCTCAACCTGCAGCGCGCCGCCATCGTCGCGCCGGTCTCCGGCTACGTCGCCAAGCGCAACGTGCAGCTGGGCCAGCGCGTGCAGCCCGGCGCCACGCTGATGACCATCGTGCCGCTGGAGCAGGTCTGGGTGGACGCGAACTTCAAGGAAACCCAGCTCAACAACATGCGCATCGGCCAGCCGGTCGAGCTGCATTCGGACCTCTACGGCAGCGATGTGGCCTTCGAAGGCAAGGTCGCCGCGATCGGCATGGGCACCGGCAGCGCGTTCGCCCTGCTGCCGGCGCAGAACGCCAGCGGCAACTGGATCAAGATTGTGCAGCGCGTGCCGGTGCGCATCGAGGTCGATCGCAAGCAGGTGCTCGAACACCCGCTGCGCCTGGGCCTGAGCATGCACGTCGACGTCAACATCCGCGGCCAGGACGGCGCGATGCTGGCCGGCTCGACCCCGGCCAAGCCGGTGCTGACCACCGACGCCTACACCAAGCAGCTCGCCGACGCCGACGCGCTGATCGAGAAGATCGTCAACGACAACCTGCCCAACCGCCACGGCTGAGCGCAGGCGGCGCGGGCCGGTCCCGCGCGCGCATCCGACGCCCGGCGCAATGAGCCGGGCGCCCTCGCCCAACCGCACTGCGATGCCGCAGCCGATCGCGACCTCGCCCCGTTAGCGACGAACGCCGCGCCACTCCTTCTCAAGGCCGTTCCATGTCCGCCACCGCCACCGCAGCCGCGCCCGCCCCGCAAGCCGGCTTCCGGCCACCGAACATCCCGCTGACCACGCTCGGCCTCGCGCTGGCGTCGTTCATGCAGGTGCTCGACCTGACCATCGCCAACGTCTCGCTGCCGACCATCTCCGGCAACCTGGGCGGCAGCGCCAACCAGGCGACCTGGGTGATCACCTCGTTCGCGGTCAGCAACGCCATCGCGTTGCCGCTGACCGGCTGGCTGACCCGCCACTTCGGCGAGCGCAAGCTGTTCGTGTGGGCGACCTTTTTGTTCGTGATCGCCTCCCTGCTGTGCGGCCTGGCCAACAGCATGGGCCTGCTGGTGGCCGCGCGCGCGCTGCAGGGCTTCGTCGCCGGCCCGATGTACCCGATCACCCAGGCCCTGCTGATCTCGATCTATCCACCGCACAAACGCGGACAGGCGATCGCGTTGCTGGCGATGGTCACCGTGGTCGCGCCGATCGCCGGCCCCATCCTCGGCGGCTGGATCACCGACAACTACAGCTGGGAATGGATCTTCTTCATCAACGTGCCGATCGGCATCTTCGCCAGCCTGGTCGTCGGCAGCCAGCTGCGCGGCCGCCCGGAGAAGCTGGAAAAGCCGAAGATGGATTACGTCGGCCTGATCACCCTGGTGATCGGCGTCGGCGCCCTGCAGATCCTGCTCGACCTGGGCAACGACGAGGACTGGTTCCGTTCCAACCTGATCGTGATCCTGGCGATCGTGTCGGCGATCGCGCTGGCGGTGTTCGTGATCTGGGAGCTCACCGACAAGGACCCGATCGTCAACCTGCGCCTGTTCCGGCACCGCAATTTCGCCGCCGGCACCGCCGCCATGGTGATCGCCTACGCGGCCTTCTTCGCGGTCGGCATCCTGGTGCCGCTGTGGCTGCAGCGCAACCTGGGGTTCACCGCGATCTGGGCCGGTTTCGCGACCGCGCCGATCGGCATATTGCCGGTATTGCTGACGCCGTTTGTGGGCCGCTACGCGCATAAGTTCGACCTGCGCTGGCTGGCTACCTTCGCCTTCATCGCGATGTCGCTGACCAGCTTCGCGCGTTCGGGCTTCAACCTCGACGTCGACTTCAACCACATCGCGATGGTGCAACTGTTCCAGGGCTTCGGCGTGGCGCTGTTCTTCATGCCGGTGCTGCAGATCCTGTTGTCGGATCTGCAGCCGCACGAGATCGCCGCCGGCTCCGGCCTGGCGACCTTCATGCGCACCCTGGGCGGCAGCTTCGCCGCCTCGCTGACCACCTACGCCTGGACCGAGCGCGGCGCGGTCCACCACGCCCACCTCACCGAGAAGCTGTCGGCCTACGATCCCAACCTGATCGAGACCGCCACCCGCATGGGCGGCGGCAACCTGCAGACCGGCGCGGCGATGCTGGAGCGGATGATCTCCAACCAGGCCGCGCAGATCGGCTTCAACGAGATCTTCCACCTGCTCGGCCTGATCTTCCTGGCGGTGATCGTGTTCGTCTGGTTCGCCAAGCCGCCGTTCCAAGCCAAAGCTGGCGCGGCCGCGGCCGGCGGCCACTAGGCCTCCGACACAAGCGCCAGCGAAGGGCCGGGTCTTCCCGGCCCTTCGCATTTGCGCCTAGCGCCGCATCAAGCCGACGAGGCGGCTTCGCGCGAATCGTGGGTGTCGCGCGCGGGCTCGCTCGCCGGCGCCGGCGCGCCCTTGCGCACGAAGCGTTGGCGGGCCTCGTGGTAGGCCGGATCGGGGCCGAAGAAGTTGCGGTACATATGGCTGAGCTCCTCGGCGGCGTAGCTCTCCAGCGGCTTGCGGCGCTCGTCGCTGCTGCGGCGCCGGCGCTTGAGGCCGATCGCCTTGCGCCAGGCCGCGGGCTCGACCAGGGCTTGCGCACGCGCTTCCACCTCCGCGCGGAAACCGGCGCCGTCCTCGCCGAACGCGGCGTCGATCAGACCGATGCGGGCGGCGTGTTCGCTGGTCAGCGGACGCAGGCTCTCGGTAAGCTCCTGCGCGCGCGCCAAGCCGACCCGGCGCGGCATCAGATAGGTCCAGTACTCCGAGCCGTACAGGCCGCCCATGCCACGGTAATGCGGGTTCAGCACCAGCCCAGCGCGCGCCCACACCTGATCCGCGGCCAGGGCCAGCACCACGCCGCCGGCGCCGGCGTTGCCCTGCATGGCCGCGATCACGCGATGGCTGTCGGTGAGCACGATCTCGCGCACCAGCGCGTTCATGGCCAGGATGTTGTGCCAGGACTCCAGCGCCGGATCCTTCGCCGCCTCGATCTGGTTGAGGTGGATGCCATTGCTCCACACGTCCCGGCCGCCCATCAAGGCGATCGCCTTCGTCGGCCGCTGGCGCGCGTGCAGGAAGGCGGCGCGCAGGCGCTCGCATTGCCGGGTCGACATGGCGCCGTTGTAGAAATCGAAATGCAGGTAGCCGACCTCGCCGTCCTCGCGGTAGCGAATGTCGCGCCAGGTGTCGGGCCCTTCCGGCGCGTCGAACGCCAACGGCCGCTCCGGTACCTTGGCCATGCGGCGCCGGCCCAACACCTGCGCCGCCGGCAGCTTGATCCCGTCCTTGACGCGCAGATGGCCCAGCCATAGCGCGCCGTCGCCGCTGCCCACGCAGACCGCGCCTTCGCGCTGCGCCAGCAACTCGCCCGGGCGTCCGCGCAGGGTCGCTTCCGGCCAGGCGTCGTAGAGCTGACAGGGCAAGCCGGCCAGCAAGGCGCGCGCGCCCGGCGCGCTGTCGCCGCAGCGCACGCGGCGCAGGATCGTCGCGCTGGGCAGGTCCCAATCCACCGCACGATCGGCCGCGCGCATGGCCGGACGCAGGCGCCCGCGCACATCCGCGTCGCGATAGTCGAGCGCGCGCGGCGTATGCAGCCCGGACGCAAAACGCTCGATCGCCTGCAGCAAGGCGCGCAACGCCGCCTGCGCGACTTCGTGGCGATAGAGTTCGCTCTTGCCGACCTCGCGCATGGGGAAGGTCGCGCTGGCCCAGATGTCGCCGGCGTCCATCTCCGCCGCCGCCTGCAGCACCGTCACGCCCCACTCGCGCTCGCCTTCCAGGATCGCCCAATCCAACGAGGAAGGACCGCGATCGCCGACGATGCCGGGATGCACGATCAGGCAAGTGCTGCGATTCCAGATCGCCTCGGGGATCGCCGATTTCAGCATCGGCGCCACTATCAGATCGGGGCGCTCGCGCTGCGCCGCCTGCTGCATGGTTTCGGGGTCGCTCGCGACCTGGATGACGACGTCGTGGCCCAGTTCCGACAACCGGCACGAGACCAGTTGGGTCAGCCCATTGCACGCCGTGCACAGAAGCAGAATGCGCAGTGCCATCGAACATTCCTTGTTCGTCCGTGTGAACTCACTGTCGGCCAAGGCCGACAGGCAAACTCGCTCCCTAGTCACAATTCCTACGAGTTATTTATGCCGAACCGGTCAAAACCGGACGGCGGTCGAATTCGGGTCGCAGCCAGGCTTGGGAATGAACGGCGGATGGCGTTCGCATGCAGGTCCGCCAAGGCACAGACGCCCGCCACCGCGCTTGCCGTGCCTCTACGCCGCCCCCCGTGTCCGGGCGCATACGATCCGTCCGGCCGACAAGGCCGACCTGGTCGATCTACGTCCGGGCGCCGTAACGGCGCCCGGACGCGACCCACTAAGGCGTCAAACGACGATTCAATGCGGCGTCGCCAGGGCCAGCGCGTACACGCTCTGCCAGCTGTGCCCGCCGCCCAGATCGGCGTCGGAAGCCCCCCCGGCCTGCGGCGCGAAGCTCGCCATCGCCGAGATCAGGGCGGCGACGTTGCGGTCGCGCTCGGCCGCGCCGGCCGCGGCATCGGGACGAATGCCGTGGCCGCCACCGGCGCGGACTTCGGCCAAGCCGGCATCGTCGAGCCGCAGGTATCCAGCCGACGGCGTCTCCACCCGTTCCAAGGCAGGCAGGCGTCCACCCAGCGCGATCGCCGACGCCGTACGTTGCGCGATCGGATCCACTTCCTGCGCATAACGGCCGTTCTCCGCCCACGGCGCATCGGCCACCACGCCATCGACGCCGCAGTCACTGGCGGTCGGTCCGCCGCGGAATTGCGCCGCCGATGCCAGCGGCGCCGGCGCCAGACCCGCGACCACGTCGTCCTGGGTCCACACCGTGCCGTCGGCGAAGCGGATCCGCTCGACCGCATTGGGTCGTCCCCCGCCCGCCGCCGTGGCGAAGTAAGCCGCCACGGTCACCGCATCGGCGCTGCCGATGCGCTCGATCAGCAGATCGTCGCCCACACGCGACACATGCAGATCGCTGGCCGCGATGCCGACGCCGAATGCGATCTCGTCGAGGTCGCCTGGCGCCGCGTCGTGGACGTAGTCGGAGATGCGGTCGCGGCCGAAGCCGAGCTCGAAGGCGTAGACGTCGCTGCCTGCGCCGCCGAACAAGCTGTCGCTGCCGGCCCCGCCGACCAGGATGTCGTTGCCGCCGTCGCCGGCCAGCAGATCGTCGCCATCGCCGCCTTCGATGCGGTCATGGCCGTCCTGCCCCGACAGCCGATCGTTACCGGCGCCGCCGGTCATCAGATCGTCGCCCGCGAAGCCGCGCAAGGTATCGTCGCCAGCCCCGCCGGTAGTCAGGTAGGCGGCGATTTGCGCGTAGCTCCACTCGCTGCCGTCCTGGAAGCGGAACGCATCGATCGACAGCGCATCGCGATTGCCGTCGGCATCGAAGTAGTCGGTCACGGTCAAGCGGTCGTCCGTGCCGGCGATGGCGATCACCAGATCGCGGTCCTGGCGCTGCCAGCGCAAATCGCCGGCCGCGATGCCGACCCCGAAGGTCACCACGTCCCAGGTCGCATCCCCGTTGCGCGGCGACGGGCCGACGGTCCTCGATTCGGCCAGGATGCGATCGCGTCCCCAACCACGGCCGAAGTGGAAGCTGTCGCTGCCGCTGCCGCCAAGCAAGGTGTCGTCGCCTTGCTCGCCATTGAGCATATCGTTGCCGGCGCCGCCATCGAGCGCATCGTTACCCTGTCCGCCGAACAAGGTGTCGCTGCCTTCGCCGCCACTCAGGGTGTCGTCGCCAAAGCCCGCATTGAGCACGTCGTGACCGTCACCGCCGCTGAGGTCATCGTCGCCGCTGGCCGCGTCGAGGAAGTCATTGCCCGAACCGCCGAGCATGAAGTCCTCGCCGACGCCGCCGAACAGGCGATCCCAGCCCGAGCCGCCGTGCAGAGAGCTGCCGTAGATGCTCGCCATGAGAAAATCGTCGCCGGCGCCGCCAAACAAGCCGTCGCGATGACCCCTTCCGTAGAGGCGGTCGTTACCGCCGCCGCCGGACACTGCGGTTCTAAGGCCTGTCCTCGTACTCATTTCGTCGTCGTCGACACTGCCCAGGCGCACCGGGTAGTACTGGTACCAGTACTCGCTCGCGAAGGTGAAGCCTGCACCGTCTTCCTCGGGCTCCAGCGGCGGCGCCTCCGTGGCGGTCGCCAGCCGGTTGGCGATCTGCGCGGTGGTCCACACCGTGCCGTCGGCGAAACGAATCCGATCCAGCGCACCCACGGTTTCCCCGTCGGCTTCGAAGTGGCCCTGGATGGTGATGCTGTCGCTACTCCCTTCGATATGCACGATCAGGTCAACCCCGGACCGATGCAGGCTGACGTCGGAGACGGCGACGCCGTCCTTCAGTTCCAGCACATCCACGTCGCTGAGCAAGGCGTCGCCGTAGACGACCGTATCTCGGCCGTCGCCGCGGCCGAACCGCACCACGTCGTTGCCCAAGCCACCGTCCAGCCGGTCGTCGCCGACGCCGCCGTCGAGACGGTCGTCGCCGTGGCCGCCGGACAGTACATCGTCGCCCGCGTCGCCGCTCAGATCATCGTCGCCGTCGCGGCCGTTCAAGCTGTCGTCGCCGTCTCCGCCCGAGATGAGGTCGCCGGAGGCGAGACCGTCGATGACGTCGCTGTCGTCGCTGCCGGCGAGCAAGCGTGCGCGCACGTCGGCCGCCGTCCAACGCGTGCCGTCGGCGAATACGATGGCATACGCGGCGCCATCGCCACCGTCGACCAATGCGTAATCTTCGATCTGCAGGCTATCCTCGCTGCCGTCGATACTCAGCACCAACCCGGAACCGAAGGTCCCCAGCCGCACCGAAACGTCGGTGACCGCGATTCCCGCGCCCAGTTCGATCGTGCTGGTCTCCCCAGGCTCGACACCGGCATAGCCGTTGCGCACGTAGTCCTCGCCGGAACCGCGACCGAAACGATAGGTGTCGTTGCCGCTGCCGCCTTCCAGGAAATCGCTACCGGCGCCGCCTTCGAGCACATCGTCACCGGCGCCGCCGTAGAGGCGATCGTCGCCAGCCCCACCCTGGATCGTGTCGCCGTCCGAGGATCCCAGCACCCGGTCGTCGCCGTCCCCGCTAGCGAGCAGGCGCGCGCGAATCTGAGCAGCGTCCCACACCGTGCCGTCGTCGAAGCGGATCTGGGCGAGACGGCCCGCATCCAGGCGCAGCTGGTCCTCGCTACCGATCAGGCGCAACACATGCCCCTGATCGCTGCTGCCATACGCCTGCAGCACCACGTCGTCCACCGAGATACCCGCGCCGAGGCGCAGCACCGAATCGGCATCGTCGTCGATCAGCGTGTCGCTGCCGGCGCCGCGGCCGAATACGTAGCTGTCGGCTCCGGCGCCGCCATCCAACTCGTCCGATCCCGCGCCGCCGTCGAGCACATCGTCGCCGCCCTGACCGTAGAGTACGTCGTCGCCGGCATCGCCCGACAACGCATCGTCGCCCCCGCCGCCGACGAGCACGTCATTGCCTTCGGTCGCGGACGCGAGCATCAGCGCGCGAATCGCCGCCGCGTCGTAGCTGCTGCCGTCGGCGAAACGGAGCTGCGCCAGATTGCCGTTCAACACGAACACGTCTTCGCTGCCGCGGATACGTAGCGTCGCACCCGGCTCGTTACCACGGCCCTGCACGATCAAATCCGCGAGCGTCAGCCCGCTCTTGAGCTCGATCACGGCACCGCCGCCGCTGTCGTAAGCATAGTCGTAGCCGTCGCCGCTGCCGAAGCGGTAAACGTTCTCGCCGCTGCCGCCGTCCAAGGTGTCGTTGCCGGCACCGCCATCGAGGATGTCGTTGCCCAAGCCGCCGTACACGCTATCGTTGCCATCGCCGCCGATCAGGCGGTCGTTGCCGGCCTTGCCGATCAAGGTGTCGTCGCCATCGCCGCCGTCCAGGGTATCGGCGCCGCCGCGCCCGATCAGGGTATCGCCGTAGATGCCGCCCTGTATCAGCCCGGCTCCGGTGACCTGGTCGAGAATGTCCGCCTGCAGCCAGGCACTACCGTCGGCGAAGCGGATCTCCGAAATCGCCTGATCCGGACGCGTGAAGTAGTCGCGGATGGTCAGCGTCGAGTCCTGCTCGTGGTCGCGCTGACGCAGGAGCAGGTCGTTACCAACGCGCTCCAACGACACGTCATCGGCATAGGCGTCGATCTCGACCACGTCGTAGCCGGCCGTTTCGCCGGCACCGACGCTGTTATCGATCACGTCGTTGCCCCAGTCGTAGCGGTAGGTGTCGTCACCCGTGCCGCCCTTCATCAGGTCGTTACCGTAAGGCGCGCCGAAATCGACCCGGAACAGACCGCCATCGAGGATGTCGTTGCCCGCGCCGCCGTCGATCACGTCGTCGCCCTGATTGCCGCGAATGAGATCGTTGCCGCCGCGGCCGGACAGTACGCTCGTATCGGCGTCGCCGTCGTCGCCGACGATCACGTCGTCGCCCTCGCCGCTGCGGCGCTGCCCATCGATCAGGGCCTGCACGCGCTCGCGGTCCCAAGTGGTGCCATCGGCGAAGCGGAAGAACTCGGCCGCACGGCCGACATCCTCCGGGCCGGTATAGGCGCCGTCGCCACCGGCATCCGAGAACCGGGCGAACGCCAGTCCAGAACCGGGGTCCCCGCCATCATCGACGGACGCCGCCCAGCCGAAGTAGTGAGGCACGCGCAACACGTCCTGGGTGTCGCGGATCGACAGCACCAGGTCATTGCCTTCGCGCCGCAGCACTACGTCGCCCTCGGCGATGCCGTCCCCGAACTCGACCGTGTCGATCCCTTCGGACGCGGCGCGGAACAGGGCCACGTAGTGAGCGTTGTCCCACTCGCCTTGCGGATCCTTCGGGATCTCGACCAGCGTATCGCTTCCGGAACCCCGACCGAAACGATAGACGTCGTGACCGGCGCCGCCGTCCAGCAGATCGTCGCCCGCGCCGCCGTCGATCACATCGTTGCCGCGACCTCCGTGCAGATCGTCGCCGCCCAGACCGCCGGACAAGCTGTCGTCGCTGTCGTAACCGAACAGGCTGTCGTCGCCGTCGGTGCCCTGCAAAGCCATGGCCATCACGGTTGCGACGTTCCACACCGTGCCGTCGGCGAAGCGGATGTTATCGACCGCATAGCCCGATCGGCCGTCGTCGCGGAAGTAGTTCAGGATCACCAGTTGGTCGTCCGAACCTGCGAAACTCAGCACCAGATCCTGGCCGTTGCGATTTTTCGCGGACACGTCGGCCGGCAAAATGCCCGCGCCGAACTCGACGTCGTCGGTATAGCCGCCTCGGTCGCCATATCGCACGTTCTCGATGGTGTCGTGCCCGAAGCCGCGATCGAAGCGATAGCGATCGTAACCGGAGTCGCCGATCAGATAGTCGTCGCCCGTACCGCCGACCAGCAGGTCGTCGCCGCTGCCGCCATCCAGGCTGTCGTCTCCATCCCCGCCGAGCAGAATGTCGTTATCTTGAGCGCCGCCGATCACGTCGTTGTCGGCGCCGCCGTCCAGCGTGTCGCTGCCATAGTGGCCGTAGAGCTTGTCGTCGCCAGCGCCGCCGGAGAAGTGCTCGCTGGTCACGTTGCCGTAGAACTCGTCCGCACCGCCGCCACCTTGATAGGAATAGACCAGCTGCGAATCTGTCGCGGTGATGCGCACGCCGTCGCTGAACTCGATGCTGTGATTGCTGCCCGGGGCGAAGAAGCCGTCGATGCCCAGGCTGCTGATCGTCCCCGATTGGTTGAACACCAGGACCAAATCGTCGCTACCCTCCTCCGTCGGACCGAAACTCATGTCCGCCGCATTGAAGGCGAAGTTGAAGCGGATCGTGTCCCGACCCGCGCCGGAATCGCCAAGGCCGACCACCGTATCCATTCCGAAGTAGGCGTCGAAGTTGTAGACATCGTCGCCTTCGTCGCCTTGCAACAGGTCGTTGCCGCTGCCGCCGGCCAATACGTCGTTGCCTTTACCGCCGCTGATCTGGTCGTCGCCACCGGCGCCGTCCAGCCGATCGTTGCCGTCTTCGCCGAACAGGGTGTCGTTGCCTCCGGTCCCACCGATTACGTCGTCGCCGCTCGAACCGACCACCGGCACCAGCGCACCCAGCAGTTGTTCCAGTTGTGCGCGGTCCAGCGTGGTGCCATCGGCGAAACTCAGACCGATCTGAGTGTCGGGATTGAAGTAATCCTCCACCAGGACGGCGTCGCCGCCGCTTCCGACCTTGATCAGCAGGTTGCGGCCGATCACTTGATAACTAAGGTCGCCTGGCGCGATGCCGGCACCGAACTCCAGAGTATCGATGCCAACCTCGCCTTCCTCATCGGCGAGGATGCGGTCCTGACCGAAACCGGTCTCGAAGCGATAGCGGTCGTTGCCGCTGCCGCCGGCGAGCATGTCGTTGCCGGCACCGCCCTCCAGGAGGTCGTCGCCCTCCTCGCCCGCCAGCACGTCGTCCCCGGCATCGCCTTTGAGGCTGTCGTTGCCCTCACCACCCCACGCCTGGTCGGCGCCCTCGCCGCCAAGCAGCTGATCGACACCCGCGGCGCCGTTGAGCAGATCGTCGCCGCTGTCGCCGCGCAGCACATCGTCGCCGTCGCCACCGAACAGGCTGTCGTTGCCGGCATTGCCGTTCAGCACGTCGGCATCGGCACCGCCGTCGAGCTGGTCGTTGCCATTGCCACCCGACAAGCGATCGGCGCCGGAATCGCCGTAAAGTTCGTCGCTGCCTTCGCCGCCGTCCAGCGAGTCGTTGCCGGTACCGCCCCAGAGCCGATCGTTGCCGATACCGCCATCGATGCGATCGTTTCCAGCCTCGCCGACGAGTTGATCCGCGCCGGCACCGCCGTTGAGGCGGTCGTCGCCGTCTTCGCCGAACAGCTTGTCGTCGTCTTCGTTTCCGTCGAGATAGTCGTTGCCGCTACCACCCTGCAACTCGTCATTGCCGATACCGCCGGAGATGACATCGTCGCCGTCGCCGCCACGCAACAGATCGACGCCAGCCTCGCCGAGCAGCGCATCGTCGCCGTCGCCGCCGAGCAGGACGTCGTCGCCGTCGCCGCCAACCAGACCGTCGTTGCCGCCCTCGCCGAACAGACGATCATTGCCCGCACCGCCGGACAGCGTGTCCCGGCCTTCGCCGCCGACCAGGTCGTCCACGCCCTGCCCACCCGACAGGTAGTCGTCGCCCCCGCCGCCATAGAGCTTATCGTCGCCGTCTCCGCCCTCAAGGTGGTCGTTGCCGTAGCGGGTGCCGGCATGTTCGTCGTCGCCGAACAGGATGTCGTTGCCGCCGCCGCCCAGCAACACGTCGTCGCCGTCCTGGCCGGCGAGCTGATCCGCGCCCTCGCCGCCGTCGAGATAATCCGCGTCGGTGTCGCCGGCGTCGGCCGCACCGCTGGGCTGGCCGTTGCGTCCGTACAGTTTGTCGTCGCCGTCGCCGCCATACAGCGTGTCGTTTCCGCCCATGCCGATGAGCGTGTCGTTGCCATTGCCGCCGTCGAGTATGTCGTCGCCGTTCTTGTTGGCGGCGCTCGAAACCAGCGCCGTCAAGGTCACGTAGGGCGAGGCGCCATCCGACAGATCGCCGACCAGCGTGTCGTCGCCCTCGCCTCCCGACAGCGTGTCGTCGTCATGACCACCGTTCAGGGAGTCGTTACCTAGTCCGCCGATGACGATATCGTCGCCTTCGCCGGCGAACACCCGATCGGAGCCGGCGCCCGCGTCGATGAAGTCGTCGCCGCTGCCGTGCGTCTCCGGATCTAGGTACGTAGACCCGTCCGGAGTGCGAATGATGTAGACGCCATCCTGCGTCGCGTCTCCGACCGAAGGCGCGCCATCTTCGCGATAGACGTACCAATTCTTGCCGCGCGCGATGACCGAAGCGCCGCGCTGCGCGACCTCCTCATCGAAACGTTGTTGTTCGCTCTTCCCGCCCGCGTCGATCTCGGTCCGCAGGGCGCGCATGTTCTGCAG
Organism: Lysobacter sp. Root983; assembly: GCF_001429345.1. Taxonomy (NCBI): domain Bacteria; kingdom Pseudomonadati; phylum Pseudomonadota; class Gammaproteobacteria; order Lysobacterales; family Lysobacteraceae; genus Lysobacter; species Lysobacter sp. Root983. The sequence continues at coordinate 1,074,068 of NZ_LMJO01000001.1, forward strand.
CTCCGAGCCGTCAAGGATGATGTCGTTGCCATCTCCGCCCAGAATTCGGTCGTCGCCGCTGCCGCCGAAGATCAGGTCCGCGCCTGCCCCGCCATCCAGGACGTCGTCGCTGGCGCCGCCCTCGATACCGTCGCTGCCGCCCTTGGCCGCGATGGAGTCGACCCCATCGTTGCTGCCCGATTCGCCGAACAGATCGTCGCCCTCGCCCAAACCCAGCGCGGCGCCGACCTCGTCGTAACCCGGCAACGAAATCCCCAGGTCGCCGTTGCGCCAGTTCTTGACCAGAATCTGCCCGCCAGCGCGGCCGTCGGCCAGCGAACGCACGATCAACAAGGATTGAGTAGGCGTGCCATCCCCCAAGACGAACAGCCTAAACTCCCCATTCGCGGTTTCCCAGGAGTTGAGGGTGTCGCCGCGAATATTGTCGAATCCGATGCCGGTGCCCGACAGATCGACGCCATTGAAAGTGATGCGGCCCGATCCATCGCTGTCTGTGATCGTGTCGCGGGTACCGGCATTCTTCAGGTCATCGGTCGAGAAGCTGTAGGTATCGAAACCCACACCGCCCTCTAGCCGATCGGTGGCCATGCCACCGTCGAGCAGGTCATCACCACTACCGCCCAACAGGATGTCGGCACCGTAGCCTCCGCGTAGCGTGTCGTTGTCGGCACCGCCGCTGAGGCGGTCGTCCCAGGAGCCGCCGAGCAGGATGTCGTTGCCGCCGTCACCGATTAGCACGCTGCCGGGGTTCAAGGCGCTCGCCGGGTAGTTGGGGGTAAGGATGTCGGCTGCGTTCGTCCCGAACGCCACGTAGTCGCCCAGCGTCGGTAACTCGGAGCCGCCACCGAGCCCTACCAGGCTTGAAATCAATCGATGGGCGCGACTGCGAACATCGCCCGGCTCTTGATCGAACTCAAGCAACTCCTCGACGAAGGAATCGATGCCGCTGCTTCCAACGAACATCGCGGCGACCCCAACCACCACTGTCACGGCCGCCGTCAGCGGCCCGCCCGTAATTCCGAGCCCTACAACGATCGCGTCCGCCAGCACAGCCACCGCCGTACCAATAAGCGCGCCGCCGAGAACGCCAATGAAAGCGGATACGTCGCCATGCAATGCCTTCTCAGTCAGCTCGAAGATCAACAACCCCTTGGCAATTGGCTTGATTATCTTCTCGGCTGTAGCACCGAACGCGATATGGTGCGCTTGAGTCTCCAGCATATGGAAGGTATTCGAGGTCAACGTCAGGATGATCTCCGATGCAGGAGGCCCTCCCTCGACCACACGGAACACCGAGGATTGCTCCTCGAAGCGACGCTGCATATCGCGGCAGATTGTCGCCAGCTTGGTTTCGCCCCGGGCTTCGAAGCGGTCCGCATAGGCGGCCGCGAGCTCGGCGTTTTGCCGGAATGCATCCCCGGCCACCGAAACCAGCAATTCCAGGGGAACATTCTCCGCGTTGATATCGATCCCTGCGTTCGCCAGACCTCGCGATACGTTCCCTTGAAACGCGGCGGAGAGCTCCGTCATCATCATCGCAAACTGCTGTTCTTCCGCATTGGCCTCTGACATACACCACTCCTTTAAATTATCGGCCGTTATGGCCATCGCGTTCTGGCCTGCGCGTCCGGCAGACGGGGAATGGCGAACGGGAACAAGACGCCATGCGCGTCGCCGGGTTGGTCGTACGAAAAGCGGAGCGCAGCCGGCCGCCGCGGTGCTCACGCAGTCCGCGTTCGATCCCGAAAACATTCCCCTTTTCGCGGGTCAGGCGCGCCCCTGATCCGATCCCAGCGATCTCGCCGCCCTGTTCCGTCCGACGCAACATGCGCCGTGCCATATGATCATTGTCTGCGCGATGACGCGCCATGTGTCGTCGCTTCGGCGCACTACCGCCACGATTCGGCGCACTGCATTTTGATGAATTCGCAGCGCATCTTTCGCGCTCTTCGACGGCGGAAATGTGCGTCAGATAAGTTATCTGTAACGCCGATTTATCACGCGCAATCACATCGATCTGGCGTCGCAGCATCGGCGATGAATCCCGATGAACTAGTCGCTTGTCACGATGACATCGCGCTGCCGTCCCCCACCCGTTGAGCGGATCGCCGGCCGCAACCACCGTGGAGACCTTGCGCTGGAACTCACGGCGCAAGTCAGTCTCGGCGGAGCCCCGCCATTTTACGACCCGCGCTATACGCTACCGCTCTCGCATCGCCTCGTCGCCGTGCTGCTTCAGCGGACTCAGTAAGTAGTCGATCACGCGTCGCTTTCCGGTCTTGATCTCGACGCTCAACGACATGCCGGGCGTCAGGGCGACCTTCACCCCGTCCACGATCAAGTACGCGTCGCGCAAACGCACGCGTGCGGGAAACACCAGGCCCAGCTTCTCGTCCTGTGCTGCGTCGTGGGAGACGCTTTCCACCGTGCCTTCGAGATAGCCGTAGCGGGTATAAGGGAAGCTTTCGACTTTCACAGTCGCGCGTTGCCCCGCGCGCACGAAACCGATGTCCTTGTTCAGTACCGTGGCTTCCACTTCAAGCGCTTCCTCGCTGGGCACCACCGCCAACAACGGCTGGGCGGGCGTCACCACGCCGCCCACGGTATGCACCGCAAGCTGCTGCACGGTGCCCGCTACCGGCGCTCGCAACTGCATCAAGCGGTCGCGTTGCCCTGCCTTGGCACGGTCCGGCGTCGACTGACGTACCTGTTCGCGCGCCTGGCGCAGGCCGTCCAGGGTCTGTTCGCGGGTATCGGCCACCAGAACGCGCAGCTCTTCCTCCGCGCCGTCCAGCGAAGCGGATATCTCGCGCAAGCGATTGCGCTGCGCGGCCAGATCGCGTTCGGCGGCGATATGCTCCTGTTTGCGCAACAGGTATTCATGACGAGCGACGTACTTGGCGTCCACCAGCTCGGCGTAGTCGTCCACACGGCTCTTGGCGATGGCGGCGGCTTCTTGCATCGGACCGACCATGGCCGAGCCGGTACGCAGCTCCGCACGTCGCTGCGCGGCGGCGGCGCGCAGGTTGTCGCGGCGTGCGCGGAAAGCCTGGAACTGGCTGCTGGCGAGCAATTGCTCGGCGTCGCGGCGCGCTTCGGGCACGCCGGGATCGACCGCCAGGCGCGGCGGCACATCGCGATCCAGGGCTTCGATCATCGCGCCCAGGCGCAGCTCCGCCAGACGCGCGTTGAGCAGCGCCTCGTCGGCCTTGGCGTAGTCGGCGCCGGTGCTGGTGGCATCGAGCTCGATCAGAAGCTGCCCCTTGCGCACGGTCTGGCCGTCGCGCACCAGGATACGGCGCACCACCGCGGTCTCGGCGGGTTGAACCACCTTGGTGCGCGACCCGGCCACGGTTTTGCCGTTGGCTACCGCAACGATATCGAGCTGGCCCAGGACGGCCCACAGCAAGGCCACGCAGAACAGCGCGACGATGATGCGCATCGCCCAACGCGCGGTCGGCGAGACCGGCGTATCGGTCAGCTCCAGATGCGCGGGCAGGAATGCCAGCTCGTCGGCATCGCGCCGAGGCGGCTCAAGACGGCTACGTTCCGCCCAGGAGGCCTTGAAGGCTTGCGCGTAGCGCGAGACGAACTTCGATAACGCCGACGCCAGATGTTTCATGCGTCCCCCTGTTGCAACTGCAGCAGACGCGCGTAGTGACCGTCGGGGCGTTGCGACAGCTCGTCATGCCGGCCGCTTTCGACGATACGCCCCTTCTCCATCACGATGATCCGATCCGCCGTTCGCACCGTCGACAAGCGGTGGGCGATGATCAGCACGGTACGGTTGCGGCAGATCGCGCGCATGTTGCGCATTACGGCATGCTCGGACTCGTAATCGAGGGCGCTGGTCGCCTCGTCGAAGATCAGGATGCGCGGGTCGGCGATCAAGGCGCGCGCGATCGCCAGGCGCTGGCGCTGGCCTCCCGACAACGACGCGCCTTGCTCGCCGACCACGGTGTCGTAACCCTGCGGCAACTCGAGGATGAAATCGTGCGCGCCGGCCAGCTGCGCGACCTCGATCACCCGCTGCAGCGGCGCGCCCGGATCGCTAAGCGCGATGTTCTCGCGCACGCTGCGGTTGAACAGGAAGTTCTCCTGAAGCACCACGCCCAACTGGCGTCGCAGCCAGGCCGGGTCCGCCAGCGCCAGATCATGGCCGTCGACCAGAACGCGGCCACGCTCGGGCACATACAGGCGCTGCACCAACTTGGTCAGCGTGCTCTTGCCGGACCCGGAGCGGCCGACGATGCCGATGACCTCGCCAGGGGCGATATCCAGATCGATGCCGCCGAGGATCTCGGCGCTGTCGGGGCGATAGCGGAACACCACTTTGTCGAAGCCGATCCGGCCCTGGATCGGCGGCAAGGCCATGCGGCTGCCGGGCAGCTCGGTGCGGGTATTGAGGATGTCGCCCAGGCGCTCGACCGAGATGCCGACTTGCTGAAACTCCTGCCACAGCTGGGCCAGCCGCACGATAGGCGCGGAGACTTGTCCGGACAACATGTTGAACGCGATCAGCTGCCCAAGCGACAGCTCGCCCGCGATGACCAGCTTGGCGCCGAAAAACAGGATGCAGATCGCCACCAGCTTCTGCACCAACTGAATGCCCTGTTGGCCGATATTCGCCAGCCGCGACACCTTGAACGACGCCTCGACGTATCCGGCCAGTTGGTTGTCCCAGGTTCGGGTGACGCGCGGATCCACCGCGGTGGCCTTGACCGTTCCTATGCCATTGACGGTTTCCACCAGGAACGATTGGTTGTCGGCGCCGCGCGCGAACTTGTCGTTCAGACGCTTGCGCAGCACCGGCGTGATCGAAGCCGACCACAACGCGTACACCGGCAACGAGATCACCACGACCAGGGTGAGCCAGCCGCTGTAGTAGAACATCACTGCCAGGAACACCACCGTGAACAGCAGATCCAGCACCGAGGTCAGCGCCTGTCCGGTCAGGAAATTGCGAATGTTCTCCAGCTCGCGCACGCGCGCGATGGTGTCGCCCACGCGCCGCGACTCGAAATAGCTCAAGGGCAAGGCCAGGATGTGCCGGAACAGCCTCGCCCCCAACTCGACGTCGATCTTGCTGGTGGTGTGGGAGAAGGTATAGGCGCGCAATCCGGTCAGCACTACGTCGAACACCGCGATCGCGATCAATCCGACCACCACGACCTCAAGCGTGGTCAGGCTTCGGTGCACCAGCACCTTGTCCATCACGACTTGAAAGAACAGCGGCGTCACCAGTGCGAACAGTTGCAGGAACAGCGACACCACCAGCACTTCGACCAATAAGCGGCGATACTTGACCACCGCCGGCACGAACCAGCGGAAATCGAACTTGGCCAACTGGCCCAGCACCGAAGCTCGGGAAGTCACCTGCAGCAGGCGGCCGTGGTAGCGCTGCTCGAAGGCGTCGCGCGTCATCACCTTGGCGCGGCCTTCGCCGAGTTCGTGCACCAGCAAGGAGTCGTCGCCGGCCTTGGCGACCACGAAATGCCGCCCGTCTTGAGCCAAGGCCAAGGCCGGCAACGCGGCCATGGCGACACGCTCGGACGAGGTACGCGTGATGCGGGCCTTGAGCCCCAACTGCTTGGCGGCCAACAACAGGGACGCGTCGTCGAACGGCTCGCCACCGCGGCCGAACTGGTGCGTCAGTTGCGCTGGATCGGCAGCGATGCCATGGAATTGCGCCAGCATCGCCAGACCCAGCAGGGCAAGATCGTGCTGGGGCGCGACGGCTTCAGCAGGCAGCCTGCTGGGCGTAAGGGAATCCGGAGCCATCGTTCATTCACATCCAAGCGTACGTCGCGGCAATCGATTTCAGGCCTCCGCCACGCACCCACGAGCGTGCACAGACGCGAGCGGCTGCATGCCGTTCTGCCGTCCGTATCCGTTAGCGAAATTCGTGCACGCGCCCCACGGCGCGTAGCGAAAGCGCAGGCACTGTGCCTACGCGTCCATTGTCGGCGCAAAGCCGCCCCATGCGGGCTCGGCTCGCCGCAGTGCGAACACGACTGGGCGCAGTGCGAGACGAAGCCTGTGCGCACGCAGGCCGCTGCGGCGGCCAGAGTCGTAGGGTTTCCGCCGAGGCCGCTTAACAGCCCCGGCGCCGACCGAGCGGGCTCAAGCCCGACGCGCGGCGCGTTCGGCGGTCTGCGGATCCTGGCTTGGGTCCTGGGCCTGGGCCTGGACCTGATTCGGCGCGCGTGCGGCTTCGATCTCCGCCGCGCGCTGGCTGCTCTCGCGCAAAGGCGTGTCCATGCCGCGCGCGGTTTCGACGCTGGCGTTGAGACGCGCGGGATCGTCCAGCCGGCCCTGCACCGCGAACACGCGGCTGGCGTCGCGGCTGAGCTCGACGTGGTTGATCTCCTGCATGCCGCTGCGCATCGCCGCGACCGCGAGCGAGCCGGCAAGCTGGTCGCTGCGCGGATCGGGGGTGCGGTCGAAGCGCGCGTCCAAGGCGTACACGCCCTCGGCCGCGCCGCGGTACAGCGGGTACTGCGAATGACGCGGATCGTTGAGCAGCACGCCGTCGCCGGGCGGGTTCGCGTTGGCGCCGCGCGTGCCCGGAGTCGCCTGCGGCACGATCGGGCTGTCCTGCGCCGGCGGAGCGATCGTCTGCGGCAGGCGTTGCGCTGCCGCACGCTCCATTTCGCGGGTGCGGAAATCCAGGCTGGGCAGCACGGTGTCGACCATGCCGTGGCGCTGCACCGCTTCGCCCGCGGCCTGGCCGATGTTGTCGAACAACACCTTGGTCTGGACGATGTTGCCGATGCCGCCCGGACGGGTCGGATCGAAGGTGACCGCGGCGCCGCCGACGCCGGCCACGGTCGCGCCGGTCAGGGCGAAACCCAGCGGCGCGTAGCTGGTGGTGCGACGGATCTGGTAGCCGGTGGCATCGAGCGTGGCATCGATGGAATGCCCCGCGCCATCGGCGCCGCGACGCACGTGGGCGCCGACCGCGTCGGCGGTCTGCTCGATCGCGCGCGCGCCCTGATTGGCGCCCGCACGCGTGTTGTTGGCCGCCTGCTGCGAACCGGTCAGGGCCGCGCGCGCTTCGCCGCGCTGGGCCTCGCAGTACTGCGCGGTGGCGCGGTCGCGCTGATCGGCGATGTCGTTGAGCATCGGCACCCAGCGCCCGGCGCCGCGCAGGAAGGTATTGGTGGCGCTGTTGGTCCACTTGGCGCCTTCGCACTGGACCATGTCTACCGCGGCCGCGGCACGGCCCGACACCAATTGCACCTGGGCCACAGCTTCGCCGCCGGTGCGCACCTGCCAGCCTGCGATCTGGCCGACGGTGTGGGTGCCGGCCTGGGCGGCACGCCCGCTCATCTGCAGTCCAACGCGCGCGCCGTCGCCGGCCAGGTCCAGCCCGCGGTCGGCGACACGGCCGCCACCGGCAACGACTTCACCGGCCTGGCGCCCGACCTGGGCGCCGGCCAGCGATACCGTAGCCACGCGCAGCAGCGGCCCGGCGAACTCGCCAGCCTGCCCCAGCGACATCGCCTGCGGTCGATCGATCAGGCTGCCCTGGGCGTCGCGCGTTTTCGGCGTCAGCAAGGGCTGCACCTGGCCCGCCGCGAGCGGCATGTCGCGCAGCGCGCGGTTGCCCGACTGGGTCGCCAAGGCATCGACCAGACCGCGCGCGTCGGCCTGGGCCTCGCGGCTGTAAGGCAGGTGCTGCGCGAGCTGCTGGCCCAGCAGTTCCTTCGCGCCCGGCAGGCGCATCAGTTCCGAAGCCTGGTTGGCGACGCGACCGAGTTCGGCCCTGCGCTGACCGTTCATGCGGTCGATGCTGGTCTGCACGTCGGTGAGCACTTCGCCGGTGACCTGGTAGGCCACGACGGTCTGATTGGGGTTGTGGACGGTCAGGCCGTTTTGATCCGCATAGCGCTGCGCCGTGGCCTGATGCAGGCCGGCGGCGTTGAAGGTGGTGGCGGGCACGCCGGTGATGGCCGAGCCGGCGGAGGCCATGCCGCCGCCCAGGGAGTGGCCGACGATTTCGAAGTTGCCGCCCACCTTGGAGTTTCTGAACTCGACCGCGACTTCCATCGCCCGGTCGTAATAGTCGCTGCGCAGTCCCAGCCCCTGACGACCGTTGTTCATCCAGTCTTCGGGGGCGGATTCGCGCGTAACCTGCTTGCCGCTCTCGTCGAACACCACCGGGCCGTTGGAGCCCTTGTAACTGAGGACCGGTTTGACCTCGGGACCGTAGACGCGCGGATCGGGCAGATAGATTTCCGCACGGAAGGCCGAATCGTCGGGCTGCAGCAGTTGGTCGACGCGATCGTTGCTCCAACCCACACCGGCCTTACGCAATAGGTCCGGATGTTCGCTGCCGCGCAGCCAACCGGGCGGCGGTTGGCCAGTGTGTTCGGCAGAGCGGTAAACGTCGGCCGCCAGCCCGGCCATTTCTCGGGCGTGGTATTGGCGTTGCAGGGCATCGGCCTGGCTGCCCAGCTCGCGGTCGCCGCTGCTCGCCGAACGCTCGCGCATCGACGTCAGCAAGGCCTGTTGCTCGCGCAACTGAGCGATCTTTTCCTCAACCGTGCGCGGGGTTTGCGACGGGAGGTCCTGCTCGGGCGTGGACATGGCGGTTCTATCCCTGAACGGCGCTAAGCTCTGACCGAAACTGCCACTTCAACCCGCCCCTGTCAAACGTCGGCTTTGTTACATTCGGGCCGCCCCACGCCAAGGACGACCGCCGCCATGACGCTGCCGCTACCGCCCTCGCCGCTGCGCCGCTGGACCCTGGCCGGCCTGATGCTGTGCGCCCTGACTGCGTGCTGGGCGGCGCCGCCCGCAAGCGGCGAGCGGCTGCCCTGGGACCCGGGCGATTACTTCGAGGGTCCGGCCCTGCAGCTGGCGGTGGCCAGCGACCGCCGAAAGGCTGAGCAGATCCGCTGGATGATCCACGAAAAAGGCATCAATCCTGATCATTTATTCGATAAGGGCGACATGCCGCTGGTGGCCTGGCCGGTGTTCAATGAGAACCCCGAAGGCCTGCGCCTGCTGCTGGAGAACGGCGCCGACCCGAATGCGCGCAAGCACGAACCGGAGCGCAAGCGAGGGCAGTACCGTAACAATGCGATGGTGCTGGCCGCGCGCAGCAAGAACCCGATTTATCTCAAGCTGCTGCTAGACCACGCCGGCGATCCCAATACGCTCAGCTCGAACAACGAGTCATTGCTGCATGTGGCGTATCTGCGCGGGCAATGGCAGAACGTGCAGTTATTGGTCGAGCGCGGTGCGCGCATCAACGAGCCTTTGTTCGCGAAATCCGAAAGTTACGAAGGCCACGACACCGTACTCAATTGGTACGCGAGCCTGGGCAATTTCGACAAAGCCTATTGGCTCTTGCAGCACGGCGCCGATCCGGCGCGCAAGATGTGGTTGCCACCGGACTTCGATGACAAGAGCCAGGGCGAGCGCATGCCCATCCTCGAATCCATCTTCTGGCTGCCAGTGAAACCGCACATGGTCGAATGGCAACGCAAATGCCAGATGTTCGCCCTGGCGCGCGGCCTGAAACCGCCGCCGATGCCCGACGGCATCAAGTTCAGCCGCAAAGGCCTGGGCCTGCCCACCGAGGAAAAGGACATCCCGCTGCCGACGCTGGAGGAAGCCAAGCGCGCGCAGGCCTCGGAGCCGAAGCCGCCGGTCGCCGCGCAGCCCGCCACATCGGTGCGCTAAGGCGACCGAAGGCGCCACCCACGTCGGCCAACCGCGGACCTCAATCCGCCGACGCCTCCAGCGCATCGGCCAGACGCTCCACCGCCACCACCGTCATCTCGCCCACCTTCCCGCTCTTGGGCGCGTTGGCCTTGGGCACGATCGCGCGCTTGAAGCCATGGGTCGCGGCTTCCTTCAGACGCTCCTCGCCGTTGGGCACCGGCCGGATCTCGCCGGACAGGCCGACTTCGCCGAAGGCCACGGTCTGCTCGGCCAAGGGCCGGTCGCGCAGCGAGGACAGCACCGCCAGCAGCACCGGCAGGTCGGCCGCGGTCTCCTGCACGCGGATGCCGCCGACCACGTTGACGAACACGTCCTGATCGCCGACCCCGACCCCGCCGTGGCGGTGCAGCACCGCCAGCAGCATGGCCAGGCGGTTCTGCTCCATGCCGACCGCGACCCGGCGCGGGTTGGACAGCGGCGAGGAATCGACCAGCGCCTGCACCTCGACCAGCAGCGGCCGGGTGCCTTCGCGGGTGACCATCACGCAGCTGCCCGGCTGCGGGGTGCGGCTGCCGGACAGGAAGATCGCCGAGGGGTTGGGCACCTCGCGCAGGCCCTTGTCCCCCATCGCGAACACGCCCAGCTCGTTGACCGCGCCGAAGCGGTTCTTGAATGCGCGCAGCACGCGGAAGCGGCTGCCGCTCTCGCCCTCGAAGTACAGCACCGCGTCGACCATGTGTTCGAGCACGCGCGGACCCGCGATGCCGCCTTCCTTGGTCACGTGGCCGACCAGGAACACGGCGGTGCCGGTTTCCTTGGCGTAGCGCACCAGGCGCGCGGCGCTCTCGCGGACCTGGCTGACCGAGCCCGGCGCGGCGCTGAGCTGCTCGGTCCACAAGGTCTGCACCGAGTCGGCCACGATCAGCGCCGGCTTCATGCGTGCGGCGTGTTCGAGGATCCGTTCCACCCCGGTCTCGGCCAGCGCATGCACGCCGTCCAGGGGCAGGCCCAGGCGTGCGCCGCGCCCGGCGACCTGGGCCAGGGATTCCTCGCCGGTCACGTACAGGCCCGGCAGGGTCTGGGCCATGCGCACGATGGCCTGCAGCAGCAGGGTGGACTTGCCGATACCCGGGTCGCCGCCCACCAGCACCACCGCGCCGTGGACCAGGCCGCCGCCAAGCACGCGGTCGAACTCGCCGATCCCGGTGCTGACCCGCGATTCTTCGCCGTGCTGCACGTCCTTCAAGGCGGTGACGGCAGGCGCGTCGGCGCGCCCGGCCCAGCTGCTGCGTCGCGTCGCCGCGACACCGCCGCCCTTGGCCGCCGGCTCGACTACGAACTCGCTGAGGGTGTTCCAGGCCCCGCACTCGCCGCACTGGCCCTGCCACTTGGTGTGGTCGGCGCCGCATTCGGAACAGACGTAGGCGGTGCGCGCCTTGGAGGCGGGCTTGCTGGCGGGCTTGGACATGGGGATCGCTGGCGGAAACTGACCGGCACTGTACCGGGACCGCGTCGCAACGCGCGAGACCGCAACGGCTGAACGGCGTGTAGGCGGATGCCGCCAGACGGGGTAGGCCCTCGCCTACCGCCCTACCCGTCTATAGGGAGGAGGCGACCGCGACGGCTCAGGCCGCCAGCGGCCGGTGGTGTTCCGGATACAGCGCGGGCAGCCAGCGCTGCGGCGTCGCCAACAGGCCCGGCACATCGGCGCGCGGCACGATCCCGTACCCGCGCGCATCGATATCCGCGGCGATGCCGCGCCAGTCCAGACGCGGCGCGGCCATGGTGCTCTCGATGGTCCAGCCGAAGCGCAAGGCGCCCAGCGCGAACATCTCGTCCAGCGGCAGCGGCCGCCCGGCGGGCGCGACGACGTAACCCTCCTCGTCGCCGACCACGAACACATCCACGCGCATCGACCGTCTCCTCGCCTCGCCTGCACCGGAGCGGCCGCGCCGCTCGATGGCGCGCCATGGTGGCGACCGCGCAAGAAAAATTTCGTGAAGAGCCGATGGCCGAACGGTGAAACACTGGCCGGCGTTCACACTCCGGTTCAGTACCGATGCTTATGCGCGCATGCGCTACGCGCCTTAGGCGGCCTCGAAGCGATTGAGCATGCGCCGCACCACCAGCGCCAGGGTGCGCCGCGACATTTCCATCGCCGCCAGGTAGTCGCCTGGACGCTCCTGCCCCATCGCGTGCTTGGCCGCGTTGACGGTGTCCAGCACCAGCACCGCGCCATCGGCGCCGACCATGTCGCTGAGCGAGCGCCGATGCGCGTCGAGGCGGCGCTCGATCTCGTAATCCAGGCCGCGCCCAGCGCGCGCGGCCACGCGCGCGAGCGTGGCGTCCAGGCGCTGGAGTTCGTCTTCGATCTGCGCGGAGCTGTAATGCATGGACGGCGGTTCCTGGGAGGGCGCGCCGGCGACGGCGGACGAGGAGCCTAGGCAGCGCGCGTCTCACCGGATGACACTGCAACGGCGGCGCGCACTTAGGCGACCACGAGTGTGACCGGCGTAGCGCGGGCGGGTTCCGCGATGCGACGCCTGCTGGTTCAGATGCGCGTCACGATCCGGCGCGGACGCCTGCATCGTCGAGCACGGGAGCCTGCCACTTGGTGTGCGCCGAGCGATGCCGCGATCCCGCCGGAGCCGACCGCACTGGATGGGATCCCTAATGCATCGCTACGACGGGGCGCCAATCCCAATACCGATGCCGGACCAAGTCGTGCCGCATCCACCATCGACACCAGGCGCGCGCGCTGGTGAAGGCGGGCGCATCCGGTCGGGCGGGATCCGAGGCTTTCGGCAGCCCCGGAAATCCGGCAAAGTGTGATGGGGATTCTTCCGCACCGACCATGCCGGCCCAGGCTCGCACGGCGCACACCTACTGCCGAATCATGTCTCAAATCATAGAAAGCACCGCCGCACGCATACGCGAGACCGTCCATTCCGCGACCACCGGCCTGGTAGAGCGCGAGCAACTGGCGGAATTGATGGTTCTGGCGGCCGTGGCGAGAGAGCATCTCCTAATCGTCGGCCCTCCGGGCACGGCGAAAAGCGCGGTCGTGAGACGGGTCGCTGCAGCGCTGGGCGGACGCTATTTCGAGTACCTGCTGGGTCGCTTCACGGAGCCGGCCGAACTTTTCGGCCCGGTCGATCTGCGCAAGCTTCGCGAGGGCACGGTCGAGACGGACGTTGCGGGCATGCTGCCGGAGGCCGAGGTCGCTTTTCTCGACGAGGTGTTCCTGGGGTCGACCGCCATCCTGAACACCTTGCTGGGCGTACTGAACGAACGCCGCTTCCGACGCGGCCATACCGATCTTCCGTGCCCGCTCCGGGTCTGCATCGGCGCCGCTAACGCGCTTCCGGAAGATGAATCTCTCGCCGCCTTCGCGGATCGCTTCCTGCTGCACCTGTTCATCGATCCGGTGCCCGATCATCGGCTCGAAGCGATGCTGACCGGAGGTTGGCAGGCAGACCAGGCGAAAGTCACGCATTTTGCCGATCTGACGGATATCGACCTACTCGGCGGCGAAGTGGCACGGGTGAATATGGACGAGGCGCGAGGCGCGCTCGCCAACGCAATCCGCAAGCTGCGCGGCGCCGGCTTGAGCTTGTCGGACCGAAGGATCGTCAAGACCCAGCGCCTGATTGCGGCCGCAACGGTCCTCGCAGGACGCCAAACCGCAACCGAAGCCGACCTGTGGCCGATCTTTTACGTGCTGCCCACGCGTGAGGCCCAGACCAGTGCGCAGGAGGTCCTTCGCGACTCCTTGGTCTCCGCCGCCAATCCGACCTTGCGCGCCGCCGTCGAGCACGCCGCGCTGCAACCGGTCTCGCGGGCGACGAGGCTGGTGGAAGCCGCGCGCAGCTGCCTGCACGAGCAGGACACGCCCTCAATGCGCACGATCGCCGAAGCGCTGTTGCGCGAGATCGACGCCAACTTCACTCCTCGCTCGCTTCCAGAGGAATTGGCTGTCGAGCGCGCTCGTCTGATCGAGCGCACCCACACAGACTCATGACCTGGTCCTGGCGGGATGAACCCGACCCGCCTCAACCCCAGGGCGTAATCGGGATCGGCTCGGTTGCCCGGCATCTGCTCACGATCGTCGAGCGGCTCGCGCAAGGCGGCGATACCGGGCTGATGGCGACAGCCAACGACGACGTATTGATACTCACGGGACCGGCGCAGCTACTGCCCTGGGCGGATGGCGTTCAATACATCGCGCCGCACGATGAAGCGACGGCGCTGTGGTTACCCGTTGCGGAACGCCCCGCGATTCCCATCGATTTGTTGGAGCAGGCGATCCGGCGCAAGCACCCCCGAATGCCCATGCTATTGCTGCGGGAGCCAGGGCAATTGGTGCCTCTGACCCGCTTGCTGCCGGCCGACGCAGGTTTGCTGCGGCAGATTCGGAGCCGCTGGCAGGGCGACCAATGACGACGAAGCTGCCGCCGGCACTTCAGCCGTGGAGTGTCTGGCTGGATTGGTTCGACCCTGAAATAGCGACGATCGTCGGCGAGCTACTGCTGCGCCTGGATCCGCTGTTGAGCCGCGGCAACAGCCGCCTTCAGCGGGGCAAGATCGAACCCGACGGCGTCGACGACCTGCGCCAACGCGGCCCTTACGAACGCCTGCTGTTGAGCGAATGGGCGCTCGCCGACGCGTTGCCGGACGAGTTCCTGCGCCGCGCCGCCTACCACGAACACCTGTTCCTCGCCCCTCGGCTGGTCACGCCCCAATCCGACGGCTTGATCGCCGTCGTATTCGACGCCGGCCCCTCGCAGTGGGGCGCTGCGCGTCTGGTGCATGTAGCGATGTGGATACTGCTGGCCCGTCGCGCGCAGGCGACGCATATGCGTTTCGCGTGGGGCTTGGCTCACAGACCCGGCGTCCTGACGGAGAACGACTCTTCCGCGATGCTGAAGAACATGCTGAGCGCCCGCACGCACGAAGTCTCGGGGGCGGACCGGCATCGAGCCTGGCGCGACTACTTCGACTCCGCCGACCTTCCCCCCGGCGAACGCTGGCTGCTGGCGGCGACCGATGAAAACGTGGACGCGTTCAGCCATGTCGGTTCAGTGCGGCGCGGCTTCGACCACCGTCTGCATGTCCGTCTTGGCAGCGCTCAGAACCGGCGCAGCGTGGACCTGCCGGTGCCGCCCGCTCAACAGGCCGCGCAGTTGCTGCGTGGCGACTTCCTCGGAAATGCCAACGCGGCCGCGCATCGAAGGACCGCAGGAAAACTGTCCCTGCGACAACCTCCCCTGCTCAGCATTGGCGGAGATTACGTCGCCTTGCCGTTGTTGGGCGAAAGCCGTGCCATGGTCATCAAGATCCAGCGCAGCGAGAAGGAAAAGCCCGCCAAACCTCGTTACGGCAACTGGTCGTCCGGAGCGCAGTTGCTTTGCGGCGCGCTCTCGGGAGGAAGCTTCGGTGGCATCGTAGCCGATGCCCATCATCTGTACTTCTGGAAAATATGGGGCTTCCAGACCGTACAACGCCCTTCCAGCCGGGAATTCACCGTCACCCCCGGGCTCGCTCGGTGGCTCAGTTGCGTGTGGCTGAACAATGGCGGAAAAACCCACCGTATCGCCGTACTGGATAACGCCGGCCGCCTGTTGACCTGGACCAACGCCAGCGCGTCCCACGGCCGCAGCGATGCCGCGCATGTGATTCTGGACGAAGCGGTGATCGCGCTCGTGCAGGCCGACCCGCAGAGGCTGATGTATGCCGCGCACAAGGCCGGCCAGCTGAAGATCAAACTCGTGCATCGCGACGGAAACAAGACGCTGGTGACGAGTCTTCCGATTTCGGGGAAACCCGCCGCGGTGTTCTTTTGCGGGGCCATGCGCGACAAGGAATGGAATGGCGCCGTCTGCCTCGAACAACGCCCCGAAGACAAGAGAAGCAAATCCAGCATATACCGCTTGTTCGAGGGCCGGCCACAGGATGGCTTTCGCGAGTACGAGCTGACTATCGCGCCGGGCTCGAAGGCACTGGGACTGATCAAGGACGGGCAAACGCATACCAAGCACATATTGCTCGCTCTCAGCGCCGATCGCCGCGGGCTGATCGGGGTCGGACCGGATGGCATCGAAGACATCTATCGCTCGTCGAGAGACATCATGGCGGTATCGCTAGGAATCGACGGCGACCTGGTCGCATTGATCAACCTCGACGGCCAACTGATCCTGCTCGGCGACGGCGGTCGCCGCTTGCTGATGAGCGTGAGCGGCCAAGCGGAGGCTGCCGATGAGTGATTCGGCCAATGTCCGCCACCCTGTGTGGCGGGGACAGCAAGCGGTGTCCGGCCTTTGGTTCCCCAACTGGATCGCACCCGATCTGCGATCGGCCCGCTTGCTCGCGGCCTGGGTGCCAGGCTGCCGCGCCTACCGCTTCGCGACCGGGGACGCGCTGTGCTTCCCCCAGCCTCGGATTCTGGTTTGCGAGACCACGCAGGGGCTGGCGCTTTGTCGCATTCAAGGCGGCATGTATTCGGCGCCGCTGACGTCTGGCGAGCTAGCCCGGCTTCCGGCCACCGATATCGGAATCGTGCAAGGCGCCCAGGTCCTCAGCCTGACGCTTGAGCAAGCGATCGAACTCGACATGTCAGCATCGATAGATGTCGGCGGCTACGCCCTGCACGATACCTACGATTGCCGCATCGCCGATGTCGCCCTGAAAGTCCCCCGACTCGACGGCAAGAGTGTGCGCAGCCTGCTGGGCGACAAGATTCCGCCACAAAGTAAGGACAGCGCGGCTCTACTTCGCGATATCGCCGATAAGCAAGCCGGCAGGGAGGTCCACAGTGGGGAACCTCGTTCCCTGAAGCATGGCATCGGCGCAGCGCGGGACAGCATCATCGGCCTGATGCTCTCGGCGTTCTTCAGGGCCGTCCCAGGCCCGGCGACCGGTGGCGCCTCGGCCAGCGCGGTTTCGCCTCGTCGACGACCGAACGGACCCCAGCCATGGCGCGAAAGAATGGCGCGTCTGGCCATGCTCTCGAAGATCGCCAAGCTGATTGGCTACCGGCAAGGCGCCCACCTGCGTCGCATGATGAATATGTTCGAGAGAGGCGACCTGAACGAGGCCCTGCGCAATGCGATACCGCTTGGCGGCCTCGCGGGCTCGTTGGGACCCGCCTTCTCGGCCGGCCAAAGACGGCAAGATCTGCGCTTGTCCACTCACCTGGGCCCCTCTTCGAGCATCGGCATCGGCGAGGACTTGCAGTCTCATCTGCGCCGCCTGTACCGGACCGCATTCGAGCGATTCGACCGCCAGGGCAGCATCGACGAAGCTGTGTTCGTACTGGCGGAACTTCTGAACGCGCGTCAGGAGGCGCTCGACTACCTGGTCAAGCATGGCCGCCACTCCCAGGCAGCGGAGCTTGCGCTGGGGTGGGATATGCCACCCGGCATGATCATCCGATTGCTCATGCTTTCGGGCGATACGCAACGGGCGCTACAGGTGGCGCGAAGAGACGACGCCTTCTCGGAGGCGATTCAGCACCTCCAAGCCTCTCATCCGAAGCTTGCGGACGAGCTGCGATTGGAATGGGGGCACGCAAAGGTGCAGCGTGGCGACTGGCTCGGCGCCGTCGATGCCATCTGGCAGCTGCCGCACGCTCGCGATCACGCCCTGGCATGGCTCAAGGCAGCGGAAGAGGCCGGCACTGAACTCTCTGCGCGCGCACTGGTGCAGCGAGCCGCCCTGCTACCGGAAACGCTGCAGCATTACGCGGCGAGGATAGAGGTTCTGTCGGACCCGCTATCCGAGCCGGGCGCCAGATCGGCTCTGGCAGGGGCCCTGCTCGTATGTGGTGGCAAGAACGAAACCTTGCGAGCGCTGGCGACGTCGGTTTTGCCCGCCGTCGCGGCGGATCGCGCGGCCGGCCAGAACAACTTCAGCAACAAGGATCTGAGCCGGCTGCTGAAAATTTCGAACGATGCCTATCTCATCGCCGATGTGCCCCGCTGGGCCGGCCCAAAGACGGAGCCGGACAAATCGCTTTGGCTACGAACCGAACCCCTAGCGCTGCAGGCTCCAAGGGCCGGTCTTCATGAGATACACGATGCCGCCGCGCTTCCCGGTGGCCGTTACCTCGTGGCACTGGGTGAATCCGGCGCTGCGATACTGGATTCGCACGGTCGGATCAGGCAACGCTACACCGTGCCCGCGTTCAAGCTGGTCCTCGCCGACAGCGGCGAAGTGGCGCTGGCCATCGCACCTCGAGAACAGGCGTCGCGTATTTCCAGATTGGACCTGGTAAACCATGCAATCGCCGATCTTGGCGTGATTGCGTTGCAGTTCGCGGCACCCCGTTTCGATGGCATCGGCTGGACCGTGGTCATGGCCAATCGCATTGTCGTAATCGATACCGCCAAGGACACCCGCGAAGTGCTCTGGCATGTCGCCGACCTACCGGGCCCCATCGTCGCCGCCGGCTTCTTCTCCGATCGAGAGATTTACCTGGTGGGCCTGACGGACGGCCTGCAAGATTGGAGCTACGCCCTGCCGGGGCGCCGCCTTCAAGCGCGCAGCGAACTCCGCCTGCACGACGACCGCCCCTTGCTACCGCATCGCCTATCCACGGTGCAGCAACCGCAGGTGCGCTTGTCAAACGGGACGCAGATCGAGCTGTGCTATCAACGCGATGGCGTCGATCGGCACTGCGTATTGAGCGAGGAAGTTCCCGCACAGGAGTTTCACTGCACTTTCGTTCCCTTCAGCCTGGGGATGATCGTCGGCTTGCACGAACCATCAGGCAGCCACTACTTCGTGGTGCGGCTGGACAATGGAACCTTGGTGGCGAAGGTGGACTGGCCGGCCGGGGCATTGGCGTTCGCGCGTGAACAAGCGGAGCACTTGTTGTTTCATGACGCAACGGGACGTCTATTGGACGTGCTCATCGCACGTTCAAGCGCGCACGCCATTTCCGTGCTTTAAATCTTCGGCGCCGCGGCACCGGCCTTCACCCGCGACCCGCGCGGCTGCGTAGCAACTCGGAGTACTTGGCGATGCTCTGGTCGATCTTGTCGATGGCGAAGCCCGCCGACTCGGCTTCCATCGCGCCGGCCGCCGCGGCGACGGCGGCAGCCGCGCTCATGAACAGGTCTGTGGCCAGAATGCCCAGCGCATCTTCCGCGGCGTTGTTCGGCGCCTGATCGGTCAGTCCCTGGGTCATCTGCTTCAGCAATACCGCCTGGCTAGCCAGGGCGAGCTGGGAGATGCCGTCGAAGTAAGCGGCCGCCGAATGCGCGACCAGGTCGGCGGCGTCGGGCGACACGCGGCGCAGGGAGGCGATCGCCTCCATCGCGGTGGCGACGGAGTCCTGTGTCCGGGCTTGAATGTCCGCGTCGATAATCGGTGCGGGAGTGATCTTGTCGTCCATGATCGGTTCCTGGAGGTGGCTTGGAATGGAAAGCTGGGCGCGGAACGCGATCGTCCGACTGGCGACGCCGGCCGCGCGTAGTACGGTTCAAGCATAGCGAATCGGCTCGGCGCGCGACGCGCGCGTCGCTAACCGGAGGGCTTCCGTGCCGCCTTTGGACGGCGCGACTGCTTGCCCAATTCGGTCAGGCGCTCGGGCGAGCCCTGGCCGTTGAGTTCGTCCAACGCCGCCTGCGGATACTCGGCGAACACGTTACCCCACCAGCGTTTCAGGCTGTTGTCCCAAACGCGCCAGCCGTCGCCCGGGACCGCCCGGCCTACATAGCGTCGTTTGCGGGCTCCCATGATCGGCTACGCCCCGCCTACTTCCACCAGACCTCGCGCATCGGCATCGCATCGGCACAGGTGCCGCGAAGCCGGTCCTGCGCGTACGGCGGCAGTTGATCCGAACGGCCCAGGTCGAAGTAGTGAAGCTGGCGCATCAGCTCGGCGAAAGACGTCGCTCGAAACGTGCCGGACCACCCCAGCAAGGCGGCTTCCATTTCCCCGTCGCGGGTGCGGGCCTGCGGGAACAGCACAATCTGCTCGTACAGGCTATCGCCGTACTTACCTACCACGAGGGCGTCTTGCAGGTAGCGCGAACGCGTCGTGGCGCTGTCCTGATCGATGCCGTAGACGAAGTACCGGTCATCGTCGGCATGCAGCGGCTGGGCTTGCGCGAGCGCCAATCCCTCCGGGTCGAGACGCGCGACGGTGTCGACCGTGCCCAGCGATAGAAAGCCGGTGCCGTGCGCGATCGTTCGCCAGTCCGCCTGCGGACGTTGCGCACGAATGAAGTCCAGATAGGAACGCGGCAACGCGACGCCGAGCGCGCGTTGGCGTTCCTCGATTGTCCGCTCCAGCGCGCCCTCCTCCAGCGGCAACGCGACCGTCGCGACCAGCGGCTCCGGGCCCGCGCTGCGCGCCTGTCCGACTTCGCGCGACCAGCAATCCAGGAACCGGCGCCAGTCCGTCGGCGTGCCTGCGTATCCGGAAACCCGTTGATCCAAGGTCATGGCGTGCTCGCTCTGGCTCGGCGTATCCGGCGGCGTTCGGGCGCAGCCTGCCAGGATCAGCAGGACCGCCACCAGAAGCCGCCGGCGCATCAGCTTATCGCGAGCAGACATAGCCTGTAACGGGCAGGCCGCGCACTGCGACCACTTTGTACTTGCGGCTGGGCGTGTTGGCGGGGATGCCGCAGCGCGCATGGAACCAGCGCAGATGCGAGCCGACGCTGCGGTTCTGCGATTCGTTTACGCTGCGCAACGACACGTCGTTGGCCGCGCCGCCTTCGCGACTGGCCGCCCAGGGATACTCGTCGCAATCCGTGCCTGCGCCACCGGCGCAGGCACGGCCCGGCCCCTTGTTCAGTCGCAACCAGGCGCGGCTGTGCGGGGGTTCCTGCCGCGACAGCATCGATGGCTTGCCCTCGCTCAGCGCGTCGCCGACATGCGCGCGCACCTCGGCGCTGTCGTCGCCGACCAGGAACATGGCGAACTGCGGCTTGCACTTGTTCTCGCCGGACTTCGCCGAGTTGATGCACTCCTCCAGCTTGGTGCGGATCAGCACGTCGGTCAGGACGTAGGTGCCGGTCACGGCCGCGACCGAGTACAGCGTCACCTTGGCGATCAAGCCCGCGGTGACCAGCGATGGCACTGCGGTTACCGACAGCTGCGCCTGGATCTGCAGGCCCATGGTCATGCCGCCCAGGTCGCTGAAATAGCCGCTGGGGTCCACGTAATAGGCCGGACTCGCGTTGGCGTACAGATACTTGTGCAGGCTGACCGGATCGCTGTCGTCGCCGGAGTAGGCGTCCATCTGGGTGAAGCGCCCGTTGGCCGGGTTCATGTAGCGCGCACGCAGATAGTAGAAGCCCAGGTTGGGATCGAGCTGCTCGCCGGCGAACAGGAACGCGTTGTCGCTGGAGCCGGTGTGCGACTCGGTTTCGCCGAAGGCCTCGAACCAGTAGCGGTCCGCCGCAGCACCCGCCGAGGTGGTCAGCAAACGCGTGCTGCCCAATCCGTCGCCGTGCAGATAGACCGTCTGTCCGCCGTCGCTGCGCCCGATGCGATCGTCGCCCATCAGGTACAGCACCGCGCGCGCGCCGGTGTGCTCCTCGATGACCTGATCGTTGCGGGCCGTCGGGTCGACCACGTAACGCGTGGTCACGCCGTTGACCGTCTGCGCCTGGCGGATGCCGGCCGGATCGTAGCGGTAAGACATCGCGCCGGTCGGCGTGACCGCATCGACCAGGCGGTCGCCGCCGTCGTAGCTGTACATGCTCAGCCCCGCGACATCGCCGCGTTCGATCAGGCTGCCGTTGGCGTCGTAACGGTACTGCACCGCCCCGCCACCGCCGACGTCCTCGCGCTGCAAGCGGTCGTTGACGTCGTAGGTGTAGGCCGTGCTGGTGGTGACGCCGGCCTTGGTCCGCACCTGGGTGAGGCGATTGCCGACCGCGTCGTAGGTCCAGTCGGTGGTGCGGTTGCCGCGCGTGCTGTCGACCACTTGCTCGCGCTTGAGCCGCTTGAGCGCATCGTACTGGTAGGTCACGGTGCGCGTCGAACCCACGCTGCTCTCCACCGCCTGGGTACGCAGGCCGGTGTTGTCCACCGTGTAGGTGAAGCCCAACAGGACCGCGTTGGCCGCGGAACGGTGGGTGAGCGTCTTCAGGCGGTTGCGCACGTCATAGGTGTAGTCGGCGCGGTTTCCGTTGGGCAACTGCAGCAGGCTGCGACTGCCGACCTCGTTGTATCCATACGTGGTGGTGGCGCCGTCGCGAACGACGGTGGCCAGTCGATTCAGCGCGTCGTAGGTGTAGGCGACGTCCTGGCTGGCGGTGGTCATGCGCAGGCGGTTGCCCATCGGATCGTACTGATACGCGATGGCCACGCCGTCGGCCTGCACGACCGAGTTCAGGCGGTCGCCGGCATCGTAGCCGTAGCTCGCGGTGCCGGCGCCGTCGGTACGCGTGGCGATCTGCCCCGTAGCGGTGTACGTGGTGACCGCGCCGGAGCCGTCGGCATGCCGCACCTCCAGCTCTCGATTCATCGCGTCGTAACGGAACTGACGCTGCGCGCCGTTGAAGTCGACATGGCCGACGCGATTGCCGTTGCCGTCGTACGCCCAGGTTTCGACCTGCCCGCCCGGCAAGGTCCGCGCGACCGGGCGGCCGGCGTCGTCGTAAGCCCATTGCGTGACGCGCCCCAATGCGTCGGTCTGGGCGATCTTGTTGCCCATCTCGTCGTAGGCGAACGTGGTCCGGCTACCCGCAGCATCCACCACCGCCGACAGTTGCCCGGTCGGCGTGTACTCGAAGGCGGTGACACGACCCATTTCGTCGGTCGTGCTGGATTTCCGGCCCTGGGCGTCGTAGCCGAGAAGGCTACGCGGGTTGTCGGTGTCGGCGGTCGTCGTGTCGGGATGGAGGGTCTCGACCAGTCGGCCCAGCGGGTCGTAGACGAACTTGGTCGTACGCGCCAGCGCGTCCTTGATGCTGGCCTTGGTGCCGTTGACGTTGTAGGCGGTGGTGGTCGACCGCCCCAGCGCGTCGGTCACGACGGTCTGCCGTCCGGCATCGTCGTAGGCGATGGTGGTGGCGTTGCCGCGCGCATCCTCGCGCCGCACCTCGCGTCCGGCCTTGTCGTAACCGATGCGACTGACCGCGCCGTCGGGCAGATGGGTCTCGATCAAGCGGCCCGCCGCGTCGTACACCATGGTCGTGGTGCGCCCGGCGCGGTCGATCGTGGCGATCACGCGGCTCTCCGCGTCGTACACCGAGCGGTCGCGGGTGCCGTCCGGATGGCGCGTCTCGACCAATTGGCCGAACGCGTCGTAGTCCATCTCGGTGCGGTTGCCGTTGGCGTCGATGTCCGCCGACTGCTTACCGATCGCGTTGTACTCCCAACGCGATACCTGGCCGATCGGATCGGTGGTGGAGGTACGGTTGCCCTTGGCGTCGTAGATGTGGCGGGTGACCAGCGAGCGGGTGCTGCCGTCCGCCGCCGTGCGCGTACGCGTCTCGGTCAAGATGTGGCCGGCATCGTCGTAGGTGTACACGATGACCGCGCCTAGGGCGTTGGTCTCGCGCGTCTTGTTGCCACGACTGTCGTAGGCGTACGACGTGGTCGTCCCGTCCGGCAAGCGCACGCTCGCCAAGTCGCCGCTGGTCGCGTAGGTGTACTCGGTCTTCTGGCCCAGCGCGTTGGTGGACGACGTCAACTGGCCGTTGCGGCTGTTGTAGACGTTGTTGGCCACCGTCGCGCCGCTGGCGTCGGTCTGGGTCAGCACCTGGCCGCGGCTGTCGTAGGTCCAGCGCGTGGTCTGATTCAGCGGATTGGTTTCGCTGATCTTGTTGCCGGCGGCGTCGTACTCCCAGCGCCAGACCTCGCCCTCGCCGTTCTCGCGGCTGAGCTCGTTGCCGTACGCGTCGTAGCCGTGCTTGGTGACCTCGCCCAGCGGATTGATTTCCTGGGTCACGCGACCGTTTTCGTCGTAGGCGTAGGTCGTCGACTGGCCCAGGCGGTTCTTGACTACCTGGGTGCGGCCGACCAGATCGACGGTGTATTCGATCCGCCTGCCTTCCGCGTCGATATGCGCGATCAGGCGCCCGTTCTCGTCGTACTCGCTACGCGAGGCGCGGACGCCGCGCGGATCGATGATGTCCTGCAGGTAATGCGGGAAACGGCCTTCCAGGTAGCCGTAACGGGTGACCTCGCCGCGCTGGTCCACCGACGCGGTCAGGTTGCCCGCGAAGTCGTAGGTGTAGTCGATGAAGTTGCCGTCGGGCAGGCGGATGGTGGAGATTCGACCCGCGCTGTCGCGGATGAACTGCACGCCCACGCCGCTGGAATGCACGATGCCGTCGCGGGTGTAGGTCAGGGTGTTGCCGTCCAGGTCGGTGACCCGGCGGATGCCGACGCCCTGGCGCAGGTCGTAGCGCATGCCCTCCTTGGTGGTCAGGGCATAGTCGTTCGGGTCCGCCGGACCGATCTCGCCCAGATCGATCAGCTGGTTGCCCGCCAGCCTGACGCTGCCCAGGGTGGTCTGCTCCAGCTTGGAGGTCGTCCCCGGCAGGGCCTCGAACACGATCTGCACGTCGATGTTGGGCACGATGAACTGGCACTCCGGCATCGCCTTGGCGCGGAACTTCTCCAGCTTGCCGTCCGGCAACGCGACGGTGACGATCGGATCGCCCTGCGGCTGCACGCACCAGTTGCTGAAGAAGCCCGAGCGATACTCGTTCAAGCTCCAGCCCAGGCCGATCGTGCGCGATTCGTGCACGCGCACGTTCTGATAGTCGACGCTCCAGCCATAACCGAAGTCGAGCTTCTCGTGGCTGCGGCGGGTGTCGTAGGTGCGCGTGACGGTGATCGGAATACCCATCACCGGGATCGACACGTCGGGGAAGCTCAGGCTGAAATGCCCCAGCTTCATCTCGCCGTCGACCACGATGCTGCTGAACGCCTTGGACTGATGGCCGGCGCTGTCCCAGGCTTCCAGCACGACCACGTACTGGCCGTTGAGCAGGCGCGTGGGATCGAGCTGCCCCAGTGTGCCGGACACCGCGGCGGTGCCGCTGGCCAGCTGCTGCGCATTGCTGCCGTCGCGGTCGACCAGATACAGCTTCCAGCCCGCCAGATCGGTGTCCTGCACCGAGCCGGTGATCGTTGTCGGCGCGGTCACCACCGCGTCGTCCGCCGGTGCGGTCAGGGTCAGGGTCGGCCCCTCGCTGCTGTTGGCGTCCAGAACGGTGAACTCACCGCTGACCTCGACCGTGTCGGTGCCGTCGCTGACGATCGCCACCAGGGCATGACGCCCGATCAGGGTGGTCTGCACCAGCGCGCGCAGGTTCGCGTCCACCGGCACCAAAGCGCCGTCCATGCGCAGTTCCACGCTGACCTGCGAGCCGGCATTGACCGGCAACACCTGCACGGTCACCACTTCGTTCGGGCCGACCTGCGGCGGCTGCACATCCAGGGTCGCGCTGAAGGCCAGGCCCTCGACCACGCGCAGCAGCCAGGCCTGCTCGGTCCACAGCGCGCCGTCGCTGACGCGCAGACGAACCGGGTAGTCGCCGATCTGGGTGGGCTGCCAGTCGATGCGGCCGGTCTGGGCGTCGATCGTCATGCCGGCCGGCGCCTGGGTCAGGCTATAGGCCAGCAGATCGCCGTCCGGATCCAAGGTCAGCACGTCGTAGCGGTAGGCACGCCCCAGCTTGGCCGAGGTGGCCGGCGCGCTATGGATCACCGGCGCGCCGTTGCCGCCGCCGCTGCTCTGCTCCACCACTTCCACGCTGAAGGTTTGCCAGGCCACGCCGCCGCGGCCGTCTGCCACTTGCACCTTGAGCGCGTGCTGCCCGATCTGATTCAGCGCCGGCGTCCACTCGATGCGGCCCGTGTCGGCCGCCATCGCCATGCCGCGCGGGTACTCGAGCAAGCTGTAGCTCAGCGCGTCGCCATCGGCGTCCTCGGCCGCGACGTCGTAGACGTAGGCCTGGCCGACGATCGCGCGCGGATTGGGCGTACTGACGATCTGCGGCGCATGGTTGACCGGATCGTTGACGTACACCGTGAAGGTTTGCCGCGCCCAACCGCCGCGGTCGTCGCGCACTTCCAGTTCGAACTCGACCGCGCCGGTCTGCGCGGCGCTCGGCGTCCAGCGCACGGTCGAAGCCGGGCCGATCGCGGCACCCACGGGCAAGCGGTTCCAGACGTAGCTCAACGGATCGCCGTCCGGATCGACGGCGGCCGCGGCGTACTCGTAGGCCTGGCCCAGCGTCATCGACAAGCCGGGCGTACTGGTGATGGACGGGGCGCGGTTGGGCGTGGCGTAGACCTTGATCGCGTAGGCCTGTTCCGCGCGCGCGTTGCGCTCATCGGTCGCGACCACCTTGACTGCGACCGGCGTGGCCGGCGCGGTACTCGGTTGCCACAGCACGGTGCCGGTGCGCGCATCGATCTGCATGCCCGCGGGCGCGCCCTCCAACGAATAGCGGATGCGTTGGCCTTCCGGATCGGTGGCGCGCACGTCGTAACGGTAGACCTGATCCACCGTCGCGGCCGTTATCGCGGTCGAAACGATGGCCGGCGCCTGGTTGGGCTCGGTCGAGGCCGCTACGTCGACGGTCCACGATTGCTGGGTGGCGTTGCCGTTGAGGCTGCGCGCGGCCAATACGAAGGTAAAGCGACCGACCTGGCCCCAGCGCGGGACCCAGGTCAGCTCGCCGGTGCGCGGATTGACCACCGCGCCGTCCGGCGCGCTGCTCAACTCGTAGGTCACCGCGTCACCCAGGTGCGGCGAGGTCGCCGCGGCCTGGTAGCGGTAGGCCTGATGCTCGGTCGCGTTGCGCGGCGCGGTGCTGGTGATGCTGGGCGCGAGCATGCGCTCGCTGACCGCCACCACCCACAGCAGCCGGGCCTGCAGCCCGCCGTGATCGGCGACGGCGATCGACGCGACCCGGCCGGACGCCATGTTGTTGCCGACTTCGCACTCGTTCTCGTCGGCGGCGGCGAGGATCACCGCGGTGACCTCCTCGCTGCCGACCGCCTCGATCGTGGTCGCCAGCTGCGCCGCCACGCTCTGTCCGGGCGCGACGGCCGGCACGGTCGCCTTGCCGATCAGACTTCCGGCATCGACGCCGCCCCGATAGAACGCGACCTCCAGCGGGCGGCTCCCGGCCGTGCCGCGATTGACGACGTCCGCGGTCAGGGTCAGGCCGGCGGCGTTCTGCACGCCGTACGGCGCCGAGACGCGCAGGTCGGAGCGGAACGTGGTGGCCTGGGTCACCGCCTGACGCTGGCCCTGCACATACAGGGCCGCGGGCGGGCGCGAAACATCGGCGGGGGTCGGCCGCAGATCGCTGCGGACCTGATCCAGCGCGAAGGCGCTCTGATGCAGCACGCGCGAGCCCGCATGCCAAGGCAGTGTGGTCGAGCCGTAGGCACGCAGGGCGTTGCTTTCGCTGACCAGCAGCATGGCATTGCCGTCGCCGTCCAGGTCCACCAGGGTCGGCGTGTGCGAGTGATGGTCGCTCATGCCGGTGAAGCGCCACAGCACCGCACCGGTACGTCCGGCCACGACCTGCACATAGCCCGGGTTGGTGGTGAAGATTTCCAATTCGCCGTCGCGGTCGATATCGGCCGCCATCGCGGCGCGCGAATTGTTCGCGCTCCAGTTGGTCGCGCCGCTGATATCCCACAGGGTCTCGCCGCCGGCGCCGGAATGCAGGCGACCGGATGCGGCCACGAAGATGTCCTCGCTGCCGTCTCCGGTGAAATCGGCGACCAGCAGCGGGCCGGCCGTGGAGACCTGCGCGGTACGCAACCACACGTTGTTGCCGTCGGCGTCCACCAGGCTCAAGCGATAGCCGCGGCTGGTGTGTTCGCTGATCGCGATGTGCGCACGCGCGCTGCCGGCCACGCGCACCGGCGCGTAATACGCATAATTGACGGTGCCGTCCAAGGCGCTGGGCAGCTTCTTGCGCAGCGCGCCGTTGGCATCGCGGATCTCGCCGCGATACAGCACTTCGCGACGGCCGTCCTGATCCAGGTCGATCGCCAGGGCCTGACCGCGGCTGTCGGCGCTGGCCGGGAACTGCCACTTCAGGGTGCCGCCAGCCGTAAACACCGACGGACCGATCAGGATCTCCGCGGTTCCGTCGCCGTCCAGGTCGCTCACGCTGATCGCGTTGTAGTTCAGCGCATTGGCGGCCACCGGCACGTTACTGACCCAGCGCGGGCTGCCGTCCGGGCGCAAGGCGACCAGGTAGCGCTGGCTGTCCACGAACAGGATCGAGACATTGCCCTGCCCTTCCAGATCGGCCATCGCCGGCTGGATGTACCAATCCGGCGTGCGCTGGTTATAGCTCCACAGGGTTTCGCCGGTGTGGGCATCGAAGGCATGCAGGCGGCGATTGCCGACGGTGGTGTCGGTCCAGCTGATCGCCACCACCGCGGTGAGGTCGGCCGAGGTCAGCTGGCCGTCCATGTTGGTGTCGAGGATCGGGCCCACCAGCGGCTGGGTCGGAAACCGCACCTTGGTGTTGGCCCAGCGCGAACCGGGCGCGAACTCGCCCAGCGCCGGGTCGCGCGCCAGGCAGAACGGATTGGCCGCCGCCATTGCGGCCGGATAGCGCGAGCTCACCGAGGCGGCGGGCCAGTTCAAGCGCCCGCTCACGCCATCGACGTCGGAACCCGGCGGCAGGATCGTGCCCTGCCACGCGAACTGCTCCAGCACGTTGACGTCGCTGACGGTGGGCGAATACGAATACGCCGAACCCAGCGTGGCCTGCAGCGCCGGCGAATTGGTGATGCGCGGCGCCTGATTGGGCAGATCGCCAAGCAAGGTGTAGACCTGCAGATCATAGTTGCCGTGCTGGTCGCGCACGCGCAGCACCACGCGCTCGCTCTTGCCGGCGAACGCGGCGGGCACCTGCCACTGCACCGCGCCGGTGGCGGCGTCGATGCTCAGACCGGCCGGGCCCATGAAGACGTCGTAGCGCAGCTCGGACGACGGCGCCGCGGTAACTTGCGTCGCGTAGGCGTAGAGCGTGCCCTGCACCGCCCGGCGCTCGGGTTCGGAGACGAAGCGAGGCGGCAGGATCGCAGCATCCACGCTGAGCGTGTAGCGCTGGCGCGCCTCGGCGCCGGCCAGGTCGCGCACCACCAGTTCCACCGTGTGCGTCCCGGCTTGCGAGGCATCCGGCACGAAGGTGAGCTCGCCGGTCAGGCGGTTGACCGCCATGCCGATAGGCGCGGTAGCCAGCGCGTAGGACATCGCATCGCCGCGGTCCGGGTCCGCCACCGTCGGCGCGTAGACATAGCGTCGGCCGACGCCGGTGGTCGCCGCCGGCGTCGAGGTGATGGTCGGCGCCTGATTCTGGTCGATCACCTGCACCGAGAAACTCTGCTCGGCGTACAGGCCGGCGCGGTCGGTGACGCGCGCGCGCACCCAGGCCACGTCCAGCGCGTTGTTGTCGGTGGCGCACTCGGCGACCTGCGTGGGTACCAGGATGCGCGCGCTCAGGCGACCCGGCTCGGCGCCGGCCTGCACCCACCACGGAACGGTCAGATGCGAGAGCGCGCCGGCCGCCAGGTCCGGCACGGCTTCCACCGACACCAGTTGGTCGTCGGCGAAGATCTGCACGGCGATCGCGTCGCCCACCGGCGCCAAGCCGCGGTTGCCGATGTCCAGTTCGATGGTGGCGCCGTTGGACGTCAGGCCGTGCACGTAGACGTCGGGCAGATTGCGGGTTGGCAGCTGCTGCAGGATTTCCTGCACCTTGATCTTCAGCAGCGCGTTGGTGAACGACTGCGCCACTCGGCCGCCGTCGCGCAGGACTTCGATGTCCCAGGCCGCGCCGCCGGTTTCCAGGGCCATGTTGACGTAATCGGCGATCGTGGTGCCGTCGCCGCCGTAGGCGCTGGCGTTGGCGCAGGTCAGGAAGCCGCCGCGGCCATCGGCCTTGTAGCCGACCTTGTGCTGGCCCAAACCCAGGGCCGCGCTGCCGTCGCCGCACTTGAAGCGAGCATTGACGACCGCGTTGAGCACGGCCTTCTGCGTGCGCATCTCGCCCAGCAGGGATGCGTAGGTGATCGACGCATCGGTGTTGTCGCGGTCTTCGTCCGTGACCAGGATGATGTTGCGCGCGGTGGTTTCGCGCAGCGGGTATTGGAAGATGGCGTGACGCACCGCGCGCCAACCGTCCTCGGTGCCGCTGCCGCGCAGCGCCAATTGCGCGCTGGCGGTGATGAATTGGCGGTAGTCGCCGGTCAGGGTGGTGCCGACGTTGATCGGCAGCGGCACCGGGTCGTAGGCCAGCAGACCGTAGCGATTGGGGACGGCGCCGTCGCCGACGCCGTTGGTGGTCAGGTGCGCTTCCAGCGGCGCGGCGAAGTCGGCGATCCAATCGTGCTCGCCCGACATCGAGCCGGATTCGTCGACCACCACCACCACGTCGGCGGCCGCGGCCAGGCTGGAGGTACGCTCGCCGCCGGCCATGCACATCGCGTTCGGCAGGCGGTTGTTGCCGGCCCAGCCGGCGCCGTTCCAGGCGATATCGCCGGTATCGGACGCGATGGTCATGCCATCCGGGCGCTTGAGCAGTTCGTACCGCAGCAGATCGCCGAGGTCCGGATCCTGCGCGCGTAGCGGGTAGAGATACCCCTCCAGTTCCGGCGCGTCGTGCACCGGCGAGGTCACGATCAGCGGCGGACGGTTGCTGCGCTCCACCACCACCACGAAGGACTGCGCATCGCTGGCACCGGCGCGGTCGGTGACCGCCACGGTTACCGGGTGCTCGCCGGCCTGGTCGACGCCGGGCGACCATTCGATCAGGCCGCTGGCCGGATCGATGCGCATGCCTGCGGGCGCGTTCACCAGCGAATACGTCAGCACGTCGCCGACGTCGATGTCTTCGGCCGTAACCGGGTAGCGGTACGGCGTATTGTCCAGCGCCCGCAGCGGCGGCACGCTGGTGATATGCGGCGGGTCGTTGACCGGCGTCACTTCGATCGCGACGGTGGCCACGTTGGAGTCGAACTCGCCGTCGTTGCTGCGGAAGGTCAGGCGGTCCGGGCCGTTGTAGTTGGGCGCCGGGGTATAGACCAGGTCGGGCGCCGTGCCGCTGAGCGTGCCGTGCTGCGGCTGCTCCAGCACTTGATAGGTCAAGCTGTCCGACTGGGTATCGGTGGCGGTGAGGCTAAGCGCCAACGAGGTGTCTTCCGGCGTCGACAGGTTCTGATCCTGCGCGACCGGCGGCTGGTTGTAGCAACGCTGGTAACCGCGGAACTCGAAGCTCAGCCAGCCATGACCGGTCAGTTGGTAATCGCGCAGGCGAATCACCGCGAACTGCTGGACGCGGTAGTCGTAGCGGTTGCCCTGTCCGCGCGTCTGCGAGTACGCGGGCACGACGATGTCGCGCCCCACCAGGGCGGCCATGTTCTGCCGCACCTGTGCGGCGTTCATCGAGCCGGGCGCGCCTTGCGCCCAGTCCCCGATGTCCAGTCGCTGATCCTGGGCGTCATCGGGGTTGCGATAGGTATCGCTGTCGCCCGGCGGTACCAGGCTGGCGGCCAGGGTGGGCGCGCTGGGTTGGCCGGACCAGGTCAGCCAGCTGTAGTTGCCGGCTCCGGTGCCGCGCGGCATGCGCTCGAACACCGTGCCGGGCGCCGCGCCTTGCAGCAGCGAGGCCGGAACCGCGATCGGATAGATGGCGCAGAAGTTCGAGTCCGGCGCGGAGGCGCCGAAGGCCTCGATCAGCCGCTGCTGGGCGCCCGACGCGAGTACCGCGCCCGCCACCACCACCGCGCCCAGGAATCCCCAGGCGAACGTACGCAAACTACGGCCACCGCGACCGTTTTCCCTGTTCATACCGCTCTCCCCAGAGCATAGCCATCCAAGCAGTCATCGCCATCCATGGCCCGATCAGGGAGCCCGGCAGAACGCTGCCAATACCCGACCTCTCGCCGACAGTCGACGAGAGGCCGCTACGAATCATGAAAGGACGAGCGATCGGCTCGCCAGCCCCTCTTCCCTACGGCACAGAGGGGACGTTCGCGTACGCCCGTCACCGAAGCCACCGGCCGCCCGCGCCACAATGAACTGCGCTTACGGGCCCCGGCACGAAGCCGCGCCAGCCCGGTAAGACGCCTTGCGATCCCCCTCTATCAGGGTAGCGCATCGGATATTACGAACAGAAGTGCATCCGCGGTCGGCTGGCCTCGTGCCTCGCCCCCAATCCCTGGAATCGAAATGCCGCGCCGTCGAACGCGCTTCGTGGGGTGCCGGAAACAGGCACCGCACCTGGGGAGCCACGACGGCGGAGTCTGGACCCCGCCGATGGCCGCGTCGGCCCAAACTCAGCGCGTGCGGTTCGCCCGCAGCCCCGCGAGCAGACGCCCGCGCGGTCTGCGCTGCGTCCGCTAGCCCATCGCCTTGCGATGCTCCGGCTGCTCGGTGGTCTGCGCGGCAGCGAGCTGGGTCTGCGCCTGGGGGCTGACTTGGGCCTGCCCCGCGACGCTCGCTGCGTCCTGCTCGCGTACCCCGCGCGCCTGATTCTCGCTGACCATCGCGTAGTTCGGACCGGTCGGGCCCTTGCTGCCGTCGAACACGAACAGGTTGCGGTCCGGCTGGCCGTTGGCGTCGACCACGGCGTTGCCGGGCTGGATGCCGGTCACCGTGTCGAAGCCTTTGAGCTTCGCGCCCGCGTACAAGTTGGCCGCCACCTGATCGTCGGCCATGCCGTGCGTGCGCATCGCCGCGACCACCTGCCCGTACATCGGATCCTCGCGCATGCGTGCGACGTTCGGATCCAGCGCGGCCAGCGCAGTACGCTCGCCGGGCGCCGCATCGGGGGTGTTCAGGCTGACCCGGCTGTCGGTGGACACCGCGCCCGGCGTCGGCAGCTTGGGGCCGATTACATCGTCCGGCGACAGGCCGTGCTGGCCCACGCGCACGCGGTCGCTCCACTCCATGTTGCCGCCGCTGTTCATCACCACCAGCTTGCCCTGATCCAGTTGCTGCCCGATCAGGTTGGCCAGCTCCTGCGGCGTCGCATTGCGATTGGCCGCGCCGATCTGGTTGCCGATGGAGTTGTTGTACAGGTCCATCGCCTCGCGGTTGGCCCAATTGCCGGGCAAACCCTCGTGCGCGGTGGTGAAGGCCTTGCCCCATTCCGGGCCGTACTCCTGCGCCAGACGCGCGCTCCAGTACGCATGCCGGAACGCGTCGCGATGACCGTCGTTGCCCTGCCACTCGCGCGCACGGTCGGCGGGAACGCCGGCCGGCACCGGATTGTCAGGAAAGCGCCGCTCGCCCTCGGCGAAAGCTTCGCGGGCGATGTCGCGGAACCCGCTCAGCCCCACCAGGCCGCGGTCGCGGGTCAGGCGGTCGAGCAAGGCCCCTTCGGTCTTGGTCATCTCGCGGCCGTCGGTGAACGGGATATCGAACGCACCGAACGCACGCGGACGATAGGTGATGACCTCATCGTCGGCGACCTGATAGTTCGTCCGGATATCGCTGAGGTTTGGACGTGGATCCGGCATCGCGCTCTCCTTTTCGCTTGCGTTCGTTCGTCGCCGCGCGATCCGCTTCCCGCGATCGGCGGCGGCTGGCCTTATCTGCGCGCCCAGCGGCGCGATGCGACGCGCCCGTCCTGGTAGCGGACCTCGTAATACTCTTCGTCGATACCGGCGTCGGAGACGCCCAGTTCGTAGATGTCCATGCCGGTCGCGGTGTTGCTGGAGTCGGGCTCGC
Source organism: Lysobacter sp. Root983 (assembly GCF_001429345.1). NCBI lineage: Bacteria > Pseudomonadati > Pseudomonadota > Gammaproteobacteria > Lysobacterales > Lysobacteraceae > Lysobacter > Lysobacter sp. Root983. Next base: position 1,107,431 of record NZ_LMJO01000001.1, read on the forward strand.
CCAACACCATGATCACCTCGTCGCGGGTCATGCCGTCGGTGATCGCCTTGGCCAGCGCGGGCACCATCGAGCCGCGTCGGTTATCCAGCGGCTTCGCGCCGCGTTGCGATTTCCAGGCAGCCGAATCGAAGTTCGCAGTCTCGTGCATGGCGCAGGCCGATAGTAGGAGGGGGATCAACAGGACGCTTACCCGCACGCGCCGCAGCGCGAGCCGGGCGGTAACCCCAAAGGTGATCGATTGCTTGCGCATGAACCGTCCTTGGAGATGGTTGGCGTCCGGATGGCAAGAGCCTAGCATGGTCGTTTGAGGCCGTCGTGAAAGCAGAAAACCTGCACCTTTACCGCGATTTCGACGCCAATCCTGAGTTGCGACCGCATCCGCGCCACCGGCACCAGATCATGACCCATCACCGAACCGCGACCGTCGCATGAAGCGTTGCCTGCTGCCCTACCCCTGATCGGATTTTTGCGCCGCCTCCGGCCGCCAGGCCGTCGGCTAGCCTCGGATGCCCGCGGTCGACGCTAGGTGCGTTCGCGCCCAAGGCAGTAGCGCAGATCGCGCACCAGGGTGAACACCATCGCCAGCGCAAACAACAGGTGCAAGGCTCCGATCACCACGGTGCCCCAAGGTGCGGCCCATACGTCCACCAGCGCCGCCGCACCCCAGAAGCCCAGCGGGAACAATGGCAGCACCGGCACCACGCTGACCCCACCCCGCAGCTCCTTGGCGACGCCCTCACGGAGTTCCTTCGCGCGCAACTCGGCGATGGCCGCGAACGCCCAAAGCGACCAGACCGCGAACAGCAGCAGCGGTAGCCACCAGTGAGGGATCGTGATCATAGGAACAGCGCCATCGCGAATGCCCCACTACGCGCTGGGGCGTTCGCGCATCGTAGCGCCCGCCACCCAGCGAAACCATCGATCGGCCTACGGTTCGGCGGCGCGCGGCGCCGGCAGGCCGTCCGCGCTTTGTCACTAGCTATATAGACGTCCGCAGTCGAGGTCGATCGACGCGCCCATCCCCGTCGAACACCGGTCGGGGCGTCGCATCATCGGGCGCGGCCTGAACTAGCCAAGCAAGCAGACTCGGCCTGTCGGTCGACACACGCCAACGCGAGCACTGCCCTGTTGCGCCTCACTCAAGCGCGAGCTCGCTCCGCAGCGCCCCGACATAGACGCGTCCCACCGGCAGCTCCGCACCGTCGCCCAGCACCAGCCAGTAACGACTGCCCGAGCCGGCATGCAGGGTGCGGACATGGCGCAGGTTGACCAGGTAGGAGCGGTGGCAGCGCACGAAATCGGGCGGCAGCACGCCGGTCAGGCCGGCCAGGGATTTGTCGTGCAATTCGCTGCGACCGTCGCGCATGCGCAACTCGCTGTAGTCGCCGTCCGCGCGGATCCACACCACGTCGGCCAGTTCGACCAATGCCGTGCCTTGGGCGCGCCAGATGCCGAGGTAGCGGGCACGGCCGGAGCGATAACGACCGACATCGAGCAGCCGCTCGAGTGCCTGGCCGAGGCGTTCGCGCGAGAACGGTTTGGGAACGAAATCCAGCACGCCGTGCTCGAAAGCCTGCAGCGCGCGTTCGCGATGGGCCGAGACCACAACGCAGTGGTAGCGTCCGGCTACCGCACGCCGCAGCAGTTCGAAACCATCCTCGCCCTCAAGGTTCAGATCCAGCAAGATGCCGTCGTAGACGCTGCGCTGAAGTCTGTCCCCGGCCGATTCCAGGTCCGCAACCGCATCGAAACGCGCACGCGCGCCGGCCAGTTCCGTGCTCAGGCGCAACAGACGCTGGCGCACCAGCGGTTCGTCCTCGACGATCAGGATGCGCATGTCAGCTCGATCCGACCGCACCAATCGGCGCCATCGACGCCCTGGACGAAGCGCCAGCCGTCGGGATAGGCGGTGGCCAGGCTGGCCTCGATATAGCGCGTGCCGGTGCCGCGACCGCGGTGCGGCGCCGATCCGCGAGCGCTGCGCAATTCCAGGGTCCAGCGATCGTTCTGGCGATCTACTCGCAGTCGGAACGGATGCTGCGCGCAGGCCCCGGTGCCGGCGTGGGTCAGCGCATTCTCGATCTGGGCATGGAGGATGCCCGGCGGCAACGACAAGCGAGTGTCGTCGGCATCGACCTCAAGCGACAGCGGGTGATCGGAGGCCAGACCGACGATATCCAAGTGGCTGCGACACAAGGCCAATTCGTCCTCCAGCGAAACGCTTTGGCGGGTGCTGCTGTCGCGCAGCCGGTCGAACTGCTCGGCCAGCGACTCGACCAGACGGCTGGCGCGCGGCGGCGCCTGCTCGATCAACTCCTGCAGGCAGGTCAAGGTGTTCATGAGCCAGTGCGGATGGATGCCCCTCTGCAACAGCTGCAGAGAAAGCTGGGCGCGCTCTTCGCTTAGCTTCGCGTTATGGCGATCCAAGGCACGCAGCTGCGCGGCGTGGCGCAAGAGCAGGAAGCCCATCAGTATCGCCAGCAACAGGAAATATGGGCCGTCGAGGAAAGAGCTGTGCGCGACCGCCATCGCCAAAGCCCCGGTAAGCACCAGCGCCAGGATCGGTCCACGTTCCTCCTGCGCGCCCTGGACGCGCAGCAGCACGCCCGCCGAGGCGAGCAGGCTCAACAGCAGTACCGCAGCGGAACGCGCATCGAAGCCGGGCATGAACGCCGCGACCGCCACCAGCGTCGCCAGATAGGCGATGCGCACGCCAATGGGCACGGACAGGCCGAAGTGGCGCGCCAGGTAGGCCGGCAGCAACATCGCCGCCGCCAGGTGCAAACCCAGCAGAACGAACAGGCGCGGGCCATGCCACGGATAGGCATAGCCCACCAGCGCGCGCCAGCCCTCGACCATAGGCAAGGCCAGTCCAACGGCGCAGAGCGCGAGCAGCAGCCGAGCGCCAGGCCTGCGCCGACGGCCGCGCTGGACCGCCAGGAAATACAGATACGCCGCCGCGAGCGCACCGGTGGCGAAGGCGGCAATCAGCCACGGCCGCATGGCCTGGCCGTAGAGCAGCTCAGCGGGAGCCACCACGGCAAAGGCATCGGCACTGAGCAGCCGCAGGCCTTGATGCTGACTGGAAGCGAGCACGACCAGCTCATCCGTCCCGGCCCCGGCCGATGGCGGCAGCACGCGCACAATGTCGAGGCGGCCCGGACGTTCCTCCGCGACGGTGCGGCCCACGATGCCGTTGCCCGCCAACGGCTGACCGTTCCAGTAGAGCCGGCTGGCGCCGCGCAGCGAAAAGCGCAACGCGCGGTCGGCACCGCCCTGCGTCGCGGGCGTGGTCGATCGCCAGCGCAGCCAATAGGGGTCGCGCCAACCCGCAAGCACGCGTTGATCGAGCGGACGCCAATCCGCGTTGGCCGGTGGGCGCTGCGGTAGTTCGCCGGCCGCCGACATCGTCGCGGGCGCCATTTCCCCGGTCAGGATCCGCACCGTCTTCATGTCGGGCTTCGCAACGACCAGCCACGCGGCGACGGCGGCTAGCCACACGACGAGTACGGCCAAGGTGGTGCGCGAGATCTGCATGCCTCCATCTTATCGGCGGCACGGAGACACTGGACAGCCGTTTGGAGCTGTTCGGCGGACCGGCGCAGCCTGGCCGCGGCGTCGAAGCGGATGCTGATCCCGTGGCGAAGGCCACGTCCAGATCCTCTCCCAATCGGAGCTCGCCATGTTCGGAAAATCGCTATTCGTTGTCGGCAAACGCGGTACGCCCCCGCATCGGGCCGGACGCCTGGCGGCGCTGTGTATCGCACTGGCCTGCGCATCGCCGGCACTGGCCCGCGATGCGCAGGCGCCGCTGGTGTTCAAGCCCTACGCGATGGAGACCAAGGGCAATGGCACGATCGCGACCGAGGAAGCGTTTCTGGAGGTGCCGCGCAGACACAGCCAGCCCGACGGACCGCGCATCCGTTTGCGCGTGGTGCGCCTGCCCGCGACCGGTGGCGACGGCCGCAGCGCACCCGTGGTCTACCTGGCCGGTGGCCCGGGCGGCTCCGGTTTCGGGACGGCGCTGGGCCCGCGCTGGCCGGTGTTCGACCGTATCCGCCGCGAGACCGATGTGCTGCTGCTCGACCAGCGCGGCACGGACTTTTCGGACATGCCCCCGGAATGCTCGCACGCGCATCGCTTCGACGACGCCCAACCGCTGCAGCGCGAGGCCGCTCTGGTAGCGCTGCGCGCAACCGCCGTCAGCTGCATCGCCGAATGGCGAAAGAGCGGCGTCGACCTGGCCGCCTACACCACGGCCGAAAGCGCCGACGACATCGAATCCCTGAAGCGTGCGATGGGCCTGAAGCGCATCAGCCTATGGGGAATGAGCTATGGCACGCATCTGGCGCTGGCCACCGTGCGCCGACACGGCCCGAGCCTTGAGCGTGTGGTGCTGATGGGCTCCGAGGGGCCTGACGATACGATCAAGTTGCCGTTGGCCGCGGATGCCTTGTTGGCGGATCTGGCCGTCATCGCCAAGAAGGACGGTTTCGACGATCTGCAAGGATCGGCCCGACGCGTGCTGGAAACGCTCCGTCGTCAACCGGCCCAAGGCAGCAGCCCCAAGCACGGCGGTAGAAAAGTCACCATCGGCGAGTACGACGCGAAGCTGGCGATCGCCATTGCGCTGGGCCGGCGCTCCACCCAGCGGATGCTGCCGCTGATGCTGCGCGAAGCTGAAGCGGGCGACTATGGCCTGCTGGCGAGCTTCGTCCTGATGGTGCGCGAGGAACTGGGCGGATTCCGGGCCATGCCGCTGGCGATGGATGTGGCATCCGGCCAGAGTCCCCAGCGCCGCGCCCTGGTCGAGGCACAGGCGCGCGAAAGCATGCTCGGCGACGCCTTGAACTTCCCGTTCCCGGAACTCGCCGACGGCCTCGGACTCGTCGATCTGGGGGAGGCATTCCGCGGGCCGCTGCGTAGCGATGTGCCCGTGCTTTTCGTCAGCGGCACGCTGGACGGCCGCACACCGCACGCCAACGCGCAGGCGCTGCGGCCTGGCTTCAGCCAGGGCAAGGAATTGCTGGTTCGCGGCGCCAGCCATGACAACGAGCTGTGGCTGGGCAACGCGGGCATTGCCGAGAGCATCGCCAACTTCCTCGCCGGCCGGCCGATCGCCGATGAAGTGCTGGACGTGCCGTTGCCGGTGTTCGTCACTAGCAAGTCCGAGCTGTAAGCGTTCGAAGCGCCGCCAGGGCAGCCTGGCGGCGTTAGACGCAACCGCTTCCAACGCGAAGACGACGCAAATGCTCCTCGAGCGCTGTTCAGTCGGAGCTCGCAGTGGCTACAGGAACTTCTGACCCGCCGATCACGACCAATGACTGCTCGCTTGCTCTCTGTGGGCGCGACCGCAGCAGTGAGAGCGGACTCTGCCTTGGGCCGCCGGGCCTGAACGGCGCCGTCAAGCGGCCGGCGGCGGGGCGGCATTCACCGCCCACTGCGCGGCGAACGCGCGCTGATAGGCGGGCCGCGCTTCGCCGCGGGCGACATAGGCGGCCAGGCTCGGGAACTCGTCGAGCAAGCCCGACGGCCTCAGCCGCAGCAGCACCGACACCATCATCAGGTCGCCTGCGCTGAACGCACCGTCGAGCCAGTCGGCATCGCCCAGCCGCGCCGCCAGCTGCACCAGCCGGGCGCGGATACGGTCCATCACCAGCGGCAGCCGTTCCTGCGCCCAGGGCTTGTCGCCTTCCTGGAACTTGACGACGACGATATCGAGGATCGGCGGTTCGACGGTATTGAGCGCGGCGAACATCCAGGCGATCGCGCGCGCCCGCGCATTGGCGTCGTCCGGCAGCAGGCCCGGCCGGCTTTGGGCGAGATGGAGGACGATCGCGCCGGTTTCGAACAGGACGAGGTCGTCCTCCTCCAAGGTGGGAATCTGGCCGAAGGGATGCAGGCGCAGGTGCGCGGGCTCCTTCATGTCGCGGAACGACACCAGGCGAACCTCGTAAGGCTGCCCCACTTCCTCCAGCGCCCAGCGCACGCGCGTGTCGCGCGCCAGGCCCTTGCCCCCGTCGGGCGATCGTTCGAAGGCGGTAATGGTGATGGTCATCGGCGTGCTCCTGGTGGCATGGGGGAGATTTGGCTGCTTACACCATGGCGACGAACAGGCGGACCCGAATTCGACATGAGCCCGGGAAGGATTTCGCACACATCGGCCCTCAGCTTCGACCTGGACCGCCCTCGCCCCGCGATAGTACGGTGAGGACGCCTGGGCGCCGGTGAGCGGCGACTCGGCCGTTGACCTTGAGTCTGAGCCGCTGGACTATCGATCCGTGCCCCGCCCCCATCAGCAATCGACGCCGGCGTCGCCCATCCGTCCTTCCCGGCGCGATTCAACCCAGCTCCAGGAGACCTCATGACCATCAAGCGCATGGACAACGTCGGCATCGTGGTGGACGACCTCGACGCCGCCATCGAGTTCTACACCGAACTGGGCCTGGAGCTCGAAGGGCGTGCTCCCATCGAAGGGCCTTGGGCGGACGGCGTCACCGGCCTGCGCGACATGCGCGTCGAGATGGCCATGATGCGCACGCCGGACGGCCACAGCCGGCTCGAACTCTCCCGATTCCTCGCGCCGCCCGTGATCGCCGATCACCGCAACGCTCCGGTGAACGCCCTCGGGTATCTGCGCGTCATGTTCACTGTGGTGGACATCGACGACACGCTCGCCCGGCTGCGCAAACGCGGCGCGACGCTGGTCGGCGAAGTGGTCCGGTACCAGGATGTGTATCGGCTTTGCTACATCCGGGGACCCGAGGGGATACTCATCGGGCTTGCGCAAGAGCTCGGGCGATAGAAGCCCGTCGAATACCCGAATCGAGCGATCTTGAAGCCGCGTCAATCGGCACGCCCCTGCTCGACGCGATACCTGGCATGAGCACTAGTTCCAGCCACAAGGCCCCGCCGGTCATGCACAGCTTCGGGCATGCCGCACGCAAGCCTCGCGCGACAAGCCTAATCGTCGGACCGTACAAGACCTGGCCGGATGCAGTCTCACGCGGCAGTTAGTCGCCAACCGCTGTGGCAGGCGTCGTCATGTACTCCACGCAAGACCGCGGTTCAAGCCATGCGCGCTTCGGAACCGATCGTCAGGCGCCGTTGTCGCGGTCGTTGCGGTACTGATCGCTGATGCGGGGTCCGGCCAGGGCCTGAGCATGCCGCTTTTTTTCGCGAGAGACGCTGAAACAAGTGCCGGCGATGGCGACGACGAGCACGATAGGCCAGACGAGGACCCCAACGATTTGGCCTGCCCGGTAGGACGAGTCGACGTCCGTCCCCATCATGCCTCCGATGACGCCACCGGCGATCACGCCGACTATGGCCGCGGCGAAGAACCACTTTACGAACGCAAGCAATGCGTGCCCCATCAGAGCCCCCCGTCGGCGTGGAATACGGGTGGAAGTCTGGTCTCGACGGAGGAAACGTGTCAATGCGATGGATTTGGCACAGGAGCTGTGCGAAAGCCAGTGGCTGCCGAACGGGGAATAGACGTTGAAGTCGGCCTTTAGAAAGTAGCCCCCACCCTGCCCCCTGTTTCGGCGATGCCTAACCAGCGCGTGGGCGGATTAGCAGTCCGCCGCCCCCTCGGACCGGCGGACTCATTTGCGAAGCCCCTAACCCACTGGTTAGCATCCTTGCGCGGTGCCGATGGGGACAGCCACAGCACACCCGGCACCGTAGGGCTTTCAAAACTACGCATACAGGGGGATGTATGAATCGGATTTTGATCGTAACGGCCTTGGGGTTGGCCGTGTTTTCCGGACAGGCTGCGGCGGGTGAGCCGGTGTACGGCGTCGACAAGGACCTCGGCGTCGCTCTGGAAAAGAGCGTCGCCGCCGTCGAGAAAGCCGCCATCGCGCACGGCACCTGCGTATCCGCCTATCCGTCGCTCGACACCTGTGAGGAGTCGGCGAAGTTCGCGGGCTATTTCCAGTGCAAGGCCATCCGCGCCAACCACAAGGGCAGCTGCGCCAACAAGCCTTCGGACCTGGACAATCTGATCAAGGCGGCGAACGGCCTGAGCGGCCCGGCCGCCAAAGCCTTCTTGGCGGGAGGCCAGTGATGAACGCCAGAAAGCCGAAGGCGATCGCACCGCTCCTCTTGGGGACACTGCTAGCGCTGTCATTGCCAGCCTATGCCGGCGTCGTCGTGACCGGCGATGGCGCTACGCTGGAAGAAGCGATGGCCGCCGCCACCCGCAATGTCGAGGCCGCCGCCAAAGCGGCGAAGCGCTGCGTGAGTACGTACCCGAAGCTCGATACCTGCGTGCAGTTGGAGAACGGGATGTTCCGCTGTCGCGGGGTTCGCGCCAAGCACAAGGGCAGTTGCAACTAGGCGCCACGCGCGTCAGCTCTGCTCCAGGCCCAGCGTTGGATTTGCAGCGGCTCGGTCACAGCCTTGACCGAGCCGCTTTTGTTTCGCCCCAATGCCAACCCGCCGCGGGCCAGGTACGCCGACGCGAAGCGTTCCATGAGGCAGTAGGCATCGCGCAAGGATACGAGGCGATCGAAGGCGTGATCTGTCAGTGCGGGTGGCGGCATAGGGTGAGCCTACGAAGCTTTTGAAGGCGACGGTTTCCCGAACGCATCATCCACATCCGATGAGACCGGCTCGCAGATATGTTTCGCCGCGTCGCCCACGGCGTTCATGGCGTATTGCATCGCGGCGGCGGCCTGATCGGCCGGCTTCGGTGCGACGAACGAGAGGCGGATCTTCACTATCCTGCTGGGCGACTCGCCTATCCACAGGACGGAGCCGACGTCCTCGTTCTCCTTGGTCCACCGGTAGAGCCCCAACTGCCCAGGGGCGGGGTGACCCGCCAAGACGATCTGCGCAAAGTTGCGCGTAACGATTTCCATGCCTGGATGCGCCGCCACGATTTCGGTTTCGGCCCCTCTGAATTCCGTTTCCACGCTCGCGGACCGCGATTTGTCCATGAGGTACACCGTCAGCGCGGTCCGGTAGGGGCGCGCGTTATAGCCGAAAATTTTCCCCAGGCGATCCCGGTGCAGCGCGTCGTGATCCTCTTTCGAGAAGCTGAAGGCCTCCAGATCGCCGATGCGCGCAGGAAAGCACGCGCTTTGAACCGGCTCCGATTTGGCTTCGCCCGCGAACGTCACACCGGCCGCGCCACACATGGCGATCGCCAATACCCAACGTCTCATCGCTTCCCCCGGACTTTTCATACGTTGACAGTCATGTTGCCCGCGCCAGCGACGATCAACCTCTGCTGCAGGACACCTGCACTTCGCCCTGCGCGTCCATCGAACCCAACGGGATCGTGACCATGCTCTGCCCGTCGAACCGGAGGATGCGCTTTGTATCCGAGTTCTTGCGGGCTCTCATGGCATCCAACGTGGCCTGCCCGTGGGCGACCGTGAACGCAGGATGGTCGGAGGAAAGGAACTTCGACGAGTTGAACCGGACTTCGATCAAGTCGCCCTGCAGCGACCAGGTACCGGTGTTGCGGGTTTCGGTGCGGATTTGCAGGCCTTCGCGGGTGTAGGTGACGAAGCTGTGTTCGGTGAAGTAGCCGTTGTCGGAGTAGACGCGACGGTCGATGGTCGAAGCCGAGAGGTCGGGGCCGGGTGTTTCGTAGGGGCCGCAGGTCCAGGCGCCGACGATGTCGGGGGCCTGGGGAGCGGCTAACACTGCGAGAGGGAGCGCCAGCCCTAGCGTGAACGACAGGAATCGAAAACGCATGGGAGCTCCTGGATGGATTGAATGGTGCGTTTTGGGAGTGTAGCGACAGGGTGATGCGATTGGCGGCGGCGCGGGGTTGTGAAAGTTCCGAGGCGGGCCTGAGGCGCGTCTTTGGTTTAGGCGGAAGGTGGGGCAAGAGCAAATCCTCCCCAGCCCTCCTTTTTCAAAGGAGGGGGCTAAAGCGCGAAGCGGGGGATCGGTGTTTTTGCGGCAGGTGGGGTTCGTGGTCGCGGCTTGCGCCGTTCCTACCCGGAGATTGGGAGCGTTCGTTGGCGCTTGGGGAGCTGGCGCCGGTCAGATGCCAGAAACGACAAAGCCCCGCGTCGCGGGGCTTTGAGGTGTGGTGCCGGAAATAGGAATCGAACCTACGACCTACGCATTACGAATGCGCCGCTCTACCAACTGAGCTATTCCGGCGGTGTTACGGGCCTCGGCCTTGCGGCGTGGGCGTCCGCGGGCAGGCCGCGGGGGTGTGAATTGTAGGGTTGGGCACCGGGGCGGGTCAATTCAGCCGGGTCGGAAGGCGCCCTGCCCGCTCCCGGCCTCAGCCGACCAGGCGCAGGCGCAGTTCCTTGGGCAGGGCGAAGACCATGTCCTCGGGCTCGCCGTCGAGCTCGTTGACGCGCTGCGCGCCGAGTTCGCGCAGGCGCTCGATGACGCCGCGCACCAGCACTTCCGGGGCGGAGGCGCCGGCGGTGATGCCGATACGCTTGCGGCCCTTGACCCATTCCGGGTCGATCTCGACGGCGCCGTCGATCAGGTAGGCTTCCACGCCCTCGCGCTCGGACAGCTCGCGCAGGCGGTTGGAGTTGGAGCTGTTGGGCGAACCGACCACCAGCACCAGGTCGCACTTTGCGGCCAGTTCGCGCACGGCGTCCTGGCGGTTCTGGGTGGCGTAGCAGATGTCGTCGTGGCGCGGGCCCTGGATAGCCGGGTACTTGGCGCGCATGGCTTCGATCACGCTGCGGGTGTCGTCCACCGACAGCGTGGTCTGGGTGGTGTAGGCCAGATTCTCGGGCTGGTCGACGTCGAGCGCGGCGACATCGTCGGCGTCCTCGACCAGATAGATGCGGCCGGAGCCGGCTTCGCGCCGCCACTGGCCCATGGTGCCTTCGACTTCCGGGTGGCCTTCATGACCGATCAGGATCACGTCTCGGCCGGCGCGGCAGTGGCGCGAGACTTCCAGGTGCACCTTGGTGACCAGCGGGCAGGTCGCGTCGAACACTTTCAGGCCGCGGCGCTCGGCTTCCTCGCGCACGGCCTTGGACACGCCGTGGGCGCTGAAGATCACGGTGGCGCCGTCGGGCACTTCGTCGAGCTCTTCGACGAAGATCGCGCCGCGGTGCTTGAGGTCGTCGACCACGAAGCGGTTGTGCACGACTTCGTGGCGCACGTAGATCGGCGCGCCCAGGGTCTCGATCGCGCGTTTGACGATCTCGATCGCGCGGTCGACGCCGGCGCAGAAACCGCGGGGATTGGCGAGCAGGACGTCCATGGGCCGATTGTACTCCTGCCCTAGCCCTTGGGCTTGGCCGGGGGCGTCGCGAACAGGCCGACCAGGGCGATCCCGACCGCGCCGGCCACGATCGCCGAGTCGGCCAGGTTGAAGGCCGGCCAGTAGTGCTCCTGCCAATGCCACTGGATGAAGTCGACCACGTGGCCGTGCAGCAGGCGATCGATGACGTTGCCCAGGGCGCCGCCGATCACCAGCGCGTAGGGCAGCGCGGTCTTCCAGTCGCCGCGCGCGGTGCGCCGCAGCCAGGCCGCGAGCAGGCCGCTGATGGCCACCGCCAGCACCACGAAGAAGTACTTCTGCCAGCCGCCGGCGTCGCTGAGGAAGCTGAAGGCGGCGCCGGTGTTGTAGGTGCGGTACCAGTTCCAGACGCCTTCGATGACCGGGATGGCGGTGTACTCGGGCAGCGAGGACAGCACCCAGGCCTTGCTGAGCTGGTCGAGCACGATCACCACGACCGAGACGATCAGCCAGGGCAGCGCGTTCTTGCTGGGGAGTTGCGACATCGTGTTGCGCTCCTGGTTCCGGCGGGGCCGGAAGCCCGGTGAAGAGGTCCGCGGGGGACCCGGTGATTCGGCTATCGCTCCGCATCGGGTCGACGCGGAGAGGATGAGGGACGAGGGTTCAGAACCAGCGACGGTCCTCGCCCGCGCCGGCGACGTTGTCTACACAGCGGCCGCACAGTTCCGGATGCGTGGGGTCGCTACCGACGTCGGCACGGTAATGCCAGCAGCGCACGCACTTGCTCTTGGCGGTCGGCGCGGCGGTCACCGCGATGTCCTTGATCGCATCGTCGGCGACGATTTCGACGTCGCCGCTGATGAACAGGAAGCGCAGCTCGTCGGCGAACGGCGCCAGCCAGTTCTGATCGGCGACGCCGCAACGCAGCGCGATCTCGGCCTCGAGCGCGGCGCCGATCTTGCCTTCGGCGCGCATCGGTTCCAGGGTCTTGCTGACGTCGTCGCGCAGGGCCAGCAGGCGGGCGAAGTCCTCGGCCGACAGCGGCGCCTCGTCGGACAGCAGGGCCAGGCCGTCGTACCAGGTAGTGAACAGCACGTTGCCTTCGCGCGCGCCCTGTTCGGTGTTGGCCGGCAGGTGGCGCCACATCTCGTCGGCGGTGTAGGCCAGGATCGGCGCGATCCAGCGCACGAAGGCCTCGGCGATGCGGTACATCGCGCTCTGCGCCGAACGGCGGCCGCGCGAGTTCTCCTGCATCGTGTACAGGCGGTCCTTGGTCACGTCCAGGTACAACGAGCCCAGGTCGACGCTGCAGAAGTTCGACAACGCCTGCACGATCTCGGCGAAGTCGTAACGCTCGTAGGCGGCGGCGATGCGGTCCTGCAGTTCGGCCGCGCGGTGCACGATCCATCGGTCCAGGGCGACCATGTCGCCCAGCGCGACCAGATCGCGCGCGGGGTCGAAACCGCTGAGGTTGCCGAGCAGGAAGCGCGCGGTGTTGCGGATGCGGCGGTAGACGTCGGCGTTCTGCTTGAGGATCTTGTCGGAGACCGTCATCTCGTTGCGGAACTCGGTCGAGGCCACCCACAGGCGCAGCACGTCGGCGCCCAGGGTGTCGGTGACCTTGTCCGGCGCGAGCGCGTTGAACATCGACTTCGACATCTTCTTGCCGTGTTCGTCGACGGTGAAGCCGTGGGTCAGCACCTGCCGGTACGGCGCCACGCCGTCCATCGCCACGCCGCTGAGCAGCGCGCTGTGGAACCAGCCGCGGTGCTGGTCGGAGCCTTCCAGGTACAGGTCGGCGGGCTTATGCAGGCCGTCCTGCGGACGCTGCGCGAGCACGCACTCGTGGCTGGTGCCGGAGTCGAACCAGACGTCGAGGATGTCGTTGACCTTCTCGTAGTCCGCGGCTTCGTCGCCCAGCAGTTGCTCGGCGGTCATCGCGTACCAGGCGTCGGTGCCCTCGCGTTCGACCGCGTCGGCGACCTGACGCATGATTTCGCCGGTGCGCGGATGCGGCAGCCCGGTCTCGCGATGGAAGAACAGCGCGATCGGCACGCCCCAATAGCGTTGGCGCGAGATCGTCCAGTCCGGACGGCCCTCGATCATGTTGTAGATGCGCGCCTCGCCCCAGCCCGGCACCCAGGACACGCCGCCGATCGCGGCCAGCGCGTCGCGACGCAGGCCGGCCTGCTCCATCGAGATGAACCACTGCGGGGTGGCGCGGAACACCACCGGCGTCTTGTGGCGCCAGCAATGCGGGTAGCTGTGCTTGATGCGGCCGGCGGCGAGCAGCGCGCCGCGCGCGCGCAGCACCTCGACGATGATCGGATCGATCTTGAAGATGTGCTGGCCGGCCAGCGCATGGCCGTCGGCCGGCGGCGTCGACGGCAGGTACAGGCCGCGCGCGTCGACCGGATTGATCTGGGCGGCGCTGTAGCGCTCGACCAGGCCGTACTTCAGGCCGACCGCGTAGTCCTCCTGGCCGTGGCCGGGCGCGGTGTGGACCGCGCCGGTGCCGGCGTCGACGGTGACGTGGTCGCCCAGCAGGACCGGGATCTCGCGCTCGTAGAACGGATGCTGCAGGCGCAGGCCCTCGAAGGCGACGCCCGGCTGCGGGCCCCACTCGCTCGCCTGCACGCTCGCGCCCTGCTTCAGCGCGTCGCGGTTGGCCAGCGTGGTCAGGAAACCCGCGGTGAGGTCGTGCGCGACCAGCAGGTATTCGGGGCGCTGAGCGTCCTCGCGGAACAAGCCTTCCGAGCCCGCCTCCAGCTTGACCAGCATGTAGTTCACTTCCGGGCCCAGCGTGACCGCCAGGCTGGCCGGCAGCGTCCACGGCGTGGTGGTCCAGATCGGCACCGACAGCGGCGCGCCGTCGTCGGCGAGGCCGAAGGCGTCGAACACGCGCTTGCGGTCCAGCACCGGATAACGCACGTAGATTTCGGTGGATTCCTTGTCCTGGTACTCGATCTCGGCCTCGGCCAGCGCCGAGCCGCAGTCGAAGCACCAGTGCACCGGCTTGGAGCCGCGCACCAGATGGCCGCGATCGACGATCTTGGCCAGCGAACGCATGATGTCCGCCTCGTAGCGGAAATCCATGGTGCGGTAGGGATGGTCCCAATCGCCGGTCACGCCCAGGCGCTTGAAGCCGCGGCGCTGGATGTCGATCTGGCTGGTCGCGTACTCGCGGCACTTGGCGCGGAATTCGGCGGCGTCGAGCACGCGTCCGTCGACGGTGCTGCCGACCTTGCCGAATTCCTTCTCGACCTTGTGCTCGATCGGCAGGCCGTGGCAGTCCCAGCCCGGCACGTAAGGCGCATCGAAGCCGGCCAGCAGCTTGGACTTGACCACGATGTCCTTGAGCACCTTGTTGACCGCGTGGCCGACATGGATCTCGCCGTTCGCGTACGGCGGGCCGTCGTGCAGCACGAAGCTGCGCTCGCGGCCGCCGGTCTTCTCGCGAATTCGCTGATACAGACCTTCGCTCTCCCAGCGCGCCAGGGTTTCCGGCTCGCGCTTGGGCAGATCGCCACGCATCGGGAAATCGGTCGCCGGCAGCAGCAGGCTGGCCTTGTAGGCGTTGCCGGGGGCGGGTTGGCTGGGGTCGTTGGTCACAGCGGGTCTCAGGCAGTTTTCTCGGCCGCGTCGGCGGCCCGAGCTGGCGACGTAGACGCACGTCGAGGGTCGTGGTGCGGAAGTTCGGTGTGCATCGGTTGCAGCGAGCGGCGCTGCGCATCCAGCACCAGCAGCTCGCGCGCCTGGGCGGCGTCGCGGTGCATCTGCTGGGTCAGCGAAGCCAGATCGGGGAACTTGAGCTCGGCGCGCAGGTGGGCGACGAACTCGACCTCGATGCGACGACCGTACAGGTCGCCGTCGAAGTCGAACAGATGCGCTTCCAGCAGCGGTTCGACGCCGTCCACGGTCGGACGCGTGCCCAGGCTGGACACCGACGCGCGCGGACGCTCGCCGACACCGTGCACCCAGGTCGCGTAGATCCCCGACAAGGCCGGGGTCTTGCCGCCGAAGCGCAGGTTGGCGGTCGGGAACCCCAGGGTGCGGCCGAGCTGCTGGCCGCGCACCACGCGCCCGCCGATCGCATAAGGGCGCCCGAGCAGGCCGGCGGCGGCGGCGAAGTCGCCGGCCAGCAGCGCGGCGCGGATGCGGGTGCTGGAGACGCGTTCGCCGTCGTGGTGCACGGGCTCGATCTCGTGCGCCTCGAAGCCGCACTCCTCGCCGAGCCGGCGCAGCACGCCGATATCGCCGCCACGGGCCTTGCCGAAACGGAACTCGGGGCCGACCCAGACCTCGCGGGCGCCCAGGCGCTCGACCAGCACGCGGCGCACGAAGGTCTCGGCGTCCAGGCCGCTGAGGCGGGCGTTGAAACGCAGCAGGCCGACCTGGTCGGCGTCCAGCGCGAGCAGGCCCTCGGCCTTGGCGCGCGGCAGCAGCAGGCGCGGCGGCGGCGCCGACGGGGCGAAGAATTCGCGCGGCAGCGGCTCGAAGCTCAAGGCCACCGCCGGCACGCCCAGCGCGTGCGCACGCGCGACCGTGTGGCGCACCAGCGCGCGATGCCCGAGGTGCAGGCCATCGAAGGCGCCGATGCAGACCACACTGCCGTGCGGGCAACGGGGCCCGCCCTCGACGTCACGAAACAGCCTGCTCATGGGATTGCGTGGGGGACCGGCTCGAAAGGAGCGTTCAAAAGGATGAATCAGGAAGTATAGCCGGCGCGGGCGACTCTCAAGCCGCCTGCGCCGGACTCAGTGCCCGCGCAGGTCGCGCGGGCGGATGCCCTGCAGCCACAGCATCGCGGCGTAGACCGCGCCGCCTGCGCCCACCGTCACCGCGAGCTTCCAGCCGCGCTCCCACCACGGCCACGCGGTCCAGCCCTGCCACAGCCACAACAGGGCCAGCACCACCGCGCTCATCGCCACGGCGGCCACGCCGATCTGACGCAGGAAGCGGCCCCAGCCGGGCTGGCGCGCGTAGACCCGCGCGCGCCGCAGGTACCAGGCCAGTTGCAGCGCGTTGACCCAGCCGGCGATCGCGATCGCCAGCGCCAGGCAGGCGTGCGCGCCGGGCACGTAGCCCAGGGCTTCGCGCAGATGCCCGCCGCTGCGCAGCAACGCGGCCTGGCCGGCCTCGGTGAAGTACAGCGCGCTCAGCAACAGGGCCACGGTCGCGACCAGGTTCACGATCACCGACACCACCGCCGATTTCACCGGGGTCTTGGTGTCCTGACGCGAATAGAAGGCCGGCGCCAGCACCTTCACCAGCAGGAACGCCGGCACCGCGGTGGACTGCGCCATCAGGCTCAGGCGGATCATCTCGGTGTCGGTGGCGCTGAGGCGGCCGTACTGGAACAGGGTCGCGATCAAGGCCTCGGCACACAACACCAGGCCCAGGCAGGCCGGAATGCCGATCAGCAGGCACAGCCGGAAACCCCAATCCAGCCCCTTGGAAAAGCCCTGCGGATCGGTCGCGGCATGGCGCTTGGACAAATGCGGCAGGATCACGGTGCCGATCGCGACGCCGAACATGCCCAGCGGGAATTCCAGCAGGCGGTCGGTCAGATACAGCCAGGTCACGCTGCCGGCGATCAGGAACGAAGCCAGCGCGGTGTTGAGCAGTAGATTGAGCTGAGCCACCGAGGAGCCGAACAGGGTCGGCACCATCAACCGCATGATCTTGCGCACGCCCGCGTGCGCCCCGCCCCAGCGCGGCCGCGGCAGCAGGCCCAGCTTGGACAGCGCCGGCAACTGGAACACCAGTTGCAGGATGCCCGCCACGAACACGCCCCAGGCCAGCGCCAGCACCGGCTCCAGGCCCAGCGGCCGCATCAGCGGCACCGCGCACACCGCGGCGGCGATCATCGACAGGTTCAGCAGCACCGGCGACAGCGCCGGAATCGCGAAGCGCTCATAGCTGTTCAGTACCCCGCCGACCAGCGAGGCCAGGGAGATGAACAAGGCGTATGGGAAGGTGATCTGCAGCATCTGGGTGGCCAGGCGGTACTGCTCGGTGCCCGGCTCAAAGCCCGGCGCGAACAGCTGCATCACCCAGGGTGCGGCCAGCACCACCGCCGCGGTCAGCACCAGCAAGGCGGCAGTCAGGGTGCCGGTGACCCGGTCGACCAGTTCCTTGACCGCGGCGTGGTCCTGCTTTTCCTTGTACTCGGCCAACACCGGCACGAAGGCCATCGAGAACGAGCCCTCGGCCGAGAGCCGACGCAGGAAATTCGGGATCCGGAACGCGATGAAGAACGCGTCCATGGCCGGGCTGGCGCCGAACTGCCAGGCGTAGACCTGGTCGCGGACCAGGCCGGAGACCCGCGAAATCAGGGTCATGGCGCTGAAAACCACCGAGGAACGCAGCAAACCGGCCTTGCTCATCGCCCGCCCCCGGCCATTCCCGCGGCGGCGCCTGCCCAGTTGACGCAAGTCACTGAATCGGCCATACTTTTGGGTCTGATTTTCCGCAATTGCATTTTTGCACCCAGTTCCATCACAGCTTTCAACCAAATTTTCCAGGAAACCACCCGTGGCAAACATCAAGTCCGCCAAGAAGCGCGCCAAGCAGACGGTCGTCCGCAATGCCCGTAACGCCAGCCAGCGTTCGATGCTGCGTACCGCCGTGAAGAAGGTGCTGAAGGCCCTCGGCGAGAACGACGCCGCCGGTGCCAAGTCCGCGTTCGACGTCGCTCAGCCGATCCTCGACCGCTTCAGCTCCCGTGGCCTGATCCACAAGAACAAGGCCGCGCGCCATAAGAGCCGCCTGTCGGCCCGCATCAAGGCGCTGTCCGCCGCCTGATTGCGACGCGACTGCGGTTAGCGCCGCAGCAGCATGCGAAAACCCGGCTTCGGCCGGGTTTTTGCTTTTTGCGGGCAGGCGATTCACGACGCACGCGGCCGCGCGTGCGGAAACATTCGCGACGGAAGCCGCGCCGTATGCGTGCCGGGACATGCGGCGCATCGTCGGCGCCGCGCGTGAAGCGAGTAAGAAGCGTTGCGCGCCCTCGCCTCGCGCGGCGACGGCGCGGCCGGCGATGCGCGCGGCCAAGTGCGGCGCGCGACGAGCGCCGCTTAGGGTCGAAATTGAACGCCGAGCCCGCGGCTCAGGGCGCATGTTCGCCGGCGGCGTTCGCGGCTTCCAGCGCCTCTTCGCGCTGACGGTCGAAGAAGGCCATCACGTCCAGCATGATCGGCCAGGTGCCGTCGCGGCCGATCGCCGAGACTAGGTACCAGCGATCCTTCCAACCCAGTTCGTCGACGATCGCCTGCGCCGCGGCCTGCTGCTCTTCTTCCAGCAGCAGGTCGGCCTTGTTGAGCACCAGCCAGCGCGGCTTGGCCAGCAGTTCGGGATCGTGCTTGGCCAGTTCGCGCTCGATCGCGCGCACCTGCTCGGCCGGGCTCACGCCCTCCACTCCGCCTTCCATCGGCGCGATGTCGACCAGGTGCAGCAGCAGACGCGTGCGCTGCAGATGGCGCAGGAACTGCGCGCCCAGGCCGGCGCCGTCGGCGGCGCCTTCGATCAGGCCCGGAATGTCGGCGATCACGAAGCTGCGGTGCGCTTCCACGCTGACCACGCCCAGATTCGGATACAGCGTGGTGAACGGATAGTCGGCGACCTTGGGCGTGGCCGCCGAGACCGCGCGGATCAGGGTGCTCTTGCCCGCGTTCGGGAAGCCCAGCAGGCCAACGTCGGCGAGCAGCTTGAGTTCGAGCTTGAGTTCGCGCTGCTCGCCCGGCAGACCCGGCAGGGCCTTGCGCGGGGTGCGGTTGGTCGAACTCTTGAAATGCATGTTGCCCAGGCCGCCCTTGCCGCCGCGCGCGACCAGCAGACGGTCGCCGCTGGTGGTCAGGTCGCCGATCACCTCGTCGGTCTCGACGTTGGTGACCACGGTACCGACCGGGACCACGATGACCAGATCGTCGCCGCCCTTGCCGTAGGCCTGCCGACCCATGCCGTTCTCGCCGCGCTGGGCGCGGAACTGCTTCTGGTGGCGGAAATCGACCAGGGTGTTGACGTTCTCGTCGGCGACCAGCCAGACGCTGCCGCCGGCACCGCCGTCGCCGCCGTCCGGCCCGCCCAGCGGAATGAACTTCTCGCGACGGAAGCCGATGCAGCCGTTGCCGCCGTTACCGGCGATGACTTGGATTTCTGCTTCGTCGACGAGTTTCATAAGAGCCGGGATTGGGGATTCGGGATTGGGGATTCGTAGAGCAAAAACGGGGCCACCGGAGATTGTAGCGGGAGCGGGAAGTCCGGGTTTTCGCTGTTGCGAATCCCGAATCCCGAATCCCCAATCCCGGCTTAGAAACGAAAAGCCCCGCCGAAGCGGGGCCCTTCGCGTACCGCGCGTCGCGCTTAGGCGACGACGCTGACGGTGCGACGCTTCTTCGGACCCTTGGTCGAGAACTCGACCTTGCCGTCGACCAGCGCGAACAGGGTGTGGTCGCGGCCGAGGCCGACGCCGGCGCCCGGATGGAACTGGGTGCCGCGCTGACGCACGATGATGTTGCCGGCCTCGATGGCCTGGCCGCCGTAGATCTTCACGCCCAGGTACTTCGGGTTGGAGTCGCGGCCGTTGCGGGTAGAACCTACGCCCTTTTTGTGTGCCATGGCTGCTGCTCCTTACTTGTTGTCGCCACCGGCGATGCCGGTGATCTCGATTTCGGTGTAGTGCTGACGGTGGCCCATCTGCTTGCGATGGTGCTTACGGCGGCGGAACTTGACGATGCGCACCTTGTCGGCGCGGCCGTGGCCGACGACCTTGGCGGTGACGCTGGCGCCCTTGAGCGCGTCGCCGAGCTTCACACCTTCGCCATCGCCCAGCATCAGGACGGTGTCAAACTTGATCTCGCTGCCGGCTTCGACATCGAGCAGCTCGACGCGGAGCGTCTCGCCTTGCATCACGCGGTATTGCTTACCGCCGGTGACCAGTACTGCGTACATGACCGGTATTCCTCTGTAGTTATTTTGGTCGCTGCCGCACCCAATAGCGGGCGGACAGAAGCGGAATTGTAGGTGCTTCAGCGGGTTAGGGCAACTATCCCGGTCCGCCGGACGGCACTGCCCCCGCCCCCGGGGCCGCCTGTCGCGGCCTTAACGCGTCTCATGCTGTAGTGAGCACGCTACGAAGGACCCCGTGGCCGCCCTTCCCCACGGGATCGCCGCATGTTCGAACATCTGCTGGACCAGGTCGGGAGCCGTCACGGCCTCAACCCGGACCAGGCCCGGCGCCTGCTGGCGGCCTGGCTGGACCGTATTTTCGACCCCGCCCGGGGCGGGACGGCGGGCTTCGTCCAGGCCTTCCGGGCCCAGGGGCTGGAGCCGCTGGCGACGTCCTGGATCGCCCCGGGCCCGAATCGGCCGCTGACCGCAGACCAACTGGAGCGGGTGTTCGGCGAGGCCGAGATCGCCGCCCTCGCCCGCGCCCTGGGCCTGCCCGCGGCGGCCGTGGCCAGCGCCTCGGCCGCGATCCTGCCCGAAGCCGTGGACGCCCTGAGCGAGGACGGCCGCTGGCGCGGCGGCCGCACGGGGAGCGGCGAATCGAAAGGGTCCGGCCCTCACGAGTCCGGGCCGCACGCGCCGCCCATCGACGACATGCCGCGCACCGAGTCGCCCGCGCTCGAATCGATCGGACCGCAGCCGATCCGCGACACCGCACCGGGAGCGCTGCCTTCCGAGCCCGCGCCGCTGTATCGCGCCAACGACGGACCGCCGCTGCCGTCGGCGAAATCGTTCGCTCGCCGCGCGCTGCCGTGGCTGCTGATCGCCTCGCTGCTGATCGCGTTGGCGCTGCTGTTGCGCGTTTAACGCGAAGCCAACGCGCTTGGACGCGCATTGCGCCGCAATTGCGGCGCGACGCAGTTCACACTATCGACATGGCGTTTACACAGTACCGTCATCGCAAGTTGCGCTGGGCGCGCGCCCGTTCGTGTTTGTGAAGAGCGGCATTTTTCGCAACGAATTCAGCATCGCATTGGATTTGCTGCATCGCAGACGCATCCACGTTACATGCGGCGTTACATATCCGCGCATCGCCGGTGCCTGCTTTAGTAGTAGTGCGCGCCACTTGCGCGCATCGCGACGCTTGAATTAGCTTGCCAGTGACGCGCCTGCAGGGGGTCGCGTCGGGATCGAACCGGCATGGATGCTGAGTCGCACGCCAGCGCGCGCGACGTCGGCGGAGATCGCCGGTTCCACACACAGGGGGCCTCTGCATGCGACTGGAGTCATCCAGCCTTCCCGCATCTCACCGCGACGGCGCGCGCAGCGCGTGCGTGGTTCATTGCCCCGATTTGCAAGGCGCCCAGGCCGCGCATCGCGATGCGTTCGCGCGCGTCGCAGCCACAGCGACGCCGCTACGCGAAGCTGCGTTCCTTCGTTCTTGTTCCCCCATTACCGCGACTGCGCGATGCCCCGGACGGGCGCCTGCGCGCAGCCTGCGCACCGAAGTCCCGCGGCGAGGAAAGATGCCATAGCCGCGGACCAGCGCCCGACGCTATCAGGGGATGCGTCGGGGATCATGAGCTACGAAATCAAGGATGTTTGTCATGACTCGCAAAGCACGTTCTATGAAATGGACCGCACTGGCCATCGCCACCGCGATCGTGGTCGCACCGGCGGCCTATTCCGGCGGCAAGCTGCCGACGGCCAACAAGACCAAGGTCTCGACCTTGTCCCCGCAGGCGGCGAAGGCGGCTAAGGAACAGCCGGCCCAATACGACCGCTACATCATCACCTTCAAGGGCACCAGCAACGCCAAGGGCGTCGCCGCGGCCAAGGTCGGCACCCAACTCGCCAGCGCGTCGAAGGCGCTGGGCCTGGGCATCGCGCCGATGCGCACGCTGGCCACCGGCGCCGCGCTGATCCGCACCGAGCGCAAGCTCGACAGCGTGGCCAGCAAGCAGCTGATGATCGAGCTGATGAAGGACCCCAACGTGCTCGCGGTCGAACCCGATCGCCTGCGCAAGCCGCTGCTGGTCCCGAACGATCCGGGCTACGCGCAGCAGTGGCATTACAAGAACGGCCCCGGCGGCATCAACGCAGAGCCGGCTTGGGACCTGAGCACCGGCGATGGCGTCGTGGTCGCGGTGCTCGACACCGGCATCACCCCGCACGCCGACCTGATCGGCAACCTGGTCGCCGGTTACGACTTCATCATCGATCCGGACGTCAGCGTCGACGGCGACGGCCGCGATGCCGACCCGAACGATCCGGGCGATTGGCACGACGGCGAATGCAACATCTTCGGCATTCCCGAGGACAGCAGCTGGCACGGCACCCACGTCAGCGGCACCATCGCCGCCTCGACCAACAACGGCGTCGGGGTGGCCGGCGTCGCGTTCGGCGCCAAGGTCCAGCCGGTGCGCGTGTTGGGCAAGTGCGGCGGTTACGAGTCCGACATCATCGACGCGGTGACCTGGGCGTCCGGCGGCACCGTCACCGGCGTGCCGGCCAACGCCACCCCGGCCGAAGTCATCAACCTCAGCCTCGGCGGCGGCGGTGCATGCTCGGTCGCCGAGCAGGCCGCCTACACCGCGGCGGCCGGTCGCGGCACCACGGTCGTGGTGGCGGCGGGCAATTCCTCGGCCGATGCGGCCGGCTACTCGCCGGCGAGCTGTAACGACGTGATCACCGTGTCCGCGGTCGGTCCGACCGGCACGCTGGCCGGCTACTCGAACTTCGGTGCGGTGGTCGACGTGGCCGCACCCGGAGGTTCGGGCGCCAACCCGGCGGCCGACAACATTCTGTCGACCTTGAACCTGGGCCTGCAGGGCCAGGAAGGCGACGGCTACGCCTGGATGGCGGGCACCTCGATGGCGGCTCCGCACGTCGCCGGCGTGGTCGCGCTGATGCAGGCCGCGGCGCCGACGCCGAAGACCCCGGCGCAGATCAAGAAGATCCTCGAGAACACCGCCTACGCGTCCGGCGGCTTCCCGAGCGGCTGCAACTACGACAAGCCCTGCGGCACCGGCATCGTCGACGCCCGCTACGCGGTGGCCGTGGCTTCCGGCGCCGAAGCGCTGCCGGCCGATCCGCCGCCGCCGCCGGCGCCGGAACCGGCGACCCCGCTGTCCAACGGCGTCACCGTCACCGGCATCGAAGTGCTGGCCGGCGGCAACGTGCGTTACCAGCTGCTGGTGCCCAACGGCGCGTCCAACCTGTTGTTCGCCATGTACGGCGGCACCGGCGACGCGGACATCTACGTCAAGCGCGGCACCCCGCCGACCAACACCTCCTACGACTGCCGTCCGTTCAGTTCCGGCAATAACGAGAACTGCTTCTTCCCGGCACCGCAGGGCGGCATCTGGTACGTGACGATCAAGGGCTTCAGCAACTCCGCCGGCGTGTCGCTGTACCCCAGCTTCACCGACGCCAACTGGCCGCGCGCGGTCGAGGCCGAGGCGACCCCGCTCACCAACCACCGCACCCGCGTGGATCTGACCTGGCAGGCGGGCAAGCGCAACATCGACGTCTACCGTAACGGCGCGATCCTCAAGACCGTGCGCAACAACGGCGCCACCACCGATACCTTCCGGATCATCGGCACCGGCACCATGAGCTACAAGCTGTGCAACAACGGTACGCAGGAATGCGCCGACCCGGTGGAGATCGAGTACGCCTCCTCCAAGCGCTGATCGCGGCATGCAACACGGAGGGCCCGGCACGCCGGGCCCTCCGCTACCGGGCCGCGACCCGCCGCGCATGCGCGGGGCCGCCGACCCGTCGTTCCCCTGCTACCGTTCTGGAGTCTGCATGCATCCCCACACCCCATTCCCGCGTCGGCATCGCGCCGGCGCCGTATTGCTGACGCTGGCCTGCGTGGCCGGCCTGGCCGCCTGCAACCGCGGCCCCGCCGGCAGCGAGGCGCAGACGGCCAAGACCGCCGAGGCCGCGCCGGTGCCGCGTTACGACGCCAAGCTCAGCCTGGTCAACAACAACGGCAACCTGCGCTACGACGGCAACGTCGACAGCGAGGCCGCCAAGCAGGCGGTGATCGCCGCGCTCGCCCACGCCTACGGCGCCGAACGGGTATCCGGCGACCTCGCCGTCGATCCCTACGCGCGCCCGGCCACCTGGGCCGCCAACCTGCCCAAGTTCGCCACCGCCTTCCAGCAGCCCGGCGCCGCGGTCAGTTTTCAGGGTCAGCGCATCGAGCTCAGCGGCCAGGTCGCCGAGGCCGATCGCGCCGCCCTTCTGGAACAGGCGCGCACGCTCTACCCCGGCTACGCCTACACCGGCCTGTTCGAGGGCGTGGGCGCGGGGCCGGCCAACGCCGCCCTCGCCGCGCTGGACAAGCAGGCCAGCGCCGCCGAGGTGGTCCGGGCCCTGAACCAGACCCCGATCGCGTTCGAAGGCGACAGCGCGCGCATCGCCGCCGCCAGCCTGGACGCCCTGGGCGATGCCGCCAAGGCCATCCAGGCCGCGCCCGCGCAGACCCGCGTGGAGATCTACGGCCCGCCCGGCGGCGGCGCCAGCGAGGAGGAGCAGGCGCTGTCCAAGGCGCGCGCGGAAGCGGTCAAGGTGCTGCTGGTCGTGAACGGCGTCAGCCCGGGCGCGATCGAGACCAAGGCCGCGGGGCCCGATAGCGGGCGCGGCATCAGTTTCAAGCTGGTCAAATGACACAGCGGCCGGCAGCGCGGCGGCCGCCCCCGATTACGTAACCGGCCTCTCTCCAGGCCCTCGCCGGCGAGCTGTTTGCGCCGGCGTTTTTTTGGGCGGGGGACGGGAAAAGCAAATCCCCCTCAATCCCCCTTTTTCAAAGGGGGAAGACAAGCTAGCCCTCAAGAATCGGAGCAGCTTCCCTCTACTGAAGTAATCCAGCCGTTCCCCCCTTTGAAAAAGGGGGGCTAGGGGGATTTGCCCTTCCCCAATGCTCGATCCAGTACACCCGATCCCGCAGCCGCCCTCCGCCGCTCTTCGCCGCAAACGAAACCACCGTCGCGATCAGGCCTGCGACAGGTCCTCTTCGCGGCCCTTCCGTTCCGCGGATTTGCCCCCATCTTCCGCACTCGATACGCTCTTCTGTTCGCCGTCGCCTCGGGCGCCGGCGCCCTCCCCCATTGCAGGCAAACGATGGCGCTGGATTTCATCCGCATCCGCGGCGCGCGGACGCACAACCTCAAGAACATCGACCTCGACCTTCCGCGCGACAAGCTGATCGTGATCACCGGCCTGTCCGGCTCCGGCAAGTCGTCGCTGGCGTTCGACACGATCTACGCCGAAGGCCAACGCCGTTACGTCGAGTCGCTGTCGGCGTATGCCAGGCAGTTCCTCAGCGTGATGGAGAAGCCCGATGTCGATCACATCGAAGGCCTGTCGCCGGCGATCTCGATCGAGCAGAAGTCGACGTCGCACAACCCGCGTTCGACGGTAGGCACGATCACCGAGATCTACGACTA
The DNA here is from genome assembly GCF_001429345.1 of Lysobacter sp. Root983. Lineage (NCBI taxonomy): Bacteria > Pseudomonadati > Pseudomonadota > Gammaproteobacteria > Lysobacterales > Lysobacteraceae > Lysobacter > Lysobacter sp. Root983. Next base: position 1,133,024 of record NZ_LMJO01000001.1, read on the forward strand.
CCTGCGCCTGCTGTACGCGCGCGTGGGCTCGCCGCGCTGCCCGGACCACCACTATCCGCTGGAAGCGCAGACGGTCAGCCAGATGGTCGACCAGGTGATCGCGCTGGACCCGGAGCAGCGCTACATGCTGCTGGCGCCGGTGGTGCGCGAGCGCAAGGGCGAGCACGCGCAGATCTTCGAGCAGCTGCGCGCGCAGGGCTATGTGCGCGTGCGCGTGGACGGCGCGCTGTACGAGATCGACGCGGTGCCGCCGCTGGCGCTGCGCGTGAAGCACACCATCGAGGCGGTGATCGACCGCTTCAAGCCGCGCGAGGACATCAAGCAGCGCCTGGCCGAATCCTTCGAGACCGCGCTCAAGCTCGGCGACGGCATGGCCCAGGTGATGTCGCTGGACAAGGCCGACGCCGCGCCGCTGCTGTTCTCGTCCAAGTACAGCTGCCCGGTCTGCGACTACTCGCTGCCGGAGCTGGAACCGCGCCTGTTCTCGTTCAACTCGCCGGTCGGCGCCTGCCCGACCTGCGACGGCCTGGGCGTGGCCCAGTTCTTCGATCCCTCGCGCGTGGTCGTGCATCCGGAGCTGTCGCTGTCGGCCGGTGCGGTGCGTGGTTGGGACCGCCGCAACGCCTACTACTTCCAGCTGATCCAATCGCTGGCCAAGCACTACAAGTTCGACGTCGACGCGCCCTGGCAATCGCTGTCCGAGAAGGCCCGCAACGCCGTGCTCTACGGCAGCGGCGACGAGCAGATCAACTTCAGCTACATCACCGAGAACGGCGGCCGCAGCCAGCGCAAGCATCGCTTCGAGGGCATCGTGCCCAACCTGGAGCGCCGCTACCGCGAGACCGAATCGGCCGCGGTGCGCGAGGAGTTGGCCAAGTACATCAGCGAACGCGCCTGCACCGAATGCGGCGGCGCGCGTCTGAACCGCGCCGCGCGCAACGTGTTCGTGGCCGAGCGCCCGCTGCCGGAACTGGTGGTGCTGCCCGTGGACGAGGCGCTGAGCTTCTTCAAGTCGCTCAACCTGCCGGGCTGGCGCGGCGAGATCGCGGTCAAGATCGTCAAGGAAATCGCCGACCGCCTGCGCTTCCTGGTCGATGTCGGCCTCGATTACCTGACCCTGGAGCGCAAGGCCGACTCGCTGTCCGGCGGCGAAGCCCAGCGCATCCGCCTGGCCAGCCAGATCGGCGCCGGCCTGGTCGGCGTGATGTACGTGCTGGACGAGCCTTCGATCGGCCTGCACCAGCGCGATAACGAACGCCTGCTGGGCACCCTGACCCGCCTGCGCGACCTCGGCAACACGGTGATCGTGGTCGAGCACGACGAGGACGCGATCCGCCTGGCCGACTACATCGTCGACATCGGCCCCGGCGCCGGCGTGCACGGCGGCGAGATCGTCGCCCAGGGCCTGTTCCCCGACATCCTCAAGGCGCCGCGCTCGCTGACCGGCCAGTACCTCAGCGGCAAGCGCCGGATCGAGATCCCCAAGACCCGCCACAAGCCCAATCCCAAGACCAGCCTGCATTTGCGCGGCGCCAGCGGCAACAACCTCAAGGACGTCGATCTGACCATCCCGTCGGGCTTGTTCACCGCCGTCACCGGCGTGTCCGGCTCGGGCAAGTCGACCCTGATCAACGACACCCTGTTCGCGATCGCGGCCAACGAGCTCAACGGCGCCTCGCACACGCCGGCGCCGTACAAATCGGTCGAGAACATCGAGCTGTTCGACAAGGTCGTGGACATCGACCAGTCGCCGATCGGACGCACGCCGCGTTCCAACCCGGCCACCTACACCGGCCTGTTCACGCCGCTGCGCGAGTTGTTCGCGCAGGTGCCCGAAGCGCGTTCGCGCGGCTACTCGCCGGGCCGCTTCAGCTTCAACGTGCGCGGCGGCCGCTGCGAGGCCTGCCAGGGCGACGGCCTGATCAAGGTCGAGATGCACTTCCTGCCCGACGTGTACGTGCCCTGCGACGTGTGCGGCGGCAAGCGCTACAACCGCGAGACCCTGGAGATCCTCTACAAGGGCTACAACATCAACGACGTGCTGGAAATGACGGTCGAAGATGCGCTGGGTCTGTTCGAGGCGATCCCGGCGATCTCGCGCAAGCTGGAAACGCTGATGGACGTGGGCCTGAGCTACATCAAGCTGGGCCAAAGCGCGACCACCCTGTCCGGCGGCGAGGCGCAGCGCGTCAAGCTGTCCAAGGAACTCTCGCGCCGCGACACCGGGCGCACGCTGTACATCCTCGACGAGCCGACCACCGGCCTACACTTCCACGACATCGAGCACCTGCTGGCGGTGTTGCACCGCCTGCGCGACGACGGCAACACCGTGGTGGTGATCGAGCACAACCTGGACGTGATCAAGACCGCCGACTGGGTCATCGACCTGGGCCCGGAGGGCGGCCATCGCGGCGGCAGCATCCTCGCCACCGGCACCCCCGAGCAGATCGCCGCGCTGCCGCATTCGCACACCGGCCACTTCCTGGCGCCGCTGCTGGGCCTGGCGCCGGCCACACGCACCATGCCCAAGCCCGCACGCAAGACGGCGGCCGCCGCCAAGCCCGCCGCGGCCAAGGGCAAGAAGAAGTCCGCCGCATGACCGAAACCACCGACACCGCCGCGCCCGTGCTGTTCCGCATGCCGATCGAGCTGCGCTGGCGCGATCTGGACGCGTTCAATCACGTCAACAACTCCAACTTCCTGACCTACCTCGAGGAAACCCGCATCCGCTGGTTCGCGAGCTGGGACGGCGAATGGGTCAGCGAGACCAACGCGCCGCTGCTGGCGGCGGTGCAGTTGAACTACCGGCTGCCCATTCCCTATCCGTCGGCGGTCGCGGTGGAGCTGTACACGCAGCGCGTGGGCAGCACCAGCCTGACCATCGGCCACCGCATCGTGGCCGAGGATGGCAGCGCGCTGTACTGCGACGGCCATGTGGTGGTGGTCTGGATCGACCGCGCCAGCGGCCGTCCGGTGCCGCTGCCGGCGGCGGTGTTGGAAGCGATCGAGCGCTGAGGCGCTCGCAGGCAGCGCACGGCGAACCCCTGGTCATCCGTCCTGCCAGCGGGCATAGCCCGTTGGCGTTCGGTCGTGCACGAAGTGGCGGTTCGACAACGCGCGTCCGCATCCGTTGTCGACGGGAAGATAGACGAGCGCGTTGTCATCGTGGGCGGTGGCGATCAGCGCACCGGCGTTGCTTTAAGGCTTGCGCGCTTCCAGCTCGCCGCGCAGCACCCCGCCGCCCTTGAGCGCGAACTCCACCACCACCTTGCTGCCCGGCTTCAGCGGCGCATGCGGCTGCATCAACATCAGATGCATGCCGCCGGGTTTGAGGGTGGCGTTGCCGTCGGGCGCGATCCGCAGTTCCGGCAGCGCGCGCATGCGGCTGATGCCGTCGACGATGCGGGTTTCGTGCAGCGAGGAGTCGCCGAAGGCCGGGCTGCTGACACCGACGATGGTGATCGGGGTCGGACAGCGGTTCTCGATGCGGCCGAAGCCGGCCATCATCGGCATCTGCGCGGGCGGCAGGCGTACCCAGCCGTCGACGATGCGCGCGGTGCAGCCACGCGCCTGCGCCGACGGCGCGACGCACAGGGCGCACAGCAGCGCCAGAACGTGAAAGGCGGTGCGAGAACGGGGCGGCTTCATCGGCCTATGATAGCGCCTGAGCTTTCCGTCCCGAATCGCCGCGCAGGAGCGCCCATGAGCCTAGTCACCGCCACCACCCACGGCGAAATCGTCGAGTTGCAGCTGGCGCGCGCGCCGGTCAATGCGCTCAACCCCAGCCTCTGCCAGGACCTGCGCGCCGCGCTGGGCCAGGCGATCGCGGACGGCGCCCAGGGCATCGTGCTGTCCGGCGGCCCCAAGGTGTTCTCGGCCGGTCTGGACGTGCCGCATCTGTTGTCGCTAGGTGCGGACCGCGACGCGCTGATGGCCGCCTGGCAGGCCTTCTTCGACACCGCGCTGGCGCTGGCCGCCAGCCCGGTGCCAGTGGTGGCCGCGCTGGCCGGCCACGCCCCCGCCGGCGGCTGCGTGCTGGCGCTGTGCTGCGACTACCGCGTCATGGCCTCGGGCCCGTTCCGGATCGGCCTCAACGAAACCCAGGTCGGCCTGGTCGCGCCGGAAGGCATCCAGCGCCTGATGCGGCGCGTGGTCGGCAACTATCGCGCCGAACGCCTGCTGGTCGCCGGCGAAATGCTGGACGCCGAACAGGCGCTGCAAGCGGGTCTGGTCGATGAGCTGACCGACATCGACAACGTCGCTACCCGCGCCCGGGTCTGGCTGGAGCACCTGCTGGCGCTGCCGCGTGCGGCGATGCTGCAGACGCGCTTGATCGCGCGCGCCGATCTGATCGAGGCGCTGCAACCGGAGTACATCCGTCTGCAGCACTTCATCGAGGCTTGGCATCAGCCTTCGACGCAGGGGGCGTTGCAGGCTTTGGTGGCGAGGTTGGGCAAATGATGATCGGGCGCGCCGTTGTGGTTGTGGCTTTGGCCGCATCGCCTGTAGCGATCGGCGATGCGGTGGCTCAGGAAAAGGCCAAGACGATCCGCTCGACGAGCTCGATCCTGTCAGCCGAATCCTGGGGCTGGGACGGCACCGATCAATGCAGTACTTCGCCCCAACGTATCCGCTTCTCCGAAGACGGAAAGCGGATGCACCTGTCGCAGTACGCGGAGGGCGAGAACGGCAAGCCAGGCAAGCGCATAGAGACGAGCTATACAGTCGGGGGGCAATCCGGAGACAGCCTGGCGATGGTCATGGACAACGAGACCCGCACCGACGATGCCGGCCGCAAGATCAGCTGGAACCTGATCCTGCTGGATGAGGAAAGCTACTGCTGGCAACGCAGCGACTGGGAGTCCACGGAATGCACGAAGCTGGTGCGTCGTTGCGAGGTCGAGAGCAAGCCCTGACGCAGGCGCGACACCACGCAAACGTAGGGTGCGGTGATAACCGCACCGGCGCGTGGGTCCGGATGGTGCGATGGTGCGGTTCGCGTTCGCTCACCACACCCTACGGTCGTGGTGAGTTTGTCGGATCGTCTGCGTAGGCACCGCAAAGCAAATCCCCCTCAATCCGTCCGGCCAGCGGGCACAGCCCGCCGGCGTTCAGTCGCGCACGAACCTGCGGTTCGTAAACGCACGCCTTCACCCTTTTTCAAAGAGGGAAGACAAGCAGGGGCGAAGCAGGGGCTGGGGCTGAGGCTGGGTTTTAGGCTTCGCCGGTCGCGATCGGGCGCGAGGGATCGTCGATCCAGCCGCTCCACGAGCCGGTGAACAAGCCCGCGCCCGGCAGGCCGGCATGTTCCATCGCCAGCAGGTGATGGCAGGCGGTGACGCCGGAGCCGCACATCACCACGGTCTGTTGCGGCGCGTGCTCGCCCATCACCGCGGCGAAACCCTGCGCGAGTTCGCCGGCCGGCTTGAAACCGCCGTCCTGCAGGTTCTGCGCATACGGACGGTTGCGCGCGCCGGGCACGTGGCCGGCGACGCGGTCCAGCGGTTCGACGTCGCCGCGGAAGCGTTCGGCCGCGCGCGCGTCTATCAGCAAGCCGCCGGCGTCGAGATGCGCGCGCACGGCATCGGCGTCCAGCAGGCGGTGCTGGTCGAAATTGCCCGGATAGCGGCTCGGCTGCGGCGTCGGCACCACGGCGTCGGTCGGCAGACCGAGCGCGGTCCAGCGCTGCCAGCCGCCGTCGAGCACGGCCACGCGGCGATGGCCTAGCAGGCGCAGCAGCGCCCACAGGCGCGCCGCGGCCAGTGCGCCGTCGCCGTGGTCGTAGGCCACGACCTGGTCGTCGGGCGACACGCCCCACCGCTCCAGCGTGGCCGTGAAATCGGCAGCGTCGGGCCAGGGGTGGCGGCCGGCGTTGCGCTTGCGGTGATCGGACAGGTCGCGGTCCAGATGCGCGTAACGCGCGCCCGGGATATGCGCCTGCGCATACGCCGCGGGGCCGGCCTCGGGATCGCCCAGGCCGGAGCGGGCGTCGATCACGATCAGATCCTCGCGGCCCAGTTGCGCGGCCAGGTCCTGCGCGGACACCAAGGTGGTCCAGTCGGTCATGCGATCGCCTCCAGGCGTTGCCGCAGGTTCAACAGCATCGAGGCGGTCGCGCCCCAGATGCGCTGGTCCGGATAGCGGAACTCCAGCACCTGGCGCGCGCGGCCGCGGTAATCGAGCGTGTGCGTGGTCAGGTTGGCCGGATCCATCAGATAGGCCAGCGACACTTCGAACACATCCGCGACTTCGTTCGGGTCCGGCCGCGCCACGTAGTCGCGGTCTATCGTCGCCACCACCGGCAGCACGCGGAAGCCGGTGATGGTGGCGAGCGGATCGAGATAACCCAGCGGCGCGATCTGCGCCGGCGCCAGGCCGATCTCCTCGCCGGTTTCGCGGATCGCCGCGGCCACCGCGTCGGCGTCGGCGGTTTCGATGCGACCGCCGGGAAAGCTGACCTGGCCGCCATGCTGGCGCAGCGCATCGGTGCGGCGCGTGAGCAGCACGCGGGTGCCGTCCGCGCGCGGGACCAGGCCCACCAGCACCGCGGCGCGCGCGGGTTCGGCCTCGGGTAGCAGGCCGTGCAGTTCGTCCAGGTTCCAGGCGTCGCCGGCGGGCTCGCGGGCAAGGGGGTACAGCGCCTCGCGCAGCCGCGGATAGTCGATCGGATGATCGGGCGGCGACGCGCTCACCGGCGTCGCGACTCGCGGTCGGGCAGCACGTGTTCCATCAGTCGCAGACGCTCGTCGTCGTTCATCTGCGACCAACGCGCGATTTCGGCCGTGGTGCGGTGACAGCCTTCGCACAGGCCCTGCTCATCCAGCGTGCAAACGCCGATGCAAGGGCTCAGTACCGCACGAAATTGGAAGCTCATTCGCCACACCACCAAGCCGCGCATCCTCGCGCGACCGTCAGGGCGGCCGCAGGGGCCGCATCGCACCGGCCGTGGCCGGGTTCAACGCCCCGCCGGCGGAGCCGACGGGTGATTCGCAAACTACTCCGGCCAGGCCGGTGGACTGCTCAAAAAAGTTGCGCCGGCAGGGCCGGCGCAACCTGACAACTCAGCGATCGGCTTACTTGGTGCTGATCAGCTTGATTTCGAACTGCACCGCCACGTTCGGCGGGAACGGCGTGCGCGGATCGGCGCCGTAAGCGGACGCCGGCGGCAGGGTCACTTCCCACTTCGAACCGGTCGGCATCTGCAGCAGCACTTCGCGCATCGCGGCCATTTCGATCTCGCTGACCTTGATGGCGGGGATCGCCTGCGCCGGACGCGCCTGCGCCGGACGCTCGCCCCAAGCGTAGGGGCCCGCGACTTCCAGCTGCACGGTGTTGGTCTGGGTCGGCTTGGCGCCGGTGCCGACTTCGATCACGCGGTACTGCACGCCGCTGGGCAGGGTCTTCACGCCGGCCTTGGCCTTGTTCTGGGCCAGGTAGGTGTCGCTCTTGGTCTTGTTCTCGGCGGCGGCCTTTTCCCACTCGGCCTTGGCCTTGTCCTGCTGGCGCTTCTGCATGTTCTGCACGGCGGTGCGCAGCTGATCGACCGGCACCGACGGCTGCTTCTTGCCGTAACCGTCCTGCAGGCCCTTGATGATGGTGTTCACATCGACCTGCTCGCCGCTTTCGACGGCGTTGCGGCCGAGGTCGTAGCCCAGCGCGTAGCTGAGCTTGCCTTTCTCGGACGAAGTGTCCTGCGCGACGGCGTTGCCGGCGGTCAGAGCCAGGGCCGCGATGGCGGCGGCAGCAATCAAACGCAACTTCATTCGTTGGAATCTCCGTAATGACACGGGGCGGATAAGACCGCCCCGATAGAAAGGCCCATCGGGTCGTATGCCCCCAGATGGACGGGGTAGGATAGCGGCCGCAAGGCTTAACCGCCACTGACATCCCGGGCTCTGACCCCGCGGACGCCTCGGAGTTCCTGCCCGGCGGCCGTGCCCTTCCCTACAGATACCTATTCATATGTCCTCATCGCCCCTGCTGACCACCGACCGCGGCGCCGTTCGCGTGATCGCCGTCAACCGCCCCGACAAGCTGAACGCCCTGAACGCGCAGACCCTGGACGCGCTGTACCAGGCCTTCGAGGCCGCCGCCGCCGACCCGGCGGTGCGCTGCGTGGTCCTGACCGGCAGCGGCCCCAAGGCCTTCGTGGCCGGCGCCGATATCTCGGAGATGAACGGCCTGACCCCGGTTCAGGGCCGCGATTTCTCGCTGCGTGGGCAGAAGCTGATGCGCCGAATCGAGAAGATGCCCAAGCCGGTGATCGCGATGGTCAACGGCTTCGCCCTCGGCGGCGGCCTGGAACTGGCGATGGGCTGCCACCTGCGCATCGCCGCCGACAGCGCCAAGGTCGGCCAGCCCGAGATCAACCTCGGCCTGATCCCCGGCTTCGGCGGCACCCAGCGCCTGCTGCGCCTGGCCGGCCGCGCCGCGACCCTGGAGCTGTGCCTGGTCGGCACGCCCATCGACGCCGAACGTGCGCGCCAGTTGGGCATCGTCAATCGCGTCGTGCCGGCGGCCGAACTGGAGGCCGAGACCTTCAAGCTCGCCGAACAACTGGCCGCGTCCGCGCCGCTGGCGCTGCGCGGCGTGCTGGACTGCGTCGCGGTCGGCGGCGAGTGCGGCATCGAGGAAGGCCTGGAATACGAGACCGCGCAGTTCGGCCTGATGTTCGCGACCGACGACATGCGCGAAGGCACGACCGCCTTCCTGGAACGCCGCAAGCCGGTGTTCTCCGGCACGTGAGCGCGGCGGCGCCCTGCCGCTGCGGTTGCGCCGACGCCACCGCGGCGGGCACGCACGCGATCGCGCTCGCGCTGGCGAGCGACGATCTCGATCGCGCGCTCGCTTTGGGCCTGCTCGACTGCGCCCCTTGCCAACACTGCGCGACGCAATGCCGTGCCGACGTGATCGCCGCACGCGATGCGCGCCGCAATGCGCTCGCCGCGCGGGCGCGTTATCGCGCACGCAACGCACGCCTGGCGCAGCGCGCGCAGGAGCGCGCGGCGCAACGCGCCGGCGCACGCGCGCAGACCGAGGCGACGCCGCTAGAAGCCGCCGCGTCCGGAAGCACGGCGCCAGCGGCAGTCGCGCCGGCGACGCGCCCGGCCCTGCCTTCGGCGGCGGCGGCGGCGTTGGCGCGCGCGAAGGCCAAGGCCGCGGAGCGCCAGAAGCCGTGAGCCCCGCACGCAAGCCCATGCCCGCCGCCGGCAAACGCGGAGCGAGCAAGAACGCCGCCGGCGCGGGCACGAAGGCGCCTGCCAAGACCAAGCCCAAGGCGGCCAAGCGCGTCGCCCGTCTCGGCGCGGCCGAAGCCGAGGAGATGTTCGCCCGGCTCAAGGCGCTCAACCCCACGCCGACCACCGAGCTCGAATACAGCACGCCGTACGAGTTGCTGGTCGCGGTGGCGCTGTCGGCGCAGGCCACCGATGTCGGCGTCAACAAGGCCACCCGCAAACTGTTCCCGGTCGCGAACACGCCGCAGGCGATCGTCGCGCTGGGGGTCGAAGGGTTGAAGCCCTACATCGCCACGATCGGCTTGTACAACACCAAGGCCGCCAACGTGGTCGCGCTGTCGCAGCGCCTGCTGGACGAGCATGCCGGCGAGGTGCCGCGCGAGCGCGCCGCGCTGGAGGCCCTGCCCGGGGTCGGTCGCAAGACCGCCAACGTGGTGCTCAACACCGCCTTTGGCGAGCCGACGATGGCGGTGGACACCCACATCTTCCGGGTCGCCAACCGCACCGGCCTGGCGCCCGGCAAGACCGTGCGCGCGGTCGAGGACGGCCTGCTCAAAAGTGTGCCTCCGGCCTACCTTCAGGACGCGCACCACTGGCTGATCCTGCACGGACGTTACGTCTGCAAGGCACGAAAACCCGACTGCCCGCACTGCGCGATCCGCGACCTGTGCCGCTATCCGGACAAGACCCCGGGCGAGCCGGAGCCCGTCGCTACTTGATTTGCGTGGATCGGCGGGCCTGGGCGGGAGCGCCTGCGCGACCGTCATCCATCGGTCATGGCAGCGAAATAAGTCAGTCCTGTCATATTTACGCAACTTTCACACCCTAGCCTGCGCGGCATCCAACCACGCCCTAGGGCCCCGCCATGAAACTCTCCCGCAGCACCCTGTCCGTCGCGCTGCTCGCCGCGCTCGTCGCTCCGGCCGCGCACGCCGAGGTCGCCCTCGACGTGATCGGCAACTCCGAAGTCAGCTTCGAAGGCCTGCTCCAGGCCGACTACTACAGCTACGGCAACGACCTCAAGAACCTCAACGTCGACGCCCCGGACGGCACGGACTCGGACAACGAACTGCGTCGCGCCGAGCTGGTGCTGAAGGGCAAGGGTCCGGGCAACTTCGAGTGGGTGCTGGGCTACGACGCCAAGGACGACAAGTTCCTCGACGCCAACGTCAAGTACAAGTTCGGCAACAACGCCAACCACTTCATCCAGGTCGGCCAGTTCAAGCAGCCCAACAGCATGGAAGAGCTGTCCTCGACGAAGAACAACGACTTCGTCGCCAAGGGCTCGATCACCAACACCTTCGGCATCGCGCGCCGCGTCGGCGTCGGTTACTACTACGGCGACGTCAACTGGGGCGTCAACGCCACCTATTTCAGCCGCGAGCTGACCCGCAACCGCAAGCACGGCAACGGCTTCGGCCTGCGCGGCACCTGGGCGCCGATCCTGGACGCCGGCAACATCCTGCACTTCGGCCTGTCGCACGTCGATTACGACGCCGACCTGGGCGGCACCGCGGCGCTCAACACCGGCGATACGGTTTCGTTCAGCGCCCGTCCGCTGGCCGACATCTCGCAGACCCTGGTCAGCACCGGCAGCATCACCCGCTCCGACCGCGTCGCCACCACCGGCTTCGAAGGCCTGTGGGTGCACGGCCCGTTCAAGCTGCAGGGCGAGTACATGAAGACCAGCGTCAAGCGCTACGGCACGGCGCAGGACGTGGACTTCGACGGCGGCTACATCAGCGGCCTGTGGAACATCACCGGCGAAACCTGGACCTACAAGTCCGGCGCCCCGGTCACCGGCCTGCCGGATAACCCCGCCTCGGGCATGTGGCAGCTGGGCCTGCGCTACGACACGATCGACCTCAACGACGGCAGCGGCAACCTCACCACCGGCGCCACCACCGGCGTGCTCGGCGGCGAGCAGGACGCGTGGACCCTGGGCGTGAACTGGTACTGGCGTTCGAACTTCAAGTTCATGCTGAACTACGTCAAGGTCGACAGCAGCAAGTGGGTCGGCGGCACCACCCGTCGCTACGTCGACGACAACCCGAACATCACCGAAGTCCGCATGCAGTTCTACTGGTAAGTCGTAGCGCTCTCTCTCCCCCACTGGCTGTACCTTCGCGAATCGCCTCGGGGCGCGGCCACCGCCGCGCCCCTTTTTGCGTCCGCATTCCGGCCCCGCCAGCGGCCATGCGTGTCAGCCACATGTCGGATGTCACCGACCTGTCACATAGCCGACCCGCGACTGTCATCGAACCGTTATGAAATGCGCCCAGAGCGGGTCAATGCCCGCCGTCTCTCTCCAGGAGCCCTCCGTGTTCAAGTCCATCCGCTTCCGCCTGGCCGCACTCGCGCTCGCGACTGCGTTCGTCGCCAACGCTCAGGCCGCCGACGTCACCGGCGCCGGCGCGTCCTTCGTTTATCCCATCATGTCCAAGTGGTCGGCCGACTACGCCAAGGCGACCCAGAAAAAGGTCAACTACCAGTCGATCGGCTCCGGCGGCGGCATCGCCCAGATCAAGGCCGCGACCGTGGACTTCGGTTCCTCCGACGCGCCGATGAAGCCCGACGAGCTGGCCAAGTTCGGCCTGGCCCAGTTCCCGTCGGTGATCGGCGGCGTGGTGCCGGTGATCAACGTGCCGGGCGTGGCCTCGGGCGCGCTCAAGCTCGACGGCGACACCCTGGCCAAGATCTTCCTCGGCAAGATCACGATGTGGAACGACCCGGCCATCGTCGCCCTCAACGGCGGCGTGCAGCTGCCGGCTAAGAAGATCACCGTCGTGCACCGCTCGGACGGTTCGGGCACCACCTTCAACTTCGTCAACTACCTGTCCAAGGTCAGCGCCGACTGGAAGAGCTCGGTCGGCGAAGGCACCGCGGTCAAGTGGCCGGTCGGTATAGGCGGCAAGGGCAACGAAGGCGTGGCCGCTTACGTCAAGCAGATCCAGGGCGGCATCGGCTACGTCGAGCTGTCCTACGCGCTGCAGAACAAGATGGCCTACTCGCGCCTGAAGAACGCCGCCGGCAACTACGTGCTGCCCAGCGACGAGACCTTCCAGGCCGCCGCCGCCAGCGCCGATTGGGCCAGCGCCAAGGACTTCTACCTGGTGATGACCAACGCCCCGGGCGAGAAGTCCTGGCCGATCACCGCGACCAACTTCATCCTGATGTACAAGCAGCCCAAGAACGCCGCCGGCGCCAAGAACGCCAAGGAATTCTTCCGCTGGGCCTACGCCAACGGCGACGCCCAGGCCAAGGCCCTGGACTACGTGCCGCTGCCGGACGCGCTGGTCAAGCAGATCGAGACCTATTGGTCGGCGAACATGAACTACTGATCCTGACGAGGATCGGCTTGCGAGGAACGGGCCTTCGGGCCCGTTCTGCGTTTTGGGGGGAGAATTCTTCGTCTGGCGGCCGGCCCTCACCCCAACCCCTCTCCCGCAAGCGGGAGAGGGGCTTCATGCGTAGGGCCTTGGATTCCCTTCTCCCGCTCGCGGGAGAAGGTGCCCGAAGGGCGGATGAGGGCCCGGGACGAGGTTGGAGCCGCGCCCGCGCGCCGGGCCCTCACCCCTCTCCCCGCAGGCGGGTGATGCTCCCCACGCAGGGCTTTTTGACACCGCCCTCACCGCCCTCCGACGCCCTGCCCCACTCTGCCAGCCCCGCCGCTGCGATCTTTCAGGCTTTCACTACAAATTCGTTACCGAACGATGTCATAGCGCTGTAACAAAAAGATCATCAAATGGCGCAGCCCCGCCGGCCAGTCTCGTCGGCACCCTCATGGAGTTGCGCATGAAATCGTCGCCGGCCCGCATCGCCGCCCTTTCCCTCGCCCTGACGCTGGCCGTGGCCGCGTGCAAGCCCGGCGCCGACGCCCCCAAGGCGGCCGCCGACGGCGCCGCGCCCGCCGACACCGCTGCGGCCGGCGACAAGACCGCCGCCCTGATCACCGGTGCGGGCGCGACCTTCATCTACCCGCTGCTGTCGAAGTGGTCGGACGATTACAACAAGGCCACCGGCGCCAAGGTCAACTACCAGTCGATCGGTTCCGGCGGCGGCATCGCCCAGATCAAGGCCGGCACCGTCGACTTCGGTTCCTCCGACAAGCCGCTGTCGGCCGAGGAACTCGCGGCCGCGGGCCTGGGCCAGTTCCCGTCGGCGATCGGCGGTGTGGTGCCGGTGGTCAACGTCGAAGGCCTGGAACCCGGCAAGCTGCGCCTGACCGGCCCTGTGCTGGCCGACATCTTCCTCGGCACCGTCACGATGTGGAACGACCCGGCGATCGCCGCGATCAATCCGGGCACCGCGTTGCCGGCGACCAAGATCAACATCGTCCACCGCTCCGACGGCTCGGGCACCACCTTCAACTTCGTCAACTACCTGGCCAAGGTCAGCCCGGCCTGGAAGAGCAAGGTCGGCGAAGGCACCTCGGTGCAGTGGCCCGGCGGCGTCGGCGGCAAGGGCAACGAAGGCGTGGCCTCGTACGTGAAGCAGATCAAGGGTTCGATCGGCTACGTCGAGCTGTCCTATGCGCTGCAGAACAAGATGGGTTACGCGCAGTTGCAGAACGCCGCGGGCAACTTCGTCCAGCCCAGCGCCGAGTCCTTCCAGGCCGCCGCCGCCAGCGCCGACTGGGCCAACGCCAAGGACTTCAACCTGGTGATCACCAACGCCAGCGGCGCCGACGCCTGGCCGATCACCGCGACCAATTTCATCCTGATGTACAAGCAGCCCAAGGACGCCAAGCGCAGCGCCGACACCCGCGCCTTCTTCAAGTGGGCGTTCGAAAACGGCCAGGCCCAGGCCAGCGCGCTGGACTACGTGCCGCTGCCGCCGGAGCTGGTGAAGCAGGTAGAGGCCTATTGGGCGGCGGAGTTCAAGTGAGGTCGCGGCCCGCGCCCGCGGTTGCGGGCGCGGCCTTGCCGGAACGTCCTCCCCGCCAAAGCTGGCTCCGCTTCACTTCGGCGGAGCCGAACATCCAGTGACTTAAGCGCGTCGTACCGAACCGCACACCGCTCCAAGCCCCACCACCCCACGCGCCCCACGGACCCTCGATCGCAATGAACGCGACCACCCTCCCCGCAGTACCGTTAGCGCGCGACCACGCCGACGCGCGCAACGATCGTCTGTTCCGTTACGTCCTCACCGCGACCGTGGTCTTCGTCCTGATCGCGCTCGCCGGCGCGGCGCTGTCGATGCTCTGGGGCGGCCGCGCCGTGCTGGCCAAGGAAGGCATCGACTTCTTCATCACCGCCGAGTGGAACCCGGTGGAGGACCAATACGGCGCGCTGGTTCCGATCTACGGCACCATCGTCACCGCGCTGATCGCGATGCTGATCGCGGTGCCGGTCAGCTTCGGCATCGCCTTCTTCCTGACCGAGGTCGCGCCGCGCTGGGCGCGCGGCCCGATCGGCACGGCGATCGAACTGCTGGCCGGCATCCCCTCGATCATCTACGGCATGTGGGGCCTGTTCGTGCTGGTCCCGGTGATGACCGAATACGTGACCCCGTGGCTCAACGACAACCTCGGCACCTGGCCGGTGATCGGCCCGCTGTTCCAGGGCCCGCCGCTGGGCATCGGCATGCTCACCGCCGGCATCGTGCTGGCGATCATGGTGATCCCCTTCATCTCCTCGGTGATGCGCGAAGTGTTCCTGACCGTGCCGACCCGGCTCAAGGAATCGGCCTACGCGCTGGGCTCGACCAAGTGGGAAGTCAGCTGGGACATCGTCCTGCCCTACACCCGTTCGGCGGTGATCGGCGGCGTCTTCCTCGGCCTCGGCCGCGCCCTGGGCGAGACCATGGCGGTGGCCTACGTGATCGGCAACAGCGTCAACTTCTCGGTGTCGCTGCTCGAACCGGGCACCACCATCGCCGCGGTGATCGCCAACGACTTCGGCGAGGCCACCGAAACCTATCGCTCGGCGCTGCTGCTGCTGGGCTTCGTGCTGTTCATCGTCACCTTCGCGGTACTGGCCGTGGCCCGGCTGATGCTGATGCAACTCTCGCGCAAGGAGGGCAACTGATGGCCGCCGTCACCCCGCAGATGCGCGCCGCCGACGCGCTCTACCGCCGTCGTCGCATCGGCAACGCGGTCGCCATCGTAGCCGCCTGCGCCGCCGCCGCGTTCGGCCTGTTCTTCCTGGGCTGGATCCTGTGGACCCTGGTCGCCAAGGGCATAGGCGGCATCAACTGGGCGCTGTTCACCCAGATGACGCCGCCGCCGCAGCAGGAAGGCGGCCTGCTCAACGCCTTCTTCGGCAGCGCGGTGATGTGCACGATCGCGATCCTGATCGGCACCCCGCTCGGCATCGCCGCCGGCACCTGGCTGGCCGAGTACGGCAACGCGCGCAAGTTCGGCACCGTGGTGCGCTTCGTCAACGACATCCTGCTGTCGGCGCCGTCGATCGTGCTGGGCTTGTTCATCTACTCGCTGGTGGTGGCGCAGATGGGCCAGTTCTCGGCCGTGGCCGGCGCCCTGGCGCTGGCCTTCATCGTGCTGCCGGTGGTGGTGCGCACCACCGACGAGATGCTGCGGCTGGTGCCCAGCCAGATGCGCGAAGCCGCATTGTCGCTGGGCGTGCCGCAGTGGAAGGTGATCGTGCAGGTGCTGTATCGCAGCGCCTCGGCCGGCATCGTCACCGGCATCCTGCTGGCGCTGGCGCGCATCTCCGGCGAAACCGCGCCGCTGCTGTTCACCGCGCTGAGCAATCAGTACTGGAGCATGGACATCTTCCGCGAGATGGCCAGTGTGCCGGTCACGATGAACAACTTCGCCAACAACCCGGACGCGAACTGGAACACCATCGCCTGGGCCGGCGCCCTGGTCCTGACCTGCTTCGTCCTCTTCGTCAGCCTGTTCGCGCGGACCGTGATCCTGCGCAAGCGAATCTCCAATGACTGACCTCACCCTTCGCAACCTAGACCGGACTCCGGCCATGAACGACGCCCGCCTCAATCTCGCCACGCCCGAGCGGGAGAGCACTGCCGCCGCCCCGGCGCCGGTCAAGCTCGCCGCGCGCGGGCTGGATTTCTACTACGACAAGTTCCATGCGCTCAAAAGCATCAACCTGGAGATCCCCGAGAAGCAGGTCACCGCGCTGATCGGCCCCTCCGGTTGCGGCAAGTCGACGCTGTTGCGCATCTTCAACCGCATCTACGCGCTGTATCCGAAACTGGAAGCGCGCGGCGAAGTGTTGCTGGACGGCGACAACATCCTCGACCCCAAGTACCCGATGAACCGCCTGCGCAGCAAGGTCGGCATGGTGTTCCAGAAGCCGGTGCCGTTCCCGATGACCATCTTCGAGAACGTCGCCTACGGCATCCGCCACCACGAGAAGCTGTCGAAGTCGGAGATGAACGACCGCGTCGAGCACGCCCTGCGCCAGGGCGCGCTGTGGGACGAGGTCAAGGACAAGCTAGGCCAGAGCGCGCTGGGCCTGTCCGGCGGCCAGCAGCAGCGCCTGTGCATCGCGCGCGCGGTCGCGCTGCGCCCGGACGTGCTGCTGCTGGACGAACCGACCTCGGCGCTGGACCCGATCTCCACCAGCCGCATCGAGCAGTTGGTCGAGGAGCTCAAGAAGGAATACACGATCGCGATCGTGACCCACAACATGCAGCAGGCCGCGCGCGTATCGGACTTCACCGCCTTCATGTACCTGGGCGACCTGATCGAGCACGGCCCCACCGAAACCATCTTCTCCAAGCCGAGCAAGCAGCAGACCGAGGACTACATCACGGGACGTTTCGGCTGATACCGCTTTGAGCCCCTCTACCGCTCGCGGGAGAGGGGTTGGGGTGAGGGCACGCAGGACGCAGGTCGCATCGTTAACCGGGCCAGGAGGCCCTCATCCGCCCTTCGGGCACCTACTCCCGCCCGCGGGAGAAGGGAAGCGCACACAGGACACTTATATGAGCACCCACATGCACGATCACATCGTCAAGAGCTACGACGACGAGCAGCGCCGCCTGCTCGACGAAACCCTGCGCATGGGCGAGATGGCCGCGTCCCAGCTCGAAGCCGCGCTCGACGTGGTCGAACGCCGCGACGACAAGGCCGCCGAGCGCATCATCGCCAACGACGAGGCGATCGACGCGCTGGAGCAGGAAATCAGCCACGACGTGATGAAGCTGGCGCTGCGCGGGCCGATGGCGCGCGACCTGCGCGAGATCCTGGCCGCGATCCGCATCGCCTCCGACATCGAACGCGTCGGCGATTACGCCGCCAACGTCGCCAAGCGCTCCACCGCGCTGAACCTGTCGCCGCCGCTGCCGCACATCGCCGGCCTGCATGCGCTGGGCACGCTGGCGGTCAAGCAGCTGCGCGACGTGCTGTCCGCCTACCGCGAGAACGACGTCGAGCTGGCCCAGCGCGTGCGCGCGCGCGACGCCGAGATCGACACCGCCTACACCGGCCTGTTCCGCGAGCTGCTGACCTACATGATGGAGGACGCGCGCAGCATCACCCCCTGCACGCACCTGCTGTTCATGGCCAAGAACATCGAACGCATCGGCGACCACGCCACCAACATCGCCGAGAACGTCTGGTTCCTGGTCAAGGGCGAGGAGTTGCTGCCGCCGCGCGAGAAGCGCGACGACACCAACACCACGGGCGCGCTCTGAGCGCCCCTGCCCGGCCGCGCGACCGCGTGGGCCGGGTCGCGGCGCCCGCACCGGGCGCCGCAGCAGTACGCTGCAGCGCAGCAAATCTGCAAACGTTTTCAGCGTTCGCTAACTGAACGCAAACCCAACATATCCGGCAAGACCGCCTCCGCCGCGAACCGTTTGCCGTAACCCCTAACTCTTGGTACATGTCCGTAGCGCCCCGCTACGGTCTGGTAGCAAGGATTCGGAGGGATACGAAGGGCATGAGCGTTTCGATGGTCCATGGCGATTTGGCAGCGGCCCGTTCGGGCGACCGCGACGCGCTCGAGCGCGTGCTGGTGCGTTCGCGCCAGGACCTGCGTCGCTACGCCGAATTCCACTGCGTCATCAACGACGTCGAGGACGCCGTCCAGGAAACCCTGATCACGGTCTCGCGCAAGCTGCGCGACCTGCGCTCGCTGGAGTGCTTCGTCTCCTGGACCTTCCGCATCGTCAAGCGCGAATGCAACCGGCTCAAGCGCGGCATGCGCCTGCTGACCGGCGACGCGATCACCGAGAACATAATGCCGGTGGTGTTGCCCGACCCCTGCGAGTGGCGCCACGACGTCGCCGCCGCGCTGGAGTCGCTGCCCGCTCACTACCGCCAGGTCGTGCTGCTGCGCGATCTGGAAGGCCTGAGCATCGCCGAAATGGCCGAGCGCCTGTCGCTCACCCGCGAAGCGGTCAAGGCGCGCCTGCATCGCGCGCGTGCGCTGGCGCGAGAATATCTGGATCCATGAACAGTTTTCACACGCGGAACCGGGCACACTGCGCCGGCTTCCGCCCCGAGTTTTTAACCGGCGGGCCTGCCCCGTCATCATCGCCAACGTAATGGAGAGCAAGCGCATGTCCAAGCAGATCAAGAAACCCGTCGCCCTCGCGCTAGGTGCCGCCCTGGTCGGCGGCCTCAGCCTGTCCGCGTCCGCCTTCGCCATGAGCGACCTCTCGCAGGGTTACCTGCTCGGCGCCCAGCAGGCGCAGACGGCCGAGAAGGCCGCCGATGCCAAGGCCACCGACGCCAAGACCGCGGAAGGCAAGTGCGGCGCCGACAAGAAGCATGCCGAAGGCAGCTGTGGCGCCGACAAGGACAAGAAGCACGCCGAAGGCAGCTGCGGCGCCGACAAGGACAAGAAGGCCGCCGAGGGCAAGTGCGGTGAAGGCAAGTGCGGCGCCGACAAGGACAAGAAGAAGGCCGCCGAGGGCAAGTGCGGCGAAGGCAAGTGCGGCGCCGACAAGGACAAGAAGAAGGCCGCCGAGGGCAAGTGCGGCGAAGGCAAGTGCGGTGGCTCGGTCTGAGCCACGCAGCATGGACGGCGTGCGTCCGCTGAACGCGGACGCCGTCGGTCTCGGTTTGCGGCGGGCCCTGCTGGGCCCGCTGCGATCGGCCGCGGCCACCGATTTCGATTTCCTCGAGCTCGCGCCCGAGAACTGGATCGGCGTCGGCGGGCGCTACGGCGACGCCCTGGGCGAACTCGCCGCGCGCCACCCGCTGGTCTGCCACGGCCTGTCGCTGTCGCTGGGCGGCACCGAACCCTTGGACGAGACCTTCCTGACCCGGGTCCGGCGCTTTCTGGACCAGCACCAGGTCCGCCTGTACAGCGAACACTTGAGCTACTGCAGCGACGACGGCCATCTCTACGACCTGCTGCCGATCCCGTTCACCGAGGAAGCGGTGCATCACGTGGCCGCGCGCATCCGTCAGACCCAGGACATCGTCGGCCGCCGCATCGCGGTCGAGAACACTTCGACCTACGCCACTCCGCACCAGGAGATGAGCGAGATCGATTTCACCAACGCGGTGCTGGCCGAGGCCGACTGCGAGTTGCTGCTCGACGTCAACAACGTCTACGTCAACTCGATCAACCATCGCTACGACGCGAGCGCGTTCCTGGCCGCGCTGCCGGGCGAACGCATCGCCTATATCCATGTCGCCGGCCACTACGACGAGGCCGACGATCTCAAAATCGACACCCACGGCGCGCCGGTCAAGGACGCGGTGTGGTCGCTGCTGGGCGAGGCCTACCGCCGCTTCGGCGCGCGCCCGACCCTGCTGGAGCGCGATTTCAATTTCCCGCCCTATGCCGAACTCGTGAGCGAGCTCGACACCGTGCGCGCGGTCCTGCGCGAGCACGCGCCCGCCGCCGCGCGCCAGGCCCATGGCTGAGCCGCGCAGTCAGGCGCCCGCGCGGCTGCGCGCGCAGCAGTTCGAACTGACCCGCCACCTGCGCGATCCGCAGGCCAGCCCCGCGCCGGCCGGCATCGAGGAACGCCGCCTGGAGGTCTATCGCGGGCTGCTGTTCAACAACATCGAAGGCCTGCTGGCCGGCAACTTCCCGGTCATCCACGAACTGCTGGGCGAGCAACGCTGGACCGCGCTGGTGCGCGGTTTCTTCCGCGACCACCGCTGCCGTACGCCGCTGTTTCCCGAGCTTGCGCGCGAATTCCTGCGCTACCTCGAGGATCGCGAGGACCTCGCCCCCGCGTTCCTGACCGAGCTGGCGCATTACGAATGGGTCGAGCTGGCCCTGCAGCTGTCCGACGCCGGCCTGGATGCGTCCACGATCGACCCTCAGGCCGATCTGCTCGACGGCGTGCCGGTGCTGTCGCCGCTGGCCTGGCCGCTGGCCTACGCCTGGCCGGTGCACCGCATCGGCCCCGCATTCCAGCCCGAAGCGCCGCCACCGCAACCGACCCTGCTGCTGTTGCGGCGCGAGGCCGACGGCGAGGTGCGGTTCTCCGAACTCAGTCCGCTGGCCTATCGCCTGGTCGAGCGCTTGGGCGAAGCGCCCGAACTCAGCGGCCGCGAGCAGTTGCGCGCGCTCGCCGCCGAGGCCGGCAGCGACGACATCGACGCCTTCGTCGCCCAGGGCCGCGCCTTGCTCGAGCAGATGCGCGCCAGCGGCGTGGTCCCTGGCGTGCTCGCGAACCGTTCGGCCTGATCGGCGCCTCTGTAGGGAAAGCGCTGGCGGTACCAGCGCGTTGCCTGCCGGAGCACGCCATGCCATTCCTCTCCCGCTGCGCCCATGCGCTGCGCGATCGCCTAGAAGGCCTGGGCGCCTGGACCGCCCCGCTGGGCCTGCGCCTGGTCCTGGCCTGGGAGTTCTACGAATCCGGACGCGAGAAACTGCAGGGGCAGAACTGGTTCGCCGAGGTCATGGCCGCGTTCCCGTTTCCGTTCGACCGTATTCCCGCCGACTTGAGCTGGTCCCTGGCGACCTGGTTCGAACTGCTGGGCGGCATCGCCCTGCTGATCGGCCTGGGCACGCGCTTCTTCGCCGCCGCCCTGTTCGTGCTGACCGTAGTCGCGATCGCGGCTGTGCATTGGCCGCAGGACTGGATGGGCCTGAGCCAGCTCGCCCAGGGCTACGCGATCACCGACCAGGGCGCCGGCAACTACAAACTGCCGCTGCTGTTCCTGGCGATGCTGTGGCCCCTGATCCTGCGCGGCCCGGGTCGCCTCAGCGTCGATGCGCTGATCGAGCGCGCGCTGCCCGTCGCGCCGGCGCAGGCGCGCAACGACGCCCTGGGTTGGGGCGCCGGCCTGCTGCTGTTCGGCACGGTCGCGGCGATGCTGCTGCCCCTGCCGGGCCTGGTTCTGGCCGCGGTCGGCCTCGTCCTGCTGACGGCTAGCCGGCTGCGTCCGCGCACGCGTTAACGCCCCGCCCCGCCGGCCTCTTCCCGCTTGCGAGAGGCGGCGGGGCGCGGGCACCGCAGCAGCCCCGTCACCGCCGTCTGCTAGGCTTTCCGCATGATCGACGCCGGCCTCGCCCCCCAAACCGCCCCCACTCCGCCCCGCCTGTGCAACCGTTTCCGCGGCTTCCTACCGGTCGTGGTGGACGTGGAAACCGGCGGTTTCGACTGGAACCGCCACGCCCTGCTCGAGATCGCCGTGGTGCCCCTGGAACTGGACGACCAAGGCCTGCTGTACCCCGGCACCACCTTCAGCGCGCACGTGGTGCCGGCGCTGGGGACCGAGATCGACCCCAAGTCGCTGGAGGTCACCGGCATCGACATCGACCACCCGTTCCGCGACGCCAAGCCCGAGCGGGTCGCGCTCGAAAACGTGTTCGCGCCGGTGCGCGAGGCGATCAAGCGCCACGCCTGCCAGCGCGCGATCCTGGTCGGCCACAACGCCCATTTCGACCTCAATTTCCTCAACGCCGCGGTCGCGCGCAGCGGCCACAAGCGCAATCCCTTCCACCCTTTCAGCGTGTTCGACACCGTGACCCTGGGCGGTCTGGCCTACGGTCAGACCGTGCTCGCACGCGCGGTCCAGGCCGCAGGCTTCGAGTGGAACGCCGAGGAAGCGCATTCGGCGGTCTACGACGCCGAACGCACCGCGCAGCTGTTCTGCAAGGTGGTCAATGCGTGGCCGCGCAACTGAGTCGCGCGGCGGCGCGTCCTGAACCGCTCGCATAGACCCGCAAGCCGCGCCGCATGCCTGTCGCAGCCCGACCCTATCTTTGGACGCCCGGCCAGGGCCCCGACGCCGAAGCGCTAAAGCGCTTGCGCGAACGCAGGCCGCCGCCGAAAGAGCCGATGGGCGAGGCCTGGTTCATGGGTAGCGAGCGGGAGATGTACACCGGTCTGATGCAATCCGATCCGCAGGACTGGCCCAGTCGCGAATTGCGGGACGCACTGGAGGCGCTGACGACCGGGCCGAAGGCTTTCGGCCACATCGACGAATGGAGCGAGTGGTTCGAGTTCCTGCCGCCGCGCGTACTCGAGCGCACCGAAGATCGCGATGTCTACGAGCTGCTGGTCAGCGCGGTGTTCGTGCATTGCCTGGACCCGGCCCTGCCCGAGTTCCCGCCTCGCTTCCGCATGGACCTGCTCGACACCTTGGGTCGCAGGTTGATGGCGCCGTCGTGCTGGAGCGATGGTCACGCAGGCGGCAGCGACGGGCTGTTGCAGCCGCTGTCCAACACCTATTACGGGCTCGAAGCCCATGGTGCCTTCTCGGCGGCCTGTTGCTTGGTGCTGCGATACCTGGACGCCGAAGCCGTCGACGGCTGGCTCGCATCGGTGCTCGCCATCGACGACGCGGCTTGGCGTTGCGTCTTTGTGGTCTGGCTCGCGGGTGCCAGCACCTTGGTGCTAGATGCCGGGCAGCCCGATCGTCTGGAAAACCCGCAGCATCTGGATATCGACTGGAATTGGTCCTTCTTGCACGACGGCAGCGATCCCTCTCGCAAACTTGAGCCTGATGCGCCGCAGTTCGCCTTCTTTCCCGAACCGCAGGCCCAAGCCCTGCGGGCGGCGCTCAAGCGACACCTGGACCTCGCCACAATGGTGCGCTGGGGCGAGCAACTGACCGCCCTGCCCCTGGCCGACGTTGATCGCACCACCACCCTGTGGCAATACGACGCCGCCGTACTGCATGTGGTCGAGCGCTACGGTCTGAACTGAGCCTAGCGACCACAAGCGCTCGTCGGTCCGCGCGAGATCGGTGCCAGCGCGGCACCAATCTCGCGAACCGCAGACTAGGCCTGGGCCCCTGACGGCACCCCGCGCGTCGCCTTCGCCTTCATGGTGGTCGAGGACCGCATCGTCGCGATCCAAATCATCGCCGACCCTGCGCGGACGGCCGCAGCGAACGTCGCCCTGCTCGATTGATGCTTCGAACATGGACGCAGCGGCGGCTTGTTCGCAGCCGCCGCCGCAGGTGCCGCGGTCACTGTATGGGATCGCAGCGCCGGTTGTTCGGAATGCAGCCCTTGCCGGGACAGGGCCTTGTGCAACGTGCGCAGCTCGCGCAGGCGGACAAGGCGCCGCCGCTACGAATCTCAGGGAGTGGCGAGCTTCAAGCCGACCAGGCCGGCCACGATCAGCAGCACGCTGATCACGCGCAGCGCGTTCACGGGCTCGTGGAACAGCACGATGCCGAGGATGACGGTGCCGACAGCGCCCACGCCCACCCAGATCGCATAGGCGGTGCCGACCGGCAGCGTCTTCATGGCGATGCCGAGCAGGCCCAGACTGATCGCCATCGCGGCGACCGTGCCCACGGTGGGCCAGAGCTTGCTGAAACCGTCGGTGTATTTGAGGCCGATGGCCCAGCCGACCTCGAACAGGCCGGCGAGTACGAGAATGATCCAAGGCATGACAGGTCTCCTTCGCGATGGGGCCGTCCCCGGGCGACTGGAGAGGCGGGGTCGTCCCCGCTTCCTGCTTGCCCGTGGATTATTTCACGGGCGCCAGGCGCTGGCGCACCGCTTCGAACAGGGTCACGCCCGTGGCTACGGATACGTTCAGGCTCTCGACGGAGACGCCGTCGGCGCCGCCCGGCATCGGGATCTTGACCAGTTGGTCGCAGTTCTCGCGGGTCAGGCGGCGCAGGCCGTCGGATTCGCCGCCCAGCACCAGGCCGACGTTGCCGCGCAGATCGATGTCGTAGAACGAGGCCTCGGCCTCGCCGGCCAGGCCGTATAGCCACACGCCCAGCTCCTGCAGCTCGCGCAGCGAGCGCGCCAGGTTGGTGACCGGAATGATCGGCACGCTGTCGGCGGCGCCGGCCGAGGTCTTGCGCACGGTGGCGTTGATCTGCACCGCGCGGTCCTTGGGGATCACCACCACGGTCACGCCGGCCGCGGCCGCGCTGCGCAGGCAGGCGCCGAGGTTGTGCGGGTCCTGCACGCCGTCCAGCACCAGCACCAGGGCACGGCCCTGCGCGGCTTCGATCAGGCCCTGCAGCTCGTTCTCGCTCCAGGTCTTGGCGGCGGCGTAGCGCGCAACCACGCCCTGGTGGCGCAGGCCGCCGGCGACGCCGTCCACGGCCTGGCTGGCGACCTTGCGCACGTCGATGCCGACGCGGCGGGCATTGCTTTCGATCTCGGCCAGGCGCGGGTTCTTGGCGCCGGCTTCGATCAGCACCTCGCGCACGTTATCGGCGTCGTGCTCGATCGCCGCCGAGACTGCGTTGATGCCGGCGATCCATTGTTTCTGGCTCATGGGGGTTCCGTAGACGGGAGCAACGCCGGCCGGCACGGGCCGGGCGGCGGGAGGACGAGGGGGGAGATTCTAAGCCAGCGGGGCGCGGGAGGCCCGTTTGCGGCGCTTCCTCCCCCGCCGCGCGAGGTTCCCCCCTCGAAAAAGGGGGCTACGGGGGAATTGCTTTTGCTCTGGCCCCGCGAACAGCAAATCCCCGGCGCCCCGCCTTCAGCACCCGCATCGAGACTGAGCTGGGCGCTCGCCCCCCGTCGACAACGGGGGGGCGAAGGCTACCGCTCAGTACTTCTGCTTGCTGCGCTTGGCCGGCTGGCCGCGCGGCGGCAGCGGCTTGGCGCCGCGGTCCTCGACCAGCTTGAAGTCGATCTTGCGGTCCTCGACGCTGGCCTTCATCACCACGATCGAGACCCGGTCGCCGAGACGGAACTCGCGCGCGGTGCGCTCGCCCTGCAGCGTCTTGCGGATCGGATCGAAGTGGTAATAGTCGTGCGGCAACTGGGTGACGTGGATCAGGCCGTTGACCTTGGATTCGTCGAGCTCGACGAACAGGCCGAAGCTGGTCACGCCGCTGATGGTGCCCTCGAACTCACCGCCGACGTGCTGCTCCATCCAGGCCGCGCGGTAACGCTCGTCGACCTCGCGCTCGGCTTCGTCGGCGCGGCGCTCGCGCTCGGAGCACTGCAGCGCCAGCGCCGCCATCTCGCGCGGCGAGTACAGGAACTGGTCCGGGCGCGCGCCGGTCAGCGCGTACTTGATCGCGCGGTGCACCAGCAGATCGGGATAGCGGCGAATCGGCGAGGTGAAATGCGCGTACGCCTCCAGGGCCAGGCCGAAGTGACCCAGGTTGCCGGGCGCGTACACCGCCAGGCTCTGGCTGCGCAGCAGCACCGACTCGATCAGGGCCGCGTCGGGGCGCTCGCGCACCTTCTTCAGCAGCTCGGTGAAGTCGCGCGGCTGCACCTGCGGCCACGGCGGCATGCGCAGCTTGAACTCCTTGAGGAACTCCTGCAGATCGGCGTACTTCTGCTCCGGCGGGCGCTCGTGGTTACGGTACGGCGCCGGCACCTGCGCGCCGATCAGGTACTTCGCGGCCTCGACATTGGCCGCGATCATGCATTCCTCGATCAGCTTGTGCGCGTCGTTGCGCTGGAGCATGCCGGCCTGCACGACTTCGCCGCGCTGGTCCAGCACGAAACGCACTTCGCTGGATTCGAACTCGATCGCGCCGCGACGCTGGCGCGCCTTGGACAGGACCTGGTAGAGCTGGTGCAGGCGCTGGATGTTCGGCAGCAGCGACCCGATCTGGCCCAGCGCCTCCTCGCGCGCTTCCGGCTCGACGCCCTCGCCCACCGCGTTCCAGACCTGGGTGTAGGTCAGGCGCGCGTGCGAGTTCATCACCGCTTCGTAGAACTTCGAATGCGCGACCAGGCCTTCGCGGTCGATCTGCATGTCGCAGACGAAGCACAGGCGATCGACCTTGGGCTTGAGCGAGCAGATGCCGTTGGACAGCGTCTCCGGCAGCATCGGCACCACGAAACCCGGGAAGTAGACCGAGGTCGCGCGGCGGATCGCTTCTTCGTCCAGCGGCGTGCCCGGACTTACGTAATGCGAGACGTCGGCGATCGCGACCACCAGACGGAAGCCGTCGCGGTTGGGCTCGCAATAGACCGCGTCGTCGAAGTCCTTGGCGTCCTCGCCGTCGATGGTGACCAACGGCGTCGCGCGCAGATCGACGCGCTGCGCGGCCACCGCCGGCGGCACGGTCAAGGGCACCGCGGCGGCCTCGTCCAGCACCGGCTGCGGGAACTCGTGCGGCAGCTCGTGGCCGTGGATCGCCGCCTGCACCGCCAGCGACGCAGTCAGGCGTTCGCCCAGCACCGTCAGTACGCGGCCGATCGGCGGGCGCTTGGCGTCCGGCGCCTGCACCAGCTCGCAGACCACCAACTGGCCGTTCTGTGCCTCCAGGCGCGAGTCCGGCGGAATCTGCACGTTGCGCTGGATGCGGCGGTCGTCGGGCACCACATAGCTGATGCCGGATTCGACCGTGTAGCGACCGATCAGGCGGTTGAGGCGGCGCTCCAGCACTTCCACGATCGCGCCTTCGCGGCGGCCGCGGCGGTCGACGCCGGTGACGCTGGCGAGCACGCGGTCGCCGTGCATGGCCTTGCGCATCTCGAACGGCGGCAGGAACAGATCGTCGCCGCCGCCGGCTTCCGGACGCAGGAAACCGAAGCCGTCGGGATTGGCGATCACCACGCCCGGGATCAGGTCCATGCGCGCGGCGGGCGCGAATTCGCCTTTGCGGTTCTGCAGCAGTTGGCCTTCGCGCAGCATCGCAGCCAGGCGCTTGCCGAGCGCGTCGAAACGGTCCGGCGCGCTCAGGCCCAGGGTCTCGGCCAGCGCCTCGGCGCGCATCGGGCCGTCGGCGCCCGCCAACAGCTGCAGGATGGCTTCGCGGCTGGCGATGGGCTGCTCGTAACGGCTGGCTTCGCGTTCGGCGTAGGGATCGTTGTAGGCCGGCGCGGCGCCGCGCGCGCGCGGCGCGGAGGCCGGGGCCGCATCGCCCTTGCCGCGCTTGCCGCCCTTGCCGGGTGGGCCGTGTTGCAGGGTGTCGGGCAGCCAGGGCGGTCGCGGTGCGGCGCTCTTCTTGCCGCCCCCGGGCTTACCTGCGCCGGGCTTGCCTTTCGCCGGCTTGCTGCCGGCCTTCGCGCTGTTCGCGCGGGTGGGTGTGCCGGGCTTGCCCCCGGCCGGGGTCTTCTTACTCATCGCGGCATGGTCGCACATCGCCATGAAAGCGGCGTCGTCGGGCGCGTCCGACGACGTCGCGCCTCAGGGCGGGATCAACCCATGCGATGCCCGCCGCGCGAGGGCGCGTCCTGGCCGCCCTGGCCCTGGGTCTGTTGCTGGCTCTGCTGTTGGCTTTGCTGCGCGCCGATCTGCGCCAGCTGCTCATAGCTTTGGCTGGCGGGCACGCGCGCGGCCTGGCCGGCCTCGACGTGGCTGTAGAAGTGCGGACCGCGCTCGCCCGACGTCGAATGCATGGCGAACACATGCACCTCACCGGTCGCGGTGGGGTGGCCGATCGCGACCCGTTCCAGCGCCAGACCTGGAGAGTCGAGGCGATGCCGGCACAGCAGCTGCGCGGAGATGTTGTCGCACTGCTCCGGGGTCCAGCGCCCGTCGGCCGCAAGCACACCGTTTATCCGGCCGAGCGCGGCCTGTTCGACGTGCCCGACGCCCGGCGCGCCGTCGCCGTCCAGGGACAGGTCCGCGCGCCGCTGGCCGGGGCGCAGCGCGGGCATCCGCGGATCGACGGTCAACAGGCACTTGGGCCCGCCGCCCCGGTCCATGTTGAGATCGATCACGCCGTTACCGCGATTGACGCGCTGCAAATCGTCGCGATCGATCGCGCTCCAACCGCCGTTCAAGTAGGCGTGCCCGTTGCCGCGGGTATCCCAGGTCACGAAATTGTTGCCGGACGCGTACACGCCGTTGCTGACGAAACGCCCGGGCTGCTCGCGACTCAACTGGGCCTGCTGATAAGAGCCGCCGCGATCCAAGGCATCGATGAAAGGCAGCGCCTGCTGGTAGTTGGCGAACAGGCGCCGCACCGTACCGTACTCGCCGGGCAGATTCGGGTGCTGAGGATCCCGGTCCAGCCGGTTGGGGCGGACCAACGGATTGTCCAGCACGTTGTCCCAAGCCGCGTGCAGGGGATTGCCGGGGTGCGAATTGCGCAGCGCGTTGACCACGCGTGCGCCTTGCAAGGCCTTGTCGCGCCCCTCCTCCAGATAATCGGTGCGCGAGGAACTGATGGCGCCGATCGCGTTGCTGACCTGGTCGACACCGCGATAACCGCCGCGCGCGATCGTGTTGAGGATCGGGCCGGCCTCGTTTTCGTTCTGGTTGTAGACCTTGGCGACCATGGCGACCAGACGGACCTGATCGTCCTCCGAGGCGTTGCGGTAGAGCTGGCTGCGTCGCATCGGCTCGATCGCGTTGTCCATGAGCTTCTCGACCTGGGCCACGTCGCGGTTGTGGCCCCAGGTCACGCCGGCGTCGGAGGCCAGAAAGCCGTTCAGGCGCCTGCGCACGTCGGGGTCGAGATCGGTACCGCCCTGCCGATTGATCTCATGCCCTTGCCGGCCCAGATCGGAGATCG
Source organism: Lysobacter sp. Root983 (assembly GCF_001429345.1). Taxonomy (NCBI): domain Bacteria; kingdom Pseudomonadati; phylum Pseudomonadota; class Gammaproteobacteria; order Lysobacterales; family Lysobacteraceae; genus Lysobacter; species Lysobacter sp. Root983. The sequence continues at coordinate 1,162,016 of NZ_LMJO01000001.1, forward strand.
CCTCCGCGGCTTCTGCCGGGGTCAGGACCGCCGCCTGCCGACTCTGGCGCGCCCAGGCCTGGTAGGCGTTGACCAGGTCCGCAGGCACGTTCTCGCCGCCGCGAACGTTGGGTTGATAGTGCTGGCCCAGATCGATCTGCACGGTACCGAAGGTGTAGCCGCTGTTGGCGGCCACCTCGATCCGGGGAGTGCGCGGGTTATCGCCCGCCACCGCGAGCCGGAAGGGATTCTCGCCGCTTTCGGAGGTCACGCCGACCGCGAAATAGATGGTGGCGCGGATCTCGTTATCGGTCAGACCGCGGCGCGCGGCAGGCTGCTGGTTGTTGTCGGTCATGGGCGCCCCTCCTGGGCTCACTCATCGCAGACTTCTTCCGAATCGGTGACCGGCACCTGATCGGCCGGCTGACGATCTAGGGTGAGATATTCGTCGACCATTTCGCCTTCCCGGCGATACCACACCAATCGCTCGCCGCTGCGAACGAAATAAGCGGTGTTGGGCGTATAGGCCGGACAGCGCGCGTAGCCGCCGCGCTGCTCGGTCGTCGTGCAAGCATCTACTTCCAGCTTGCCGTCCTTTTGCGCGCCGCGAAAACTGCCGTCCGAGCCCCAGATGTCGGTGCCGTCGCTCCAGGTCCCGGTATAGCCATCGCCATCGCGCGTGAGCGTGATGCCGACATAGTGGCCCTTGTAGCAGCGGGTGCTGAAACCCCAGTCGCCGGCGAACGCATCGGCGCCGGCGTCCGTCGCGGCCGCTTTCGTCGTCGGTCGCTTGTGCTGCGCCGAGCAAGCCCCGCCCGACAAGGCCAAGCCGGCCAGGCACAGCATCGTCCAGGCCTTGCGCCGGACGCTTCGATCGAACATTCCGTTCTCCTTGTGGCTGTCGCGCGCCTCGAAGCCGCAGGCAGCCCCGTTCCACTGCCCACAGGATAGCGCCGGTCGCCGCCGGCGGGCAGGCACGGGCGCCAGCATGCTGCGGGCCGACGCGCTGCGCGCGCGGCGTTCCCCGCCTTGGAGCACTCAGCGGCAGTAACGGCCATGGCAATGATCCGCCGGCAGGTCGGGGAACGTTTCAAGGAAATCCGCAGGTCCGTCGGCGAGACCGTCGCAAGCATCCGCAGCTAATTCCCTGAGCAGATGCAGGGGCCACTGCCTGGCCGCCCGCCGGGTTCTGCAAGCGGGCTCGCGCGGCAGATATTCGAAGCCGCCCGCGTCGACGCCGTGGCGATACTGGAAGCGCTGTGGGTGGTGTCCCGTCGTCGGCGAGATCGTCGCCGCGGTGTTGGATGTCGTCGGCGCCGTCTGTCGACGCAGATCAAGCCGCCGTCGCCGGGACCGACAGTGGTGACCGGGCGGCTACCACGAGGCGGCCGCCACGCCAATTGCAGCGGCGAGTCGTTCCTGCGCCCGATCGGCCTGGGCGACCCGGTGGTCGCGTTCGTGGTGCGCTCGATCGAGGGCGGTCCGGCCGGCTGTTCGCCGGGGGCCACTGCGCGGCACCGCGCTGTCGCCGCTGCGGGGCGCCGCGCTGCGCAACTAAGACCAAGTGCGCTATCCATGCGCCGGTGCGCGCCGGGCCCTGAAAACGAAAAACCCCTGATTTCTCAGGGGTTTTTCTGAATAGTGGTGCCCAGGAGAGGACTCGAACCTCCACGGTTTTACCCGCTAGTACCTGAAACTAGTGCGTCTACCAATTCCGCCACCTGGGCCTATCGCAACGCCGTTGGCGCTGCGAGGAGGCGTATGTTGCGTTGCGGTGAGGCGGCTGTCAACGGTTTTGTCACAACGCCGGCTCAACGCCGAAATCGGCAAGGCCGGCGCTCGGCCGGGGCTGGGCACAGCCCCCCTACACCGCGCCGCGCAGGTTACGGCACCGCGCGTGCGGACCAGGCGAAATCGCAGCCACGGCTCAGTACGGCGACGAGTAGAATCGTGAGGTCACGCCTTAGCGAGTTGATTGCGTTCCATGACTGATTCCGTACGTCCGGTGTTCCACGGCTTCGAACAGATCCCGCTGCGCGAGTACGCCGAGCGCGCCTACCTCGATTATTCGATGTACGTGGTGCTCGACCGCGCCCTGCCCTTCCTCGGCGACGGCCTCAAGCCGGTCCAGCGCCGCATCATCTATTCGATGAGCGAGCTCGGCCTCAACGCCGGCGCCAAGCCCAAGAAGTCCGCACGCACCGTCGGCGACGTGATCGGTAAGTACCATCCGCACGGCGACAGCGCTTGCTACGAGGCCATGGTCCTCATGGCCCAGCCGTTCTCGTACCGTTACCCGCTGGTCGAGGGCCAGGGCAACTTCGGTTCCAGCGACGATCCCAAGTCGTTCGCGGCGATGCGCTACACCGAGTCCAAGCTGACCCCGATCGCCGAAGTGCTGCTGGGCGAGCTCGGCCACGGCACGGTCGATTGGGTGCCGAACTTCGACGGCACCCTGGAAGAGCCGACCTGGATGCCCGCGCGCCTGCCGCATCTGTTGCTCAACGGCACCACCGGCATCGCGGTCGGCATGGCCACCGACGTGCCGCCGCACAACCTCAACGAAGTCGTCAGCGCCTGCGTGCGCCTGCTCGACGACCCGGACGCGACCACCCGCGACCTGTGCGAGCACGTGCTGGGGCCGGACTATCCGACCACCGCCGAGATCATCACCCCGCGCGCCGACCTGATCGCGATGTACGAAACCGGCCTGGGCAGCGTGCGCGCGCGCGCCACCTGGGTGAAGGAAGCGCAGAACTTCGTGATCACCGCGCTGCCCTACCAGGCCTCGCCGGGCAAGATCATCGAACAGATCGCCCAGCAGATGCGCGCCAAGAAGCTGCCTTGGCTGGAAGACCTGCGCGACGAATCCGACCACGCCAATCCGACCCGGATCGTGCTGGTGCCGCGCTCCAACCGCGTCGATGCCGAACAGCTGATGGGCCACCTGTTCGCGACCACCGACCTGGAAAAGAGCTACCGCGTCAACATCAACGTGATCGGCCTGGACGGCCGTCCGCAGGTCAAGGGCCTGAAGACGCTGCTCAGCGAGTGGCTGGTGTTCCGCACCGACACGGTGACCCGCCGCCTCACCCATCGTCTGGAAAAGGTCGAGCGCCGCCTGCACCTGTTGGAAGGTTTGCTGATCGCGTTCCTCAACCTGGACGAAGTGATCCGCATCATCCGCAGCGAGGACGAACCGCGTCCGGTGCTGATGGAGCGCTTCGGGCTCAGTGAGGACCAGACCGACTACATCCTGGAAACCAAGCTGCGCCAGCTCGCGCGCCTGGAGGAAATGAAGATCCGCGGCGAGCAGACCGAGCTGGCCAAGGAACGCGAGCAGCTGATCGCCACCCTGGGCAGCAAGGCCAAGCTCAAGAAGCTGGTCAAGGACGAGCTGCTGGCCGACGCCAAGAAGTTCGGCGATGCGCGCCGCTCGCCGCTGGTCTCGCGCGACGCCGCCCAGGCCTTGTCGGAAACCGAGCTGGTGGCGAGCGAGCCGATGACCGTGGTGCTCAGCGAGAAGGGCTGGGTGCGCGCGGCCAAGGGCCACGACATCGACGCGGCCACCCTGAGCTATCGCGACGGCGACGGCCTGCTGGGTTCGGCCAAAAGCCGCAGCACGCAACAGGTCGCGTTCCTGGATTCGACCGGACGCGCCTACTCGACCGTGGTCCATGGCCTGCCCTCGGCGCGCGGCAACGGCGAGCCGCTGACCGGGCGCTTCTCGCCCGCGGCCGGCGCTTCGTTCCAGGCCCTGGCCAGCGGCGACAACGACAGCCGTTTCGTGCTCGCGTCCAGCCATGGCTACGGCTTCGTGACCCGTTTCGAAAACCTCACCGGCCGCAACAAGGCCGGCAAGGCCATGCTGTCGCTGACTCCGAACGCCAAGGTCCTGCAGCCGGCCGCGGTCGGCACGGTCGAGGCCGACCGGGTGGTCGCGGTGACCAACGTCGGCCACCTGCTCGCGTTCCCGGTCTCGGAGCTGCCTGAGCTGGACAAGGGCAAAGGCAACAAGATCATCGACATCCCCAAGGCCAAGCTCGGCACCGAGCGCGTGGTCGCGGTGGCGGTGGTCGCGCCGGGCACGACGCTCAGCGTGCGCTCGGGCACGCGCACCATGAGCCTGTCGTGGAAGGACCTGGACGCCTACGTCGGTGCGCGCGCGACCCGCGGCGGCCTGCTGCCGCGCGGATGGCAGAAGGTCGAAGGCCTGTCGGTCGAGTGAGCGCAGCGGCATGAACGCGGAATTCTGGCAACAGCGCTGGCGCGAGCGACAGATCGGTTTCCACCAGGACCGTCCGTCGCCGCTGCTGCTCAAGCATTGGCCGTCGCTGGGGCTGGCGCCGGACAGCCGGGTGTTCGTGCCGCTGGCCGGCAAAACCCTGGACATGGCCTGGTTCGCGTCGCAGGGCCATCGCGTGCTCGGCGTCGAGCTGTCTCGGATCGCGGTCGAAGAGTTCTTCGCCGAGCACGGCCTGACGCCCGAGGTGGAGATGTCGCGCTACGGCCGCCACTACCGCGCCGGCGCGATCGAACTGATCTGCGGCGACGCCTTCGCGCTGGACGCCGCACTGCTGTCCGATTGCGCGGCGGTGTTCGACCGCGCCGCCTTGATCGCCCTGCCGACGCCGCTGCGGGAGCGCTACGCGGGCGAGCTCTACCCTCGCCTGCCCTCGGGCTGCCGCGGCCTGTTGATCACGCTGGAGTATCCGCAGCACGAGAAGCAGGGCCCGCCGTTCTCGGTCGTAGAGCAGGAGGTCTACCGCCTGTATGCGCCGGACTGGCGGCTACGCACGCTGGAACGCCGCGACATCCTCGCCCAGCAACCGGCCTTCATCGCCGACGGCGTGACCGCGTTGGACACGGTGGTTTACGCGCTAGAGCGCAACTGAGGCCCGAGGCCGCCTCGCCGTGGGCGGCCGGCGGCGCCCGCGCCCCTCGCTTGGCCTGACGCAACTCTCGATTGGCCCGATGCCGCGCCGCGCGCGCGATGCGACGAAGCGCCGGAATCGTGGCATGAACGACGGCCACGACGACGCCTGAAGATCCGACACTAGGCACGACGGCCATGCGGCCGTCTTTGCCGCCGGCGACGGCCACCGACGCGCATGCGAAGGTCCCGCCGCAGCGCTCCTTCGGACGCTTCGGTCAGGAACGGCCGCTGCCGGCATTACCCACCTAAGAACGCAAGGATCTGCGTCCATGAAGCATTCCCACTCTCGCCTCGCCCTGATCGCCGCGGCCCTGTTGCTGCCCCTGACCGCCGCGGCGACGCCGCCGCCGGACGCCACCGCGCGAATCCCGATCTGCAACGGCGGCTACTTCGCCGAAATGTCGCTGGACTTCGGCAACACCGGCACCACCGCTACCGTGGCCGCCAAGGCCAAGGTGGTCAGCTCACCGGTCGGTCCCTTTCCGCCCGCGCCGCCGTATTACGCGGTCTACGCCGCGGCTTCGCACCGTCCGGACGCGGGCTCGGCCTGGTCCACCAACGACCAGAACCTGGAAGGCGTCTCGTCCTACCCGACCTCGCCGGCCAGCGCGACCAAGATGGCGTTCCGCTCCGCGACCTGCGAACTGGCCGGCAACGCCGTGGTCAGCGTGCATTGCCCTAGCGGTCAGTGGGAGTACAAGACCCTGGAACGCATCTGGGTCGGCTGCGGTCTTTAAACGCGCTTGAGCCGTCGCCACGAACGGGCGCCGCCGATGCGGCGCCCGTTTCGTATGCGAACGCGATGGCTCAGGCCTTCGCGGCTTCGATCAAGCCCTGTGCGATCGCCTCGGCGTTGGAGCGCAGCACGCTGGGATTGACCTGCATCGCGAACTCGCCGGTTTGCGGATGCGGCCGGGGCAACAACAGACCGCGCTGCTTGGCGCGCTCGCGGAAGGCCTGGGGGTCGCCGGACACCGCCAGGAAATAGCGGCTGGTGCCCGCGGGCAGCTTGCGCGATTTGAAGCGACGATCCTGCGCGAGCAAGGCCAACAAGCGATCGGTGAGCTGCCAGGCCTGCGCGTAGTCGGTCTCGTAACGGTCCACGTACTGCGCGGCCACCGCGACCGCCGGCCAGGCCTGCGGCAGGGAGCCGCCGAACATGCGCCGGGTGTGATACAGGCCGTCGATGAAGGCCGAGTCGCCCGCCAGGATGGCCCCCGACATGCCGTTGAAGTGCTTCCACAGCGACACGAACACGGTATCGAACAAGGCCGCGTGTTCCTGCAGGCTGCGCCCCGAGTGGTACGGCAGATTGAACAGCCGCGCGCCGTCCAGATGCAGACGAATGCCCTCGCCGCGCGCATAGGCGCTCAGACGCACCAACTCGTCGTAATCGGCCATCTCGTGATCGCGGCGCCGCACCGGCGACTCGATCGAGACGACGCCGATCTTCATCGGCACGCGCCCGCCGGCGGAACGCCCGACCCAGTCGCGCGCCTCGTCGACGGTGATGGTGCTGCGCCCCGGCGCCAGCGGCACCAGGTTGAGCCCGCTGAGGATCTCGCCGCAGTCGCCGCTGTCGTTGTAGAAATGGCTTTCGGCCTGCACCAGCACGCGCCGGTCGGCGCCGGCCAGCTTGCGCAGCGCGATGTGGTTGGCCAGCGTACCGGTGGGCACGAACATCGCCGCCTGCTTGCCCAGTTTCTTGGCGAAGCGGGCTTCCAGCTCGGCGACGATGCCGCCGTTGGAATAGTTATCGGCCTCGATACCGGCGCCGGCGCTCATGCGCTCCAGCAGCACCGCGTACTCGCGCGAACTCAGACCCAGGCCGTCGTCGTAGAAATTGATGTGTTTGAACAAGTCCGCGTCGGCGTCGCCGGCCGCGGCCGGCGCGGCCGCCGCTTGCGCGAGCACGGGCGAGACCGCCGTCAAACCGCTTACCGCGATGAATCGGCGTCTGTCCATGCGCGCATCCGGAATTGGGGTGTGCGCGATCATACTCCAGCGCATTCGTTGCGCAGTTCGCGTGCGAATGGGCACGCGGCGAAAACCTTGTGCCGCGCGCGCAACAACCCAACGTCGGCGCCGATGGCGTCGCCCGGTTGGAAACTGCTGGACGACCGCAAATCGCGCACGTCGCGTCGCTCTGGAACGCTAGACTCGATCGCGATGCGCGCCGCGATGCGCGCGTCGCCACGGCCGGCGACGGCGTCCGGCACAGGAGCGCCGGACAAGAAGATTCGCTGTCGCCGACGCTACCCATACCACGCTAAGGATCAGCCGCATGAATCAGCACCGCACCCGCGTTTCCGCCGCGATTGTCGCCGCATCCCTACTCGCCCTGCCCCTGGCCGCCGGCGCCACGCCGCCGCCGGATGCGAGCAGCGATATCCTCGTCTGCAACGGCAAGTATCTGGTGAGCCTGGACCTGGACTTCGCCGAAGGCGGCGTCGATGTCAGCGTCGCCGCCAGCGCCGACCTCAACCCGGCCGACGGCTTCAGCCCGCCGCCGGAACCGCCGCGCTGGTACTCCGCGTACGTAGTGAGCTCGCATCGCGACAGCGCGCACCCGACCTGGGACAGCCACAGCGAAACCGTTAGCGGCAACGGCTCCTATCCCTCGCAGGCGCCGATCGCGAGCTACTGGACCTGGATCGGCGCCGGCTGCGAACTCAAGGGCACCGCCACCATCAACGTCGGCTGCCCCGGCGGCAGCAGCGAGACCAAGACCCTGACCCGCACCTGGGTCGGCTGCGGCTTCTGACGACCGCATCGCGGCGGCGTTGGCGCCGCTGCGACCCGTCGCGCACGGGCGCGGCCAATGCCGCGCCCGTTCCGTCGTACGGCAGGCTCAGACCAAGGCCGCTTGATGCACGCCGGCGACCGCGCGCCCCGACGGGTCGGCGGCATTGGCGAAGGCCGCGTCCCAGGCGATCGCGGCCGGCGAGGAACAGGCGATCGATTTGCCGCCCGGCACCGTCTCGGCACAGGCCGTACCCGGGAAATGGCGCTCGAAGATCGAGCGGTAGTAATAGGCCTCCTTGGTCTGCGGCGGGTTGATCGGGAAGCGACTCGGCGCCGCGGCCAGGTCGCGGTCGCTGACCTGGGCTTCGGCATGCGCCTTGAGGCCGTCGATCCAGCCGTAGCCGACGCCGTCGCTGAACTGTTCCTTCTGCCGCCACAGGATGGAATCGGGCAGATAGCCTTCGAAGGCCTCGCGCAGCACCGCCTTCTCGATCCGGCCCTTGCCGGCCATCTTGGCCTGCGCGTCCATGCGCATCGCCACCTCCAGGAACTCGACGTCCAGGAACGGCACCCGCGGCTCCACACCCCAGGCCATCATCGATTTGTTCGCGCGCAGGCAGTCGAAGCTGTGCAGGGCGTCGAGCTTGCGCACCAGCTCTTCGTGGAACTCGCGTGCGTTCGGCGCCTTGTGGAAGTAGAGGTAGCCGCCGAAGATCTCGTCGCTGCCCTCGCCGGACAGCACCATCTTCACGCCCATGGCCTTGATCCGCCGCGCCAGCAGGAACATCGGCGTGGACGCGCGGATGGTGGTGACGTCGTAGGTTTCGATGTGCTGGATCACGTCCGGCAGCACGTCCAGGCCTTCCTCGAAGGTATAAGTGAAGCCGTGGTGCACGGTGCCCAGCGCCTGTGCCGCGATCTCGGCCGCGGCCAGATCGGGCGAACCGGCCAGGCCGATCGCGAACGAGTGCAAGCGTGGCCACCAAGCCTCGGCCTGGTCGTCCTCTTCGATGCGACGGCGCGCGAACCGCGCCGCGCAAGCCGCCACCAGCGATGAATCCAAGCCGCCCGACAGCAGCACGCCGTAAGGCACGTCGCTCATCATCTGCCGATGCACGGCGCGCTCGAAGGCGGTGCGCAATTCTTCCTTGCTGACCTCGACGCCGCGCGTGGCCTCGTAGTCGCGCCACGGCCGCTGGTAGTACTTCACCGGCACCCCGACCTCGCTGTCGTAGTAGTGGCCGGGCGGGAACGCGGCGACGTCGTCGCACAGGCGCGCCAGCACCTTCATTTCCGAGGCCACCCACAGGCGGCCGTCGGCGTCGTGCCCCCAGTACAGCGGGCACACGCCGAAGGGATCGCGCGCGATGACGTAACGCCCGCGCGCCGCGTCCCACAGGGCGAAGGCGAAGATGCCGTTGAGGCGGTTCAGCAGCTCGCCCAGGTCGCCGCCCTCGCGGTAGAGCGCGTTGATGACCTCGCAGTCGGACTTGGTCTGGAACGCGTAGGGCGCGCTCAGCTGTTGCTCGAGTTCGCGGTGGTTGTAGATCTCGCCGTTGACCGCCAGCGCGAGCTCGCCGTCGGCCGAACGCAGCGGCTGCGAACCGCCGGTGGGATCGACGATGGCCAGCCGCTCGTGGACCAGCAGCGCGCGCGGATCGACGCTGACGCCGGACCAGTCGGGCCCGCGGTGGCGCTGGCGTGCCGACAGGGACAGGGCCAGCGGCCTGAGCGGTCTCAGGTCGGCGCCGGGTCGGAGGTCGAACAGGCCGAGGATCGAGCACATCGGGGGAATCTCCAGTGAGGTTGAATTGCTTTTCTTTGAATCCCCGGCCATGGATGGCCGGGCTCTTGTTCAAGGACGAACGATCAGTAAACAACCCAGAAACGAAAAAGCCCGCGCTTTTCGGCGCGGGCTTCGTTGACGATTAAGAGCGTATGTTGCGCGCGCTAATCGCCGGCCCGCGGGAGGCTGGCGTTATTGCGATTGTTATTGTTCGCCGCGGCCACGGCCGCGCGGCCGCGGAGGGCGGCGCTGCGGATCAGGACGGTGGCGAAGGGACGGGCCATGGCTCGATCCTGCTTGAGGCCGGGACGGTTTGCAAGCGTCCGGGGCTCCCGCCGGCCCGGTCCGCTCGCCCAAGGCCAACGCAGCCCCCTGGACGGAGCGGCCAATCGGCTAAGCTGCGCCGCGGAGGGCACCTCATGGCACATTGGATCAAGCGCGGCCTGCTCGCGCTGCTGGTAATGGGTTTGATCGCGGGCGCGGGCGCCTGGTGGCTGCTGCGCGGCAGCCTGCCGCAACTGGACGGCGAACTGGCGCTGCAGGGTCTGTCGGCCCCGGTGAGCGTGCAGCGCGACGCGCAGGGCGTGGTCACCATCGACGCCGCCAACGAGACCGACGCGATCCGCGCGCTGGGCTACATCCATGCGCAGGAACGCTACTTCGAGATGGACCTGCTGCGCCGCACCGCGGCCGGCGAGCTGTCGGCGTTGTTCGGCCCGATCGCGGTCGAGGTGGATCAACGCCGGCGCGTGCATCGCCTGCGCGCGCGCACCGAACAACAGCTGTCCAGTTTCGCCGGCGAGCAGCGCCCGCTGCTGCAGGCCTACACCGACGGCGTCAACGACGGCCTGGGCGCGCTGCGCGCGCGGCCCTGGCCCTATCTGCTGCTGCGGACGCAACCGCAGCGCTGGCAGCTGGCCGACTCGGCCCTGGTCGGCTACGCGATGTACTTCGACCTGCAGGATGCCGACAACGTGCGCGAACGCGCGCTGTGGAAGCTGCGCCCGGCCCTGTCGCCGAACCTGTACGCATTGCTCACCCACGGCAGCAGCAGCTGGGACGCGCCCCTGTTCGGCAATCCGCACGGCGATGTGCAATTGCCCGATGCGGCCACCATCGACCTGCGCAGCATGCCGATACCGGCCGACGAAGCGCCGGTGGAGGTGCCGCGTCGCAACGAGGTCGGCAGCAACAACTTCGCCGTCGCCGGCAGCCGTACCCGCGACGGCCGCGCGATCGTCGCCGACGACATGCACCTGGGCCTGCGCGCGCCCAATCTGTGGTTCCGCGCGCGCCTGCGCTACGCCGACGCGCGCGTGCCCGGCGGCCGCATCGATGCCGGCGGCTTCACCCTGCCCGGCCTGCCGGCGCTGGTGGTCGGCAGCAACGGTCATGTCGCCTGGGGCTTCACCAACAGCTACGGCGACTGGCTGGACTGGGCGATCGCGCCCGGCTGCGCCGGCCCCGCACCCAAGGCCTGCGCCGGGCTGCGCACCTACGAAGAACGCATCGAGGTCAAAGGCGAAGCCGCGCGCGTGCTGCGCGTGCGCGAGACCGCCTGGGGCCCGCTGATGCACGACAACGCCGACGGCAGCGCGCTGGCGCTGCGCTGGTCGGCGCATCTGCCCGGCGGGCTCAATCTGGGCCTGGCCAAGCTGATTCGCGCGCAGTCGCTGGACGAGGCCATGCGCGATGCCCAGGACGTGGCGATGCCGGTGCAGAACCTGCTGGTCGGCGACCGCGAAGGCCGCATCGCCTGGCGCCTGCTCGGCCCGATTCCGCAGCGCGCGCCGGGCTGCACGCCGGCGGTGCCCCTGGCCGCCGACGCGGCCTGCCCGCCCTGGACCCTGCGCAGCGACGTCGCACCGCAACTGATCGATCCGCCCGGCGGGCGTCTGTGGACGGCGAACTCGCGCACGCTCGAAGGCGCCGAACTGGCGCGCATCGGCGACGGCGGCCTGGTCCTGGGCGCGCGCGCGCAGCAGATCCGCGACGACCTGATGAGCAAGTCGCGCCTGGACGAACGCGACCTGATGCGAATCCAGCTCGACGACCGCGCGGTGTTCCTGACGCGCTGGTGGACGCTGCTGCGCGAGCAGGCGGCGCGCTCCAAGGATGCGCCCGCGATGAAGGAGCTGGCCGCGGCGTCCACGCATTGGGAAGGCCGCGCCGTGCCCGAATCGGTGAGCTACCGGCTGGTGCGCGCCTGGCGCCTGGCCGTGCACGATCGCTTGATCGACGGCCTGACCGCGCCCGCACGCGTGCGCCAGGGCCGCGAATTCGAGATGCCCGAACTGCCGCAATTCGAAGGCGTGGCCTGGCCGCTGGTCACCCAGCAGCCGCAGCACCTGCTGCCGCGCCGCTATCCCTCCTGGGACGCGTTGTTCGAGGACGCCGCGCGCCAGGTCCGCGACGATCTCGCCAAACAGGGACCGCTGGCGCAGCGCCGCTGGGGCGAACGCAACACCGCCGCGATCTGTCACCCGCTCGCGCGCGCCCTGCCCGAATTCGCCAAGCCGGTGCTGTGCATGCCTGCGGACGAACTGCCCGGCGACGTCGCCATGCCGCGCGTGCAGCGCCAGGACTTCGGCGCCTCCGAGCGCATGGTGGTGGCACCGGGGCACGAAGCCGAGGGCATCATCCAGATGCCCGGCGGGCAAAGCGGGCATCCGCTGTCGCCGTACTGGGGCGCCGGTCACGACGACTGGGTCCAAGGCCGCCCCTCGCCGTTCCTGCCGGGGGCGACGCAGTACACCTTGACGCTAAAGCCGCGCTGAGGCGCGGCAGGTGGAGCGACGCGGCCGATCGGGATTGCGCGATCGCGGCTCACGCCGCTCCCACAGAAAGCAGGCCGCGTCGCTCTCTGTGGGAGCGGCGTGAGCCGCGATTAGAACCCACACGACGCAACGCGAATCCCAGCCCGCGCGCCCAACTCCCGGCGCCGAGCGTTTAAGCGTTCGGCACCAGCAAACGCTCGATCAAGGCCAGATACAAATCCGGCAGCGCTTCCAGATCGGCCACCGACACGTGCTCGTCGACCTTGTGGATGCTGGCGTTGACCGGCCCGATCTCGATGCACTGCGCGCCCAGCGGCGCGATGAAGCGCGCATCCGAAGTACCGCCGCCGGTGCTTTCTTCCGGCGAGGCGCCGGCGAAACGCGCCAGCACTTCGCGCGCGGCCGCGCGCAGCGGACCTTCCGGGGTGTAGAACGGCTCGCCGCCGCGGAACCAGCGGATCTGGTATTCCAACCCGTGCGCGCGCAGCACCTGCTCGCATTCGCGCTCCAGGCCCTCGGCGTTCCAGCTCGGGTTGTAGCGCAGGTTGAACAATACCTGCAGCTCGCCCGGAATCACGTTGTTGGCGCCGGTACCCGCGTGCACGTTGCTGATCTGGAAGCTGGTCGGCGGGAAGGTCTCGTAGCCTTCGTCCCAACGTCGCGCCGCCAGCGCCGACAGGGCCGGCATGGCCTGATGGATCGGGTTGCGCGCCTTGTCCGGATAAGCGACGTGGCCCTGCACCCCGATCACGTTCAAGGTCGCCGACAAGGTGCCGCGACGGCCCACGCGCAGCAGGTCGCCGAGCTTGGCGGTCGACGAGGGCTCGCCGGTCACGCACCAGTCCAGGCGTTCGCCGCGGGCGCGGAAGGTATCGGCGACGCGGCGCACGCCGTCGATGGCGTCGCCCTCCTCGTCCGAGGTCAGCAACAGCGCGACCCGGCCCGGATGACGCGGATACGCGGCGACGAAGCGCTCCAGCGCGACCACGAACGCGGCCACGCTGCCCTTCATGTCGGCCGCGCCGCGGCCGTACAGCACGCCTTCGCGGATCTCGGGCACGAAGGGATCGCTGGCCCAGGCCTCGCGCGGGCCCGAGGGCACCACGTCGGTATGCCCCAGCAGCACCAGGGTCGGGCCATCCTCGCCGTGCACGGCCCAGAGATTGTCGACCTCGCCGTAACGCAGATGCTCGCAGCGCAAGCCCGCGCGCTGCAGGCGTTCGGCGATCAGCGCCTGGCAACCCAGGTCTTCCGGCGTCACCGACGCGCGCGCGATCAGATCGCGGGTCAGCTGCAGGACATCGCTCACTTACCCACTCCGAAGCGCAGCTTGAAACCGTTGTCGCTGAAGCCCTGGGTGACGGTGCCGTCGTCGGTGACCACCACCGGGCGCCGGATGAGCTGCGGATACTCCTTCAGCAGCAGCTTCCATTCCGCATCCGAGGCCGGCTCCTTGCGGTTCGGCGGCAGCGTGCGCCAGGTGGTCGAGGACTTGTTGATCATCGCGTCCCAACCGCCAAGCTGGTCGCGCCACCCCAGCAGCGTCTCCGGCGTCTGCCGGTGGTCGCGATAGTCGACGAAGCTGTGCGCGACGCCGAACCGATCCAGCCACTTGCGGGCTTTCTTGCAGGTGTCGCAGTTGCTCAGGCCGTAAAGCGTGGTCATGGTTGCCCCGTCGAATTCTGTTTGGATGCCGCGATGCGGTCTTCCAGTTGCTTGACCTGCGCGGGCGCTCCGTACGGCATCCCGTCCAGGAAGGTGTCGCGCAGGATAAAGACGATCTTATCCCCGAACTTTCCCGGAACGGAGAGCGTCAGCGTCAGGCGGACCAGGGTGCGCCAGCGGGCCGAATCGACGGCGACCACGTCGCGCAGCTGCACCGTGTCCTCGACCCCACCGTTGCGGACCAGCAAGCGGTCGCCGTCGTCGTAGACCTCGTCCAGCACGTCGCGCAGGTAGCGATAGGTCACGACTCCGCCGACCACGATGGCGACCGCGAACACCCCCACCGTCTCGACCGGCACCGGGCGCTGCAACAGCGCGGCCACCAGCGCGGCGGAAAAGGCACCGAACGTCACGATGGGGAAGGTGCGTTTGAAGTGGTAGGACATCGACGATGAGATGCGGCGCATGGTCATGAATATTCCGCCCGATTCAAATCGGCGCCCCAGCTATCGGCCCGTATTGCACCGACATGCTCCCTGCACATGCGGATGTTCTTATCGGCGCGACGGTCCCTCGAAACGTAGATGCGCATCATTCGCTCTGACTCAGCCAGACGGCGATCGAGCGCCTGCCGACGCGATGGAACCTAAGGCGGCGGTCATGGCGACGCGTTCGCGCAGCGCGCGGCTGACGTCGCTGCCGCCGGGCGAGCCGAACGGCGAATTGGGTTTCGGGAAGAATTCGATCCGTCGCCCGAACTTGGTCGAACTTCGTAGGGACAACACCACTTTTCGGGTCCGCCACTCGATCTGCTCGGACACCTTGGCGATGTCCGAGATCGGTATTAGCTCTTCCAGCCCCCGACGCCGCACCCGCAATGCATCGCCCGCCTCTTCTACGCTATCGGCGAAACGCCGCGTATACAGCCACCAAGTCACGCTATTGAGCGTCAGGAGACCCAGCATAAACCAGATCTCTAGCGGTAATCGGTAGAGGCCGAGCACATGACCTATTGCGAGTGAGGCGAGTGCGACAACCAGAGCACCCGCCGTCCACGACGTGATTGCCCTTGCCACCACCGTGTTGGCGGACAGACGCGCCATCGGCTGACTCAGTCCGCCAACCCGCGCAGCAACTCATTGATGCTGGTCTTGGACAGCGTCTTGGCGTCGACCTGCTTCACGATCACGGCGCAGTACAGCGAGTGCGAGCCGTCCTTCGCCGGCAGCTGGCCGGACACGACCACGCTGTAGGGCGGCACGTAGCCGTAGCTGATCTCGCCGGTGGCGCGGTTGTAGACACGGGTGCTCTGGCCCAGGAACACGCCCATGCCGATCACGCTGTGGTGGCCGACCACGAAGCCTTCGACCACTTCCGAGCGCGCGCCGATGAAGCAATGGTCCTCGATGATCGTCGGCGAGGCCTGCAGCGGCTCCAGCACGCCGCCGATGCCGGCGCCGCCGGACAGGTGGCAATGCTTGCCGACCTGGGCGCAGGAGCCGACCGTGGCCCAGGTGTCGACCATGGTGCCTTCGCCGACGTGGGCGCCGATGTTGACGAAGCTGGGCATCAGCACCACGTCCTTGCCGATGTGGGCGCCGCGGCGCGCGATCGCGCCGGGCACGACGCGCGCGCCGAGCTTGCGGAAGTCGCTCTCGCCGTAGCCTTCGAAACGTGCCGGGACCTTGTCCCAGAACGGCGCCGGGTCGGCCTCGACCAACTGCATCTCGTTGACGCGGAAGTACAACAGCACCGCCTTCTTCAGCCATTCGTTGACGGTCCAGCCGCCCTTGCCGTCCGGCTCGGCGACGCGGAATTCGCCCTGCTCCAGGCCCGAGATCACCCGCTCCACGGTCGGCCGCGTCGATCCCTCGATCTCGTCCGGCGTCAGCATGCTGCGGCGCTCGAAGGCGCTGTCGATCATGAACTTGAGTTCGTCGATGCCCGGCGCCTTGGGCGCGGTCTTCTTGCGGACGGTCTTCTTGGCGGTCTTGGCGGGGCTCATCGGTGGTCTCCTTCCAGGCAGGCGAGCAGCGCGTCGCGCAGCGCCTGCTGTTGCGTTTCGTCGAGCGCGCGATCGCGCCCGTCGGTGTCGGGGCTGGTGATCTGGAACATGTCCTCGGCGCGTTCGCCGAAGGTGGCGATGCGCGCGTCGTGCACGCGCAGCGCCTGATTGCGCAGGGTCATGGCGACGTCGGCGAGCAAGCCCGGCCGATCGGTGCAGACCAGACTGAGCAGGGTGCGCTCGCCGGCGCCGCCGGCACTGTCGCTGCCGGATTTGTCGACCGTGTTGAAGCCGATCTGCGGCACGATGCGGAAATGCTTGAGATGGCGCGGCTGGGCGCGGCGCGCCGGCCGGACCCGGTCCAGCGGCGCGGCCAGGGTCGCGGCCAGACGGCGCTCGACGTCCTCGGCCGAGGGCGGATGGCGCGGGTCGGTGGGCACGACTTCGAAGGTGTCGAAGATGGTGCCCTGCGGGCCGTCGAGCACGCGCGCCTGCTGGATCGCCAGGCCAAGGCGGTCCAGGGTGGCCACGATCGCGGCGAACAGGCCGTCGCGGTCGGGCGAATGCACGAACACTTCCAGCGCACCGGCCAGCGCGCTGACCGGACGCGCACGCACGCGGGTGTCGCCGACCAGCACGCCGCGCAGCGAGGCGGCCTGCCAGGCGATCTGATCCGGGCGCCCGCGCTGGAAGCCGATGTCCGGCATGCGCGCGAACAGCGCCGCGATCTCGTCGTCGCCGCTGCCGAACGCGGCCAGCATGGCGTGCGCGGCGGCGCGGGTCTCGGCCGCGCGCTCGGCGCCCGCGACCGGGTGCTCCAGCCCGCGTCGCAGCGCCAGGCGGGTGGCGGTGTAGAGATCGGCCATCAGCCGGTCCTTCCACGCGTTCCACAGCTTGGGCGAGGTGCCGGCGATATCGGCGCAGGTCAGCAGATACAGATGATCCAGACGCTCGCGGTCGGCGACCTTGCCGGCGAAGCGGTGGATCACTTCCGGATCGGCGATGTCCTGCTTCTGCGCGGTCACCGACATCAGCAGGTGTTGGCGCACCAGCCATTCGATCAGGGCGGTGTCGGCCTCGCTCAGGCCCATCACGGTGCCGAACGCGCGCGCGTCGTCGCCGCCGAGCTCGGAATGGTCGCCGCCGCGGCCCTTGGCGATGTCGTGGAACAGGCCGGCCAGCAGCAGCAGTTCGGGCTTGCGCAGGCGCGGCCAGACTTCGTGGGCGATGCTGAAACGCTCGTCGGCCACGCCGGAGGCGAAGCGCGCCAGATTGCGCAGCACCGCCAAGGTGTGTTGATCGACCGTGTAGACGTGGAACAGGTCGAACTGCATGCGCCCGGAGACTTTCGAGAACGCCGGAATCCAACGCCCGAGCACGCCCAGGCGCGCCATGCGTTCCAGCGCGTGGACCGGATGCGGACCGCGCAGGATCGCCAGGAAGCGCTCGCGCAAGGCGGGGTCGGCGGCCTCGAAACTGGGGATGCGCGACAGCGACTCGGCCAGCGCGCGCGCGGTGCGCGAGTGCAGGCCGCGCACGCCGTCGTGCTCGGCCCAGGCCGCGAACAGGGCGAAGATGTCCTGCGCGTCGCGCGGCCACTGCGGCGAGCGCGCGGCGATGTAGTCGCGGCGCAGCTCGAAGGCCTCGAACGCGCCGCGCATCGGCACCGGCGCGGGCTCGCCCTCGATCTGCTCTTCGTAACGCTGCAGCAGGCGCTCGCCGATCCGCAGCACCAGCGCGGCGCTGCGGTAGAAGCCCTGCATCATCTGCTCGACGGCGAGGGTGTCGGCGTTGTCGACGTAGCCCAGGCGCTCGGCCAGCAGTTTCTGGTAGTCGAAGCGCAGGCGCTCCTCGCGCTTGCGCGCGACCAGGTGCAGGCCGAAGCGCAGGCGCGACAGGGCGCGGCGTTCGCGCTCCAGCGTGCCCAGTTCGTCGACGCCGAGCTGGCCGATCGCGACCAGCGATTCCAGGTCGGCGGTGCCGATGATGCGCAGCGCCATCCAGTGCAGGGTCTGAACGTCGCGCAGGCCGCCCGGGCCTTCCTTGAGATTGGGTTCGAGATTGTCGGCGGTGTCGCCGTAGCGCGCGTGGCGCTGCCGCAGCTCCTCGCGCTTGGCCAGGAAGAACTCGCGCGCCGGCCACACGTACAGCGGCGCGATCGCGGCCTGCAAGGTGGCGCCGGCGTGATGGTCGGCGGCCAGCGGGCGCGCTTCCAGCATCGCGGTAAGCACGGTGATGTCGGCCGCGGCCTCGGTGCATTGCGCGGCCGAGCGCACCGCATGGCCGACCGGCAGGCCGCCATCCCACAGCAGGGTGAAGAAGCGGCCCAGGGCCTCGGCGTGATCGGCCTGGGCCTGCGACTCGGCCAGCACCAGCAGGTCGATGTCGGATTGCGGGAACAGTTCGCCGCGGCCGTAGCCGCCGACCGCGAACAGCGCCAGCGGCGCGTCGGCCGGAACGCTGTCGCGCCAGGCCGCGCGCACTTCGGCGTCGACGGTGTCGGCGCGCACGCGCAGCAGGCGGTCGATGTCGATGCCGTCGGCGGGGGTGTCGGCGCCGGCGTCGAAACGTTGCGCCAGCGCCGCGTCGACCGCGTTCAATGCGGTGCGGATCGACGCCGCCCGCTCGGCGCTGTGCGCCGTCGCGCCCGGCTCCGCCAGGCCAGAGCCGGCGGCGGCGCTACCGGTCATAGGTCGTTGTCGTCGCCGGGCAGCCGGGTCAGGATCTCGACGCCGTCGTCGGTCACCGCGACCGTGTGTTCCCACTGCGCCGAGAGCTTGCGGTCCTTGGTGACCACGGTCCAGCCGTCGGGCAGCAGCTTGGTGTGGCGCGCGCCCTCGTTGATCATCGGCTCGATGGTGAAGGTCATGCCCGGCTTCAGCACCAGGCCTTCGCCGGCGCGGCCGTAATGCAGCACCTGCGGGTCTTCGTGGTAGATGCGGCCGATGCCGTGGCCGCAGTACTCGCGCACCACGCTGAAGCGTTCGGATTCGGCGTACTGCTGGATCGCCGCGCCGATGTCGCCCAGGGTCGAACCCGGCTTGACCGTGCGGATGCCGCGGAACATCGCTTCGCGGGTCACGTCGACCAGGCGCTTGGCCATGACCGAGGGCGCGCCGACGATGTACATGCGGCTGGTATCGCCGTGCCAGCCGTCCTTGATGACGGTGACATCGATATTGACGATGTCGCCTTCCTTCAGGATCTTGGACTCGCTCGGGATACCGTGGCAGATGACGTTGTTGACCGAGGTGCAGACCGTCTTGGGGAAACCCTTGTAGCCGACGTTGGCCGGAATCGCCTGCTGCACGTTCACGATGTGGTCGTGGCAGAGCTTGTCCAGGGCCTCGGTGCTGACGCCGGGCTTCACGTGCGGAGCGATCATCTGCAGCACCTCGGCGGCCAGGCGGCCGGCGACGCGCATCTTCTCGATCTCGTCCGGAGTTTTGATGGTGATGGGCATGTGGGCATTATCGCCTATTCACGCCCCGCGATCATGGCGGCGCGCGGTCCACAGCGTGCCGCCGTCGTCCTCGCCCGTCCCCATCGGAGCCATCCGCATGCCGCTGCGCCGCGTTTCCGTCGTCTCTCTCGTCCTGGCCCTGGTGCTGAACGGGCCGGCCCCGGCCGCCGAGCCCGCAGCAGCCTGGGTCGAACTCGCCCCCGGCCTGTCGGCCTGGAGCGGCCCGGCCACCACCGTGCTGCTGGCCGAAACCGAGCACGGCGCGCTGCTGGTCGACAGCGAAACCGCCAAGGCCGCGCCGGCGCTGGGCCAGGCCCTGGCCGGCCGCAAGCCGCTGCGCTATGTGGTCAACACCCATTGGCACGGCGACCACGCCGGCGGCAACGAGGCCCTGGCCGCGACCGGCGCGACCCTGATCGCGCACGAGAACGCGCGCCGGCGCATGGCCGAAGCGACCTTCCTCAAGCACCACAACCGGGTCATCCCGCCCCTGCCCGCCGCCGCCCTGCCCGGCGTGACCCTGGCCGGCGACGGCCGCATTCGCCTGGACGGGCTGGAGGCGCGGCTGATCCACGTCCCCGCCGCGCACACCGACGGCGATCTGCTGGTGCATTTCCCGGCCGCCAACGTGCTGCACATGGGCGACTGCTACTTCAACGGCTTCTATCCGATCATCGACACCGGGGTCGGCGGCACCGTCGACGGCCTGATCGCGGCCCTGGACCGCGGCCTGGCGCTGTCCGACCCGCGCACCCGGATCGTCGCCGGGCATGGCCCGATCGGTACCCGCGCCGATCTCAAGGCCGCGCGAGACATGCTCGCGGAGGTGCGCGAGCGCGTCGCCAAGCTCAAGCGCGCCGGCCGGACCCGCGAACAGGTGCTGGCGGCCGCGCCCACCGCCGATCTGGACCCAGTCTGGGGCCAGAACTGGGTCAAGCCGGCCCAGATCGTCGGCTCGGTCTACGACAGCCTGCCCTGAGCGGCCCCATCTAGGAGCGGAGCGAATCCTCCTCACCCCCTTTTCAATGGGGAAGACCAGCCGCTGCGAAGGGGTTGGGCACCTCCGGTTGCCGCAAAGCCCTGATCCGGCTACACTTCTGCGGCTATGCGGAGGTCCCAGGGCTTTCGCGCCGCCCACGCCGGGCGTCACCGGCGAATACACACCCGCTGCCACAGCCCGTGCCGGGGTGCCTCGTACAGCTGATTCGTACGCGGTTCGGACACGGAAGCAGCGGGGAGGCCCAACCCCGGAACCACGCACCGCCGGCCCCGCCTGCGGCGCACCGCCCTCATTCCTCGTGGCGGTCGGTTCCACTGCCTATCGGAGTCATGCAATGCCCCAGATCACCATGCGCCAGATGCTGGAAGCCGGCGTCCATTTCGGCCACCAGACGCGCTACTGGAACCCCAAGATGGGCCCGTACATCTTCGGCGCCCGCGGCAAGATCCACATCATCAACCTCGAGAAGACCGTTCCGCTGTTCAACGACGCGATGAACTTCATCTCGGGCATCGCCCAGAAGCGCGGCACCATCCTGTTCATCGGCACCAAGCGCTCGGCGCGCGAGTCGATCAAGGAAGAGGCCGAGCGTTGCGGCATGCCGTACATGACCCAGCGCTGGCTGGGCGGCACCCTGACCAACTTCCGCACCGTCAAGCAGTCGGTGTCGCGCCTGAAGGAACTGGAAGCCGGCGAAACCGACGGCACCTTCCAGAAGCTGGTCAAGCACGAAGTGCTGGGCCTGCGCCGCGAGCGCGAGAAGCTGTTCGCCTCGCTCGGCGGCATCAAGGAAATGAACCGTCTGCCCGACGCGCTGTTCGTGATCGACATCGGTCATGAGGACATCGCGATCAAGGAAGCCAAGAAGCTCGGCATCCCGGTCGTCGCGGTCGTCGACACCAACTACGATCCGGCCCTGGTCGACTACGCCATCCCGGGCAACGACGACGCCATCCGCGCCGTGCAGCTGTACGCCCGCGCCGCCGCCGACTCCGTGCTCGAAGGCAAGGCCGCCGCGCCGGCCGTCGGCGTGCGCGAGGAAGAGTTCGTCGAGCTCGACGCCGAAGGCAACCCGATCGCGAAGGAAGACCGCAAGGCCGCTCCGCGCGGTCGCGCCCCGGCCAAGAAGGGCCCGGCCCCGGCCGGCGCCAAGAAGGACGCTCCGGCGGCCGAGTAAGCGCTTTGTCACGCAGCCGCGCGAGACTGCGCGGCTGCGTCTCTCACGCATCCGACCCAGTAGGAGCGGCGTACGCGGCGGTCGCCGCCGCGCGTTCCTATTCGGCTACACGAATCACCTGAGGTAACCCCATGGCAGAAATCACCGCTTCCCTGGTCAAGGAACTCCGCGAGCGCACCGGCGCCGGCATGATGGAGTGCAAGAAGGCCCTGACCGAAAACAACGGCGACATCGACGCCGCCGCCGAGTGGCTGCGCAAGTCCGGTCTGGCCAAGGCCGACAAGAAGGCCGGCCGCATCGCCGCCGAAGGCCGCATCGCGGTCGCCCAGGACGGCGGCAAGGCCGTGCTGGTCGAGATCAACTCCGAGACCGACTTCGTCGCCAAGGACGCCAACTTCCTCGGCTTCACCGAGACCGTGGCCCAGGTCGCGCTGAGCTCCGGCGCCGCCGACGCCGAAGCGCTGAAGGCCGCCAAGGTCGCCTCGGGCGAGACCATCGAGGAAACCCGCGCCGCCGTCATCGCCAAGGTCGGCGAGAACGTGCAGGTGCGTCGCCTGGTCCGCATCGACAGCCCGAACAACGTCGCCGCCTACGTGCACGGCGGCCGTATCGGCGTGCTGATCGAGGTCAAGGGCGGCGACATGGACCTGGCCCGCGGCCTGGCGATGCATGTCGCGGCGATGAACCCGCCGCACATCAAGGCCAGCGACGTCCCGGCCGAGTTCGTGGCGAAGGAAAAGGAAATCGAACTGGCCAAGATGACCGACAAGGACAAGGCCAAGCCGGCCGACATCCTGGAGAAGATCATCGGCGGCAAGATCGCCAAGATCGTCAACGAAGTCACCCTGTACGGTCAGCCCTACGTGCTGGACACCAACCAGACCGTCGAGCAGGTCCTGAAGGCCGCCGGCGCCGAGGTCGTGACCTCGCAGCGTCTGGCCGTGGGCGAAGGCATCGAGAAGCAGACCGACGACTTCGCCGCCGAAGTGATGAAGCAGGCCGGTCTGGCGTAAGCCGCCGCTGTTTCGAGTCGAAGAAGGCCGCGGACCTCCGCGGCTTTCTTTTGGGCGTGGTGCGAGCAATCAGCGCGGAGTGAAGATGCAAGCGGACATCGAGCGGAAAATCCATCCCGACGACGGCATGTGGCAACCGGCGGAAAGCTGGTACTTCGCGGTCGGGCGCAGCGCCCTGCGCCTGGTCGATCTGGCCGCGCGGGCCTCGTGGCTGCCCAAGATCGGCAGCATTCTCGACCTGCCCTGCGGGCACGGCCGGGTCGCGCGCCACCTGCGCGCGGGTTTTCCCGACGCCGAGCTGTACTTCTGCGATATCGACCATTCCGGCGCCGACTTCTGCGCCGAGACCTTCGCCGGCACCGCCATCCACTCCAAGCCCGAGCTGACCGAGGTCGCCCTGCCCAAGGTGGACCTGATCTGGGTCGGCTCGCTGTTCACGCACGTCGACCTCGACCGCACGCGTCGCTGGCTGCGCTACCTGAGCGAACACCTCAATCCCGACGGCGTGCTGGTGGCGACGTTCCATGGCGATTGGAGCCTGCGCATGCAGGAGATCTACCAGATGATCGACCCGCCGTCTTGGGAACGCATCGTCGCCGACTACCAGGCGACCGGTTACGGCTATGCGCCTTATCGAGACGTGGACATGGGCGATTACGGCATTTCCCTGTCGCGTCCGGAGGCGATCATCGCCGCGGTGCGCGATATTCCGGGCGTGCGCCTGGCCGGCTACATGGAGCGCGGCTGGGCCGACAATCAGGACGTCGCGATGATCGCGCGCGAGGATCGCGAGATTCCGTGGACGCCCGAGTTCCGTTCGCGGAAGTAAATCGCGCGGAGCAACGCCGCCGTTCGTTCGAACCAAAAAAGGCCGCGGATTCCGCGGCCTTTTTGTCGCAGCGCCAGCGACGCCCTCACCCTTGCCGATCGCGCAAGCGCGAACGGGGAGACCGGGCCGCCGTGCTCAGCCCTGCTGCTGGAAGTACACCTCTTCATAAGGCTGCACCACCACCCAGCCGTTGCCGGAGAACTTGAGCTGGATGCTCTCGCCCGAACCGCGGCCGAGCAGCGTGCCCAGCGAGATGTCGGTGACGATATCGGGGCTGAGATTGCCGGACCAGGCCACGGTCGCGTTGGGGTCGGTGAAGACCGGCTGGTCCGGGGTCACCGCCAAGGTCAGCGGCTCGTAGTGCGAGGTGATCGCAACCACGCCGCTGCCGGACAGCTTCATGTTGAACAGGCCGCCGGACATCATGCCCGAGACCTTGCGCATCATCTTGATCTCCGAGGCGATGCCGTCCTCGTAGGCGAGGATGTCGTTGCCGTTGACGAAGATCGACTCGCCGGCCAGGCGCAGCAAGGTGATCTTCTTGCCGGCGTCGGCGATGTAGACCCGGCCCTGCCCTTCCATCTTCATCATCTGGGTGCCTTCGCCGCTGATCGCTTTCTTCAGCAGGTTGGTCAGGCCCTGTTCGAGCATGCCCTGGCGGATGAACTTCACGCCGCCGCGGTAGGCCACCATCGAGCCGGACTTGGCCCAGATGCGGCCGTTGAGTTTGACTTCGAGCAGATGCGAGCTCTCGAGTTCGAAGGTCTCCGGGCTGAGATCCTTCTGGCTGCTGGTTTCGACGAAATCCTTGAGGTTCTTGATGCTCATATGCGGTCCTGCGCCAATGGAAGCGGCAGCATAAGCGACCGCGCGCGCGTCGGCATGACAAAAAAAGGCCGCCTGCGAGGCGGCCAGAGGTGTTGGGAGAGATCCCGATCTTGCGGCCACCCGCCGGGCATCCGTGCCGCCCGGCGGTCCGTCGCCGCGGCACGGCGGCCGTGGCCGCCGTGCTCGCCACCGTCGTGCGACGGTCAGAACTGCAGGGAATAGCGCGCGTTCACCGCGTGATCGCGCGCTTCGTCGGCCCACTGGCCGCTGTAGGTGAACTCGAGCAGGCCGTTGGCGCCCAAGCGCGCGGCCAGCCCGGCTTCGAACACGGTCGCGTCCTCGGCCAAGGGCGCGCCGTGCACGTCGAAGGCCGCGCCGTTGCGCCAGGCCACCGTGGCCGACGGGGTTTCGGCGCCGCCGGCATGGCGCCGGCCGATGCCGCCGCGAAGGTTCAGCCAACTGCTGTCCTGCTGCGCGCCCTTGAGGCCGACGTTGAAGCGCAGGCCCAGGGTGGACAGGTCCAGACGCTGGTCGGCGCTGGCACCGCTGAGCGCGGCCACGCCGCCGCTTTCCTGGAAGCCGTCGCTGCCCACGCGCACGTGCGCGTACTGCGCGTAGGGTTCCCATTCCCAGGCGCCGGTGGCGATGCGGTACGCGCCCTCGACGAAGACCTGGCGGGTATCGCCGTCGTAATCGGCGCGGGTGCGGTCGGCGAAGCCCGGGAAGCTCACGTTGCGCTCGATCTCGATGTCGTGGCGCGCGTAGCTGGCGCCGGCGCGCAGGCCGAAACCGCCCCAGTTTTGGCCCAGGTACAGGCCCAGGTGGCGGGAGCGGACTTCGGCGCGCGAACTGCGCGCGTCGAGCTTGGCGTCGCTGCGACCGACGCCACCGAGCACGCCCAGGCGCCAGCCGTTGGCGAAGCGGTAGTCGTAGCCGAGCAGACTGGCGTCGCCGTTGTAGCCGACTTCGCCGGCGTTGCCGTCGGCGTGCAGGGTGCCGCCGTTCTTGAGCAGCTGGATCCAGGCCGCCGACTCGGACTCGCCTTCGGCGGCCGCGTCGAACGCGCCGCTGCCGGCCTGGGCACGCGCCAAGGCGGCCTCGCGCACATGCCGGCTGCCGTCCACCAGCACCGAGCGCGTGCTCGCGTGCAGTTCGCCGCTGAGATCGTCGAGCGCGTCCAAGGCCTGCGCCGGGAACAACTGGGTCAGCGGTTGCGGCAGGCCCTGGCCCATCGCCAGCGCATCGACCGCGCCCGCGGCCGAACGCTGGTTGTAGGTGTTGGCGGCGCTGGCCATGCTGGCGCCGCGCACCACGTCCACGGTCACCTTATTGGCGGCGTAGGCGAGGTCGAACTTGAGGAACGGCGAGAACGCGCTGTGGTCGATGGCGGCGAAACGGCCGTCCACGCCCAAGCTCGCCGAAAGGATGTCGTAGCGCTGGCCGAGCAGATAGGTGCCCGGCCCCTGGAACACGCGCACGGTGCCGCCCAGCAGGGTCGCGCGGCCGTTGACCAGCAGCAGGTCCGACGCCGACGGCGCCGCCAGTTCGACCTGGTAGGTCGATCCCACGGCCTGGGTGTAGTCGCCGTCGATGGTCAGGGTGCCGATCGAATTGCCTGGCGCGATCGTGCCTTCGACCCGGGTCGTGCCCAGGCGGCCGGTGCCGCCGAGCATGCCGCCGGCGCCGATCACGGTGCTGCCGCCTTGCTGCGTGCCGTTGAACGCGACCTTGCCGCCGTTGACGGTGAGGTCGACGTTGTCGAGCACGCCGCTGCTGGCCACCAGGCCCCAGCCGCCGTCGAGCTTGAAGGCCAGATCGTGGAGCCCGCCTTCGATGCGGGCCACGCCGGAGGCGACGTTCAAGTCGGTGCTATGCAGATCGCCGGTCAGCAGCAGATCGCCACCGGCGACGTCGACCGCGCCGGACAGCTTGTTGCCGCCGGCCAATTCCAGACGGCCCTGCGCCACGGTGGCGCCAGCGAAGCTGTTGTCGCCGCTCAGGCGCAGCCAGCCGGCGCCGGACTTGGTGAGGCGGCCGGGGCCGGAGATGTCGTTGCTCCAGTCGTCCCAGGCATCGCCCTCCCAGACCTTGGCGCCGCCCGCGCGCTGGTTCATGACCACGTCGGTGTCCACGCGCAGCTGGCCCGGTCCGTCGATCGCCTTCTTCAGATCGATCAGGCCCCAGCCGTAGAACTCGTCCACGCCGGCATCGCCCAGGTCGGTGGCGGTGGTCAGCAGCACGTCGCGGATCTGCGGATTGTCGAGGTAGGGATAGCGCTCCATCAGCAGCGCCAGCGCGCCGGTGACGTGCGGCGAGGCCATCGAGGTGCCGGTCTTGTAGCCGTACCCGTAGTCCGGATGGGCCGCGTCGATTTCCAAATTATAGGAACCGTCGGGATTCTGCTCGACGCGACCGTCGATCTGGCCCTCGATCACCGTCGACAGAATGTCGGTACCCGGCGCGGCCACGCACCAGTCCTTGCTCAGGCCGCAGATGCTGGAGCTGCCGTCGAGGTTGAGGTCCTCGCCGAGGTTGACCACGCTGAGCCAGTACTGCTCGATCTCCGGCGCGAAGCGCGGCAGGGTGGCGTAGGCGCCGGCGATGTTGCCGTAGTCGTTGCCCGCGGCCCAGACATTGATCATGCCGGTGCGCAACGCGGCGTCGGCGAACAGGCGGTAGTAGTCGTGGTAGGTGTCGTATTCGAGGTCCATGTCCTCGGGCGTGGTCGGCTCGATGCCGTTGCCCCAGCTGTGGTTGATCGCGCGCACGCCCTGCGCGGCCATCTGGTCGAACATGCTGTTGAGCGCGTCCTCGCCCGGGCCCTGGGTCAGCAACCGGCTCGGGTAACCGTCGCCGTCGGCATAGAACTCGTTGATGCGGTTGAAGAACAGCTTGGAGGTGGTCAGGCTGGCGCCGGTGGCCACGCCGTGGGAGCCGTTGCCGTCGCGGTTGGCGACCATGGTGCCGGCGACGTGGGTGCCGTGGCTGTTGTATTCCATGAACATACGCAAGCCTTCGCCGTCGAAGGAAAGATCCGGCGGGACCGTGTCGTTGATGTAGTAGGCATCGATCTGCGCGATCTCGCCGTCGGACAGGAAGCAGGCGTTGGGGCCGTTGATGGCGCTGCTGGCGACGCAGCCGGGATCGCTGATGCGGATGGCGCGGTGGTCGCGGCCGCCGAATTCGGAATGCGCAAGCGCGGCGCCGCTGTCGAACACGCCAAGACGGATGCCGCGTCCGGTGAGGCCGCGCGCGTACGCGTACTCGGCGCCGATCGCGCCCAGGCCCCAGTCGGCCTTGAACTCGTCGCTGCGCCAGCTGTCGGCGTCGCCGATGACGCCGCTTTCCTGATACGCGTCCTGCGCGAACGCGGGCGCGGCCGCGCCCAGCAGCAAGCCGCAAAGGATCGCCGCCGACAACGCCGAACGGGCGTGGCTGCGAGGGTGACGACGAGGTGTGCCTGTTGCGCTTGCACTGCTTTGCATGCTGCCGGTGCTCCTGTGGCGGCGCGATCGAATCGCGTGGGGGATGGGGAGGGGTGCGCTGCGACGCGAGCCGCTCCCCTGATCGACGGTGGATGCGGACCGTCGCCAACGCGACCCCTGATAGGAAATAACGCAAGCGCGCCGGGTCCCCCTACCCTGGCGCATCGCCGGCCCCGCGCCGTCTTCGCTGTATTCAACGCGAAATGCGCTAAAAAGATGCCAACACGCGTAGACGAAACACCTACCGTACGTCAGAAGCGGTAAGCCGCGCTCAGCAGGAAGTAGCGACCGCGCGGATCGTCGTAGGCGATGTCGTAACCGCCCTTGCTGACGTCGTAGTTGACCGGCGTGCGATCGCCGAGGTCGTGCACGTTGAGCGAGAAGCGCCAACGTTCGACGTTGTAGTCGAGGTTGAGATCGAGCGTGGTCGAGCCGGGATTGCGGCAGCGGCCGGCCAGCACGTAGAGCTTGTCGCAGTCCTGGCCGGGCTGCCCGATCCGCGACGAGCCCAGCGCGCGCGCGTTCACGGTAGTGCTCCAGTTGCCGTAGGCCCATTGCAGCCCGGCCAAGGCGGTGCGATCGGGCGCGCCGTAGCCGGCGTAGTCCAACACCGGATTCTCGGTATCCACGCGCCGCGACAGCTGATCGAGATAGTTGCCGGCCAAGCGCAGCGTAAAGCGTCCCCAGCGCTGGGTTTGCACGCGGTACTCGGCATCGAACTCCCATCCGCGCACGTGGGTTTCGCCGATGTTGTCGTAATAGTCCTGCACGCCGATCAGATCGCCTTCGTCGTCGCGCTTGGCCGCGCGCGTCGACATGAGGTCGCCGGCCAGGCCGTTCACCACCGTGATCTCGTTGCGGCGGCGGATGTCGAAATGATCCAGGGCCAGACTGAAGCGGGAATTCGGCGCCCACACCAGGCCCAAGGTGTAGCTGCGCGAGGTTTCCGGCTTGAGGTCGGTGTTCTCGAACGCGCTGCGCGAGACCACACATTGGGTTTCGCCGTTCGGGCCGACGATGGGGTTGTCGCAGGGTCCGAATCCCTGCGTGTTCTGCACCACCGCGGACTGATCCGCCACGTTGGGACGCCGCAGTTCGTACAACGAGGGCGCGCGATAACCGGTCGCCCAGGTGCCGCGGAAGGTCAGAGTATCCAGCGCGTTCCACTTCAGGCCCAGCTTGGGCGAAAGCTTGTGGCGGTAGCCCTCGCGGTAATCGGCGCGCAGTGCGAATTCGCCCTGCAGGTGCGAGGCCAGAGGCGCGCTGAGTTCGGCGTAGAGCGAGGCGGTGCCCTGGTTCTCGTCGACGCGCACCTTGGGCGGACTGAGCGCGACGTCGTGTTCGACCATGCGCGGGTCGGGCCGGTTGTCCAGCGAATCGCGGCCCAGCTCCAGGCCGGCGGCCACGCGCGTGGGACCGGCCGGCAGCGAGAACCAGGGGCCGTTGACGCCCACGGTGACCTGGTCGAGCTCTGCCTTGCCGCGCGCGATCAAGCGGGGCGAGAACGCGGCCATGGTCTCGGGACTGTTACGAGTGTTGAAGCGATAGCTGAGGTTGCCGACCAGCTCATAGAACGCGCTCAAGCTGACCAAGCCGTCGATGCGGTTGACCACCGAGTTCTCGTGGTGGGCGTAGGCCGCGCTCCACTCCCAATCGCCGCGGTAGCTCTTGATGCCCACGCTCAGGTCGACGGTTTGGGCCACGCTGCGGGTGCGGATCTGTCCGGCGTCGTAGAAGGCGTAGTACAGCGAGGTCATCTCGCCCGGATAGAACGCGTCCGGATGCTCCTCCGGCAAGCTCACGTTGGCGTAAAACGGCGCACCCAGCAGTTGCTGCGACACCTCGCCCACACGCAGATCGGCGTAGGCCTCGGTGTCGGCGCCGAAGGGCTGGCGCCAGTGGGCGTAGAACGAAGTGCGCTCGGACTCCGGCTGCAGGCTGATCTGCTTGGCGGTGTCGAGAATGCAGCGGCCCTGGCGGTCGCGGTACTGGCGCGGACAGGCCCACCAGAAATTATTGGTTTCGTAACCGATATAGCCCAGCGGTATTCGCCAATCGCCAAGGCCGTCGGCGCTGCGATCCATGGTCCGCCACGAGCGCTGCGCGCCGGACAGGCCGTCCTGCTGGAAGTAGTCGGCGCTGAGGAACAGGTTGCCGCCGCGCTTGAGGTCCACGCCGGAGCTGACCGAGATGCGCCGCTGCTTGGCGTCGTTGCGGTCGGACACGCCCAGGCGCGCGATCACTTCCGAGCCCTGCTGGTCCTTCTTCAGGATGATGTTGACCACGCCGGCCATGGCGTCGGCGCCGTAGATCGCCGAGGCGCCGCCGCGGATGATCTCGATGCGCTCGACGATGCTCAGCGGGATCCCGTCCAGATCGGTCAGGCCGCCCAGATCGGCCGAGATCAGGCCGTAGTTGGCGATGCGCTGGCCGTCGACCAGGAACAAGGTGGCGCGCGGGCCCAGGGCGTTGAGGCTGGTGGTGGCCGCGGCGGCGAACGGCTGCTGATAGGGCTGCCCGCCCTCGGCCGCCACCGCGACCGGGTGATGGCCGACCATGCCGGGCTGGAAGCGCAGCAGTTCGAACAGGGTCTGGTGGCCGCTGGCCTCGATTTCCTCGCGGCCGATCAGGGTCATCGGCGAGACCGGCACCGATTCCAGGTCGCTGCGCGGGATGTGACTGCCGGTGACGTGGACCGGGCCCAGGTTGGTGGGCTCTTCTATCCGCGGCGGCGGTGGCGGCAGCGGGCGCGGCGGCTTGGGTTTGGCCACGGCCGCCGGCGGCGGCGCCAACTGCAACAGGAAGGTGTCGTCGTTGACCCGGACCGCGCGCAGGCCGCTGCCCTGCAGCAGGCGTTCCAGCGCCTGTGCCGGCGCCAGTTCGCCGCGCAGGCCGGCGCTGCGCTTGCGCGCGACCAGGGCCGGGGCGTACAGGATCTGGACCCGGCTCTGAGTGGCCAGGGACTGCAGGGCGTCGTCCAGAGCGCCGGGCTGGATCGCGAAACGAGTCGGCGCCGAAGGCGCGGCCGCAGCGGTCTGCGTGCCCTGCGCAGCGAGGCACAACAAGAACGCACTCGAGATGGCTAACGTGTGCCTAACTTTGGCCATTCATCCGGTGCGTCTATCCCCCTAACCGGCCACCATACGGAAGCCTGCGTAGGCCTGCAACGCGACGCCACTATTGGTTGCGAAAGCTCGGGGCCGATCCGATCCGGGCGTCACTGGCGCGCGGTCTGGAGCACGATCTCGTGCTCGCCCACGCGCCGCGCCTGCAGCGCCCAGCCGCGTTCCAGGGCCGCCAGCAGCGCCTCCTGGTCGTCGATGTGGAACACGCCGCTGACCTTGAGCGCGCCCAGCGCCGGCTGCTCCAGCCGCAGTTGGGTCTTGGAATAGCGGTTCATCTCGTCCAGCAGCTGGTCGAGACGGCGGTTCTTGAACACCAGGTCGCCGCGCGGCCAGGCCTGGGCCACGGCCAGGTCCAGCGGCCGCTTGGGCGCCAGCGTGCCGCCGCTCTCGATGCGGACCTGCTCGCCCGGGGCCAGGGTACTGGTGACGCGGGTGGCGCCGGCGCCGCCGACCGCCACTTCGACCTCACCCTCGATCAGGCCGACGTCGACCGCGCCGCCGTCGCGACTGACCTGGAAGGTGGTGCCGATGTCGCGGATGGTGCCGCCGCCGGCCTTGACCAGGAACGGACGCGGGCCGCGCCGGTTGTCGCTGTCGCGGCCGACCGCGAACTGGACCCGGCCCTGGGCGACCTCGACGGTGCGGCTGTCGCGGTCGAAACGCGTGGTTACCGCGCTGTGGGTGTCCAGCAGCAGGGTGGTGCCGTCGCTGAGGGCGATGGTGCGCTGCTCGCCGATCGCGGTGACGTAGCGGTCGGTCTGCACCGGCGGCGCGCGCTGGATCCACGCCGCCACGCCGATCGCGACCGCCAGGGTCGCTGCGATCGCCGCGCCCGGGGCCAGCCAGGGATGGAAGCGGCGGCGGGTCGCCGCGCTGTCGCGCCGCGCCGCGCGGGCGGCCGCGCGCAACAGGTCGTCGTCGCCCAACTGGGCCGACAGCAGATGGATCTGCTCGACCTCGCGGTAGTCGCGGGCGTTGGCCGGCGACTGCGCCAGCCAGCGCTCGAACGCCTCGCGGTCGTGGGTGTCGCTGTCGGGCGCGTTCAGGCGCGCCACCCAGGCCTCGGCCTGGTCCTGATCGTCGTATCGGTTGGAATTCGCGCTAGCCGTATTCATGCGCCACCTGTCGTGTCTGACAGATTTTCCCGCAGACGCAAGCGCAACAGCACCAGCGCACGGCCGATATGTTTCTCCACAGCCTTGACGGAGATCCCACAATGGCGCGCGATCTCGGTATAGCTCATGCCTTCGATGCGGTTGAGCAGGTAGACCTGCCGGCACTTGGTCGGCAGCCGCAGGATCGCCTCACGCACGCGCGCCAGCTCCTGTTGGTTGGCCACGCGCTGGTCGTGGGCGAGATCCGCCGACGGCAGGCCGTGGAAATGCTGGTCGAAGCTCACGTGCGCGGACGCGTGCTGGCTCTGCTGGCGGCGGCCGCGGTCGTTGAGCTCGTTCATCGCGATCCGGTACATCAGCAGCTTGAGCTGCTCGGCCGGCTGGCCGCGGTAGCGCATCAGCCGGACCAGGCTTTCCTGGGCGATGTCCTTGGCGTCTTCCTCGCCGGTGCGCTTGCACAGGAAACGGATCAGCGCATCGCGGTGCTCGAGCACGAAACGCTCGAAGCCGTCGTCGGCGCGCGGGTAGGTCTCCGGACGGCCGGGCGCGGGGCGGTCCGGCGCGGGCGGATCCGGGAAGACGTCCATCTGGGCCTGGTGCACGGGGCGGGCCAAGGCCTAAACCACCGCCGTCGCGCGCCGTGGGCGCGGCCGACCGCGGCCTGTGGCGCCGGTCGCTGTGCTGGAAACCTGATCGTTCATCTGCACCTGGCCCCTGTTGCGGGTTGCTTGGTAGCGCCGGAGCGGCCGCGCGGGGCGGCGAACCGGCATGCGCTAGCTTTGTAACATGGAATCCGCTATGTCAAAGGCTGGCGCCAGGCTATGCGCAAGCCGGCGTAGCGCGACGCCGATCGCAATCCCGCAAGCTGGCCCGACTCGTGGAACCCGCCCCACTCGGCTAGAATCGCTGGGTTTGCTCACCCGGAGGTCCCTATGTCCCAGCTCGCCTGTCGCCGTGTCCTGCTCAAGTTGTCCGGCGAGGCGCTGATGGGGGACGAGGACTACGGCATCGACCCCAAGGTGATCGGCCGGCTCGCGCGCGAGGTGGTCGAGGCCCAGCACGCCGGTGCCGAGGTCGCCCTGGTGATCGGCGGCGGCAACATCTTCCGCGGCGCCGGCCTGGCCGCCGGCGGCATGGACCGGGTCACCGGCGACCAGATGGGCATGCTGGCCACCGTCATCAACGCCCTGGCCATGCAGGACGCGCTGGAGAAGTTGGGCGCCAAGGCGCGGGTGATGAGCGCGATCAAGATCAACGACGTCTGCGAGGACTACATCCGCCGGCGCGCGATCCGTCATCTGGAAAAGGGCCGTCTGGTGATCTTCGCCGCCGGCACCGGCAACCCCTTCTTCACCACCGACTCGGGCGCCGCGCTGCGCGCGATCGAGATCGGCGCCGACTTGCTGCTGAAGGCGACCAAGGTCGACGGCGTGTACGACAAGGACCCCAAGAAGCACAGCGACGCGATCCGCTACGACAAGCTCAGCTACGACCAGGTGATCGCGCGCGATCTGCAGGTGATGGACACCGCCGCGTTCGCCCTGTGCCGCGACAGCGACCTGCCGCTGCGCATCTTCGACATGAGCCAGCCGGGCGTGCTGCTGCGGATTTTGCGCGGCGAGAATATCGGTACGTTGGTGCAGGGGCGCGGGTAAAAGCAAATCCCCCCTAGCCCCCCTTTTGCAAAGGGGGGAGCCTGCGACGAAGGGGGATATGAAGCTCCCCTCATCGGATGAGGAAGCGGGCTCACATGGCGCCGTCGGCGCTGCTGTAATAGTGTCCCCGCGCGCCGCGTGACACGATCGCGGCATGCACTCGCACAGCCACGATCACGCCGCGAACGGCACCCGCGCGTTCGCCTTCATCACCCTGATCAACCTCGCCTACACGGCGATCGAGGCCGGCTACGGCTTCGCCACCAATTCGCTGGCGCTGCTGTCCGACGCCCTGCACAACCTCGGCGACGTGCTCGGCCTGGGCCTGGCCTGGGGCGCGGCGGTGCTGGCCAAGCGCGCGCCCACCGACCGCCACACCTACGGCTGGCGCCGCGCCACCCTGCTCTCGCCGCTGGCCAACGCGCTGCTGCTGGTCGCGTTCTCCGGCGCCCTGGCCTGGGAAGCGATCCGCCGCTTCAGCGCGCCGCCCGAGATTCCGGCCCTGCCGGTGATGGTGGTGGCCGCGCTGGGCATCGCGGTCAACCTGGGCGCGGCCTGGTTCGTGCGCGACGGCCACGCCCAGGACCTCAACCGCCGCGGCGCCTTCCTGCATCTGGTCGCCGACGCGGCGGTGTCGCTGGCCGCGGTGCTGGCCGGCGCCGGCATGTGGTGGCTGGGCTGGGCCTGGCTGGATCCGGTGATCGCGCTGCTGATCGGCGTGGTGGTCGCGGCCGGCGCGTTCGGGCTGCTGCGCGAAAGCTTCAACGCGGCCATGGACGCGGTGCCGCGCGGCATCGACCAGGCCCAGGTGGCGGCGTTCCTGGCGCAGCAGCCGGGGGTGACCGCGGTGCACCATCTGCATATCTGGTCGCTGGGCGCGGGCGAGATCGCGATGACCGCGCACCTGGTGCGCCCCGACGACGCCGACCACGACGCCTTCATCGACCGCCTCAACCACGAACTCGACCGGCGCTACGGCATCAACCACCCGACCCTGCAGGTCGAACACGGGCGCGCCTGCGAGCACGATCGCCACGACCGCGCGCCGCACGGCGAACACTCGCACGAGCATTGAGGCCGGGCCCGCGCCGGGGCCCCGCGACCGCTGCGGGCCGCAAAAGCGGCCCGGGCCTATATAATCCCGCGATTACCGTTCATAAGGACCGGAGCCGGCGATGCTCAACGACATCAAGAAAGACGCCCAGACCCGCATGGCCAAAAGCGTCGAAGCGTTTCGCCACGACCTGACCCGGGTCCGCACCGGCCGCGCCTCGACCGCGCTGGTGGACCATCTGAAGGTCAATTACTACGGCTCCGACATGCCGCTGTCGCAGGTCGCCAGCGTCGCCATCTCGGATGCGCGCACGCTGATGATCACGCCCTGGGAAAAGCAGATGGTCGGCCCGGTCGAGAAAGCGATCCTGGCCTCGGACCTGGGCCTGACCCCGAACACCGCCGGCACCGTGATCCGGATCAACCTGCCCGCCCTCACCGAGGAGCGCCGCAAGGAACTGAGCAAGCACGTGCACAGCGAAGGCGAGAACGCCAAGGTCGCGATCCGCAACATCCGCCGCGACGCCAACCACCAGGTCAAGGAGCTGCTGAAGGACAAGCAGATCACCGAGGACGAGGCCGGCCGCAGCGAAACCGATATCCAGAAGATCACCGACAGCGCGATCAAGGACGTCGACGAGGTGATCAAGGCCAAGGAACAGGAACTGATGGCGGTCTGAGCCCGTGCCGGCCGCGCAAGCCCGCCTGCGCGCGGCCGCGCCCCGGCCGGCATCGAACTTTCGCCGGCGCCGCCGGTCCGCTACTGACCTGCTCGGGCAGGCCCGGCACGCCGGGCCCGCGACGGCGCACCGCGCCACCGCCCCGAACCCGCTTACTTGAACCCGCTTCCAGGTCCCGCCGCCGGCTCCATGCCTTCCGATCCCGCCCACGCCGCGCCGCGCGTCCCGCGCCACCTCGCCGTCATCATGGACGGCAACGGCCGTTGGGCCGAGCGCCGCCGTCGTCCGCGCATCATCGGCCACCGCGCCGGCGCGCGCGCGGTCGACGTCTGCATCGATTTCTGCATCGCGCGCGGGATCCACGCC
The DNA here is from genome assembly GCF_001429345.1 of Lysobacter sp. Root983. NCBI lineage: Bacteria > Pseudomonadati > Pseudomonadota > Gammaproteobacteria > Lysobacterales > Lysobacteraceae > Lysobacter > Lysobacter sp. Root983. The sequence goes on from NZ_LMJO01000001.1 coordinate 1,197,698, forward strand.
CTGACCCTGTTCGCCTTCTCCAGCGAGAACTGGGGCCGGCCCGAGGACGAGGTCGGGGCGCTGATGAAGCTGTTCCTCAACGCCCTGGAACGCGAGGTCGACGAGCTCGACCGGCGCGGCGTGCGGGTGCGCTTCATCGGCGAACGCGAGCGCTTCGCCGCGCCGATCCGCGAGCGCATGGCCGCGGCCGAGCGCCAGACGCTGAATAACGACGTCCTGCACCTGACCGTAGCCGCCAGCTACGGCGGGCGCTGGGACATCGCCCAGGCCGCGCGTTCGCTGGCCCAGGACGTGGCCGCCGGCCGGCTGGCGCCGGAGGCCATCGACGAGGCCGCCCTGGGCGCGCGCATGGCCCTGGCCGACCTGCCGGCGCCGGACCTGTTCATCCGCACCGGCGGCGACACCCGGATCAGCAATTTCCTGCTCTGGCAGCTGGCTTACACCGAGTTGTGGTTCACCGATGCGTTGTGGCCGGAACTGGATGCGGCCACACTCCAGCGCGCCCTGGACGACTTCGCCGGCCGGGAACGCCGTTACGGCCTGACCGGCGCGCAGATCGCCGCGCGCACCCACGACACCGACGAGACCGCTGAATGACCCGAACCCGCCTGCTCGCCGCGTTGGTGATGGCCCCGATCGCGATCGCGGCGATCCTGCTGCTGCACACCCCCTGGGTGATGGCGCTGGCCGCGGTGCTGTTCCTGATCGGGTTGTGGGAATGGTTCGACCTGGCCGAAATCGAGGACACCCTGTCGCGCACCGTGCTGCTGGCGGCCAACCTGGCGCTGATGGTGGCGATCGTCTGGGCCTCGCGCTCGGGCGCGCCCGAAATCGCCGGCGTGCCCTCGATGGTGCTGTTCAAGATCGCCTCGCTGGTCGGCGTGATCTGGTGGCTGCTGGCCCTGCTTTGGCTGCAGCGTTATCAATTCGCGAGCAATCACGAGTCCTACGCGCGCGCGTTCAAGCTCGCCGCCGGCACCCTCAGCGTGATTCCGGCCTGGTGCGCGCTGGCCTGGATCCACGCCGGCCAGCCCAACGGCCACCGCTGGCTGCTGACCGCGCTGGCGATCGTGTGGGCCGCCGACAGCGGCGCCTATTTCGCCGGGCGCAAGTTCGGCCGCCTCAAACTGGCGCCGCGGGTCAGCCCCAACAAGACCATCGAAGGCGTGGTCGGCGGCGTGCTCGCCGGCGTCGCGGTCGGCATCGCCTTCGCCAGCTTCGCCGGCGCCCAGCCCTATCAGCTGCCGGCGGTGGCCCTGGTCGCGTTCGTGGCGGTGCTGTTCTCGGTGGTCGGCGACCTGTTCGAGAGCCTGCTCAAGCGCCATGCCGGGGTCAAGGATTCCGGTCATCTCATTCCCGGCCACGGCGGCATCCTCGACCGCGTCGACGGCGTGCTCGCGGCGCTGCCGGTCTTCGCGCTCGGCAAGGCCGTGCTGGACTTCTGAACATGCAGCACATCGCCGTACTCGGCGCGACCGGCTCCATCGGCACTTCGGCCCTGGACGTGATCGCGCGCCATCCCGAGCGCCTGCGCACCAGCGTGCTCGCCGCCGGCGCGCGCGTCGACGACTTACTGGCGCTGTGCGAGCGCCACCGACCCGCGCATGCGGTGATCGCCGACGCCGCGTGCTACGCCGCGCTGCGCGACGGCCTGCGCACGCGCGGCCTGGACACCCAGGCGCACTGCGGCGACGAGGCCCTGGTCGCGCTGGTCTCCGGCGACGCCTGCGACACCGTGGTCGCGGCCATCGTCGGCGCGGCCGGCCTGGATTCCACCCTGGCCGCGGCGCGCGCCGGCAAGCGCCTGCTGCTGGCCAACAAGGAATCGCTGGTGCTGGCCGGCGAGCTGCTGATGCGCGCCGCGCACGAAGCCGGCGCCACCATCGTGCCGATCGACAGCGAGCACAACGCGATCTTCCAATGCCTGCCCGATGCGCACGCGCATGCGGGGTTGGCGCGGATCCTGCTTACCGCCTCGGGCGGGCCGTTCCGCGGCCGCGACCGCGCATCCCTGGCCCAGGTCACCCCGGAACAGGCGGTCGCGCATCCGAAGTGGTCGATGGGCCCGAAGATCTCGGTCGACTCGGCCACGCTGATGAACAAGGGCCTGGAAGTGATCGAGGCCCACCACCTGTTCGGGGTGGCGGGCGAGCGCATCCAGGTGCTGGTGCATCCGCAAAGCCTGGTCCATTCGCTGGTCGAATTCGTCGACGGCTCGACCCTGGCCCAGCTCGGCCTGCCCGACATGCGCACCGCGCTGGCGGTGGGCTTCGGCTGGCCGGAGCGGATCGCCTCGGGCGTGTCCGGACTGGACCTGCTGGCGCACGGGCGGCTGGACTTCGAACCGCCGGACCTGGACGCCTTTCCCTGCCTGGGCCTGGCTTTCGCGGCCCTGAGCGCGGGCGGCACCGCCCCGGCGGTGTTGAACGCCGCCAACGAAGTGGCGGTTTCAGCGTTTCTTCAGCGGCGTATCGGTTTCCTAGCGATACCGGCGCTGGTCGAGGACACCCTCGCCGCGCTCCCCTCCACCCCGGCGACCTCGCTGGCGGCCCTGCGCGATGCCGATGCGCAGGCGCGCCGGTACGCCGCGCAAGCCATCGATGACAAGGCGTAGCGCATGGGCCTGACCCCAAGAGTGGAACTCCCATGAGCGAATTCATCGGCTCGGTCTGGTGGCTGCTGGTCAGCCTGGGCGTGCTCGTGACCTTCCACGAGTTCGGCCATTACTGGGTCGCGCGCCGCAGCGGGGTCAAGGTGCTGCGCTTCTCGGTCGGCTTCGGCAGGCCGCTGTGGATGCGCCGCAACCGCCACGGCACCGAGTTCGCGATCGCCGCGATTCCGCTGGGCGGCTACGTCAAGATGCTCGACGAGCGCGAGGGCGACGTCGATCCGGCCGAGGTCGCGCAGGCCTTCAATCGGCAGAGCGTGTTCAAGCGCATCGCGATCGTGGCCGCCGGCCCGATCGCCAACCTGATCCTGTGCGTGGCGCTGTTCTGGCTGATGTTCGTGATCGGCCGCCCGGACTTCGCGCCCGCGGTCGGCAAGGTCGAGGGCCTGGCCGCGCAGTCGGGCCTGAGCCGCGGCGACATCATCGTCGCGGTCGGCGACCGCGCCACCCCCACCACCAGCGAAGCCGCGCTGGCCCTGCTATCGGCGGCGCTGGACCGCAGCGACGTGCCGGTGCAGGTGCGCGGCGAGGACGGCCGCGAGGCCACCCGCACCCTGCGCCTGTCCAAGCTGCCGGCCGATATCGACGAACGCCAGTTGCTCAACCACACGGGCCTGATCTGGCGCCATCAGCTGACGCCGGCGGTGATCGGACGCGTGTCGCCGAACCTTCCGGCCTGGGGCGTGCTCGCCGAAGGCGACCGCGTGACCGCGATCGACGGCGAGCCGGTCGCATCCTGGGGCGACATCGGCGGCCTGGTCGATGCGCTGGGCAAGCGCGGCGGCGAGGCCATGGTCGAAGTGCAGCGCGGCGGCGACCGCCTGGCGTTCCCGCTGACCCCGCTGCTGGCCAAGAATCCCCAAACCGGCAAGCAGCAATGGATGTTGGGCCTGGAGCCGACCAAAGGCGAGCCCCAGCCCGATGCGGTGCTGCGCTACGGCCCGATCGACGCGATCCCCGCCGCGTTCCGCGAAATGGGCCGTCAGACCCAGGACATGGTGGCGATGATCGGACGTGCGTTCAGCGGCCGTCTATCGGTGCAGAACACCGTCGCCGGCCCGATCACCATCGCCCGAGCCGCCAACGACCATGCCCAGCACGGTCCGGCGTGGTACCTGCAGATGCTGGCCCTGCTGTCGCTGAGCCTGGGAATCCTGAACCTGCTGCCGATCCCGATCTTGGACGGCGGTCACCTGCTGTATTACCTTATCGAGCTGGTCAAGGGCAGCCCGGTCAGCGAGCGCGTTATGGCCGCCGGCCAGTATGTCGGCCTGGCGCTGATCGTCAGCCTGATGGGTTTGGCGTTCTACAACGACATCGTGAACAACCTGGTGCGCTGATGCCGGCCCTGCCTATCGACCCGATGCCTCGATCGCTCGAAGCCTCGAACCGGCGCCCCGTTACGGGCGTCAACGAACCCCAACCGGACGTAATGATGACGCGAACCCCTCCTCGCCGCATGCTCGCCCTCGCCCTCGCCTCGGCGCTGACCTCGGCCGCGGCAGCTCCAGCGTTGGCGCAGTCGGCCGACCCGTTCGCGCTACCCGGCGCGCCGGCCCCGGCCCCGGCACCGGCAGCGGGTTCGTTCACCGTCAGCGACATCCGCGTCGACGGCCTGCAACGCATCTCCGCCGGCACGGTGTTCACCTACCTGCCGATCGAGCGCGGCGACACCATGGACGGCGCCAAGGCCGGCGACGCGATCCGCGCGCTGTACAAGACCGGCTTCTTCGAGGACGTGCAGGTCGGCCGTCAGGGCACCATCGTCGTGGTCACCGTGACCGAGCGTCCGGCGATCAACAAGCTGACCCTGACCGGCAACAAGGACATCAAGAGCGAAGACCTGCTGCGCGGCCTGAAGGAAGCCGGCCTGGCCGAAGGCGACACCTTCGACCGCCTGGCCCTGGACAAGGTCACCCAGGAGCTCACCAAGCAGTACAACAACCGCGGCAAGTACAACGTCGAGATCACCCCGACGGTGGCGCGCCTGGACCGCAACCGCGTCGACCTGACCATCACGGTCAAGGAAGGCAAGGCCGCCAAGATCCGCCACATCAACCTGGTCGGCAACGAGAAGTTCGCCCAGGAAGACATCGTCGGCGGCTGGGAATCGCGCGAGCACAACTGGCTCAGCTGGTACCGCCGCGACGACCAGTACTCGCGCGAGAAGCTCTCGGGCGACCTCGAGAAGCTCAACAACTACTACCTCGATCGCGGCTACGTCGACTTCAACATCGAGTCGACCCAGGTCGCGATCAGCCCCGACCGCCAGGACATGTTCATCACCGCCGGCGTCAACGAGGGCGAGCAGTACAAGGTCACCAAGGTCGAGGTCACCGGCGACACCGTGCTGCCGAAGGACCAGATCGAGCGCCTGGTGATCGTCAAGCCCGATCAGATCTTCTCGCGCCGCCTGCTCGAGATCAGCTCCGACGCGATCGTCGCCACCCTGGGCAACGTCGGCTACGCGTTCGCGCAGGTCAACCCGATCCCGGACGTGGACCGCGAAGGCAAGACCGTCGCCATCAACATGCAGGTCGTGCCGGGCCCGCGCGTCAACGTGCGCCGGGTCGTGTTCAAGGGCAACACCCGCACCGCCGACGAAGTGATGCGCCGCGAAATGCGCCAGTTCGAAGGCAGCTGGTACTCGCAGGCCGCGATCGACCGCTCCAAGATCCGTCTGCAGGGCCTGGGCTACTTCGAGACCGTCGACGTCGAAACCCAGCCGGTGCAAGGCAGCAACGATCAGGTCGACGTGGTCTACAACGTCAAGGAAACCACCTCGGGCAGCTTCGTGTTCGGCCTGGGCTTCTCCCAGCTGACCGGCCTGACCACGCAGATCCAGCTGTCGCAGGCCAACTTCCTGGGCAGCGGCAACCGCGTGTCCGTGCAGGCCAGCCGCAACGACTACCTGCAGCGTTACGACTTCTCGTACACCAACCCGTACTTCACCGACGACGGCATGTCGCTGGGCTACAACCTGTGGTGGCGCGAGTTCGACAACTCCGACTACAACACCGCCCAGTACTCCACCACCAGCGGCGCGGCGCAGGTCGTGCTGGGGCTGCCGATCACCGAGACCGACACCGTCTCGGCGATGTTCGGCATCGACAGCAACGAGATCCTGACCAGCCGCGGCGGCACCGCCTTCAGCCTGGTCGACTACATCGACGCCCTCGGCACGCGCACCTTCCACGCCTGGCGCGCGGAGTTCGGCTGGTCGCGCAACTCGCTGGACAACCTGCTGACCCCGACCCGCGGCCTGCAGCAGCGCGTCTGGCTGGAAATGACCCTGCCCGGCTCGACCGTCGAGTACTACAAGCTCAACTACAACATCTCCAAGTTCTGGCCGATCTCGCGCCACTTCGTGCTCAACACCCGCGCCGAACTCGGCTACGGCGACAGCTACGGCGACGCGGTCACGCGCGTGATTCCGGACCCGGACGGCGCCGGTCCGCTGACCGGCCGCACGGTCACCGCCGACGGCCTGCCGTTCTTCGAGAACTTCTACGCCGGCGGCGTGCGCTCGGTGCGCGGCTTCACCGACAACACCCTGGGTCCGCGCGAAGGCCCGTCGCCGGGCAGCACCTTCACCCAGCCGATCGGCGGTTCGTTCAAGACCGTCGGCTCGCTGGAAATGTACTTCCCGACCCTGCTGGACACCCCGCAGGCGCGCGTGTCGGCCTTCATCGACGTCGGCAACGTCTACAAGAATTACGACGAATTCGACGCCGGCGACCTGCGCGCGTCCACCGGCATCTCGCTGATGTGGCGTTCGCCGATGGGTCCGATCTCGATCAGCTACGCCTTCCCGCTGCGCAAGGAGGACGCCGTGTTCAACGCCTCCGGACAGAAGATCAAGGAAGGCGACGAGCTCGAGCGCCTGCAGTTCACCTTCGGCGGCACGTTCTGACGGCGGCGGTCGCGCCGGGCGCCCCGTGTTGACGCCTGATTACACCGCCCGCGAATTGGCCGAGCGTTTCGCGCTCGGCCTGCGCGGCGACGGCGAGGCGCGCGTGCGCGGCGTCGGCACGCTGGCGCGCGCGCGCGCCGATCAACTCGCGTTCCTGGCCAATCCCAAGTACCGCGGCCAACTGGCCGACAGCGGCGCCGGCGTGGTGGTGATGCGCGAGGACGACGCCGACGGCTATGCCGGCACCGCCCTGATCGCGCGCGATCCCTACGTCGCCTTCGCCCATCTGGCCGCGCTGTTCGAACCGCGTCCGCTGCGCGAGGCCGGCATCCACCCTTCCGCCGCGATCGACCCCAGCGCCCAGATCGCCGACGACGCCCACATCGGCGCCTTCGTCAGCATCGGCGCGCGCAGCCGGGTCGAATCCGGCGCCAGCGTCGGTCCCGGCTGCGTGATCGGCGACGACTGCGTGGTCGGCGCCTACAGCGAACTGATCGCGCGCGTCACCCTGGTCACCCGCGTGCGCCTGGGCCGACGCGTGCTGGTGCATCCCGGCGCGGTGCTCGGCGCCGACGGCTTCGGCCTGGCCTTCGAGCGCCTGCCCGACAGCGAGCCGCATTGGATCAAGGTGCCGCAGCTGGGCGGCGTGTCGGTCGGCGACGACTGCGAGATCGGCGCCAACACCACCATCGACCGCGGCGCGATCGAGGACACCGTGCTCGAGGACGACGTCCGCCTCGACAACCAGATCCAGATCGGCCACAACGTCCATATCGGCGCCCACAGCGCCATGGCCGGCTGTTCGGCCGTGGCCGGCAGCGCCCGCATCGGCCGCTACTGCATGATCGGCGGCGCCGCCGGCGTGCTCGGCCACCTGGAGATCTGCGACCGGGTCACGGTCACCGCCATGAGCCTGGTGACCAGCTCGATTCGCGAGCCCGGCGAGTATTCCTCGGGCACCCCGTTGATGGACAATCGCAGCTGGCGTAAGAACGCCGCCCGCTTCAAGCAGCTCGACGCGCTCGCACGGCGGGTGGCGGCTGCCGACAAGGAACCGAAATGAGCCAACCCGTGCAACTCCCGATCGACGTGCCCGCGATCCAGCATTTGCTGCCGCACCGCTATCCCTTCCTGCTGGTCGACCGCGTGGTCGAGTTCGAGCCGCACAAGCGCGTGCTCGCCTACAAGAACGTGACCGCGAACGAGCCTTTCTTCAACGGCCACTTCCCCGGCCACCCGGTGATGCCGGGCGTGCTGGTGGTCGAGGCCCTGGCCCAGGCCGGCGGCATCCTGACCCAGCTGTCGACCCAATCCAGCGCCGATGGACGCCTGTTCTACCTGGTCAAGATCGACGGCGCCAAGTTCGTCAAGATGGTCGTCCCCGGCGACCGCCTGGAACTGGACGTGACCGTCAAGCGCATGATCCGCAACGTCGCCATCTACACCGGCATCGCCCGCGTCGACGGCGAGCAGGTGGCCTGCGCCGAGATCGTCTGCGCCGAGTCCAAGGCCTGAGCGTACGCATGAGCGATCTGATCCACTCCAGCGCGGTGATCGAGCCGGGCGCCAAGCTCGGCGCCGGCGTGCGCGTGGGCGCCTTCAGCTACATCGGCGACGAGGTCGAGATCGGCGACGGCACCGAAATCGGCCCGCATTGCGTGATCCGCGGCCCGACCCGGATCGGCCGCGACAACCGTTTCATCGGCCAGTGCGCGATCGGCGGCGAGCCGCAGGACAAGAAGTTCGCCGGCGAACGCACCGAGCTGGTGATCGGCGACCGCAACACCTTCCGCGAGTTCGTCACCGTCAACCGCGGCACCGGCAACGGCGGCGGCGCGACCCGCATCGGCGACGACAACTGGCTGCTGGCCTACGTCCACGTCGCCCACGACTGCGCGGTCGGCAATCAGTGCGTGTTCTCCAACAACGCGACCCTGGCCGGCCACGTCGAGGTCGGCGATCATGTGATCCTCAGCGGCTTCGCCGGCATCCATCAGTTCTGCCGCATCGGCGCGCACGCCTTCATCGGCATGGGCGCGTTCGTCAACGGCGACGTGCCGCCGTTCGTGATGGTGGCGCAGGACGGCTACGGCCGCCCGCGCGGCATCAACAGCGAAGGCCTCAAGCGTCGCGGTTTCGACGCCGAGCGCATCGCCGCGATCAAGCGCGCCTACCGCGCCCTCTACATGTCCGGCACTTCCCTGGAGGAAGCGCGCGGCAAGCTGATCGCGCTGGCCGGCGACAGCGACGACGTGCGCGCGCTGCTGGCCTTCATCGACGCCGGCGAGCGCCCGCTGCTGCGCTGAGCCGAGCGCGGTCCGGCGCGGTTGCCGGGTGGCGCCGGCCCGTGCAGCCCACCCTTCTCCGGTCCGGCACCGCTGCCATCGCGGTCGCGACCATCGCGGCGTGACCGCCTGCCGCTCGGAAGCGGACCGCCATCACCTGCTTTGGCAGGATGTGACCCACTAGGACGACGATGGCCGCCCGGCAGGGCACAATGCCGCCGACAGCTCAGCCCCCGAGCTGACGCCCGTGGCGCGCTGTGTGTTCGAGCGCGCGCCCTACGAGCACGTACTGGAGCGCCACTCGCCCGATGAACGCCACCGCCCCCGCCCCCGCCGCCGCCATCGACGACATCTTCCCGGCCCCGCCGCCGCCCCCGCTGCGCATCGCCCTGGTCGCGGGCGAGGCTTCGGGCGACCTGCTCGGCGCCGGCCTGATCGCCGAGCTCAAGCGCCGCCACCCGGGCGCGCTGTTCGTCGGCATCGGCGGCGAGCAGATGCAGGAAGCCGGCCTGGACGCGTGGTACGACGCCTCCGAACTGGCGGTGATGGGCCTGGTCGAAGTGCTCAAGCATCTGCCGCGCCTGCTGCGCCTGCGCGGCGAGTTGCGCAAGCGCGTGCTCGACTGGAAGCCGGACGTGTTCATCGGCATCGACGCGCCCGACTTCAATCTCGGCGTGGAGCGTTGGCTCAAGCAGCGCGGGGTGAAGACGGTGCACTACGTGAGCCCCTCGGTCTGGGCCTGGCGCGAGAAGCGCGCCGAGAAAATCGGGCAATCGGCCGATCGCGTGCTGTGCCTGTTTCCGATGGAGCCGGCGATCTACGCGCGCCACGGCGTCGACGCGCGTTTCGTCGGCCACCCGCTGGCCGACGAAATGCCGCTGCATCCCGATCGCGATGAGGCGCGCATGTGCCTGGGCCTGGACGACGAGGCGCCGGTGCTGGCCCTGCTGCCCGGCTCGCGGGTCGGCGAAGTCGAACGCCTGAGCGGCGATTTCCTCGCCGCCGCCGCGCGCCTGCGCGCGGCCGAACCGCGACTGAGCATCGTCGCGCCGATGGCCAACGCGCAGGCGCGTGCCGCGTTCGAGCGCGTGCTGGCCGCGCATCCGGATGCGGCCGCGTTGCGCCCGGCGCTGCACGTCACCGACGGCGGCGCGCGCACGGTGATGACGGCCTGCGACGTGGTCCTGCTGGCGTCCGGCACCGCCACCTTGGAGGCGATGCTGGCCAAGCGCCCGATGGTGGTCGCCTACAAGATCGCGCCGCTGACCTACACCCTGGTCAAGACCTTCGGCCTGCTCAAGACCGACACCTATTCGCTGCCCAACGTGCTGGCCGGCGAACGCGTGGTGCCGGAGCTGATGCAGGCCGACTGCACGCCCGAGAAACTGGCCGCAGCCACGCTCGCGCTGCTGCGCGACGCCGGCCGCGCCAGCACGCTGCCGGCGCGCTTCGAACAGATCCACCTCAGCCTGCGCCGCGACGCCTCCGCGCGAGCCGCCGACGCGGTCGCCGACCTGCTGCCCAGCGGCCATGGCTAAGGCGAGCGGCCAACTCGCGCTGGACCTGAGCTTGGCCCGCGGCGCCCAACGCATCGCTGGCGTCGACGAGGCCGGGCGCGGCCCGCTCGCCGGCCCGGTGGTGGTGGCCGCGGTGGTGCTGGGCCCGGGCCGCACGCCGGTCAACGGACTGGACGATTCCAAGCAGCTCAGCGCCGAGCGCCGCGAAGCGCTGTACGCGCGCATCGTCGAACGCGCCGTGGCCTGGAGCGTGGTCTACGTCGAGGTCGAGGAAATCGACCGCATCAACATCTTCCAGGCCACCCTGGCCGGCATGCGGCGCGCGGTCGAGGCGGTCGCGCATGCGACCGAACTGGCGCGCATCGACGGCAACGCCCTACCGCGCGGCCTGCCCTGCCCGGCCGAGGCCCTGATCGGCGGCGACGCGCGCGACCGCGCGATCATGGCCGCCTCGATCCTGGCCAAGGTCGCGCGCGACCGCCACATGCGCGAGCTGCACGCGCAATGGCCGCAATACGGCTTCGACGAACACAAGGGCTACGGCACCCCCGCGCACCTGGCCGCATTGGCCGCGCACGGCCCCTGCCCGCAGCACCGCCGCAGCTTCGCGCCGGTGCGCGCGGCGCTGGCGTTACAGCCGTTGGCCGGAACGGTCACGGTTGCCTGACGGAACGGGCGAGTCCGTCGAACCGCTGGCGACTGCCCGCGCGGGCCGAAAACAAATCCCCCTCGACCCCCCTTTTTCAAAAGGGGGTAGACCGGCGCCGCGATTTCCAGCCTCTGCGGGTGGCGCGCCGACCGCCCGTCGGCTGAACAGCCCATACCTGCCCTAGGTCACGGCGACTTTCCGCAGGTGCGATCACCCTAGGCAACCACGCATGCTGCCGCGGCATCCCTAAGGATGAGGGTCGACGCACTCCGGCCGTGCCCGACGCCCGCCCCCATGGCCGGAACCGGAGGTGCTCCATGCGCATGCCCCATCCGACCCCGACTTCCCAGCCCCTGCCGTTCGAGTCCGACCGCGCCCCGGTGCCGTCGCTGGAACCGGCCATGGCGGTCGCGCCCGCGGCGATCGCCGCCTTCGACGCCCTGGTGCACGAACTTCACCCCGATGCCGCGCGCGTCGACGCCACCCGTCTGCAACGCCTGGCCGCCTGGTTGAGCGCGATGCCCAAGGAGGACGCGCGCGCCGTGGTCGATCAACGTCTGCAACGCCTGCAGGAATTGCGCGCGATGCTGGCCGACCCCGACTGGGACTGCGAGCCCGGCGTGCGCGCGCGCCTGGACAAATTGCTGGCCTATGTCGACGACGGCGACGACCTGATCCCGGACCGGATTCCACTGCTGGGCCTGCTCGACGACGTGCTGTTGATCGAACTGGCCTGGCCCGCCTTCGCCGAGGAGGCCGAGGACTACCGCGACTTCTGCGCCTACCGCGAGGTCCGCCACCCGGACGCCAATGGCGCTGAATTGCGCGCGTCCTGGGTGCGCGAGCGCCTGGACGAGATCGCCCTGCTGCAACAGCGCGTGCGCGTCCACGAACACCACTACGCACCGGCCTTCCATGCCGCGCAGTCGCCGTTCCGGGTGACCTGAAGCGGGCGCGTTCGAGCCGGCCTGGGGCGCTCGAACGCACACGAAAGCGCGGCGATCGGCGCGCAACGGCGCCGATTCGCGCGCTCCCGCGCGGGCCAGGCGCGGTCGCCGCGATGTCAAGCCTTGTACGCGGCGGCCGGGCTGCTAACCTGCTGGCTGTCACGCCGGTTGTCGCATGTCCGCACGCTTCGTTCATCTCCACCTGCACAGCGAGTATTCGCTGGCCGACTCGACGATCCGCATCGACGAGTTGGTCAAACGCTGCGCGAGCCTGGGTCAGCCCGCGGTCGCCCTGACCGACCTCGACAACCTGTTCGCGACGGTCAAGTTCTACAAGGCCGCCGAGAGCGCGGGCCTGAAGCCCATCATCGGCGCCGACGTCGGCTTGGCCGACGGCAACGAAACGCCCTCGCGCATGACCCTGCTGTGCCGCGACCGCGGCGGCTACCTGACCCTGTCGCGCCTGCTCAGCCGCGCCTGGCTGGAAGGCCACCGCGTGGACGGCGTGGTGCTGCGCCCGGAATGGCTGCGCGAGGACAACGGCGGCCTGTTCGCTTTGGCCGGCCGCCATAGCCTGGGCGGACGCCTGGCGATCGGCGGCCGCCACGAGTTGGCCGAAGCCTGGATCGCCGACTGGCAGAGCGTGCTCGACGACCGCCTGCACCTGGAGCTCACGCGCAGCCGCCGCGACGGCGAGGACGCGTTCAACGCCTTCGCCCTGCACGCCTCCAGCAAGCGCGGTCTGGCCGTGGTCGCCAGCAACGACGCGCGCTTCCTCGACCGCGACGGTTTCGAAGCCCACGAGGCGCGCGTGTGCATCGCCTCGGGCCGCGTGCTCGACGATCCAAAGCGCCCGCGCGACTACAGCGAAGAGCAGTACCTGAAATCGTCGGAGGAGATGGCCGAGCTGTTCGCCGACATCCCCGACGCGATCGACAACGCGGTGGCATTGGCGACGCGCTGCAACGTCGAACTCAAGCTGGGCGAATACGCCCTGCCGGCGTTCCCGGTGCCCAGCGAGCACACCATCGAGAGCTGGCTGCGCAACTCCGCGCGCGAGGGCCTGGAAAAGCGCCTGGAGAAAGCCCCGCTGGCGGACGGCAAGAGCCGCCAGGATTACGACGACCGGCTCGAGATCGAGCTCGACGTCATCATCAAGATGGGCTTCCCCGGCTACTTCCTGATCGTCGCGGACTTCATCAACTGGGCCAAGGACCACGGCATCCCGGTCGGTCCGGGCCGCGGTTCGGGCGCCGGCTCGCTGGTGGCCTGGGCGCTGGGCATCACCGATCTGGACCCGCTGCCCTACGACCTGCTGTTCGAGCGATTCCTCAATCCCGAACGCGTGTCGATGCCCGACTTCGACATCGACTTCTGCATGGATCGGCGCGACGAGGTGATCGACTACGTCGCCGCCAAGTACGGCCGCGACCGCGTCAGCCAGATCATCACCTACGGCACCATGGCCGCCAAGGCGGTGGTGCGCGACTCCGGACGCGTGCTCGGCCATCCCTACGGCTTCGTCGACGGCATCGCCAAGCTGATCCCGAACACCCTGGGCATCAGCCTGGACGACGCGCTGGGCAACACCGACGCGGCCAAGCAGAACCCGATGCTGGCCTCGGCCGACCTGATCGACCGCTACCGCACCGAGGATGACGTACGCGACTTGCTCGACCTGGCGTTGAGCCTGGAAGACCTGACCCGCAACGCCGGCAAGCATGCCGGTGGCGTGGTGATCGCGCCCTCGCCGCTGAGCGACTTCTGCCCGCTGTTCGCCGAACACGACGGCGAAGGCCGCGGCCGCAACCCGGTCACCCAGTTCGACAAGGACGACGTCGAAGCCGTCGGCCTGGTCAAGTTCGACTTCCTCGGCCTGCGCACGCTCACGATCATCGATTGGGCGGTGAAGGCGATCAACCTGCGCCGCGCCGCGGCCGGCGAAGCGCCGTTGGACATCACCGCGCTGGAGCTGGACGACAAGCTCAGCTACGAGCTGTTCGCGCGCGGCGACACGGTCGCGGTGTTCCAGTTCGAATCGCGCGGCATGCGCGAGCTGCTCAAGCGCGCCAAGCCCGACACCTTCGAAGACATCATCGCGCTCGCCGCGCTGTTCCGTCCCGGCCCGCTGGGCTCGGGGATGGATCGCGAATGGGTCGATCGTAAGCACGGCAACACCGAAGTCAGTTATCCGCACGCCTCGCTGGAACCCGTGCTATCGCCGACCTACGGCGTCATCGTGTACCAGGAACAGGTGATGCAGATCGCCCAGGTGCTGGCGGGCTACACGCTCGGCGGCGCCGACATGCTGCGCCGCGCGATGGGCAAGAAGAAGCCCGAGGAAATGGCGAAGGAGCGCGCCAAGTTCGAGGCCGGTTGCGCCGAACGCGGCATTCCGGCCAAGCAGGCCAGCCCGATCTTCGACTTGATGGAGAAGTTCGCCGAGTACGGCTTCAACAAGTCGCACTCGGCCGCCTACGCTCTGGTCGCGTATCAGACCGCCTGGCTGAAGGTGCACTACCCGGCCGAATTCATGGCCGCGGTGCTGTCCTCGGACATGGACAACACCGACAAGATCGTCGGCTTCCTCGACGAAGCGCGCACCATGGGCCTGGACGTGCTGCCGCCGGACGTGGACGCCTCGGCCTACATGTTCGAAGCCAAGGACGCGCGCACCATCCGCTACGGCCTGGGCGCGGTGAAGGGCGTCGGCCGCGGCGCCTGCGAGGCCATCGTCGATGCGCGCCGCGCCGGGCCCTTCGACGATCTGCTGGATTTCTGCAAACGCGTCGACAGCGGCAAGCTCAACCGGCGCGCGCTGGAAGCGATGACCCAGGCCGGCGCCCTGGATCGGCTGGGCAAGAACCGCGCGAGCCTGATGCTGCAGCTGCCGGAGGTGCTCAAGGCCACCGACCAGCTCGCGCGCGAGCGCGACGCCGGCCAGGTCTCGCTGTTCGGCGGCTTCGAGGCCGCCGCGCCGGCGCTGCACCTGGACCTGTCGGAAGCCGACGAGTGGCCGCTGGCGCAGCTGCTGGCCGGCGAACGCGAAACCCTGGGCCACTACCTCAGCGGCCATCCCTTCGACCCCTATCGCGACGAATTGCGCGGCCTGGTCGGCAACGATCTGGGCGAGCTCGACCGGATCTGGGAGAACCGTCCCGAGAGCGCGCGCAGCGGCTGGCGCCCGGAACTGGAAGTGGTGGTGGCCGGCCAGGTCGTCGGCCTGCGCAAGAAGGGCGACAGCCAGATGTTCGTGCAGATCGAGGACGGCCGCGGCCGGCTCGAATGCGCCTTCTTCGCCGAGACCTACGGCGAGTTCGCCTCCCTGCTCGCGCGCGACCGCCTGCTGATCGTGCAGGGCGGCCTGCGCGAGGACGCCTTCAGCGGCGGCTTCGCCTTGCGCGCGCAGCGCTGCTGGGAGTACTCGCAGGTCTGCGCCAAGCACGCGCAGCGCCTGTCAATGCGCCTGGACCTGCGCGTGCCCGGCACCTGGCAGCGCGTGGACGCGCTGCTGGCCAAGAACCGCCCCGGGCAGACGCCGATCCGCCTGGACCTGCTGCGCGCCGGCGCGGCCGGCATGCTCGATCTCAACGGCGGCCAGTCGGTGCGCGTGGACGCCGACCTGGTCGGCACGCTGCGCGTCCAGCCCGGCGTGCGCGCGGTCAAGCTGACCCTGGCCAAGCCCTGGGCTGGGGGCTAGAAGCGAGAAGTGAGCGTAGAGGAGTGAGGAGTGAGCAAGGGCGGTACCAGCTTTCGCTCACTCCTCACTCCTCTGCGCTCACTCCTGCCCCTCCCCCCTACCCCTCGGTACGGTCCGCCCCCCTGGGCTAGACTGTGCCCCTTTCCGGCCCCGGCCCGAGCATGAATCCGAACTACCTCGACTTCGAGCAGCCCATCGCCGACCTGGAAGCCAAGATCCAGGAACTGCGCCATGCCAACAGCGGGCCGGCGGTCGACATCGATTCCGAGATCCACGCCCTGCAGGACAAGCTGCGCCTGCGTACCGCGCAGATCTTCCGCGACCTCAGCCCCTGGCAGATCTCGCAGCTGGCCCGCCATCCGGCGCGCCCCTACACCCTGGACTACATCCGGGTGATCTGCGACGAGTTCCAGGAACTGGCCGGCGACCGCGCCTTCGCCGACGACGCCGCGATCGTCGGCGGCCTGGGCCGCATCGACGGCCGCCCGGTGGTCATCATCGGCCACCAGAAGGGCCGCGACACCAAGAGCAAGATCCGCCGCAACTTCGGCATGCCGCGCCCCGAGGGCTACCGCAAGGCGCTGCGCCTGATGAAGATGGCCGAGCGCTTCAGGCTGCCGCTGCTGACCTTCATCGACACCGCCGGCGCCTGGCCGGGCATCGACGCCGAAGAGCGCGGCCAGTCCGAGGCGATCGCGCGCAACCTGCTGGAGATGGCCGAACTCAAGATCCCGGTGATCTGCACCGTGATCGGCGAAGGCGGCTCCGGCGGCGCGCTCGCGATCGGCGTCGGCGACCGCACCCTGATGCTGGAATACAGCACCTACTCGGTGATCACGCCCGAAGGCTGCGCCTCGATCCTGTGGAAGACCGCCGAGAAGGCCAAGGACGCCGCGGAGCAACTGGGCCTGACCGCCAAGCGCCTGTTCGAGCTGGGCCTGATCGACAAGATCGTGCGAGAGCCGATCGGCGGCGCCCACCGCAACCCCAAGCAGATGGCCACCCGCCTCAAGGCCGTGCTGCTGAACGAGCTCGACGCCCTGGAACAGATCCCGGCACCGGAACTGCTGCAGCGCCGCTACGAGCGCCTGCGCGGCTACGGGGCTTACGAGGCCGCGTAAGCGCGCGGCCTTCGCCATGGGCGGCTGGTTGAAAGGGATCGTAGGCGCGGCTTTGCTGCTGACCGGCTGCTTCGTTTGCTTTTTCTACGGCCTGTACTGGTACGGCGCCAGCGCGCTGCCGCAAGAACTGCCGCGCGCGCAGCGCAGCTATCCCGACGAAGTGCGCGCGATCTATTGGGCGTCGCTGGGCGGCGAAGGCCCAATGCGGGCTGAGCGCCTGGATCCGCTGAAGTTGATTTGGTTGGTATTCCGCGGTGTTCAGCACGACCGACGGCCCAACCTGGTATCTGAGTACGATCTATCGTCCTCGGTTTCACGTCAGATTGTCTTGGAACACACACCAGATCTGCGCGGCGCGCGTTGGCATCTTGCGGGCATCGCCGCCACCATTCGCGTGAGCAACGAACGGTCAGCCGAACAGATCGCGGACTTCGCCCTCGACCGAGCCTGGATGGGCCGCGACGCACGCGGACTGGGCGAGGCCTCACACGCGTATTTTGGCGTGCCTTTCGAGCAAACGACTCAGGCCGAACGCATCGCGTTGATCGCTTTGATGCGCGGACCGTCCTATTTCGATCCGAGCCGAAACCCAGAGCGTTTCCGCTCACGTTATGCGTATGTGGCACAGCAGTTCGGCGTGAGTGCGACGGATATCGATCTGCAGCGCGACCTCGTCCGGCTTAAACCAACAGCGACCGCGCGCTAGTCGCAGCACCGGAATGCGCCGCATTCCGTCCCAACTGGAAGCACTCTTTCGAATGACACCCGATCTCTACTGGGTAGGCGATATCTCGCCCCTACGCCTGGCCTTGGCGCCTCGACCGCGAGCGGGCGAATGGTTGGAGGACGAACTGACCGGCTGGAGACGCGCAGGCGTCGACACGGTCGTGTCCTTACTCGAATCCCATGAAGCACGCGAACTAGGTCTCGCCGATGAGGCGAGCGCGTGCGAAGCCTGTGGCATCGACTATTTGTCGTTTCCGATCCCGGATCGCCAGACACCTGACTGCGTGGACAAGACCGACCGCCTCGTCGCTGAACTCCTGACACAATTACGATCCGGACGCTCGATCGTGGTCCATTGTCGAGCGGGAATCGGACGGACCGGCCTGATCGCTGCCTGCGTGCTTTGCGATATCGGCATCGACAGCGCAAAAGTCTTCGCCGTGCTCAGCGCGACGCGGAGGGTCCAGGTGCCCGACACCCAGGAGCAGGAAGTCTGGGTAGCGCAATACGCGAATCGCCGACCTCGGCGATGACAAGCCGCTGCCCGCGCTACCAAGCCCGCAAATACTGATCCGGCCCATGCAGCTCCGCGCCCAGCTCCGCCGCCGCGCGGCGCGGGAAATACGGATCGCGCAGCAGTTCGCGCGCCAGCAGCACCACGTCCGCCTCGCCGCTTTCGACGATGCCTTCGGCTTGCGTCGCATCGGTGATCTGGCCGACCGCGCCGGTGGCGATGCCGCCCTCGCGGCGGATGCGCGCGGCGAACGGGACCTGGTAGCCGGGGCCGACGGGAATCCGCACGTTGGGCATGAGCCCGCCGCTGGAGACGTCGATCAGGTCTACTCCCAGCGATTTGACGATGCGCGCCAGCTCGATGCTCTGCTCGATGTCCCAGCCGCCCTCGACCCAGTCGGTGGCGGACACGCGCAGCCATAGCGGCAGACGCTCCGGCCAGACCTCGCGCACCGCCGCGAGCACTTCGCGCAGCAGGCGCGTGCGGCTGTCGAAGTCGCCGCCGTAGCCGTCGTCGCGGCGGTTGCTCAGCGGCGACAGGAATTCGTGCAGCAGATAGCCGTGCGCGGCATGCACTTCGATCAATTGGAACCCGGCCGCGAGCGCGCGATGCGCGGCCGCGGCGAAATCGTCGATCACGTTGGCCAGGCCGCAGCTGTCGAGCGCGCGCGGCGCGACATGGCCGTCGGCGAACGGCAGCGGCGACGGCGCCACCGGCGTCCAGCCGCCGTAGCCCGGCGCGATCGCGCGTCCGCCCAGCCACGGCGGCTCGACGCTGGCCTTGCGCCCGGCGTGCGCCAGCTGCATGCCGGGCACCGCGCCGTTGGCGCGTATGAAGCAGGCGATTTCCGACCAGGCCTCGCCTTGGCGGTCGTTCCAGATGCCGGTGTCGCTGGGCGAAATGCGGCCTTCGGGCGAGATCGCGGTGGCCTCGGTCAGCACCACGCCTGCCCCGCCTACCGCGCGGCTGCCCAGGTGCACCAGGTGCCAGTTCTCGGGCATGCCGTCGATCGCCGAGTACTGGCACATCGGCGACACCGCGATTCGGTTGCGCAGGGTCACGGAGCGTTGCGGGTACGGGTCGAACAGGCGGGCCAACGGAGCGTCTCGATACGGGGTGAGGAAACAGTAAGCGCGCTCCGGCGCGGTAACAGCGCCATCGATGGGTTGCTCCGTCCCACCACCGTGGCACCATCGGCGGATGCCGTCTTCGTCCCCCACCCCGCTGCACCAGGCCCTGCACGATCTGCCGGCCGGGCCGCTGTGCGTGGGCTACAGCGGCGGCCTGGATTCCAGCGTGCTGCTGCACGCGCTGGCGGCCACGCCCGCCGCGCGCGCGCAGGGCCTGCGCGCCTGGCACGTGCACCATGGCCTGCATGCGCAGGCCGACGCCTGGGCCGCCCAATGCGCCGAAATCTGCGCGGCACTCAGCGTTCCGCTGACGGTGTCGCGGGTGAACGTGGCCCACGATCGCGGCGACGGGCCCGAGGCCGCGGCGAGGCGCGCGCGCCATGCCGCGTTCGAGGCCGGATTGCACGCGGGCGAGACCCTGGCGCTGGCCCACCACCGCGACGACCAGGCCGAGACCTTCCTGCTGCGCGCGCTGCGCGCCTCCGGCCCGGACGGGCTGGCGGCGATGCGGCGCTGGCGCGATTGCGGTGCCGGCCGGCTGTGGCGGCCCTTGCTGGCGCTGCCGCGCAACGCGCTGGAGGCCTATGCGCGCGAGCACGGACTGCGCTGGATCGAAGACCCCAGCAACGCCGACGACGCCTACGACCGCAATTTCCTGCGCCGGCGCGTGCTACCGCTGCTGCGCGAACGCTGGCCCCAGGCCGATGCCGCGTTGGCGGCCTCGGCCGGCTTGAACGCGCAGGCGGCGACGCTGCTGGAGCGCGAGGATGCGCTGGCCCTGGCCCAGGTGCGCAGCGCCGACCCGCAGGCGCTGTCGCGCGCGGGGCTGCGCGCACTGGCGCCCGCGCGCCGCGCACGCGTGCTGCGGCGCTGGATCGCCGACCTGCGCCTGCCGCCGCTGCCGGCCCAGGGCGTGGCCCGGATCGAGGCCGAGCTGCTGGACGCGCGCGACGACGCCGAGGCCGAATTCGTCTGGAGCGGCGCGGTGATCCGCGCCTGGCGCGACCTGCTGCATGCGCAGGCGCAAACGCCGGCGCTGGCGCAGGACTGGCGCACGCATTGGGATGGCCGCGCACCGCTGGCCTTGCCCGGTGGCGGCGAACTGCGGCTGGAAGGTGCAGCGGCCCTGGAGGCGCCCTGCGAGGCGCATGCGCGGGTCGGCGGCGAGCGCATCGTCCTGCCCGGTCGCGCGCACGGCCACAGCCTCAAGCAGGCCCTGCAGAGCCTGGGCGTGCCACCCTGGGAGCGCCGACGCCTGCCGCTGTTGTCGCGCGACGGCGCGCTGCTGGCGGTCGGCGACCTGGCCTACTCCGCCGAGTTCGACGGCTGGCTGCGCGAACGCCGGGCGCGCCTGGTCTGGCGGCCCTGAGCGCGGCGCGCGACGCGCGCACGCGTTGACCCCGCGCAGCCCGCGCCGCACACTTGTCGCATGCCACGTAAAGCCGCCAACGAGCCCTCGCCCGTGACCGATTTCGAGCAGTCGCTGGACGCGCTCGAACAGTTGGTCGAGAAGATGGAACACGGCGAGATGAGCCTGGAAGATTCGCTCGCCGCCTACGAACGCGGCGTGGGCCTATACCGCCGCTGCCAGACCGCGCTGGAACAGGCCGAGCTGCGCGTACGCTTGCTCAGCGACCCGCAGGACCCGGCCAGCGCCGAACCCTATTCCGGCTCGCCCAACGCCTCCGATGCGTGATCCGCGCCTGGCCGTCTGGCGCGAACGCGCCGACGCCGCGCTCGCACGCGCGCTGCCCGCCCCGAACGCCTCGCCGCAGGCGCTGCACGCGGCCATGCGCCATGCGGTGCTGCTGGGCGGCAAGCGTCTGCGCCCGCTGTTGGTCTACGCGGCCGGCGCGCTGTTCGATGCCGACGAGGCCGCGCTGGACGCGCCCGCGGCCGCGGTCGAACTGATCCACGCCTATTCGCTGGTCCACGACGATCTGCCCGCCATGGACGACGACGCCCTGCGCCGTGGCCAACCGACCGTGCACGTGGCCTACGACGAAGCCACCGCGATCCTGGCCGGCGACGCGCTGCAGTCGCTGGCCTTCAGCGTGCTGGCCGAGACCGCGGCTGGCGACGGCGTACGCGTGGCCCTGCTGCGCAGCCTGGCCGAGGCCGCCGGCGCTTCGGGCATGTGCGGCGGCCAGGCCCTGGACATCGCCGCCACCGGCACCGGCGCGGCGCTGGACCTGTCCGCGCTGGAACGTCTGCACGCGCTCAAGACCGGCGCCCTGATCCGCGCCGCAGTGCGCATGGGCGCGCTCTGCGGTGGTGCCGATGCGGCGGCGCTGGACGCCCTGGACCGCTACGCGCAGGCCTTGGGCTTGGCTTTCCAGGTCCGCGACGACATTCTCGACGTCGAAGGCAGCAGCGCCACGCTGGGCAAGACCGCCGGCAAGGACGCCGCCCAGGACAAAGCGACCTTCCCCGCCCTGATCGGCCTGGACGGGTCGCGCGCGCGCCTGGACGCGCTGCTGGAAACCATGCACACCGCGCTGGCACCCTTCGGCGCCAAGGGCGTGGCGCTGACCGAACTGGGCGAGTTCGCGGCGCGACGCGATCATTGACTCGCGCGAGCGACGCTCGCGCGACCGCGTGCGCCACACGGCAATGTGGTCCGCCCCAAAAATCCGCGGCGCCCGCTCGGAGCGCGCCTCGTAGGATGCGGTGATAACCGCATCATCGCGACCATTCGGAGCCCCGCGACGATGCGGTTCGCCTAAGGCTCACCGCATCTTACGGGCGAGTAGCGTCGCAGTTTCGGCCACTGTCTAAAGTCACTSGATCCCCGCTTTCGCGGGGATGACGAGCAAGAGCTCATAGCGCAGCGACAACCCKAAGYCCCGCGACGATGCGGTTCGCCTAGGGCTCACCGCATCCTACGGGCGAGTAGCGTCGCGGTTTCGGCCACTGTCTAAAGTCACTGGATCCCCGCTTTCGCGGGGATGACGAGCWAGAGCTCATAGCGCAGCGACAACCCGGAGCCCCGCGACGATGCGGTTCGCCTAGGGGTCACCGCATCCTACGGGCGAGTAGCGTCGCGGTTTCGGCGACTATCTAAAGTCACTGGATCCCCGCTTTCGCGGGGATGACGAGCAAGAGCTCATAGCGCAGCCTTATGTTTGGCCTGCGGCGCCTTGCCGCCGACAACAAACGGGTGAACCGACCTGTACCCAAAACGCAACGGGCCCGGCAATGCCGGGCCCGTCGGGCACTACGTTTGCGCGATCGATTACTTGATCAGGCGCAGCGCGAACGGATAGCGATAACGCTCACCGTTGTTGGCCTTGATGCCGCCGATGATGAACAGCACGATCGAACCCAGCCAGACCAGCCAGATCAGGATCGACAGAACGCTACCCAGACCCAGCGTGACGATCGTGAGGATCGTGATGACCACGGTCAAGATCACATAGACGATCAGCAGCGTGATGTTGAAGTTCAACGCTTCCTTCGCCTGATCGATCAGGAACGACTTCTCCGGCTTGTCCTTGTTGATCAACCAGATGATCAGCGGGACCACGAAGCCAGCCACGATGGCCGACAGATGGGTGATCAGCGCCAGGGTGCGGTCTTCGGAGTTGCCGTCGGCCGATGATTCGTTGATATCGCTCATTCCTTGTTTCCCCTTTCCAGTTCCCGTTTGGATGGCATTGGCGACGACCGTACGGTCGCCCCAGCCGGCCCACTCTCAGCCGCGTAGCCACCGCTGTCAAGGACGGCGGCGCACGGTCCGCAGGGCGCGACCTTCGTAGCAACGCAAGCGCCGCCCGGCAACGGCCAGGCGGCTGCGCTGGCGCAGCATGACCGGTCGGGATGACAAGCCGGCGTCGGCGTCGGGCTCAGCCCTCGCCGGCGTCGCCGGCGACGGTCATGCGCCCGACCAGGATCGAACCGGTGTGCAGGTGCGAACGCGGATCGACGTCGCTGCCGACCGCCTCGATGGCCTCGAACATGCGCTTGAGATTGCCGGCGATGGTGATGCCGTCGACCGGATGCTGGATCTGGCCGTGCTCGACCCAGTAGCCGGCCGCGCCGCGCGAGTAATCGCCGGTCACCGTGTTCACGCCCTGCCCCATCAGTTCGGTCACCAGCAGGCCGCGCCCCATGCCGCGCAGCATCGCTTCGAAATCGCCGGCGTTGGCGGCGACCTCCAGGTTATGCACGCCGCCGGCGTTGGCGGTGCTCTGCAGACCGAGCTTGCGCGCCGAATAGCTGCCCAGGATGTAGCGCTGCAGTACGCCGTCGCTCACCAGCGCCGATTCGCGCGTGGCCACGCCCTCGGCGTCGAAGGCGCTGGAGCGGAAGCCGCGCTGCAGGAACGGCCGCTCGCGGATCGAGAACCACTCCGGAAACAGGCGGGTGCCGACGGAATCCAACAGGAAGCTCGCGCGCCGGTACAGCGCGCCGCCCGACACCGCGCCGAGCAGGTGGCCGATCAGGGAACGGGCCGATTCGGCCGCGTACAACACCGGGTACTCGCCGGTCGCGATCTGCCGTGGCGCCAGGCGCGACACCGCGCGTTGCGCGGCATGTCGGCCGATCGCGGAGGTCGTTTCCAGGTCGTTCTCGGCCAGGGCGATGCTGTACCAGCCGTCGCGCTGCATAGCCTCGCCGCGGCCGGCGATCAGGGCGCAGCTCAGGCTGTGCTGGGTGCTGCCCTCGCGGCCGATGAAGCCGTGCGAATTGGCGTACACGCCCAGGCTGGCGCCGGTGCCGATCGAGGCGCCGTCGGAGTTCTCCACCCGCGCATCGAACTCGCGGCCGGCGGCCTCGCAGGCCAGGGCCAGATCGACCGCGCGGTCGGCCTCCAGCATCCACGGATGCCAGCTGTCGAACGCGCGCCAGCCGCCCTGGTCCTGGGCGGGGGCCATCAATTCGGCGTCGGCGAGACCCGCGGCGGGGTCGTCCTCGGTGTAGCGCGCGATCGCGCAGGCCTGCTCGACGGTGGCCTCCAGGCTGTCGTCGCGCAGGTCGGCGGTGCTGGCGCTGCCCTTGCGGCGGCCGAAATAGACGGTGATCGCGATACCGCGGTCGCGGGTGGCCTCGACGGTCTCGACCTCGCCCATGCGCACGTTCACGTTCAGGCCCGCCTCTTCCGAGCACGAGACCTCGGCCTGGCTGGCGCCGCGCGCGCGCGCGGCCTCGAGCAGGCGCTGGGACAAGCCGGACAGAGCGTCCAGGCGCGCCTCCGGATCGGTGATGACGTGGGCCGGAGCGGTCTGACGGAGGGCGACTGCGTTCAATGTCTTATCCTTAGCTGCCGTGACGCCGTGGCGTCGCGGGATTTCGATTCGGTTTGACGGTAGGAGAGGTGGTAGCGATGCGCGGCAGAGACGACGAAACCGGCGAATTTTTCAGCCCCAGCCGCAGCCAGAACCGGCGCGAGGCGCTGGAAGTGCTGTCCCTGGGCGAACAGTTGTCCAAGCTGACCGACGCCCAGCTGGCGCGGCTGCCGATCCCGGAGGGCCTGCTGCCGCATATCCGCGAATGCCGGCGCATCACCGCGCACATCGCCCACAAGCGCCAGCTGGCCTACCTGGCCAAGCAGATGCGGCGCGAGGACGACGCCACGCTGGAAGCGATCCGCGACGCGCTCGACGTCAACGGCGAGGCCGGCCGACGCGAGGTCGCGGCCATGCACCGCGCCGAGTCCTGGCGCGACCGCCTGCTCGAAGGCGGCGACGCAGAGCTGGCCGAACTGATCGACGAACACCCGCAGGCGGATCGCCAGCGCCTGCGCCAGCTCGTGCGCAACACCCTGGAAGAGCGCAAGCGCAACAAACCGCCGCACTCGTTCCGCGAGCTCTACCGCGAACTGCGCGCGGTGATGATGGGCGGCAACGATGCCGGCGGCGACGACGACGACGAGGCCGAATAAACCCCGTCTCGAACCAGCCGACACAGGCGCCGCCATGGCGATTTTCGAACAATTGCGCCGCATCGAAGCCTGGCGCGCCCGCTTCCTGGACACCGGAATCGAGGTCATCGAGGCCTTCGGGTTGTAATACCCAGCGGCGGACAAGAAAGCGCTCAAGCGGCTGGTGCAACAAGCGCAGGCGACGCACCGCCATTACGGCACGCCGCGCCGATGGTTGCGTTACCTGCGCGCCCTGGACGATGCGCGCGGTATCCCATAGCGCTACTCACGACTGCGTGCCGCCCACCGTCAGCCCTTCGATCAGCAGCGACGGTTGCCCCACGCCCACCGGTACGCTCTGCCCGTCCTTGCCGCACACGCCCACGCCCTCGTCCAGGGCCAGGTCGTGGCCGATCATGCGCACCTTCTGCATGGTTTCCGGGCCGTTGCCGATCAGGGTCGCGCCCTTGACCGGCGCGGTGATCCTGCCGTCCTCGATCAGGTAGGCCTCGGTGGCCGAGAACACGTACTTGCCGCTGGTGATGTCGACCTGGCCGCCGCCGAAATTGACCGCGTACAGGCCCTTTTTGACCGAACGGATCATCTCTTCCGGGTCGTGCTGACCGGCGAGCATGTAGGTATTGGTCATGCGCGGCATCGGCAGATGGGCGAAGGATTCGCGGCGGCCGTTGCCGGTCGGCGCCATGCCCATCAGGCGCGCGTTGAGGGTGTCCTGCATGTAACCGACCAGCACGCCGTCCTCGATCAGGGTCGTGCAGTTGGTCGGCGTGCCTTCGTCGTCGATGTTGAGCGAGCCGCGCCGGCCCGGCAGGGTGCCGTCGTCGACGATGGTCACGCCGGGCGAGGCCACGCGCTGGCCCATGCGGCCGGCGTAGGTCGAGGTGCCCTTGCGGTTGAAGTCGCCTTCCAGGCCGTGGCCGACCGCTTCGTGCAGCAGCACGCCCGGCCAACCGCTGCCCAGCACCACCGGCATCACCCCGGCCGGCGCGTCGATCGCCTCCAGGTTCACCAACGCCTGGCGCAGCGCTTCGCGCGCCAGCGCCTCGGGCTTGCCGCCGGCGAACAGCTCGGCGTAGCCGTAGCGTCCGCCGCCGCCGGCGTAGCCGCTTTCGCGGCGGCCGTTATGTTCGACCAACACTTGCACGTTCAAGCGCACCAGCGGACGCACGTCGGCGGCGAGCACGCCGTCGCTGCGCGCGACCAGGATGGTGTCGACGCCACCGGACAGGCTGACGGTGACCTGCTGCACGCGCGGGTCGGCGGCGCGCACCAGCTGATCCAGACGGCGCAACTGCTCGACCTTGTCTTCGTTGCCGATGCCGTCGATCGGATCCTCAGCCGGATACAGCGAACGGCCGCCGCCACGCACCAGCGCGCGCGCGCTGTGCGCGGCGCCGTCGCGGGCGATCGCGCGCGCGGATTTGGACGCCGCCAGCAAGGCGTCGCCGTTGATTTCGTCGGAATAGGCGAAGCCGGTCTTCTCGCCGCTGATCGCGCGCACGCCCACGCCCTGCTCGATCGAATGCGAACCGTCCTTAACGATGCCGTCCTCGACCGTCCAGCTCTCGCGGCGGCCGTGCTGGAAATACAGATCGCCGAAATCCACGCCCGGCCCGAGCAGGGTGCCGAAGGTGCGTTCCAGGCCGCTGGCGTCCAGACCGGCGGGCAGCAGCAGACGGGTTTCGGCGAGTTGCAGGGGCAGCGTCATGGGGGATCCGGGGGCGGCGAAAGGGACATGCTAACCAACCGACGCCGGCGTGGCCTGGGCGGCGGCCGGGCGGTTGGGGCTAGTAAGAAGATGGAGCCTGGGCGGCATGGCTTCAACCGTGGGTTTCTACCGCGGCGGGGCGTGTCGCTCCGCGCTTGCGGGCGGCTTTGCCACGCAAAGCGGCAATGGGCCGCGATCGTGCGCGGGCCGCCTAACCCGCGGGAGGCGCCTCGCGCCCGGCATTGCGGGTCTGCTCGCGGGTCATCACCTCGACCTTGGGCTCCTTCCAGGGGCCGGTCACCCGGTAGGTCTTGGCGCCGATCTGGCTCAGCGGCTTCTGCAGCACGGTGCCGGCGGCCGCGCCGATCGCCGCGCCGACCGGGCCGGCCGCGATCGCGCCGACCGCGGTCAGCAGGTTGCCGGTCTTGGGCCGGACCTCGATGGTCTGGTCGTAGCTCTGCGCGCGCAGGTTGGTGGAGCCGCGGATGTTCACGGTCGCGGCCGGGCCGTCCATGACCAGGTCGTCGCTGCGCGCGCTGCCGGCGCCGATCGCGATATGCCCGCCGACGCGGTTGAAAGCGAAGCCCTTGGAGAACAGGTCGCGGAAATCCAGGCCCAACCGCCGCGGTAACTGGGCGATGCTGAGCAGGCCGATCACGCGCCCGGTGCCGGGTTCGACCTCGAGCAAACGCCCGTCGCGCACGTCCAAGCTCAGACCGCCGTCCAGCGAGCCCAGCGCGAACGCGGCCGGGCTGCCGGGCCAACCGGCATCGAAACGGATCTTGGCCTTGCCGCCGGCGACCAGGCCGCCGAAGCCGAAACCGGTGAGCAGCGCGCCGGTGTCGCCGCTGTCGATGTTCATGGTCAGGCGCGTGCGCGCGGCCGCGCCGCGGCCGTTCCAGTCGCCGCTGAGGTCGATGGCCTGCTTGTCGCCGCGGGTCTGGATCTGCTCCAGGCGCATGCCGGTCGCGGTCGGACGGGTGCGCACGCGCGCGCTGCCCATGCGCGCATCGCCCAGGCGCAGGTCGGCGATGTCGATGGTCAGCGGCGGCACCTTGGCCGGATCGAAGCCGTTGTCGACGGCGCCGGCGGCCGGCGCCGGATTCGCGGGCGCCGCGGTCAGCGCGTTGATCGCGCTGGCGTTGCCGGAGGCCGACGCGGCCGGCGCGCGCCAGTACACGCGCTCGAACTTGCCGGCCAGCGGCGCGGCCGGATCGGCCGGCGCCAGCACCGCCCCCTCCAGCGACGGGCCTTCGACGCGCACCGCGGTGGCGCCGCGCGGGGCCGGCGCCACCACCAGGCGCGTGTCGGCGAACACGCCGCCCAGCAGTTGCAGCTTCTGCGCGGTGACGTCGATGCGCTGCAAGGGCAGGCCCTCGCCTTCGCCCTGCTTGCCGCCTTCGGCGAACGCGAGCCATTCGATCGCGTCCAGGTTGACGGTGCGGCCGCTCGCGATCAGGCCCTGCGCGGGCGGCGCTTCGTCCACGCGGGTGGCGCCCAGGGCGACCCGCACGCCGGTGCGGCCATTGACGGTGCGCGCGCGCAGCGCCATCACGTTGCCGAACCCGACCCGGATGTCGCCGCTGCCCACCGGCAAGGGCGTTTCCACCGTGGTCGCCAGGCTGCCCGCGGCCGGCTTGCGCAACGGCGCCGGCAGCTCCAGCGCGGTGCCGACCAGGTTGGAGTGCAATTGCAGCAGGGTCGGCGGGGCGACGCCGGCCTGCGCCATCGGAATGGCGATACCGATGGTCCAGTTGGAGCGCCCGTCCAGATAGGGCTTGAGCCAGCCCAGTTCCGGCGCGCGCTCGATCAGCGACTGCGCGCCGACGCTGGCATCGAGCCCGGCTTCGAAGACGTTGCCGCGATCGCGCACGTAGTCGCCCGCGCGCAGCGAGAGCTTGCCGGGCTGGCCTTCGTGACGCACCGACAGATCGTTGGCGCCGAAGCCGCCGCGTGCGTACTCGGCGCGGCCGCGCACTTCGTCGAAGGCGAGTTTCCAGCGCGCATCGGCAAGCTTGGCCCCGCCCAGATCGACCGAGCCCGAAATCGCGGTGACGCTGCCCGGCTTGAGCGGCAGCTTCATGTCGAACGCGACCTGGGCCGGGCCGCTGGCGCTGAGATTGGCGAAGGTGTCGGCGTGCTGCTTCTGCAGCGGACTCTGGCGCAGCAGGGTCAGCAATTGCGCGGCGTCGGACGCGGCCTGCGCCTGCACGTTAAGCGTGCCGTCCTTGTAGTGATCGATGCCGGCGTGGATTTTCTGGATGCCGACGCCGGCGAGTTTGCCGACGCCATCGACGCTGAAGCCGTCGGCGATGAAGGCCACGTCCGCGTCCAGGCCTTCGGCCGCCGGCCATTCGGGCTGGAACTTGACCACCGCCTGGTGCAGTTTCGCGGTCGCCTCGAAACGGCCGTTGCGGTCGCGGAACGGCCAGTCGTCGAGATCGCCGGACACGATCGCGTGACCGTTGCGCACGCTGCCGCCGATCAGGGCCGAGTCCAGCCAGCGCACCAGGTTCGGCGACATGCTGTGGCGGACCCAGAAACCCTTGGCCACCGGCACCGCGGCTTCGTCCAGGTCGGCGGCGATGTCGATCCACGGCCGCGTGCCGTCGCCCTGCCACCACATGCCCCCGCGCGCGCGCGCGCCGAAACCCTCGCCCTTGATCGTCAGCGCGTGCGTGCCGATGCGCCAGCCCGCGCCTTCGCGCCAACCGGCGACCGTGCCGTCCAGGCTCACGGTGTGGGCCACGCCGAAACCCGACGGCCAGTCGAAGCGCATCGGCGAGGCCTGGTCCAGGCGCAGGCTGAAACCGTCGGCGTCGCCTTCGATATCGCCCGACAGACCGCTCAGGCCCGGCGCGGTGCCGACCGCGGCGAAGCCGAGGCCGTCGATGCGCGCGCTCGCGCGCAGCGGACCGTCGCGACGGCCGGACAGCGAGATGCGCTGCAGCGACAGCTGCGGCCGAGTCTGGTGCAACCAGCGGCGCAGGCCGGCAGGCACGCGGTCGCTGAGCGCGGCGGCCTGCAACAAGGGGCCGGCGTCGATGCGATCGGCGAGCAGGGCGTAACGCCGACCGCCGGCGATCGCCAGGCCGTCCAGCACCTGTTGTTTGGCGCCGCCGCCGATGCGCAGACGCGGCGCGTCGAAGCGCCAACCGCCCTCGTCCAGGCGCCAGCGCGCGCGCGTCTCGACGCTGTCGAAACGGATCCGCGGCACCGCGTCGTCGCCATCGCCCAGCGGCGCGCCGCGCAAGGCGAGCCGTTCCAGAGCGGCGTCGACGGTGACCATGGCGACGCGGTGACCGCGCAGCTCGGCCCAGGCCTCGGCGCGGCCCTGCCCGCTCTCGGCGCCGATGCCGGCGACCTGCAGCAGCGCCGCCCAGGCGCTGAGATCGGCGCGGCGCGCGCCGGCATAGGCGCGGCCGTCGCCGCGCTTGCGATCGAAATCCAGGGCCGCGTCCAAGGGCGACGCCGGCGCGCCGGCGACGCCGACGCTGGGCCAGGCGCGCAGGCCCGCGCGCACGCGGTCGCCGTCCACGCGCAGGCGCAGATTGATCTTGGGAATGCGCGCGTCCACGCCGAGCTTGGGCGCGATCACCGCCAGCTTGCCGTCGATCACCTGCAATTCTCCCAGGCCTTCCAGCGCGGCCAGCGGGTCCTTGCTCGGCTGCTCCTGTCCGGGCAGGCCGCGCACCTTCCAGCGTCCGTCGTCGGCGCGCTCCAGGGTCAGGTCCAGGCCGTGCAGGCGCAGCTCCGAGAACGAATGGCCCGGCAGCAGGCCGGCGTAGATCGACACCAGCATTTCGGTATCGCCGACCACGAAGGCCTGCGCGCCCTCGCCGACCCGCAATCCGTCCAGACGCAGCAGCGGACCGCGCCGCGTCCATTGGGTCTCGACCCGATCGAACGCGACCGGCCGTCCGGCGCGCTGACTCAACCACGCCGCGATCTGGTCCGGATTGCGCTCCGCCATCGGCAGAATCTGACTGGCCACGCCCAGCAACACCGCCAGCAACACCAACAGCACCGCGCCCGTATAGGCCACGCTACGGCGGGCGAAACGCAAACGGCGGCGCAGCGGGGTGGGCATTAGCGTCGCGCTCCGCGCGCCGCCGGGATTCGGGATACGAGATTCGGGATTCGGCAAGACCAAGGCCGGAATCCGCTCAAACGAATCCCGAATCCCGAATCCCAAATCCCGGCTTTAAAGCAACACAACATCGAACTGCTCCTGCGCGTACTGGTCGTCCGGCTGGAACCGGATCGACTTGCCCAGGAACTCCTCGAGTTCGGCCACCGCCGCCGACTCTTCGTCGGTGATGCGCGCGACCACTTTCGGCGAGGCGATCACCAGCAGCCGCGGGGCGTCGAACTGACGGACCTGGCGCACGATGTCGCGGAAGATTTCGTAGGTCACCGTCTCCGGCGTCTTCAGCGTGCCGCGGCCGCCGCACTCGTGGCAGGGCTCGCTGAGCTGGCGCTCCAGACTTTCGGTGGTGCGCTTGCGCGTCATCTCGACCAGACCCAGCGGCGAGAATTCGTAGACCGTGGTCTTGGCGTGATCGCGCGCCAGCGACTTCTCGAGCTGGCGCAGCACCTGGCGCTTGTGCTCGGCATCGGTCATGTCGATGAAGTCGATGATGATGATGCCGCCGAGGTTGCGCAGGCGCAGCTGTCGGGCCACCGACTGCGCCGCTTCCAGATTGGTCCGGTAAACGGTCTCCTCCAGATTGCGTTGCCCCAGGAAGGAACCGGTGTTGATGTCGACCGTGGTCATGGCCTCGGTCTGGTCGATCACCAGGTAGCCGCCGGATTTCAGCGGCACCTGCTTGTCCAGGGCGCGCTGGATCTCGTCCTCGACCCCGTACAGGTCGAAGATCGGACGCGCGCCGGTGTAATGCTCGATCTTCTCGTCCAGGCCCGGCATGTACTGGGCCGCGAACACGCGCAGGCGCTCGCAGGTCTCGCGCGAATCCACCTTGACCTTCTCGACGTCGCGCCGCATCAGGTCGCGCACCGCGCGTAGCGGCAGGCTCAGGTCCTCGTACACGCGCTCGCCCACGCGCGAGCTGCGCGATTTCTCGGAGATCAGCGCCCAGGCCCGGCCCAGGTAGGCCACGTCCTCGGCCAGGGCCTCGGCGGGCTGGCTTTCGGCATTGGTGCGCACGATATAGCCATGGTTCTCGCCGGCCGGCGCCAGCGCGGTCACGTGCGCCTTCAGGCGTTGGCGCTCGGCCTCGTCCTCGATGCGCGCCGACACCCCGACCACGCGCGTGCGCGGCAGCAGCACCAGGTAGCGCGAGGGAATGCTGAGCTGGGTGGTCAGGCGCGCGCCCTTGCTGCCGATCGGGTCCTTGACCACCTGCACGATGATTTCCTGACCCTCGCGCAGCAGCTCGGCGATCGGCCGGGTCGGAGTGGGCGGCAACGGGGCCTGGTCGCCCTCGCCTTCGCTGACCTGGGTGGGCTTGACGATGTCGGCCGCGTGCAGGAACGCGGCGCGCTCCAGGCCGATCTCGACGAAGGCCGCCTGCATGCCCGGCATCACCCGCTGGACCTTGCCCTTGTAGATATTGCCGACCACGCCGCGCCGCCAGCCGCGCTCGATGTGCAGCTCCTGCAACATGCCGTTTTCGACCACCGCGACTCGGGTTTCGCGCGGGGTGACGTTGACGAGTATTTCTTCGGTCATGGCGTGGAAGGCGCTCTGCGGGTCGTCAACGGTGGAGGGAAGGCAGCGCGGCGGCCGACGCGCGGGTCACGCATCGAGTCCGGCCTCGCGCAGCAGGCGCACGGTTTCGTGCAGGGGCAGGCCCATCACGCCGGAATAGCTGCCCGACAAACGGGTCACGAAGGCCTCGGCCCGGCCCTGGATGGCGTAGGCGCCGGCCTTGCCCCGCCATTCGTCGCTGGCGATGTAGGCGGCGATGCGCGCCTCGTCCAGGGCCTCGAATTCGACGTCCGACACCGATACGGTCTGCGACTCGCGCGCCGGCGAGACCAGCGACACCGCCGAGATCACCCGGTGGCTGCGCCCCGACAGCCGGCGCAGCATGGCCGCGGCATCGTCGCCGTCGCGCGGCTTACCGAACACTTCGTCGTCCAGCACCACCTCGGTGTCGGCGCCCAGCACCAGCGCGCTCGGGTTGGCGACCACGGTCAGCAGACCGGCGCCGGCCTTCTCGCGCGCGACCCGGCGCACGTAGTCCTCGGCGGGCTCGCCGGGCTGGCGATGCTCCGGGATATCGAGGTCCAGCACCCCGAACGGCAGGCCCAGGCGGCTTAGCAATTCGTGGCGTCGTGGCGATTTGGAGGCGAGATAGAGCATCCTGCGAAGCATAACCCGCGCTGACTGAGCGCCGCCCCACGCGGGTTACAGCAACCCCGCCGTGGATCACGATTCGTTCACTGGATCGGCAACACCCTAGTTCCCATCTCAACAGGAGTTGAATATGTCGTCCTCGCCAAGCCGGCACCACGCCTCGCCGTCCCGTTTCGCCCTGCGCCCCCTGGTGCTGGCCGCCACCCTCGCCTTCGGAGCCGTCACCGCCATGTCCGCCACCGCCCAGACCGCCCCGGCCTATGTGGCCAGCGACGGCACGCTGCTCTCGGTTTCGGCCCAGTCCGAGGTCAAGCGCGTCCCCGACATCGCCGTGATCTCGACCGGTGTGGTCACCCAGGCCGCCGACGCCAACAGCGCCATGCGCGCCAACGCCGAGCAGATGGCCAAGGTCGTGGCCGCGATCAAGGCCGCCGGCATCGCCGACCGCGATATCCAGACCAGCGGCGTGAACCTCAACCCGCAGTACCGCTACGCCGAGAACCAGCCGCCGGTGATCACCGGTTACCAGGCCAGCAACACGGTCAATCTGACCGTGCGCGACATCGCCAAGCTCGGCAAGATCCTCGACGCCCTGGTCGCCACCGGCGCCAACCAGATCAACGGACCGACCTTCGACATCGACGACAAGGTCAAGGCCGTGGCCTACGACGAGGCCCGCCGCGGCGCGGTCGAAAAGGCTCAGGCGCGCGCCGAGATGTACGCCAAGACCCTGGGGCTGAAGGTGCGCCGCATCGTCAGCATCAGCGAGGGCGGCGGTTTTCAGCCGCCGGTGCCGATGATGGCCATGCGCATGGAGAAGGCCGGCGCCGCCGCCGACACCTCGATCTCGCCAGGCGAAAGCGCGTTGTCGGTCAATCTGGATGTGGTGTTCGAGCTGGGCAAGTGAGCGCCATGACCGCCCCCGACCCGCGCAAGCCCGCGCCCGGTTACCCGGAGCCGCAGCCGCGCAACCCGGACGACGCGCGCCAGCCGCACCCCAAGCGGCCGCCGAATCCGGACGAGGGCGGTCTGGACCGAGAACCGGTGACCGAGCCCGATCCGTCCAAGGATTGAGCAAGCCGCTTTGTCGTACCGAAGGCCCGCGCAAGCGGGCCTTCGGCTGTGTGGGGCTTACAAAAAATGGGGCGCCGCGCCTGCGTCCCCTCCGCGTCGTCCGCGTCTGGCTAGGCGGGCACGACGGCGCCTCACGCGCGGGCCAGCGCCCCGCCCGGCCGGCCTCGTGGCCGCCCCGAAAAAAATTTCGTCGCGCTTAACCCCACCCGCAATTCCGGTCCGTTTCGATTCGTGCAGACCACTCCAGGAGAGCTTCCATGGCGCACGCGATCGAACACCCCGACCGTCAACTGGACCCCAGCCGCATCATCGGCACCGCGGGCGCGGTCGCCGTCAATGCAGTGCTGCTGATGCTGCTGCTTGTGCCGATGTCGGCGCCGCAGTTTTCCGAAGCTCCTGATGTGATCGTCCCCGACGTGATCTGGCGCGACAAGCCCAAGCCGATCGTTCCGCCACCGACGGTGGTCGAACGCGAGATCCGCAAGGAGACCAAGCCCAACCCGACGATCGTGCCCAAGCCGATGGTGGAAACGCCGCCGCAGCCTGTGGTCGACCCGATCGAAAGCGACAGCGTCTATGTGCCTGAAGCCCCGCCGCAGCCGGAGGTGTTTGCGCGCAACGATATCGGCCGCGGCGAGGTCCTCACCGGCGTGACTTTGCAGGTGGTCAACAACCCGCCGCCGACCTATCCCGGCGAGGCGGTGCGCAATCAACTCACCGGCACGGTGATGCTGGAGATCCTGGTCGGCATCGACGGCAAGCCGATCGAGGTGACCGTGGTCAAGAGCAGCGGCCACCGCGTGCTCGACCAGGCCGCCAAGCGCGTGGTGCTGTCGCGCTGGACCTTCCAGCCGGCGATGGAAGGTGGCCAGCCGGTGCAGGCGCGCGGCCGGGTGCCGATCGAATTTACCCTGGAACGTTAAGTCCTTTGGCGAGGGGCGGCCCGGGCCGGTATGGCCGGGCCGTTTTTTTGCGCAGGCTGGGAGAAGCAAATCTACCCCGGCCCCTCTTTGCAAAGAGGGCAGACCAGCAGAGGCAACACCCGCCACAGCGAAAACGCCGCTGTAATCCCCCCCTTTGAAAAAGGGGGGTTAGGGGGGATTTGCTTTTGCTCTGCCCTCCCAAAAAGCGAAAAGCAAATCTCCCCCGGCCCCTCTTTACTAAAGAGGGGAGACAAGCAAAGAGCGGCGACGAGCAGATATGGGGGACGAGAAATGAGCGCGCAGCGCCAACAGCCAAGCCCACGCTCAAGCGCGGTGATACGGGTGATTCGCCAGCAGCGCCGCTGCGCGATACAACTGCTCGGCTGCGACCAATCGCACCAGCATATGCGGCAGCGTGAGCGGGCCCAGCGACCATTGCTCGTCCGCGCGCGCCAACACGTCCGGCGCGTGGCCTTCGGGGCCGCCGATCAGGAACGCGAGATCGCGCCCCTGTCCGCGCCAATGCTCCAGGCGCTGCGCCATCTGCTCCGAGGTCCACAGCCGCCCGCGCCCTTCCAGCGCGACCACGCAGGCGTTCTTGGGCAAGGCCGCGATCACGCGCGCGCCTTCGTCGGCGGTCGCGCGCGCGGCGTCGCGCCCTTTGCCGCGCAGGCCGGGTTCGATTTCGACCAGTTCCAGCGGCAGCCAATGCGAGAGCCGCTTCTGGTACTCGCCGAAACCCTCGGCGACCCAGCGCGGCGCGCGTTCGCCGACGGCGATCAGTTTCGCTTTCATCGCCACATGGTAGCGGTCCGCGACGCAGGCACGGACTAAAGGCCGTCTGCGTCGCATTCAGACGCGATGTCGCCGAGGTGTCATCGAACGGTTACCGCGCCGACCTAGCGTGCAGGCTCCCCCAGCCAGCAGGAGCCGCACCATGGATGCTTTCGATCCCTCCCGCCGCCAGGTCCTCAAGGGCAGCGCCGCCGCGATGGCGATCGGCGCGATGGGCACGCTAGGCGCGCTGTACTCGCGCCAGGCGCTCGCCGCCCAAGACCCGACCCGGCTTGCCCCCGTCCCCAGCCGCTACGG
Organism: Lysobacter sp. Root983; assembly: GCF_001429345.1. NCBI lineage: Bacteria > Pseudomonadati > Pseudomonadota > Gammaproteobacteria > Lysobacterales > Lysobacteraceae > Lysobacter > Lysobacter sp. Root983. Next base: position 1,233,871 of record NZ_LMJO01000001.1, read on the forward strand.
CCCGCTCGCCCCGGTGGCCGACCGCAGTACCGGCCTGCCGCTGCTGCAGCTGCCGCGCGGCTTCAGCTATCGCTCCTTCGGTTGGAGCGGTGATCGCATGGACGACGGCCAGCCCTGCCCCGACCGCCACGACGGCATGGCCGTGGTCGGCGTGCGTCCCGGCCGACGTCGTCCGCACGGTCTGGGCGCCGAGCGCTTCCGTCCGCACGGCCCCGAGTACGTGCTGATCCGCAATCACGAGCGCGGCGCGGCCAGTCCGATCCAGGCCCCGGGCATGTACGACACCGGCGACCTCGGCGGCGGCCAGCATGCCGGCGGCGGCACCACCACCCTGAGCTACCGCAACGGCGAATGGGGCAGCCTGGAACCCAGCCTGGGCGGCACCCTGGTCAACTGCGCGGGCGGCCCGACCCCGTGGGGCACCTGGCTGAGCTGCGAGGAGATCAAGAGCGACGCGGTCTCCAGCACCGGCCGCAAGCACGGCTACGTGTTCGAGGTGGATCCGCGCAGCGAGCGCACCAGCGGCCGGCCCCTGATTGGCCTGGGCCGTTTCAGCCACGAGGCGGTCGCGATCGATCCGCGCACCGGCATCGTTTATCTCACCGAGGACGACCGCAACAAGGCCGGCCTGTATCGCTTCATTCCCAACGACCGCGCCGGCCGCTACGGCTCGCTGGAGCACGGCGGCCGCCTGCAGGCCGCGCGCGTGCGCGGGCGCCGCAACGCCGATCTCACCGTCGCCAGCATCGGCACCGAGTACGCGCTGGAGTGGGTCGATATCCCGGATCCGGATCTGGATTCGATCGCCGCGCCCGCCGGCTACCCCGACATCTCCACCGGCGAAACCTTGAGCGGCACCTTCGCCCAGGCCTGGAGCGAAGGCGCGCTGCGCATGAGCCGCGGCGAAGGCATCTGGTACAGCTACGGCAAGCTGTTCATCGTCGACACCAGCACCGGCGTCGACGGCCAGGGCCGCAAGGGCCGCGGCAACGGCGCGGTGTGGGTGCTGGACCTGGCCAGTCAACGCCTGCGCGCGCTGTTCGTGAGCGGCAACCAACTCGCCGCGCACAACCCCGACAACGTCAGCGTGAGCGCGCGCGGCGGCGTGATCCTGTGCGAGGACGGTGGCGAAAGCCCCGACGAATACGGCCCGGGCGCGCGCCTGATCGGCCTGACCCGCGCCGGCGAATCCTTCTACTTCGCCAAGAACAACGTCGCCCTGACCTCGCAACAGATCGCCGACGCCGGTAAGACGGTGCCTGAAGGCGACTACCGCGACACCGAGTTCTGCGGCGCCTGCTGGGATCCGTTCGCGCGCACCTTGTTCGTGAACATGCAGACGCCGGGGATCACGGTGGCGATCACGGGGCCTTGGGAGCGCGGGCCGTTGTAGGGCTGCGGAGCGAAAGCAAATCCCCCCTAGCCCCCCTTTTTCAAAGGGGGGAACAGGTACGGGCCTCCCCCTTTGAAAAAGGGGGATCGAGGGGGATTTGCTCTTAGGCCATCGCGCAAACGAAAACGGCGCCCATGGGCGCCGTCGTCCGTCGCGAACGGGGATCACGGTGGCGATCACGGGGCCTTGGGAACGCGGGCCGTTGTAGGGCTGCGGAGCGAAAGCAAATCCCCCCTAGCCCCCCTTTTTCAAAGGGGGGAACAGCTTTCCCCTCGCAAATGGGAACCGGCCTCCCCCTTTGAAAAAGGGGGATTGAGGGGGATTTGCTCTTAGGCCATCGCGCAAACGAAAACGGCGCCCATGGGCGCCGTCGTCCGTCGCGAACGGGAATCACGGTGGCGATCACGGGGCCTTGGGAACGCGGGCCGTTGTAGGGCTGCGGAGCGAAAGCAAATCCCCCCCCTAGCCCCCCTTTTTCAAAGGGGGGAACAGACGCCCCCGATTGTCTTCCCCTTTGCAAAGAAGCGCGCGCTCCTGCTTGTCTTCCCCCTTTGAAAAAGGGGGATTGAGGGGGATTTGCTTTTGACCCACGACCCAAACGAAAACGGCGCCCGAGGGCGCCGTTTTCCGCAGCGAACGAGGAACGGCTTACAGCCGGTCTTCCTCGTCCGTCTCCAATTCGTCGTCGTAGCTGGGCGGCTGGTCGCCGACCGTCCACAGGCGCTCCAGCGCATAGAACTCGCGCACGCGCGGCAGCATCACGTGCACGACCACGTCGCCCAGGTCGACCAGCACCCATTCGGCCTCGCGCTCGCCTTCCACGCCCAAGGGCATGACGTCGAGGTTCTTGGCGAACTTGACCACTTCGTCGGCGATCGACTTGACGTGGCGGGTCGACGTGCCCGAGGCGACGACCATGTAGTCGGTGACGCTGCTCTTGCCGCGCACATCGATCTCAACGACGTCCTTGGCTTTGAGTTCCTCGACCGCGGCGCGCACCGTGCTCAATAGCGCGTCGGTGGACGGGGGCGGGGTCGGCATGCGGGTCTTGATGACGTGGGCTTGGCTGGTCAAGGAAAGGACTCTGGGGGCTCGAGGGGGTGCCGGGAGATTATAGCGGAGCGCCGACCGCAGCCTGTCCCGCGTACAGGCCATGGCGCTCGATATAGACCGCCACGGGCGCCGGCACCAGGTCCTGCCAGGGCTGGCCGGCGGCGATGCGCTGGCGTACCTGACTGGCCGATTCGGCGTGCAGGGGCTGGTTCAGGCGCAGCACCCGCCCGGCCGGGGCGCCACGCAGGGCGGCCGCATCGGCGGCCTCGCGCCCGCCGATCTGGGCCGCCAGTTCCGGGGCCAGGCCCTGTTCCAGCGAGCTGCCAGGGCGCTGGGCGACCACGAAATGGGCCAGATCGAACAGGGCCCGCCACTCGTGCCACTGCGGCAGGCCCAGGAAGCTGTCGGCGCCCACCAGCAGCGCGACCGGCGCGTCCGCGCCGATCTGCGCGCGCAGTTCGCGCAGGGTTTCGACGGTATAGGAACGACCGGCGCGCGCGAGTTCGCGCGTATCCACGACCAGGCCCGGCTCGCCGGCGACCGCGAGGTCGAGCATGCGCGCGCGCTGGGCCGCGTTGGCGCCCGGCGGGGCGCGATGCGGCGGATCGGCGGCGGGCATCAGCCGTACGGTGGCGTCCAAGGCGTCGCGCGCGGCGCGCGCGATCGCCAGATGGCCGTCGTGGACCGGGTCGAACGTGCCGCCGTAGAAGACCAGCAGGCTCACGGCGCCGCCGTCGCGGCGCGGCGGTCGCGCGGGCCGTGCCCGTTCACGCGCCGCCCGCGGTCAGCAGTCGCGCCGCGCGCGGTTCGGCCACGGCCAGCAGCAAGCGCTCCAGCGCGACCCAGGCATCGCCGGCCTCGCGGCCCTTGGCCATGCGGTCGACGCGGCCGGCCTGGGCGACGAACACGTCCCAGCGCCGCGCGTCGTGGCGCTGCAATGCGCGCCGGTACATCGGTTGTTTGGAGTCCCACACGCGCTGGGCCTTGAACTCCGCCGACAGGTTGCCGCCGCGCGCGTTCACGCGCGCCAGCGCGGCGCCGCGCTGCAATTCGATCACCACCATGCCCAACAGCGCCGGCACCGCTTCGCCTTCGGCGCGCAGTCCGGCGAGCATGCGCGAGACCTGCGCGCCCTGCCCGTTCATGGCCGCATCGACCACCCGGAACACGTCGTAGCGCGCGGCGTCGGCGACCAGGGATTCCATACGCGCCAGGTCGATGCTCTCGCCGTCGGACAACAGGGCCAGCTTGTCGACTTCCTGGGCGGCCGCGAGCAGGTTGCCCTCGACGCGGTCGGCCAAGCTCTGCACCGCGTCGCGGTCGGCGCGCAGGCCGCGCGCGCGCAGGCGGCGCTCGATCCATTCGGGCAGCTCGTGCGGCTTGATCTGCCAGGCGATCGCGACCCGGCCGACCCGGCCGATCGCTTCGCTCCACTTGCCGCCGTGCTGCTTGCTCCACTCCCCGCACGTCACTAGCAGGCACACGTCCTGGGGCGGGTCGGCGCAGAAACCGGAAACGACTTCGGCGCCGTCCTTGCCGGGCTTGCCGGTGGGCAGGCGCAGCTCGACCAGGCGCCGGCTGGCGAACAGGCTGGGCGCGCGGAAACTGGCCTCGAGCGCATTCCAGTCGGGTTCGCGCTGGTTGCCCTCGGCTTCGAACACTTCGCGCTCGGCGATGCCCTGCTGGCGCGCGGCGGCGCGCACGGCGTCGGCGGCTTCCAGCACGCGCAGCGGCTCGGGGCCGGCGATCAGGTAGGCGGGACGCAGCGGCTCGGACGCGACTTGGGCCGCCAGCTGTTCCGGCTTGAGCTCCATCGTCAGCGCGGCTTGGGCGGTGCCGGTTCGGTCTGGGCGGGAGGCTGCGGCGCGACCGATTCGGCCGCTTCCATCGCCGCCTGCGCGGCATCGGTGGCGATCGGCCGTTCGCGCGCGCTGGGCGCGGCGCCGGCGCCGCCATCGACTTTCTTCACCACCGCGTCGATGCGGCGCAGCACCGAGGCGCTCATCTCGCGGCGCATTTCGCGCTGCAGGACTTCGCGCTCGCCTTCGGTGCCCAGCGAGTTGACCGGGTTGGAGACGTAATCGCGCGACAGTTCGACGGTCTGGCGCGGCACCAGGGCGGTGCCGTCGGCCTTGCGCAGTTCGAAGATCACCGCATAGCGCAGGCTGTATTCCTGGGTACGGCCGAGCTGGTCCAGCGCGACCGGGGTATCGCCCCAGCGCTCGGACAGCAGGTCCAGCACCGCCGCCGATTCGGTCTCCGGCGTGGCCGGGACCGCGCCGGCGCGGGTCAGCGCGGTGGCCAGCGATTCGGCCAACGGACTGTAGCGGTCCACCGACACCACGCGCACCGGACCCAGGTCCGGCGGCAATGTCAGCGCGCTGCGCAATTGGAAACCGCAAGCCGACAAGGCCAGCACGAGGGCAGCCGTAGCGGCGGCGATGAACGGACGACGGGTCATGCGCGAAGTCTGGACGAGCGGGCCGCGCGCATCAATAGCGGAGCGGACTTGGGCTGAACGAGGCTTCAGGGGTTGCGAGAAGCAAATCCCCCCTGGCCCCCCTTTTCCAAAGGGGGGAACAGCAAAGGCGGATCCGCTGATTGCTCGCTCGGCTTTGCTTCCCCCTTTGAATAGGGCGAAGGCGTGCGTTTACGAACCGCGGGTTGGTGCGCGACCGAACGCCAGCGGGCTATGCCCGCTGGCCGTAGGGGGATATGCGCGTGGGCTCAGCTCGCGACGATGTTGACGATCTTGCCCGGCACCACGATCACCTTGCGCACGCTCAGGCCTTCCAGGTACTTGAGCACGTTCGGCTCGGCCAGGGCCAAGCGTTCGGCCTCTTCCTTGGCGACGTTGACCGCGACCTCGATGGTGCCGCGCAGCTTGCCGTTGACCTGCACCGCCAGGGTGACCGCGTCGCGCTGCAGCGCCGAACGATCGGCCTGCGGGAAGCTCAGGTCCTCCAGCAGGGTCTCGGCGTGGCCCAGGACCTGCCACAGGGCGTGGCTGGCGTGCGGGGTGATCGGGTTGAGCAGCAGCACCGCCGCGGCCAGCGCTTCCTGGCGCAGGGCACGGCCGTTGGCGCTGGCATCGTCGAACTTGGATAGGTGGTTCAGCAGTTCCATCACCGCGGCGATCGCGGTGTTGAAGCTGTGGCGGCGGCCGTAGTCGTCGCCGACCTTCTGGATGGTCTCGTGCAGCTGGCGGCGCAGGGTCTTCTGCGCGGGGTCCAGCGTGGCCAGATCCAGCGCCGGCGCGGGGCCGTCGGCGACGTGCTTGTGCACCATCGTCCACAGCCGGCGCAGGAAGCGCGCCATGCCTTCGACGCCGGCCTCGTTCCACTCCAGCGACTGCTCCGGCGGCGCGGCGAACATCGAGAACAGGCGCACGGTGTCGGCGCCGTACTTGCCCACCATCAGCTGCGGATCGACGCCGTTGTTCTTCGACTTCGACATCTTCTCGGTGCCGCCGATCTCGACGGGCTGGCCATCGGCCTTGAGCGTCGCGCCGGTGATGCGGCCGCGCTCGTCGCGGATCACGTCCACGTCGGCCGGATTGAACCAGTCCTCCGAGCCCTTCGGGCCGCGGTAGAAGGTTTCCGCGATCACCATGCCCTGCGTCATCAGGTTGACCGCCGGCTCGTCGCTGTCGACCAGGCCCTGGTCGCGCATGAGCTTGTGATAGAAGCGGAAGTACATCAGGTGCAGGATCGCGTGCTCGATGCCGCCGATGTACTGATCCACCGGGGTCCAGTACTTGGCGCGCTCGTCGACCTGCGCGGCCGCGCCCGGCGAGGTGTAGCGCGCGTAGTACCAACTCGATTCCATGAAGGTATCGAAGGTGTCGGTTTCGCGCTCGGCATCGCCGCCGCAGCTCGGGCAGGTGGTCTTGCGCCACTGCGGGTCGGACTTGATCGGCGAGGCCACGCCGCTGAATTCCACGTCTTCGGGCAGCACCACCGGCAGCTGGTCCTCCGGCACCGGCACGTCGCCGCAGCGCGGGCACAGGATCACCGGAATCGGGCAGCCCCAATAGCGCTGGCGGCTCACGCCCCAGTCGCGCAGGCGGTAGTTGACCCGGCGCACGACCCGGCCGTCGTCGCCGTAGCGGGCGGCGATCGCGTCCAGGGCCTGCTGGAAATCCATGCCGTCGAAGTCGCCGGAGTTCACCAGCCAACCGCGCTCGGTGTAGGCGCTTTCCTCGGCGATGCGACGCTGGAAGTCCTCGACCACCTGCACCGCGGCGCCGGTGTCGTAGACGTCGACCGCGCCCGCCTCGCCCAGCGCGCTGCGCATCGGGTCGTCGTGGCGGGCGACGTGACGGCCGATCTCGTCCAGCGCGTCGCGCACTTCGTCGGGCACCACCACCATCTTGATCGGCAGCGCGTAGCGCAGGGCGAATTCGTGATCGCGCTGATCGTGGCCGGGCACGGCCATGACCGCGCCGGTGCCGTAGTTCATCAGCACGAAGTTGGCCACGTATACCGGCAGCTCCTCGCCGGTGACCGGATGCAGCGCGCGCAGGCCGGTGTCCATGCCGCGCTTTTCCTGGGTCTCCAACTCGGCCTCGGTGACGCCGCCGCGCTTGAGATCGGTCAGGAATGCGGCCAGGTCCGGATCGCTTTCGGCGGCCTGCAGCGCCAGCGGATGCTCGCCGGCGATCGACACGTAGGTCACGCCCATCAGGGTGTCGGGACGGGTGGTGAACACGGTCAGCGGCTCGACCGCGTGGCCGGCTTCGTCGCGCACGTCGAAGCGGATCTCCAGGCCCTCGCTGCGGCCGATCCAGTTGCGCTGCATGGTCTTGACCGCATCCGGCCAGCCCGGCAGCGCGTCCAGGCCGTCCAGCAGCTCCTGAGCGTAGTCGGTGATCTTGAGGAACCACTGCGGGATCTCGCGCTTCTCCACCAGCGCGCCGGTGCGCCAGCCGCGGCCGTCGATCACCTGTTCGTTGGCCAGCACGGTCTGGTCGACCGGGTCCCAGTTGACCACCGAGTTCTTGCGGTAGGCCAGGCCCTGCTTCATCAGGCGCACGAACATGCGCTGCTCGTGCACGTAGTAGTCCGGACGGCAGGTCGCGAACTCGCGCGACCAGTCGATCGCGTAGCCCATGGTCTTGAGCTGCGCCTTCATGTGCTCGATGTTGGCGTAGGTCCACTTGGCCGGCGCGGTCTTGTTCTTGATCGCGGCGTTCTCGGCCGGCAGGCCGAACGCGTCCCAGCCCATCGGCTGCAGCACGTTGTGGCCGGTCATGCGCTTGTAGCGGCTGATGACGTCGCCGATGGTGTAGTTGCGCACGTGGCCCATGTGCAGCGCGCCCGAGGGGTACGGCAGCATCGACAGGCAGTAGTACTTGGGCTTGTCGGAGCGCTCGTCGACCTCGAAGGCGCGGGTACCGTCCCAGTAACGCTGGGCGGCGGCCTCCACGGACTTGGGGTCGAAGGCGTGGCTGTCGGTGGGGGCTGGTGCGACGTCGCTGGACACGGAGGGGGTCTGGCAGGGCAAGGAAAGACCCGAAAGCCTACCGCAGCGCACAAAAGCCCGCCATGGCGGCCGGCTCGGCGCGGCGCCCGCAAGCCTCTCAGGAGCGGTTTACGCGCGTTTTCGCCGATGTTCCCGCGTGCCGCGCACCGGCCCAGCCGCCGCCGGCGAGGGTCGCCACCGCCTCGGGCCGGCCGCGCAATGCGCCGCGGCCGGCCGGTGCCGGCCGCGGCGCGCCTTACGGTGCGGCGGATTCAGCGCTTGGTGCACACCCAGGCAATCACCTTGCCGTTGCTGTCGTATACCGGCGTCGCCCTTTGCCCGATCGGGCACAGGAGCAGAGGCTGGGTGGTCGCCAGGGCCAGGGTCGGCAACACCGCTACGACGGCGAGGAGCAGACAGAGCGTCAGTTTCATGGACGAACTCCTGTTGATTTCCGCAAAGGTTCGCTTGCATGCTGCGGCGGCCCATTCCCGGGCCGCGCGGGCGATTGTCACCGCATTCGGACCGGCATGTGCGAAGTCGGTCGCATTCTCTTTCGGTGCGCTAGCGTATGGCGCGCCCCATTCTTCACGTGCACAGCCGGAATCCACGATGACTCGTCCGTCCGCCGCCGTATCGTTCGTCCTCGCCGCCCTCCTCGCCCCGCCCGCCTTCGCCGCCGAAGCCCCGACCGCGCTGCACTGCGGCAAGTTGTTCGATGCGCGCAGCGGCCAGCTGCTCGACGCCCGCACCGTGGTCGTGCGCGAGGGCAAGGTCGCCGAGGTGCTGGCGGGCCGCGCCGAGGTCGCCGGCGCGCGCGCGATCGACCTCAGCAGCCACACCTGCACGCCGGGCTGGACCGATCTGCACGTGCACCTGGGCTCGCAGTCCAGCCCGCAAAGCTATTCGGAAGGCTTCCGCCTCGACGACGTCGACTTCGCGTTCCGCTCCGTCGGCTTCGCCAAGAAGACCCTGATGGCCGGCTTCACCAGCGTGCGCGACCTCGGCGGCGAAGTCAGCCCGCATCTGCGCGACGCGATCAACCAGGGCCTGGTCGACGGGCCGCGGATCTGGGCGGCGGGCAAGTCGATCGCCACCACCGGCGGCCACGCCGACCCCACCAACGGTTACAACGACGCGCTCTCGCACCTGATCGGCCCGCCCGGCCCCACCGAGGGCGTGATCAATTCGATCGACGACGCGCGCCAGGCCGTGCGCCAGCGCTACAAGGACGGCAGCGACGTGATCAAGATCACCGCCACCGGCGGCGTGCTGTCCTACGCCAAGTCCGGCGACGCGCCGCAGTTCACCGTCGAGGAGGTCAAGGCCATCGTCGACACCGCCAAGGATTACGGCTACCGCGTCGCCGCGCATGCGCACGGCGAGGAAGGCATGAAGCGCGCGGTGCTCGGCGGCGTCACCAGCATCGAGCACGGCACCTACATGAGCCCGGACGTGATGTCGCTGATGAAGCAGAAGGGAACCTGGTACGTGCCGACCATCTACGCCGGCCGCTTCGTCGCCGAGAAGGCCAAGATCGACGGCTACTTCCCGGAAGTGGTGCGCCCCAAGGCCGCGCGCATCGGCGCCCAGATCCAGGACACCGCCGGCCGCGCCTACCGCGGCGGGGTCAAGATCGCGTTCGGCACCGACATGGGCGTGGGCCCGCACGGCGACAACGCCCGCGAGTTCGTCTACATGGTCGAAGCCGGCATCCCGGCCGCGACCGCGCTGCAGGCCGCGACCATCCGCGCCGCCGAGGTGTTGGGCGTGGACGACCAGGGCGTGATTGAAGCCGGCAAGCGCGCCGACATCGTCGCCGTGCCCGGCGACCCGATCGCCGATATCAACGCGGTGATGAAGGTCGACTTCGTGATGAAGGACGGCAAGGTCTACCGTCAGCCCGGCGCGACCGACTGAGGTCGCCCGCGATGCGGCGCCTGGCGGCGCTAATCCTCGCGCTGGCGCCGGCCTGGGCCAGCGCGGCCGACAGCGTCTGCTACGGCACGCCGGGCAAAGGCCGGCTCGAGCACGGCGTGCAGCTGCCGGGCTCGGGCCGCAATTTCGTGCCCTACAGCAGCGTCGGCGTGGGACTGGGTCGCACCTACGCGCATGCCAAGGTGCAACGCTCGATCGCGGATGCCTACGCGGAGCTCGCGCGTACGCGCCCCGCGACCACCTACATGTACGGCGAATCCGGCTGGGCCGTGGGCGGCCGCATCCAACCGCATCGCACCCACCAGAACGGTCTGGCCGTGGATTTCATGGTGCCGGTGCTGGACGCACGCGGACGCTCGGTCGCCTTGCCCACCAGCATCGCCAACCGGTTCGGCTACGACATCGAGTTCGACGCCCAGGCACGTTACGGCGAGCTGCGCATCGATTTCGAGGCGATCGCCGATCACCTGCACGCCGTGCAGGTCGCAGCCGCGAAACAGGGCGTCGGCATCTCCCGCGTTATCTTCGAACCGGCCTACCTGCCGCAGCTGTACCGGACCCGGCGCGGCGCCTACCTCAAGCGGCATATCCGCTTCATGCAGGGCCAGGCGTGGGTGCGCCACGACGAGCACTACCACATCGACTTTCTGCTGCCCTGCAAACCCTTGCGGGGCTAGCATCAGCTTCGGCATCCAGGCCGGGCAACCACGGGGAGCGCCGCGATGGATCTGGAATGGATGGGTTACGTCGCCGCGACCCTGACCACGCTGTCGTTCCTGCCGCAGGCGGTGAAGACCATCCGCAGCCGCGACACGCGCGGCATCTCGCTGGGCATGTACGTGGTGTTCACCCTCGGGGTCGGCTTCTGGTTCGGCTACGGCCTGGCCCTGCACTCCTGGCCGATGATCGTGTCCAACGCGATCACCTTCGCGCTGGCGGCGACCATCCTGGGCCTGAAACTCAAATACGGCTGAGGCTCAGCGAGGCGCCGCCCGTGCGCGCGCCGCGACCAGCCACCACAGCAGCCAGGTCGCGAACGCCGCGCGCTGGGCCAGACCCGCCGGCAGCAGCGAGGGCAGCACCAGCGCGAACAGCAGCACCGCCAGCGCGGCAACCAAGCTGGCCAGGCTCAGCGTGTGCAGCTCCGGACGCGCGCGGCTGCGGCTGCCCAGCGCGATCGCGGATGCGCCCGCGGCGAAGGCCAGCCACCACAGCAGCCACACCGTCGCATGCAGGCGGCTGGGCGCGGAGTCGAAGTCCTGCGTGTCCAGCGGCAGCAGGCCCTGCGCGGCGAACGCCAAGGCCGACAGCAGCACCAACTGGGTGCCCACGCGTACGCTCCAACGCGTGCCGGCCAGCGCTTCGCGCAGCCCCAGCGCCACCGCTGCGGCGAGCAGGCCCGGCAGCACGAACGCGAACAGGTTGAACCACAGCGCGTAAGGCACGCCCGAGCCGCCCAGCCACGCGACCGGATGCTGGGTATGCGCATAGCCGTCGAACGCCGCGCCGAAACCCGCCAGCGCCAGTACGAAGGACAGCAGCGCGGCCGCGGCCGCGATCGATTTCCAGGATTTCACGGCAACTCCCATACGAATACGTCCTCGACGCCGACTTCGAACGCGCGCGCGATCCGGAACGCCAGTTCCAGCGACGGCGCGTAGCGTCCGGCCTCCAGCGCGATGATGGTCTGGCGGGTCACGCCGCAGGCGTCGGCCAGCGCCTGCTGGGTCATTTCGCCACGCTCGAAGCGCAGGCGGCGGATGTGGTTGCGGATCGGGGTGGCGACCATGCGCGCGCTCAGTGCCGATCGCGCCAGTAGTAGACCGCGCTGGCCGCGTACTCGCACAGCCAGCCCCACATCAGCGCGAACACCAGCAGGCTGGACACCATCGCCGGCGTCGCCCAGGCCAGGCGCGAGGCCGGGCTCAGGCCCAGCGTCACCGCGATCCCGATCACGCCGAAGATCAGCGCGCCGTGGCCCCAATCGGCGGCGTGACGGGCGATCTCGCGGTCGCGCTCGTCCTCGCCGACCGCGCCGCGCCAGCGCGAGCCCAGCGCCTGCGACAGCACCGCCCAGGCGATCAGCAGCAGCACCAGATGCCGCCCGACCGCGCCGGCGTCCGGATTGCGCCACAGCTCGGCGCCCTGGAACACCTGCACCTTGGCCAGGTAATAGGCGACCGCGACGAGCATGAAGCCCAGGCCGATCCAGGCCCGCCATTCGCCCAAGGCGGCGCGCCCCTCGAACTCGGAACGCGGTACCCGATGCAGCAATAGCAACGAGCCCCAGGCCGCGGTGACCAGCAAGGCCACCCCGACCTTGCCACCGTCGAAGCCCAGCACCGCCGACGGGTTGGCGATCAGCAGCCACAGCGACAGCCCCGCCACCGCCAGCAGCCCGGCCAAGCCCCAGCTACGCGTCATCATGGTGTCTTCCCCGCCAGACAATATGTACGCTGTACGTTACATTCGCTCCAACGCATGTCAAGTATTTTTTACATGTCTTGGATTCGCCCCGGGCTGGCACCATGTCCGGCTGATCGTTTACGCAGGACCGCCCATGACCGTCTCCGCTCCGCAGCCGCACGTCTTCGACGCCACCACCGACCGCTTCGAGGCCGAGGTCCTGCAGCGTTCGCTGCAGACGCCGGTCCTGGTCGACTTCTGGGCCGCCTGGTGCGAGCCCTGCAAGACCCTCGGCCCGCTGCTGGAAAAGCTGGCCGGCGAGTACAACGGCGCCTTCGTCCTGGCCAAGGTCGACGTGGACGCCGAGCAGCAGCTGGCCGGCATGTTCCAGATCCGCTCGATCCCGACCGTGTACCTGGTCAAGGACGGTCAACTCGTCGACGGCTTCCCGGGCGCGCTGCCCGAGGGCCAGCTGCGCGAATTCCTCAGCCACCACGGCATCCAGCCGGCCGCCGCCGTCGAGGAACCCGTGGCCGAGGCGCCGGAGCCCACGCTGGACCCGCATGCCGAAGTGCTGCGCCTGCGCGCCGAAGTCGCGGCCGAGCCCGATCAGGACGAGCGCAAGCTCGAACTGGCGCTGGCCCTGCTGCGCACCGGCGCCGCTCACGAGGCCGAGCAACTGCTGGACGGGCTGCCCGCCAACCTGGCCACCGACGACCGCACCCTGCGCGCCCGCGCGCGCCTGGGCTTCGCCGCCCTGCTCAAGGACGCGCCCGCGCCGGAAGTGCTGGAGGCGGCGATCGCCAGCGACGAGACCGACTTGCGCGCACGCCACCTGCTCGGCGCGCACCGCCTGATCGGCGGCCAGTCCGAAGCCGCGCTGGAGCAGTTCATCGAGATGCTGCGCCGCGACCGCGCCTACCAGGACGGCCTGCCGCGCAAGGCCTTGATCGACGCCTTCCGCGTGGTCGAGGACGAAGACCTGGTCGGCCGCTACCGCCGCAAGATGTCCTCGCTGCTGTTCTGAGCCGCCCCGTCCCCAGGAGCGAGCGCCCGCCTTCGCTCGCTCCTCACCCCTCCAAGCTCACTCCCCGCCCTTGACTATACGCATGCGTATGGCAGGCTGAACGCCCCCGCCCGCCGCGACCGCGCATGAAAGCCAACACCCTGAAACTCGGCCTCAACCTGTGGCCGCCGTTCCTGTTCAGCGGCATCCGGGTGCGCGAGATCGCGCCCGACTACCGTCACGCGCGGGTCGAACTGCGGATGCGGCCGTGGAACCGCAACTACGTCGGCACCCACTTCGGCGGAAGCCTGTTTTCGATGACCGATCCGTTCTGGATGCTGCTCGCGCTCAATGCGCTAGGCCGCGACTACATCGTCTGGGACAAGGCCGGCGCGATCGAATTCGTGAAGCCCGGCCGCGGCACGGTGCACGCCGAATTCGCGCTCGACGAGCAGGTGTTGCAGGAGCTGCGCGAGGCCACCGCCGGCGGCGAGAAAACCCTGCGCTGGTTCGACACCGACGTGATCGACGGCGCCGGCGAGGTGGTCGCGCGCGTGCGCAAACAGCTCTACGTGCGCCGCAAACCCGGCCGCGACTGAGGCGCGGCGCTGTGCGCAACACGTCGGCAAGCAGGATGTGAAGACCGGCTACGGTCTATTTCTGACGTAATAGGGCCATTCCCGACACACTCCAGGTGCTTGCGCGCCTGTCGCACGCGATGGCCTGTCGCCTTGCGCTTGCAACGAGGCACAATGGGCGTGCGCGACAATGGATGGCGCGTCTTCACGTAATTTGCGTGATGTGAGTGTGGTCAGTCCCGGCACGCATCAGCGTATGCTGGGCACTCGCGACAGGGGGCCGCGATGTCCAGGTCTACACAAAATCCGCACGAAGATTCAGCGCCGTTGCCGGAGATCGCCGGCTATCGCCTGCGCCGCGTGATCAATCACGGCGGCATGTCGACGGTATACCTGGGCGAACAGATCGGCTTGGCGCGCGAAGTCGCGATCAAGGTCATGCTGCCGTTGGCGCTGTCGGACGAAGTCAGCCGCCGCCGCTTCGAAAACGAAGTGCGCACCATCGCAAGACTCGAACACCCCAACGTCGTGGTGATCCACGAAGTCGGACGCACCCGCGAAGGGCTGCCCTATTACGCCATGCCGTATCTGGCGCGCGGCCATCTGGGTCAGCGCGATCTGAGCAAGGACGAGCCGCGCGCGATCTCGATCATGGAGACGCTGCTGTCGGCGCTGGACTACGCGCATGCGCGCGGCGTCGTGCATCGCGACGTCAAGGCCGAGAATGTGTTGTTCGACGACGCCGAGCGCCCGCTGTTGGCCGACTTCGGCATCGCCCTGCGGCGCGGCTTCGGCCCGCGCGTGACCGCGGCCGGCCTGGCCGTGGGCAGCACCGCCTACATGGCGCCGGAACAGGCGCGCGGCGAAGACGTCGATGGCCGCGCCGACCTTTACAGCCTGGGCGTGCTGGGCTGGGAAATGCTGACCGGTCGCCTGCCCTTCGAGGCCGCCGACGCGCTGTCGATGGCGGTGATGCACGCGCAGGATCCGATTCCCAAGCTGCCGCAGCACCTGCGTCACTGGCAGCGCTTCATGAATCGCGCGTTGGCCAAGCAACCCGGCCAGCGTTTCCAGGACGCGGCCGAAATGACCGAAGCGCTGGCCGATGTGCAGCGCAGCGGTTTCGTGCACAGCCTCAAGCGCCTGATGCCGCGCCGCAACCGCCTGCGCCAGTGGGCGGTACCGCTGTGGGCCGGCGTGGCGGTGGCCGCGGTGGCGGTGGTCGCGATCGGCTTCGGCCTGAGCAGCGCCCAGGACGACGAATTCTTCCGGGTCGAACGCGCGGCCGCCGCGCCGGCCAGCGCGGTGACCAGCCCTGTCGCCGGCGACCCCACCGACGCCATGCTCGCGCCGCTGCCGGAAGCGCCGCTGCAGCGTTCGCTGGAGGAAGCGCGCCGCTACATCCGCCTGGGCAAGCTGACCGCGCCGGCCGACGGCAACGCCTACAACAGCCTGCTCACCGCCTGGCACGCCGACAGCACCAGCCCGGACGTGCGCGCGGGCGTGACCGAACTCACCCGCGCGCTGGGCGACCAGCTCGCCGCGGCCGTGCGCGAGCGCAACGATCAGCGCGCGCGCGAACACATGCTCAACGCCACCACCCTGGCCCAGCAGACCGGCAGCGCCGACTCGCCCGCGATGCGCGCGTTGCGCGAACAGGCGGTGGCCGCGCTGCAGGCGCGCATCGAACTGGACGGCAAGCGCAACGATCGCGAGGACGCGCAGCGCTCGGCCGCGCTGGCGGCCGAACTCGACCTGCCCAAGGCCACCTCGGCGCGCCTGATCGCGCAGGCCAAGGCGATCGGCGGCCTGCGCGCCGGCGAGACGGTCGCGGTCGGCAGCCTGACCCAGGACAACAGCCGCATCACCGTCGCGCTGAGCCCGCGCCCGGTCAGCCGCGCTGAGTACGCGCGCTTCGCCAGCGCCAGCAACCGCAGCCCGGCGCTGTGCCGCGAGCGCGCGTCGCTGCTGCGCGTGCTGGCGCCGCGCAACTGGGAATCGCCGGGCTTCAAGCAGGGCGACGGCGAGCCGGTGGTCTGCGTCTCGCAGGCCGACGCCGAAGCCTATGCGCAGTGGTACAGCCAGCAGACCGGCCGCCGCTACCGCCTGCCGACCGCGGCCGAGGCCGAGAACCTCAACGACACTCCCGGCCGCGCGCTGTCGATGTGGCTGCGCGACTGCGGCCGCGACTGCCAGCAGCGCCAGGCCAGCGGCGCTTCCTGGCGCAGTCGCCAGGCCCAGCGCCCCCTGGCCGCCGCGCGCGGCTACGACGACGTCGGCTTCCGACTGGTGCGCGAGCGCTAAGCGCGTCGGCGGAGCCCTTGTAGGATGCGGTGAGCCAAAGGCGAACCGCATCGTCGCGCGGCCGCCCCAACGACGACGGCCCGATTCTCGTTGCCTCTGGCCCCTGTGGCGGGTACCGGCTCGTCCGAAGCGCGCGGCCCGCGCCCACCGCAAACCCAGGCCCCCATCGCGGCACCGCCGCGCATGCCCGCGCTCGCCTACAATCTGGCGCCATGCGCATGTCCAACCTGCAACGCCTGTTCCTCACCGGTCTGCTCACCCTGCTGCCGATCTGGCTGACCTGGGTGGTGGTCAAGTTCGTGTTCGTGCTGTTGTCCGACACCAGCCGGCCGCTGATCGACCCGCTGCTGGCCAATCTGGCCGCGACCAATCCGCAGGCGCTGGGCTGGCTTACCGAGCGCTGGTTCGCCACCGCGCTGGCCCTGGCCGCGACCTTGGGCGTGATCCTGCTGTCGGGCGTGATGGCGCGGCGCGTGTTCGGCCAGACCTTGTTGCGCGGCTTCGAGGCGCTGATCAAGCGCATCCCGCTGGCCAGCACGATCTACTCCAGCGCGCGCCAGTTGCTCGACATCCTGCAGACCAAGCCCGACGGCACCCAGCGCGTGGTGCTGATCGACTTCCCGCATACCGAGATGAAGTCGATCGGCTTCGTCACCCGCGTGCTCAAGGAACAGGGCACCGGCCGCGAGCTGGCGGCGGTGTACGTGCCGACCACGCCCAACCCGACCTCGGGCTATCTCGAGATCGTGCCGGTGGAAAAGATCACCCCGACCGATTGGAGCGTCGACCAGGCGATGAGCTTCATCATCTCCGGCGGCGCGGTATCGCCGGAGACGATTCCGTTCTCCGTTCCCGTCGCCACCGACGCACCCACTTCCAATTGAGGCCTGCATGAGCCAGCAAGGACGCACCGCACTCGCCCGCCTTTTGCCGTTCTCCCCGCTGAAAAAGAGCGGATGGGTGGATTTGCTTTTCGCTTCGCGCGGAGCGGGAGCAAAAGCAAAAGCAAATCCCCCGCCGTCCGCTACGCGGACGTCTGCCCCCTTTTTCAAAGGGGGCGCATTCAAGGGGGGCGCATTCAAAGGGCGCGCACTGAAAGGGGGCTTTTTGTTGGCGCTGCTGTTGTCGGCGCTGGCCCTGCCGGCCGCCGCGACCGAATCGGTGGCCTTGCTGCCGCAGACGATCAAGCTGGACGACGGCCGCAGCTTCAAGCTCACCCTGCCGGCCAATCTCGAAGTCGTGCCGGTGGCGCAGGGCTACAAGCGCATCCGCTTCTTCGCGCGCAGCCCCGATGGCCGCATCTTCCTCACCGACATGCGCGACCTCAGCGACAACCGCAAGGGCCGCGTGCTGATCCTGGACGGCTGGGACGAGAAGAAGGCCAAGTTCGCCCGCATCACTCCTTACCTGACCGACCAGCGCAACCCCAACAACCTGGCCTTCCACACCGACAAGCAAGGCCAGCAGTGGCTGTACCTGGCGCTGACCGACAAGCTGGTGCGCTACCGCTATCGCGCCGGCGATCTCGCGCCCAGCTCGGCGCCCGAGACGCTGGCGACGTATCCCGACTACGGGCTGAGCTACAAGTACGGCGGCTGGCACCTCACCCGCACGGTCGCGTTCGCCAACAACGGCAAGATGTACGTCTCGGTCGGCAGCAGCTGCAACGCCTGCATCGAGAAGGAGCCGGTGCGCGCGACGGTGATGGAATACAACCCCGACGGCAGCGGCGCGCGCGTGTACGCGCGCGGCCTGCGCAACGCGGTCGGCCTGATCGCCCACGACGACCGCCTGATCGCGACCAACCAGGGTTCCGATCACCTGGGCCTGGACAAGCCCGACGAGACTTTCTTCAAGCTGACCGACGGCGCCGACTACGGCTGGCCGCATTGCTACCACAGCCGCGGCAAGGTCTACGCCGATCCCAAGTTCCCGCGCGCCGCCGGCTGCGCCAAGGTGCCGCGCGCGTTCGGCTGGTTCCCCGCGCATGCCTCCGCGCTGGGCGTGGACTGGTTCCCGTCCGGCGACGGCAGCCTCGCCAACCAGTACGTGGTCGCCCTGCACGGCTCCACCAACGCCAAGATCGGCCACGGTTACAAACTGGTGCGGGTCAACGCCGACGGCAGCAACGGCGGCGACCTGATCACCGGTTTCCTCGACGGCGCCAAGGTCAACGGCCGCCCCTGCGGCGTGCTGCGCATGGGCCGCGACGCGTTCCTGTTCACCGACGACAAGTACGGCGTGATCTATTACGTGAGACCGAAACGATGAGCGCAGCCGCGCCCGGGATCGTGACCAAGACGCTGGAAGACCGCGCGCTGCGCTTGTTCATCGTGCTGTCGGCGTTCTTCTGCGTGAACGCGGTGCTGGCCGAGTTCATCGGGGTCAAGATCTTCGCGCTCGAGGACACGCTCGGGATCGCGCCGCTGCAGTGGAACCTGTTCGGCCAGAGCGGTTCGCTGAGCTTCACCGCCGGCACCCTGTTGTGGCCGGTGGTGTTCCTGATGACCGACGTCATCAACGAGTTCTTCGGCCGCCGCGGCGTACGCACGATCTCCTGGCTGGCCGCGCTGCTGATCGTGTACGGCTTCGTGTTCGCGTTCGCCGCGATCTCGCTGGCGCCGGCCGGCTGGTGGGTGAAGGCGGCGCAGTCGCAGGGCGTGGCCGATTACCAGGCCGCGTTCGCGGCGGTGTTCGGCCAGGGCCTGTGGACCATCGCCGGCTCGCTGGTGGCCTTCATGCTCGGCCAGCTGATCGACGTGGCCGTGTTCCACCGCATCCGTAACGCCACCGGCGAGAAGCACATCTGGCTGCGCGCGACCGGCTCCACCGCGGTCTCGCAGCTGGTGGACAGCTTCGTGGTGCTGTACATCGCCTTCGTGCTGGGGCCGCAGAAGTGGCCGACCTCGCTGTTCCTGGCGGTCAGCACGGTCAACTACGCCTACAAGATGCTCGCGGCGATCGCGATGATTCCGCTGATCTACCTGGTGCGCGCGATCATCGTGCGCTACCTGGGCGCGGCGCGGGCGCAGCAATTGCGCGACGAAGCCGCCGCCTGAACGCGCCGCGCGCCGCGATTGCGCGCATCCGGGGCCGCGCCGGCCGCGATCCGTGACTTCCGACCGGGGCGGCTGCGCGGCCGCTCGGCCATGCTGGGGGACTCATCGCTCCTGGGAATCCGTAATGACCTTGCGCCCGCTCGCTCTCGCACTCGCTTTGACGGTCGCCGCCGCGGCCATCGCGCCCGGCTACGCAGCCGAAGCCCCCAAGGCCGCCGCCGCCGATCAGGCCAAGGCCGCCAAGCTCACCGCCCTGTACGGCCAGTACTGGGAAGAAATGCTGAAGCTCAACCCCGTCCAGGCCACCTTCCAGGGCGACAACCGCTACAACGATCAGCTGCCCGATTTCGGCACCGCCGAATACCGCAAGGAATCGCACGATTTCACCGTGCGCTGGCTCAAGACCGTGCAGGACATCGGCCCGGCCGGCCTGCAGGGCCAGGACCTGCTGAGCTACGAGACCTTCGTGCGCGATGCCAAGAGCTCGCTGGACTCCGAGCAGTTCCCCGACTGGATGATGCCGATCAACCAGATGGGCAGCATGGCCAGCTTCGCCGTGCAGCTGGGCTCGGGCACCGGCCCGCAGCCGTTCAAGACGGTCAAGGACTACGACAACTGGCTCGCGCGCGGCAACAAGCTGCCGGTGCTGTTCGACACCGCGATCGACAACATGCGCCAGGGCATGAAGGCCGGTGTGGTCCAGCCCAAGGCGCTGATGATCAAGGTGATCCCGCAGCTGGACGCGCTGATCAAGGACAAGCCGGAAGAGACGCTGTTCTGGGGCCCGATCACCAACCTGCCCAAGGACTTCTCCGACGCCGACAAGCAGCGCCTGACCGCGGCCTACCGCGAGATGATCACCAGCCGCCTGCTGCCGGCCTACAAGAAGCTGCGCACCTTCATCAACGACGAATATCTGCCGGCCACGCGCGACAGCGTCGGCATCGACAAACTGCCCAACGGCCAGGCCTGGTACGCGTTCAACGCGCGTCAGCGCACCACCACCAACCTCAGCCCGGCGCAGATCCATCAGATCGGCCTGGACGAGGTCGCGCGCATCCACGGCGAAATCCGCAAGGTGATGACCCAGGTCGGCTTCAAGGGCTCGCTGCAGGACTTCTTCAAGTTCATGCAGACCGATCCGCGCTTCAGCTTCAAGAGCGAGGACGCCCTGCTGGCGCACTACCGCGCGCTGGAAGCCAAGATCAACCAGAAGATCCCGCAGCAGTTCTCGCTGGTGCCGAAGGCGCCGTTCGAGATCCGCGCGGTCGAACCCTTCCGCGCCCAGTCCGCGGCCGGCGGCGAATACCGCAGCCCCAGTGAGGACGGCAGCCGTCCGGGCGTGTTCTACGTGAACACCTACGACCTGCCCACGCGCAAGACCTGGGACGCCGAGGATCTGTACCTGCACGAGGCGATCCCGGGCCACCACTTCCAGCTCGCGCTGCAGCAGGAGCTGACCGGCATTCCGGCCTTCCGTCGCTTCGGCGGCGAAACCGCCTTCATCGAGGGCTGGGGCCTGTACGCCGAATCGCTGGGCAAGGACCTGGGCGTCTACACCGATCCCTACGACTACTTCGGCTACCTGCAGAACGAGCTGTGGCGCGCGATCCGCCTGGTCACCGACACCGGCCTGCACAGCAAGGGCTGGACCCGCGAGCAGGTGATCAAGTACATGCTCGACAACTCCGCCGAAAGCGAAACCCAATCCACCGCCGAGGCCGAGCGCTACATCGCCTGGCCGGGCCAGGCGCTGGCCTACAAGATCGGCGAGCTCAAGATCCAGGAACTGCGCCGCAAGGCAGAAAAGGAACTGGGCCCGAAGTTCGACGTGCGCGAGTTCCACGCCGAAGTGCTGAAGGACGGCTCGGTGGCGCTGGACGTGCTGGAGCAGAAGATCGACCGTTGGATCGCCAGCAAGAAGGGCTGATCAGGCCCGCGATCGGACAGAAAAAGCCGGGCTTGCCCGGCTTTTTCTTTGTCTGGGTTTCCTGGCGGGCTTGGGCAACGCCCGTCCCGGTCCCCGTCCAGGCCCGGCCTGCCGACCGCAGCCGCGGCCCAAAGCCATGCCCGACGTGTCCATTCAGCTTCAGCGCTCGGGTGCAGCCCCCCTTGCAGACCCCGCGCCTGCCGCCCTGAGCGGCCTGCGCCAGGGCCGGCGCCGCGCCGTCGTCGCCCTGAGGGGCCGCCACCGCGTCCACACCCAAGGCGGCGAAAAAATCGCCACAAGGCACCGTCAAGCCGCATAATAGTGCGCGGCCCGTCACATTTTGGGCTCGATATCCTGCCCTAGCCCATAGCGCCAGCCACGGAAGACGGATGTTCGCCATTGCAGTGCCGACCCACCACGCCAGGCGATGGCGTCCGCTGGGCCGATTTCTTGTCGCCCTCCTGATCACCCTCGTACTGTCCGCCACGGCCTCGGCCCAGGAGTGGACCTATCGAGTGCGACCGGGCGACAACCTGTGGGAGCTCAGCGCACGCCATCTGCGCACCGACGTCGACTGGCGCCGTCTGCAGCAGCTCAATCGCGTCGCCGATCCGTATCGCCTGCCGCCCGGCACCCTGCTGCGTTTCCCGGTGTCCTGGTTGCGCATCGAACCGGCCAAGGCGCGTCTGGTCGCGCTGCGCGGCGCGGTGCGCGCGCAAGTGTCCTCGCACGCCAGCGTGACCTCGGCCAGCCAGGGCTTGCGCCTGAGCATCGGCGGTTGGTTGGAAACCGGGCCCGGCGCCAGCGCCACCCTGGAATTCGCCGACGGCTCGCGCCTGATGCTGATGGACAACAGCCGCATCGTGTTCGACCGCCTCAGCGCCTACGGCCAGACCGGCATGGTCGACACCCGCATGCGCCTGCAGCGCGGCCGTGCCGCTAACCGGGTGATCCCCGCGCGCGGTCCGGCTTCGCGCTACATCATCGAAACGCCGTCGGCGACATCGAGCGTGCGCGGCACGCGTTTCCGCGTGAACGCGGGCGGCGACGCGCAGCCGGGCAGCACCGAAGTGCTGGAAGGCAAGGTCCAGGTCGGCGGCGCCCAGGGCGCGGGCGTGCTGGTGCGTCCCGGCTACGGCAGCGTCGCCGCCAGCGGCGCGGCGACCTCGGCGCCGACCCGGCTGCTGCCCGCGCCGACGCTGGAGGACGCCGCCACCCAACTGGCCTCGCTGCCGATGACGCTGAGCTGGGCGGCGATGCCCGACGCGGTCGCGTACCGGATCGAAGTGGTGCGCGACGACGCGCCCGACGTGCTGCTGTTCGAAGCGCTCACCGCCGCCACCCGCCTGCGCATCGCCGACCTGCCGCCCGGCCGTCATCGCGTGCTGCTGCGCGCGGTCGCCGCCAACGGCCTGGGCGGCGAAGACGTCGAGCGCAGCTTCGAAGTCAGCGACCACCCCTTGCCGCCGCTGACCCTGCGCCCGCTCGACGGCGAGACCGCGCACACGCCGCGTCCGCGCTTCGAATGGGCGCGCGTCGAAGACGCCGCCGGCACCACGCTGGAACTGGCCGACGATCCGGCATTCGAGCGTATGCGCCTGCAGACCCGAGTGGACGGCCAACGCTATCGCCCGCCCGAACCGCTGCCGCCGGGTCGCTACTACTGGCGTCTGGCCTCGCGCGACGGCAACGGCCGCAGCGGTCCTTACGGCGACGCACTGACATTCGACGTCAGCGATGCGCCGGTGGATCCGGGCCTGCAGCCGCCCGAAGCCGCGCAAGGCCAACTGACCCTGCGCTGGAAGGACGCGGCGCCGGGCCAACGTTTCCATATCCAGATCGCGCGCAAACCCGACTTCGCAAAGCCGCTGCTGGATCGCGAAGTCGAGCAGCCGCAGGTCAGCCTCGACCGCCCCGGCGGCGGCCGCTGGTACGTGCGCGTGCAGACCATCGACGACGACGGCTACGTCGCGCCATACAGCCCGGCGCAACAGATCCGTCTGCCCTGCCGCGTGTGCTACGCCGGCGCGGGCGCCACCTTGCTGTTGCTGCTGGCCTTGTGAACATCCGCGCGTCGTCCTGGCCCCTGCGTATCGCCGCGGCCTTCGCCGCCGCGGGCCTGGCGGCGCTGATCAGCGCCAGCGGCGCGTTCTGGTGGCTGGACGACGCCTTCTACGACCAGCATCTGGCGGCGTGGACCTACCCGCCCGACGACGACGTCATCGTGGTCGCGGTCGACGACCAGAGCCTGGGCGAACTCGGCCAATGGCCCTGGCCGCGCGACCTGCATGCGCAACTGCTGGACCGCCTGCACCGCGCCGGCGTGCGCGGCGTCGCCCTGGACCTGGTGTTCGCCGAACCCGACCGCAGCGGCGAGGCGCACGACTTCGCGCTCGCCGACGCGCTGCGCCGCAACGGCCGCGTGGCCTTGCCGGTGATCGCCGCCGCGCCCAGCCAGAACGGGCCGCCGGTGGAAGTGTTGCCGACACCGGTGCTGGCCGCGGCAGCGGCCACGCTGGGCCACACCGACATCGAACTCGACGCCGAAGGCACCGCGCGCGGCCTGTACCTGCGCGCCGGGCTGGGCGAAGCGCGCTGGCCGGCGCTGGCGCTGGCGACCATCGGCCTCGACCCGGCGTATGCGCGCCGACCGCTGCCCGGCCTGCGCCGGCCCGCCAGCGAAGGCGGATCGCCCTATCAATGGACGCGCGACCACTATGTGCGCATCCGCTACGCCGGCCCGCCGGGCAGCTTCGCCCAGGTCTCCTACGCCGACGTGATCTCCGGCCGCGTGCCGGTCGAACTGCTGCGCGGGCGCTGGGTCGTGGTCGGCGTGACCGCGGCCGGGCTGGCGCCTCCGTTTCTGACCCCGATGTCCGACGAGTTGCGCATGCCGGGCGCCGAGTACCAGGCCAACGTGATGGAGATGCTGCTGCACGGTCGCGCGATCGTGCCGCTGGCGCCGCAATGGGGCGCCGCGCTCACCGCCGCGGTGGTGCTGGTGGTGGTGCTGTGCATCCTGGTGCCCGGTTTCCCGCGCCCCTTGCTGCTGACCTCCGCCTGCGTCTTGGCCACCCTCGCCGCCAGCATCGCGCTGCTGCGCATGGGCAATCTGTGGTTTCCGCCCGCCACCGCGATCGTCGCGATCGCGCTGGCCTACCTGGCCTGGATGATCGGGCACCTGCGCCATTGGCGTCGCCAGGCCCATCTGGACACCCTCACCCGCCTGGCCAACCGCCGCCGCTTCGATCATGTGCTCGAGCGCGAACTCGCCAGCGCGCGCCGCACCCGCGCGCCGTTGACCCTGGCCCTGATCGACGTCGACCACTTCAAGGCCTACAACGACGCCGAAGGCCACCGCGCCGGCGACAAGGTGCTGCGCCAGGTCGCCCACATCATCGCCGCGCACGCGCGCCGCCCACGCGACCTCGCCGCGCGCTTCGGCGGCGACGAGTTCGCCATCGTCCTGCCCGACACCGCCGCCGAGGGCGCGGCCCTGGTCGCCGCAGCCCTGCTCGCCGACATGCGCGCGCTCAACCTGCGCCATGGAGACGCCCTGGGCGGCGCCAAGGTCAGCATCAGCATCGGTTTGCATACCTGCGTGCCCGGCAACCACACGCGCGAACGCACCTTGTTCGATGCGGCCGACGCCGCCCTGTATCGCGCCAAGGAGAACGGGCGCGACGGCTATGCGGCGACGCGATCGGTCGAGGCCGAGTAGCCGCGGACCGCGCTCATCGCATCATTCCTCGGGCATGCGATCGGCGGGAATGTAGTCGCGCAAGCGCCGCATCAGCTCGCACTGCGCCGCAGCGCGATCCGGAAACGTCTCCCGCCAACGCGTCTGTATGTTCGAAACGCCGGATTCGGGCTCCATATCGAAGTCCAAGCCGATACCGAATCCGGACTTCACCGGCGCGATGTGCAACCTGTATTCGAACCCATCTTTCGCGGTGATCGTCCGCAACGGCGCCGACGCGAAGACCGGACAATTTTTCAGATAGGCTTCGTCGCGAAAGACGACGATCTTCATCGCCAGCGCAAGCACCGCGACGAAGGTGACGAGCAAAAGCGCTGCCCACCAACCGATGAGCCAGGCGCCCGCCAAGATCATGAGCGGACCCAGTACCAGCAGAACGAAGAAGGCTCGGTACCGGAAGCAGACGAAGGCCAGCGCGAGCACGAATCAGCCCGCCACGAAGATCGCGCCGCCAAAATCGCCAAGACCGGCTGTCATCATCGTTGCTCGACCATTCGCACCAACAGCTCGAATGCGCTGCTCTGTGCAGCCTCGACTGTACCGCCGATCGCGTCCCAACCCGTCCGCCAGGCTTCGTCGTACAGCGCTTCGTCGCCGTCCACCGCCTGCTCGGCGATACGTCGTACTTTGCGCCAGGTCTTCTCGAACTGGGCTTGGCTCCGGGCCTGCGAAAAATCGACGCCGGCGCGCTCCAGTGCAGGCACGACCACCGCGTCCACCCTGGGCGTAAGGCCCTCGTGCACCGCAAGCAGGATGCGTCCATGCATCGTGCTGGTGGCGATGGACAACACCCCAGACGTCACGGGGTTCCAATCTTCGGCCAGCGCCGGGTCGGTGGCGATCGCGGCAACGGCGGCCGAGCCGGCACTGTCTCCTGCTGCGGTCGATTTGATGGCCTGCGAGGCAGCCACGCCCAGCACCGAAGCCTGCTCGCTCGCCACCGCCAGCTGCGTGCTGTCGGTCACGCGCGACACCCTGTCGAAATAGGCATCGGGAAGGACACTGCAGGCGACCGAGATCGTCCTCATTTGCGAACGCGTGCTTGCGGCGAAGGGAGCTCCCTTCAACGATGGCGCTCGCAGGCCTCGCAATGCAGTCGCGTGCTCGGCCAGCTGCGGCCTTCCATCGGCCTCCAACCACAACGGCGCGTACTCGCGCACCAGCCAATCCAGCGCCTGGATACAGCGCGCGGTCTGCACGCCTGCGCCCGACCGCGTATCGCGCACCACGCCCTCCAGCGGCTGCAGCCAATGTCGGCCCTGGTCATCGGGCATGGATTCGCACCAAGTCTCCAGAAAGGCCGCGATCGCAGGACATGTCGCGTGCGCGGGATCGTTCCAGTAGCGATGCATGTCCATGCTCAATCCCATTCGCGTTGTTTATCGGCTCGGCCGCAGCTCGGGTCGCAACTCACTGCCGATGCTCCGCGGGCTCAACCTCCATAACGGGGATAGCTCGCGGGGAAGGCGACCGGGCCGCGCTGTCGCCGCTTGCCCGCGTCGCGCTTGGTGGTGGCCTTGGCGCAGTCGCGCGCGGCCCGTTCCGTGCCCGGCGGATCGGCGGCGTCGATGCAGACTGTGCGGCCAGCAACGACCATCAGGGCCTGCCCGCCGCCGTAGTCCTTGATCTGGTCGTACTTGAATTCCGTCAGCGGACGTCCGTCGGCATCGAGCAGGGCGATGCGCTGCGCACGCCAGACCGCGGTGAGTCCGCTCAGGTCCCAGGTGTCGTTGATATCGCTCTGGTCGTACACCCGCTTGCCATGCGTATCGAACAACTCCAGCCGATAACGTTCGTCGTTGGCCTTGCGCCACTGCATCCGTTCGTACTGATTGAGCGCTTCCGGCTCCGGATTGAGCAAGCTGCTGTAGCCCACCGTGCGCCCGTAGTAGCTTCCGCCTAGCCTGGTCATACGCAGGCCGGTGATGAAATTGACGGTGAAGCTCTTGTACTCCTGCTCGGACACTCGGGCCCAACCATGGTCGAGGCCATCGACCGCGTAGCCCGGCGAAACCTCGTAGTACTCGATCGGCAGCACGACCCGCCCCTGGGCATCGAGCATGCCGCGGCGAACCTTTCTCGGCTCTCCCGGCCGAGCGATATCGCGCTGCACCTGATACCAGGAGACGTCCGGGCGCAGCTTCGTCCTGACTCCGACGATGTTGAGGTACTCGAACGGGATGACGGTCTTTCCGTCCTGGCCGATGACGCCGTAGAGATCGTCCCTGAAATCCCCGCCCGAGGGCCGGATGGTCGCGATCGCCTGGCCGTTGACGAAGTGCAGCTCATCCTCGAACACGGTGGCCGATACTTCGTTGCCCTGCCGATCGAAGTGGCGCACGCTCTGCAAGCCGATAGCGCTCAGGCCCTGATCGCCCAGATCGGTGATGTGCTGATAGCCGATCGGGATCACGACGAGCTTGCGTCGGTCCACCACGCCGTAGGCCGCATCGCCCTTGTGGTCGATGCGTACCAGATACAGCCCGTCGCCGAGCGTCGCGACTTTGTGATGCGAGGGCGCGCGCTGTCCGCGCTCCACGATGGCGGTCGCCTTGGGCTCCGGCATCTCCTTGCCGGTCATGGCCTGGTAGTAGCGGACGGGCGCGCACGCCGTCAGCGAAAAAAGCGCAACGATTGCGGCGATCCTGGCCAGCTTGCTCATAGGCCCGATGTTTGCATGCTCAGGCGCCCGCGCGAAAGAACTTCACGCGATCGCGTTGCCGGCCATTGCAACAGCGGGCATCTCCCCGCGACGCCTCAGAAACGCTCGCCGACCGGCAGATAGCGCCACTCGCCCAGCGGCATCTTGCTCAAGGAAATGCGGCCGATGCGCAGACGCTTGCTGGACACCACCTGCAAACCGACTTGCGCGCACATGTGCCGCAGCTGCCCACCCATCACGTTCTTGATCGCGAAGCGCAGCCGGTTCTCGTTCGCCCAGCTGACCTTGCACGGCGCCAGCGGACGGCCGCGGTATTCCAGGCCCTGCGCCAACCGCTTCAAGCCGTAGGGGCCGAGCTCGCCGCTCACCTCGACCACGAACTCCTGCTCGATCTGGGGGTAGTCCTCGGTCAGGCGGCGCCAGGTGCGGCCGTCCTGGCTCAGCACCACCAGGCCGGAGGCCTCGGCGTCGATCGGCATCAGCGGGGTCAGGTTGTGGAAATGGCGCTTGAGCAGGCGCACCCCGGACAGATCGCCCTCGGCGTGCGTCGCCGCCAGGGCCAGGCCGGGCGTGTCCTTGAAGTCCATGCCGGCCGGCTTGTGCAGCAGCATCGTCGCCGGCTCGGCCGGCTCCAGCCGCGCCTGAGGATCCAACTCGACCCGTTGGCTCGAGATCGGCGCTTGCGGCTCTTCCACCACCTCGCCGTCGACCAGGACCCAACCGCCCTCGATGTACTGCTGGGCCTGCGCACGCGAACAGCCCGTCAATTCTGCGACACGTTTATCTAGACGTAGGGGCTCGGACATGGAAAAAGTCGGCGGGGAAGGCGTTAAGTGTAAAGATACGCCGGTGCCCGGTGGAAAACCCCTCTTCACCGGACCGATTGCGCTCATAGGACTAGATGAAGACTCCCTCCGGCTTGCAGGCGCTGATCGACGACGGCGTGATCGATGAAGTGATGCGCCCGCTGAAAAGCGGCAAGGAAGCCGCGGTCTACGTGGTCCGCTGCGGCAGCGAAGTGCGCTGCGCCAAGGTCTACAAGGACATGGCCCAGCGCAGCTTCCAGCAACGCGTGCAGTACCAGGAAGGCCGCAAGGTGCGCGGCAGCCGCGAGGCGCGCGCGATCGGCAAGGCCACCAAGTACGGGCGCAAGCAACAGGAAACCGCCTGGAAGAACACCGAGGTCGACGCGCTGTACCAGTTGCGCGACGCCGGCGTGCGCGTGCCCGAACCCTACGGCTACTTCCACGGCGTGCTGGTGATGGAGCTGGTCACCGACGCCGACGGCCACTCCGCACCGCGCCTGGGCGAGGTCGAACTGGCGCCGGACCAGGCCCGCGGCTTCCACCGCTTCCTGGTCCGCCAGGTAGTGAAGATGCTGTGCGTGGGTCTGATCCACGGCGACCTGTCCGAATACAACGTGCTGGTCGCGCCGGACGGCCCGGTCATCATCGACTTCCCCCAGGTCGTCAGCGCCGCCGGCAACAACGCCGCGCGCGCGATGCTGCTGCGCGACGTCAACAACCTCACCGCCAGCCTGGGCGCCTGGGCGCCGGAGCTGCTGGACACCTGGTACGCCGAGGAAATGTGGGCCCTGTTCGAGGCCGGCGAGCTGCACCCCGACAGCGAACTCACCGGCACCTTCGTGCACGACGAATCGACGGTCGACCTGGGCAGCGTGCGCGACGCGATCAACGACGCGCGCGAGGAAGCCTTGATCCGGCAGCAGGGGCGCGAAGCGGCGGCTGCGGAAGAGTAAGTGTCGGCGCGCCGTGCGCGCGCACCATCGCGATGCCGGCCGTTGGCGAGACGTGTCGCGGTTCGAGCGGGCTCCGACGGGGCGCCCCACGCGGCAAACCGGCACACACGAGCCTGGCTGCTCGCATACGCGGTTCCGACTCGCGCATGCAGCCCCAGACCGTCGCGAAGACCAGCCGAACCGAGCAACGCGATGCGGCATGCCGATGACGCCCCGGTCGGCGTGGCGATCCGAATCCGAAGCCGATCCGCATAATTTCAAGCGCTATTCGAGTGCCTTGCTGCATTCATCAGCAGCGCAATTGGCACAAATAGCGCGTTCATATTTCTGAACCAAGGAAGGCATCGCCCACCCGCCGCAATGAGTGGGGGGTGATCGCCTCGTGGGACGTTCTATCCCTTGCGGCACGACCAAGCGCTGCCCCCCCGCACGCCCACGACCCAGCGCCTGAGCCAGACCCGCCGCAACCGCTGTACGCATCCCTCTCTTTAGCTCAAGGAGTTTTCGGATATGCGCAAGTTCAGTATGTCGGTTATCGCTGCGACCGCAGCCATGTTGGTTTCCGGTGCGGCCCTCGCCGCCGACGACCTCGCCCCCGCGTTGAAGTCGGCCATGCAGCGCGACTTGGGACTCTCCGGCGCCCAGCTGGCCCAGTACCTCAAGGCCGAACGCTTGGCCGGGCAACAGGAAAAGTCCGCCGAGCGGCAACTCGGCCGCAACTTCGCCGGCGCCTGGCTGGAGCGCAAGGCCGATGGCTCGTTCGGCTTCGTGGCCGCCAGCACCTCGGCCAAGGGCAAGGTCGCCGGCGTCGAAACGCGGCAGGCCCGTTACAGCCTGGCCGCGCTGAATTCGGCCAAGGGCCAGCTCGACAGCCAGCTCGCCCGCAACGCCCGCGCGCCCAAGGGCGTGTACAGCTGGGCGGTGGATGTGCCCAGCAACAGCGTGGTGTTGGGCGTCGCGCCGGGCGCGGAAGAGGCGGCCGTCGATTTCGTCGCCCGCAGCGGCATCGACGCGAGCACCGTGCGCTTCGAAACCCTCAACGAAGCCCCGCAGCGCCGCATCGCGATACAAGGCGGTCGCGGCTACCTGCGCGATCCCGGCGACGGCTACGTGTACGCCTGCTCGGTCGGCTTCACCGTGACCCAGGGCAGCTCCCCGGGCTTCGCGACAGCCGGCCACTGCGGCACCACCGGCGAGGTCGTCTATCACGAAGTCTCGCAGTGGACGCCGGGCGTGAGGATCGGGTCCTTCGCCGCCTCCACCATGCCCAACGGCAATCAGACCGGTCCCGACCGCGGCTGGGTCAAGGTGGATAGCACGCACACGCTGTCGCCCAGCGTGTACGGCTACGGCAGCGGCGACGTCAACGTGCGTGGCAGCACCGAAGCCGCCGTCGGTGCGGCGCTGTGCCGTTCCGGCCGTACCAGCGGCTGGCGTTGCGGCGCGATCCGCAGCAAGAACATGACCGTGTCCTATGTGGACGACGCGGGCAATCCGGACGGAACGGTGACCGGCCTTACCCAAACCACCGCTTGCGCGGAAGGCGGCGACTCCGGCGGTTCCTTCATCACCGGCGTCGGCCAGGCCCAAGGCGTGCTGTCGGGCGGTAGCGGCAGCTGCAAGGGCCGTCAGGGCCGGACCGGCGGCGGCAACAGCTATTTCACGCCGATCAACTCCATCCTCAGCAGCTACTCGCTGACCCTGCGTACCAGCCCCTGATCCAAGGGCGCAGGTACCGACTCGAGCGCCCCGGTTCTCCGGGGCGCTTTTTTTCTGCGCGCGCGGGCCACCGAGCGGGCGCGCTCGACTCCGTCATCCGTCGCATGCTCTGTTATCTCCAGTGCCTGTGCCTGGCGACAAGGCGCCATGCCGATCGACAGCGGCGCCCCGAGCGCGACGGACAACGCTACGACATAGTCAGCGACGTCCTGCGCGGCGAAT
This sequence comes from Lysobacter sp. Root983, assembly GCF_001429345.1. Taxonomy (NCBI): domain Bacteria; kingdom Pseudomonadati; phylum Pseudomonadota; class Gammaproteobacteria; order Lysobacterales; family Lysobacteraceae; genus Lysobacter; species Lysobacter sp. Root983. The sequence continues at coordinate 1,265,123 of NZ_LMJO01000001.1, forward strand.
CGGCGGTCGCCCCGGGCGGTGTGCGCGACGCGAGCAACGGCGCGCACGAGGGCGCAGAGACGGGACGCGGCGGGAAGACCGACAGCGTGCGCCGACAGGGCCAGAACCGTGTCAAGGACGCCCCATCGCGTGGCCGCGCAGGCTAGGACGAAACCGACAGGCCGCCCGGCTGCTCCGCCAACCATTTGCTCCAGTGGTACAGCGCCAGCCCCACACCTTCGGAGGCCTTATCGCTGGCGCGGGTGATCGGCATCGCCTCGATCCAGGCCGCATTCGACAGTTCCTGCAAGGTGCTCTCCGGCGCCTGGCAGAAGCCCATGTGCCAACGCTCGAATTGCCGTTGCGCCACGGGGCCGTGCAAGAGTTCGATCAGCTCCCGGTGCCCACGCGCGTTACGGATGCGCTCGTAGACCTGATTCAGGCCTGCCGCCTCGCCTTCGATGTACTGGAAGAAGCGCCCATCGTGATGGAACAGCACGCCGGTCACGCCCACCGCGGCGTTGAACACGCGCGCATCCACCAGCAGCGCGTCGAGTTCCGCGGAAGACAGCCGCCGCGTGGCGGAGCTGCGATAAGCAATGGCGACGAGATCGGTCATGCGATTACCCTAGCATGCGCCAGTCGGGGCCTGCGCTCGACCGCGGCCTTCGCACCGTGGCGCCGGCCGTGCTCGCACCGACTGGCCGAACATGAACGTCTGCGCGATCCGGGCCGCCCTCACAGCGCCGCCTGCTGCAGCAACTTCGCCACCTCCAGGGCCTGCGCCTTGGTCAGCCGGAACGGCACCATGCTGATCGCCAGCGGCGCCTTGGACACCACCGACAGCGCCACGAAGCCCTGACCGTCGGAGTCCTCCATGCGGATCACGTTGAACGTCTGCGAGGTGAACGCGCCTCCGGTCAATTCGACCTTGCCTACTTCGCGCTTGATGGTGCCGCCCAGCAGCGCGCCGGTCAGGCTGCCGCTGCGCACGTAGCGAAAAATGAAATAGGCCACGACGCCGAGAAACAGGATGGGAAACAGGTAGTCCATTCGAGCCTCGTTCTTGGAGGGTCTTTCGCGATTGCGGCAACCAGCGATGCATCGCCGCCATCGCAACCGATCGATGCGTCTAGCGACTCCGCAACCCGGCACCGATACGCAAGGCGTCGATGGTGTTGGCTTGGAAACGCAGCGCTTTCACTTTCATATCCGGCTGAGTGGTACGTCCGACGAACAGCACCGCGGGCGTGCGCCTTTGCCCGGGCATCGGGTCGACATTGCCGTCTATGACGATGGTGTGGTCGAAGGTCGCCTGAAACGACTTGCCGTCGGGCGCCAGGACGATGTCATGGACGTCCCAGGCATAACCCCAGAACAGCTGACCCGGTCGCGTCGGGTCCTGCATGGCCGGGTGGAAATCGACGATACGCCGATAGCCGCCCTTGCGGTCGCGCCGGTAGAAGGAATAGTCGATCCCGTCCTCGAAACCGTAGGCGATCACGCGCAGGCTGGGATCGGCTTCGAGCTTCCACTCGTAGCACATGCCGTCGCCGGGATTGGCGCAAAAACCCGAGTTCGCGGGCACTGGCGTCATCGCCCGTGCCGCGGCGTTCGCCGGCGCCAAGCCGATGGCGGTCAATGCGAGCACCGCGGTGCCCGCCGCAAGATGAAACTTCATGAGCCCCCCAAGCCCTGTGTCGCAACCATCCTAGCGCCGGAACTTGGCGCCGCCAAAGAAAAAGGCCGGCGATGCCGGCCTTTTTCATCGACGCTGCGAAACGCTTACGCGCCTTCGCGACGCTGGCCGCTGCCCGAACCCGTGCGGCCGCCGCTGCGGTGCTGCGGACCGGCGTGGGCGTGGCGCGGGGCCGGCTTGCCGTGCGGACGGTGGGCCGGCTTGCGCGGGCCGTTGTTGCCGCCCGGACGCTGGCCGCCGGGGCGACGCGCGCCCGGAGCGTCCGAACCCATGCGGATCGGACGGCTCGGCTCGAAGCCTTCGACCGTGACCATCTGGATGTCGTCCTTGAGGATGCGCTGGATCTGGCGCAGCAGGCCGCCTTCGTCCGGCGACACCAGCGACAGGGCTTCGCCGGTCGCGCCGTTGCGGCCGGTGCGGCCGATGCGGTGCACGTAGTCCTCGGCCACCATCGGCAGGTCGAAGTTGATCACCAGCGGCAGGCTGGGGATGTCCAGACCGCGCGCGGCGACGTCGGTGGCGACCAGCACGCGGGCCTTGTTGGCCTTGAAGTCGCGCAGGGCTTTCTGGCGCTGGGCCTGGCTCTTGTTGCCGTGGATGGCGACGGCCTTGAAGCCGGCGTCTTCCAACTGTTCGGCCAGGCGGTTGCAGCCGTGCTTGGTGCGGCCGAACACCAGCACCTGGTCGGTGCTGCGCTCGGCGAGGATGCGCACCAGCAGATCGCGCTTGCGGCCGCCGTCGACCGGATGCGCCTTGTGGGCGATGGTGTCGGCGATGGTGTTGTTGGCCGCGACCTGGACCTGCTGCGGCTCGCGCATGAACTCCAGCGCGAGCTTCTTGATCTCGGCTTCGAACGTGGCCGAGAACAGCATGGTCTGGCGCTGCGGCGGCACGCGGCCGAGGATGCGCTTGATCGCGGGCAGGAAGCCCATGTCGAGCATGCGGTCGGCTTCGTCCAGGACCAGGATTTCGATCGCGTCGAGCTTGGCGGTGCCGCGCTCCATGTGATCGATCAGGCGGCCCGGGGTGGCGACCAGCACGTCGACGCCGCGACGCAGCATGTCGACCTGCGGACCCATGCCGGCGCCGCCGTAGATCGAGCAGATGCTCAGACGCAGGTGCTTGGCGTAGCTGCGCAGGCTGTCGTTGACCTGCACCGCGAGTTCGCGGGTCGGCACCAGCACCAGCGCGCGCGGCTTGCGCGGGCCGTTGCTGCCGGTGAGCTTGGACAGGCGGTTGAGCAGCGGCAGGCCGAACGCGGCGGTCTTGCCGGTACCGGTCTGGGCGCCGCCCAGCAGGTCGTGACCGGCCATGGCCAGCGGAATCGCTTCGGCCTGGATCGGGGTCGGGGTGTTGTAATTCTGCTCGACGAGCGCGCGCAGCAACGCGGGCGCAAGCCCGAGGGATTCAAACGTCATGTGGAACTCCAAGTACTGATGATCCGCGGACCGAAGTCGCGGAGTCACTCGGAGCGTTCCCTAAAACCGCGCTGCGAGTAATCGAAATGACGGTGCCGGATGCTCCGGACCGTGTCGGCGCTACGAAAGACGTGCGGGATAAAGCCGATCGCCTAAGAGCAGTGGACTCTTGCGATGCGGCGGGCAACCTGGGAAACGTACCCCTTGCGGGGAGGCAGCCGTGCGCTGAACAGGCGGCATGCTACGCGAAAGCCCGCCTGTGCGCTAGCGCTAAATTCTTGTCGGGACAGGAAAAACCCGCCCTGGGAGACGCGGGAACCCGTGCACGGCGGCACAACCGGTTCGTACCTGAACGAAAGGCTTGCCTCTCCCTGCCTCGCCGACGAAGCCTAGGCGCCGGCGCCGCCCCCCCTATCTGGTCGGCAACCGCAGGCCTGCAGCCGGCGCTACGGCACGATGCCTTGGGCGCCATCGTGACCGCGCGCTCCGGTCTGTCACGGCTGCGGCGCAAACCGGCGCCCTACCCCTAGCCCGCTCCGCGGAACGGGCTGAGCCGCGACGATCTGTTCCTAGCCGCGTGGGCAGCGACCGCAGTGGCGACGAGAGCGGCGCCGCTCTGGTCGATCGCAGGGTATGCATGATCCGGCCAGTCCTTCGTCGTCGACCCAGCCCGCGGATCAGGGCCGCCAGGAGCATCGCGCCGTGCGGGGTCGTGCCCGTGCAGGGTCATGCAGGATTGCGCGCGGGCTGGTAGAAAGGGGCGTAGCCGCGCGTCCGCCGGGCGCACGGCGCGGCAATGCCGGATCCACCGCAGCCTGGGGAGCGGGCCATGGACAATCGCAGTCTCGCCACCACCGCACGCACGCTGATCGCGAGCGTCTTCATCGTCATGGGCCTGTACCGCCTGCTCACGGCCTGGGGCGGCGCGGCGATGCCGGTCGCGAGCCTGGTCTTCAGCGCGGTCGAACTGGTGCTGGGCCTGCTGATCGCCAGCGGCTGGAAGCTGCGCTGGACGGCCGGCCTGGCCGCCTTGCTGATGGCGGTGGACGCGGCGATGTCGCACCCGTTCTGGAGCCTGTCCGGCGTTGAGCGCGGCGCCCAGCTGCTGCACTTCATGAAGAACGTGGGCCTGATCGGCGGCCTGTTGCTGCTGATCGCGCACGCCGGCCACCCGCCGCGACGTTGAGCCGGACCGCAGCATGAGCACCGTCGTCCGTTCCCTACTGCGCAACCGCAACACCGACGGGCACGGTCGCGTGACCATGGTCGAGCTGTTCTTCGACCTGGTGTTCGTGTTCGCGGTCACCCAGCTTTCGCACACGCTGCTCGCGCACTTGAGCCTGCTCGGCGCGCTGCAGACCTTGCTGCTGTTTCTGGCGGTGTGGTGGGTGTGGATCTACACCTCCTGGTGCACCAACTGGCTGGATCCGGATACCGCGCCGGTACGGCTGTTGCTGTTCGCCCTGATGCTGGGCGGGCTGCTGCTGTCCAGCGCGCTGCCGGAGGCCTTCGGCGAGCGCGGCCTGCTGTTCGCCGCGGCCTACGCCGCGATGCAGGTCGGACGCACGCTGTTCATGGTGGTCGCGCTGCGCGGCGTGCATCCGACCTTGTGCCGCAATTTCCTGCGCATCGCGGTGTGGCTGATGGTGTCGGGCGCGCTGTGGATCGCCGGCGGCCTGGCCGACGGCGAAGCGCGCTTCGCCTGGTGGGCGGGCGCGCTGCTGATCGAGTTCTTCGGGCCGGTCGCGTTCTTCTGGGTGCCGGGCCTGGGCCGTTCGAGCATCGGCGACTGGGACGTGGACGGCGGCCACCTGGCCGAGCGCTGCGGCTTGTTCGTGATCATCGCGCTGGGCGAATCGATCCTGGTCACCGGCGCGACATTCGCCGGGCTGCCGCTGGACGCCAGCCACACGGCCGCCTTCGTGATCGCCTTCGTCGGCAGCGTGGCGATGTGGTGGCTGTATTTCGACAGCGGCGCCGAACGCGCCAGCCATCGCATCGCCCATGCCGCCGACCCCGGACGGCAGGCGCGCATGGCCTACACCTACCTGCATCTGCTGATCGTGGCCGGCATCATCGTCTGCGCGGTCGCCGACGAAATCGTGCTGATGCATCCGGGCCATGCCGACAACGCCGGCATCGCCGCGATCCTCGGAGGCCCCGCGCTCTACCTGCTAGGCAACGCGTTGTTCAAGTGGACGACGAACGACCGCCGGACGCCGCCCTTGTCGCATCTGGCGGGTTTGGTTCTGCTGCTGGCGACAGCGCTGGCGGCGCGGCCGCTGCATCTGTCGGCGCTGGCGCTGGGCGGCGCCACCACCGCGATCCTGGTGCTGGTGGCCGCATGGGAGTGGCTGGCGCTGCGGCGCGTGGCGCGACCGGCGCACTGAGCGCGGGCGCCGGCGTTTGCGAAAGACCTGGCGCAGGCGCGGGACGCTCGAAAAAGCCCGGACGCGGCCCCGAGTGACCGGCAGGCGAACCTGCGCTTGCGCGATCAGACGTCCAGGCTCATGCCCGGCCGCACCAGCACCGGGGTGACGCCGTAACGTTCGCCGACTTCGCCCGCCAGCGCCTCGCGCGCCTTGTCCTCGCCGTGCACCAGCGCCAGCGGCGGATGACCGGCGATCGCGCCGTACCACTCCATCAAACCGTGCTGATCGGTATGCGCCGAGAGGCCGCCGACGGTATGACGCTGGGCGTTGACGCGCACGTCGCGACCGTGGATGCGCGCCCACCGGGCGCCGTCGACCAGACGCCGGCCGAGGGTGCCTTCGGCCTGATAACCGACGAACACCACCCGCGTCTCGCGCCGCTCCAGGCGTTGCCGGAAGTGATGCAGGATGCGGCCGGCGTTGGCCATGCCGGAGCCGGCGATCACGATCGCGCCGCGCTCGATGCGGTTGATCGCCATCGAATCCTCGGTCGACTCGGTCAGACGCAGATTCGGCAAGCTGAAGGGATTGGGCCGGTCGCGCCAGACCTGTTGCGCGTCCTGGTCGAACAGATCGGTGTGGCGGTCGTAAACGCCGACCACCTTGGCCGCCATCGGGCTGTCGAGGAAGATCCGCCAGCGCGCCATCTGCCACTCGTCCCAATGCTTGGCGAACCAGTACAGCAGCTCCTGGCTGCGCCCGACCGCGAACGCCGGAATCAGCACGTTGCCGCCGTCGCGCCAGGTCTCCTCGAGGATGCGCCCGAGTTCGCGGATGGTCTCGGCGCGGTCGCGGTGCAGGCGGTCGCCGTAGGTCGATTCCATCAGCACCAGGTCGGCGCTGTCGATGCGCGCCGGATCGCGCAGGATCGGCGTGCCCTTGGGCCCGAGATCGCCGGAGAACACCAGCTTGCGCCCCTCGGCATACACCTCGACCGCGGACGAACCCAGGATATGCCCGGCCTCGCGGAACGCGATCTCGACGCCGGGCAGGATCTGGCTGCGCTGGTCGTAGGGCAGCGGGCGTACCCGCGCCATCGCGGCCTCGACATCGGCCTGGGTGTACAGCGGCACCGCTTCGGGCTCGTCGTCGCGGCGGCGGCGGTTGCTGCGCTCGGCCTCGCTCTGCGCGATGTGGGCCGAATCCAGCAGCATGATCCGCATCAAGTCGGCGGTCGCGGCCTGGGCATGGATCTGGCCGCGGAAGCCGCGTTGGACCAGCAGCGGCACGCGGCCGATATGGTCGATGTGCGCATGGCTGATCACCAGCGCGTCGAGCGCGGCCACATCGAACGGAAACGGATCGGCATTGCGGCGCTCGGCCTCGGGACTGCCCTGGGTCATGCCGCAGTCCAGCAGCAGGCGCCGGCCGGCGGCCTCGACCTCGTGCAGCGAGCCGGTGACCTCGCCGGCGGCTCCGTGGAAATGCACTTTCATCGCGATGCTCCGAGGGCGGGGCCGTAGCGGCCGTAGTCCGCACCTTCGCGCATGCGCGCGGGCTCCACAAGACCGAAGGCCCGCGCGAGGCGGGCCTTCGGGGCAAAGCGGACCGGCGTGGACTCAGCGGCCCGGGACTCGGCAGCAGCGAGCGGTCGCGGTGACCGTTCCGGCCGAGGCACTGTCGTTGACCATGTTGCAATGCGAGGTCCAGCTACCCGCCACGCGCATGCCGAAGATCGAAGGACGGCACTGCGTTTCGACCGCCGTATAGCCTGCGGGGCAGCTGCCCGCGAAGGCGTTGCCGGCCGCGCCAGCGGCGAGATTGAGCACCGTGCCGTCGACTTCGACGCACTGCAGCGCGGTCGCCTGCGGATTGATGAAGTAGCCGATGATGTCGCCGACCAGGTGGGTCTGGGCGAACGAGTACACGCTCAGCTCGTTGGCCGAAGCGCCCTGATCCAGCGCGACCGTGGCGAGGTTGCCGCGGATGTCGCCGCCGCCGTAGTTCACCGTCGCCGCCAGCGGCTGGGTGGTGCCGAACGGGAAGGCGGTGATGTAGCCCGCGGCCGACGGCGTGACGGTGGTGAAGTTGATCACCGCCGCGGCGAACGAGCCGGCCGCGCCAACGCCGTTGCAGTTGCTGGCGGCGCCGCCCTGGAAGCTATAGTCGGAGACCGCGGTGACGTCGAAGCTGCGCACGGTGTTGGCCGCGATCGCGCCGCCGGCCAGGCGGGTGTCGAACAAGCGGCAGGGCGAGATCGGCACGAACACCAGATCGGTGGCGGCGTCGCCCAGCGCGTTCGGCACGACATCGGCGCCGGCCTTGGCGACCTGCGGGCCGAGCAGCGCCGTGTTCATGGCGTCGAAGCTGGAGGCATCGGCGGCGCCTTGCAGCGCGCTCATCGGCGCCTTGGCGAAGACCGGCCCCATTTCCTTAGCCCAGGCGCCGATGTCCTCGCGATAGGCTTCCTGCACGTACGGGCCCCACTTCTTCACGACCTGATAAACGAGCTCGCCACGCGCACCGCGACCGGCGGCATCGGCGGGCTGCGACAGCAAAGGCGCAAGCGCGAACAGACCGACGGTCAGAATCAACTTGTTCATATGTATCCCCTCATAGGTTCGACTCGCGGGTCGAGCCCCCCGTGGACTCGATCGCCGACATTCGAAAGGACGAGAACCGCAGGGAAAACAGGACAGACGTCACACTTTCAGCGCCAGGCATCGCGAGAAATGCGGCGAGTCGCGCGGCGTATGTCCATCCGTGGCGACTCGCCCATGCCTGCAAACGTTTGCGGACACGGCTCGCCACGCGCGACATCGGGGTTAACACCCAGACGTCGCCGACAGCCATAAAAGGAAAGGCCCGCACGGAGCGGGCCTTTCGCGTATTGCGCTTGCTACGACTTGGCGGCTTGGACCGTCAGCGACCCGGCACCCGGCAGCAGTCGGCGAAGGCGACGACGTTCATCGCCACCGCGCTCTCGTTCGCCCACGAGCAGTAGTGCACCAAGCCGTTCGGGTACGAGCTCACGACGCGGCCGCTGTAGCTGGCCGAATAGCAGTCGCCACCGGTCATGGTGTAACCGACCGGACACGCCGGCGAAGGCGCGTTCAAGGTGCCGCTGGCGGTGAGGTTGTACGAGGTCTGCACTCTGGTGCAATCCAACGCCGTCGCCTGCGGGTTGATGAAGTAGCCGATGATGTCGCCGACCAGATGGGTCTGGGCGAACGAGTACACGCTCAGCTCGTTGGCCGAAGAACCCTGATCGAGCGCGACCGTGGCGAGGTTGCCGCGGATGTCGCCGCCGCCGTAGTTCACCGTCGCCGCCAGCGGCTGGGTGGCACCGAACGGGAAGGCGGTGATGTAGCCCGCAGCCGACGGCGTGACGGTGGTGAAGTTGATCACCGCCGCGGCGAACGAGCCGGCCGCGCCAGCGCCGTTGCAGTTGCTGGCGGCGCCGCCCTGGAAGCTGTAGTCGGCGACCGCGGTGACGTCGAAGCTGCGCACGGTGTTGGCCGCGATCGCGCCGCCGGCCAGGCGGGTGTCGAACAAGCGGCACGGCGAGATCGGCACGAACACCAGATCGGTGGCGGCGTCGCCCAGCGCGTTCGGCGTGATCTCAGGACCGGCCTTGGCGACCTGCGGGCCGAGCAGCGCGGTGTTCATGGCGTCGAAGCTGGACGCGTTGGCGGCGCTTTGCAACGCGCTCATCGGCGCCTTGGCGAAGACCGGCCCCATCTCCTTGGCCCAGGTGCCGATATCCTCGCGATAGGCTTCCTGCACGTACGGGCCCCACTTCTTCACGACCTGATAAACGAGCTCGCCACGCGCACCGCGACCGGCCGCGTCGGCAGGCTGCGACAACAACGGCGCAAGCGCGAACAACCCTGCCGCCAGAATCAACTTCCTCATCCCTGTATCCCCTTTTAGGTTCGAATCGCGGGTCGGGCCCCAATGGACCCGATCGCCGACGCTCCAAGCACAGAGACGGAAACCAGGACAAAAACCGGACACCCATCACAAAGTATTTGCTGCGCCCCGCCCGGATCGAGGCCGTCGCCCGTCGCGACTAGCGGCGTTATGGCACTGGCATGCGGTTATGGCGGTCGTCGCACAAGGCGATGAGACTCCGTGATGGCGCCGGCCCTGACGCGGAAACGCAAAAGGCCCGCATCGCGCGGGCCTTTCGCCTGTATCGCGCGATAGCGCGCCCTAAGCGGTCAACGTCCTGGCAGACGGCAGCACTCGGCGTACACGGTCACCTGCATCGCGGTCGGGCTTTCGTTGGTGAAGACGCACTGATGCAGCAGGCCATTGGGGTAGGAAGCGACCACGCGGCCGGCGTTACCCGCCGCCTGGCAGTAGCCGCCGGTCTTGGTGTAACCCGCCGGACAGCTGGGCGAGGTGCCGGTGAACGAGGCGCTGCCGTTCATGGTGCTGATGGTCTGCACCGTCGTGCATTGCAGAGCGGTGGGGGTCGGGGCGATGAAATAACCGACGATGTCGCCCACCAGATGCGTCTGCGCAAACGAGTACACGCTCATGTCGCTGGACGCGGCGCTGGCGTCCAGCGCGACCATGGCCAGATTGTTGACGATATCGCCGCCGGCATAGTTCACGCTCGACGCCAGTGGTCGCGCGCCTTGATAGGGATAGGCGGTGATGTAGCCCGCCGTGCCGGGCGTGACCACGGTGAAATTGATCATCGCCGCGCCGATCGCGCCGACCGCGCCCACGCCGTTGCAGTTGCTGGCGCTACCGCCCTGGAAACTGTAATCGGTGACCGAAGAGACATCGAAATCGCGCGTGCCGTTGGCCGGGATCGCACCGCCGGCGATACGGGTGTCGAGGATGCGGCAGGGCGCGATCGGCACGAAGGTGAGGTCGGCGCCCAAGTTGCCGATCGCGCTCGGCACGATCTGGCCCTGGGCGGTGGCCTTGCCCAGCAACGCATCGTTCATGGCATCGAAATCGCGCGCGTCGGCGGCCCGCTGCAGCGCGTTCATCGGCGACTTGGCGAAGATCGGCCCCATCTGGCGCGCCCAGGCGTTCATGTCCGCCCGATAGGCCTCCTGCACGTGCGGGCCCCATTTGCGCACGATCTGATAGACCAGCTGGCCGCGCGGCGAATAACCGCTAGCGTCGGCGCTGCGAACGAGGCCGGAGGCGAGCAGCAAGGGCGCGGCTATGGCCAAGGCGGCCAGGGTAAGCAAGGATTTCTTCATATCGTTCCCTCTGGCGCGGCGCGCAGGAGGAAACCGCTGAGGCTCCCTGCCCGGTGCCGCGGGTTAGTCGGCGTCCGCCGCCAGAGTATGCCGAGAACCACGCAAATGTTATGCCAAAGCTGGCGAAGCGCCCGGCGGGCGGGCCTCTAAACCCGAGTTGCGCGCGCCCGGCACGCGCAACGCAGCCGGGCGCGCGGCCCCGCCATGACCTTCGACACCCCCTGGCGAGGCCGAAGGGGTCTATTGTCCTGCCACGCCCCGACCGGGGCGGTAGCCATGCCCTACTCCCAAACGCCGTCAGGCCGGAGCTCGTTGTGACCTTGAAGAAACCCCAAATTCTGCTGTTGACCCTCGCCATCACCACCGCGATGGTCGCCTGCACCAAGAAGGACGAGGCCGCGCCGCCGGCCGCCGACGCCGCCAAGCCGACCGCCGACGCCGGCGCGGTGAAGATCGATGACAGCACGCTGCCGAAGGTCAACCGCTTCCTGGCCAGCGACCTCGACACCAGCAAGGACGCGTGTACCGATTTCGGCGGCTACGTCAACGGCAAGTGGCTGGCCGCCAACGCCATCCCGGGCGACCGCACCTCCTGGGGCGCGTTCGAAATGCTCGACGAGCGCTCCACCGCGGTGCAGAAGCAGCTCGCCGAGAAGGCCGCCGAACTGCCCAACGCCACCGGCGTGGACAAGCTCGTCGGCGATTTCTACGCCAGCGGCATGGACGCGGCCAAGATCAACTCGCAGGGCATCAACCCGATCAAGGGCGACCTCGACGCGATCGCCAAGCTCGAGAACAAGGACCAGATCGCCGACTACCTGCGCGCCAGCGCCGCCAAGGGCCAGAACGTGCTGTTCGGCTTCGGCGCCGAGGCCGACTTCAAGGACTCCAAGAACAACATCGCCTACGCCTCGCAGGGCGGCCTGGGCCTGCCGGATCCGACCTACTACACGGCGGCCGACAAGAAGGAAAAGCTGGACGCCTACGAGAAGCACATCGGCAACGTGCTGCAGCTCAGCGGCGTGGCCGCGGCCGACGCCGCCAAGCAGGCCAAGGACGTGATCGCGTTCGAAACCCGCCTGGCCAAGGTCTCCAAGACCAGCGAGCAGCTCTCGCGCGACGCCAGCCTGTACTACAACCCGGTCAGCCTGGCCGATGCCGACAAGCTGACCCCGAACTTCCCCTGGACCAAGTTCTTCGAGTCGCAGGGCGTGCCCGCGCAGAAGATGTTCTCGCTGGCGATGCCGGCGTTCCATCAGGAAGTCAGCAAGATGCTGGCCGACGTGCCGGCCGCGCAGTGGCAGAGCTACCTGCGCTTCCACACCGTCGACAGCGCCTCGCCGTATCTGTCGGACGACTTCGTCAAGGAGAACTTCGAGTTCTACCGCAAGACCCTGCGCGGCCAGACCGAGCTGAAGGAGCGCAGCAAGCGCGTGCTCGACACCGTCGAGGAGCAGGTCGGCGAGGCGCTGGGCCAGATGTACGTCAAGGTGGCCTTCACGCCCGAATCCAAGGCGCGCATGGAGACCCTGGTCAAGAACCTCAGCGAGGCGCTCAAGGTCCGCATCGAGAAGCTGGACTGGATGAGCCCGGAAACCAAGAAGAAGGCGATGGACAAGTGGGCCGCCTTCACGCCCAAGATCGGCTACCCCGACAAGTGGCGCGAGTGGGCCGGCCTGCAGACCAACCGCGACAGCTACTACGGCAACGTGATGGCCGCGACCGAGTTCAACTACAAGTGGAACCTGGGCAAGGTCGGCAAGCCGGTCGATCGCACCGAATGGGGCATGCCGCCGCAGATGGTCAACGCCTACTACAACCCGCTGCAGAACGAGATCGTGTTCCCGGCCGCGATCCTGCAGCCGCCGTTCTTCGATCCGAACGCCGACGACGCCACCAATTACGGCGGCATCGGCGCGGTGATCGGCCACGAGATGACCCACGGTTACGACGACCAGGGCAGCCGCTTCGGCGCGACCGGCAACTTCGAGAACTGGTGGCAGCCGGCCGACGCCAAGGGCTTCAGCGGCCGCACCGACAAGCTGATCGCCCAGTTCGACGGCTACGAAGCCGCGCCGGGCGCCAAGGTCAACGGCAAGCTGACCCTGGGCGAGAACATCGCCGACCTGGGCGGCCTGGCCACGGCCTACGACGCGATGGTCAAGGCCACCGCCGGCCAGCCGGACCCGAAGACCGACGGTCTGACCCGCGACCAGCGCTTCTTCCTCAACTGGGCCACCGTGTGGCGCCGCAACTTCAAGCCCGAAGAGCTGAAGGTGCGCCTGGCCACCGATCCGCACGCGCCGGCCAACTTCCGCGCGATCGGCGCGCCGTCGAACCTGCCGGCCTTCGCCGCGGCGTTCTCGTGCAAGCCGGGCCAGCCGATGGTGCGCGAAGGCGACAAGCAGGTCGTGATCTGGTGAAAACCGGCGCCGCCGTTCGCGGCGGCGCCGTCTAGCGGTTACTTGCCCTCGTCGGCAGGCGCGAAGGCCCGGGTTTCCCGGGCCTTCGCTTTTTTTGGCCCCTGATCCGCATCGCCCGGCGCCATCTTGCGCAACCGCGAAACCCGTTCATAGGCAATCGACGGGCGCTTGTTAAACTGGCCCGATCACCAGGACGGAATCCGCGATGACGACCCTACGCCCGCTTAGCTGCGCCCTCGCCCTCAGCCTGATCGCCGGCCTGGCCCTACCGACCGCCGACGCCGCCAAGAAGAAGCGGGCCCCCGCCGCCAAGCCCAAGGCCGCCGCCGTCGCCACCGCCTGCACCGATTTCTACGCCAACGCCAACGCCGACTGGCTGCGCGGCAACCCCCTGCCCTCCGGCGCCGGCACGGTCTCGGCCCTGGAGCAGTTGGACGCGCGCACCCGCCAGCAGACCCTGGACCTGCTCAACGGCGCCATGACCGCGCCGCAGGGCAATGTGCAGAAGCTGCTCGGCGACTTCTGGGCCAGCGGCCTGGACGAAGCCGCGGTGGAGCGCGACGGCGCCCAGCCGATCGCGCCCCTGCTGTCGCGCATCGCCGCGATCAAGAAGGCCAAGGACATCCCGGCCTCGATCGCGGCCCTGCACCAGGTCGGCATCCCGGTCGCGTTCAACTTCGCCGCCGACGTCGATCTGCAGGACCTCAACCGCCATATCGGCTACTTCGGCCAGGGCGGCCTGGGCCTGCCCGATCCGGCCTACTACACCCGCAGCGACGCCGAGACCCGCCAGCTGCTGGGCCACTACAACAACTACGTGCAGAAGATCCTGGCCCTGACCGGTACTCCGCAGGCCCAGCTGTCGGCCGAGTCGCAGCTGGTGATCGATCTGGAAACGCGGATCGCGCGCGCTTCGCAGTCGCTGCCCGAGCTACGTCAGCTGCGCAGCCACTACGCCCCGGTGCAGGTGGCGGCGCTGGCCAAGCAGTACAAGCGCCTGCAGCTGGGCGACTTCCTCAAGGCCCAGGGCGTCAAGGACGACAGCGTCTCGATCGGCAACGCCAAGCTCTTCGCCGAACTCGACAACCTGGTCGGCACGCTCAAGCCGGAACAGTGGAAGGTCTACCTGCGCTGGCGCGTCGGCGATTCGATGGCGCCCTACCTGGCCAAGCCCTTCCGCGACGCCCAGTACGACTTCCACGGCCGCATCCTGCGCGGCAGCGCGCCGCCGTCGCGCCAGCAGGCCGTGCTGGACGCGATGAATCTCGCCGCCGGCCCGATGATCGGCCGCGAGTACGCCGCCAAGTACCTGCCCGCCGCCACCGACAAGCGCGCCGAGGAAATCGCCTCGCAGGTGCTGGCGACCCTGGGCAAGGCGATCGACGCCGAAACCCGCTACAACGAAGCGGCCAAGGCCGAGGCGCGCGCCAAGCTGGCCAAGCTCAAGATCGAAGTCGGCACCCCGCGCCGCGACCTCGACTACTCGGTGCAGCCGATGGGCCGCGGCAGCTTCGGCAGCAACATGCTGATCGCCTCGACCTGGCGCCACCGCGAGGAAATGAAGCGCATCGGTCGCGGCAACGCCGACCGCCGCTGGGACGTGCTGCCGCAGGATCCGGCCCTGGCCTACGACATCGCCCAGAACCGCCTGATCGTCACCGCCGCGGTGCTGCAGGCGCCGGTGCTGGACATGAGCAAGGACGCCGCCTCGCAGTACGGCTCCTTCGGCGCCCTGGTCGGCCACGAACTCAGCCACGGCTTCGACAGCCGCGGCCGCCTGGTCAACGCCAATCAGGAACTGCGCGACTGGTGGACCCCCACCGAAACCGCGGCCTGGGAAGCGCTGGGCAACCGCGTCGCCGCCCAGTACGGCGCCTACGAATACCCCGGCCTGAAGGGCGTCAAGGTCAACGGCCAGCAGACCCGCGACGAAAACATCGCCGACATCGCCGGCGTCGAACTGGCCTGGAAGACCTTCCGTAGCGAAGTGCCCACCCCGTCCAAGGACGCCGATCAGGCCTTCTACCGCGCCTGGGCCGGGCTGTGGGCGCAGCAGGCCAGCACCGAGGTCGCGACCCAGCGCGCGTCCACCAGCGTGCATGCGCCGGGCCAGTGGCGCACCAACGGCCCGTTGTTCAACCAGCCCAGCTTCGGCGAGGCCTACACCTGCAAGGCCGGCCAGCCGATGCAGGCCAAGCCGGAACAGCGCATCACGATTTTCCCGTGATCGCTGGCGGCGACGCGCGGCCCGAGCGGCCGCGTGTCGCCGACGATCGCAGCGCGCGCCTCCAACCAGCGCCGCAAGCGCGCCCGTTGATTTAGGCTAGAGGACGCCGAGCCCGTCCGATCGCCCATGCCCAACGCCCCCACGCACGACCTGCTCAACGCCCTGCGCGCCAGCCCCGACAACGCGGTCTTGCAGGGATTGGTCGTCGACGCCTGCATCGCCGCCAACGACCCCGCCGCTTTGCGCGAAGCCATCGACCTGTGCCAAGCCGCGCTGTCGATCGACGACAGCCGCCGCGGCGCGGCCGCGCGCCTGTTGCTCGACGCCGGCGACACCGACTACGTGCTGCGCCTGTCGCCGCCGGACTCCGCGCCGGCCCTGCTCGCGCAGTCGCGCGTGGCGATGGCCGAGGGACGCCGCGACGAGGCCCGCGCCTGTTACGAGCGCGCGATCGCCCTGAACCCGGCGCTGGAAGATCCGGCCCTGGCCGCCTCGCTGAGCGGCAAGGTGGTGTCGCTGGCCGACGTGCGCGGCCGCGCGCAAGCCAGCATCGCCAACGACGATACCGATCCCTACGATCTGGCGCGGCTGGTGCAGCCGTCGGCCGAGCGCGTGAGCTTCGCCGACGTGGGCGGGCTGGATCAGGTCAAGCATCAGATCCGGCGCCGCATCATCACCCCGTTCCTGAAACCCTCGCTGTTCGAACGTTTCAAGCGCCGCTCCGGCGGCGGCATCCTGCTGTACGGGCCGCCAGGCTGCGGCAAGACCCTGCTGGCGCGCGCCACCGCCGGCGAATGCGGCGCCAAGTTCTACAACGTCGCCATCACCGACGTGCTGGACATGTTCATCGGCGAATCCGAGCGCAAGCTCCACGCCATCTTCGAACAGGCGCGGCGCACCGCCCCGTCGGTGCTGTTCTTCGACGAGATCGAAGCCATCGGCGGCAAGCGCCAGCACACGCGCGAGGCCACCTCGGCCAAGCTGGTCAGCCAGTTCCTGACCGAGCTCGACGGCTTCGCGCAGAACAACCATGGCGTGCTGATCCTGGGCGCGACCAACGTGCCTTGGGCGGTCGACGCCGCGTTCCGCCGGCCCGGCCGCTTCGACCGCGTGCTGTTCGTGCCGCCGCCGGACGAAGGCGCGCGCCGCGCCATCCTCGACCTGCAATTGCAGGGCCGGCCGATCGCCGACGCCATCGACGGCAGCGCCATCGCCAAGCTCACCTCGGGCTACTCGGGCGCCGACCTGCGCAACCTGGTCGAGACCGCCGTCGACGAGGCCATCGAGCAATCGATCGACGCCGGCCGCGAAATGCCGCTGACGCTGGCGCACCTGCGCGAGGCGCACAAGCAAACCCGCGCCACCACGCTGGAATGGCTGACCACCGCGCGCAACCATGCGCGCTACGCCAACCAGGGCGGGCAGTACGACGAAGTCCTGGACTTCCTGAAACAGCACGGGGCCGGGGAATGACGGCCGCCGCCTATCGTTTGCCGGACGAGCCGCTGCCGTCGGGCCTGGCGCGCTACGCGGTCGACCCGATGTGGCCCCTGCTGGCGCTGATGCTGGGCGGCAACGCCTTCGGTCTGGCCTGGTTCGTGCTGAACGGTCTGGCCCTGGGCAGCCCGACCCGCGCGCGCGAATGGGCCTGCGTCGCGATCGGCCTGCTCGGCAGCGCGGGGCTGGTTCTCGGCCTGGATAGCCTGGCGCGCGCGGGCTGGCTGCAGGGCGCGGAGTTGCGCTACGCCGCCCTGTCCATCGTCACGCTGAAGCTGGCGATCGCCTACGCGATCTACATGATGCAGGCGCGCTGCTTCGAGATCTGGGAACACTACGGCGGCGTCGCCCGCAACGGCTTGCCGGTGTTGCTGCTGATCGCGGTGATCGGTCGCGGTTTTCTGGCGACCCAGACTTGGCCGGCCTGGCTGGGAGCGATGCTGCGATGAACGATATCGACGACGGCGCCCGCCTGTTCGAGCTGGCCTTGCGGCAGTTGCGCCAGGGCCAGATCGACGCGGCCATGAACACGCTGGTGCAGCGGCTGAGCGAGGACCCCAACGACGCCGACGCGCATGCCCTGCTCGCGCGCTGCCTGCTCAGGCGCAAGCGCCCGCACGCGGCCGCGATCGAGGCCCGACGCGCGATCGAGGACGAGCCCGAATCGCTGGCGGCGCAGTTGGTGGCCGCCGACGTGGCGATCGCCCAGCGCCGGCTCCCGCAGGCGCGGGCGCATCTGGAAACGGCGCGCTCGCTGTATCCGGATGTCGCGGCCGTGTACGACAGCTATGCGCGCCTGGACCTGGCCTGGGGCCGCGAGGCGCAAGCCCGGGAACACAATCGCCGCGCCTGCGAACTCGATCCCGACGACAGCGACTACCTGGCCCTGCGCGCCTGGCTGGAATTCCAAAGCGGCGATCGCATCCAGGCCGAACGCTGGGCGCGCGAAGTCCTGAGCTTCGAGCCCGACCATGTCGAGGCGCTGTGCGTGCTCGGCCATTGCGCGCTCGCCCAGGGCGATGTCGAGTCCGCGCGCGAGCACGCCGCCTGGGCTCTGCAGATCGATCCGATGGACGAGCAGGCGCTGACCCTGCTGGGCGCGATCAAGGCCCGCCAGAACTGGCTGCTGGGGCTGTGGTGGCGCTTCCAGAGCTATGTGTCGGCGGGGTCCAGGGGCCGCGCGGTGGTGTTGCTGCTGGGCATGTTCCTGGCCTACCAGATCACCCTGATCGCGCTGGACGAGCACGGCCACAAGCAGCTGATCGGGCCGCTGTCCTATCTTTGGCTGGGCTTCTGCCTCTACACCTGGATCGCGCCGACCTGGTTCTGGCGATCGGTGCGGCGCGAGCTGGAACAGGTGCGGCTGCGCCCGAACTTCTGATCCGGCGCCGCCGGATCAGTGGACCACGCGCAGGTGCGAACGCTTCTTCTTGGGCGGGCGGCGGCCGAACGGCGGCCGTCCCTGCCAGTAGCGGATCAGCAACCAGCCAAACAGCATGCCGCCCAGATGGGCGAAATGGGCGACGCCCTCGCGGGTGCCGAAGATGCCGTAGGCCAGCGCGATGCTCGCGTACACGATCGCCAAGGTCCGCGCCTTCAGGATGATGGGCAGCGGCAGCATCGTGACCTTCTGGTTCGGGAACAGCAGCGCGAACGCGACGATCAGGCCGTAGACCGCGCCCGACGCGCCGACCGTGGTGACCGCGTAGCCGTAGTAGTGCAGCAAGGCGCTGGTCAACGCCAGCTGGCACAGACCGGCGCCGACGATGCAGACCAGGTAATAGGTCAGATAACGGCGCTCGCCCCACTGGTGTTCGATCATCGCGCCGAACATCAGGATCGGGATCAGGTTGAACAGCAGGTGGCCGAAATTGCCGTGCAGGAAACCGTAGGTGAACAGCTGCCAGGGCATGAAGCCGGCGCCGCCGTAGACCTCGCCCGAGCCGATCGGCCAGAGCTGGAGATAGTCGAGGACGACGCGCCCGAGCTCGCTGTATTCCAGCAGCCATTGCAGGACGAACACCGCGATATTGACGAGCAGCAGCAGCTTGGTGACGCGCGGCAGATTGCGGAACATCTGAACTCCCGGGGGATACGCCTATGTTAGCCGCTGGACGCGGACCCGCGCGGATCTTGCGGTTCCACCGTTCACGGCCACGCCGGGGTCAGTCCGGCGGCCCCCAGATTTGGGCATCCAGCGTCGCGGCGGCGCGAACGCCGAGCACCCGCCCGCCTTCCACCCGCAGGCCCTCGCCGCGCAGGCGCTGGCACTGCTCGCGATAGCCCTTGGAGCCTTCCGGCAGGGCGATCCGGCCGTCCGAGCGCAGCACGCGGTGCCAGGGCAGTTTGGGGTCGTCGTTCTGGCTGAGCAGGCGCGCGACCAGGCGCGCGCGCCCGGGCAGGCCGGCGCGGCGGGCGACTTCGCCATAGCCAGCGACCTCGCCCTTGGGAATGGCGCGGATCGCGGCGAGGATGCGTTGGGCGGCGACCTCGGAGTCCATGAGGGTTAGCATAGCCACGTCGTACGAACAAAGAAGCCCGCAGGGAGCAGACCATGAAATTCGAACAAATCCGCAAGCACCTTACCCAGTCCGGCTTCCACCTCACCCTGCACGACGACGGGGTGCTGTGCATCGAGCTGTCCTTGGAACAGGGCACCCGCCACCAGGCGATCTTCCTGTCCGAGTTGGAGGACGACGACCAGCGCCCGTTCCTGCGCGTGAGCACCGCGATCGCGCCCACCACCGGCCTGGACGCCCGCCGCGCCCTGATCTTCAACTGGCAAAGCCACGTCGGCTACCTCGCCATCGGCGACCTCGACGGGGTGCCCTACCTGCAGTTGTGCGAGAACCGTCCGCTGGAAGGCCTGGCCGCGTCCGAGATCGACCGCCTGGTGCTGGAGATCGGCGGCCTGGGCGACCGCATGGAGCGCATGCTGTCGGCCGACGGCGACCTGCTGTAAGCGACGCGGCCACCGCGACGCCTGGTCGGGCTGCGCATCCGCCTTCTGTGGGAGCGGCGTGAGCCGCGATCGCCGGCCAGCGCGGTGACGCGATCGCGGCTCATGACCAAAGGAAGCCCCTGTTGGACGCCGCTCCCGCAGGAAACAAGGCCACGAAAAAGCCCGCATCGCTGCGGGCTTTTTCGTTTCATCGTCGCGCCGGCATCAGGCCCAGCCCAAGGCCTCGATCAGGCGCCACAGGCCGTAGGCGATGCCGCCGGCGGCCGGGATGGTGAGGATCCAGGCCCACACGATGCGTTCGATCACGCCCAGCTTGAGCTTGCGCGGGTTCTTGGCGAAACCCACGCCCATGATCGCGGTGGAAATGCTGTGGGTGGTGGACACCGGCATGCCGAAATGCGCGGCCGTGACCAGGATGGTCGCCGACGCGGTTTCCGCCGCGAAGCCGTCGATGGTCTGCAGCTTCACCATCTTGTGGCCCAGGGTTTTGATGATGCGCCAGCCGCCGGCGGCGGTGCCCGCGGCCATGACCAGGGCGCAGGTGGCGATCACCCAGGTGTCGATGTCGTCCTTGCCGCCGTCCGGATGCAGGAACGACAGCCAGGCCGGCAGGTCGTTGAGGATGCCCGACGACTGCGCGCCGAAAATCGACAGGGCGATGATGCCCATGGTCTTCTGCGCGTCCTGGCGGCCATGGGCCAGGCCCATGTAGGCGGCGGACACCAGCTGGGCCTTGCCGAAGAAGGCGTTGACCCAACGCGGCTTGGCCAGCTTCGCCAGCGGGCCGCCGGCCTTCATCATCGAGGAGATGATCAGGTACAGCAGGGCGATGATGCTCACGCCCAGCAGGAAGCCCGCCAGCGGCGAGGTGATCATGGGCACCACCACCTTCCACAGCAGGCCCTTGTTGCTGGCCCAGTCGCCGTCGCCGGCCTTGGACCAGATCAGCGCGGTCCAGTTGTTGTGCGAGGCCGCCAGCGCGGCGCCGCACAGGCCGCCGATCAGCGCGTGCGAGGACGACGACGGCAGGCCGCGCCACCAGGTGATCAGGTTCCAGATGATCGCGCCCAGCAAGGTGCAGATCAGCACCTGCGAGGTCACGTTGACGACCTCGGTATCGATCAGGCCCGAGGCGATGGTCTTGGCGACCGCGGTGCCCATGAACGCGCCGATCAGGTTGGTGCTGGCGGCCAGCATGATCGCCTGGCCGGGGGTCAGCACCTTGGTCGCCACCACGGTGGCGATCGAGTTGGCGGTGTCGTGGAAACCGTTGATGAACTCGAATACGAGCGCGGCCAGGATCACCACTAGGACCAGAGTCAGCATCACGAGGGAGGCCTCAGCTGTTCTTCAGCACGATCTGGTAGGCCACCACGCCGGCTTCGCGGCAGCGGTCGATGGCCTTCTCCAGAATCTCGAAGAACTCCTTGAGCAGGAACATCTGCAGGTTGTCCAGGCGGCCGGAATAGATGTCGCGGTACAGCTCCAGCATCAGGCGGTCGGCCTCGTTCTCCAGCGAGCGCAGCTTCTCGTTGAGCTCGGTCATGCGGTCGATGTTCATCTTCTGCAGGTCGTGGACCATCTCCACCACCACCGCGGCGGCCTGCTCCAGCATCGCCGCGCGCGGCGCGAAGTCGATGCCGTCCAGGTGCTGGATCGCCAGCGAATAGCGGTCGGCGAACTTCTCGACCTGCTTGGGGATCTTGTACAGGGCCGAGCCCAGCGACTCGATGTCCTCGCGCTCGATCGGGGTGATGAAGCTGTCGACCAGGGCGTGGCTGATCTTGTCCGAGGTCGCGCGCTCGCGCTGGCGGGCCAGCTTGAAGGCGTCCAGGGCCGGCTGACGGTCGGCGGCCTTCATCATGGCGTGCAGTGCCTTGGTGCTGTCGTAGGCGGCCTGGGCGGCCTCGTCTAGCAGGGTGTAGAACTGCTGGCCGGAGCCGAAGATGGTCTGCAGCGAGAACATGCGTGAAAGCCTCTGAATGCCGGCCGCGACCGGCCCGGGGTGGTTGTGCGGGCGCGATTATGACGGTTTGATGGCGAACGCGCCCGTCTTTCGCGCCGGCCTGTGCCCCGAAACGGGCGAAAACCGCCCGGCCGGGGCCCCTCACCCACCGCTCACGCGGCCGGCGCGGCGGCGCCTGTTAAGATCAGGGCCGCGCATCCCCCGCCCACCCTGCCCCATGGACGACGACCCAACATCGCCCGCCCGCGTTACCGCGGCCCCCCTGTCCGGCCCGCGGTCTACCGCTCACGCCCCCGGCATCCCCGCCCCTGACCCCTCGATGGAGCAGCCCGCATGCTCGAGCTGCTGATCGTCGCTGCGCTGATCGTGCTCAACGCCTTCTTCGCCTTGTCGGAGATGTCGCTGATGACCTCGCGCAAGCTGCGCCTGAAACAGATGGCGGAGACCAGCCGCGGCGCACGCACCGCGCTGGCGCTGGCCGAGCATCCGGACAACCTGCTGTCGACCGTGCAGATCGGCATCACCGGCATCGGCGTGCTGACCGGCTATTTCGGCGGCGAGTCGATCGGCCTGGTCATCACCGGCTGGCTCGGTCATCTGCTGTCCGGCGACTTCTCGCAGTACGCGCGTCCGATCGGCATCGGCACCGCGATGGCGCTGATCACCGCCGCCCAGGTCATCTTCGGCGAGCTGATCCCCAAGCGCCTGGCCCTGACCAATCCCGAGCGCATCGCCAGCGCGGTCGCGATCCCGCTGTACGGCCTGTCGCGCGGCGCGCGGCCGGCGGTGAAGGCGCTGGGCGCGATCAACCGCCTGGTGCTGCGCATCCTGGGCATCAAGGACGACGCCCGCAGCGAGATCAGCGAAGAAGAGATCCGCCTGCTGGTGACCGAAAGCCACGAGCAGGGCGTGATCGACGCCGACGAACGCAAGATGATGAACCGCGTGCTCAGCCTGGGCGACCGCACCGCCGAGAGCCTGATGACGCCGCGCACCCGCATCGCGTGGCTGGATGCCAACACCAGCTTCGCGCAGAACCTGGAGACCATGCGCGAGAACGCTTATTCGCGCTACCCGGTCTATCGCGGCGGCGACAGCGACGTGCTCGGCGTGCTCGAGGTCAAGTCGCTGCTGGACCGCCTGGACCAGACCGCGCCGGAGCTGTTCACCCACCTGCGCCCGCCGCTATTCGTGTCCGAATCCACCCATGCCCTGAAGTTGCTGGAGATCTTCCGCGAGGAGCAGCTGTCGCTGGCGCTGGTGGTGGACGAATACGGCGACGTCACCGGTCTGGTCACGGTCAACGATCTGATGGGCGCGGTGATCGGCCGCATCCAGAACAACGAGACCGACGACGACGCCGCACCGGTGGTCGAACGCTCCGACGGCTCCTACCTGCTCGACGGTTCGCTGGCGCTGGAAGACCTGCGCGAGCTGGTCGGCGGCGGCCGCCTGCCGGGCGAGGACGAGCACGACTTCCACACCGCCGCCGGCATGGTCATCGCGCGCTTCGGCCGCATCCCGCACGTCGGCGAGCATTTCGACTGGAGCGTGTGGCGGATCGAAGTGGTGGACCTCGACGGGCCGCGCATCGACAAGCTGCTGCTGCAACGCATCGCCGCGCCGCGCGAGGACGCTCAGGAACCGGTGGCCGATGACGCCTCCGGTTGATCGCAAGCCGCCGGCGCAGGAAGCCGGCACGCGCGCGCTGCTCGACGACTTCGCGACGGGCGACCCCGCCGAGGTCTTGCGCCTGGGCGATGTGCTGGCCGGCCTGGGCGATCGCTCCTTCGGCATGCTGCTGTTCGTCTCCACCATCCCGGCCTTCATTCCGATCCCGGGCGTGGGCGGCGCGGTCAGCGGGCCGCTGGTGATGCTGATCGGCGCGCAGCTGCTGATCGGTCTGCGCAAGCCCTGGTTGCCGGGCTTCCTGGCCCGGCGCGGCCCGCACCGGCAGGCGATGGCGCGCTTCCGCAACCTGCTCTCGCCCTGGCTGACCCGCCTGGAGCGCGTGGTCCGCCCGCGCGCGACCGGTCTGCTCGATCACCGCGTCGCGAGCGCGTTCACCGGCCTGCTGCTGGTGCTGCTGGGCCTGCTGTTATCGCTGCCGATCCCGTTCACCAACTTCCTGTTCGGCGGCTTGCTGCTGCTGTTCGCGTTCGCCTTGCTGGAACGCGACGGCCGCCTGATGGCCGTGGCCTGGGGCATGGGCGCGATCGCGGTGGCGGTGTTCGGCGTGCTCTCGGGCAGCCTGGCGACGCTGATCGGCGGCTGGATCGATCGCTTGCAGTGAGGCTTCGGCCAAGGCCGCAGCGATCGCGATCAACCCAACAGCGTCAGAAACTCTTCCGCGCCCACCGGGTGGCCCAGCCAATAGCCCTGGGCGAGGTCGCAGCCGCGTTCGCGCAGCACCGCGTACTGGCCTTCCTTCTCCACGCCCTCGGCGACCACGGTGATTCCCAGCGAATGCGCCATGGCGATGATCGCCGTGGTCAGGGCCAGGTCGTCCGGGTCGCGCAGCACGTCGGCGATGAAGCTGCGGTCGATCTTGACCCCGTCCACCGGTACCCGGCGCAGATGGCTGAGGCCGGAGAAGCCGGTACCGAAATCGTCCAGCCACACCTTCACCCCGGTCGAACGCAGGCGCGCGAGCAGGCTGCTGGCGTGGATCTCGTCGCCGATCACCGCGGTTTCGGTCAGCTCCAGGTGCAGACGCTGCGCGGGCAGGCCGGTTTCGTGCAGGCAGGCCGCGACCACATTGGGCAGATCGCCGGTGCGCAGTTGGCGCGGCGAGACGTTGACCGAGACGAACAGCGGTTCCGCGCCCGGGCGCGCGTGCTGCCAGCGGACCGCATCCTGGCAGGCCGCGCGCAACACCTGCGGGCCCAGGGTTTCGATCAGGCCGCTCTGCTCGGCCACGTCGATGAACACCGACGGCGCGACCAGGCCCTGCTCGGGATGGCGCCAACGCAACAGCGCTTCGGCGCCGACCATGGCGCCGTCGCCGAGGCGGTACACCGGCTGGTAGACCAGGCTGAGTTCGCCGCGGTCCCAGGCGCCGCGCAGCTCGTGCTCCAGGTGCACGCGTCGCTCCACCGCCTGGTCCATGGCACGGCTGTAGAAGCGATAGCAGTTCTTGCCCGCGACCTTGGCCTGGTACATGGCGATGTCGCCGTTCTTCATCAGCGAGGTCGCGCCGGAGGCGTCCTCGGGGAACAGGGTCACGCCGATCGAGGTGCCCAGGAAGACCTGGCGGTCGTGGACCACGATGGGCTGGCCGAGCTCGGCCACCAGCACGTCGGCCAGATGGCTGGCGCGCGCGCGTACCCCGCCCTCGTGGCCGTCGCCGTCCTGGACCAGGATCACGAACTCGTCGCCGCCAAAGCGCGCCAGCAGCGCGCCCTCGCCGCCCAGGCGGTTCACGGTTTCCTGGATGCGGTTGGCGAACTGCAACAGCACATCGTCGCCGGCGTCGTGGCCCAGGGTGTCGTTGACGCGCTTGAAGTCGTCGATGTCGGCGAACAGCAGGCCGAGTTGGCGCCCGGCGCCGCGCAGCTGCAGCAGGCGCTGGTCCAGGGTCTCGCGGAACGCCAGGCGGTTGGCCAGGCCGGTCAGCGCGTCGGTGTAGGCCATGCGGCGGATGTCGCGATCGTGGCGCGCCAGACTCTGGCTCATGCGCCCGAACGCGCGCATCAGGTCGCCGACTTCGTCGTGGCGATTGCTGGCCGGCGTGCTGGTGTCGAAGTGGCCGGCCTCGATTTCCATCGAGGCGTCGGCGAGCTGGCGGATCGGCTGGACCAGGAAGCGCTGGATCAGATAGACCATCAGCGCGCCCAGCGCGAGCAGGCCGGCCGCCAGCAAGCCGATCCAGATCATGTGCTGCTGGGCCAGCGCGTCCAGTCGGCCGCGCAGGTCGCCCAGGGCCTGATCCTGGAACTGGTGCACGGTCTTGAGGTCGTAGCCCACGCGCACGCCGCCCAGGCGCTCGTTGCCGATCATGATCGGCGCCGACACGTCCATCACGATGTCGCTGGACTGGGTGTGCAGCTTGCGCGCGGCGATCACCTCGTAGGCCATCGGATCGTCCATGCGCTTGCCGTAGCTCGGAATTTCCTCGCTGCCGTCGTGGACGATGTTGCCGTCGTTGTCGTACACCAGCACGTAGCTGATGCCGGGGTTGCGCAGGGTCGCGCGGCTGAGCACGCCGACCGCGTCCAGATCGAAGTAGTACAGCGGGTTGGCCAGCGATTCGGCCAGTTGCGCGACCATGCCCTCGCTGTGCCGCTTGAGGTTGTCGGCGATCATGCCGCTCATGGCTTCGCGGCTGACGCCGACCACTTCGCGCTGCATGCGCTCCTGGCGGTTGAGCAGCAGCGCGATCAGCGCCAGCACGACCAGCATGGCCAAGGCCATCATGACCAGGAACTTGGCCTGCAAGCCGAAGCGCAACTTCATTCGACCTCCGACCGGACTTGCGCGACACCGTTGCCTATGCGCTGCAGGGCCTTGGCCGATGCCGGGTCGATCGGCATGAAGCGGGTGGTCTTGAAGAAGCGCAGCAGGGCCTCGCCGGCATCCGGATCGCCGGCCGCATCCAGCAGCACCTCGCGCAGGCGCGCCTCGACGCGCGGGTCGATGTCGCCGCGCACCACTTCGACCGCGCGCGGGTAATCGCCGGTGCGGCCGATCTCGATCATGTCGCGGCGGAACGCGGGCGGCATCCGGCGCGGGTTGTCCCAGTCCAGATTGCTCATCACGCCCACATCGACCAGGCGCTTGTGCACCCAGGTCGAGATGTTGAGCTCAGAGCGCGCGAACAGGTAGCCGACCTCGCCGTGTTCGATGCGGTCGGTCGGCGACAGCAGGATCTCCAGGCTCAGGCCGCGGTCCAGCAGCTCGGCGACCGGCACGAAGTAGGCGCTGGTCGAGGACGGGCGCTGGAAGGCGACGCTGTGGCCGCGCAGATCGTCCAGCGAGCGCAGGCCGCTGTCGCGACGGGCGAAGAACACGCTGTGGTAGTGGCTGGTGCCGTCGCGCTCGGTCAGCAGCAGGGGACGGGCGTCGGCGCGCTGTTTGAGCAGCATCGCGGTGCCGGCGGTTTCGGTGACCCAATCGACCCGGCCGCGGCGCAGATAGCTGGCCATCTGCTGCGAGTCCTTGGCCATCAGGATCCGGCCCTCGCGGATGCCGACGTCGGCCATGCGCGGGACCACGTAGTCCAGCAGCGGCTTGAGCTGTTCGTAATGGGCCTTGGGGTCGTCGCTGATCCGGCCCAGCACCAGCACGCCGCGGGCGTCGCTGTCGGCCGATTGCGCGGGAACCGGCACCGACAGTCCCGCGACCGCCAACGCGAGCCCGAGCAGGACAGCGATGCAACGCGCGCTAGCGATCAAGAAAGTGACTCATCGGGACTGCCCGCCGCAGCGTAATCGAAACCGGCCCTGGCCGATACCACCGGGACCCGGCCAGGCCGCCCCGCTGTCAACGGCGCTGCCCGGCCAGCATGGCCATGCGCTCGGCGTCGGCGAGGATGCCGCGCAGCAGGCGCACTTCGCGCTCGTCCAGATCGGCGCGTAGGAACAGCCGGCGCAGCTTGCGCAGCGCCGATTCGGGCGCGCGGCCCTTGTGGAAGTCGATCGCGTCCAGGGTCTCGCCGAGCTGGCTGAAGAAGCCCTCCAGTTGCGCGTGCGAGGCCGGCGGATCGGAGCGGGCGGGCGCGGGCGCCGCCGGCGCGGCCGCGAGCGCGGCCATACGCAGCTCGTAGGCCAGCACCTGCACCGCCGCGGCCAGGTTCAGCGAGCTGTAGCCCGGATTGGCCGGGATATGCACGGCGGCGTGGCACAGCTGCAGCTCCTCGTTTTCCAGGCCGGTGCGCTCGCGCCCGAACACCAGCGCAACCTCGGCGCCGCCGCCGGCCTCGGCCAGCATGCGGCCGGCGGCCTCGCGCGGGTCGTACTGCTCCAGCTGGACCCGGCGATTGCGCGCGGTGCAGCCCAGCACCAGCCGGCAGTCGGTCAGGGCCTCGGCCAGGGTCGGGTACACGACTGCGGCCGCGAGCACG
The DNA here is from genome assembly GCF_001429345.1 of Lysobacter sp. Root983. Lineage (NCBI taxonomy): Bacteria > Pseudomonadati > Pseudomonadota > Gammaproteobacteria > Lysobacterales > Lysobacteraceae > Lysobacter > Lysobacter sp. Root983. The sequence continues at coordinate 1,292,955 of NZ_LMJO01000001.1, forward strand.
TCGTCGGCGCCCGCGGCCAGGGCCGCGGACTCGTGATTGGGGGCCTTTTCGGGCGCGACCAGGACCAGCCGGGACAGGCCCATGGTCTTCATCGCGCGGGCCGCGGAGCCTATGTTGCCGGGGTGCTGGGTGCCCACCAGCACGATGCGCAGCCGTGCCAACAAGGGCGTTTGGTCTGGATTGGGATCGTTCGCCATGCGCAATGGTAAACTCCCCGCCCCGGCCATAGCGCCGGTTCGTTCTTTCAGCCCGCCAGCCCGTCCCCCACCTCCGTTCCCGAGGCCGTTCGCCATGCAGAAACCCGCCGTCACCCTCATGGTCAAGGCCGCCCGCGCCGCCGGCAACGTGTTGCTCCGCCACATGTATCGGCTGGACGCGCTGAACGTGGTCGAGAAGGACCGGATGGACTACGCCAGCGAAGTCGACGGCCTGGCCGAGGCCGAGATCATCAAGGAATTCCGCCGTTCCACGCCCGACTACGCCATCCTCGGCGAAGAGAACGGCTCGATCGGCAGCGGCCGCTACACCTGGGTCATCGATCCCCTGGACGGCACCAGCAACTACCTGCGCGGCATCCCCCACTACTGCGTTTCGATCGCCCTGGTCGAGGGCGGCGAGCCGATCCACGGCGTGATCTTCGATCCGCTGCGCAACGAGCTGTTCACCGCCAGCCGCGGCAGCGGCGTCCAGCTCAACGAGAAGCGCGTGCGCGTGGCCGAGCGCAAGGATCTCAACGGCGCCATGATCGTCACCGGCTTCCCGCCGCGCGAACGCCCGCGCGCCAGCGCCCACCTCAAGTGCGTGGACTCGCTGCTGACCGAGGCCGAGGACATCCGCCGCACCGGTTCGGCCGCGCTGGACCTGGCCTATGTGGCCTGCGGCCGCGCCGACGCCTATTTCGAGGCCGGGGTGAAGCCCTGGGACATCGCTGCCGGCGCCCTGATGGTGCGCGAGGCCGGCGGCAAGGTCTGCGACTTCCGTGGTCGCGGCACCGGCCCCATGGACGCGCGCGGCACCATCGGCCGCCAGCTGGTCGCCGGCAACCTCAAGGTCTGCGACGCCCTGCAGAACCGCATCGTCAACACCGGATACGCGGCCGCGTTCGACTGAACCCGGCGCCGCAAAGCCGCGAACGCAAAGGCCGCGCGATTGCGCGGCCTTTTTCGTTGCCGCAAGGATCGCCGCGGCCGCCTGCTCCCTCTGTAGCCGACCCACGCTCCCTGTAGGAGCAGCGCAGCCTCCTGTGGGAGCGGCGCAGCCTCCTGTGGGAGCGGCGCAAGCCGCGACCGCGAATCCCGGCCAGCGCGCGGGTTTCGATCCTGTCGCAGCTCCGGGTCGCGGCTCACGCCGCTCCTACCCCAAAGCCGGCCCACGCCCCCTGTAGGAGCGGCGCATGCTTCCTGTGGGAGCGGCGTAAGCCGCGATCGCGAATTCCGGCCAGCGCGCCGGTTTCGATGCTGTCGCAGCTCCAGGTCGCGGCTCACGCCGCTCCTACCCCAAAGCCGGCTCACGCCTTCTGTGGGAGCGGCGCAGCCTCCTGTGGGAGCGGCGTAAGCCGCGATCGATTGCCGGCGTAGCCGCATAGAGCCGATGGCATCCGCAGGCCTGCCTCGCATAACGATGCCAGTCGCGCGGCCGCGCGCGTTCTCGCTATCGCGGCTTACGCCGCTCCCACAGAAAGCCCCGGAGGCGCGCGTCACTCGCTCACGCCTTCCCTCTGCGACGCCCGCCGCTATGCCTAGACGCTATGCCTCGACGCAAACGAAAAGGCCGCGCATCTGCGCGGCCTCTCGTTGCCTGGGGCCGAAGCCCCGACGCGGGACTCAGGGACGACGCGCCAGCGCCGCCTCGTCCTTGGCCTTGGGCATCAGGTCCTGCTTGGTGACCTTGAGCCAGCCCATGGTCAGCAGCGGGCAGGCCACGAAGATCGACGACAGGGTGCCGATCACGATACCCAGCATCTGCGAGATCGCCATGCCTTCCAGCGAACCGCCGCCGTACAGGTACAGCGCGAACACGGTCAGGAAGGCCACGAACGAGGTGATCACCGTACGCGACAGGGTCTGGTTGATCGACTTGTTGAGAATGGTTTCCGGATCGGCGCGCATGGTGCGGAAGTTCTCGCGCACGCGGTCGAACACCACGATGGTGTCGTTGATCGAATAACCCATCACCGACAGGATGCCGGCCAGCACGGTCAGGTCGAACTCGTTGCCGAACAGGGCGAACCAGCCCGCCACCACCACCACGTCGTGCAGGGTGGTCAGCACCGCGGCCACCGCGAACTTCTTCTCGAAGCGGAACGAGATGTAGATCAGGAAGCCGACCACCACGAACAGCAGCGCCCAGATGCCGTTGGCGGCCAGATCGCGACCGACCTGCGGGCCGACGTAGCCGCCGCCCTTGATCTTGCCCGGGTTGCCGGGCGTGGACGCGATCGACTGCACTTCGTTGATGGTGTTGTTGGAGTCCTTGGCGCTGCCGCTCTTGGGCTGCAGGCGGATCAGCAGCTCGTTGCCGGTGCCGAAGGTCTGGACTTGGGCGCCGGCGTAGCCGGCTTCGTCCAGGCGCGTGCGGATGCCGTCGACGTCGACCGGCTTGGCGAAGCTCAACTCGACGCTGGTGCCGCCGGTGAAGTCCAGGGCGAAGTTGAAGCCCTTGACCGCGATCGCGCCGATCGCGACCAGCATGATCAGGCCCGCAACCGCCATCGACACCCAGCGCAGGCGCAGGAAATCGATGTTGCTGCCATAAGGGAACACGTTGAAGGGTTTCATGTCGCGTGCTCCGTCAGATCGCGATCGTTTTCAGCTTGCGACGACCGCCGTAGATCAGCGTCGCGATACCGCGCGACACAGACACCGCCGTGTAGGCGGAGGTGGCGATGCCGAGCATCAGGGTGATACCGAAACCGCGCAGCGGACCGGTGCCGAACACCGCCATCGCCAGGCCGGCGAGGAAGGCGGTGACGTTGGCGTCGATGATGGTGCCCGAGGCGTGTTCGTAGCCGCTGGCGATCGCCGCCTGCGGCGGCAAGCCGGCGCGCAGCTCCTCTCTTATTCGTTCGTTGATCAGCACGTTGGCGTCGACCGACATACCCACCGTCAAGGCGATGCCGGCCAGGCCGGGCAAGGTCATGGTGGCGCCGAACAGCGACATCAGCGCGACCACCATCAGCAGGTTGATCAGCAGCGCCAGACAGGTGATGACGCCGAACATGCGGTAGTAGATCAGGAAGAAGATCAGGGCGAAGGCGAACGAGAAGCTCACCGCCTTCAGGCCGCGCGCGACGTTCTCGGCGCCCAGGCTGGGGCCGACGATGCGCTCTTCGATGAAGTCCATCGGCGCGGCCAGCGAGCCGGCGCGCAGCAGCAGGGCCAGGTCGGAGGCTTCCTGCTGGCTCTCCAGGCCGTTGGTATTGAATTCCTTGCTGAAGACGCCCTGGATGGTGGCGACGTTGATCACTTCCTCGCTGATCCGGGTCGAGCGCACTTCCTTGCCGTCGACCGTGCGCACCTCGGGGATGCGCTCGATGTAGACCACCGCCATCGGCTTGCCGACGTGCTCGGTGGTGTAGTCGAACATGCGCTGGCCGCCGACGCCGTTCAGGCGGATCTGCACCGCGGGAGTGCCGCTTTGCGAGTCGAACGCGGCGGTGGCGCCGATCAGCTGGTCGCCGGAGGCGATCACGCGCTTGTTGAGCAGGATCGGAATCGGCTTGCCGTCGGGGCCGGTCTCGCGGCGGAAGTAGATGCGCGCTTCCGGCGGCACGCTGCCGCTACGCAGCGCTTCCTGGGCGTCGCCCTCGACCACGCCGCGGTACTCCAGCGTGGCGGTGGCGCCGAGGATGCGCTTGGCCTGGGCGGTGTCCTGGATGCCGGGCAGCTGGACCACGATGCGGTCGGTGCCCTGGCGCTGGATGATCGGCTCGGCCACGCCCAGCGAGTTGATGCGGTTGCGCAGGGTACCGACGTTCTGCTCGACCGCCTCGGCCTGCATGCGCGCCAGCTCGGCCTCGGGCACCTGGATCTCGACGGTGTTGCCGACCACGTTCTGGACCAGCAGCGGCTGGCCCTTGGCGACGATCTGGCGCGCCTTGTCGGCGTCCGCGGCATTGCCGACGGTGGCGATGATGCTGTTGTTGGCGCGGCGCTCGACCGACTCGTAACGCACGTTGGCGTCGCGCAGGCTGACCCGCACGTCCTCGGCGGTCGCATCCAGGCGCTTGTCCAACGCGGCCTTCTGGTCGACCTGCATCAGGAAGTGCACGCCGCCCTGCAAGTCCAGGCCCAACTGCATCGGCTTGGCCTTGATCTTCTCCAGCCAGCCCGGAACGGTCGAAGCCAGGTTCAGCGCGACCACGTAGTCGCTGCCGAGCGGATCGCGCAACAGGCTGGCGACCTTGTTCTGGCTGTCGTTGTTGGTCAGCCGCACCAGCAGGGTGCCTTCCTTCTCGATCGCCACCGACTTGGCCGGCACGCTGGCCTTGCTCAGGACGTCGGCGACGCGCTTGCGCAGCGCTTCGTCCACCGCGGCGCCGCGGGCAGAGGAGATCTGCACCGAGGGGTCCTGCGGGAATACGTTAGGCAACGCATACAGCGCGCTGAGCAGCAACACTACGAGGATGGCCAGATATTTCCAGCGCGAGTAAGTCAGCATCGATTGCCCCTGCGGCGGCCACCCCGGCCGCCGTGCTTCATGTGTCGTGGCGTCGGCTTAGGCCGACTTCAAGGTGCCCTTGGGCAGTACGTTGCCGATCGCGCCCTTCTGCACGCGAATGCGCACGTTGTCGGCGATTTCGACGGTGATGAAGCTCTCGCCGATCTCGGACACGGTGCCGGCGATGCCGCCGTTGGTCAGCACTTCGTCGCCCTTGGAGAGCTTTTCCAGCATCGCGCGGTGTTCCTTGGCGCGCTTCATCTGCGGGCGGATCATCAGGAAGTACATGATCGCGATCAGGACGACGGGCATCAGCAGGCCGCCGAGGCCGCCGCCGAACAGTCCGCCGCCGGCGGGCGCACCGGCCGCGGCCTGGGCGTAAGCGGGGGCGATCAGAAGGTCGAGCAGGTTCATCTACGAAAGTCCTGAAACGAAAATAGCCGGGGATTATGCCATGGCCGGCTGGCGGCCATGGGCGGGCCCGAAATGGGCCCTGGCGCACGCTTTGGCGAGCCGCGAGGGGACCGGGACGGGCCCGAGCGTCCTGGCGACCGCTGCCGCCGGACGGTCCTGGTGGCCCGGTAGAGGGGCTTCAGGATCGCTGGCGGGTAGCCTTTCCCCCTGCCCATCCCGGCCCGATCGCACTGCGAGCGGGAGACGGGGAAGCGGAGTTCGCTYGCCTTGGGCGGCCCTCACCCCTGCCCTCTCCCGCGAGCGGGAGARGGGGAAAGAGGGTTCGCCCGCCTTGCGGGCGAACGGTGTTCTATAAGCGTGCGGCGTAGAAGGACTCGCGGAAGGCGGCAAAGGTTCCCTGCTCGATCGCCGCGCGCATCTGCGCCATCAGGTGCTGGTAGTAGCGCAGGTTGTGCAGAGTGCCCAGCATCGGGCCCAGCATCTCGTTGCAGCGGTCCAGGTGGCGCAGGTAGGCGCGGCTGAAGCCGTTGGCGCAGGCGTAGCAGTCGCAGCCCTCCTCGATCGGGCGCAGGTCGCGCTCGTACTTGGCGTTGCGCACGCGAACGGTGCCGGCGGCGGTGAAGTAGTGGCCGTTGCGGGCGTTGCGGGTCGGCATCACGCAATCGAACATGTCGACGCCGCGCGCCACCGACTCGACCAGATCCTCCGGCCGGCCCACGCCCATCAAATAGCGCGGGCGGTCCTCGGGCAGCTGCGGGCAGGTGTGCTCGAGCATGGCGTTGCGCTCGGCCTCGGGCTCGCCCACGGCCAGGCCGCCGACCGCGTAGCCGTCGAAGCCCAGGTCCTTGAGGCCGGCCGCCGAGCGCGTGCGCAGCGCGTGGTGGACACCGCCCTGGACGATGCCGAACAGCGCCGCGTCGTTGCCCTCGTGGGCCTTCTTGGAACGCTCGGCCCAGCGCAGGCTCAGCTCCATCGACTTGCGCGCGACCTCCTCGGTGGCCGGGTACGGCGTGCACTCGTCGAAGATCATCACGATGTCGGAATCGAGCACGCGCTGGATGTGCATGCTCTCCTCCGGCCCCAGGAACACCTTGCTGCCGTCCACCGGCGAGGCGAAAGTCACGCCCTGCTCGGTGATCTTGCGCCGGTGCGCGAGCGAGAACACCTGGAAGCCGCCGGAGTCGGTCAGGATCGGGCCGCTCCAGCGCGCGAACCCGTGCAGGCCGCCGTGGTCGCCGATCACGTCCAGGCCCGGGCGCAGATACAGATGGAAGGTGTTGCCGAGGATGATTTCGGCGCCGAGGGCGCGCACGTGCTCGGGCATGATGCCCTTGACCGAGCCGTAGGTACCCACCGGCATGAAGGCCGGCGTTTCCACCGTGCCGCGCGGGAAGGTCAGACGGCCGCGCCGCGCCGCACCGTCGTTGCCCAGCAATTCGAAGGACATCCGGCTCATTTCTGCTCCCTCCTTTGGGAAAGAAGGGTTGGGGAGGATTTGCTTTTGTTTGGGGTAGGAGCAAATCCCCCCTGCCCCCCTTTTTCAAAGGGGGGGAAGGCGAGTGCCGATTCAGACGGGCACGCCACTTGGAAAGCGCTCATGCGTCCGCCTCCGGCTGCAGCAGCATGGCGTCGCCGTAGGAAAAGAAGCGATAGCGCTCGCGGATCGCGTGCGCGTAGGCGGCGAACACGCGTTCGCGGCCGGCGAAGGCGGAAACCAGCATCAGCAGAGTGCTCTCCGGCAGGTGGAAGTTGGTGATCAGGGCGTCGACCGAACGGATCTTGTAGCCGGGCAGGATGAACAAGCGGGTCTCGCCGGCGTAGGGAAGCAGTTCGCCGTCGGCGCCGCCGCCGTGGCGCATCGCGGATTCCAGCGCGCGTACCACGGTGGTGCCCACCGCGACCACGCGGCCGCCGGCGGCGCGGGTGCGGCGGATCTGTTCGATCAGGCTGGCGCCGACGTTGAGCCATTCGCTGTGCATCACGTGCTGCTCGAGGCTGTCCACGCGCACCGGCTGGAAGGTGCCCGCGCCCACGTGCAGGGTGACGTGCCCGAACTCGACGCCGCGCGCGCGCAGGCGCGCCAGCAGCTCCTCATCGAAATGCAGACCGGCGGTGGGCGCCGCGACCGCGCCGACTTCGCGCGCGAACACGGTCTGGTAGCGCTCGTCGTCGTCGTTGCCGGGCTCGCGCTGGATGTAGGGCGGCAGCGGCAGGCGGCCGGCGTGCAGCAGCCAGTTCTCCAGCGAATCGCCGTGCGGCTGGCCGTCGAGGTGGAACTGCAGGCGGTAGAACTCGCCCTCGCGGTCCAGCACCTCGGCCTCGCCGCCGGCGTCCAAGGCGATGCGCGCGCCGGCCTTGGGCGACTTGCTCACGCCCAACTGGGCGCGCGCCTGGGCGCCGCCGAGCAGGCGCTCGATCAGGATCTCGACCCGCCCGCCGCTGCTCTTGTGGCCGTACAGACGCGCCGGGATCACGCGGGTGTCGTTGAACACCAGTAGGTCGCCGGGCGCCAACAGCTCGGGCAGGTCGCGGAAGCTGCGGTCGGCGATCTCGGCCGGCGCCGGCGGCACCAGCAGCAGGCGGCTGGCCGAGCGTTCGGGCAGCGGGGCCTGGGCGATCAGTTCCGGCGGCAGCTCGTAGTGGAAATCGGATTTTTTCAACGGACGGGTCTTGGTCGGCGGCGAAGAGCCGCTATGCGGTCGGGAGCGATAAGACCGGACATCGGTCGAGGGCGCTGGGCCCCGGCAGCCAACGGCGCCGGAAGCCCGGCATTATCGGCCGCCAGAGGCCCCGGGGGCAAAAGCGGGCGCAGAGGCCGGTTCAGAAGCCCGGCGCTGGTCCCCGGGCAGCCAGCGTTCGGGGCACCCATCGTAAGGCGTGGCGCGCCCCTGCCCCGCCCCAGCTCCCGTTGCCGCAACCGCCGTCGCCGTCGCCGTTGCCGTTGCCGTTGCCGTTGCCGCGGCATTCAAATCCAAAAGCCCCGCATTCACCCGACCACCCGTAGACCCGAAGGGCGGCGCGCAGGACGCGCGCCGTTTTTCGAATGGACAGGGACGTCCATTCGAAAAATCCCGGCGAAAGCACCGAACTCGCAAGGGAGGGTTGGTCAAGCTAGCCCTTCTCTTTGGTTACTTTCTCTTGGGCTAGCAAGAGAAAGTGACCCGCATGCGCAGCAGGCGGAAGCCTTTGACCTTCGGTCAGAAGAGGCGACAGCAAAAGCCAAAGCAAATCCTCCCCAACCCTCCTTTTACAAAGGAGGGAGCTAGCAGCAAGAGCCTGCTGGCGCTCACCCGTGCACGAACCTGCGGTTCGTAAGCCGCACGGCTTCACCCTTTTTCAAAGGAGGGAGCTAGGAGCAAGAGAAAGTGACCCGCATGCGCAGCAGGCGGAGGGCCTTGGTCCAAAGCCGAAGTCCGATACCAGCAGATCTCAGCAAAACCCCAGCCAGCGCCGTAGCCGGAGCTCGCCATCGCGGCTTACGCCGCTCCCACAGAAGGCCGGGCCAATCCGGAACGAGCGACGTGGCCGGGATTCGCGGTCGCAGCCCGCGCCGCTCCTACAAACAGCCTGCGCATCGATCGACGACGCGTCCCAGCCGCACCAGCGCCGAGAGAAGAAACCCGCCGCGCTACAGCCAACCGTTCTGGCGGGCCTGGCGATAGGCCTCGATGCGGTTGCCGGCGCCGAGCTTGCCGATCGCCTCGGACAGGTAGTTGCGCACCGTGCCCTGGCTCAGGTGCAGGCGCTGGCCGATCTCGGCGGTGGACACGCCCTCGCCCGCCAGGCGCAGGACCTGGCGCTCGCGTTCGGTCAGCGGGTCTTCCTCGCCCCAGGCCGCGACCGCGAGCTGGGGATCGATCGCGCGGCCGCCGCGGTGGACCTGGCGCAAGGCCTCGGCCAGTTGTTCGGAGGGCGCGTCCTTGAGCAGGTAGCCGCGCACGCCGGCATCCAGTGCGCGGCGCAGATAACCGCTGCGGCCGAAGGTGGTCACGATCACCACCCGCGTCTCCAGCCCGGATTGGCGCAGGCGCTGGGCCAGCTCGATGCCGGTCATGTGCGGCATCTCGATATCGGTGACCAGCAGATCGGGTTGCAGCCGCTGCACCGCCGTCCAGGCGGCCTCGCCGTCGCCGACCGCGGCCACCACTTCCAGGTCGGATTCCAGGTTCAGCAGCGCGGCCAGCGCGCCGCGCACCATCGCCTGATCCTCGGCCAGCACCAGTCGGATCATGCCGCGCCCCGCTCGCTGAAGGTCCGTGCCAAGGCCGGCGTGTCGTCGTCGCGGCGCGCGGCGGCCAGGGCCTCGCGCGGCAGGATCAGGCGCAGGCGCGTGCCGGCGCCGATCGGGCTGTCGATCTCGACGCTGCCGCCGACCTCGCGCAGGCGTTCGCGCATGCCGGTCAGGCCGTGGCCCTCGCGGCCGGCGCCGCCGCGGCCGTCGTCGGCGATCAGCAGGCTCAGGCCGCCGCGGCTCTCGCCGAACAACTCGACCTCGACCCGGGTCGCGCCGGCGTGGCGCAGCACATTGGTCACCGATTCGCGCAGCGCCAGCGTCAGCGCGGTTTCGACCTTCTCGGGGATCTCGACCGGCGCCAGCCGGTGATCCAGGCTGATCTCCGCGCTGAGCAGGGCCAGGCGCGCGGCCGCCAGTTCGGCCTGCAAGCCGTTGGCGCGGATGCCGGCCACCGCTTCGCGGACCTGGGTGAGCGCTTCGCGCGCGACCCGTTCGACCTCGCCGATCTGGGCGCGCGCGCCCTGCGGATCGCGCTCGAACAGGCGCGCGGCGAGTTGGGTCTTGAGCACCACCAGCGACAAGGTGTGGCCTAGCACGTCGTGCAGATCGCGGCCGATGCGCTCGCGCTCGGCCAGGCTGGCCAGGCGCCGCACTTCGTCCTGGGTCAGGCGCAGCTCGGCGTTGCGCAGTTCGCGGTTGCGGATGCTGACGACGCCGACGAACACCATCGCCGCCACGATCACGTTGATGAGGTAGGTCGACACCGGCATCGCCTCGGCCGGCAGGAAGCGGTAGAAGCACACCGCCTCGATCGCCATCAACACCACGCATAGCGGCAGCGCGCGCCACGGCGACAGCGTGGCGGCGGCCATGCCGACGGCGAAAATCACGTAGGCCGCGCCGGCGCCCATCGGCATGGTGGCGAAGCCCAGCGCGGCCACCGCCAGGGTCAGGGCCAGACGCCGGCGCCGCGAGGCCGCGTAGTGATGGGCGAAGTACAGCACCACGAAGGTCAGCGCGGCGGCGGCGAACAACAACACCGCGCGCAGCGGCACCGTCGGCCAGTAGAACATCGGCAGGAACGCGAAAATCAGATACAGCAGCGACACCCAGCGCCAGAGGGGCGGGTGTTCGTGGGCTTGGATGAAGGCCTTGATGCGCATGCGGATGTGTCCTTCGCTGCCGCGACTGTAAGTAATCCGAAGACGAAAAGTTCGGGCTTGCGCACCGAAACGAAAAAACCGGTCGCGCGCAGCGGGCCGAGGGAGGGGCCCGATGCGCGCGACCGGCGTCGCGGCTCAGCGCAGTTCGACCGCCTCGATAGCGAAGGCGAACGGGCCTGGCGCGATCGCCGCCAACGAAATACCGCGCAAACGGGTCAGATCGACGTTGGCCAGCGTCGCCAGCGACACTCGAACCTCGCGCCAGTCGCTGCCGGTCTCGACCCGCTGCATGCCCGGGCGGCCGTTGATGTCGGCGCCGGAGAACACCAGCAGGGTCAGCGCCTGGCCGTCGCCGCGCACCCGCAGCACCAGCTCGCGCACGCCGCTGGCGTCGGTGGCGGCCATCGGCTCGCCGCCCGGGAACAGGATCAGGCCGCCCCAGGTGGACGGCGCGCCGGCCACCACTTCGCCGGCGACCCGCAGGGCCGGACCGCCGCTCTGGCCCTGGGCGGCGGCGAGCTTGGACTGCGAACGCCCGCCGATGATCTGGTCGGTGCTGGCGGCCCAGTTCGGCGCCGGCTGAGCGCCGCGCAACAGTTCGACCGCGCCCGCGCCCAAGCGCGGTGCGGGCTGGTCGGCGACGCGGGCCACGGCGTAGCCGTTCTTCCACACCGTGCGGATCGCGCGGGTGGCGGTGATGTCGGTCCCGGGGTCGCCGTCGACCAGGATCAGATCGGCGCGCAGGCCCGGCGCGATGCGGCCGCGATCGTGCAGGCCGAAGCGCCGCGCGGGCGCCGAGGTCGCCGCGCGCAAGGCCTCCACCGGGCTCAGGCCCGCGCGCACCAGCAGCGCCAGCTCGGCGTGCTGGCTGGCGCCGTGAGCGGTGCCGGGGTTGCCGGCGTCGGTGCCGGCCAGCAGGGTTACCCCGGCCGCGTGCAGGCGGCGCACGTTCTCCAGCGCGTTGGGCAGGTGATGATCGATCTCCTTGGGCAGCGGGAAGGTCTGGCCCAGCGCGTCCTTCTGCGCCGGCTGCAGCATCGGTGCGATGCGCGGATCGGCGGCCAGCCTGGCGCCCTCGCCGGCGCGCGACAGGGTCGCCATCACGCTCAGGGTCGGGGTCACGAAGGCGTTGCGGCGCTTGATCGCGGCGACCAGGGCGTCGTCGGCGACGCGGTCGCTGTAGACGTGGATCAGGCCGTCGGCGCCGGCGTCGATCACCTTTTCGGCATCGGCGACCTGGGCCACGTGCACCATCGCCAGCTTGTTCTGGCGGTGCGCGGCGTCGATGGCGGCGCGCGTGGTTTCGTCGCTCAGGGTCGGAATGCGCGCACGGCCGGCGTAGGCGGCGCCGTTGTCGACCACCAGCTTGATGTAGTCCGAGCCCTCGCCGATGCGATCGCGTACGAAGGTCTCGGCCTGGGCGGGGTCGTCCAGGGTCGGGATCGCCAGGCCGTATTCGGTGCCGTGCCCGCCCTTGGCGGTGACCAGGGTGCCGGCCGACCACAGATCGGCGCGATCGGTGCGCGCGTGGCCTTCGCGCTCCTTGCGCGCATCGGCAAGCAGGCGGTGGTCGGTGAACATGTCCAGCTCGGTGGTCACGCCGAAGCGCAGGGCGTCGCGGCGCGCCTCGCCGAAGCTGTGGGTGTGGGCGTCGATCAGGCCGGGCAGCAGGGTGCCGCCGCGGCCCTCGACCACCGGCACGCCGGCCGGGATCGCGAGCTTGGCCCCGACCGCGGCGATCAGGCCGTCGCGCACCAGCACGGTGGTGGCCGGCAGCATGCGTTCGCCGTCGAACACGCGTACGTCGCGGATGGCGACATCGTCGCCGTCGGCGCCACCCGGTTCGGCCGCGACCGCCGCGCCGCTCAGGGCGACCAGCATCAGCGCGCTCAGCCAGGTGGGTTGGGGAATCTTCATCGTGGAGCTCCATGGGGGCCGGCGCGGCCGGCTTCGGGGTGGCGCCACTGTCGCGATCCGCGCCCCCGCCCGGCAGTGGGCGCCGTCACCGGCCCCGGATGACAGCTGTCACCCGCCCCGCCCGGCTGGGGGTTATCGCCGTGCTCCGGACGTGATAAACTCGCACAAGCTATTGAATTGAAACGAAAAACAACCGCTGGCAGCCATTTCACGGGCAGCCGCGGCGATCTTCGTTTCTGACATGCGTGTTTCGACTTGCATGAAGGGCGGCGCTTGGCGACCCGAACCACCCCGGGGCGCTGCAACTGCGAGCGCCCGGCCACGGAGGCCGGGCCTGTTCTTCATCCCACGATGCTTCGGCCGGACTGCCGACGACCATTGGAGATCTTGTGATGACCCTGCTCGCCCCTCTCGCGCCGCTGCGTGCCCATGCCGGCGCGCGCCGCACCCTCGGCCTGGACGACGCCACCGTGACACGCTTCGCCGCCAGCCATCCGGAGCTGGTCGAGGCCATCGAGGCCGCCGCCGCCGAATACGCGGCCGTGCGCGCCGATATCGCCGACCTGCTCGACCTGGACGAAGACGCGCAGATCCGCGCCGTCCAGCACGGCTACGTCAATTTCTACACCGACGACGGCGTCAATCCTTATGTCGCCCTGGTCGCGCGCGGCCCCTGGATCGTGACCCTCAAGGGCGCGGTGCTGCACGACTCCGGCGGCTACGGCATGCTCGGCTTCGGCCACACCCCGGACGCGGTGATCGCGGCCATGGCCAAGCCGCAGGCGATGGCCAACATCATGACCCCGTCGCTGTCGCAGCTGCGCTTCGACCGCGCCCTGCGCGGCGCGATCGGCGTGTCGCGCGGCGGCTGCCCCTACGCCCGCTTCCTGTGCCTGAACTCGGGTTCGGAATCGGTGTCGCTGGCCGCGCGCATCGCCGACGTCAACACCAAGCTGATGACCGACCCCGGCGCCAAGTACGCCGGCCGCGCGATCAAGCGCGTGGTGGTCAAGGGCAGCTTCCACGGCCGCACCGAGCGCCCGGCGCTGTACTCGGACTCCTCGCGCAAAGCCTATGTGCAGTACCTGGCCAGCTTCCGCAACGAGGACTCGGTGATCACCGTCGAGCCTTACGACATCGAAGCGCTCAACAAGGTCTTCGCCGACGCCGACGCCAACGGCTGGTTCATCGAGGCGATGTTCCTGGAGCCGGTGATGGGCGAAGGCGACCCGGGCCGCGGCGTGCCGCCGGCGTTCTACGCCGCCGCGCGCGAACTCACCCGCAGCCACGGCTCGCTGCTGCTGATCGATTCGATCCAGGCCGGCCTGCGCGCGCACGGCGTGCTGTCGATCGTCGACTACCCGGGCTTCGAAGGCCTGGACGCGCCGGACATGGAAACCTATTCCAAGGCGCTCAACGCCGGCCAGTACCCGCTGTCGGTGCTCGCGGTCGGCGAACGCGCCGCCTCGCTGTACCGCAAGGGTCTGTACGGCAACACCATGACCACCAACCCGCGCGCGCTGGACGTGGCGGTGTCGGTGCTGGCCCAGGTCACCCCGGAACTGCGCGAGAACATCCGCGCGCGCGGCGCCGAGGCCCTGCAGAAGCTGGAGCAGCTCAAGAACGAGCTCGGCGGCCTGATCACCAAGGTCCAGGGCACCGGCCTGCTGTTCTCCTGCGAGCTGGCGCCGCAGTTCAAGTGCTACGGCGCGGGCTCCACCGAGGAATGGCTGCGCGAGCGCGGCATCGGCGTGATCCACGGCGGCGTCAATTCGCTGCGCTTCACCCCCAACTTCACCATCACCAGCGCCGAGATCGATCTGCTGGTGTCGATGGTCGGCCGCGCGCTCAAGGAAGGCCCGCGCGCGCAGCAGCAGGCCGCCGCTTAAAGTCGGGAGTGAGCGTGGAGGAGTGAGGAGCGAGCGAAAGCCGCTTTCCGCCTCCGCCTTCGCTCACTCCTCGCTTCTCGCTTCTCACTCCTCTCTTTTCACTACTGATCCAAGGAAGTCGCGGAATGATTCGTTTGTCGAACAAGGACACCGGCGCCGATATCGGCGAGATCAGCGAGGAAGAGCTGCAGATCCTGGTCGCCGCGCTGGAGGAAGAGGACAGCAAGGACCAGAACTACTGGATCGACCACGCCACCGTCGACATGATCGAGATCGATCACCTCAACGCCGGCTCGCTGATCACCGTGCTGCGGGCGGCGATCGGCAGCAGCGACGGCATCGAAATCCAGTACCTGCGCACGGCCTGAGCCGGCGCCCTCGCAGCGGCCGCGGCGGCGACGCCGCGGTCCTGCGCGAACACTCGCCACGCCCATGGCGCTCGACCTGATCCAGGCCCGGCACGACCGCGACGCGCCCTACTCGCATCGCGGTTTCGCCCTCGACGAATCCCTGCATGCGCAGCTGCTGGCCGCCGCGCAGCCGCGCGCCGACTATCCCTTGCTGCACAAGATGCGCGACTACTACGCCGACACCACGTTCCTGCTAGGGGAGCTGCGCGGCCTGCATGCCGAGCTGGCGCGCGTGGCCGCGCGTTGCGCCGATCCGGCGCAGGTACGGGCGCTGCAAGCTTTCGTGGAAGTCGCGCTCGCCGACGGCGACAACCTTTACGCCTGCGCCGACTAAGCCGCGTGCCGCTACGCGGTTCCCCCCCTTTGGAAAAGGGTTAAGCCGTGCGGCTTACGAACCGCAGGTTCGTGCACGGGTGAACGCCGGCAGGCTATGCCTGCTGGCCGGGCGGGTTAGGGGGATTTGCTTTTGCTCGACGCCACAAAGCAAAAGCAAATCCCCCGCGCCGCTAGGCGCCGCCGCCCCCTTTTTCCAAGGGGGCTACAAGCGGCGCTTGCGTCGCGCACGCCAACCATCAATGCTTGCGCCAGGCATCGCGCGCCGGCGCGCAACACAGACAAGGTCGCCCATGAAGATCGTCGAAGTCCGCCATCCGCTGGTCCAGCACAAGCTCGGCCTGATGCGACGCGCCGGCAACAGCACCAAGGAATTCCGCGAACTCGCTTCCGAGGTCGCGACCCTGCTGACCTATGAGGCCACCGCCGATCTGGAGACCGAGGAAGCGGTGATCCAGGGCTGGGCCGGCCCGGTCACCATCCGCCGCATCAAGGGCGCCAAGGTCACCCTGGTGCCGATCCTGCGCGCCGGCCTGGGCATGCTCACCGGCGTGCTGGAGCTGATCCCCTCGGCCAAGGTCGGCGTGGTCGGCCTGCAGCGCGACGAGCGCACCCTGCAGCCGGTCGGCTACTACGAAAAACTCACCGGCCGCATGGACGAGCGCACCGCGCTCATCCTCGACCCGATGCTGGCCACCGGCGGCACCCTGATCGCGACCGTGGACATGCTCAAGGCCGCGGGCTGCCGCCGCATCAAGGGCCTGTTCCTGGTCGCCGCGCCGGAAGGCCTGCGCGCGCTGGAGGCCAAGCACCCCGACGTGGAGGTCTACACCGCCTCGGTCGACGAACGCCTCAACGAAGTCGGCTACATCCTGCCGGGCCTGGGCGACGCCGGCGACAAGATCTTCGGTACCAAGCACGACGGTTGATGCGCGCGGCGGTACGCGGCGCGAACGTCCAAGCTCCGGGCTGTCGCTACTGCCGTTGAAGCAGAAGCAAATCCCCTTAGTCCCCTTTTGCAAAGGGGGAGAAAGCGGGGGCGTTCCGCCCTACTCCGCCGCCGCGTTGGCTTTGGCTTTGGCGCGCCGGCGGCGACGCGCGACCAGCGCGATGACGATCACCAGTGCGCCGCCGCCGAACCACGGCCACATCCGGCGCGCGCCCTCGGCTTCGGGCGCGGCCACGGGCGCCGGCACCGGCGCCGCGTTCAAGGCCGCCGCCGCGGTCGCCGCCGACATGCGCCAACGGCCGTCTACCAGTTCCAGCTTGCCTTCCAGCGGCGGCAGATGCAGTTCGCGCCAGCTCACGCGCAGATCGCCTATCTGCGGATCCAGCGGATTCTCGGCGCTGCCCAGGCCGTCGCCTTCGGGCTGGAAGGTCGCGGCCAGGTTGGCCGGCAGGCGCGAGAAATTGGGCCGGAACACCCGCCATTCGCCCAGCGCATGCAGTACGCCGGATTCGATCGGGCGCCCGTCCAAGCTGGCCGAGTCCGACCACCAGCGCCGGTTCTCCAGCGGCAGCGTGGGCGGGTTCTGGTGTCCGGGCGCATAGCCCTGCGAATCGATGGGCGCGGCGTTCCAGACCCGCTCGTAGCCGCTGGCCGTGGCCCGCCATTGGTACATCTCGACCCTACGATCGAGCCCGAACTGACGGCTGGTCACGCCGAACTCGCGGTCGCGCAGCGCGCTGGCGGCGCGCGGCTCCTCGATCGGCACGGTCGCGCTGGGCGCCGCATCGCCGGCCGGCGCAGGCGTCCGCGCCGCGGCCGCGGCGACGAACAAGACGATCGGCAGCGCCAGCGCCGCCCGCGCCGATCTCATGCAGCCAGGGCCCGCGCGTGCAGGGCCGGCACTTCGTGCGCGGTGCCGAACTTGCCCTTGTCGTCGCGCACCACCTGGGCCAGCGCGCAGCCCGGGTCGTGGGTGAAGAACAGATGCACGTTGCGCTCGAGCTTGTCGGCCAGGAAGGACTTCTTCTCGTCGATCAACAACTCGGCATTGCGGTCGTAGCCCATGGTGATGGGCACGTGCACCCAGGGCCGGCCCGGAATCAGATCGGCGCAGAACACCACGCCGCCGTGCGGACGACCGGCCACGGTCTCGGGGCCGACGATCTCGGCCAGCATCAGCCCCGGCGTGTGGCCGTCGCTGTAGTGGAAACGCACGCTGTGGCCCAGCGTCTGCGAATACTCGCCGTCGACCAGCTCCAGACGGCCGGTGGCCTCCAGCAGGTCCGGCAATTCGGCAATGAAACTCGCGCGGTCGCGCGCATGCGGCTGGCGCGCGCGCTCGTAATGCGCGCGCCCGACCAGATAGCTCGCGTTCGGAAACGCCAGCCGCGGCGCCTCGCCCTCGGCCCAGGACGCGAGCAGGCCGCCGGCATGATCGAAGTGCAGATGCGACAGCACCACCACGTCGATGTCTTCCGGCGCGAAGCCCGCTTCGGCCAGCGACTCCAGCAGGACATGACGTTCTTCGACCACACCGTAACGCTCGCGCAGCTTGGGCTCGAAGAAGGCGCCGATGCCGGCCTCGAACAGCACGGTCTTGCCGGCCAGCGGACTGGCCAGCAGGGCGCGGCAGGCCAGGTCGATGCGGTTGTGTTCGTCCGGCGGCGACCACTTCGCCCACATCGCGCGCGGCGCGTTGCCGAACATGGCGCCACCGTCGAGTTTCTGGCTATTGCCCAATACGGACCAAAGTTTCATCGCGGCCATCCGACGGATCAGCGGGAACGAGTGAGAGATGCGGGCGCCGGTACGCGCTCGCAAGCGCGGCGCCGGCGTCGCCTCAGCGCCCGCATAGGGTAACTCCGCGAGCGTTAGCGCCGCGATAGCGCGGTGCGGCGGCAGCGCGGCGGTCGCGACAGCCGCCGCCGCGCTCAGTCCTGCGGCGTGGCCACGGTGGCGAAATGGAACACGAACTCGCCGGCCTTGCCGCCCTCGGCGAGCACCCGGATCGGCGCCAGACCGCCGTCGGCGCGCAGCTTGGCGCTGCCGCGCGCGACCGTGCTGCTGATCAGGCCCGAGGCGCGGCCGGTGATCTTGATCGTCATCTCCTGGCCGGGCACCAGCACCACGCGCGCGATCGAAGGGTCGCTGGTGCGCGGTAGCGCGATCGCGTCGGCGCCGGTGTCCACGTAATCGCGCGCCGCCAGCGCGAACAGCTCCTCGCCGCCGCCTTCGATCTCGAACGACCAGGCGGTGCTGCCGTTGGTGCCGTCGTCGATCACCTCGATCTGCTTGAGGGTCAACAGCACCGCGGTCTTGCGCGGCGCCTGCGGCACGGGCGCGGTCGCCGGCGGCGCGGCCGGCTTGGCCGTGGCGGCGGCCGGCGCGGGCGCGTCGTCGCTCAGCCAGTCGCGCACGTTGTTGACCAGGGTGGTCAGGCCGACCAGGAACGCGAGCAACGCGACCGAGATCGCCGGCACGCGTGCATACCAGGGCTTGTCCTGTTGATCCGTCACTGTCCGCCCGCCCCTGTCCGTCGCACCGTTGTGTCGAAGGCGCAATCTACTGCACTGCGCGCGACGGCTCTAGCGTCGCGCGCGTCCCGATCGCGCGGCGCCGCTCAGGGCTGCGCGAGTACCGCGGCCTTGCCGACCGGATTGCGCGGATCGGTGCCGCCGGACAGGGTGCCCGCGGCCTTGTCCCACATCACCGTCTGCAGATTGCCCCAGCTCGCCTCGCCGGCGTTGACCTTGTGCCCCATCGCCTGCAGCGCGCTGACGGTGGCGGCGTCCAGCGCGCCCGCCTCGGCCGAGATCGCATCGGGCATCCACTGGTGGTGGTAGCGCGGCAGCGCCGCGACCTGCTGCGGCGCCAGGCCGGCGTCGTAGGCCAGGATCGCCAGCAGGACCTGGGTGATGATGCGGCTGCCGCCGGGGGCGCCGACCGCGATCACCTTGTCCTTGGACTCCAGGAAGCTGGGCGTCATCGAGCTGAGCATGCGCTTGCCCGGCGCGGGTGCGTTGGCCGAGAACCCCATCACACCGAACGCGTTGGGCGTGCCCGGACGCAGGGCGAAGTCGTCCATCTCGTTGTTGAGCAGCACGCCGGTGCCCGGCGCGACCATGCCCGAGCCGTACAGCAGGTTCACGGTCTGGGTCGCGGCGACGCGGTTGCCTTCGGCGTCGATGATCGAGAAGTGGGTGGTTTCGTCGTCTTCCAGCGGCGCCGGCGTGCCCGACAGCAGATCGCTGGGCGTGGCCTTGTCGGGGTGGATGGTGGCGCGCAGGCCGGCGGCGTAGTCGGCGCTGGTCAGACGCGCCAGCGGCACCTTCACGAAATCCGGATCGCCCAGATAGAGGGTGCGGTCGCGATAGGCGCGGCGCATGGCCTCGGCGACGATGTGCACGCGGTGGGCGTCGTCGAGCTTGGACAGGTCCCAGCCCGACAGCATCTGCAGGATCTCGGCCAGGGCCACGCCGCCCGAGGACGGCGGCGGCGCGGTGACGATGTCCCAGCCGCGGTACTTCAGGCGCAGCGGCTCGCGCTCGCGCACTTGGTAACCGGACAGTTCGTCGGCGCGCCATTGCCCGCCTTCGTGCTTGACCGCGGCCAGCAGCTTCTTGGCGACTTCGCCGCGATAGAAGCCGTCGTAGCCCTTGCCGGCCAGCAGTTCCAGGGTGTGGGCGAGCTCGGGCTGCTTGAGGATCTCGCCGGCCTTGGGCGGGCTGCCGTCGGCCAGGAACACCGCGCGCGTGCCGGCATAACGCTCCATCACCTCGCGGCGACTGGCGTAGCCCTTCTCCAGACGCGGATAGATAGGGAAACCCTCGCGCGCGATCCGGATCGCCGGCGCCAGCGAAGTCTTCAGCGGCAGCTTGCCGTAGCGCTCGGCCAGGTGCACCAGCGCCGCCGGCAGGCCGGGGATGCCGGCCGACCAGGGGCCGTTGGTGGCGCGATCGCGGTCGAGCTCGCCGTTCTTGTCCAGATACGCGGCCGGCGTGGCCGCGGCCGGCGCGGTCTCGCGCGCGTCCACGAACACGTCGCGCCCGCTCTTGGCGTCGTGCAGCAGGAAGAACCCGCCGCCGCCGATGCCGGAGCTGATCGGCTCGACCACCGACAGCGTCGAGGACACCGCGATCGCGGCGTCGAAGGCGTTGCCGCCCTGGCCCAGGATCTCCAGGCCGGCATCGGTGGACAGCTGATGCGCGCTGGCGATGGCCGCGCCCGGCGGATGCGCGGTGCCGGCCTGCGGCGCCTGCGCGGCCTGCGCGGGCGCCACGAGCAGCCAGGCGCTCGCCAACACCAGGGACATCAGACCTGCGTGCATCGCGGGCGCCTTGCGCATCGTGTCACTCCTGTTGCAAACGCTGCAGCTTGGCCAGCAGCTGTTCGTGGGTTTCGGGATGGGCCGGATCGTTGTCGATGCATTCGACCGGGCAGACGACCACGCACTGCGGCTCGTCGTAGTGTCCGACGCATTCGGTGCAGCGCGCCGGATCGATCACGTAAATGGTCTCGCCCTGCGCGATCGCCTGATTGGGACAGGCCGGTTCGCAGACGTCGCAGTTGACGCAGAGCTCGTTGATGCGCAGGGACATGAGGACATCATGGGGGCGGAACGCGCGCTTGAGAACCGGCGCGGTCGCGAATCGCGAAACCGTCGCCGCGCTCAGGCGCTGCGACGGTGCCGGCACGGCCGCCTGGGCTGACCGTACCTGTGTCGCGGGGCACGGTCGCCGTACGGCGACCGTGCCAGCGGGCATTACTTGACTTCGATGAACGAGTACTCGACGCCGTACGGCGTGACGGCGGCCTTGACGCGCTCGCTGTCGGCGGCGGCGCCGATGAACAGCACCTTCACGCCCTTCATCGGCGGGGTTTCCTTGGTCGGCGCCGGGAACGAGGCGACGATCAGGTCGGCCATCTTGGCCGAGGCCGGCGAGCCATAGGCCAGCAGGTTGCCTTCGACGATGCCGCGCGCGATATCGAGCTTGGCCTTCTCGACCTGGCGGTCGTAGTAGCCCTGGAAGTCCGGGCTGGTCTCGGCCGGCAGGTAGTACAGGTAGGGGCTGACGGAGATGCCTTCGGCGTCGACCTTGCGCTTGACCACGTCGGTCAGGTACTTGCTCCACTCGGCGTCGCCGCTGGTGGTGGGCGCGGTCAGCGGGGCTTGCACGGCTGCGGCCGGCGCGGCTTCTTCCTTCTTGCACGCGGCCACGAAGGGCAGCGCGAGGCAGGCGATCAGCATCAGGCGGGAGGTGGTGTTCATCGGGATCCCCGTGTGTTGGAAGTCATCGTTTCTGATTGCGCTGCCATTCGGCCTGCAACGCTTCGGCTACCGCCGGTGGCACGAACCCGGAGACGTCGCCGCCGAGGCGGGCGATCTCGCGTACCAGCGACGAGGAAATGAATCCGTACTGCTCGGCCGGGGTGAGGAACAACGTCTCCACCTCCGGGATCAGGTGGCGATTCATGCTCGCCAGCTGGAATTCGTATTCGAAGTCCGACACCGCGCGCAGGCCGCGCAGCAGCACGCCGCCGCCGACTTCGGCGACGAAATGCGCGAGCAGGCAGTCGAAACCGCGGACTTCGATATGCGGGTGATGGGCCACCGCCTGGCGCGCCAGTTCCACGCGCAGTTCCAGAGACAGCGCCGGGCCTTTGCCGGGGCTGGCGGCCACGCCGATGATCATGCGTTCGAACAGCGGGGCGGCGCGGTCGACTAGGTCGATGTGGCCGTTGGTGATCGGATCGAAGGTGCCGGGATAGACGGCGATTCGAGTACGGGCCACGCTCATGGAGTGATCGTTCGCGTCTGCTGGCGGAAGGCGGCGGAGGCGCGCCGGCGCGGGCCCTGGGGCAACGCTACCGTCGCGACGCGTCCGTCGGGACGGAACGAAGTGTAGCAGTCGGGCGCATTCGCAGGGCCCGTTGCGACCGCGACCGGGCGCCGCGGCATTCCAGGCCGGCGGCTGCGGACCCGCGCCTAGGCCGAACGCTGCCGGTACAGGGCGTAGCTGACCTCGCGCGTGCCGCCCTCGCGATGGCGCAGCCAGTCTGGCGGCAGCGCAGGCGTCGTGCCCTGCGGGGCCTCGACGTACAGCCAGGCGCCGGCGGACAGCTTCGGCAACAGCGCCGGCCAGACCGCGTCCCACAAATCGGCCGCGAACGGCGGGTCGACGAAGGCCAGGTCGTAGCCGGCGTCGGCCTGCGCGCCCAGCCAGGCCAGGGCATCGGCCTGCACCACCTGCGCGGCTTCGCCGCCGGGCAGGCGCGCCGCGGTCGCGCGCAGGGCCGCGGCCAGGGCCGGGTCGCGTTCGACCAGGGTCGCGGCGGCGGCGCCGCGCGACAACGCCTCCAGGCCGAGCGCGCCGGTGCCGGCGAACAGGTCGAGCACGCGCGCGCCGGGCAAGACCGGGCCCAGCCAGTTGAACAAGGTCTCGCGCACGCGGTCGGAGGTCGGGCGCAAGCCCGGCGCATCGGCCACGTCCAGACGGGTGCCGCGCCAGCGGCCGCCGATGATGCGGATGCGCCCGGGGGCTGCGCCGGCGCGCGTGGGCCGGCCTGCGGTGGGTTTGTTCATCGGGAGCGTGCGGGGGCCGGTGCTAGCATGTGCGCATTCTCGCGCATTCGTGACGCTTCCCCCCGATGATCGGTTTTTTCCGCCGCAAGAAGCCCGAAACCTCCGCCAGCCAACCCCGCCTCAGCACCGAGGAACTGGCCGCCGCATTCCCGTCCGCGCAGCCCGACGCGCACGCTCCTGCCGAACCCGTCGCGGTCGAGCCCATCGCGGCCGAACCCGTCGCGGTCGAGCCCGTGGCCGCCGCCGTCGAACCGGTGCCGGCCGAAGTGATCGCCGCCGCGCTCGAGGTCGACGCCGACGTCGCCCAGGCGGTGGCGGCCGAACCGGCCACCCCGCCCGCCAGCGCCGGCAAGCCCGGTTGGCGCGAGCGCCTGCGCGGCAGCGCGTTCGCGCGCAGCCTGGGCGGATTGTTCTCGCGCAATCCCAAGCTCGACGACGACCTGCTGGACGAGATCGAAACCGCGCTGATCACCGCCGACGTCGGCGTGACCGCGACCACCCAGCTCATCGAAAGCCTGCGCCGGCGCATGAAGGCGCGCGAATTCGCCGACGCCCCGGCCTTGCTCGCCGCCCTGCGCGCCGACCTGATCGCCCTGCTGCGCCCGGTCGCGCAGCCGCTGCGCATCGACCCGGCCGCGCGCCCGTTCGTGCTGCTGACCGTGGGCGTCAACGGCGTCGGCAAAACCACCACCATCGGCAAGCTCGCCAAGCGCTTCCGCGACGAGAACCGCGCCCTGATGCTGGCCGCCGGCGACACCTTCCGCGCCGCCGCGGTCGCGCAGCTGCAGGCCTGGGGCGAGCGCAACGGCGTGCCGGTGATCGCGCAGGGCCAGAACGCCGATGCGGCCTCGGTCGCGTTCGACGCGCTGCAGGCGGCCAAGGCGCGCGGCACCGAAGTGTTGATCGCCGATACCGCCGGCCGCCTGCACACCCAGCAGGGCCTGATGGCCGAACTGGGCAAGATCAAGCGCGTGCTGCAGAAGGTCGATCCCGACGCGCCGCACGAAGTGCTGATGGTGATCGACGGCACCACCGGCCAGAACGCCTTGTCGCAGCTGCGCCAGTTCCACGCCGCAGTCGGCGTGACCGGCCTGGTGGTGACCAAGCTGGACGGCACCGCCAAGGGCGGCGTGGTGTTCGCGCTGGCGCGCGAGTTCGGCATACCGATCCGTTACGCCGGCATCGGCGAGCGCCCGGAAGACCTGCGCGTGTTCGACGCCGAGGCCTTCGTCGACGCCCTGCTGCCCGAAGCGCTAGGCGCCTGAGCCCGGCCGCCGGCGCGCGCATGGTCGCCGACAGCGCCAACCCCGCCGCCAAACCGGCGCCGCGCCGCGCGCGCCGCTGGTTGTTCGCGTTCGCCGCGCTGGGCTTGCTGAGCGTGCTCGCGCTGGTCTGGATCTCGCGCCCGCAGCGTGCGGCGGCATTGATCCTCGACCGCGCCGGCGCCGCGCTGGGGCTGGAGATCAGCGCCGCCGGCGTCAGCGAATACCGCTTGCGCGGCACGCCGATGCTGCTGGTGCGCGAGGTGATCGTGCGCGAGCCCGGCGCCGCCACGCCGCTGCTCAGCGCGAAACGAATCCAGTTGTCGCTGCCGTGGTCGACCCTGCGCAGCCGCGGCGATCAGCTCACGGTCGAACGCATCGAACTCGACGCGCCGCTGTTGGATCTGCCGGCGCTGCAGCACTGGCTGGCGAGCCGGCCGCCGTCGCCGCAAACCCGCATTCCCACCCTCACCGACGGCCTGCGCATCGTCGACGGCCGCATCGTCAACCACGACTGGCGCATCGAGGGCATCCAGGCCGAGCTGCCCGCGCTGTATCCGGATCGTCCCGTGCGCGCGCGTCTGCGCGGCCGCTATCTGGACGCGCCGATGGCGATCCCGTTCGATCTCGCCGTCGCTTTGTCGCGGCCCGCGCCGGCGGCCGGGCTGGGCGCCAACGGTCGCATCGCGATCGAGCAAAGCGGCTGGCGATTGCCGGCGACGGTAGCCCTGTCCGGGCCGCTGCGCATCGGCGACGACGAACTCACCATCGTGCCGGCGTTGCTGGGCGCGGCGGCCAGCTACGAATCCGGCGATACCCGCCTGCCGTTCGCGTTGGGCCTGCACGGCCCGCTCAAGTTCGACGAGGCGGTGTGGTCGCTGGAACCCGTGGCGCTGGCGCTGCGCGCGCGCGGCGACGCAAGCAATCCGATCCCGACGCTGGACGCGACCGGCGCGCTCGCGCTGGGTCGGCGGCTGGTGCTGCAACTGGACGGTCGGCTGGCGCAGTGGCCGCAGGCCTGGCCGGCGCTGCCGGCGCCGCTGGACGACACCT
Organism: Lysobacter sp. Root983; assembly: GCF_001429345.1. NCBI lineage: Bacteria > Pseudomonadati > Pseudomonadota > Gammaproteobacteria > Lysobacterales > Lysobacteraceae > Lysobacter > Lysobacter sp. Root983. The sequence continues at coordinate 1,317,821 of NZ_LMJO01000001.1, forward strand.
CCGCGCCCTTGCCGTTCGAACTGCGCTACGTCGGCCGCCCGGACCTGTCGGAAACCATCGGCCTGCGCCTGAGCCGCGGCCAGACCCAGGCCGACAGCGAGTTCCGCCTGCCCGCGGTGCTGGCCTGGATCGAGGCCGGCGAACGCGGCGCGCCGTTGCCGCCGCTGCGCGCCAAGCTGCGCACGCCCAAGCTGGAAATCTCCGGCGCCACCCTCGAAGCGGTCGAGATCGAACTCGGCGACGAGGACCTGCCGTGAGCCGCGCCGCGCGCGCCAAACCCGCCGCCGCGCCCGTTGCCGCGGGCGCGCACGCGGATGCATTCGCGAGCCGGCTGCTGCGCTGGTTCGACGTCTGCGGCCGCCACGACCTGCCCTGGCAGCATCCGCGCACGCCGTACCGGGTGTGGCTGTCGGAAATCATGCTGCAGCAGACCCAGGTCAAGACCGCCGCGCCCTACTTCGAACGTTTCGTCGCCGCCCTGCCGACCCTGCCGGAACTCGCGGCCGCCTCGCAGGACCAAGTCCTCGCGCTGTGGTCGGGGCTGGGCTACTACGCCCGCGCGCGCAATCTGCACGCGGCCGCCCAACGCTGCGTCGAGCGGCACGGCGGCGAACTGCCGCGCGATCTCGACGCGCTGACCGCCCTGCCCGGCATCGGCCGCAGCACCGCCGCGGCGATCCTGTCGCAGGCCTGGAACGACCGCCACGCCATCCTCGACGGCAACGTCAAACGCGTGCTCAGCCGTTACCACGGCATCGACGGTTATCCCGGCCTGCCGGCGGTGGAAAAACAGTTGTGGGCGCTGGCCGAACGCCACGTCGCCAGTCCCGATCTGCCGGATACGCGCCTGGCCGACTACACCCAGGCCCAGATGGACCTGGGCGCGACCCTGTGCACGCGCGCCGATCCGGCCTGCGTGCTGTGCCCGCTGCAGGACGACTGCGTCGCCCGCCGCGAAGGCCGGGTCGCGGAGTTGCCCACGCCCAAGCCCGGCAAGGCCGTGCCGCAACGCCATGCGCAGGTGCTGTGGCTGCAGGACGCGCAGGCGCGCGTGTTGCTGCAGCGGCGCCCGCCGGTCGGCATCTGGGCCTCGCTGTGGACGCTGCCGCAAGCCGAGGACGACGCGGCGGCGCAGGCCTGGTTCGGCGCGCACGCGCACGGCGATTTCGCCGCCGCCCAGCGCCTGGCGCCGATCGCGCACGCCTTCAGCCACTACAAGCTGGAACTGCAGCCGCTGCGCTGGCGCGGCATCGCCCTGCGCGACGCGGTGGGCGACAATGACGGCCTGCGCTGGGTCGCGCGCGCCGAGTTGTCCGAACTGGGCATCCCCGCGCCGATCCGCAAGCTGCTGGAAAGCGACGCCTGACGCGCGCGCGTTCGAATCCGGCCCGCTCCATCCTTTCACGCCCGCGGCTTGCGCCGCGAGCCGCCAATCAGGAACTCCGATGCCACGCACCGTCCATTGCGAATACGAACACCGCGACACCGACGGCCTGGACTTCGTGCCCTGGCCCGGCGCACTCGGCAAGCGCGTGTACGCGCACATCGGCAAGACCGCCTGGGCCGCCTGGCTCGCGCATCAGACCATGCTGATCAACGAAAACCGCCTGTCGCCGCTGGACCCCAAGCACCGCGCCTTCCTGGAAGCGGAGATGGAGAAGTTCCTGTTCGCCGGCGGCGCCGACAAGCCGGCCGGCTACGTGGCGCCGGAGAGCTGACCGGCGCCGTTGCCCGGCCTACTTGCCGTCCTGCGGCGTCACGCCGTCGTCGCGGCTTTCCGGCATCGAGCCGGCCGAACGCCGGTCGCGCTGCGCCTGCTTGATCGCCTTGACGTCGAGCGGGCGGATCTGGCCGATATGGCAGGGGAACGGCAGCGCGCCCTGGCCCAGCACCATCACCTTGTCGAAGCGCGAATAGACCCGCCCGGCCTGGCTGCTGACCGTGATCGCCGAGGCGAAGTCCAGGTCCGAGCAGCGGCCCTGCAGTTCCAGCAGATAGGCTTGGTTCGGCCGCGTCCACACCGCCAGCGCGCTGTCGCCCAACGGGGTCCAGCCGTCGAGGCGGCCGTAGTACTGGAACGCGGGCACCGGCTCGCCGGCATGGGCGCGATACAAGGCCAGACGATCGGCGTCGCGCATCTTGGGATCGGTCGCGCAAGCGCTCATCGCGAACAGCGTCAGCGCGGCGGATACTGCATAGAGAATGCGTTTCATGGCGGCTCCTGTTTGCGGCGTACAGTCCATGCCTACGAGTCCTTGCCTGAAGGCCTGGCACCATCATGCGCCGCCGCCGGCACGCTGCGCGGGACCCCGCGCAAACCGTTCAGCGCACATGCGGCTTGCCAGATCGTCCGGCGCTCCGTATCATGCCGCTCCTCATCACGGCCTGCCGTGAAATGGCCGGGTAGCTCAGTTGGTAGAGCAGGGGATTGAAAATCCCCGTGTCGGGGGTTCGATTCCCTCCCCGGCCACCATTTCGCAAGCCTTGAACCGTCAACCCCGCATGGCGCCCGCCCTGCGGGGTTTTCTGTTTGTGGGGCCGGATCGGCCGATGGCTCCGACCTCGCCCGTCACGCCCTATCCCCTGCCCGGCCGGCGGTCTCGCAACGACTCCCGACATCGCGCCGCGACAGGCGCTGCCACGCCCGACAGACCGGCCGCGCGCGCGGCGCGCCCATCGGCGGGGCGATCAGGTCTCCGAACGGGATCGCGATCCGCCACGCAGCCGCCGGAACAGCCGAGCCACCAGATACAGCGCGAGCGACAGCGCCGCTACGATCGCCAGCAAGCTCCATTTGGACCAGAACAGCGACGGGTCGACCAAGGGCGTCGTGTAGATGTAAAGGTCGCCGTTCTGCAGCACCCGCAGCGGCATCTTGCCGGGCACCAGGTAGTGACTGGCGTAGCGGTAGGTCGCGGTGCCGGCCACCATCTTGCCCAGCTCGCTGTCGATCAAGCTCACCCAGGCGCGATCGAAGTGCGGATCGCCGTGGGCGCCGAGGTAGCGCGTCTTGGCATCGGTCAGCGCCAACAGGCGGTCGACATTCGCCTTGTAGATCGGCAGATCAGACTGCGGCGTCATCGCCACGATCCCGCCCAGGTGCTGGTAGACGTGGTCGCCGGTGAAGGCGAGATTGCGCGCGCGATCGACCAACACCACGCTCTCGTTGGTATGGCCCGGCAGGTTGTACGCCGACAGCTGGCGGTCGCCGAGATCGATCGTGTCGCCATCCTTGACGAAGCCCGCGATTTTCAACGGCGGCGGAACCGCGCCGCCGCTCTCGAGCGCGCCGATGGTGTAGCGGCCGTCGTCGATGCGTGCGCGTATCTCCGGCCGGTCGACCAGGGTGACGCCGTCTTCGAAGGTGGCCGCGTCGCCGGTGTGGTCATAATGGTGGTGCGACAGGATCAGGGTGACGGGTTTGTCGGTCAGACTCCCCGCCACCTCGCGCATGGATTTCGATCCGGCGGGCCGTTCGCCGCAACCGGCGTCGAACATGATCGCGCGGGTGCTGCCGACGATCAGATAGGAGGTGTTGTACTGCTCGGACTTCGGCTCGTTGATGGCGAACGTCCGCTCGTCGATCGCTTCGACCGCGTACCAGCCGTCGATCATCCTGGAGGCGGGCGCATAGTTCTGCCCTGGCCGGATGTCGCCCCAGATATCCTCGGAATCGACCAACTGCGCGGCGCAGCCCAGCAGCAGGCTGCCGATCAAAGAAACGGCCAGGATTCGCCACGCACGCATTAGGTCACCGTTCTTGTGGAAGACTCGAACATCGTTTGCACAGCCTTCGAAAACAGGGCGCGTGCCGCATCCGCAATGAATCGCAGATCGCGGCGAAATGTCCAGTTTCGCTATAGCCCGTCCGATCCGATCCATCGGCCGAACCCGCTGCGCTGCGCCTGCGATGTACGACGAAATGCCCTCCGCGGGCATCGGATCGAAACGGCCCCCGGGGCACTTATCCACAGCTGGACACGCCGCCAACGCCCGGCCCGGCCGCCTGCATCAATTTCCGGCCCCGCCTCGTATAGACCCGCATGGCTACCAACGAGCGAGCGCCCATGGCCCGTCGACCCCACCCTTTGCGGCGTATCGCCGTCTTCGGCCTGCTGGGCTGCGCCTGCGGCGCGGCCGGCGCGGGCCCGATCGAGCGCTACGACGGTCTGGCCTACGCCCGCGACGGCGCCCGCCTGCTCTACCGGGAGACCCATTGGCGCTATGCCGACGACCAGACCGCGCAGCGGCTGGTGCTGTACCGCTGCCCCGACGGCCAAGCGTTCGCACGCAAGCGCGTGATCGATGGCGCCCAGGCCGCGGCGCCCGATTTCGACTTCAACGACGGCCGCGACGGCTACCGCGAAGGCGTGCGCAGCCGGGGCGGCGGCCGCGAGGTGTACGTGCAGGACGACGCGCGCGCGCCCTTGCGCACGCGGGCCCTGAAACTGCCGCGCGACGCGGTCATCGACGCCGGATTCGACGCCATGGTGCGGTCGCGCTGGGACGCGCTCTCGCAAGGCCGAGCGATCGCGATCCCGTTCCTGCTGCCCAGCCGCTTCGAGTTCCTCGACCTCCAGCTCGCCGCCGCCAAGCCGGTGCGCGTGGACGGCCGCGCGGCGCAGCGCCTGCGCATGACGCTGGACCGCTGGTACGGCTTCGCGATACCCGCCATCGAACTGACCTACGCCGACGCGGACCGGCGTCTGCTGGAATTCCGCGGCATCGGCACCATCCGCGATCGTCGCGGCCGCTATCTCGATGTGCGCATCGCCTTCCCCGCCGACACCGTCGCCCGCGACGCGACCCGCGCCGAAATCGAGCGCGCCGCCGCCATGCCCCTGGTGCGCAGCTGCGGCACGGGATCGCCCTCGGTATGAGGCGCGCCCTGCCCAGCCAAGCCTTGCCCTGCGCGCCGCCTTCACCGCGAGGCCGGCGTCGATGGCATATAGTCGCGCCGCTCCCCTCCGCGCGTCGCCGCCGCATGTCGCCTGGCGATGCGGTTGGCGCCGCGACTCCGATCAGCTTGGTATCCACAGGTGCAGGAATGCCCGAGTCTCCGCAACGCCAGCGCACACCGGAAAGCGAACGCCTCGACGGCCTGCTGAGCGAGGTCGCCGGCGGCGATACCGGTGCGTTCGAAGCGCTCTACCGCGCCACCTCCGGCAAGCTGCTGGGGGTCTGCCTGCGCGTGTTGGCCGACCGCGCGGAAGCCGAAGACGTGTTGCAGGAGGTCTACGCCAGCGTCTGGCGCAAGGCCGTGCAGTTCGATGCCGGACGCGCCAGCGCGATCACCTGGCTGGCGATGGTCGCGCGCAACAAGGCCATCGACCGCGCCCGTACGCTGCCGGCGCCGCAGCGCATGGCCCCGATCGAACTGGCCGACGAAATCGTCGATCACGCCGCCACGCCGCTGCAGCAGGCCGAGGCCGCGAACGATCAGAGCCGGCTGGAAATCTGCATGCAGCGGCTGGAATCGCGCCGTCGCGCGTTGATCCGCACCGCCTTCTTCGACGGCGCCACCTATGAGGAGCTGGCGGCCCGGATCGGCTCGCCGCTGGGTTCGGTCAAGAGCTGGATCCGACGCGGTCTGAGCCAACTGCGGGCGTGCCTGGAATCATGAGCGCCCAAGACCCCCGCTTCGACGACGACACCGGGCCGGAGCCGCCCGATTCGGATGTGCACGCCGGCGAGTACGTGCTGGGCGTGCTGGATGCGCAGCAACGCAGGCAAGCGCAAGCGCGCATCGCCGCCGACCCGGAGTTCGCGCGCGCGGTGGCGGATTGGGAGCGGCGCCTGGCCACCCTGTTGGACGAGATCGCGCCGGTCGACGTGCCGGCGCACCTGTGGCCGCGCCTGCGCACGCACCTGGGCTGGTCGCCGGTAGGCGAGCAACCCCGAGGGGTCTGGCAGAACCTCGGCTTCTGGCGCGCCGCGACCGCGGTCGCCGCCGCGGCGGCGCTGGCGGCGCTATTCGTGGGCCGCGTGCCGCAGACGCCAACGCCGACGCCGCCCGCGACGCCGCCGATCGCGGTGGAGCCGGCCGAGCAGGCCAAGCCGGTCACCACCCTGGCCCACGACGACGGCTCGCCGGGCTGGCTGGCCTCGCTGGACATCAAGCAGGGCAAGGTCCTGATGGTGCCGGTGCCCGCGCCCGCCGATGCCCAGGGCCGCGTGCCCGAGCTGTGGCTGATCCCCGCCGGCGAAGCGCCGCGCTCTCTGGGCCTGGTCTCGATCGACAAGGCGCATACGGTCGCGGTGCCCAGCGACCTGCTGCGCGCGCTCAAGCCCGGCTCGACCCTGGCCATCACCCTGGAACCGGCGGGCGGCGCGCCGCAGGGCATTCCCACCGGCCCCATCGTCGCCAAGGGCGGTCTGCAGACGATCTGATCGCGGCGGTGCATCCGCCGCGGGCGCGGCCCCGTACCTCCTGATGACACGCTCATCGGGAGAGTTCCATGCCGCAGCCGCCGTCCACGTCTTCCACCGCCAGCGCCGTAGCGTCGGACACGCCCGCGCCCCGGCGTCGCTGGTCGGTGTTGTGGCGCTGGATCGATACCAGCGCGGGCGACGACGGCGACCCGCACAATCGCGAGGAGCGCATCGACTGGCTGCGCGCCTCGCCGTTTCTGGCCATGCATTTGGCCTGTGTGGCGGTGTTCTGGGTCGGCGTCTCGCCGATCGCGCTGGTCGTGGCGGCGGCGTTGTACGCCCTGCGCATGTTCGCCTTGACCGCGTTCTATCACCGCTACTTCTCGCACCGCACGTTCCGCACTTCGCGCGCGGTGCAATTTTTGTTCGCCCTGATCGGCGCTTCCTGCGTGCAACGCGGGCCGCTGTGGTGGGCCGCGCACCATCGCAACCACCATCGCCACACCGAGACCGCGCTGGATCCGCATTCGCCCCGCGTGCACGGCTTCCTGTGGAGCCACGTCGGCTGGTTCCTGACCCCGCACGCGTTCCGCACCGATCTGACGCGCGTGCCCGACCTGGCGCGCTACCCGGAACTGCGCTGGCTGGACCGCTACGACACCGCGGTGCCGGTGGCACTGGCGGCCGCGCTGTACGGCGTGGGCGCGCTGCTGCAGCGCTACGCGCCGGGCCTGGGCACCAGCGGCGGCCAGATGCTGGTCTGGGGCTTCTTCGTCTCGACCACGGTGCTGTTCCACTGCACAGTGACGATCAACTCGCTCGCCCATCGCTACGGCACGCGCCGCTTCGACACCGCCGACGACAGCCGCAACAACTTCTGGCTCGCGTTGATCACCTTCGGCGAGGGTTGGCACAACAACCACCATTTCTTTCCCGGCACGGTGCGCCAGGGCTTTCGCTGGTGGGAAATCGATCTGACCTGGTACGCCCTGCGCACGATGGCCGCGCTGGGCCTGGTGCGCGACCTCAAGCCGATTCCGGCCTGGGTCGCGGCCAAGGCGCGGGGCTGAGCCGTGCGCATCGCGGTGATCGGATCGGGCATCGCCGGCCTGGCTTCGGCCTGGCTGCTGTCGCGCCGGCATGACGTGACCCTGTTCGAGAGCAACGATTATCTCGGCGGGCATACCCATACCCACGACATCGAGCTGCACGGTCGCCGCTACGCGATCGACAGCGGCTTCATCGTCCACAACCCGCGCCACTATCCGCTGCTCACCCGGCTGTTCGGCGAACTCGGGGTGGCGACACAGGCGACCACGATGAGCTTCTCGGTGCGCAACGAAGCCAGCGGGCTGGAATACAACGCCTCGACCCTGGACGCGCTGTTCTGCCAGCGCCGCAACCTGGCATCGCCGCGCTTCCTGGGCATGGTCGCCGACCTGCTGCGCTTCTACCGGCAGGCGCCGGCGCTGCTGGACGGCGAAGGCGACGGACCGACGCTGGGAGAGTATCTGTCCGAGCACCGCTACGGCGCCGCCTTCCGCGACGAACATCTGGTGCCGATGGCGTCGGCCTTGTGGTCGGCGCCGAGTTCGGCGGTGCTGGCGTTTCCCGCGCGCTATCTGGTTCGCTTCATGGCCAACCACCAGATGCTGCAAGTGGCGGGACGGCCGCAGTGGGCGGTGGTGCGCGGCGGCTCGGCGCGTTACGTCGATGCCATGCGCGCCGGCTGGCGCGTGCGCGAACGCCTGGGCTGCGCGGTACGCGCCCTGCGCCGCGACGCCGAAGCGGTCGAGATCGAGAGCATCCACGGCAGCGAGCGCTACGATCACGCCGTGCTGGCCTGCCACAGCGACCAGGCCCTGGCCCTGCTCGCCGACGCCGATCCGCGCGAGCGCGAGATCCTCGGCGCGATTCCCTACCAGGCCAACGAAGCCCTGCTGCACACCGATGCCGCGGTGCTGCCGCGCCATCGCAAAGCCTGGGCCGCATGGAACGCCTGCGTGCCGCGCGACCCCGGCGAGGCTTGCACGGTCAGCTACTGCATGAACCTGCTGCAGGGCATCGACTCGCCCGAGCCGTTCGTGGTCACCCTCAACCGCAGCGCCGCGATCGATCCCGCGCGCGTGCTGCGCCGGCTGCGGTACGCGCATCCGGTCTACAGCCACGCCTCGGTCGCCGCGCAGGCGCGCAAGTCCGAGATCCAGGGCCGCCGCCGCACCTGGTTCGCGGGCGCGTACTGGGGTTGGGGCTTTCATGAAGACGGCATGCGCAGCGCGGTCGAGGTTGCGCAGGCCTTGGATGCGCCCTGGGAGGCTGCGGCGACGGCGGCAGTCGACAGCGCCGTCGATGCGCCGGTCATGGCGGAGCTGGCCGCGTGAACGGCGCCGACGCGCCCCTGCACAGCGCGGTTTACGAGGGTGTGGTGCGCCATCGCCGCTTCCGTCCGCATGCGCATCGCTTCGAATACCGCATCGCCCAGCTCTACCTGGACCTGTCCGAACTCGACCGCGTGTTCGCCGGCCGGCGGCTGTGGTCGGTGGGGCGGCGCAACCTGGCCGAGTTCCGCCGCAGCGACTACCTCGGGCCCGCCGCCCTGCCGCTGGACGAAGCCGTGCGCCGGCGCGTCGAACAGGTCGGCGGCCGCCGCCCGCTGGGACCGATCCGCCTGCTCACCCACCTGCGCTACGCCGGTTACGTCTTCAACCCAGTCAGCTTCTACTACTGCCACGACGCCGACGGCGCGCTGGATTGCGTGCTGGCCGAGATCACCAACACGCCCTGGCGCGAGCGCCATGCCTATGTGCTGCCGGTGCGCGATGCGCAGCGGCGCGGACGCGCCCTGAGCTGGGCCTTCGACAAGCGCTTCCACGTCTCGCCCTTCATGCCGATGCAGCGCCGCTACGACTGGCGCTTCACCCCGCCCGCCAGCGATCTGCATGTACGCATGCAGGTGCGCGACGCGGCCGGCGTCGAGTTCGACGCCGGCCTGCATCTGCAGCGCCGCGCCCTGGACGCCGGCGCACTCGCGCGCGTGCTGTGGCGCTACCCGCTGATGACCGCCAGCGTGGTCGGCGCGATCCATTGGCAGGCGCTGCGGCTGTGGCTGAAGCGCAACCCCGTTTACGACCATCCCGATTTGCAGCGAGGACCGCCATGAACACCACCGCATCCGCACTCCAGCGCCCGGCCGCGGGCTACGGCGCCGGCACGCGCTTCCTGCGCAAGCGTTTGCTCGCCCAGATGCGCGGCCTGGAACACGGCCGACTGGTGCTGGAGGACGCGCTAGGCCGCGTCGAGTTCGGCCTGCCGGCGGCGCAGCGGCCGCAATTGCAGGTACACCTGAGCGTGCGCGATCCGCGCTTCTACCACGCGGTCGCCAGCAACGGCAGCGTCGGCGCGGGCGAAGCCTATATGGAAGGCTATTGGGACTGCGACGATCCGGTCGCGCTGATCCGCTTGCTGGTGCGCAATCGCGAACGCCTGGACGGCATGGAGCGCGGCGGCGCGCGCCTGGGCGGGATGGCGATGCGCGCCTGGCATGCCCTGCGCCGCAACACCCGCGCCGGCAGCCGCCGCAACATCGCCGCTCACTACGACCTCGGCAACGAGTTCTTCGCCCTGTTCCTGTCGTCGGACCTGATGTACTCCTCGGCGGTGTGGGACGGCGACGACGACACCCTCGAAGTCGCATCGGCGCGCAAGCTGGACCTGATCTGCAGCAAGCTCGAACTGGGTCCGGGCGACCGCGTGATCGAGATCGGCAGCGGCTGGGGCGGTTTCGCCGTGCATGCGGCGCGCCACTACGGTTGCCACGTCACCACCACCACGATCTCGGGCGAGCAATACGCATTGGCCCAGGCGCGCGTGGCCGAGGCCGGCCTGGGCGATCGGGTCGAAGTGCTGCGCCAGGACTATCGCGACCTGCGCGGGCAATACGACAAGCTGGTCTCGATCGAGATGGTCGAGGCGATCGGCGCGACCTACCTGGACAGCTACTTCGCCCAGATCGGCCGGCTGCTGCGTCCGGGCGGGCGCGCGCTGGTCCAGGCGATCACGATCGAGGACCACCGCTATGCGCAGGCCCTGGGCTCGGTCGACTTCATCAAGCGCCACGTCTTCCCCGGCAGCTTCATACCGTCGATCGCCGCCCTGCTCGCGGCCAAGGCGCGCAGCAGCGATCTGGCCCTGATTCGCCTGGACGATTACGGCCACTCCTACGCGCGCACCCTGCAGGCCTGGCGCCAGCGCTTCCTCGCCCAGCTCGCGCAAGTGCGCGCGCAAGGCTACGACGAGCGTTTCATCCGCATGTGGGAGTACTACCTGGTCTATTGCGAAGGCGGCTTCCGCGAAGCCTCGATCGGCGTCGCCCAGATGCTGTTCGCCCGCCCGGGGCCAGGCCAGGACGATCGCCGCGCGGAGACGCCGGCGTGAGTTTCTGGAGCAACCTGATCGGTTACCAACTGGTCTGGTTCGCCGCCGTGATCGGCGCCGGTCGCGGCACGCCGTGGCCGGGCACGATCGCCGCGGCGCTGTTCGTCGCCTGGCAGCTGTCGATGCCGGGGCGCGCGCGCGAGTGGCGGCTGGTCGTCGCGGCGGTGGTCGCGGGCGTGTTGGTCGATGGCGGACTGGCCGGCTCGGGTCTGGCGGTCTACGCGGCCGCGCGGCCGGCGCTACCGGCCGGCGGCGCCCCGCTGTGGATCCTGGCGCTGTGGTCGGCGTTCGCGCTGACCCTGACCCAGTCGCTGTCGGCCCTGCGTACGCGGGCGTGGCTGGCGCCGCTGCTGGGCGCGATCGGCGCGCCGCTGGCCTACCTGGGCGCGGCGCGCGGCTGGCAGGCGATGACCTTCGCCCCGCCGGTCTGGCCCGGCGTGCTCGCCCTGGCCATCGGCTGGGCCGTGGCGCTGACGCTGTTGGCGCGCTGGGCGCAACGAATCGAACGCAGCGACGGCGCGGTCACCACGCCGCTGCTAAGGAGGGATCGATGAATCCATGGTGGCCGCTGGCGATGGTATGGCTGGGCGCCGCGCTGGCGATGAGCGCGGGTTGGCGCTGGCAGCGCCGGCGCGAGAACGCCGGCATCGTCGATGCGATCTGGGCCGCCGGCGTGGGCGGCGGCGCCGTGCTGCTGGCCGCCCTGGGCGATGGCGCCGCGCTGCCGCGCGTATTGCTCGCCGTGCTGGGTGGAGTCTGGGGACTGCGTCTGGCCTGGCACCTGTGGCAGCGCGTGCGCAGCGAAGACGAGGACGGCCGCTACCGGCATTTGCGTGCGCATTGGCAGGGCCATCAGGGCAAGTTCTGGCTGTTCTTCCAATTCCAGGCCGCATTGGTGGTGCTGTTCGCGCTGCCGTTCGCGGCGGTGGCGCGCAACCCGGTGACCGAACCCACCCTGTGGTCGGCGCTGGGCGTGGCGATCTGGGTGCTGAGCGTGGCCGGCGAAACCCTCGCCGACCATCAACTCGCGCGCTTTCGCGCCGATCCCGGCAACCGCGGCCGCACCTGCCGTGCCGGCTTATGGCGCTACTCGCGTCATCCCAACTACTTCTTCGAATGGACCCACTGGTTCGCCTACGTGGCTCTGGCCGTGGGCTCGCCCTGGGCCTGGCTGGCCTGGAGCGGGCCGGTGGTGATGTACGTGTTCCTGCGCTGGATCAGCGGCGTGCCGTACACCGAAGCGCAGGCGCTGCGCACGCGCGGCGAGGACTACCGCGCCTATCAACGCAGCACGCCGATGCTGATTCCCTGGTTTCCGCGCAAAGACGACAACGACAAGAGGACCGCCCCATGAACCGCAGCGCCGTCGCCGACGAACTCGAACACGATCTGCCCGCCGCGGGCGCGCTGGGCTGGGCCGAACGCGGTTGGGTGCCCGACGCGCTGCTGCGCGCCGGCATCCGTCGCTTGTGCGCGCAGCGCCTGCGCGAGGAGCGCGGCGGCGGCCTGGAGCAGCGCGCGCAGCGCTACCAGCAGCGCATAGACCAGCTGCGACGCAGCCCGGTGGCCATCCATACCGACGCCGCCAACGCTCAGCATTACGAACTGCCGCCGGCGTTCTTCCAGCTCTGCCTGGGGCGCCGCCTGAAGTACTCGGGCTGCTACTACGAACGCGGCGACGAGAGCCTGGACCAGGCCGAAGACGCGATGCTGGCCCTGTACGGCGAACGCGCCGAGCTGCGCGACGGCCAGCGCATCCTCGAGCTGGGCTGCGGCTGGGGCTCGTTGACGCTGTGGATGGCCGAACGCTATCCGAACGCGCGCATCACCGCGGTGTCCAACTCGCAGGCGCAGCGCGCGCATATCGAAGCGCAGTGCCGCCAACGCGGCCTGTTCAATGTCGAAGTGCTGACCCAGGACGTCAATCGGTTGGAGCTGCCCGAAGGCCGCTACGACCGCTGCGTGTCGGTGGAGATGTTCGAGCACATGCGCAACTACGAGCTGCTGATGCGGCGCATCTCGCGCTGGCTGGCGCCGGGCGGCAAGCTGTTCGTGCACATCTTCGCCCACCACGAACTGCTATATCCGTTCGAGACCCAGGGCGAGGACAACTGGATGGGCAGGCATTTCTTCACCGGCGGCTTGATGCCGGCCGCGGATACTTTGCTGTGGTTCCAGAACGAACTGCGCATCGAGCAGCGCTGGCAGGTCGATGGCCGCCACTACCAGCGCACCGCCAACCATTGGCTGCGCAACCAGGACCTGCGCCGCGACGAGGTCATGGCGACGCTGCGCGAGGCCTACGGCGCCCAGGCCGGGCTGTGGTTCCAGCGTTGGCGCATGTTCTGGATGGCCTGCGCGGAAATGTTCGGTTACGCCGACGGCCAGGAATGGCTGGTGGCGCACTACCGATTCGTACGCGATCCCTCCACTTGAACGCCACGGGGCATGCATACATGGCCGCACATCGAATAGCGCTGATCCTCGCCAGTCTGATCGCGGGTTGCTCGGGCAATGTACGCCCGATCACGCCGGTGGCCGAGGTCGACCTGGATCGCTTCATGGGCGACTGGTACGTGATCGCCCACATCCCCTCGCGCCCCGAACGCGAGGCCTACAACGCGATCGAGAACTACCGGCGCGCGGACGACGGCAAGATCCTGACCCGTTTCCGCTACCGCGACGGCGGCTACGACCGCCCGGTCGAAACCATGCATCCGGTCGGCACGGTCAAGGCCGGCACCGGCAACGCGATCTGGGGCATGCAGTTCATCTGGCCGATCCAGGCCGAGTACGTGGTGGTTTACCTGAGCCCGGACTACTCCCAGACCATCATCGGCCGCAGCAAGCGCGACTACGCCTGGATCATGGCGCGCACCCCCAGCATTTCCGAGCCGGACTACCAGCGCCATCTGGCGCGTCTGCGCGAGCTGGGCTACCGCCTGGACGATCTGCGCAAGGTGCCGCAGACCTGGCCGGAACCCGCTACGCCCTGACCCCGGACCGGCGGACAAAAAAGGGCCCGGCGTAGGCCGGGCCCAGTCTCGCCGGATCGGCGAGGGGGATGCGATGAGGTTCACGTCTGCTCTAGAGGCGCCAACGCGGCGGGCGCCCGCGGGCGGCCATGCCGCGCGGCGCGGCGCGCGGCGTGGCGAACCCGGGCAAAAAAATGGGCATCCGCTACGACCCGGATGCCCCCGATTAAATCGGCGGAGAGTGCGAGTGGGAGAGAAACGCTCGCAGGCGTTCCCAGGCCGTCCCTGGCCGGGAAAGCCGGGGGATCAGTAGCCTTGCGCGACCTGCGCGGCCTCGTAGGCGTCGACATGGCCGCTGCCGACCTCGAACGGCAGCCGGCCGGGCATGGGATTGGCGGTGGCGGTGAGGATCTGCTTGACCTCGGCCGGGTTCAGCGACGGATTGGCCTCCAGCAGCAGGGCGACGATGCCGGCCACGTGCGGGGTCGCCATCGAGGTGCCGCTCATGTGGGTATACGACAGCGCCTTGGCGCCCAGCGAGAGATCCTGCTGCGCGGCCAGCAAGGGCAGCACCCCGGTCAGCGCGCGCGTCGAAACGATGTCCACGCCGGTGGCGACGATGCTGGGCTGGTTGGTGTAGGTCCAGCTGACGCCGTCGGGCATGGTGAAGCTGGCGCTTTCGCCCGGATTGCCGCGCGAGGAGAAGTCGGCCAGGGTGCCGTCCTTGTTGCCGGCGCCGACCGAGATCACCCACGGCGCCTGCGCGTAGGGGTTGTGGGTGTTGGCGCCCGGGCCGTCGTTGCCGGCCGCGAACACGCTGACGATGCCGCGCTTGTAGGCCTCGTAGCTGGCCACGTTGACCGGATCGGTGGGATCGAACGTACCCGAGCTGCCCCAGGAATTGGAGATCACCCGGATCGGCGAGGCGAAGCTGTTCTGCTTGCTGATCGCGTAGTCGTAGCCGCCGACCGCGTCCAGGATCGAGATCACCGCGCCGGAGCCGTAGCCGATCAGGTCGGCGCCGGTGGCGACGCCGCGATACAGGCCGGCCGACTGCGCGCCGCTGCCGCCGACGGTACCGGCGCAGTGGGTGCCGTGGCCTGAGCCCAGGTCGGTATTGAGCTGGTTCTCCAGCACCACCACCGGCAGGAAATCCAGCCGCGAATGCAGATTGGTCAAGGCCTGCACGTTCTGGACCACGCGCACGCCGTACTTGAGATCGGCGTGGGTGGCGTCGATGCCGGAGTCGTTGATCATCACCGTCACCCCGCGCCCGGTGTAGGGCGTGGTGCGGCCGAAATCGCCAGGATTGGCCTGGACCCGGTTGACCCCGGACAGTTCGCGCGCTTCCTGGTTGTAGTACTCCAGATTGCGGTTGAGGTGGATCGCGCGCACGTCGCTGCGCTGGGCCAGGGCGCGGACCTGCGCCGGCGTGGCCAGGGCGCCGGCGATCGGCAGGTTGCGCATGCTGATGCCCTGGCCGATGCCGAGCGCGCGCAGGGCCTGCAATTGGGTGCTGCGCACCGGGCCGGCCTGGTCGTAGGACACCACGACCTCGAGCTTGTCGAGCGCGGAGGCGGTGCCCAGCACGCGGTTCAGGGCCGCGTCGATATGGGCGCCGGCCAGGGCCATGCCGCTGGCCATCATGCCCACGGCCAGTGCGGACAGCTTGAGGAAGTTGCGGCGGTTGCGATGCATGCGGCGGATCTCCATGAATTCGGCGGGTCGGCGCCGGAGTTCGGGCCGGCATCGGCACCATGGCGGGCCGGCCCAGAAGCGGGCCATCCGGATGAACGCCCAAAGGTCATGGGGGAAAATCCCTAGAGACGCGAGGGGTCCACGCGGAGTACGCTCGGCGCATGCCGTTGCTCTGTCTGCGCCCACGGCGGACGCCGACCTGGGCCACGGTCCACGGGGGGTGTGACATGGCGAAGTGGGCGTGGAGCGCGCTGCTGGCGGCAGTGCTGTGGAGCGGATTAGGGCCGGCGAGCGCGCAATCGCTACCGGTCAACGTCACCATCTCGGGCAACGAGGCCAGCGCCTACGTCGGCCTGCCCGGTCTGACCATCCTGGACTTGAGCCTGGAGTTCGAGAACGCCCAGGGCCTGAGCGCGAACAGCCTCGGCATCGGCGCCAAGGTAGTCAGCCCGCTCAGCCCGCTGCTGCAGGGGCGGCTGCCCAATCTCAACCTGACCTCGCTGACCGCGGCCCTGCCGGTGCTGATCACCGTCGAGCCGCCGGCCAACGGCGGCCTGCGCTTCCAGGGCACCGGCCGCTTCGAGCTGCACACCCACGTCCTGCCCTACGCGCTGGGCAGTTCGCTGCGCCTGTTCAAGGCGCCGCTGGGCGGGCCGTTCCAGGACATCACCGACGAGATCGCCCAGGGCAGCGTGCGTGCGCGCGGCACTTACGGCGGCTTTTCGCAGTTCCTGATCCTGATCGACCTGCGCCCGACCGGCATGGTCATCGACGAGAAGATCCTGCGCCTGCGCAACCGCGTCGCGCTGCTACCGGTGGCGCTGCGGCCGGCCTACACCACGTTGCTGGACGACGCCGAAGACGCGCTGGACGACGACGACTACCCGGCCGCGATCGCCGCGGTCGACGGCATCCGCAGCCTGGCCCAGTCACAGGCCGGCACCACCCTGTCCAACGAATGGCGCGCAGACCACAGCACGACCAACCACGCCGGCGAGCTGATCGCGGGTGCGGCGACCCTGCGCTTCAGCGTGATCTACCAGCGCGACTACGGACAGTGATGCGCATTCGCAATAGGGCCGCCGGCCGCGCTTAAGATGCGCCCATGCCGGCGCGCCTGATCGCTTACCCGCCCGAAACCGCAGCGATCACGCGTTGGATCGCCGCGGGCGGGCGTCTGCGCATCGGCCGCGCCGCCGATTGCGATCTGGTGCTGGAACATCCCTCGGTCTCGCGCGCCCATGCCGAGCTCAGCCACGACGGCCAGCGCTGGCAGCTGCGCGACTTGGGCAGCAAGAACGGCAGCTACGTCGACGGCATCGCGGTCGAGGACTCGGCGGCGCTGGCGGTACCGTCCTGGCTGCGCTTCGGCGACGTGCATTGCGACTTCGCCGAGTTCAACGAAGCCCAAAGCAACGGCCTGCGCCTGCGCCAGCAGCAGCGCCGCGATTTCTCGCTCGCGCTCACGCGCCGGGTCGAAGCCGAATCCGATCATGCCCGCCTGCCCGAGGAAGTGCTGCGCGGCGTGGTCGAACTGGCCGACTGCAGCCGCGGCTTCCTGCTGCTGGCCAGCGGCGGCGACTACGCGGTACGCGCCAGCGTGGAACTGGACCCGGCCGCGCTGCGCGCGCGGGTGTTCTCCGGCAGCCTCGGCGCGGTCGAACGCGCGCTGGCCCAACGCCTGCCGGTGGTGGTCAACGAGGTCGCGCGCAGCGACTGGGCCGCCGAACGCGCCTCGATCGTCGACAGCGGCCTGAAAAGCCTGGTCTGCCTGCCCTTGCTGGACGGCCCGCGCACCCTGGGCGCGATCTACGCCGATCGCCGCACCCCCGGCGAGCCGATCACCCAGTTCGACCTGGAACTGCTCAGCGCCTTCGCCGAGAGCGCGGCCCTGTGGCTGCTCGCGCGCAGCGCCGTGGAGGCATTGGACGATGCCCCGCGTTGGAGCACGATAGTGGCGGGCCCGCACGGCAACACACCATGACCGATTCCTCCGCGCCAACCGCTACCGGGCTATACGCGCAGCAGCGGCTGACGCCCGGCACGGTGCTGGCCGGCCGCTTCCGAATCGAGGCGGTGCTCGGCGTCGGTGGCATGGGCGTGGTTTATCGCGCCACCGATCTCACCTTGGACGTGGCGGTCGCGATCAAGCTGCTGCGTCCGGAACTGGCCACGCGCGCCGATGCCTTCGAGCGGTTCCGCCAGGAACTGCTGATGGCGCGCCAGGTCTCCAGCCCGCGCGTGGTGCGCATCCACGACCTCGCCCAGCACGGCGGCCAATGGCTGATCGGCATGGACTACATCGACGGCGAGGCGCTGGACCGCAAGCTGGACCGCGAAGGCCCGCTGCCGATCGAAGACACGATCCGGATCGCGCGCCAAGTCGCCGAAGGCCTGAGCGCTGCGCATGCGCGCGGCGTGATCCATCGCGACCTCAAACCCGCCAACGTGCTGGTGGACCGCGCCGGCGACGCCTGCATCACCGACTTCGGCGTCGCCCGCTCGCTGGCCAGCACCGGCCTGACCCAGTCCGGCGCGGTGGTCGGCACGCCCGACTACCTGTCGCCGGAACAGGCGCGCGGCGAGACCGTGGACGCGCGCAGCGATCTCTACGCGCTGGGCCTGATCCTCTACGAAATGCTCGCCGGCGCCCAGCCGTTCGCCGGCGGCACCGTGCACGAGGTGCTCGCCCAGCGCATGCTGCGCGCGCCCGCGCCGGTGACCCGGCAACGGCCGCAGACGCCACCGTGGTTGGCGCGCCTGGTCGATCGCCTGCTGCGCCCGCAACCGGCGCACCGCCTGCGCAGCGCCGACGAGGTGGTGCGTGTGCTCGATCAGCGCAAGCTCGCACGCGACTACCGGCCCAGTCGCCGGCTGTGGCTGGCTGCCGCCGCGCTCGCACTGGCCGCGGTCGGCGGGATCGGATGGTGGCGCGCGCAAACTCCGCCGGTGCCCGAAGGGGTGGCCGCGGTCGCGCCGCTGCACCGCCTGCTGGTGCTGCCCTTGGATGCGCCCGACCAGGCCGCGCTCGCGCCCGCGCGTCGCGCCGCCCTGGCCGCGCAATTGCGCAGCGCCTTGTCCGGCGTGCCCGGCTTGGCCGTGGTCGACGAAGACCGCACCCAGCAAGCCCTGCGCCAACTCGATCCCACCGGCAGCGCCCGCCTCGATCCGGCCGCGCTGCGCCGCACCGTCGGCGCCGACCGCGTGCTGCGGGTGACCCTGCGCGCCGATGCGAAGGGCTGGCGGGCCGAAGCCGAACTGTCGGACGAACGCGGCGTCGCCCATCGCAGCGCCGGCCGCGGCGCCGATCCGCAGGCCGCGTTCGCGGCCCTGCCGGCGGACCCGGGCTTCCGCGCCGACCTGGGCCTGCGCGCCGCGCTCGCGCTGAACCTGCCGTCCGCGGCCGCGCTGGATGCCTACGGCGAAGGCCTGCGCGCGCGCCAGGACAGCGCGCCGGTGGAAGCGCTGGCGGCGTTCCGCAAATCCGCCGATAGCGCGCCCGGATTCGCGTCGGCCTGGTGGGGCGCGGCCGAATCGGCGCAGGCGATCGGCGACCTCGACGCCGCCTACGAGGCGATCGAGCGCGGCCAACGCGTCGCGGCCGACGCGCCGCCGGCGCTGCGCCGGCGCTTCGCCGCCGAACGCGCCCTGCTCGACGGCGATACCGAAAGCGCCATACGCGAGTGGCGCGCGCAGCTGCAGTCCACACCCGACGACACCCGCGCCGAGCTCGAACTCGGGCGCGCCCTGGGCGCCGGCGGCGACCTCGCCGGCGCGGTCGGGCAATTGCAGGCGCTGACCGCGCGCGACGCCAACGATCCGCGCGCCTGGTACGAGTTGGGCAAATTCTCGATCCTGCACGGTCAAGCGCGGCGCGCGGTCGACGATTACCTGGTGCGCGCGCTGGTGCTCTACAAGCGCAGCGGCAATCGCTACGGCGAAGCCGAAACCGTCAACGCGCTCGGCATCGGCTACAGCCGCCTGGGCCAGAACGACCACGCCCAGGAGCAATACCGCAAGGCGGTCGAACTGCGCGGCGCGGTCGGCAACCGGCGCGGCCTGGCCACCAGCCTGCGCAACCTCGGCAACGTGCTGTCGCTGTCGGGCCGTTACGACGAAGCCGCGGCCAGTCTGGAGCAGGCGCGCAAACTGCACCTGGCCCTGGACGACCGCCACGGCCTGGCCGCGGTCGACAACGAACTCGGCCTGCTCGCCGAGGAACGCGGCGACTACCCGGCCGCGTTGGCCGCGTTCCGGCTCGCCCTGCAAGGCTGGCAGCAGACCGGCGACGCCCAGGGCACCGCTCAGGCGCTCAACGATATCGGCTTCGCCCACTACCAACTCGGCGCCTACGACGACGCCCAGGCCTATCTCTCGCAATCGGCCGGCGCCTACGAAAAACTCGGCGACCAGACCGGGCGCATCCGCACCTTGCAGAACCTCGGCCTGCTCGCGATCGCGCGCGGCCAATGGAGCGCCGCGCGCGAACAACTCGAGCGCGCGCTGACCGATGCCGAGCGCGAGCAGATGATCGAGGAAGCCGCGGTGAGCCGCCGCAACCTGGCCGAACTGGCGCTGATGCAGGGCCACTACGACGAAGCGCTGAGCCAGGCCGGCAAGGCCGAAGCGCTGTTCCGTCAGCGCCAGGATCCGCGCGGCATCGCCGACGCCGGCTTGTTGCGCGCGCAAACCTTGATCGCCACCGGCGCCGATGCCGACGCGCTGCGGGCGCTGGACGCGATCGCCGCATCGGTCGCGCAGGCGCCGGCCGAGCAGCGCGGCATCGACGGCCTGCTGCGCGCCGAACTCGCGCGCCAGGGCGGCGACGCCAAGGCGGCCGCGCAGCACCTGGCCCAGGCGCGCCGCTACGCGGACGCATCCGGTGTGCGCCTGCTGCGTCTGCAGGTCGGCCTGGAAGCGGTGAAGGCCGGCGCCAACGCCTCCGCGCTCGGCACCGAAGTCGCGGCGCTGGGCCACGTCGCGCTGCGCCTGGATTGGTCGGAAGTCGCGATCGCCCAGGCCCTGGCCGCGCGCGATCCGGACGGCGCGACCAAGCGCTACCGCGAAGTGCTGCCGCTGCTACGGCGCGGCGACTACGCCGGCGCCTACCGCCTGCACGAACTGGGCGCGCAAGCCCTGAGCCAGGCCGGCGACGCCGGCGCCGCCGCGAACGCACGCGACGACGCCGTGGCCGCGCTGCGGCGCGTGCGCGAACGCATGCCCGCCAACCTGCTCGGCGGCTTCGAAGCCGCGCCGCAGATCGCCCGGCTGGATCCGGCGCGCAAACCCTGAGCCGCGGCCATGGACGAGCTCTCCAGCTTGCGTCAGCAATACCGGGAACTGCTGGAACGGCTGGAACGCAACGAGCGCGAATTCCGCCGCCTCGGGCGTGCGGTGTGGCGCGTGCAGGAGGACGAGCGTCGCCGTCTGGCGCGCGAACTGCACGACGGCATCGGCCAGAACCTGACCGTGCTCAAGCACCGCCTGGGTCAACTCGACGATGCCCTGCCCGCCGACCGCGTCGACGCGCGCGCCGCACTGGCCACCGCGCTGGCGCTGTGCGGCGACACCTTGCAGGACACGCGCGAACTCTCGCGCCTGTTGCGCCCGCCCATCCTCGACGATCTGGGCCTGGAAGCCGCGCTGCGCTGGCTGGTGCGCAGCCAGGCCGAAGCCAGTGGCGCGCGCATCGACCTCGATGTGGATTCGCTACCCACTCTGGATGGCGAATTGCAGACTCTGTTGTTTCGCGTCGCCCAGGAAGCGCTCAACAACGCCGCCAAACACTCCGGCGCGGCGCATATTCACGTGCAGCTGACCACGCGCGACGGAGGATTGCAGTTGCGCGTGCACGACGACGGCCGCGGCTGCGAACCCGAACAAGCGCTGCAAGCGGGCGGCAGCGGTCTAAGCGGCATGCGCGAGCGATTGCGTCTGTACGGCGGCGTGCTGCAATTGCGCGGCGCGCCCGGCGAGGGCTTGCGCCTGAGCGCGCGCGTGCCCCTGTCGCCTCCCTGAACACCGGTGCTTGACGAGCGCCGGACACACGAGCAGCGTAAGCGCCATGGGGACCAAGACCGTGCGGGTACTGATCGCAGACGACCACACCATGGTCCGGGAGAGTTTGGTCGGCCTGTTGCAGGCCGAAGGCGACGTCCAGGTCGTGGCCCAGGCCGCCGATGGCCTGGAAACGCTGGAGAAGGCGGTCGCGACCCGGCCCGACGTGGTCATCACCGATATTTCCATGCCGCGTTTGAACGGCATCGAAGTCGTGCGCCGCTTGTGCGAGGCCCTGCCCGACACCCGCGTGCTGGTGCTGACCATGCACCAGGAAAACGAGTACGTGCTGCAGGCGGTGCGGGTCGGCGCCTCCGGCTACATGGTCAAGGACAGCGCGGCTTCCGAGTTGTTGGCCGCGGTGCGCGGCGTGCACGCCGGCCACGGCTACTTCGGCCCGCAGGCGGCGCGCGCGCTGGCCGAGCAACTGCAGCACCCCGAACGCGACCTCGGCGACCCCTACGGCCGCCTGACCGCGCGCGAGCGCGAGGTCTTCCACCTGATCGCCGAGGGCCACACCACCAAGGAAATCGCGCGCGAACTGACGATCAGCGTCAAGACCGCCGAGAACCACCGCGCGCGCGTGCTGGCCAAGCTGGACGTGCGCAACACCGCCGAGCTGGTGCGGTATGCGCTGCGCAAGGGCTTGGTGGACTGAGAGCCAAGGCGAAAGCAAATCCCCCCTAGCCCCCCTTTTCCAAAGGGGGGAACAAAGCGGATCGCCTATACGCCATCCAGCCACGGCCATACGCAGCGCGTCAGCATTCCCCGTTCCAACTGCCCTTGCTTCCCCCTTTTCCAAAGGGAGGAACAAAGCGGATCGCCTATACGCCATCCAGGCACGGCCATACGCAGCGCGTCGGCATTCCCCGTTCCAACTGCCCTTGCTTCCCCCCTTTGGAAAAGGGGGGCCAGGGGGGATTTGCTCTTGCCTTCCCAGCCCCCGCAAAGCCCACCCTACGCCGTAGTATCCTCAGCTCCCCATTACGGCTTACGGCGGAGCGGCAGCATGAAGGCGATGCGTTGGACTCGTGGTTTGGCCCTGGCGGGCTGCGTATTGCTGCTGGCCGCCTGCGTCGGCGGGCCGGTGCGCCGCGTGTCCGAGCCCTCCGCGCGCATCCAGCAGCTGACCGTGCGCGCCGACGGCAGCTGGTCGGCCGAGCTGCGGATCGAAAACTTCAGCAGCATCCCCATGCGCTTCGACCGCTTCGATCTGGTCCTGAGCCTGGGCAGCGACGAGGCCGGCCGCCTGCAGGGCACCCCGGCGGTGTCGATCGGCCCCGAGTCGGCCGACGTGATCGCGGTGAACCTGCGCCCCAGCGGCGCGGCCAAGCTCGCCGTCGCCGATGCGCTGGTCAGCGGCCGGAGCCTGTCCTACACGCTCAAGGGCAGCATCGACGCCACGCCCGACGAAAAGAAGCAACGCAACTTCACGATCGATCGCAGCAGCGCGCTGAGTCCGGCGCCCGGCCTGCCCGGTGTGCTGCGCTAACGGCCGAGATTAGGGATTCGGGATTAGAGATTCGCAATCCTATCCCGCCCCTTCGCGTTCGCTTTTACCAATCCCGAATCCCCAATCACGAATCCCTGCCCATGAGCACCTACAAAGCCCCCCTAGCCGATATGCGTTTCGCCCTGTTCGACGTGCTCGGCGCCGAAGCCGCTTTCCAACGCCTGGGCTTCGCCGAGGCCACGCGCGATGTGCTCGACGCGGTGCTGGACGAAGGCGCGCGCTTCACCGAGACCGTGCTGGCGCCGCTCAACCGCGTCGGCGACGAGATCGGCTGCAGCTACGACAAGGCCAGCGGCGCGGTGACCACGCCGCCGGGCTTCAAGCAGGCCTATGCGCAGTACGTCGAAGGCGGCTGGGCCGGGCTGGTCTCGCCCAGCGAGTTCGGCGGCCAGGGCCTGCCGCACGCGGCCGGCGTGCCGCTGAAGGAAATGATCGACGCCGCCAACCTGGCCTGGGGCAACTTCCCCCTGCTCTCGCACGGCGCCACCGAAGCCCTGCTGCACCACGGCGAAGCCTGGCAACAGGAGGTCTTCCTCAAGCCGCTGATCGAGGGCCGCTGGACCGGCACCATGTGCCTCACCGAACCGCATTGCGGCACCGACCTGGGCCTGCTCAAGACCCGCGCCGAACCGCAGGACGACGGCAGCTATTCGATCACCGGCACCAAGATCTTCATCACTGCCGGCGAGCACGACTTCACCGACAACATCGTCCACCTGGTGCTGGCGCGCCTGCCGGACGCGCCGGCCGGCAGCAAGGGCATTTCGCTGTTCGTGGTGCCGAAGGTGAAGGTCGGCCGCGACGGCGCGATCGGCGCCGCCAACGCGGTGCGCTGCGGCGCGCTCGAACACAAGATGGGCATCCACGGCTCGGCCACCTGCGTGATGAATTTCGATGGCGCGCAGGGCTATCTGATCGGCCAGCCGCACAAGGGCCTGATGGCGATGTTCACCATGATGAACACCGCCCGCCTGGCGGTCGGCCTGCAGGGCCTGGGCCTGTCCGACCGCGCCCTGCAGAACGCGCTGACCTACTCGCGCGAGCGCCTGCAGATGCGCGCGCTGTCGGGCGCGAAGTTCCCCGACAAGCCGGCCGATCCCATCATCGTCCACCCCGACGTGCGGCGCATGCTGCTGACCTGCAAGGCGCTGGTCGAAGGCGGCCGCGTGATGGGCTATCACGGCGCCCTGCTGGTCGACGTCGCCCACCATGCGCCGGACGCGGCCGAACGCGAGCGCGCCGATGCCCTGGTCGGCTTCATGACCCCGATCGTCAAGGCCTGCCTCACCGAATGGGGCGTGGAATGCACCTACCACGCGCTGCAGTGCTACGGCGGCCACGGCTACATCGCCGAACACGGCATGGAGCAGCTCGCGCGCGACGCCCGCATCACCACCTTGTACGAAGGCACCACCGGCATCCAGGCCCTGGACCTGCTCGGCCGCAAGGTCATGCAGCTGCAGGGCGCCGGCCTGCGCGTGATGCTGGAGGAGATCGAGACCTTCTGCGCCGCCAACGCCGACAACGCCGCGGTCGCCGAGTTCATCGCCCCGCTGCGCGAGCAAGCCGCGCAATGGCAGCAGCTGACCCTGCGGATCGGCCAGCGCGCGGTCGCCGACGCCGACGAGGTGGGCGCGGCCGCCTACGACTACCTGATGTACTCGGGCTACGTCGCGCTGGCGTATTGGTGGGCGCGCAGCGTCGCCGCCAGCGAGGCCTCGTCGCAGTCGGAACGCTTCAAGGCCGGCAAGCGCGAGACCGCGCGCTTCTACTTCGCGCGTCTGTTGCCGCGCACGCGCGCGCATGCCGAAGCGATCGCCGCGCCGCTGTCGACCCTGACCGCGCTGGACGCCGACGCCTTCGACGTCTGATCCGACGCCAGCACCCGCGCGGCCACGGACGGCCGCGCCGCGGGCGCGGCCGTCCGCCGCCCGCATCGGCTACCCAAATCGTCATCAAACGGGTATAAGCTGATATCCCGATGGAGACCGATAGAGCGAGCCTACGCTTGGTCCGAACCGGAACCCACGCAGAGCGACTGCTGCGTGAGCCGGAAATCCTCGGCGTCTCCGGACTGGACCTCGCCCAGCGCTACGCGCACCCCCGCCCGCCCGTCGACCGCCTCAACGCGGTGCGCTTGCTGTCGCTCGATGCGCACGGCCGCGTGCTCGACTGGATGAACTGGCAGGAAGCGACCTGTTTGTACGTGCGCGGCGCAGTGGCCTGGACCCTCGGCGATCCCTGCCTGCGCGTGCACGGCGGCACCAGCCGCCTCAGCGGCGAACAAAGCCTGATCGAACTGCACCCGATCGTGGCGGCGCGCGGCCATGCGCGCGCGCATGCGCTGGCCCCGACCCCGGCCCTGACCAACGCCGCGCTGTTCGCGCGCGACGACTACCTGTGCCTGTACTGCGGTCGCGACTTCAACCGCCCGCACCTGACCCGCGATCATGTGATCCCGGTGTCCAAGGGCGGCCGCGATATCTGGGAGAACGTGGTCGCGGCCTGTTTCCACTGCAATTCGCGCAAGGGCAACCGCACCCCGCAGCAGGCCGGCATGCCGCTGCTGGCGGTGCCGTACCGGCCCAGCTGGGTCGAGCATCTGATCCTGTCCAACCGCAACATCCTCGCCGACCAGATGGCATTCCTGCGCAATCAGCTGCCCAAGAACGCTCGTCTTAGCGGTTGACGCCTGCTCACGCCGGTCGCGGCGGCTTGTGAATCGCACATCGCGCGCGCTTGCGCACGATCCGGCCATGGGCCCGAAACCGCCGTTTCGCCGGGACTTTGCGCATCAAGCCGTGACGCCGGTCGCGATCTGCCGGCCACCTGAGCGCGCGCCTGCCGAAGAACGCTGATTTGCGACGCGTTGCGCGCGTTGACGACGTGATTGCGGTCCGCAACACTCGTCCACCACCGCAACGATGGACGCAACGATGGCCCTGACCCTCGGTCTGACCGGAATGGACCCGGCGACGGAGACCGCACTGCAGGCGGCCTTCAAGGATGCCAACTCCCGCCTCGGCGGACGCTGGCAGCTGCTGCCCGAGAGCCAGGCCGACTACGTCGTCGTGGACATGGACAGCATGTACGGCCCGATGAGCTGGCTGCGCCTGCATGCCGCGGGCAAGAGCGTGATCGCGCTGACCAATGCCCAGCGCACCCAGGCCGATTACCGCCTCGGTCAGCCCTTCGACGCCAACGGTATCGGCGATTTGTTACGCGAGATCGCGACCCAGGCCGGCCAGCCGTTGGAGGCCGCGCCGGCCCCGCCGACGATGGCGAGCGCGCCCAGTCCGACGCCCGCGGCGCCGAGCCCGGCCCCAGCCGCGCCCAAACCCGCGCCCGCGCCGGCCGAACCTGTGCCGACCCTGGATCGCGCGGTCGAGATCCCGCTGGGCGTGGCGCCCACGCCGGCGCCTGCTCCGGCAGCCCCTGCTCCGGCAGCGCCGGCTCCCGCACCGGTCGCCGCCGCACCGGCGCCCGCTCCGGCCCCGCCTGCGCCCGCACCTGCGCCTGCACCCGCACCCGCTCCAGCCTCACCTGCGCCCGCCCCCGCTCCTGCCGTCGCCGCCGGCGAATCCCTGCTGGTCTGGCTGACCTCCGGCCGCCTGCGCGGCCACCTGCGCCTGCGCGGCGACGAACCGTTGCTGATCGACGCCGATCAACGCCAGTACCACGGCCCCTCGGCGCTCAAGCCGCTGTCGGCCTACTTCGAGAAGAGCCTGTCGGCGGCCGACTTCATCGCCGTCGACGACAAGACCTGGGCCATGACCGTCGCACCGCTGGGCGAGCCCATGCCGCTCGCGCGCCTGGTCTGGTTCGGCAGCCTGCTCGCCGGCCACGGCGCCCTGGCGCCCGGTTACGACCCGCAGCGCCGCTATCAGATGGTCAAGTGGCCGCAGACCGAACGCGAGTTCCCCAAGCACTTCCGCATCGCCACGGTGATGATGAAGGGCCCGGCGACCCTGGCCGAGATCACCGAGGCCAGCGGCGTACCGGCCGCGGACGTCGCCGACTTCGTCAACGCCAACCTCGCCACCGGCTTCGCCGAGCCCGAGGCCGAGCCCGATCCGGTCGAACCGGCCAAGGCCGGCGGCCTGTTCGGACGCCTGCGCGGGCGCTGACCGCGCGCGTTCCGGGCGCGGTTCCGGCCGCCGCGCCTGAACCCGCCACGCATCCGCTTCTTGCCCGCCTCACACAGGGGCGGGACAATGACCGACTGAACGCCAGAACCCGTCGGTAATGATCGATCCGCAGCGCTACCCGCGTCTTTCCCGCATCCAAGTTCCCGCCGACCTGCGCCAGTTCGGCGAAGACGAACTGCCGGCGATCGCCGAGGAATTGCGCGCCTACCTGATCGAGCAGGTCGCCCTGGTCGGCGGCCACTTCGGCGCGGGCTTGGGCGTGATCGAACTGACCGTGGCCCTGCACTGGCTGTTCGAGACGCCGGTGGACCGCCTGGTCTGGGACGTCGGCCATCAGTGCTATCCGCACAAGATCCTCACCGGCCGCCGCGACGAGATCCACACAGTCAAGCAGAAAGACGGCGTGGCGCCGTTCCCGAAGCGCGAGGAGTCGCAGTACGACACCTTCGGCGTCGGCCACAGCTCGACCTCGATCTCGGCCGCGCTGGGCATGGCCATCGCGCTGCAGCGCGCCGGCGACGAGCGCAAGGTCGTGGCGGTGATCGGCGACGGCGCGATGACCGCCGGCATGGCCTTCGAAGCCCTGGCCCACGCCGGCGGCATGACCGATCCCGAACCGAACCTGCTGGTGATCCTCAACGACAATCAGATGTCGATTTCGGAGAACGTCGGCGGCGTCACCAAGATGCTCGGCCGCCTCACCGGCAGCCGCACCCTCAACGCGCTGCGCGAAGGCGGCAAGAAGCTGCTGGGCGACAAGCGCAAGCCGGCGGCCAAGTTCGTGCGCCGCTGGGAAGAACACTGGAAGGGCATGTTCGTGCCCTCGACCTTCTTCGAAGAGGTCGGCTTCCACTACACCGGCCCGATCGACGGCCACGACCTGCCGGCCCTGCTGGGCGCGATGAAGACGCTCAAGACCCTCAAGGGTCCGCAGCTGCTGCACATCATCACCACCAAGGGCAAAGGCTACGAACTGGCCGAGGGCGACCAGATCGGCTACCACGCGGTCGGCCCCTTCGATCCCGAGAAGGGCCTGGTCAGCAAGCCCGGCGCCAAGAAGCCGACCTACACCGACGTGTTCGGCGAGTGGCTGTGCGACATGGCCGCGGCCGACGACAAGCTGCTCGGCATCACCCCCGCGATGCGCGAAGGCTCCGGCCTGGTGCGCTTCAGCAAGGAATACCCGGCGCGCTACTTCGACGTCGCCATCGCCGAGCAGCACGCGGTCACCCTGGCCGCCGGCATGGCCTGCGAAGGCGCCAAGCCGGTGGTCGCGATTTATTCGACCTTCCTGCAGCGCGGTTACGACCAACTGGTGCACGACGTCGCGATCCAGAACCTGGACGTGCTGTTCGCGATCGACCGCGGCGGCGTGGTCGGCCCGGACGGCGCCACCCACGCCGGCAACCTCGACCTGTCCTATCTGCGCTGCGTACCCAACATGCTGGTGATGGCGCCGGCCGACGAGGACGAGTGCCGCAAGATGCTCAGCACCGGTCACCGCTACGAAGGCCCGGCCGCGGTGCGCTACCCGCGCGGCACCGGCCCCGGCGTGCCCGTGCAGCCCAACCTGGACACCTTGCCGATCGGCAAGGCCGAACTGCGCCGCAGCGGCAGCCGCATCGCCCTGCTCGCGTTCGGCGCGATCGTGCCGGCCGCCGAACAAGTCGCCAACGAGCTCGGCCTGACCCTGGTCAACATGCGCTTCGTGAAACCGCTGGATCGCACCTTGATCCTGGAGTTGGCCAAGAGCCACCGCGGCTTCGTCACGCTCGAAGACAACGTGATCGCTGGCGGCGCCGGCAGCGGCGTGGCCGAACTGCTGGCCGCCGAAGGCATCGCCCTGCCGATCCTGCATCTGGGCCTGCCCGACGAATTCCAGCACCACGCCAGCCGCGAACAGCTGCTGGCCGAAGCCGGCCTCGACGCCGCCGGCATCCGCCGCGCCGTGTTCGCGCGCTGGCCCGAACTTCAGGAAGCGCCGCCGCGCAGCGCGGCGCTTTAAGGCGATGATGAAGCTCAGCCCTTTGGTCGCCACGGCGACCTCGGCGGAGCTGGCATACATCGCAGCGCTCGATCACGGCGAGGACAGCGAGCAGCACCTGCGTGCTCTGCGAGAGCTGATCTTCGTGCAGCACGGCGCGTTACGCCCGGACCAGCAATGGCATCCCTATGAAGTGATCGAGCTTGGCGCGAATGCGTTAAGACCCGATCACGGGCGCGAGTTCGCTATTTGCACGCTGCTGGTCCTGCAGGCCGTGGCAACCGGCCACGACACCGCGACCGATCTGGATTTCAAATACGAAACCCACGCTGCCGACTACGCAGCGTTGCCCGCAGTCTTGCGTGAGGAGATCCTGCACGCCTACGCGGATGCACAACGCAGGCCGTAGGATGCGGTGAGCGCAGCGAACCGCATCGCGCGCTTGGCCGGAGTTGCACATGGTGCGGTTCGCTGCGCTCACCACACCCTACGAAATGACCTAAGTCGCGACCTCGGTCGCCGAGCCGCGCGGATCTGATGGAGTTCAATCGCGGCTTACGCCGCTCCCACAGAGAGCCAAGCGCCGATACGGGGCCAGCGATACGCACCCTAGGATGCGGTGAGCGCAGCGAACCGCATCATCGACGCACGCTGACGCCGCACGCGCCTCAGCCCGACAGCAGCGCCGTCGCCACGCCGCTCAGCAACAACGCCACGGCCAGCTTCGCGCTCGCCTTCGGCCACAGGGTCAGGCTCAAGGACCAGGCCAGCGCCGACAGCATCAGCACCGCCGCCCAGAAGATCGGACCGAACTCCCAGCCCTTCCAGGCCGCGAAACCGGCGAAGGCCGCCGCGTGCAACGCCCAGCCCAGGCCGCGCCAGACGCGTGCGCGGCGCGCGTCGTAGCGCCCCGCGCACGCCTGCGCGTAATGCTTCTCCATGCCCAGGCTGAGCAGGCACCAGGCCAGCAACGACACCGCGAATCCCAACCACAGCATCGCAGTTCCTCAGCGCTCAGCGAGCGCGGCGCGGCGCTCGCCACCGCGCACGCGCGCGGGTTCGGAAACGGGACGGCGCGCAGCCGCACGCGCACGCAACGCCAGCAGCGCGAAACCCAGCGCCAGCGCCAACGCCGTCAGGTCGACCGCGGCCAGCGCCCAATCGCCGCGCGCCAGGGTCGCGAACAGATGGCTCTTGGGTGCGGTCGCCAGATTGACCAACGGCAACGCCGCCAACGCGATCGCGTTCAAGGCGAAGTAGCGGCCCCAGCCGCGCCGGCGCACCGACGGGATCAGCGCGTACAGCGCGGCCGCGATCCAGGCCGCGCAGAACGCGCCGATCTCCCAACTCGCGCGCTCGGCCAGGCCGGCCGGCAGCACGCGGTTCGCGATCAGCATCGCCACGCAGCCCAACGGCATGCCGCCGACCACGCCCAGGTTGAGGCTCTGCACCAGGCCATAGCCCGACACCGCGCCGGCCTCGGCGACCTTCCTGGCGCGCTTGTTGACCCAGACCTGCATACCGCTGGCCAGCATCACGCAACCGGCCAGGCCCATGCAGAAATACAGCCAGCGCAGCGCGCTGCCGCCCCATTGCGCCATGTGCAGGCCGCCGAGGAAGGTGTAGACCTTGTAGCCGGTCGCCGACGGCTTGGACACGTGCAGCAGCTTGCCGTCGTTGGCGTCGTAGACGACCTGGTCGAAATTCCAGGCCACATGGCGGCTGTGGTCGCCGCCGAAGGCGATGGTGGCGCTGCTGTCGTCGGGGTGGTGCACGTTGACCCAGGTCGGCTGTGTGCCCAGACGACGGGTCGCGTCGGCGAGCAGGCGGTCGACCGGATACAGCTGGGCCAGCGGCTTGCCGGTCTCCGGGCGCTCGTAGCTGTCGCCGGCCTCGGCGAAGAACTTGTCGGCGTCGCTGTTGTAGGCCACCTGCACGCCCGCGAACATGTACGAGGCGACGAAGATCGCCACGCCAGTGTAGGCGATCATCAGATGGAACGGCAGGCCGAGCACGCCGGTGAGGTTGTGCCCGTCCAACCAGGCGCGCTGGCCTCCGGTCTTGGGCCGGAAGGTGAAGAAGTCCTTGAAGACGCGCTTGTGGATCACGATGCCGGTAAGGATCGCGACCAGCATGAACATGCCGGCGACGCCGACCAGGTACATGCCGATCGTGCCCGCGTGCAGGTTGTAGTGCAGGGTGAAGAAGAAATCGCCGCCGGCGGTATCTGGCAGGCGCTCGCCGGTGGTGGGATTCAACGCGCGCTCGTCGTAGCTGCCGTCGTCGTAGTAAACGTAGGCGGAGGTCGCGCGCTCGCGCTGGGTCGGCGCGGTCACGTACAAGGCGTGCGCATGCGGCTTGGCGTCGCGCTGGGCCGAGGCGATCGCCGGCGCGAAGCTGAGCTGCGCGCGCGGCGCGTCGTGCAGGGCCGGACGCATCCAGTCGCCGATCTCCTTGTCGAAGCAGGCCAGGGTGCCGCCGACGAAGATCACGAACAGCAACCAGCCGATGATCAGCCCGGCCCAGGTATGCAACCAGGCCATCGCCTGCGAGAACGTGTTCTTCATGCCTGCGCGCTCACGGCCGGGCGGCGAATTCGGGGAAAGCCAGGGCCACGCCGTATAAGGCGAGCGCGAGCAACAGCGGCGCGAGTACCGCGCGCGCCGCGCTCTTGGCCGCGAACGCGTACATCGCGGCCGCGCACCAGACCGCGAAGCACAGCAAGCTGGCGGCGACCACGCGATCGCTGCGCGA
This sequence comes from Lysobacter sp. Root983, assembly GCF_001429345.1. Taxonomy (NCBI): domain Bacteria; kingdom Pseudomonadati; phylum Pseudomonadota; class Gammaproteobacteria; order Lysobacterales; family Lysobacteraceae; genus Lysobacter; species Lysobacter sp. Root983. The sequence goes on from NZ_LMJO01000001.1 coordinate 1,349,756, forward strand.
GAACGGCAGCACCACGGTCAGGAACGCGGTCGAGCCGTAGGCCAGCAGATAACCCACCACGACGGCCGCGAACGCGCGCACGCCCACCTCGATTCGATGGCGCAGCGGCACGGTCTTGGCTTTGCGCGCGGGCGCGGCGGTGGTCGAGGTCGGGCTCATGCGGCAGCGGGCTGGAGTGGCGGCACGACGCGTGCGGGTCGCTCGCACATGCCTTGGACTGGAGCCGCAGTCTATTTGCTAATGGTTCTCATTAGCAACTGTGGCCGCATCCGCCTGAACGGATTCCGCACGGCAGGCCGCGCAGCCACCGATCCGCACTGCGCCGCGTGGCGCGAATCTGGCAGGCTCCGGGCTCGAACCCACACCACGGAAACGCAACGGATGCGCCCTGCCCTGCTTGCCTGTCTCGCGCTCTCCCTCGCGCTCGCATCGCCCGCGTACGCGCAAACGCCGCCGCTGGCGCCGGCGCAGGAAACCATTCGCGACATCGACACCGTCGTGGTCTCCGGCGTGCAGCCGGGCCCGGGCATGTGGAAGGTCAGCCGCGGCGAACACGTGCTGTGGATCCTCGGTACCCTGAGCCCGGTGCCCAAGAACATGCAATGGCTGTCGCGCGACGTCGAAGCGACGATCGCGCAATCGCAGGAAGTGCTGGAACCGCCATCGGTGTCGATCGGCACCGATCTGGGCATGTTCCGCAGCATGCTGCTGATCCCCTCGGCGCTGAAGGCGCGCCGCAACCCCGACGACAAGACCCTGCGCGAAGTGGTGCCCGCCGACCTGTACGCGCGTTGGCTGCCGCTGAAGGCGCGCTACATCGGCAGCGATCGCGGCGTCGAGAAATGGCGCCCGGTGTTCGCCGCACAGGAGCTCTACGAAGCGGCGATGCGTCGCTCCGACCTGTCGCTCAAGGGCATCGTCTGGCCGATGGTCGAGCGCAGCGCCAAGCAGCACGAGGTCAAGATCACCCCGTCCAAGATCGAAATGAAGATCAAGGACCCCAAGGCCGTGCTCAAGGACTTCGCCCACACCACCCTCAGCGACACCGACTGCTTCGCCAAGACCCTGAGCCGGATCGAGGGCGACATCGAGACCATGCGCGCGCGCGCCAACGCCTGGGCGATCGGCGACATCGAAGCGCTGCGCGCGCTGCCGCAGGGCGATCAATACGAAGTCTGCCTGCGCGCGGTCACCGCCTCCGGCGTGGCTCAGCGGCTGGGCTTCGGCGACCTGCGCGAGCGCGTGATCCAGGCCTGGCTGGCCAATGCCGACCGCGCCCTGCTCAACAACCGGGTCAGCTTCGCCAGCCTGCCGGTCGCCGAACTGTTCAAACCCGACGGCTACCTGGCACGGCTGCAGGCGCGCGGCTACACCGTCGAGGCGCCGTAAGCGGCGCCCCTGAAACGCAAAACGCCCGGCGCGGGCCGGGCGTTGCGGTGACATCGGAATGGTCGGGACGGCCGGATTTGAACCGACGACCCTCTGCCCCCCAGGCAGATGCGCTACCAGGCTGCGCTACGCCCCGAACGTGTTTCGATGTCCCCCGCCCTTGCGAGCGGGCGGCAAGTATAGCCTTAAGGCAGGGATTCGGGATACGGGATTGGGGATTCGTCGATCGGGAAGGCCGGCGCTTTCGACGAATCCCCCATCCCAAATCTCGAATCCCGGCTTTTCAGCGCCGCAGCAGCTGCAGCACTTCTTCCAGCTCCATCCGCACCTGGCGGATGATCTGCGAGCTCAGCGCCGACTCGTCCTTGGCGGCCTCGCCTTCCAGGCGCAGGCGCGCGCCGCCGATGGTGTAGCCCTGTTCGTACAGCAGGCCGCGGATCTGTCGCACCATCAGCACCTCGTGGCGCTGGTAGTAACGACGGTTGCCGCGGCGCTTGACCGGGTTGAGAGTCGGGAATTCGGTTTCCCAGTAACGCAGCACATGCGGTTTGACGTCGCACAGCTCGCTGACCTCACCGATGGTGAAGTAGCGCTTCGCCGGAATCGGCGGAAGTTCGCGATTACTGCCCGGATCCAGCATAGGCCTCCACCCGCTCCTTGAGCTTCTGTCCCGGACGGAAGGTCACCACCGTCCGCGCCGAGATCGGAATTTCCTCGCCGGTCTTCGGATTACGCCCCGGCCGCTGGTTCTTGCGGCGCAGATCGAAATTGCCGAAGCCCGACAGCTTGACCTGTCGGCCGTGCTCCAACGCCTCGCGCAACGCGTCGAAGAACGCGTCGACGAATTCCTTGGCTTCGCGTTTGTTAAGTCCGACTTCGTCGAACAGCCGCTCCGCCATTTCCGCCTTGGTCAATGCCACATCGTTTCCCCTGTTTGAACCCGCGATGCGCGCCTCAGGCGCGGATCTTGGCGCCGTGTTCGCGCTCGATCGCCGCCATCACCGCAGCCACCACTTCCTCTACATCGCGGTCAGTCAGGGTGCGTGATTCATCCTGCAGAATCAAGCCCATAGCGAGACTCTTGAATCCGTTTTCCACCCCCTTGCCCTGGTAGCGGTCGAACAGCACCAGATCGCGCAGGGACGGGCCCGCGGCCGCCTGAACGGAGGCCGAAATCGCCGCCCAGGCGACGTCCTCGGCGACGACGAACGCGAGATCGCGGCGGACGGACGGATACCGGGACAGGGTGCCGGCGCGCGGCACGGCGCGCTGCGACAGCGGTGCCAAATCCAGCTCGAACGCAACCACCTCGACGTCCAGGTCGAGGGCCCGCTGCAGGCGCGGGTGCAGCTGGCCGATCCAGCCCAGGCGCTGGGCCTGGCCGGTCTCATCGGCCCGGTAGACGTCGGCCGAGCGGCCCGGGTGGGCCCAGGCCGGCTGCGAGGGCCGGTATTCCAGACGGGCGCCGGCCAGAGCGGCCAGACTTTCGAGGTCGCCCTTGAGGTCGTGGAAGCCGACCGCGCGGCCCTTGCCGTTCCACTGCTCGGGGCCGGCGTCGCCGCAGGCGGCCGCGGCGATGCGCTGGATCTCCAGCGGCGCCTCGCCGGCGCGTGCGGCGAACACGTTGCCGAGTTCGAACAGGCGCAGGCGCGACTGCTGGCGCGCGGCGTTGCGACCCAGGGCGGCGACCAGGCCCGGCAGCAGGCCGGTGCGCATCACCCCGAGTTCGGCGCTGAGCGGATTGGCCAACGCCACCGCGCCCTCGACTAGCTGCCAGGTCGCGAGCAGGTCGGCGTCGACGAAGGCGTAGTTGACCGTTTCCAGGTAGTCGCGCGCGGCCAGCTGGCGGCGCAGCACACCGGCCTCGACGCGGGTTTCGCTGGGCGCGATCAGACGCGTGTTGCCGCCCGGCAGGGTGGTCGGGATGGCGTCGTAGCCGTGGATGCGCGCGATCTCTTCGATCAGGTCCTCTTCGATCGCGATGTCGAAGCGGCGGCTGGGCGCGGTCACGCTCCAGCCGTCGGCGGCGGCGGTCACCGCCAGGCCCAGTGCCGTGAGGATGCGTTCGACTTCGCTATCGGCGATACGCAAGCCGAGCACGCGCGCCAGACGATCGCGGCGCAGGTGCACCGACTGCGGCTGCGACAGGTGCTGCGGCAGCACGGCCTCGATGACCGGGCCGGGCGCGCCGCCGGCGATCTCGACGATCAGACGGGTCGCGACTTCCACGGCCTGGCGCGGCAGTTCCGGATCGACGCCGCGCTCGAAGCGGTGGCCGGCGTCGGTGTGCAGGCCCAGCTTGCGGCCGCGCCCGATGATCGCCGACGGAATCCAGTGCGCGGCCTCGAGGAAGACGTTGCGGGTGGCGTCGGTGACGCGGGTGTCGTAGCCGCCCATGATGCCGCCCAGGGCGACGGCGCGCGCGCCGCGACCGCCCTGGCTGTCGGACACCACCAGGAAATCCAGATCCAGCGCGACCGTGCGACCGTCGAGCAGCTTGGTTTCCTCGCCCGCGCGCGCGGGACGCACCACCACCGGCTCGGTCAGCGTGTCGCGGTCGAAGGCGTGCATGGGCTGGCCGAGTTCCAGCATCACGTACTGGGTTACGTCGACCAGGAAGCTGATCGGGCGCACGCCGCTGCGGCGCAGGCGCTCGACCATCCACACCGGTGTGACCGCGCCGGCGTTCACGCCTTCGATCACGCGGCCGACGAAGCGCGGCACCTTGGCGTCGGCGTCCAGTTCGACCGCCAGTTCGGTGCCGATCAGGGCCGGCATCGGCGTGGCGTCGAACGCCACCACTTGCGAACCGCAGGCGGCTGCGACGTCGTAGGCGATGCCGCGCACGCTGAAGCAGTCGGCGCGGTTCGGGGTCAGTTTGATTTCGATGCTGGCGTCGGGCAGGCCCAGGTACTGCGCCAGCGGCGCGCCCACCGGCGCGTCGGCCGGCAATTCGAGCAGGCCGGAGGCGTCGGGATCCACGCCCAGTTCCTTGGCCGAGCACAGCATGCCGAAGGATTCCACGCCGCGCAGCTTGGCGGCCTTGATCGCGATGCCGCCGGGCAGGTTCGCGCCGACGGTCGCCAACGGCGCCTTCAGTCCGGCGCGCGCATTCGGCGCGCCGCACACGATCTGGACCGTGGCGCCTTCGCCGATCTCGACCTGGCACACCTGCAGGCGGTCGGCCTCGGGATGCTTCTGCGCGCTGACGATGCGCGCCACGACCACACCGTCCAGGCCGTCGCCCAGGGCGGTCACTTCCTCGACTTCCAGGCCGATCGCGGTCAGCGTCGCCGCCAGCTGTTCGCGGCTGGCGTCGGTCGGCACGTGCTGGCGCAGCCAGTTTTCGCTGAATTTCATTGAAATTCCGGGATTAGGGATTCGGGATTAGGGATTCGTAGAGCGGGCCGGATCGCTTTTGCGAATCTCGAATCCCGAATCACGAATCCCGTTCCTCAAGCGAACTGCTTGAGGAACCGCACATCGTTGTCGAAGAAGCTGCGCAGGTCGTCGACGCCGTAGCGCAGCATCGCGAAGCGCTCCACGCCCAGGCCGAAGGCGTAGCCGGTGTACTTCTCCGGATCGATACCGACGTTGCGCAGCACGCTGGGATGGACCATGCCGCAGCCCAGCACTTCCAGCCAACGCGTCGAACCGTCCGGCTGCTGCCAGGCGATGTCGACTTCGGCCGAGGGCTCGGTGAAGGGGAAATAGCTGGGGCGGAAGCGCATCTCGAAATCGCGCTCGAAGAATGCGCGCACGAATTCGCTCAGCGTGCCCTTGAGGTCGGCGAAGCTGGCGTGCTCGTCCACCAGCAGACCTTCGCACTGGTGGAACATCGGGGTATGGGTCTGGTCGCTGTCGCTGCGGTAGACCTTGCCCAGCGCGATCATGCGCAGCGGCGGCTGGTGCTGCAGCATGTAGCGCACCTGCACGCCCGAGGTGTGGGTGCGCAGCAGACGCGCCACGCCGGCCTGGTCGGGCGGGAAATAGAAGGTGTCGTGCATCGCCCGCGCCGGATGGTGCGGCGGGAAATTCAGCGCCTCGAAGTTATGCCAGTCGTCCTCGATCTCGGGGCCGTCGCTGAGCGCGAAACCGAGCCGGCCGAAGATGTCGGCGATACGCTCCATGGTGCGGCTGACCGGGTGCAGGCCGCCGACGCTGGCGTCCAGGCCCGGCAGGGTCACGTCGATCGATTCGGAGACCAGGCGCGCGTCGAGCGCGGCGTTGTCCAGGGCCTGCTTGCGCTCGTTGAGCGCGGCGGTCAGTTCGTCGCGCGCGCGGTTGATCGCCTCGCCCGCGGTCTTGCGTTGCTCCGGCGGCAGCGCGCCCAGCTGCTTGAGCTGCGCGGTGACGCTGCCGGACTTGCCCAGCAGGGCGATGCGCAAGGCCTCGACCGCGTCGGAACTGGTGGCCGCCGCGATCTGCGCGAGCGAGTGCTGGCTGAGTTGCTCGATTTCACCCATGGGGGTCTGCTTCCTGGTTCGCTTACGCAGCAACGGATTACGGGAGCCCAAAAACGGCAATGGGGAAGGACTTGCGCCCTTCCCCATGCCTTAACCACGTTGTCCCTCGCACCGAACCAGTGCGGGGCACGTGGCTCGGGACGGGGATGGAAACAGGTTACGCCGCGAGCGCGCTCTTCGCCTTTTCAGCCAGCGCCGCAAAACCCGTCGCATCGTGCACGGCGATATCCGCCAGCACCTTGCGGTCCAGGGTGATGCCGGACTTGAGCAGGCCGTTCATGAAACGGCTGTAGCTCAGGCCGTTGATGCGGGCCGCCGCGTTGATGCGGGTGATCCACAGCGAACGGAAATTGCGCTTCTTCTGCTTACGACCGATGTAGGCGTACTGCAGCGCCTTCGTGACCGCCTGCTTGGCGACGCGGAAGACTTTGCGGCGGGCGTGATAGTAGCCCTTGGCCTGCTTCAGGATTTTCTTGTGACGGCGGCGCGCCGTAACACCACGCTTAACTCGTGCCATTGTTCAGTCCTCCTCAGAGATACGGCAGCATGCGAACCAGACGGCCCGCGTCCTCGGGACGAACATGGTTCGTCTGCCGCAGGTTGCGCTTCCGCTTGGTGGCCTTCTTGGTGAGGATGTGGCTCTTGTTGGCGTGGCCGCACTTGAACTTGCCGGAAGCGGTCTTCCGGAAGCGCTTGGCTGCCGCCCGATTGGTCTTGATCTTGGGCATTGCGATGTCCTTTCGGAGTTATGTCACTGGCCTGGGCGGTGGCATGGCCACTCTTTCCGTCCTGCCCTTGCCGGCTTGTAAGTCATTGATCTGAAACGAGATCAGCAACAGGTCCTGGGTGATGCGCACAACAAACCCGGCGAACCGGGCCGCACATTATGCAGACCCGCGGATTCCGATGCAAATCAGCGGTTTAGTCGGCGCCGGGCGGGGCCCGCCCAGGCGCGGGCTCAGCGGCCGCGGGCGGCGCTGAGCTGGGGTTCCAGGGCCGGCGCGGCCGCGGCCGTGCGCTGCGCCAGCTGCAGGGACTGCTCGCTGCTCTGGGCCAGCGGCTGTTCGCGCCCGCTGGCGACGTCGACATGGGCGACCCGCTGCGATTCGGGGCGCTGGCCCTCGACCGCGAATGCGCGCCGGCCGTCCTCGCCGAACACCACCTGGTCGATGCGGTTGAGGCCGCCGCGCTGGGCTTCCAGCGCCAACGCCCCGGCCAGCTGCTCGGTCTGCGCGCCGTTGAGGCCGCGCGCCGCGGCATGGCCCTGCACGCCGTCGTAGGACTGGCGATACAGCGGATTGGCCGGATGCGCGGGATCGTTCATGCGCGCGTTGCGGGTTTCGAAATCCTTGCCGAACACCTTCTCCTGGGCCTCGATCACCGAGTCGATGTAGTGCATCTCGACGCCGTGCTTGATCGACTTCACCGGGTTGAGCTTCTGCCAGAAACTCAGGGGATCCGGATCGGGCAACTCGATCTTGTGACCGAGCGCGTCCGGCATCAGGTGGCGGATGATCGGCTTGTTCTCCTGCAGCTCGGTCAGGATCTCGTTGTCCACCGCGTAACGGCGGATCAATCCTTGCCCGGCCTCGCGCTTGACCGCGTCCGGGTCCAGGCCCACGCGCTCCAAGGTCTTGTCGTGCACGCCCGAGGCGTTGAAGGTCACCGCCGGGGTGTCGGTGGCCACGGCCGCGGCGGCGGCGAGGCCTCCGCCCAGCGAGTGGCCGGTGATCACCATGTCCTGGCCGAACGCCACCTTGGCCTGGCGCGCCAGCGCCATCGCCTGGTTGTACTGCGAAGTCTCGAAGCCCAGGCCCTGGCCGAAGTTGGTCAACCAGTCCTTGGCCTCGTCGGTGCCGCTATAGGCCAACACATGGCGGCCCTGGCCGTCGCCGTAGACCACCGCCAGGAAGCCGCTGCTCTGGTTCTTCAGCAGGGTCGGATCGATGCCGACCTTGCGCAGCTCGTCCTCGCCCAGCGGCTTCCACGGGCCCACGCCTTCCTGACCGCCGCTGCGGTCGTAGTCGTAGACGTCGCGCATCAGCTTGGCCAGGGTCATGTCCACCGGCAGCGCGCCCTGCCCGCGCACCTCATCGGCGAACGAAGGCCGCTGGGCCTGTCCGCGCACGCGGTCCGGATCGATCTGTGCATTCATCCTTGACGCTCCCCTAACCCCTCACCCCGGATATGGCCGGCCGCGGTCGGCCGACGCCCTGTCCTGCTCTCACGCGCTTAGCGCGCGCCTTCCAATGCAATGCCATGCGCGCTGAGCCAGGCCTCGACCGCCTCGCGCTGCTTGCGCGTGGGCGCGTTCAACAGCGAGGCGCGGGTCATGAACAAATAGCGCTGGAACGTCTGCCCCTGAACGTTGCGCGCGTTCGCGTCGGCACCGGCCTGGAGCAGATCGAGCGCGCGCTCGGGATCGTTGATCTGGCCGGCGATATGCAACGGCGTGTTGCCGACGCGGTCGGCCAGGTTCGGATCCGCGCCCGCGGCCAGCAGCGCGCGGAACTGGACCTCGCGCTCGCCCATCAGCGCCGAGCGCAGCGGGCCGGCGCCGGATTCGGGATTGCGCACGTTCGCATCGACGCCGCGCGCGAGCAGCTCGGTCAGATAAGACGCATCGTTGGCGGCCGCGGCCATGTGCACCACGGTGTCGCCGTCCACGCCGGGCTGCTTGGGATCCGCGCCCGCGTCGAGCAACGCCTTCAGGCTGTCCAGGCGCTGATTGAGCAGCGCCCACTGCAGCAGGGTCACCTGCTTGTCGCCGCGCGCGGACAGATCGGCGCCAGGCGCCAGCGTGCGGATGCGCGCGGTATCGCCCTCGGCGACAGCTTCGGCTAGGACCGCGACCGCCGGGTCGGCGAAGATGTCTTGTGCGCGCGGGCGCGCTTGGGTTGCGAGCATTGCGTTCTTCTCCATGGCGCAAGTCGTACATGCCGCGCACGCGGCGATCGTCAGCAGGATGGTCGTCGCCATCCTTCGGGCCTTCGCGCGATCCAGTCGCATCAGCACCTCTGTGGCGCGCGCAGTGCGCACCTACCCCACCGCATGGTGCCGTGTAGGGATGACCGGGACAAGTCGTGGCCCGGGGCGGCGGGCGCCGACTGCGCCGCCGATCACAATTCCGGCGGCCTGCCCCTGCCGTCTCGCCGCGCGGCGCGACGGACGGCACGGAGGGGCCGGGGCCAAACAAAAACCCCCGCGCGAGGCGGGGGCTTTCGGACCGACCCGGCGACGGCCGGGGATCAGGTCTTCTTTTTCGGCGCGATCATCATGACCATCTGCCGCCCTTCCAGGCGCGGACGCGACTCGATCACGATGTCCTCGCCCAGGTCGGCCTCGATCCGGGCCGCCATCTCGCGACCCAGTTCCTGATGGCTCATCTCGCGGCCACGGAAGCGGATGTTGACCTTGACCTTGTCGCCTTCTTCCAGGAACCGGCGCATGTTGCGCAGCTTGATCTGGTAGTCGCCTTCGTCGGTCACCGGACGGAACTTGAGTTCCTTGATCTCGACCTGCTTCTGCTTCTTCTTGGCCTCGTTGGCCTTCTTCTGCTGCTCGAAGCGGAACTTGCCGAAGTCCATGATCTTGCAGACCGGCGGATCGGCGTTGGGCTGGATTTCGACCAGATCCAGGCCTTCCTCTTCGGCTTGGCGCAACGCTTCGTCGCGCGTGAGCACGCCGATCATTTCGCCATCGCTGCCGATCACGCGCACGCGCGGTACGCGGATTTCCTGGTTCTTACGGTTCGGCTTCTCGGGGGTACTGATTGTTGCAATCTCCAATGTAGACACGGCTTTCCGTGTCGGGCCGTCCCGGATCACACCGGGACGGAGTCTGAACAAGCTGGCCTGAAACTGGGTGCTGCGCGCTTAAGCGACGCTCTCGTCGTGCAAACGCGAGGCGAACTCGGCGACGGTCATCGTCCCCAGGTCCTCCCCTCCCCGAGTGCGTACCGCAATCATGCCATTTTCCTTCTCGCGATCGCCGGCCACGAGCAGGTACGGCACGCGCTGCAGCGTGTGCTCGCGAATCTTATAGCCGATCTTTTCGTTCCGCAAATCGGACTGAACCCGGAACCCTTGATTTGCAAGGAGTTTCCGGACCTCATCCACATAATCGGCCTGAGCGTCGGTAATGTTCATCACCGTGGCCTGGATCGGGGCCAGCCAGGCCGGGAATTGGCCGGCGTGGTGCTCGATCAGGATCCCGATGAAGCGCTCCATCGAGCCCACGATGGCCCGGTGCAGCATGACCGGGGTCCGGCGCTGGCTGTGCTCGTCCACGTATTCGGCGCCCAGACGGCCCGGCATCATGAAATCGACCTGCATCGTGCCCAGCTGCCAGGTCCGGCCGATCGCGTCCTTGAGGTGGTATTCGATCTTGGGGCCGTAGAAGGCGCCCTCGCCGGGCAGCTCCTGCCATTCCACCCCGCAGGCGCCCAGGGCGCTGCGCAGGGCGGCCTCGGCCTTGTCCCAGGTGGCGTCGTCGCCCAGGCGCGAGTCCGGGCGCAGGGCGATCTTGATCTGGATGTCCTCGAAGCCGAAATCGCCGTAGACCGCCAGCGCCTGCTGGTGGAAGGCGGTCACTTCGGCCTCGATCTGGTCCTCCAGGCAGAAGATGTGGCCGTCGTCCTGGGTGAAGCCGCGCACGCGCAGGATGCCGTGCAGCGCGCCGGAGGGCTCGTTGCGGTGGCAGGAACCGAACTCGCCGTAGCGGATCGGCAGGTCGCGGTAGCTGTGCAGGCCCTGGTTGAACACCTGGACGTGGCCCGGGCAGTTCATCGGCTTGACCGCGTAGGTGCGCTTCTCCGACTCGGTGAAGAACATGTTCTCCTTGTAGTTGTCCCAGTGGCCGGACTTCTGCCACAGCGACACGTCCAGGATCTGCGGACAACGCACCTCGCCGTAGCCGCTTTCGCGGTAGACGCGGCGCATGTACTGCTCCACCACCTGCCAGATCGACCAGCCCTTGGGGTGCCAGAACACCAGGCCGGGCGCCTCTTCCTGCAGGTGGAACAGGTCCTGCTGCTTGCCGATGCGGCGGTGGTCGCGCTTCTCGGCTTCCTCGATGCGCTGGATGTAGGCCGACAGCTGCTTCTTGTCGGCCCAGGCCGTGCCGTAGACGCGCTGCAGCTGCTCGTTCTTGGAATCGCCGCGCCAGTAGGCGCCGGAAATGCGGGTCAGCTTGAAGGCCTTGAGGAAGCGCGTGTTCGGCACGTGCGGGCCGCGGCACATGTCGACGTATTCCTCGTGGTAGTACAGGCCCATGGCCTGCTCGTCGGGCATGTCCTCGACCAGGCGCAGCTTGTAGTCCTCGCCGCGCGAGGCGAACACGTCGATCACCTGCGCGCGCGGCGTGACCTTCTTGATCACGTCGTAGTCCTTGTCGATCAGCTCGATCATGCGCGCTTCGATCGCGGCCAGGTCCTCGGGCGTGAACGGGCGCTCGTACCAGATGTCGTAGTAGAAGCCTTCCTCGATCACCGGGCCGATCACCATCTTCGCGCTCGGATACAGCTGCTTGACCGCGTGGCCGACCAGGTGGGCGCAGGAGTGGCGGATGATCTCGACGCCTTCGGGATCCTTGGGCGTGATGATGCGCAGCGTGGCGTCGTGGTCGATGCGGTCGCTGGCGTCGACCAGCTTGCCGTCGACTTCGCCGGCGACGGTGGCCTTGGCCAGGCCGGCGCCGATCGAGGCAGCGACCTCCATGACGGATACGGGCTGTTCGAATTCGCGGCGGCTGCCGTCGGGGAGGGTAATGGCGATCATGGCGTTCGGGATCTGGATTCTTGTAGGAAAGCGGCGCCGGTGGCGCCCGGGAGATGCGGGAGCCGTCGCCTGGACGGCGGGGGCGCGACCCGGGTCGCGGGCGCCCTGACGTTCAGGGAAGGCGGTTCAAAGCGGTTCGGGAGCGGCGGCAAGAAAAAAGCGCCGCGAGGGCGCCTGCGTACGCAGCTGCCTCGGGCGGTTCAACGATGGGCGCGGGTAGTGTCCATGTCGCACGCTAGGCCGGCGGTTAAGCGGGCCACCTGTTCGCGGGACGCAGCCGGATGCCGCGTCGATACCGCTAATAGTTGGGGACGGAAGGGGGCCAAGTCAACGAGCGCGACGCCGGCGGCGGCGCTGGCCGGCCCTGGAGCGCATCCGCGCGCCCGAAGCCTGCCGGAGCGCGGAAACAGAAAGGCCCGGCTCGCGCCAGGCCTTTCGTCACCGAATTGGTGGGCGATACAGGGTTCGAACCTGTGACCCCTACCATGTCAAGGTAGTGCTCTACCGCTGAGCTAATCGCCCGTCGCCGAACTTGCGTGAAACTCCCCGGCGAGGGGCGCGCAGTGTAGCCCAGCGGCGCGCGGCCGACAAGCGTCCGCGCCGCGCGCGCGACCGGCGCGTGAGGCAAGCCCGGCCGCCGACCTCAGGCCGCGAAACCGGCGTCCTTGAGCTTGCGCAGCTGGTCGCGCACGGCCGCGGCCTCCTCGAATTCCAGGTCGCGGGCGTGCTGGTACATCTGCTGTTCCAGCGCCTTGATCTTGGCCGAGAACTGGGCCGGGCTGAGCGCGGCGTAATCGGCCATGGACTCGGCGACCTTGCGGGTCTTGCCGCGTCCGCGCGCGGTCTCGGACGGATCGGCGCGCGCGCCCTCGAACAGGTCCACCACGGTCTTGGACACCGACTTCGGGGTGATGTTGTGCTCGAGGTTGTACTCGACCTGGCGCGCGCGGCGGCGGTCGGTCTCGTCGATCGCCGCCTGCATCGAGCGGGTGACCTTGTCGGCGTACAGGATCGCCTTGCCGCGCAGATTGCGCGCGGCGCGGCCGATGGTCTGGATCAGCGAACCGGTCGACCGCAGGAAGCCTTCCTTGTCGGCGTCCAGGATCGCCACCAGCGACACCTCGGGCATGTCCAGGCCCTCGCGCAACAGGTTGATGCCGACCAATACGTCGAACTTGCCCAGGCGCAGGTCGCGGATGATCTCGATGCGCTCGACCGTGTCCACGTCCGAATGCAGATAGCGCACGCGCACGCCGTGCTCGCCGAGGTATTCGGTGAGGTTTTCGGCCATGCGCTTGGTCAGGGTGGTGATCAGCACGCGATCGCCCATGGCCACGCGCTCGTTGATCTCGCCGAGCACGTCGTCGACCTGGGTGCCGACCGGACGGATCTCGACCACCGGATCGATCAGGCCGGTCGGGCGCACCACCAGCTCGGTGATCTGCCCTTCCGACTTCTGCAGCTCGTAGGGGCCGGGCGTGGCCGAGACGAAGATCGCGCGCGGCGAACGGCCCTCCCATTCCTCGAACTTCAGCGGCCGGTTGTCCAGCGCCGACGGCAGGCGGAAGCCGAACTCGACCAGGGTTTCCTTGCGCGAACGGTCGCCTTTGTACATCGCGCCGATCTGCGGCACGGTCACGTGCGATTCGTCCACCACCAGCAACGCGTCCGGCGCCAGATAGTCGAACAAGCACGGCGGCGGCTCGCCCGGCATGTGCCCGGTCAGATGGCGCGAGTAGTTCTCGATGCCGTTGCAGTAACCGACCTCGGCCAGCATCTCCAGATCGAACTGGGTGCGCTGGGCCAGGCGCTGCGCCTCGACCAGCTTGTTCTGCGCGTACAGCTGTTCCAGGCGCAGCCGCAGCTCGTCCTTGATCGCGTCGATCGCGTCCAGCACCGTGCGACGCGTGGTCACGTAATGCGACTTGGGATAGATGGTGTAGCGCGGCAGCTTGCGCAGGGTTTCGCCGGTGAGCGGATCGAACGCGGTCAGGTTCTCGATCTCGCCATCAAACAGCTCGATGCGCAGCGCCTCCATCTCCGATTCGGCCGGATGCACGTCGATGACCTCGCCGCGCACCCGGTAGGTGCCGCGGCGCAGCTCGGTATCGTTGCGCGCGTACTGCATCTCGGTCAGGCGGCGGATCAGCTCGCGCTGATCGATGCGCTCGCCGCGCACCATGTGCAGGACCATACGGAAGTATTCGTTGGGATCGCCCAGGCCGTAGATCGCCGACACCGTGCACACGATGATGGTGTCGCGACGCTCCAGCAGGGCCTTGGTCGCCGACAGCCGCATCTGCTCGATGTGCTCGTTCACCGAGCTGTCCTTCTCGATGAAGGTGTCGCTGGACGGAACGTAGGCCTCGGGCTGGTAGTAGTCGTAGTAGCTGACGAAGTACTCGACCGCGTTGTGCGGGAAGAAAGCCTTGAACTCGCCGTACAGCTGCGCGGCCAGGGTCTTGTTGGGCGCCATCACCAGGGTCGGTTTCTGCACCGACTGGATCACGTTGGCGATGGTGTAGGTCTTGCCCGAACCGGTCACGCCCAGCAGGGTCTGCTGGGCCAGGCCGTTCTCGAAACCGGCGATCAGGCTGTCGATCGCGAGCGGTTGATCGCCGGCCGGCGAATACGGCGCGACCAGTTGGAAACCTGCGGGATGAATGAGCTCGTTCATGGTCATCGGCTGCGGTCGATCCTCAAGTGTACCCAGACTGCGCGAAGCGCGATCGGGCGGTTTTGCTGCACGACCCGGAGGGCCGTTTCGATGGTTCTGCATCACGCCCGCATGGATGCTGGCGTCCAGCCCGAATGGCATCGGGCGAGATGAATGCAGGGCAACGAAGCCGCGCACGCGGCCTCGCGTCGACGGAATTTCCGCGGGTCCCGGGCCTGCTCAACAGCGGCCTGGATTGGCCGCTGCGGCCATCGACGACACGCCTGAGCGCAGGCTGGAGCGCCAGCAACCGGCCTGCACCCTGCAGGCGCTCGGCGCCGACGCCGCCTACGCAAGAAGTGCGGCCGCCGCCCGCCGGACTCAAGGCGTGCGGCGCCTGCGCGCCGCCGACCGACACTGTCAGTCGAATGAACCCTGGGATTCGTGCCGGCCGACCTTCGCCGACCGCGCCGGTGATCGGCGCCCAGACGTTGCCGACGCCAGATTGCGCGAGGCCTTCCACGAGCGGCGCACGCTGGGTATTCGCTCCATTCGCGGCCACCCCGCTGCGCTCGGCCACAGCGGCCTGAATCCAGCCAGCAGCCCTTGGCAGCCGGCCTGTCTCGGCGAGACCCTGCGGCCCGAAGTGCGCATCGACGCCGCTGGCCGCGCTCGGACCCAACAGCCCTATCGCTGCCCGCTGTGACCGCACTGCACGCGAACGCGCGCCCAGGGCTTGACCCTCCGGGGACCTCCCCCTAGGATATGCGTCCCCGCCCGAATAGCTCAGCCGGTTAGAGCACTTGACTGTTAATCAGGGGGTCGTTGGTTCGAGTCCAACTTCGGGCGCCAAGATTCGCGTTATGCACCAAGGCTCGCAGCGATGCGGGCCTTTTTGCTTTTGTACGCGGCGGTCCAAAACTATCGCGCTCGTCCAAAATCGCGCGACCTGAAGCGTTCGCAGCCGCCACCTTGCGCGGCCTGCCGCCCGTCCCCTACCCGCCCTGCCCGCTCAAGACGAGCACTGGCAGTCCCCGGCGTAGGTCTTGCAGTCCGAGGGCACCATCCATTGCTCGCGATAGCCCTCGCTGTCGCGGGTGAGCCGGATCACGCCGCGGCGCGCGCCGATGTACCAGCGCCCGCGATGCTCGACGATGCTGGACGGATTGACTCGCCACCACTGCATGTTGTTATGCAGGCGCGTGGCCTGCATCGTCTGCAGGTCCAGCCGGGTCACGCCCACCACGGTCAGCAGGTACCAACTGCCGCCGCGCGCGTAAGCCGCCAGCGGCGGCTCCTCCAGGCGCAGCACCTGCTCGACTTGCCAGCCCTTGCCGTCGATCGAACGCAGGCGATGGATGGAACCGTCGCGAAAGGTGCGATTCGACAGGCCCACGACATAGACGTCGCCGCGATGCTGGGCAAAGCCGATCGGATTGACGTCGAGCAGCGTGCGTCGCTGCCGCCCCCCGTCGCTCACCCACTCCACGGACCCGCCGAGCATGCCCTGATTGCGCCCCACCAGCCGACCGCGCTTACCGACCGACCACACCAGGTCGCCGTTCTTGGCGTCCTGCGCACGCGGCGCGAACATCAGCTTGTCCCCGGCCACGCGCGCGCCCCACTCCTGCTGGGCCATGCTGGTGCAATGCCAGTCCAGCTCGGTACGCGCCGGCGCGACGACCGTCCAGGACGAAGCTGCGGCGGCCACGACCAGTGCGATGCCGGTCAGCATGCGGCGCTTGCGCTGCGCGCATCAGGATCTCGCCTGCACGCACATGGACCTTGCGCGCGGCCGCATAGGGCCGGCGACCGGTCCGTCGACTGGCTAAAACCTCGACTCAATCCCCACCATTCGCAATCCATCGCTACTCCCACTCCGGCGCCGCCGCGTCCGCCGCATCTTGGCAGAAGACGGACGCGATCGCTTCGAAGCCGCCGCATTTCGGACTTAGGGAAGAACGGGCTTGGGCGCGGTTGCGGGACCCGCCTCCACGAAGCTGCCCGCATCCCCCGCCGCGACGGTCTGCAGGTATTCGTACCACTCCCGTTGGATGGTTGCGACCGGCCCGATCCGGCGTTCGAAATCCGCCAGCGTGCCGCCGTCGCGGATCAGGGCGCGGAAGCCGGCGGCGTACTTGCCGTCCTCGTAGTGGAACAGGAAGTGGGTCAGGCTCCAGTAGCCGATGTAGTACTGGTTGAAGCGGCGGTTGAGGTCGGCGCGGTCGATGCCGGCGATCAGGGTGCGCAGGGCGACGATGCGCCCCGCGCGGATATCGGCCTCGGGGTCGCCGCTCAGGCCCAGCTCGCCCAGCCACCAGATCGGATAGGTGTCGGGGTCGATGCTGCCGGGTCGCAGGCGTTGGCCCTCCAGGCGACTCGCGCCGAAGTAGCTGGCCAGGCCCTCGTTGACCCATTTCGCCGGCTTCAATCCCGCCAGTTCGTGGTTCAACTGGTGGGTGGCCTCGTGGACCATCCAGTGATACGGATTGGCGACGCCTTCGGCGTAGTAGGCATAGCAGGTTGGGGCCAGGTAGTAGGCCTCGGCCCAGGCGCTGCTGCGGTTATGCGCGCGGAACTGCGCGCGATCGCCGTAAAGCACGAGCTGGTGCTTGGCGCGTCCGGCTTCGTCCTTCAACTCGAAGGTTTGCAGGTAGGCCGCATGCAGGGCCTCGGCTGCCGCCAGCACCGCGCGCGTCTGCTCAGGCGTGGCCGTGCTGGTCGCGCGGTAGTGTGCGCTTTCATAGCGCGGGCCCGCGGGCAAGGGTGCGCCCGACGCCGACACTGGGCCCGCGAGCCGATCGCGCGACCACCAATACGCGCCGCCAGCGATCGCCAGCAGGGCGAGCCCACAGCAGATCCAGCGCGATCCCCGCATCGCCGTCCTCCCAGGCCGCAGGCGCGGCCCTGAGCGCACCTTCGCCGAACCGGTAACGCGATTCAACGCCCGCAGCGCATAAACGAACGGGGCCGCGATTTCCCGCGGCCCCGTTCATGTCCTGGCGAGTCTTGCGCCTTACCAGCAGCGCGAGATGTCCGACGTGGCCGCCGACTTTACGCCCGCGGCGTTCAGGCCAAGCGTGCCGCACAGCGTGTCCTGCGTCTGCGGCCCTTGCGGCGTGGCCGTGAGGTTGTAGGCATTGACGGTCTGGTTGGCGATCGCGATGTTGTAGTAGGTCGTGCCCTGGCGCGGCGACACGTTCATGCCGGCCGGGAGCGCGAAGCCCACGTAGGTGTTGTTGACCGAGCGGAAGCGCTCGGCCAACTGGGCGATCTCGACCAGGTCGGCCTTGGCCTGGCCGCGTCGCGCCTTGCGCACGCTGTCCTGGTACGCGGGCACCGCTACCGCGACCAGGATGCCGACGATCGCGATCGCGATCATCAGCTCGATCAGGGTAAAGCCTCGAATGGCGTTGGGACGGTTCATGTCTCTGGGCTTCCTGAATGCGTTAACGGACCTGGCGCCACGACTGACGACCGCACATGCCCCACTTGTACAGCGCCGGACCACCTGCGGCCTGGACGATACGCGTACAAGGCGACTGGTTCAGGCGTGCGGCGATCTCCGCCGCCGTCGCATTGGGCGGCAGTTCGGGCGGCGGCGGCGGGCTGAAGATATTCACATCGGTAATCGGACCGGTGTTCTTGCCCGTCAGCTCCACTGCGCCGGCGCCGGCGGCCATGGGATTCGCCGTGGGCGAATCGGGCCGCACGCTGCTCATGTAGGCACTGCCGCTGAGCGCGCTTAGCCCGTACAGCCAGTTCTTACCGCCCGACGCACAGCCGGAGGCGGCGTCATTAGCCGCGTTCGCCACGATCGGCTCGAAAGTCGGGAAGAAGAAGGTGCCGTCCTGGATGCGCGGGCGTCCGACCATGCGTTCGCCGTTCTGCACCGGCGCCGCGGCGCCGGTCTTCACCGCCAGATCCAGGTACCAGCCGGACTTGGTCAGGAAGTTCACTGAGTTCTGCGTGACCTCGCGGACAGCATCGGTGTTGTCGTTGCTCAGCACCTGCTGTTGCAACGCGGTCGCACGCGCCGCGGTGATGCGCACGCCGTTGTCGACCACGCCGTACACCGACTGCATGTCCTTGTTGTCGGAGTCTCCGCCGAAGGAGTAGCTGCCGGTGCCGAACAGGATCATCACGCCGCTGGACGGGCCAGCCACCGCATTCAGGCCACCGGTCACGGGCTGGCGTTTGCCGTTGGCGTCCTTGGCGGTGAAGAAGGGCTTGTCGGCGCCGAAGACAACGGTGTTGGTGCGCAGGTCGAACTTCCAGATGTTGCCGTGCAGGTCGCCGCCGTAGACGGTGTCGACGTAGCCATCGCTGCCGGCGGTGTAAGTACCGCCGCCCGCCGCGTCGTAGACGTAGCGGTCCAGCGCCATCACGTTGCCCATTCCGTTGGGATCGGTCGGCACGCCGGTGCCGGCGGCCTCGGCGACCTCGATCGTCGCGACCGAACCATCCGCGATGTCGACCACGAACAGCGACGCCTTACCGCTGATGCTGCCGTAACCATTGCCGAAGATCGCCTTCCAGCGCGTGCCGCCCGAGGTGCGCACCGGCACGATCAGCGGCTTGCCCAGTACGTGGCCGATGCGCTGGCCGGTGGTGCCGGTGACCTTGTCGTTGACTTCCCACATCACGTTGCCGGCGGTGAACAGGGTCGGGTCGGTCACGTTCAGACCGAACACGCTGCGCCCACCCGCACCCGCGGTACCCACCAGAACCGTCGCCCAGCCGGTGCCGGTGTAAGCATCGGATACCGTGATCGGGCCATCGACGAAGTAACGGTGCTGGAAGATCTGGTCGCCCTTGCGATCCGGGTCGTACGGGAACAGCAAGTTACCCATGTGTCCGACCGACGTCGCCGGGATGTAGCCGAACGACTCGCCACCATTGTCGCCACGGAAGCCATGCAACATGCCGTCGTTGGCCGCGGCATAGACCATCGTCAGACGGTTCTTCTTCGCCGTCAGGTAGGCCTCGTAGTTATACGGATCGAAATCGGTGGCGTTGGTGCCACGCAAGGTCATGTAGCCGTAGTTGTCGAACGCGGAAGACACCACCGGCGAAGAATTGATGATATCGCCCAGCCGGCTGGTGCGATCGCGCATCTTGCCGCCGTTCCTCTTTTCGCCCGTGTCTTGACCGGCCAGGTAGGCCACGGCCTCGGCCTCGGTCACGCCCAGCGTGGTGACGGCCGCCTTGGTGCAGGTCGAGAGCGTATCCGCGCACAGAGTGGTGAACACGTCGCCCAGGTTGCCAGACGAGAACGCCTTGACCACGGGCTTGACGGCTCCGCCGCTGGTGGTGCCGAACAACAGATTCCTGCCAGTACGCGCGAGCTGCGCCGAGGCTTCCCACTTATCGGTGAATGTGAGCTCGCCGGCGGTGCCGACGCTGACGGTCGACGCGACCAGACGGCTGTACCAATCGGTGTTGTTGTTTTTGGCCTCGTAGCTGGGCACCACCGACAGCGAATTGCTGGAAATACGCGAGCCGGTCAGACCCGCGCTACCGGAGGGCGTGGCACCGCCGGACACCGACGCCAACACACGGCGCATCGCAGCGGTGATGTCGGCCGGAGTCTTGGCGTTGATGTACTCGCCGCGGGTGTTGATCGAGGCGTGCCAGATATCGTCGACCGTGGTCGGATTGTCGTTCTGCCAGCCGGGCCATGCGGGGTTGGTGACGAACGGATCCTGAGCCACATTCGGATTGAAGATGGTGCCACGCGCACCGAGGGTGATGCCGTAGAAGTTGAGGTGCAGACGACGCTCGCAGTCGAGCCTATTGCTGGGCGTTGCGGACTTGCACTCGTCAGGCACCGGCACCTTGCCCTGTCCACCATTCAGATTGAAGGGGCCGTCGGTGCGCAGTGGCACCACGCCGCCGGCCTCGGTGCCCAGGTAGTACTGGCTGACGATGTCGGCCATGGTGTCGCTATTGTTGTCGGCGAACGGCGCGCCCATGTTGCCGTCGATGTTGCCGGTGGTGATGGTGCCGCCGTTGCTGTAGCCGTCGGTGAACAGCATCACCGCGTTCTTCTGGCACACGCGCTGAACCGGAGCGCCGCCCTTGCCGTCGGCGACCGCGTCGGTGCGCCGGAACTGACTGGCCGCCGCGCTGACCGCCTGGCGGTTCGGCGTGCCGCCGCTGGCGCCCAGCGCGAACACGCCGTTGGTGTACAGGTCGTCGCGTCGGGCCTGCACGCTCATGTCCTGCATGTAGACGCGTTCGGCCGCGGTGTTGATCGGATCGTTGAAGCTGCCGTTGGAGTTGATCGGGAAGAAGCCGACGCGCATGTCCTTGATGTCGGCCAGCGAACGGCTCATGCCCGCGACCATGGCGCGATTGCGGTTGCCGTAGTAGCTGAACCAGTTGACGAAGTTCTGCAGCTGGGCGTTGTAGTTGGCCGTGGTGTCGAAGTTGGCCGACGCGATGGTGTAGCGCCACAGGTTGCAGCCGGTGCCGCAGGCATCGGCGATCACCGGACGCGACACCGCGTCTGTCTTGTAGCCCACCGGCTGCTCGGCCGCCGGCGTGGTCGTCTTCATGTAGAAGGTCGCCGGGTAGTACTGCATGTAAACGGTGGTAGTGCCGCCGTTCCAGGTCTGGCCGCCCGCGGGGACGGTGAACGAGTTACCGCCCACGATCTGGTAGTTGGTGCCGGCCGGCATGAACATGCCGTTGCGCATGGTGAAGATTTCGGCCGTGGTGTAGCGGGTGGCGGCCAGGTTGACGGTGGTACCGGCATTGCGCGGGTCGACCTTGGTGGCCGTGGTCGATGCGTTGCCGTTGGGATTGCCCGCGCTGTAGTCGTACGGCACCTTGGTCGGCGGCATCGCCGAGGTCAGCCATGCTTCGTACTTGACGTTGGGATTGAAGAACGAGGGATTGAAATCCGACGAACGCGCCGCGCCCAGCGAATCCAGCGGTGGCAGGCCGAGGAAGCCGCCGCCCGCGCGCGGGCCCGGCAGCAAATAGAAATGATCGCAGCCGCCGTCGGTGCGCGGCTTACCCGCGTTGGCGCCCGTGGTGTAGAACAGGCCGTAAGGCTGTGTGCTGCTGTCGCGGCCGAAGCAGACCTCGCCGTCCTGACCCGGGAACATGGTCTGGAACGTCATCGAGCCGGAGTCGTCGACCGCCATCATGAAGGCCGGCGGCACGCCGTCGCCGCCCAGATTCAGCGGCGCCTGCGCGAGCGTGCCGGCACCCTGGGTGGTCGTGTTCGCGACCAGGCTGGGTATGCGGACGCCGAGCACCACCAGACCGGTCGCGGCGATAGTGAGGAGAATGCGATTCGCGTTCATGGCCAGGGCCCTCAACGGCCGATGAAAATAGTGTCGACGACAGCGTCGGACGTCGGGTCCGCCGCGCGGTCGCTGCGGTAGGCGGTGATGCGATAGCGCTGGAACACCTGCTCGCTGGGCGGGAACTCGCCTATATTCACCTGTCCGCCGCCGACGCATTGCTCGACTTTGCGCACGCGCGCGGGCGGCTCGGGATTACCGGCGGCGACGTCGATGGCCGCCTGGACGCCGAACGCGGCCGGGTCGAAGCCGCCGCAGTTCTCCTCCAGGCGCGTGGACGCGCCAACCTCCGCCTCGGCCTGGCGCGCGAGCTCTTCCGTGCGCTGGAACGCGGTATTGGTGGCCAGATAATTGGCCGACATACGCTCCTGCATCGTCGCCACCTGCATGCCCGTGATACCGAGCAGGGCCAGGATGATCAGGAAGATCAGTGCGACGTAGAGTGCGGCGCCCCGTTGCTTGCGCGGGCTGTTGAATCCGGAACGATTCATGTGCCTGTCTCCTCAGTTCTCGAACAGGCGGTTGCGCTGGGCAACGGTCGTTTCGTAAACGGTGCGGTAAAAGCCGTCGTCCTGCGGCGTCACCAGGGTGCCCAGCACAGACATGCGCTGCACGGCAGGATCCATCTGCGCCGATACGGCGCCTTCGGAACTGCGCATCACCAGGCCGACCTGCACCGCGCCGATGCGGCGCCAAAGGCTCGCATTGTTGCCGTTGGGATTGGTCACGCCGCCGCCGACCTGGTTGGCGGTCCAACTGGTGGTGACGTAGCCGCTGGGTGACTGATTTGCCGCAACGACCCGGTCCTGCCCGTACAACAGCTGCAGCGACTCGACGCCTTCGACCAACTCTTCGCGCCGGTCGGCGGTGGCCGCATCCAGGCCGCCCGCTGCGTTGCGCACGAAACGAGCGCGGTACAGCGACGGCCCCGTGGTGCCGGTACCGCCGGTGCCCGCGCCGATACCGACGAAATAGACGACCACTTCGGCGCGGTACAGCGTGGCCTTGGTGGCGTCGTAGAAATCGCGATCGCCCATGAAGTTGGAGCGGTTCAAAGGATCGGCCGCCGAAGACACCGTGATCACGCCGTTACCCGGATTGACGGCGCCGGCGAACACGCTGGCGCGCTTGCAGTCGCCGATACCGAACAGCCCCGAACCGCCGGTGCTGACAGCCGTGCTTTGCGGAGTCAGGGTGCTGGTGGGATCGCCGCCGGTGAAGTTGGTCATGCCGGTGCCGATCGGCCAGAAATAGCGCAGCACCAGGATGTCGCTGCCCGCCACAGGCTGAAGGCCGCCGATTTCGGCCGGCAGCGCCGGACTCCACTGGTTCACGTTACCCAGTACCGGCGTACCGCTGGCGACGTTGATGGTATCGCCCGGCGAAGTGTTGACCGCCTCGAAGCCCTGCATGCCCACGTCGAAACGCAGCAAATACGGCGCGTTCTGGAAGTTGCCGGCGATGCGGTCGGCCTGGTTGAGGAACAGCAGGTTCAGGCCTTCCTCGGCCGGCACCGCCGCCTGCAGCAGCGCGGTGTCGTTGACGCAGCCCAGATGCCCGGCCATGCGCAGGTCGCGTTCCAGCGAATCCATCGCGAAACGTGCGTTCTCTTGCGCGCGGCCGATGCCCTCGGCCAGACGGTAGGCCGAGCGGGAGGCCGACATCACCTGCACCAGGCCCAGCATCAGCACCATGCCGATCGCCAGCGCGACCATCAGTTCGACCAGCGACAGACCCTGCTGTGAACGCTCGGAGATATGGGGTTGACGAGTCATAGCCGTGTGGTCACCACGTAAGTCGATTGGGCCTGGCCCAGGGCGGCCTGGCTGAGGTCGTCGGCCCAACGCAGGGTCACGGTCACGGCGTCGCCGTTGAACACCACCTGGCCCTGCCCTCCGGGCAAGCTGGAGCTGACTTCGCAACGCCATACATTCATGTTGGCGTTGAAGTCGATCGCCGCGCCGCGGCCGCAGCCGCCGACGGCGGGCGCCGTGGGGAAGCTGTTGAAGGTCAAGGCGCTGTATTGGCGCGACACCACGCGATTGGTGCGCATCATGTCGATGACCTGATGCGAGAGATTCACCGCGGTGGTGCGATGGTTCGCACTCTGGGTATAGCGGATGTTGAGGGTCTGCAGAAAGGCCAAGCCGAGCAGGCCGAAGGCCAGCACCAGCAGCGCGATCAGCACTTCGATCAGCGAGAAACCGCCGACGGAGCGCCGTGAGGCTCCCCTGGCGCGCGAGGAGGACCGGCTCATGAGCAGCTTTCCTTCTGAATACGCACCTGGCCCGCGCGGGTGACAGTCAGGCGGCGCTGCTTGTTGGCGGCGCCAGCCGTGCAATCCACGGTGTGCGAGGTGAACACGGCGTTGGCCGCGGGCGTGGTCATGCGGCCGCGGCGGTCGAAAATGATCATCGGCACCGCCGCCCCGGCCGAAGCCAAGGCCACTTGCGCCGGATTACCCTGGAAGTAGCGGATGGCAGGCTCGTTGGCCGCCTTGGCACCGTCCGAGTTGGTGTCGGTCCAGACCAGCCAGCCCGCGCTCCAGTTGTTGGCGCAAGTCGCGCCGTCGGCGCTGGGGCAAACCCCGGCCCCGCCGCCCTGGCTGCTGCGCATGGCCTCGGTACGGGCCAGGTTGACGCCGGCGATCATGGAATTGGACGCCGCGGCCAGGCGGTTATTGCTCAAGGCCTCGGTGAACGACGGCCAGCCCAAGGCCAGCAGCACGCCCAGTACGGCGATCGCGATCATCAACTCCATCAGGGTAAAGCCCTGATTGGCACTCATTCTGGACATGCTCTCTCCCCAGCATTCACGAAAACGATGCTAAAGGAGTGTTCTCAAGTAGCAAGCAATGACCGGACAGGCGGTCCAGCGGTGTGGATAGGCGTGCCAGAAGGCGTCAATTTGTGACAGAAGGCGGCGCACAAATGCGACCCAAACCCAAAGCAGCGGAGCACGATGTCCGAATTGCGCGATTCGCGACCGTTCGTCCCGACGCGCACAAGCACTGCAATTGCTGGCACTGCAGGCCCGCGCATGCGGACGCGCGAGGCATCGCTTAGGCACCTTTCAAGTGCCAAAGAAGCGAAATTTTAACGTCGTAGTCCGATCAGTGGGCTTCGCGCACCAACGATGCTCAGCGGTCGGCCGGGGTACCGCGACCCGCTGCAACCGCCTCCCCCTGCCCGCGCGCGCTAAGCCGGACCGGGGTCGATCGCCCCGGCCGCGGTCGGCCCGGCGTGAGTCCGCCGGGCCTGGGTTCTATCAGGTCACGACCCGATAGCAGGGCCGGTACTCGCCGGCGATCTTCATGCGGCGCTGCTCGACGAAAGCGCGCAGCAGCGCGTCCAGCGACTGCATCATGTCGGCGTCGCCGTGGATCTCGAACGGGCCGAACTCCTCGATGCGGCGCATGCCGTCCTCCTTCACATTGCCGGCGACGATGCCGGAGAAGGCGCGGCGCAGATCCGCCGCCAGTTCGTGCGGCTTGCGGCCGTGGTGCAGGTCCAGACCCGCCATCGCCTCGTGGGTGGGCACGAAGGGGTGCTGGAACTCGACCGGGATATCGATCGACCAGTTGAAATAGAACGAGTCCTTCTGCGCGATGCGGTGCTCGCGCACCTTGCGGATGCCGATGGACATGCGCTTGGCCACCGCCTCCGGATCGCCGACGATGATTTCGTAGCGCGAGGTCGCCGCCTCGCCCAGGGTCAGACGGAGGAAGCGGTCGATCTGCTCGAAGTACGGCGCCGAGGCCACCGGGCCGGTCAGGATCAGCGGGAACGGCAGATGCGCGTTCTC
Organism: Lysobacter sp. Root983; assembly: GCF_001429345.1. Lineage (NCBI taxonomy): Bacteria > Pseudomonadati > Pseudomonadota > Gammaproteobacteria > Lysobacterales > Lysobacteraceae > Lysobacter > Lysobacter sp. Root983. The sequence goes on from NZ_LMJO01000001.1 coordinate 1,375,164, forward strand.
CTCGCGCAGCAGGATGCCGAGCAGGTACAGAATCTCCTCGGCGGTGCCCACGCCGCCCGGGAACACGATAATGCCGTGGCCCAGACGCACGAAGGCCTCCAGGCGCTTCTCGATGTCCGGCATGATCACCAGGTGATTCACGATCGGGTTCGGCGACTCGGCCGCGATGATGCCCGGCTCGGTGATGCCGATGTAGCGCATGCGGCGCTTACGCTGCTTGGCATGGGCGATGGTCGCACCCTTCATCGGCCCCTTCATTGCGCCCGGGCCGCAGCCCGTGCAGATGTCCAGGCCGCGCAGGCCCAGCTCGTAGCCGACCTGCTTGGTGTAGATGTACTCGTCGCGCGAGATCGAATGGCCGCCCCAGCAGACCACCAGATTCGGGTCGGCCGGGTGCAGGATGCGCGCGTTGCGCAGCAGGCCGAACACCGCGTCGGTGATGCCGTCGCTGCTCTTGAGGTCGCGGCCGCCGTCGGCCGCCAGCTCGATCGCCGTGTAGGCCAGGTCGCGGACCACCGCGAACAGCAGCTCGGCCACGCCGCGGATGATCTCGCCGTCGACGAAGGCCATGGCCGGGGCGTGGGTCAGGTCGATACGGACGCCGCGGTCCTGCTGATGGACCTGAATATCGAAATCCGGGTACAGCTCGCGCGCCGCGCGCGGGTCGTCGGACGCCGAGCCGCTGGTCAGCACGGCCAGGGCGCAGCGGCGCAGCAAATCGTGCATGCCGGTGGAAGCGTCGCGCAGGCGCGCGACCTCGTCGCGGGACAGGACGTCCAGCCCGCCCTTGGGGTAGATACGTGCGTTCACCGTCGGCAGGGCGGTGGTGATGGTTGCGGTCATGCTTGCCTTCTCTTGGGTGTTCATCGTCGTCATTTGACCCGCGACTTTAACCCACTGATCGGGCGCAAGTAACCATTCCTGGCGGCATTCGCGGGGTGCCATATCGCCGTCTTGATAAGCACCAAGCCATATCCGAGACTGCTAATCATCGGCTCGGGGTGTAGGCACCCACGAGCTGCCTGCCAAAGGAAGGGAGCGATGCTGGCGGTCGAACACACAGATGGCTTGGAACCCGCCATATCCGCATCGCAATTCCAGTTATATGCCCAGTCGATTCGTGGCTGGCGCCTCCCCATGGGCCGAACAGACGCGCTGCCCTCCGGCGCTAGCGGGCTACCCCTTCGCTATTTCACACCGGATCCGATCACCGAGATCGTGGCGCGCTGCTCGGTAGCGCCCTTTCAAAGGCAGCACCAGGGCAACGACCCAGCGATTGCTCTGCTCTTCTGTCGCGCGGCGTCTCGCAACGCCGCTGGCGAAGTCGACCTGCTTCAAAGCAACCGTCTTTGCCGCGAAGTGCTGGCGACCAGCCAACTCCCGATGGATGTGCCCGCATTGATCTCCTTGGCAAGGGAAATATGGCCAGCCACAACTGGATTGCGCCGCGAGATTTCCTTTGCTGGCGGCTCTACAGCCAGCACCGCAACAAAGATATACGCGCCCCACCCCGAATTGCCGCAATTGATGGCTTCATTGGCAGAGCTATCCCACGAGCTCCCAGCGATTGACCCCTTGGTTCTTTCGTCACTAATTGGTTACTTCTGCGCGAATGCGCATCCATTTTCCGATGGCAACGGGCGCTGGTCCCGCCTCGTGGCGCTTCGAATCTCGAAATCCAAAGGACTCGTTGCAACCTCCATAAATATTACCTTTCAGAACCTTCTAAAGCTGGGCTTAGCCACGAAAGTATGGCCAATGACTCATCATGAAGGGCCTGAGAAGTACCTGCGGCACGCAGTTACGTTTGAACAACTCATCAGTAAAGAACTATCTGCAAGCGGCCTTTCTACAATATCAAAATCGATCACCAAAGTTATTTCAGAGCGCTGCAACAACGGAAAGGCGAGGCGCGACGTTCTACTCGACATATACGGCACGGGACGACTTTCCAAAGACCGTTTACGATCACTAATGCCTCTCTCAGAACGGTCCGCAGCCAACCTTCTACTTCAAATAGAAGAATCCGGAAACGGCCTGCTCACTTCTTCTGACGAAATACTATCCGCATCGCTACTGCACAGACGTACCGACGAAATACTCCGAGTCGCCGCAATACAAACAATAGAGCAATGATCAAATGAGCGAAAATAGACTTAACTATGGCAACGAGCTATCAGAGCGCTCTCAACATAGTCTCAGGCACGCCATTGTCTGCATTCTGATCGCGACGAGCGGCTGTATCGCATCAACTCAAGCATTTGCTGAAGACGACGTCACAACGACACTCGACCCCGTGCGAGTCACTACCACACTGCTGCGCTGGCTAACGCCGAGCAGCCGATACTTTAATCAGCTTAGGATTAATGACTCGCAAACATCGCGAGACAATTTTCAGTGGGCCAATGGGTTCGGCACGGCTCCGGGCTCTCCGACGGATGCCACCACCTCAGGTGAGTCCTGCCGATCAAACCCCATAATCATGTCAAACGGCAATAAGATCGAGTATGAGCAAGATTTCGAAGCACTAGCCGTCGAAATGCCACTATCACTCACCAGAACTTACAACAGAAACAATGAGATCGGAAGTTCTATATTATCAGGTTACTGGACAACCAATTACGACTATTACCTGGAAGCCACTCCTTCCATTGTTACAGCCTGGCGACCCGATGGCCGAAAGATCGACTTTACCTCCACCGATCAAATAAATTGGTATGAGCAAAAAACCACCCCTGTAGCACGAATAGTAAAAGCAAGTGATGGCTCCTTCACGCTTTACAGCGAAGAAGGAACCATTGAACGCTACGAACCTCTATACACGCAAGCCTACAGAGTCGTCAGCGTGAAGAACCGCGCCGGTGTCGGCTGGACCTACACCTATTATAACGGATCATCCATTTATGAATCACGGCGACCGGTGCGCATCACGCACACCTCTGGCGATTACATTAATATTAGCTATACAAACATAAATGGACCGAATGAGACGGTAACTATCACGAATGCGGACGGAAAACAGTACAAGTACAGCTATTCCTTTGAAAATTCTATCTTCAGCGTTCTTCTTCCGGATGGCACGACTACAAGCTACCACTACCAAGACTATATCGGCACAAGCGATCACCGAGGTGAACTGATTGGAAAATCTTATAACGGCATTAGGTACTCAACGTTTCAATGGGGGAACTACTGGGTACACGAATACGACCCTGACGGAAACTACTATCGCCGAGATGTGAGACTACCGATTAGCAGCGAGCATGCGGGCGGCGTTGAACGATCCACCTTCGACTACACAATTGACGAATACACTGCCAGTGTCAAAAGCGTTGTTGAGACCAACCCGCTTGGCAAGAAGTTCGTACATCAGTTCGATCAAGGAAGAATGGTCAGCACATCGGCTCAATCAAGCCCAAACTGTGCAGCCGCTTACCGGGAGACAACCTACGACGCTAGTGGTTTTCGCAACTTGGTAACGGACTTCAATGGCAACGTGACCGACTATGATTATGACGGCGCGGGGCGCCTGACAAAGAAGACAGAAGCCGCTGGAACCGCCTTAGCGCGGGTTACCACCTACGAATGGAACGGCCAGTTCGGCCAAATGAGCCGCGCCACGAAGGCAGGTCTTGTCGAGACCCTATACACCTACACCAGTCTCGGATTCCCAGAAACTATTAGCACGAAGAATCTGGCGTCTGCCGGTGTGCCAGGACAGATACGAACGACAACCTATACGTACACAAGGCACCCCAATGGGCTGCTTGCCAGCGTGAATCAAGATGGCCCCATCGCAGGTGCCTCCGACCAGACGACATCCACATTTGACCAGCGTGGGAATCTGGTAAGCGTGGCAAATTCTCTCGGGCATACGCGGCACTTTGGAAATCACAACGGCATGGGACAACCCGGGACAATCACTGGCCCTAACGGAGATGTCACGGACTACTTCTACGACCCGCGCGGCCGCATTTCTATTGTGCGTCAGTACCCCAGCGGCTCAGCGGTCGATACAACTTACACCTATCAATCGGGACTTCTCTCATCTGTCAATCAAGCTGGCGGAAGGGAAGAGAAGTATTTGTACGACGCCGCACGGCGCCTCGTAGAAAAATACTATCAAGACAGCGATGGCACTTATGCGCGGACTCGCTACACATACAACGCAATGTCTCTCCCGACCTCAATCGTAGTCAGCAAAACGACGGAGGCCCCGTGATCATTTGTACCGCAAATATAGAAGCGATCCGATCGCATCGAAGGGGCAGCATGAAGCGCGTTTACCTAACCGCTCTGGCGTGTGCCATTGCACCTATGGCGCAGGCCGCCATGATCGGGGCGACCTATCTCGAGTACGACGAGCTCGGCCGCCCAATAAAAGTGAGCGGCAACAATGGCCAGAGCATCCGGTACATTTATGATGCCAATGGAAACATCACCTCCGTAACGGATGCGCAGGGGCGACAGTCTTCGATTCAATATGACGCACTGGATCGCCCCAATGTCGTTACTAATGCCGAGAATAAATCAACAACGATCGTTCATGACGGCAATGACGCAGTCATACAAGTAACAGACCCTCGCGGTCTGAGCACACATTATGCAAGAGACGGGTTTGAGCAGCCCTGGAGTCAGTCTAGCCCCGACACGGGTTCCACGACTTTCGAGTACGACGAAGCCGGACTGCGCACGAAGTTGAAGCGCAATGACGGAAGCGAACTTAGCTTCTCTTACGACGGCCTCGGCCGGCTCATTTCACAAGCAGGCGGCGGAGAAACCAGGGTCTACGGCTACGATTGGTGTGGCCACGGCATCGGGCGCCTTTGCGGCGCTGAGGGACAAGGCTCCATCTACTTCGGTTATAAATCTGATGGACGGCTCGCAGTTACCCGCGAGCTATGGGGCGGTCATGACGATTGGATGTTGTACGACTACGACGGGTACGGGCGACTATCCGGAGTCAACTATGGCGGCGCGTACGCCAACTACAGTTACACCTCTGGTCAACTGTCCCACGTCTACTTATACGATGGCACGACTAACCATCCGATTGCCACCAACATCGTACACCGACCTTACGGAGGTATCGAAGGGTGGACTTATGGGAACGGGTTGACGCGTCGCTACAACTACGATCTCGATGGCCGCATTACCGGCATCAGCGTTGGCGACGCCCACTCTGTTCTTCAAAGCCTGACATATGCGTATAACACCAGCAACGAAATCACTGCCATCACCAATGGCATTGATGCGAGCATGAACCAGAATTTTGGTTACGACCTAGTATCACGCCTAACTAGCGTCACGTCCTCAAAGAACGAGAGCATCACATACGACAATAATGGCAACCGCACATTGACCAACTGGATCGCACCGATCTACAACGTCGTCGACAGCGCAAGCAATCGCATCAACAGTGACTACAACGGCGTGCCTGGTGCCGGAATTAGCTACACACATGACGCACGCGGGAATCGCAGCAGCCAGTCCTGGAGCGGCTCAACTGCAACATTCTCGTATGACCCGTTCAATCGCTTACGCAGTTTGGCACGAACCGCTGACACTACCTACCTCAGTCCGGGCTACGTGATGACCACCTATCCGGCTGGTACCACCACTTACTCAGTTAACGCACTGGACCAACGCGTAGCGAAGTCTGGCCCACTCGGCACGCACCGCTTCGTCTATGGTGGCACTGGGAACAAACTGTTGTCCGAGTACACTGGCGGTGCTTGGCACCGCTATATCTGGCTCGGCGATGAACCAATCGCACTTCAACGCAATAATCAGCTTTACTTCATTCATACGGATCATTTGTCTCGGCCTGAGATTGTAAGCGACAGCACCAAAGTCGTTCAGTGGCGCGCAAAGAACTATCACTCTGACCGCGGCATTGTTTTAGATAACATCGGCGGTTTAAATCTTGGCTTCTCTGGACAGTACTACGATGCCGAGTCGGGCCTGTGGCACAACGGTTTTCGCGACTATGACAGCCGCCTGGGACGATACCTTCAATCAGATCCAGTTGGAATATCAGGAGGAATCAACACCTATGCTTACGTTGCCGGAAACCCAATTAGTGCGGTTGACCCTACGGGGCTGCTGGATGTCCGCGCGAGAAAAATTCTCGGTGGGGAGCACCGTGGGCAAATTGTTTTCAAAGTAACCTTCTACAACATGGCCACCGGCGCACTACGCGACGGGAAATCAGCAGCAATATCGGCCCTACCGAAGGGCGCCAAACGCGTAGCCAAACCTTTTGACGGCGCATTAACTTATCTGGACGGGGAACCTGCAGGCGTAAGCTCGATACCACTATCACGCATAGACAAACGCCAAGAATGTGACGCATTCGATGACGAGGCAAAGGATATCTATGAAGATATGTTCGGCCTTTGGGATGCAGCCGACACTATCACTGCGGATCAGCTTGTCCGCTTCATACATGCCGTTAACAAAGCCAATCCCAATCTTCGCTACGACGCCGGTTTAATGATCACTGACGCAATCAATGGCGCAGCCTTTGAATAAGAAAATTCACTGGACGTTGACGTTCATCGTTTCCGCAACATCAGTGCTGCTGTCAATATACCCAATTGTCAGCAAAGTAGTTGTTCGATCAAATGCGCTCTTAATAGCCAGTCTGACTGGGTATCTTGTCGTATCGACTTACCTTGCTATCGCGCTCATGATATGGATAGACAGCAAAGCGTTTAAGCTTGGAAAGACTGTCGGCACCTTGACTTCGACGCTTCTTTTACTTGGATTTTCCTGGTTAGTATTTGGTACATACTTTTATCAGACAGCAGTACATGGCTTAGAATCCGTCGACCAGTTGCATGTCGAGCATTTGCTTAGGGAATCGCTCCAGAACCAACTAATTCTTTCAGTACTCGCCGCTCTTATGGTAATTCGCAAAAGTGGAAACATCGATCTTATTTGCGCATTTTCCGTCTCAGGCATTTTAGCCATCCTGATTCTCGGCTAGCCCCCTTCGAACAAAAAGCCTCGCAAACGCGAGGCTTTTTTTCACACTGTCAAAAAATCTATTGCGGCCAATCAAGCTCGTTCCGCCATTGCAAGAACCGTCCGCAAACTAGCAAATGAGTAGATCTGTGAATCCACGCGACTAAGCCCCACTTGCGAATATGCGCTCCCCATGCACGCTCGGTAAGATTGAGTAGCGACTTAAAGTAGAGCCCCTAAGAACTGGCAGACTCGCCTTGGAGCCACCAAAGAAGACGGCCGGGTTTCCCCGGCCGTTTCCTGGTGTCGCAAGACTGGCTTTCCGATCAGAACTTGTAGCGGAAGCTGACCTGGGCGGCCCAGCGCGAGATGCCCTTGTCGTCGTAGATGTTCAGGGCGTCCGGACCGTTGTAGCGGTACACGTACTTGCCGGTATTGCCGGCACAGGCGGCAGCCATCGCGCCGGTCTGCGCAGCATTGCCGCCAGCTCCGCAGATGCCGCCGTACTCGACGATGCCACGGTAGCCCGGGAAGCCCATCTCTTCGACGCTACCCCACTTCTTGTTCAGCAGGTTGCCGACGTTGAGGATGTCCAGGGCGATTTCGGCCTTGTGGCCTTCCATGAAGCCCGGGATCTCCTGCGAGATGCGCATGTCGAACTGGTTGACCCAGCGGCCGTGCGCGGCGTTGCGCTCGGCGACCTCGCCCAGGTGCTGCTTGAGGTAGTCGTTCGAGTTCACGAACGCCCAGAAGCCAGCGGCTTCCGCCGCGCTGCCGAACACCACGTCGGTGAGGTCCTTGGGGATGTACAGCAGGTCGTTGGCGCGGCCGTCGCCGTTGGCATCATTGTCGAAGGTGTAGCTATACGGGCGGCCCGAGCGGCCTTCGTAGAACATCGACACGCTGGTGTTGTAGTCGCCGAAGAAGGCGTGCTTCCAGCTGACTGCCGCGGTGAAGCGGTTCTTGATCTCGTAGCTGGAGGTGGCCGAGACTTCCTCGTTGGACTGGAACACCGCCACGTTGCCCAGTTGCGAGCCCGAGGTCGAGCTGGTCAGCGGGCTGACTTCGTTGGCGTTGGTGTAGGTGTAGGCGAGCAACCACGACCAGTCGCTGTCGTTGAACGGCTTGTTCAAGGACAGGGTCAGCTGCTGGCTTTCGCCCTTGCTGGTCGAACGAGCGATGATCGCGTCGTTGTAGCCACGATTGCGGCCAGCGCGTGCATCGGTTCCGCTACCGACACCCAACTGGGTCCAGCTGTTCGGATTCAAGCCAGTATTGGTAGCGAGGTTGGCGGACTTATTCCAGTAGATCGCACGACCGTCCTGACCGATAGCAGTCGGAGCGCCCAGGTTCAGCTGCTGGTAGTAGATACCTTCCTTAACCGAGGTCAGCACCACTTCGGCAGCGCCGACGACGCCCCACCACGGCAGCTCGGTATCGAACGCCAGGTTGGCCTTCCAAACCGACGGCTGACCCAGGTCGGGATCGATGAAATCGATCGACTGCACGCCCGGGGTACCGCCGCCCTGCGCGATCGCCAGCTGATCGGCCGGATCCGGATCGAAGCGGGTCACGCCGTTGGAGAAGAAGTAGTCGGTGTACGACACGCCGTTGTTGGCGTACGGATTGGCCAGCCACACGGTCGCGGCCGAGCCCTGGAACAGGCCGATACCGCCGCGCAGTTGGGTCGGACGCTCGCTGTCGAAGGTGTAGTTGAAGCCGAAACGCGGCGAGAGCAGGCCGTTGCCGTCGATGGTGGCATCGTTACGGTAGCGGAACGCAGTGGACGCGGCGGCGTTGTAGGCCGGCTTCTGATCGACCATCGGCTCGTCGTAACGCACGCCGAAGGTCAGGGTCAGATTGTTGTTGACAGCCCAGCTGTCCTGCACGAACAAGCCCAGATTCTTGAGCTTGAACTCGGCGGCCATGTTGTTGATGTCGCCGCCGCGCGGGCCGAACAGCTGATAACGGCTGGAGATGCCGCTCTCGAACGACTTGGCGCAACTGCCCGGAATAGCCGGATTGGTCGTGTTGATGCAGTCGAAGGTATAGACGCCGTTGGTACGGCGGCCGAACAAGTTGTAGATCTCGTTCTCTTCGTAGTCCAGACCGAACTTCAGGGTATGGTCGCCGAGGAACCAGTTACCGGCGAAGAACGCGTTCTTCGTGGTGGTTTCCAGCACGTTGGCGTGGGTGTTCTCTTCGGTGCCCAGGTTCAGCGTGGCCGAACCGATACGGATCGCGATCGCCGGCAGGTCGGCGAGCGGGTTGCGCACGGCCGAGTAGTCGCGGTACGAGACCTTGGCTTCGGTGGAGAAGTTGTCGGTCCAGTCGCTGAACAGCTGCGCGGTGTACGACTCGAGTTCGAAGTCGCGCACGTAGTGGTAGGTGTTCAGCGCCAGCGTGGTGTTGCCGAAGCCCTGCAAGTTGGCGGTGTTCTGCTCGGACTTGCTGTAGCGGAAGCTGGCGCGGTGATTATCGGTGATGTTCCAGTCGATCTTGATGCCGTACTCTTCGGCTTCCGAGTTCAGCGCCGGCTTGGCCAGCGTGCCCGGGTTGAAGCCCTTGAGACCGGCCAGACGGATGACTTCGTCGATCTGCGCCTGGGTGATGTTGACGATATTGCTCTCGCCCGAACCGATCGGACCGAAACCGGAGTTACCGGTGAACAGGCCCTTGCCCTTGTAGTTCTCGTAGTTGGCGAAGAAGAACAGCTTGTCCTTGATCAGCGGGCCGCCGAAGGTCGCGCCGTAGGTGGTCTCGTTGTCGAACAGCTTCGGACGCACGTTGTTGCGGTTCTTGCCCGACCAGTCGCCGTCGCGGTAGATGCCGTACAGCGAGCCGTGGAACTCGTTGGTACCCGACTTGGTCACGGCGTTGATCACGCCGCCGGTGCCGCCGGAGATGGTGACGTCGTAGTTGGCGACGTCGACCGCCACTTCGTCGATGGTGTCCATCGAGAACGGCTGGCGCGGGGTCGGCAGGCTGTTGGATTCCAGACCGAAGGAGTCGGCGGTGCTGATGCCGTCGACGCGGACCACGTTGTAGCGCGGGTTCTGGCCGCCGACCGAGATTTCGTTACGCGACTTGTCGGTCTGGGCGACGCGCGGGTCGAGGCGGACGTAGTCCTGCAGGTTGCGGTTGATCGACGGGAACGATTCCAGCTGCTGGCGGGTCACGTTCGAGCCGGCGCCCATCTTGGTGGCGCTGAACACTTCCGAGCCGCCGTAGGACACGGCCTGCACCGATTCCAGCGTGGTGACCGAGTTGTTCAAGGACACGTCGACGTTGTTGACCTTGTCGAGGTTCAGGAACACGCCGTCCTGCGAGCCCGTGCCGGCGCCTTCCTTGGTGGTGGTGATCACGTACGGACCGCCGACGCGCAGACCGCGCGCGTTGTAGCGGCCGTCGGCATCGGTCACGGCACGGCTGACGGTGCCCGACTCGGTGTGGGTGATCGTGACTTCGGCGCCCACGACGGGTTGACCATCTGCGCCGACCACGCGACCGGCGACGCCGGCGGACGTGCTCTGCGCGAATACGGGCGCTGTGGCGAGAACGGCGAGCAGACCAAGCGTGAGCTTGGACAACCGGACGCTATTCGGATGGGTCATTACGATGGCCTCGGTAGCTTGGAAGACGTGGAATTCGTGGCGTGAGTCGGCGGGCGCTATGCGCCATACGCCGAAGACTGGTGGTGTTCCGCCCCTACCCGGGTGCAGCGCGTGCAGCCCCGCCGGGTTAACAGCAGTTTAACAGGCTAAGGGCGCTGTGTGACAGAGACGTGACCAGCGTCAAGGCTTGTCACACGGTGACGGCGGTCCAAGCTGAACGGGCTAATCGGGCAAAGTTCGGTACCCGCGGATCGACGGCGGATACGCCACACGCCTGCCGTTGCGCCACTTGGAAGTCACGACCAGGGCGCTAGCCCGCGAGCCCCAGGGAGCCATCGCCACCCTCAGATTGGCACTCCAGGCACCGGAACTGTGGACGACCCTACCCCGCCCCGAAACGCCTCAGGGCGGCGAGATCTGCAGATACGTGCCCAGACCGTCCAGGAACATCTGCACCGAGATCGCCACCAGCAGCATGCCCATCAGGCGTTCGATCGCGATCAGGGCGCGCCGGCCCAGCAGCTTGTACAGCAAGGTCGCCGAGAACAGGATCGCCGCGGTGGCGCCCCAGGCGATCATCAGGGCCAGGCTCCAGTCGCCCAGGCGGGTGGGCTCGTTGCTGCCCATCAGCATCACCGCGGCCATGCCCGAGGGGCCGGCCACCAGCGGGATCGCCATCGGCACGATGAAGGGTTCGCCCTCGGGAAGCTCACCCATCAGGCCTTCCGGCGGCGGGAAGATCATGCGGATGCCGATCAGGAACAGGACGATGCCGCCGGCGATCGAGACCGACTCCTGGCGCAGGTGCATCAGCTCCAGGGCGTACTTGCCGCCCCACAGGAACAGCATCAGCACGCCCAGGGCGATCAACAGCTCGCGCGCCAGCACGATGCGCTGGCGCTTGGGCGGCAGCCCGCGCAGCAGACTCAGGAACACCGGGATATTGCCCAGCGGGTCCAGGATCAGGAACAGCAGCAGCGCGGCCGAGGCGATGGTCACGGCGTCGCGCGCTCCGGCAACGGATGCCAGACCTGGCCGCGATGGACCGCGCCGGCGGGCGCCAGCAGGGTCACGCAGGCGGCCGCGTAGTCGCCGGGATCGCGCGCCTCGCGGTCGTTCTCCTCGACATAGGCCTTGCCGCGCAGCGCGGTGCGCATCGGCCCCGGCTGCAGGCCGGCCACGCGCACCGGCGAGTTGCCGAGCTCGGCGTGGAGCATGCCGATCAGTGCCGTCAGCGAATGCTGGGCCAGGCCGTAGCCGCCCCAGTAGGCGCGGCCGACGCGGGCCGGATCGTCCAGGGCGAACACCAGGGCCGAGTCCGGCGCCTGCGCCAGCAGCGGCAGGCAGGCCTGCGACAGCCACCAGCGGGCGGTGAGGTTGACGTGGATGGCGCGCGCGAACGCGGCCGGATCGGTCTGCAGCAGCGGGGTCAGGCCGGGGAAGTCGGCCGCGCAATGCAGCACGCCGTCCAGGCGCCCGAACTCGTCGCCGATGCGCTGCGCCAACTCGGCGTAGTCGTCGGGCGCGGCGCCTTCCAGGTCCAGCGGATACAGCACCGGCTCCGGCCCCAGCTTGGCGGCCGCGTCGTAAACCCGGTTCAACTTGGCCGGCTTGCGGCCCAGCAGGACGACGGTGGCGCCGGCGCGCGCGCAGGCGTGGGCCGCGGCGGCGCCGAGGCCGCCCTGCGCGCCGCTGACCAGCACGACGCGATCGGCCAGGGCCTGGTCGGCGACGGGTGCTGCGACTGCGCTCACTGGCGCTGGGTCTCGCTGATCATGCGCGCCAGCTCGCCGGACTCGAACAGCTCCAGGGTGATGTCGCAGCCGCCGATCAGCTCGCCGTGGATGAACAACTGCGGGAAGGTCGGCCAGTTCGAGTAACGCGGCAGGTTGGCGCGGATCTCCGGATCCTCCAGCACGTTGACCGTGTGCAGCACGGTCGCGCCGGCGGCCTTGAGGGCCTGCACCGCGCGGCTGGAGAAGCCGCACATCGGGAACTGCGCGGTTCCCTTCATGAAAAGAACGATCGGATGGCCTTCGACTTCGGCCTGGATCCGCTCCATAACTGACATGTGGACAACTCCTGCAATGCTCTGTTGCGCCGTATACGTTCAGGCAACAGGGCGTGGGGATAGAATGAGCGATTGTAAGCCTTCACGGCAGCGGACACGCGACCCGGCACCGGTAAGCGGCCCGTCGCCACCCCCTAGCCAGCCCCCAGAATCCAGCAAGGAGCCCGCCAATGGCCATCGAACTGCCCGCCCTGCCCTACGACCGCACCGCGCTCGAGCCGCACATCTCCGGCGAGACCATCGACTTCCACTACGGCAAGCATCACCAGGCCTACGTGACCAACCTCAACAACATGATCCCCGGCACCGAGTTCGCCGACATGTCGCTCGAGGACATCATCCGCAAGTCGCAGGGCGGCGTGTTCAACAACGCGGCGCAGATCTGGAACCACACCTTCTACTGGAACTGCCTGTCGCCCAAGGGCGGCGGCGAGCCGACCGGCAAGCTGGCCGAGCTGATCGCCAAGTCCTTCGGCGACTTCGCCAAGTTCAAGGACGAGTTCACCAAGGTCACCGTCGGCACCTTCGGTTCGGGCTGGGGCTGGCTGGTACAGCGCCCGGACGGTTCGCTGGCCCTGGTCAGCACCTCCAACGCCGCCACCCCGCTGACCGGCGAAGACACCCCGCTGCTGACCTGCGACGTGTGGGAGCACGCCTACTACATCGACTACCGCAACGCTCGCCCGAAGTACGTCGAGTCGTTCTGGAACCTGGTCAATTGGGACTTCGTGGCTTCGAACCTGAAGTAAGCGACGGACCCATTCGGTAAGCGAAACGGCCGGGGAAACCCGGCCGTTTTCGTTGCGCATCGGCGATGTCGGCGCCGGTTCGCTCAGTCGCAGCTAAGGCCGAACTCGCGCTTGAACGCCTCGGCCTGTTCCGGCGGTTCGTGACTGAGCAAGGCGCAGCCGGTGAAGTTGCCCAGCGAGGCCTGGCGTTGGTCGTCGCGGTAGGTCCAGTCGACGATCTCGTCGCGTGCGAACGCGTAACGCTGCCCCATGCGCACCCTATCCACGCGCTCGGGCTGGTTGTCGATGATCGCGGAGTAACCGCTGGCGGTCTCTTCCAGATCGGACAGCCAGAAAAATTCGGTGTAGCCGTCCTGCTCGATGCCGACCTTCACCGAGAACGCCGACAGGTGCGGCGGCGGATCCTTTTCGAGTTTCAGGAAGCCGTCCAGCGAGGCGCGTGCCTTGGCGAATGCGGCTTCCATGGCGGGATCGCCGGTCGCCACCTCGGTGACGTTGTCGTCCTTCGCGCGTTCCAGCACGGTCTTCGCACCGGTCGCCTCGGCGCAACCGGCCAACAGTATGACGATCAACAAAACTCTGCGCATCCATGCCTCTCCAGTGGCTGAGCGCCCGCGTACATCAGCGCAATTCGTAGGATGCGATGAGCCGAAGGCGAACCGCATCGTCGCGCAAGCAGACACGCTGCGATTGCCACGACGGGCAATCGCCGCCGTTCGCAATCAACCTAAGCGCGTAATCACCGGCGCGACTTGTTCATCGCGCCCCAAGGCGCGACCGACGCGCTCCAACGCCGCCGCGAGCTCGCGCGCATCATCGGCGCGCAGCGTCGCGTGTCCGACCTTGCGCCCGTCGCGCGGCGACTTGCCGTAATCGTGCCAATGCCCGCCCGCCTCGTTGAGCACCGCGGTCGCATCGGGCATCTCGCCGATCCAGTTGAGCATGCAGGCCTGGCCGAGCATGCGCGTATCGCCCAGCGGCAGGCCGAGCACGGCGCGCAGGTGGTTCTGGAACTGCGAGGTCTCGCTGCCTTCGATGGTCCAATGGCCGGAGTTGTGCACGCGCGGCGCGAGTTCGTTGGCCAGCAACTGGCCGTCGCGGCAGAACAGTTCCAGCGCGAACACGCCGACGTAGTCCAGGGCCTCGGCGAGCTTGCGCGCATAGCCGTGCGCGGTGGCCGCGAGCGTCTCGTCGGCCTGCGCGGGCGCGAGGCTGGCCGAGAGCACGCCGTCTACGTGCCAGTTCTCGGTGAGCGGCCAGGCGCGGAATTCGCCGTCGCGGCCGCGCACGGCGACCACCGACAGCTCGCGCTCGAAGCGCACGAAGCCTTCCAGGATCAATCCGACCGTGGCCGCCTGCGCGCCCAGCGCGGCCCAGGCCGCGTCGGCGTCGGCCGGCGTCTTGATGCGGAACTGGCCCTTGCCGTCGTAGCCCAGGCGGCGGGTCTTGAGGATGCAGGGCGTGCCGATCGCGGCGATCGCCGCGTCCAGCGCCGCGCGCGTGGCGACGTCGGCGAACTCGGGCACCGGAATGCCGAGCTCGCGGAACAGGGTCTTCTCGGCCAGACGGTCCTGAGCCACGGCCAGCGCGCGCGGGCTCGGGAACACCGGCACGCGCTCGGCCAGCCACTGCCCCGACTCGGCCGGCACGTTCTCGAAATCGAAGGTGGCCACGTCGATCTTGGACGCGAACTCGGCCAGCGCGGCCTGGTCGGTGTAGTCGCCCACCACCATCGGCGCGAACTGGCTGGCGCAGGCGTCGCCGGCCGCGTCCATGACCAGGAAGCGCAGGCCCAGCGGCGCGCCGGACAGTGCGAGCATGCGGGCGAGCTGCCCGCCGCCGAGGATGCCGACCGTCGTCATTTACGCGGATCGTCGTTGGCGAGCACGTCGTCGGTCTGCTTGGCGCGGAACGCATTCAGCGCCTGACCGATCGCGGCGTGTTCCGGCGCCAGCAGGGCGGCCGCGAACAGGGCCGCGTTGGCGGCGCCGGCATTGCCGATCGCGAAGGTCGCCACCGGAATGCCGGCCGGCATCTGCACGATCGACAGCAGCGAATCCATGCCGTTGAGCGCCTTGGACTGCACCGGCACGCCCAGCACCGGCACCGCGGTCTTGGACGCCAGCATGCCCGGCAGGTGGGCGGCGCCGCCGGCGCCGGCGATGATCGCGCGCAGGCCGCGCGCGGCCGCGGTGTCGGCGTACTCGAACAGCACGTCCGGGGTGCGATGGGCCGAGACCACACGCACTTCATGCGGCACGCCCAGGGCCTCCAGCTTGGCGGCGGCGTGCTGCATGGTCTCCCAGTCTGAGCGCGAGCCCATGACGATGCCGACCAGCGGCGGCGCTGCGGAAGCGGACGAATCGGGTGCGGACATTGGTCGGGCCTTGGCGCAAAGACGTATTCTAACGCCCTGTCCCGTCGTATCGGCACCGCACCGTATGGATCGCAAACTGTTGGACCTGCTCGTCTGCCCCCTCACCCGCCAGCCCCTGCTGCCCCTGGACAACCGCGGCCTGCAGGCGCTGAACGCCGCGATCGCGGCCGGCGGCGTGGTCCGCGGCGACGGCAGCGCGCAAACCCAGGCGCTGCGCGAGGGCCTGATCACGCGCGACCGCAAGACCGTCTACCGCATCGACGACGGCATCCCGGTGCTGCTGACCGAGGAAGCCATCGCCACCGCCCAGCTCGACGGCTTCCCCTCGGCATGAGCGCGCCCGTCGCGCCGCCACCGGCCGAGCAGGTCGAGTCCGACGTCGCCCAGGCCCTGGCCGAGGACCTCGGCAGCGGCGACGTCACCGCCGCCCTGCTGCCCGACGTGGCCGACAGCGCCTATCTGCTGTGCAAGGAAGCGGCGGTGGTCTGCGGCCGGCCCTGGTTCGACGCCTGCCATCGGGCGCTGGACCCGGACGTGCGCATCGCCTGGCGCGTGGCCGAGGGCGACCACGTCGCCGCCGGCACCGTGCTGGCCACTCTGCAGGGCCGCGCGCGCGCGCTGGTCAGCGCCGAGCGCGCCTCGCTGAATTTCATGCAGACCCTGTCGGGCACGGCCACGGTCACCGCGGCCTATGTCGAGGCCGTGCGCGGCACCCGCGCCAAGATCCTCGACACCCGCAAGACCCTGCCCGGCCTGCGCCTGGCGCAGAAGTACGCGGTGCGCGTGGGCGGCGGCGTGAATCACCGCATCGGCCTGTACGACACGGTGATGCTGAAGGAAAACCACGTGCGCGCCGCCGGCTCGCTGACCGCCGCTATCCAGGCCGCGCGGGCGATGCATCCGGATCTGCCGCTGATCGTCGAGGTCGAGTCGATCGCGCAGTTGCACGAGGCGCTGGCGCAAGGCTGCGACCGCATCCTGATCGACGACTTCGACGCCGCCACCCGCCGCGAGGCGGTGCGGATCGCGTCCGGCGCGCCCTACCTGGGCAAGATTCCGTTGGAAGTTTCCGGCGGCGTCGACCTGGCCGGCTTGCGCGCGATCGCCGAGGACGGCGTGGACTGCATCTCGATCGGCGGCCTGACCAAGCACGTACGCGCGATCGACCTGTCGCTGAAGCTGGGTCCGCCGCCGGGCGAGGCCTGAGCGCTACCAAACCGCTCTGGGGCAGGAGCGGCGTGAGCCGCGACCGTCCTCCACCGTGGCCTGCGCCGTCGCAGCAACTGCGGTGACGCGGTCGCGGCTCACGCCGCTCCTACACGAAGCAGCCCGTAGGATGCGGTGAGCGCAGCGAACCGCATCGTCGCGAGCCGTCCGCACTCAACGCAGTCCGTAGGATGCGGTGAGCGCAGCGAACCGCATCGTCGCGAGCCGTCACACGCTCAACGCAACAACACGAACCCCACCAGCGCCAGCAGCGTCACGCCCGCGAGCGCGGCCCAATGCCAGGTCGGCCGGCTCAGCTTGAGCGGCGTGGTGGTCGGTGCCGACGCGGCGGCGCCTTCGCCGGCCGGTGCCTCCTGTAGCGAACCGGTCAGGCGGAAACGCAGCTGGTCGAAGCCGATCTCGTCGCCGGTCTGGGCGATCGCACGCAGCACGCGGCGGCCGTTGATGCTGGTGCCATTGGTCGAGCCCAGGTCTTCGATCTGCAGGCCGTCGTGGGTCGGAATCAGGCGCGCGTGCTGGCGCGACAAGCCGGGCTGGTCCAACTGCAAACCGCAATCGGCGGAGCGCCCGACCACGGTCGCGGCCAGCAAGGGGAAGCTTCGGCCGAACAGGTCGCCCGAAACCCCGCGCAGCACATAGCGCGGCAGCACCGGCCGCACCGCGGTCACGCCGGGATCGTCGTTGGCCGAAGGTGGCAACACGACCGCCACGCCGCCCTGATGGCGCACGGCCGAGGGCCCGATCGCGGCCAGGCGCGCGCGCACTTCGTCGAAGCTGACATCGTCGCCGGGCCGCAACGCGATCAGGCCGGCCGCGACCTGGCGGCCGTTGACGCGCACCTGCGCACCGGGCGGCACGTCCAGCATCACGCCCTGCGCGCTCACGTGCAGCTGGCAGTGCTGGGGCATGACCCCGGGGCGATCGAGCACGATGGTGGACTCCGGGTCGGAGCCGACCCGGTTGACGCCGTGGCCCAGCAGTACCTGCGGATGCTCGCCGTCCGGAAAGACCAGTTTCATAGAATTTGCGTTTTCCCCTGATGCGCGACAGCGTAGGGCATAACCCTTGCGAGTTGCGCATACCGAGGCCACATTAAAAGCATGCCTACTTTGATTCTGTTAATGATCCTGGGCGCCGCCGCGTTCTCGTTCTGGAGCGCCGGGCGCGCCGCCGCCGAACGCGCCGAGGCGCTGGGCCGCGACGCCTGCAAGGCCGCCGGCGTGCAGTGGCTGGACCAGAGCGTGCATGCGATCGGGATGCGCCTGTGCCGGCACGAGAGCGGCTGGCTGGGCCTGGAGCGCACCTTCCGCTTCGACTATTCGCTGGACGGCGAGGACCGCCACATCGGCCGCATGGTCCTGCGCGGCGAGCGCCTGATCGCCTTCAGCGGGCCGGTGTCGCGGGCGCCTACGCAGTTGCATTGAGGGCGGGCCCGTTCGCGGCCGCGCCCCGGATGATTTCTGTGGGAGTGGCGTAAGCCGCGATTGCGCCACCGCGAGCGGCGACGCAACTGAGGTTTCGCGATCGCGGCTTACGCTGCTCCCACAGAAAGCAGGGGCGGCGCAGGTGACTGGGCTGGCGATGCCGATCCAGGGGGCGCGATCACGGCCTACGCCGCTCCTACCCAAGAGCGAGAATCGCGCGAGGACTTACTTCACCACCCGCAGGTGTCCGCCGCGGCGCGGCGTGGGGGTGTGCGGGCCGTCGTCGTCGCCGTCGGGCAACGGTTCGCTGGGCACGGCCGCCAGCGGCGCATGGGTCGGCGACATCGGCTCGTCGAAATCCTCGGCCGGGTCGTCGTGGCCGCCTTCGTTGGTGGTGGCCTCGTCCGGCAGGGCCATGCCCTGCCCGGTTTCGCGCGCGTAGATCGCCAGCACCGCGCCCACCGGCACCGAGACCGGGTGGCTGACGCCGCCGAAGCGGGCGCTGAAGCGGATGGTGTCGTTGCCCATTTCCAGGCGCGAGACCGCGCGCTCGGCCACGTTGAGCACGATCTTGCCGTCCTTCACCGCATGGGTGGGGACCTGGACCATCGGGCGGGTGGCGTCGACCAACAGGTGCGGGGTCATGCCGTTGTCGGCGATCCACTCGTACAGCGCCCGCAGCAAATACGGGCGGTGGCTGGTCATGCTGGGGGCGTTCTCATCACTCATGCCCGCCAGTTTAGCGCCTGGCCGGCGGTCCCGACGTGCCTGTCGTCCGCGATCCGGCGACTGCCGGATCGCGCAAGGCGACGGAGGGCCTGCCGCACCGCGTTTAGGCGGGCATGTCGCGCAGCTTGCGTTCCTGGTCGGTCAGGCTGCGGGTGAAGCCCGGATTGCGGAAAATCCGGTTGCCGTAATCCTCGATCGCCTTGCCGTCCTTGGGCAGCGGCACGCCCAGCGAATCCAGGCGCCAGATGATCGGCGCCATGGCGCAGTCGGCCAGGCTCATTTCCGGATTCAGGAAGAATTTGCTGGCCTTGAACAGCGGCACCGACGCGGTCAGCAGCTCCTTCAGACGCTTGCGCGCGGCCTCGGCCTGGGCCTTGTTGCCGAGTTGGATCGCCTGCACCTGCGGCACCCAGTCGTGCTCCAGGCGCAGGGTCGCCAGGCGCAGACGCGCGCGCGACAGCGGATCGACCGGCATCAGCGGCGGATGCGGGTAACGCTCGTCCAGGTATTCGCTGACCACGCTGGCCGCATACAGGACCAGATCGCGCTCGACCAGGGTCGGCACCGAGTGGTACGGGTTGAGATCGACCAGATCTTCGGGGGGATTCTGCGGGTCCACCGGAATCAGGTCGTAGGTGACGCCCTTGGCGGCCAACACCAGGCGCACGCGATGACACAGCACGCAGTCGGTGGAGGAAAACAGGGTCAGGGCATTACGCATACGTGGACTCGCCGCCATCATCGACCTCTCCAGCAACCGGAATCCGCCGGTCGCAAGACGCCCCCCACCCCGTGTGGGCGGTCGTCACGGTCCCCGAGCGTATGCGGTTTCCCGCCTTCAGCGAAAGGCTTGGGCATCCCGGCCGGCCTGACGAAGAAGGCCCGCGCATTGCTGCGCGGGCCGTTCGGGGAAATCGCTTAGTGCTCGACGTCTCGCCAGTACTCGCTCTTGAGCAGGTAGGCGAGGAAGGTGAACACCGCCAGGAACAGGATCACCCAAACGCCCAGACTTTCGCGCTTGAGGGCGGCCGGTTCGCCGGCGTACTCGAGGAATGCGGTGATATCGCGCACCGACTGGTTGAACTGCTCCGGCTTGAGCGTGCCGGGGCTGCCGGCCTCGAACTTGGTGAAGCACTTGCCGTCGATTTCGCTGGTGCCGTGCGGGCACTCCATGATGGGCTTGCCCTTATCGTCCTTCTTTTCGCCGAACAAGCCGTGCGCCGGCTCCTTGTCGGTGAACTTCGGGGTCTGGGTGCCCTGCATCTGCCACAGCGGGTTGGGCATCGAGGCGTTCGGGAACAGGGCGTTGTTCCAGCCCAGCGGACGCGCCTCGTCCAGGTAGAAGGACTTGAGGTAGGTGTAGATCCAATCGCTGCCGCGCACGCGCGCGATCACGCTCAGGTCCGGCGGCATCTTGCCGAACCACTGGTTGGCGTGCTCCGGGGTCAGGCTGACCTGGATCTGCTCGCCGAACTTGGCGCCGGTGAAGTTGAGGTTGGTCATCACCTCGTCTTCGGTCAGGCCCAGGTCCTCGGCGATGCGCGAGTAACGCAGGTACTTGAGCGAATGGCAGCCCGAGCAGTAGTTCATGTACAGCTGGGCGCCGCGCTGCAGCGACGCGCGGTCGCCCAGGTCGGTACCGGCCTGCATCAGGTTGCCGCCGCCGGAAGCGAAGGCGGTGACCGACACGAGCATGCCGGCGGCGAAGGTGGCGAGCTTCTTCACGATGCGGTTCTTCATCAGAGGCTGGCTGGTCTTAGTCATGCATCGTCACCCGTTCCGGGACCGGCTTGGTCTTGTCGAACTTGGTCCACAGCGGCATGGTGATGAAGAAGGCGAAGTACAGGAACGTCAGCACGCGACCAACGATGGTCTCGACCGGGTCGGTACCCGGGCCGGCGCCGATCTTGCCCAGCCACACGAAGCTCAGCGCGAACACGCCCAGCAGCACCTTGGACAGCAGGCCGCGGTAGCGGTAGGACTTGACCTTGGCGCGGTCCAGCCACGGCACCAGGAACAGGATCGCGATCGCGCCGAACATCACCAGCACGCCCGACAGCTTGTGCGGGATCACGCGCAACATCGCGTAGTACGGCGTGTAGTACCACACCGGCTTGATGTGCTCCGGCGTCACCAGGCGGTTGGCCTCGGTGAAGTTGTCGTGCTCCAGGAACCAGCCACCGAACGCCGGCGCGAAGAAGATGATGAACGCGGCCAGGATCAGGAAGAAGCCGACGCCCACCAGGTCCTTGACCGTGTAGTACGGGTGGAACGGGATGCCGTCCTTGGGCTTGTTCGCATCCCAACGGTTGCCCTTCGGACCCTTCTTGATGTCGACGCCGTCGGGGTTGTTGGAACCGACCTCGTGCAGCGCGCCCAGGTGCAGCACGACCAGCAGCAGCAGCACCAGCGGCAGCGCGATCACGTGCAGAGCGAAGAAGCGGTTGAGGGTGGCGTCGCCGGGCAGGTAGTCGCCCATGATCCACTCGGTCAGGCCGTTGCCGATCACCGGGATCGCGCCGAACAGCGAGATGATCACCTTGGCGCCCCAGAACGACATCTGGCCCCACGGCAGCACGTAGCCCATGAAGGCTTCGGCCATCAGCACCAGGTAGATCAGCATGCCCAGGATCCACACCAGCTCGCGCGGCTTCTGGTACGAGCCGTACAGCAGGCCGCGGAACATGTGCAGGTAGACGACGATGAAGAACAGCGAGGCGCCGGTGCTGTGCATGTAGCGGATCAGCCAGCCCCACTCCACGTCGCGCATGATGTATTCGACCGACGAGAACGCCTCGGCCGCGGACGGCTTGAAGTGCATCGTCAGGAAGATGCCGGTCAGGATCTGGTTGACCAGCACCAACAGCGCCAGCGAACCGAAGTAGTACCAGACGTTGAAATTCTTCGGCGCGTAGTACTCGGTCATGTGCTTGCGGTAGACCGGCATCATGCCGGGCGCGCGCGCGTTGACCCAATCCCAGACGCCGGTGGCGGTGCGGGTAATGATGTTGGACATGACTTACGCCGCTCCCTTCGGATCCACGCCGATGATGATCGTGGTGTCGTTCTCGTAGTGGTGCGGCGGCACCAGCAGGTTGATCGGCGCCGGAACGCCCTGGAACACGCGGCCGGACATGTCGAAGCGCGACTTGTGGCAGGGGCAGAAGTAACCGCCCTTCCACTCCGGATCGAACGGTTCGGGACGAATCTCGGCCTTCATTTCCGGCGAGCAGCCCAGGTGGGTGCACAGGCCGACCAGGACCGAGATGTCCTTCTTGATCGAGCGGAACTCGCCCTTGATGTAGGACGGCTGCTGGTCGAGGTTGGTCGACAGCGGATCGCGCAGATGGCTGTCCAGGGTCGGCAGCGCTTCCAGGATCGCCTTGGAGCGCTTGACGATCCAGATCGGCTGACCGCGCCATTCGAAGACCAGGCGCTGGCCTTCCTCCAGGGCGCTGATGTCGGCCGTCACCGGAGCACCGGCGAGCTTGGCGCGCGCGCTGGGGTTCCAGGACTTGATGAAGGGCACCGCCGCAAAACCGGCCCCGACTGCGCCGACCACTGCCGTGGTCGCCGTCAGGAACCGACGGCGGCCCGTATTGATAGGATCGTTGACCCCTTGGTTGGCCATCCGGCACTCCGCAAAGCTGCAATTCGAAGTTACGCCGCACAGCGCGCCGCCACTGGCGACGGCTCGCGGCTCAAAAGACGGGGAAGTGTAACGGAACGGTTAACGGCCCGACAATCCGCCGCTGCGGCGAAACCCGGCCGCAGGCGCCGGTCCGAGGCCGTCGCCCCCCTGCGCCGCAAGCGCGCGGGGGCGCCGATCGCGCCGCGACCGTCGCGGAAACGTCCACGGGACGGGGATCAGCGCACCACGGGGCCGGCGCGGTAACGCTGCGCCAGCAAGGCCACGCGCTGCACGTAGCGCTGGGTTTCGCTGTAGGGCGGCACGCCCTTGTACTTGTCGACCGCGCCCTCGCCGGCGTTGTAACCCGCCGCGGCCAGGGTCAGATCGCCGTTGAAACGCTTGAGCAGCCAGGCCAGGTACTGCACGCCGCCCTGGATGTTCTGGCTGGCGTCGAAGGCGTTGGAGACCCCGAACCGGCGCGCGGTGGCCGGCATCAGCTGCATCAGGCCCTGGGCCCCGACCCGCGATAGCGCATTGGGGTTATAAGCCGACTCGGCATGGATGATCGCGCGCACGATCGCTTCTTCGACCCCGTGCTGGCGGGCCGCGGCCGCGATTTCGTCGCGGTAGGCCTCCATGTTCAGGCGGATCGAGCCGAAATTGACCCCCGGCCGCGCCGCGCAGGCGTAGCAGGTCTCCATGAAGCTGTATTTGATCGTGCGCACCGCCGAAGCGTTGGCCAGGCCCTTGGGGCGCTTGCTGGTGTAGTGGCGGACGCCGTCCTTGATATAGGAATAGACCTGGCCCTGGACCAGACGCGAGCTGGGCGCCGAGGGCGCGGTCGGCATCGCGGCGACGGGGGCCGGCGCCGCCTGCGGCGCGCTGGCGCCGGTCGCGACCGTGGCCGACGCGCCCATGAAGGTGGCCGGCGGGTTGGAATGGATCGAGGCGGGCGAGCCCGCGACCGGGTTGGCCGGCGTCGCGCTGCCGGCGCCGCTGGGCGCGCGCGCCGGCACGTAGGCCGCCGAGCGGCTGGGCCGGTACTGGCTGACCACGGTGCACTTGGCCCCGGGCACGCGCTTGCTCACGTAGCTGCGTTCGCCGCTCGCGCTGTCGCAGCGGTACACGGTGCCGGCCACGGCGGGCGCCACGGCCAGCAGGCAGACGATCCCCAGCAGTAGCGAGCCCCCCCTCATGGCGGCGAGTGTCTCCCTTCGGGCACGGGTTGCCAAGTCCTTGATTCGAAAACGTGACGGCCGCCTCCGACCGGCCCAAGGCGCTAAACTGGCGCCCCTTTCCGGCGCGGATTAACCGCCGCCCTCCCCGGACACCGCCATGACCGACACCGTTTTGCCCGTCGCGCCCGAAGCCGACGCGGCCCCCGCGCCCCGCGGCAAACTCTTCATCGAGACCCACGGCTGCCAGATGAACGAGTACGACTCGGCCAAGATGGCCGACGTGCTCGCCGCCAGCGAAGGCCTGGAACTCACCACCGACGCGGCGGAAGCCGACGTCATCCTGATCAACACCTGCTCGATCCGCGAAAAGGCCCAGGAGAAGGTGTTCAGCCAGCTCGGGCGCTGGAAGCAGCACAAACAGGGCGACCGCCCGGTCATCATCGGCGTCGGCGGCTGCGTCGCCTCGCAGGAAGGCGAGGCCATCGTCAAGCGCGCGCCCTACGTCGACCTGGTGTTCGGCCCGCAGACCCTGCACCGCCTGCCCGAGCTGATCGCCGCCAAGCGCGCCACCGGCAAGCCGCAGGTCGACATCAGCTTCCCCGAGATCGAGAAGTTCGACCGCATGCCCGAGCCGCGCGCCGAGGGCCCCAGCGCGTTCGTCTCGATCATGGAGGGCTGCAGCAAGTACTGCTCGTTCTGCGTGGTGCCCTACACCCGCGGCGAGGAAGTCAGCCGCCCGTTCGAGGACGTGCTGGTCGAGGTCGCCCAGCTCGCCGCCCAGGGCGTGCGCGAGGTCAACCTGCTCGGCCAGAACGTCAATGCCTATCGCGGCCCCTACGGCGAGGACGGCGAGATCGCCGACCTGGGCCTGCTGATCCGCACCATCGCCGAGATCGACGGCATCGACCGCATCCGCTTCACCACCTCGCACCCGCTGGAGTTCAGCGACTCGCTGGTGGAGGCCTATCGCGACGTGCCGCAGCTGGCCAACTACCTGCACCTGCCGGTCCAGGCCGGCAGCGACCGCGTGCTGGCGGCGATGAAGCGCGGCTACACCGCGCTGGAATTCAAGCAGAAGATCCGCAAACTGCGCGCCGTACGTCCCGACATCTCTATTTCGTCGGACTTCATCGTCGGCTTCCCCGGCGAAACCGAGGCCGATTTCGAGAAGACCATGAAGCTGATCGAGGACGTCGGCTTCGACCAGTCGTTCTCCTTCATCTACTCGCGCCGCCCCGGCACGCCCGCGGCCGACCTGGAAGACGCCGTCAGCGACGCCGAGAAGCACGCGCGCCTGTCGCGCCTGCAGGCCACCATCAACGCCAACGCGATGCGCATCTCGCAGGCCATGGTCGGCAGCGTCCAGACCGTGCTGGTGGAAGGCCCCTCGCGCAAGGACCCCAACGAGCTCACCGGCAAGACCGAGAACATGCGCTCGGTGAACTTCACCGCGCCGGCGCGCCTGATCGGCCAGTTCGTCGACGTGATCATCACCGATGCCCTGTCCAACTCGTTGCGCGGACGCGTGCTGACCGAACAGGACCGCGACGCCGCCTGAGCCCACGGAGCCCCGCATGGACCGCGACTTCAACATCCGCGAGATCGGCCCAGACGAGTTCGACCGCTTGTGGCCGATCTTCCACGAGGTGCTGGCGCGCGGCGAGAGCTATAACTATCCGGCCGAGCTGTCGCTGGAACGCGCGCGCGAAATGTGGACCGCCCCGCCCTACCGCTGCTACATCGCCCAGGGCGACGACGGCGAAACCCTGGGCGGCTACAAGCTCGGCCCCAACTACGCCGGCCGTGGAGACCACGTCGCCAACGCCAGCTACATGGTGGCCGAGCGCTGCTGGGGCCAGGGCGTGGGCTCGGCGCTGTGCGAGCACTCGTTGACGCAGGCGCGCCAGGCCGGCTACCTGGCGATGCAGTTCAACTACGTCGTCAGCAGCAACGCGGCCGCCGTGCACCTGTGGCTCAAGCACGGCTTCCAGATCGTCGGCCAGATTCCCGGCGCCTTCCGCCACGTCAGCCTGGGCCTGGTCGACGTATACGTGATGCACCGCCTGCTATGAGGCGGCGCGTCGTCGCGCCGCCTGTGCGCTAGACCATGAAGCCCAGATCGCGGCTCGGGTAGTTGCGCAGGTTCGGGAAGATCAGGTCCAGCTCCGAATCGCCCACGCCGAACCAGCGCGCCAGCGTCGCCGCGTACTGATCCACCGAGGTGGTCGGGATGATCTGGCCCCAGCCGGCATCGTCGGGCCCCTCGTTCTGCAGGGTCGGCATGCGCCCGTAGAAGCGCCCGCCGCGTACCGCGCCGCCGACCGCGAAGTGATGGCTGCCCCAGCCGTGGTCGGAGCCGTCGCCGTTGGACGACAGCGTGCGGCCGAAGTCCGAGGCGGTGAAGGCGGTGACGTTGTTGGCCACGCCCAGCTCGACCGTGGACTGGTAGAACGCGGTCATCGCCTGCGAGAGCTGCGACAGCAACTCCGGCTGCTCGGCCAGCAGGCGGTCGTGGTGATCGAAGCCGCCCATCGACACGAAGTAGACCTGCCGCTTCAACCCCAGCACGCTGCGCACCTTGATCAGCCGCGCGACCATCTTGAGCTGGCTGGCCAGGTCGTTGTCGGGGAACGCCGTGGTCAGCGGCGTCGAGCTCTCCAGCGCCGTGGACACGGCCTCGGCGTTCTCTCGCGCGCGCCGGAACGCGTCGGCGTAGCTGCGTTCGAACACGTGGCCCTGCGTACCCTGCTGCATCAGCCCCAGCATGGCCTCGCGGGTGTCGCCGTCCCATTCGAAATAACTGAACCTGCGCGGGCCGTCGCTGCCGATCACGTACTGGCTGCCGCTTTGCGCGCGGTGCAGGATGCTTTCGAAATTGAGGGCGATGTTCATCGGAATGAAAGCGCCGGGGTTGGCGTCGTGCAGCAGGTCGGCGATGCGACCGCCCCAGCCCAGGCCGCTGCCGTCGTTGGCGCGCGAGATCTGCCAGTACGACTGCTGGTCGTTGTGCGAGAACAACTGCGGCGGCACGTCGGCGCCGCCGGCCTGGTACTGGGCCTTGGTCACCGGCCGCACCAGGGTGCCGACGTTGCCCAGGATCGCTGCGCGGCCGTTGTTGAACAGGCCTTGCAGGCCGCTCATGCCGATCGCGTCGTTGCCGTTGGTGGAGGCCTGCAGGCCGTAGTCGGCGCCGTCGGAGGCGCCGCCGCCGGCTTGCGGCGTCAGCGCCAGCAGCTGCGCCTGCGGGACCGCCAGGGTCGCGCGCGCGGTGGCGTAGCGCTGGTAATGGGTGCTGCTGCGCGGCACCACCATGTTCAAGCCGTCGTTGCCGCCGAACAGGAACACGCACACCAGCGCCTTGTAGTCGGAGAATGCGTTCGGGCCGTAGGCGCGGGTCGCCGACTCCAGCAAGCGCAGATTGCCGCGCGCCGAGTACAGTCCGGCGCCGCCCAGGCCCGCGAGGATGGCCCGGCTCAGAAAGTCGCGACGGTTCATGCTTCGTCTCCTCGTGCGTTCATTTCTGCACCACGTATTCGGGCGAGTTGACGATGATGTACAGCGCTTCCTGGATCCGCACGCGGCGCTCTTCGTCGGTGCCGGCCGGCATGCCGTTCAAGCGGTGCAGCAGCACGCCGCGCATGCGCGTGGACATCTGCCCCGACAGGAACAGCGTGTTGTAGCGCTGGATCAGGTCGGCCGGACGGGTGGCGTAGGGCATGTCGTCGGTCAGGTCGATCGCGACCTCGTGCGGGCTCAGGTCCGGCGCGCCGACGAACACCTCGTAGATCTTGGCACCGAAATAGCCCTCGGTGCCGGGCATCTGATAGTCGGTGGCCAGCTGCATTTCCGGCACCGCCAGCCCCAGTTGCGCGGGCTCGCCGATCGGCGAATAGCTCGGGCTGAAGAAGTTGAACACCGACGGCGAGGACAACGGCGCCTGGCCCATGCCGTAGCCGATGGTCCAGAACTCGTCCATGAAGCCCGACTGCGAACGCGCCTTGGTCGCGCGCCACACATGGGTCAGGCGCAACAGGGGCTCGCGCACCTTGCCGAAGTGGGCCGGGCGTTGGTTCGGATCGCGCGCTTCCGGATCCAGCAGGATGGCTTTGACCACCGCCTTCATATCGCCGCGCACGCCCTGGCCGTTGTCGTTGAAGCGCGCCGCGACCCGACCGACGTAGGCCGGGCTGGGATTGCTGGTGACCAGACGCTGGATCAGCTGCCTGCCGATGTAGGGCCCGACGTTGGGGTGCTGAAAGATGTTGTCCAGCGCCGCACGCAGATCGGAGGGGCCGTCGCCACCGGCCGGCAACACGCCGCCGGCCAGAGCCACGCCCGGGTATACCAGCAACTGCTTGGCCTGCGCCGAGGCGTGGTAGGCGGCGTGGTTCTGCATCGGCTTGATCCAGGCCGGCGCGTCGGAATCGTAGTAGTAGCAATCGAACTCGCGGCAGCCGTTGAAGGTCCAGCCGGTGAACACGTGGGCGAAGCCCTTGACCGTGTCCTGGTTGTAGGTCGGCACGCTGCGGCCGTTTTCCAGCAACGGCGTGCCGTCGGGATTCAGCCGCAACAGGCCGACGCTGAACAGTTGCAGCACCTCGCGTGCGTAGTTCTCGTCGGGGCGGATGTTGCGCGCCGGGTCGGGCTTCTGGTTCTGCATCATCGACAGGTAGATGCCCATCGCCGGATGCAGGGTCACGTCCTCCAGCAGTTGCCGGAAGTTGCCGAAGGCGCCGCGCGCGAGGGTGTCGTAGTAATCGGTGACGCCATGCGGCGCGTTGCCGAGCAGGTCCGAATTGGCGTCGGACACCACCAGGATCTCGCTGAGCGCGAACGCCACGCGCTGGCGCAGTTGGTCGCGGTGCACCAGTTGCGGATCGAACGGATCGCGCCCGCCCAGCGCGTGCAGGAACCAGGCGTCCATGCGCCATTCGCGGCGCAGGTCGCCGCCGGTCGCGGCGCTGGCGGCGTTGAGGAAGCGCAGCTGCGACGACAGCGGCAAGGTCGCCTGCTCATCGATCCAGCCCGCGTAGCCCAGTTGCTGGACGCGGTCGATGTCGGCCCAGGTCGGGCCGAACGTGGCCTGGGCCAGGAAGTTGGCGGCCTGTGCATCGTCGATCACCAGTTGCGCCGGCAGTGGTCCGGACTTCGGCGGCGCCGGTTTGGCCGCGTTCGCGACGGCCTTGGGCGCGGGCGGCGGCGACAGCGCGCGCCACCAACGATCGGGAACCGACACCACACCCAGCACCAGCAGCAGCACCAACAGACGCGGCCAGACGGTCGCCCATCCTGCGCGCAATGCGATCCATCTCATGCAGCCGCCCCTTTCGCTGATGGGCGGTGATGCTAGCGCGCCGGCATGCTCGGATTCTTGATAGCACGCACAGTAATCGATGCGCGCGCGCGTCGGATCGACTTGATCGAAGACCGCGGTCGCGGTAGCCACGCCGCGTTCGCCTCGCGACGATATCGCCAGTCGCAGGCTCGCCAAGATCGGCATACAACAAGCGCGACGACGTCGCCTATTCGCGCACGCATCCACCGATGTCCGGCATCGCAGCGACATCGCGGCGCGCGGCGACAGGCCGGCTGCGGCGCGTGAACCTGAGCTGTCCGCGGCGTTAACTATAAATTAACAACATTCCCGGCCGGATCATGCTGCAGACCGCGAGGGTGCTAGAACACATCCACCCCACCCCTCCGCGGTTTTAAGGAAAAGACGCCATGAGCAGGAACGTACTGTCTAGGAACGAACTGTCCGGGAACGTAATTCTGTCGATCGGTTTGTCGCTGGCGCTCGCGACCGGTACGGCCTGGGCCCAGGAGCAAGACGCGGCGCGCGCCACCGAATACGCAGGCGCCTCCTTCGACGCCAAGAGCAGCGCCGACCCCGACACCGATGTCGATCCTGCATCCAAGAGCATCAGCACGAAGGGGGTGAGCTCCACCAAGCCGGAGCCCGGCATCGAGACCGGGGCCGAACCCGAGTCCAAGAGCATCCGCGAAAAAGGCGTCTCCTCCACCAAATCGCGGCGCAACGATGGCACGGCCGTGGAGCCAGCGTCCAAGAGCATCAGCGAACAAGGTGTCGCCGCCCCTGCCAAGCCGCGACACAACCAGGCCATCGAGGTCCTGCCCGCGTCCAGGAGCATCAGCGAGAAGGGCGTCAGCTCCACCAAGTCGCGGCGCAACGAATGATCCATCGGTCGCACTAGCGCAAGCGGACGCCCTGCCGGCGTCCGCTTGCTGGCGACACGGCCGGCTCAGTCCAGGCGTTTGCGGAAGCGCAGGATCGCCAGCGTCATCATCACCGCGATGAAGGCCAGCAACGCCAGCACGTCCGGCCACAGTTCCCACAGCGGTGCGCCGCGCAGCATCACCCCGCGAATCAGGCGCAGGAAATGGGTCAGCGGCAGCGCCTCGGCCAGCCATTGCACGACTTTGGGCATGCCCGCGAACGGGAACATGAAGCCCGACAGCAGGATCGAGGGCAGGAACACGAAGAAGGCCATCTGCATGGCCTGGAACTGCGACTGCGCCCGGGTCGAGATCAACAGGCCCAGGCTCAGGTTGGCGACGATCAGCAGGATCGCGGCCCAGTAGACATCCAGCACGCTGCCGCGGATCGGCACCTCGAACAGCCACTGGCCCAGCAGCAGCACCAGGGTGGTCTGGATCAGGCCGATGCCGGCGTAAGGCAGCACCTTGCCCACCATCAGCTCGCTGCGGCTGAGCGGGGTGGCGATCAGCAGTTCCATGTTGCCGCGCTCGCGCTCGCGCACCACCGCCACCGCGGTGAACATCACCATGGTCATGGTCAGGATGATGCCGATCAGACCGGGGACGATATTGATCGCCGAACGCCGCTCGGGGTTGTAGAACGCGACCACGCCGATCTGGCCGCCGCCCTGCCCCGGGCCCGCGCGCAGCGGGCGGTCGTTGCTGGTCGGGGTCGAGTTCAGGGGCAGTTGCGCCAGCTGCGAGGCCGCGGCCTGGACGGTGGTATCGCTGCCATCCACCAGCACCTGCACGGCCTCGCGGCCTTCGTAGCGGCGACGTTCGAAGTCGGGTGGAATCACCACGCCCACGCTGATCTCGCCGCGGCGCAGGCGCTGCATCAGCTCCTCGGGCGTGCGCGCGGCGACCGTCGGAGCGATCACGCCGGTGGCGACCATATCCATGACCAGCGCGCGCGAAGCGGCGGTGTTGGCCTGATCGGCCACGCCGGTTTCCAGGCCGCGCAGGTTGAGATTGATCGCGTAGCCGAACAGCACCAGCTGCATCACCGGGATGCCGACGATCATCGCCAGGGTGACCCGGTCGCGGCGCATCTGCCGCAGTTCCTTCAACACGATCGCGAACAAGCGGCGCAGGTTCATGCGGCGCGCTCCTTGGTCGCGTCCTGTTCGCGGCCGCGGGTGGCCGAGACGAACACGTCCTCGAGGTTGGGTTGCGAAGGCGCGACCTCCGCCTCGATGCCGGCCTTGGCCAGCACCTCGCGCAGGCGCGCGGCGGTATCGCCGTCGCGGTCGGCGAGCACGCGCAGGCTGTTGCCGATCTGGGCGACGCTGAGCACGCCGGGCACCTGGACCAGGGCCTGCTGCGCGCGCCGCGGCTGCGGCGCCAGCACTTGCACCGTGCGTCCGACGAGTTCGCCGGTCAGCTCCAACGGGGTGCCGTCGGCCACCAGCACGCCGCGGTCGAGGATGGCGATGCGATGGCAGCGCTCGGCCTCGTCCATGTAATGGGTGGACACCAGCAAGGTGGTGCCGGCGTCGGCCAGGTCGAACAACTTTTCCCAGAAGTCGCGCCTCGACTCCGGATCGACCGCGCTGGTGGGTTCGTCCAGGAACAGCAGTTCGGGTTTCTGGATCACCGCGCCGGCCAGGGCCAGGCGCTGCTTCTGGCCGCCGCTCATGGTGCCGGCCAGTTGCTTCTGGCGATCCTGGAAGTGGTACTGCTCGACCAGCTCGTCGATGCGCTGGCGCGCCTGCGCACGCGGGATGTCCTGCACCGCGGCCAGGAACTCCAGGTTCTCGCGCACGGTGAGGTCCTCGAACAGCGAGAACTTCTGGGTCATGTAGCCGATCCGCTTGCGCAGCGCCTCGGCCTGTTCGGGGATGCGCAGGCCCAGCACTTCGATGTCGCCGGCGCTGGGCGTGAGCAGGCCGCAGAGCATGCGGATGGTGGTCGACTTGCCCGAGCCGTTCGGGCCGAGGAAGCCGTACACATGCGCGCGCGGCACGGTCAGGTCGACGCGGTTCACCGCGGTCAGGGCGCCGAATTGCTTGCTCAGGCCGCGCGCGCGGATCGCCGGCTCGCCGGCCGGATCGGCCCCCTGGCGAACGGTCGCGCCGTCGGCATTCATGGCCGGGGCTCGCTGGCTTGGGCCGGTTCGGATTCGTCCGGATCGAACTCCACCCGCACCGGCAGCCCCGCCGGCAGGTCGGCGGCGGCGCGCGCGGTCAGCTCGACCTCGGCCAGGTAGCTCAGACGCGCGGCGTCCTCACCGGTCAGGGCGTAGTAGGGCGTGAAGTTGGGATCGCTGCGGATCGCGCGCACGCGTCCGGCGAACGCCTGTGCGCGGCCGTCGACGTAGACCCGCGCGCCCTGGCCGATGCGCACGTTGGCGCGGATCGGCTCGGGCACGTAGACACGCGCGTACGGCGCCGCGCCGACCAGCATCACCGCCAGCGGCGCGCCCACCGGGGCTTGATCGCCCAGCTTGTACGGCAGGCTGTCGACCACACCGGCACGCGGCGCGACCACGTCCAGCTTCTGCAGATTGACCTGTTGGGTGGCGGCCTGGGCCTGGGCCGCGGCCAGCGCGGATTCGCCCTGCGCGATCCGCTCGCTGCGGGTGCCGCGCTCGAGTTCCAGCAGCGCCGCCTGCGCCGCGCGCACCTGCGCCTCGGCATTGCCGGCGGCGGCACGCGCGCGGTCGACGTCGGAGGCGGCGACCAGCTTTTGCCGGCCCAACGGCTGCAGACGCGCGTAGTAGGCGCGCGCATCGGCGGCCTGCGCCTGCGTCGCGCTCAGCTGGGCGCGTGCCTGGGCGATCGCCTCGCTGCGCGGACCGGCCTGCAGCTCGGCCAGGGCATCGCCGGCCTGGCGCGCCTGCGCCTGCAGCGCATTGAGCTGCGACTGGGTGCGGCCGAGCTCGAGCTGCAGCAAGCGCGCGCCGGCGGCAACGCGTTGGCCCTCGCGCACGTCGATGCGCACCACCTTCTCCGCGGCCGGGGCCGGCAGGGTGATGCGGTCCCATTCCAGCGTACCCAGCGCCTGCGGACTTTCGTCGCCGCAGGCGGATACGGCCAGCGCCAGCAACAGCGGCGCGCCCCAGCGGAAATGGCGCTTGATCGGATGACTCATCGGAGGGCTCCGGAAAACCTCGGGTGTCGATGCGCTCAGCCGCAGCCCAGGCCGCGATCGAGCAAGGCGATGGTGTGTTCGTGCAGGGCCGCGCTGTCGAAGGTCTCGACCCCGAACACGCGCTGCCAGACCGGCGCGCCGGCGATCGGGAACAAGGTCAGGCCGACCAGCGACACCACCAGGAAGCGCGGGTCCAGATCGGGGTTGAGCTGGCCGTCGCGCTGCGCCTGGGCGAAGCGCTGCGCCATCATCTGCGGCAGCTGCGGGCCGATCTGGTGGACCAACAGGTCGCGCAAGGCCCCGCCCTCGCACAGCACTTCTCGTACCCACAACGAGGGAAACCAGGGGTGTTCGGCCACGGTCTCGCCGACGCCGCGCACGAAGGCCGCGATCAGACGCGCGGTGTCGTCGCCGGCGGTGCGCAGGTGACCGCTCAGCGTCGCGATCGCCGGCATCACCCGCTCCTGGATCACCGCCGCCTGCAACTGCTCCTTGTCGCCGAAGTAGTAGTGCAGCAGGGCCGGATTCACCCCCGCCTCGACCGCGATGCTGCGCAGCGCGGTGGCCGCGATGCCCTGGCGGGTGTAGCAGACGATGGCCGCGTCCAGCAGGCGCGAACGCAAGTCGGGGCCGTCGGCGACCGGTCGCCCGGGGGCGCGGCGGGTGGCGGGGGTCTTGCGTGGACGGCGCGGGTTCGGTGGCTGGTCGGTGCTCATGGGTGATATTTAATTCAATGATTAATTAGTTGACAAGCGCGAGCCGACGAGCGGTCGGAGCGAGCCCAGCCTCAGGGACCCGCGCGCGCAGGCGCGGCGGCGGCGGCCTGGCCGTCGCGGTCGGCCTCGGGCGCCCCCCTTAGGCATGGCGCGGCGCAGGTCCTTGCGTGCGCCGGACAGCGATGCGTATCGCCAACAGCGCCGCGACGCCATCGCACGGCGAATGCGAGCGAGCCGCGACGCAGCGGCTCGCCCGAACGCGCAAGCCGCGCGTGCGTCCCACTCGCTAAGCTCTGGCTACTCCGCTCCGGTTCGTCCGCCGCCATGCCCAGCACCTCCCCGCCCAGCCTGCTCTCGCGCGCCGCCGTCGGCTTCTGGTTCCTGGGTCTTGGCGCGCTCGGCCTGTTGCGCGGCGCGATGCGCGCATTCCGACACGGCGCCTTCGCCGCCGACAGCGTTACTTGGTTGTGGCTGATCGGCTCGGCGCTGCTGGTGCTGGCCGGCGCGATCGCGGTCGCGCGCGCGGCCCGCCGGCATCGCGACCGCGACAGCGACTGAATACCGTCGCGGTCGGGCTTTGCGAAACCGCGCCGACGGGCGCAAGCTGATACACCGGCGCGCGATGACGCGCGCGGTCCATGGAAGACATTCGCTCCCGATGCAAGCACGTACCGCCTCCGAATTCGTCCTCGAACCGGCCGAAACCGAACGCCTGGCCAACCTCAGCGGCCCCTTCGACGGCCACCTGCGCCAGATCGAACTGCGCCTGGGCGTGGAAATCGCCAACCGCGGCAATGTGTTCCGCGTGGTCGGCCCGCAGCTCGCGGTCGGCAAGGCCGAGCGCCTGCTGCGGCAGCTGTGGAAAGACGCCGCCGAGGAAACCCTCGACGACGGCGCGATCCACCTCGCCCTGACCGAGTTCGACGCCGAGCAACTGGTCAACGACGACATCGAACCGCAGGAAGTCGCGATCCGGGTCAAGCGCGGCACCATCCGCGGGCGCGGCGCCAATCAGGCCAAGTACCTGCACGCGATCGCCACCCACGACATCAACTTCGGCATCGGCCCGGCCGGTACCGGCAAGACCTTCCTGGCCGTGGCCAGCGCGGTCGAAGCGCTGAACGAAGCGCGCGTGCAGCGCCTGATCCTGGTCCGCCCCGCGGTCGAGGCCGGCGAAAAGCTCGGTTTCCTGCCCGGCGACCTGACCCAGAAAGTCGACCCCTACCTGCGCCCGCTCTACGACGCCCTGTACGAGATGCTGGGCGTGGAGAAGGTGGTCAAGCTGCTGGAAAAGAACGTGATCGAGATCGCGCCGCTGGCCTACATGCGCGGACGCACGCTTAACGATGCCTATGTGATCCTCGACGAAGCGCAGAACACCACGATCGAGCAGATGAAGATGTTCCTGACCCGCATCGGTTACGGCAGCACCGCCGTGGTCACTGGCGATCTCACCCAGATCGACCTGCCCAAGCACATGAAGTCCGGGCTCAAGGACGCGCTGGACGTGCTGCGCAACGTCGACGGCATCAGCTTCACCTTCTTCGAGGCGCGCGACGTCGTCCGCCATCCGCTGGTGTCGCGCATCGTCACTGCGTACGAAGCCCGCGACGCCCAGGACGCCCACACCGGCCCGTCCGCCTGACCCGCCCTATTCCCATTCCGACACGCCGATGACCCAAGGCCCCGTCCGTCTCGATGTCGCGATCAGCTACGCGGTCCCGCGCACCGGTATTCCGGCCGCGGTGAGTTTCCGTCGCTGGGTCGCGGCCGCGCTCGACAGCCGTATCCGCGAAGCCGACCTGGCGATCCGCATCGTCGGCAGCAAGGAAGGCCGCGCGCTCAACCGCCACTACCGCGGCCGCGACTACGCCACCAACGTGCTCAGCTTCCCGGCCGAAGTGCCCGAGGGCCTGCCCAAAGGCGTCAAGTTCCCGCTGCTGGGCGATCTGGTGATCTGCGCCCCGGTGGTCGCGCGCGAGGCGCGCGAGCAGAAGAAGGCGCTGGCCGCGCATTACGCCCACCTCACCGTCCACGGCGCCCTGCACCTGCTGGGCTGGGACCACGAGGACGAGCGCGAGGCCGAGTGCATGGAGCAACTGGAACGCGAGATCCTGGCGGGGCTGGGGATCGCCGATCCCTACCTGGAAGATTGAGCCGCAGCGGCGCGCCGCATCGCCATCGCGCTTGATCCGGCAACGACGAATTGCGCGTTACGCGCGTCCCCATGGCTGCCGCACGACAGGCCGGGACCGTGCCGGCCTGTCGCTGGAGCGAGGGTGACGCCGCAAGCCGGCGTCACGCCTCTCGCGCTTACTCCGCCTGCGCCTTCACCACCTCGCCGTAGTTCAATTCGCGCACGCCGGCCTCGATCTTCTTGAGGTCGCCGACCACGATCCACACCAGTTCGTCGGGCTTGACCGTCTTGCCCGCGCGCGCCAGCGCGTCGGCATCCAGCGCGCGCAGGCGCTGGGCGTAGTCGTAGTAGTACTCCGGCGCGCGACCGGTGTTGGCGACATCGGTGGCCGCGGCGACCAGCGAGTCCAGGGTCTCGAAGCGGCCCGGCAAACGCGCGACCTGGCTGCGCATGATGCTGTCGTACTCCTCGCCCACCAGCGGCCGCGCACCGGCGACGCCGCGGATCTCCTTGAGCACCTCGACCATGGATTCCTTGGTCTTGTCGGTCTGCACTGGCGCGATCACCGTGAAGGCGCGCGGGCCGCGCGCGCCGGACACGCCGCCCGAGGTGCCGTAGGACCAATGCTTCTCCAGGCGCAGGTTGCGGTTTAGGCGCGAGGTCGCCATGCCGCCGAAGTTGCGCATCACCGTTTCCAGCGCCAGATCGTCATCGCCGGCGCCGGTCGGCCCCAGATGCGCGGCCAGGATCACCGACTGCGGCGCGTCCGGCCGATCGATCAGCACCACCTTGCCGCGGCCGGGCGAGCTCGGCGCGCTCAGTCGCTTGCTCGGCGCGGCGCCGCCCTGCCAATTGCCGAAGGCGCGTTCCAGTTCGGGCTTGAGCGCATCCAGGGTGACGTCGCCGGCGACGATCAGGGTGGCATTGCCGGGCACGAACCAGCGCGCATGCCAGGCCTGCAGCGCCGAGCGCGGCAGCGCCGCGATCGTCGCGGTCTGGCCAAGGCTGCCGCCGGCGTTGCCGTAGGCATGACCGGGCCCGTACAGCAGCGGCGGCAAGGTACGGGTGGCGGCGCCGGTGGGGCTGGCGCGTTGCTGCTCGATCGCGGCCAGCTGTTGCTTGCGCTGGATCTCGACCATGTCCTCGGGGAAGGCCGGATTGCGCGCGACGTCGGCCAGCAGATCCAGCGATCCGCCCAGGTTCGGGCGCAGCGCGGTCATATAGACCAGCGACTGGTCCAGCGAATTGCCGACGTTCAAGGTCGCACCCAGCGCGTCGCGCTCGTCGGCCAGGCGGAAGGCGTCGCGCGTGGCCGTGCCCTTGAGCAACAGATCCAGGGCGAAGCGCGAGGTGCCCGGCGCATCGGCGGGATCGGCGCCGACGCCGGCGTCCACCGCCAGCGCCACGCTCACCAGCGGCGCGGAATGACGCTCCAGCAGCATCACCTTGAGGCCGTTGGACAGGGTCGTGCGCTGCAGCTTGGGAAAATCGACCTGCGGCGGCGCGCCCAGCGCGGGCAACTGCTTGCGATCGAAGCCGTCGCGCCCCGCGCTGAGCTCGGGCATCGGCGCCACGGTCAAGGTGGCATGGTGCCGGCCCAGCCATTCGCGCGCGGTCGCCTGCACTTCCTTCGCGCTCAGCGCGGACAGATCGCGCAGCCGGCGCAGATAGGCCTCGGGGTCGCCGAAGTAGGTCGCGCTTTCGGCCAGCACGTCCGAGCGCCCGCCGAAGCCGCCCAGGCGCTGGCTGTTGCGCGCGAACTCGGCCAGGTAGCGACTGCGCGCGCGCTGCAGGTCCGGCGCGGCCGGCCCCTGCGCGATCAGGCGCGCGAGCACGGCATCCAGCTCACGCTCGGCCTCGGCCAGATCCACGCCCGGCTTGACGTCGACGCTGACGATGAAGGTGCTGGTCAGCTGCTTGTCCCACACCGAGGCCGACACGTCCGTGGCGAGCTTGCGCTCGAACACCAGGTGCCGGTTCAAGGGCGCGCTTTCGCTGCCGGCCAGCACGCTGGCGAACAGCTCCATCGCATGGGTCTGGCGCTCGCCCATCGGCGGCAGGTGCCAGGCGCGGTAGATGCGGTGCTGCGGCACGCGGTCCTGCACGCTGTCGCGCAGGTCCTGCTCCAGCGTCGGCACCCAGGCTTGCACGCGCGACAGCGGCGGGCCCGGCGGAATCGCGCCGAAGTACTTGGTCGCCAGCGTGCGCGCCTGTTCGACGGTGATGTCGCCGGCCAGGGCGAGCACGGCGTTGTTGGGGCCGTAATAGGTCGCGTACCACTGTTTGATGTCGTCGAGCTTGGCCGCCTGCAGGTCCTCCATGCTGCCGATGGTCGGCCAGCTGTAGGGATGCGAGTACGGATAGATCAACTGCACCATGCGGTCGAACACCCGCCCATAGGGCTGGTTCTCGCCCTGGCGCTTCTCGTTCTGGACCACCCCGCGCTCGCGCTCGAGCATGTCCTGGTTGATGTTGCCGGCCAGGAAGCCCATGCGGTCGGCCTCCAGGTACAAGGTACGCTCCAGGCCCGAGACCGGCACATCCTCGAAGAAGTTGGTGCGGTCGGTGTTGGTGGTGCCGTTGCGATTGTTCGCGCCCAGATCGTCCATCGCCTCGCGGAAGCCGTGCGGATAGTTCTGGCTGCCGTTGAAGAAGAAGTGCTCGAACAGATGGGCGAAGCCGGTGCGGCCGCGGCGCTCGTCGCGCGAACCGACGTGGTACCAGACGTTGACCGCGACCAGCGGCACGCTGTGATCCTCGTGCACCAGCACGGTCAGGCCGTTGGGCAGCACGATGCGCTCGTGCTTGATGCGCAGGCTTTCGACGTCGGGCACGGTGGGTGCCGCCGCCTGGGCGGTGGCCGCGAACGCGGCGGTCAGCAACAGCAGGGCTAGGGCTCGGCGCATGGTCGGTACCGGTGTCTGGGAACGGAGGCGGAGAGCCCGCGCAGCCTCGCCCGCGCCGTCGCGCTGCGATCCGCCCACGTGGTCCCCGAGCGCACGCTAACACCGCCCACGCACCGCCGACCTGGGCCGAAGGGCAGGGGTGAGCGGCCCGCGCGGCTGCGGGCGGAGCCGTGCGGCGGGCGCAGATGCGCACCAAACAAATGCTAATCGCGTGACTTAATGTCGATAAATAAACAAACTTACCCGTAATTAATCATCACGAACAAAACCAATCGGCACACAACATACTCAAACATAAAAACAACACACCAAATACACACCCCGTCGAAGCGGATATTCCATACCGCCCATCGGCCTTCGCAAGTAAATAAACGCCCGCCATTGCTAGCATCCACGCGCCACCCACATCGCAGCGCGAATATTCATGGCGACGCCGAACGCAATATCCGCCTCGACGCAGCAACGGCCCGCAATAATCCAGACGGCCAGCGAAGAAGATAATCGCCGCGACGCTCACCGAAATGGTGCCTGGCACCGCAGCTTAATAAGCAAGCCCTCCGCCTCACGCCGCGCGCCCACGGCCTGCGCGGGCTTCAGCCTGATGGAGCTGCTGGTGGTCCTGACCATCATCGCGGTGCTGATGGGTCTGGCCTTTCCCAGCTTCATCGAGTCCTT
Organism: Lysobacter sp. Root983; assembly: GCF_001429345.1. Taxonomy (NCBI): domain Bacteria; kingdom Pseudomonadati; phylum Pseudomonadota; class Gammaproteobacteria; order Lysobacterales; family Lysobacteraceae; genus Lysobacter; species Lysobacter sp. Root983. The sequence continues at coordinate 1,414,939 of NZ_LMJO01000001.1, forward strand.
GCGCGCCAACCGCCTGGCCTCGACCACCAACCTGACCCTGGCCACCCTGGCCTACGCCCGCAACGAGGCGCTGCGCGCCAAGTCCGGCTCCACGGTCTGCCCGCGCGGCGCCGACGGCACCAGCTGCGGCAAGGATTGGAACGCCGGCCTGCTGGTCTGGACCGACGACGATCGCGACCAGACTTTCGATGCGGCGGAAGTGCGCCGCACCCTGGAGCCCAGCGGCAACATCGCGATCAGCGCCAACAACGTCGACCTGATCGCCTTCGACCATCAAGGCCGCTCCACCTCCACCACTCCGCGCAGCCTGCGCCTGCAGCCCGATCCCTGCACGCCGGGCAAGTACCAGGTACGCAGCATCAGCGTGGGCGCGATCGGCCAGGCCAGCGTCAGCAAGGAGACCTGCCCATGAACACCCTACGCACGCTCGGCGCCCGCAAGCGCAGCGCCGGCTTCAGCCTGATCGAGGTGCTCATCAGCCTGCTCGTGCTCGGATTCGGCCTGCTCGGGCTGGCCATGCTGCAGGTGACCAACCTGCGCCTGACCCAGAGCGCCAACACCCGCACCGTGGCGACCAACCTGTCCTACGAACTGATGGACAGCATCCGTTCCAACCGTTTCAACGCGATCAACTACGCCGGCACGATCAAGGCCGCCGACGCCGACAAGCGCGGCTGCACCGCGGCCGGCGCCACCGGTTCCAAGGAGCAGAAGAAGGAATTCGCCTGTCGTCTGTTGTATGCGCTGGGCGAGGACGCGACAGCCCAGGTAACCATCAATGTGGTGAACCGCATCAGCCGGGTCACCGTGACCCTGGATTGGGGCGACGCCAAGCGCTGGCGCAGCGACGACAGCGGCACCCGCTTCAGCGTGAGCAGCGACCTATGACGCGCGCCCCACGCCACCTCCAGACCGGCCTGTCCCTGGTCGAACTGATGATCGCCGTCACCCTCAGCATCGTGCTGGTGTTCGGCCTGATGCAGGTGTTCGCCGCTTCGCGCGCCTCCTATGTGATGGCACAGGGCATGGCGCGTGCGCAGGAGGGCGGACGCTTCGCGGTCGAATACCTGCAGCGCGATGCCCGCATGGTCGGCCACATGGGCTGCGTCAACGACCAATCGCATCTCATGTCCAGCCTGCCCAGCTTCGGCCAGCTGTTCCTGACCGACCGCGCCAACTTCGAATCGCTGCCGGCACGCACCTACACCAACGCACTGCGCTTCGATTTCGCGCTGCGCGGCTACGAAGCCAAAGGGACCGGCCCCGGCGACACGCTGAGCCTGGGCGCAACGCCGGTGGCGGGCGCTCCCGACGGCGATTGGACCGAGGCCCTGCCGAGCTTGCTGCGCACCGGCGCCGGCGAGCCGGCACCGGTCAAGGGCAGCGACCTGCTGCTGATCCGCAGCCTGTCGGCGGAAAGCGCGCAGGTCAGCAGCCTGACTGTCTCGGCCGACGGCAGCGAAGCGACCATCCTCGTCGACGGCACCGGTTGGGCGTCGATGAAGCGCAACGGCGTTCAGCCCGGTCTGCTGGCGATCGCCGATTGCCGCGGCGCCACCACCTTCCACGTCGACAGCGTGAGGGAACCCGGCGGCGGCGCGAACGTGACCCTGAGCGTGATCGCCGGCGGCGGCAAGTCCGAACTCAACCGCAGCGCATTCAATCTGCGCGACAGCATCGACCCCACGCTGATGCAGATCCGCGTCTACCGCGCGGACAGCCTGGCCTACTACGTCGGCGTCAGCGGCACCGAGGCGACGCCGGCCCTGTACCGGATGCGCTTCACCGCCGCGCCGGGCGCCAACGCGATCCAGCGCGACATCGAGGAACTGGTCCCCGGCGTGGAAACGCTGCAGCTGCTGTACGGGCAGGACAACAGCGCCAAGCAGACCCCGGCCGGCGTGCCCAGCGGCTACATCGACGCCCAGGTCACCGCCAGCAACATTCTGCCCAACGCCACCGGCCGCGAAGGCTGGCAGCGCGTGGGCAGCCTGAAGCTGGGAATGATGATCCGCAGCAACGACCCCGCGATGGCGGCCCAACGCAGCGAGGCGCCGTCGGTGCTCGGCGTCAAGGTCGGCGCGCCGGACGACCAGCGCTACCGCGGCGTCTACGAAACCAACGTCGCCTTGCGCAACCGCCTGTTCGGCAACTGAGAACCTGCCGATGACCCCGATCGCCGCCCGCCCCCCACGCCCCGCACGCCCCGCACGCCGCAGCCTGCCGCGCAGCCGCACGCACCAACGCGGCTCGTCTTTGTACGTCGCCCTGATCCTGCTGATCCTGCTGTCGCTGATCGGGGTCACCGCGGTCCAGGTCACCGGGCTGCAGGAGCGCATGTCGTCCAACTATCGCGCCACCCAACAAGCGTTGGAGAACGCCGAAGCCAGCGTGCGCCAGCGCGAGAACGACCTGGACCGGCAACTCGACAGTCAGGGCGCGGAACTGATCGCGGTGGACGAGCCTTACTGCCAGAAGACGTATTCGCCCAGCGACTGGGCCGCCGACAAGAACTTCTCCGCCCCGCCCACCGGCGGCCGCGCCAGCATTACCCGTCGCATCGACCAATGCATCAGCGGCTACAGCTCGCTCAAGCAGGGCGAAGTGCTGAACAAGGAGCCCAACCTGGTGTTCCAGATCACCGCCTACGCCACCGACCGCGACGACAACGCCAGTTCAGATGCGGTGCTCGACACCGTCTTCATTCCCTGAGGCCCATACGATGGCATCCCGCACTCCACTGATTTCCATCGCGCTGGTCCTGGCACTCACCGGGTTGGCCCGCTGGGCCCCATCCGTCGCCGACCAGGGTGTGGGCGAACTCGCTCAGGCGCCGATGAACGCGCAAGCCACGATCAAGCCCGCGCTGATCATGGCGGTCGACGATTCGAACTCGATGATGTTCGAGGTCATGCTGGCCGGCATCCGCGATGGCGAATCGGCCTGGATACCGGCCAGTCGCGCGTTTGGCGGCACCACGGCTGCCGCTTGCGCGAGCAATAACAACTGCTATCTGTTCCTGTTTCCGCACAGCGGCTATAACGCCGCATTTCCTGCGGGCGCGCCGCCGCCGTTCGACAGCATGGGGCTGTTCCGCTGGCCCGCCTTCAACCGGGAGTACTTCAACCCGACCGTGCGCTACGACCCCTGGATCGGATCGGACGGCGTGCGTTGGGCGAACGCCACCATCACCGATACGCGCGCGGATCCACGCGCCGGCAACACGGGCAATGCGGTCAGCTACAACCTCGAGGTCAACCGCCAGGTCGCCGGCGAGGGCTTCCTCATGCTCAACAACATGACGGTGCCGGCCGGCGCCGTCGTTCGCACCGCGCCGAACACGCAATGCATCGCGGTCCGAGACGGCACCCCCAACTTCGCGGTCAATACCGGTGGCACCTGGCAGAACGTGACCAAGGACTTCCGCATCGTGGGCGAGTGCATGCTCGGCGTCTCCTACTATGTCCCGACCTTCTACCTGATGACGGCCACACCGGTAGCAGGCGTCGACCTACCCGTCGGCTACGGCTACCTTCCCGCCAAGGTCACCGCGGTCACCGCGCTGAATGTGCCGAACAACACGCTCTACCGTTACGAAATCCGGTCCGCCAATTTCTCCACGACCGCCCAATACACGGCGGCGATGCAGAATTTCGCCAACTGGTTCCAGTACCGCCGCAACCGCCTGCTGTCGACGATAGGCGCCATGCGCGACTCGATGGACGGCATACGCGACCTGCGCGTCGGCTACTTCACGATCAACGGCCGTAACGACGTCACCATGCACGACACCTCGACCACCGCGGGTCGGCTCGCCCTGTACACGGACAACTTCAACGCCCTGGTCCCCAATGGCGGCACCCCCAACCGCGACGCGGTCGCGTACCTGGGCGAACAGTTCCGCCGCGTCGGCGGCAGTGAAGTGCCGGTAATCAGCGCCTGCCAGAAGAATATCGGCGTGCTGTTCACCGACGGCTACACCAACGCCAACACCGGCCCGATCGGCTACGGCAACACCGACGGCGCCCTCGGTGCGCCGTTCGCCGACATCCATGCCGACACGATCGCCGACATCGCTACCGCGTACTACTCGGGCAACGGCACGCCGCTGCGCACAGACGGGGCCTTCGCCACGCTGCAAGGTCGCGTGCCGGTGGCCGACGAAGCCTGCGCCAATGCCGCCGCCAACCCGTCGGTCGATTGCCAGCGCAATCTGCACATGAACTTCTACGGCATCACGCTGGGTGCGGTCGGCAAGATCTATGGGCAGAACGCCGACTCCACCCGCGATCCTTACACCTTCCCTCCGCCCTGGAGCGCGGTGCACCCGCGTACCGTGGACACGGGCGAGGTGATCGATGAACTCTGGCACGCCACCATCAACGGCCGCGGCCGCATGTTCAACGTCAGCAGCCCAGACCAGATCACCCAGGCCATGCGGGAAGTGCTGTCCAGCGTGGGCAACGCGGCGTCGCCGTCGGCCAACATCGGCTCCACCGGTACCCGCCTCGGCAGCGGCAGCCTCAGCGTGCAACCCAACTACGCCGCGACCAACAACGGCACGGACTGGTACGGCCGCCTGATCGCCTCCACCGTGGGCTTCGACACCGCGACCAAGAGCGCCACGCTCACCGAGAAGTGGCGCGCGGAAACCCAGTTGGTCGGCAGATCGGGCTCGCGTGCGATCCGGTTCGCGCGCGCCAACGGCACCGTCAAACCGAAGGTCGAAGCCTTCCTGCCGGCGGCGTTCACCGGCACCGGGTTGGAGACCTACAACGAGCTGTGCGCGGACGCGTTGTCGCCCTGCAAGGGCCTGTATGACCAGTTGCGGGCGCCGGCCACGGCGTTGCCGCTACTCGCTACATATCCCAGTTCGGCCCAAATGATCCAGTACCTGCGCGGCGACAGTACGCTGGAAGGCGATGCCGACAGAACCAACCTGCGCTTGCGCAGGCGCACCACTCTGCTAGGCGACATCGTCAATTCCGACGTGGTGATTTCGGCGCGCGGCGACGACTACGGGCACGGCAACCTGTACACCAACGGCAAGTACGACGAACTCAACTACGCCGCTTACCTGAAGAGCAAATACGCCGCCCAGACCAGCATGGTCTACGCCGGCGCCAACGACGGCATGCTGCACGCGTTCAATGGCGACACCGGCAGCGAGACCTTCGCCTACATCCCCACCACTTCGTTGGGGCACATGGGCAACCTGCTGTTCCCGTTCGATCGCAGCCGTACCGCGCAGCTGCATCAGCACCGCTACTACGTCGACGGGCCGGTCGTGGTCTCCGACGTCTACGACGGCAGCTGGAAGACCGCGCTGGTCGCCTCGTCCGGCGCCGGCGGTAAGAACGTGTTCGCCCTGGATGTCACCGCGCAAAGCAGCTCGCCGGCCGTCATGTGGGAGCTCAGCGACAAGGTCACCGCCAACGACAGCACGGGCGTCCCGATCCAGAACCGGCTGGGCTACGTGCTCGGCCGCCCGGTCGTGGTGCCGGTGGCCGACGCCAGCGGCGTGAAATGGAAGGCGATCCTGGGCAACGGCTACAACAGCACGCGCGGCAAGGCTGCCCTGCTGGTGGTCGATATGTCCACCGGCGCCGTCACCAGCATCGAGGCCAGCGAAGCCGAAGTCACCGCCAGCAACGGCCTGGGCAACCTGGTCGCGATCGACCAATGGCAGGGCCGCAGCAAGAACCGCGGCCGCGACGGCCTGGTCGACACCGTCTACGCCGCCGACCAGCACGGCAGCGTGTGGAAATTCGATCTGCGCGACTACAGCCTGGCCCTGGGCGGCAAGCCGCTCTACACGGCGCGCGACCGCGCCAACAAGCGCCAGCCCATCATCGGCGGCCTGGAAGTCAGCGCAGCCGGCTCTGGCGCGATGGTGTTCTTCGGCACCGGCAGCTACTCCTTCACCGCCGACGCAACCGACACATCGATGCAGACCGTGTACGGCATCCTCGACAGCGGCGCCGCGGTCTCCGGCCGCGGCGCGCTGCAACAGCAGTTCATCCGCTCCGAAACGGGCGGCATGCGCAGCGCCAGCCGCACCATCGGCGGCCTGAATACGCGCGGCTGGTACCTGGACCTCGGACTGGACGCGAACGGCGACGGCACCACGGTCGCCAGGGGCGAACGCTTCCTCGGCTACCCGAGGCTGCAGAACGGCATCCTGTTCTTCCTCACCTACACGCCCAACACCGATATCGGCGGGGTCGGTTGCGCCTTGGGCGGCGACAACTATCTGTACGGGCTGGACGCCTTGAGCGGCGCCGCACGCCTGCAGGACACCCGCATGCAGTCCATCGATGGCACCGCACCGCCCGAGGGCACCGCGGCGATGAAGACCGATACCGGCGGTTCGGGCGCGGCCAAGGAACTGGCGACCTTCCTGACCAGCAACAGCGATCCCGCCGTGGCCCCCGGGGACGACAAGCCGCCGCCGACGCAATGCTCGGTCATTCTCCAAGCCCCGGGCGCTCCGTCGCTGTACATGCTGCGTCCCTGCGGACGTCTGTCCTGGCGCCAGATCCGATGAGGAGCGCGACGATGACCCTCCATGCCCCGCTACAACGCAACGCAGGCTTCACGCTTATCGAATTGATGATCGTGGTGGCGGTGATCGGCATCCTCGTCGCTATCGCTGTTCCGACGTATCAGGACAGCGTGCGCAAGAGCCGGCGCGGCCAGGCCCAGGCCGACTTGGCCGAGGCCGCACAGGCGATGGAGCGCTACTACACGGTCAACGGCAAGTACACGGGCAAGACGCTGAAGGAGATCGCCGGCTTCGACCAGTCGCCGCGCAGCACCGGAACCGCCTATTACAGCTTGAGCCTGCAGGCCGACACGCGCAGCTACACCGTCACCGCTACGCCTGCCAGCGGCTCCGACCAAAGCCAGGACAAGTGCGGCACGATGAGTGTGGACGCGACCGGCAAGAAGACTGCGAAGTCCTCGGACTATTGCTGGAAGTGAAGACGCGCGCGGCGGCGTCGACCCAAGGCCGGCGCTGCTGCTGCGGCCGCCAGTCGCAAACGCGGCATCGCCCGCACCATAATCGCGGATGCCGCTTGCGGCTCCGCGCACGTTTCGATATGGCCGGACCGAGCGTATCGGCCATCGGTCCCGCAGCGCTGGGGCCATTTCGCCTCGACCGAGGCCCTGTTCGCTTGCCCACACGGCGGCAAGCTTCGATGCTTCCTCGTTCATACGCTCGCGATCCGGCAATCCGGTAGCCCGACGCCATCGAACGGCGCCCAGCACCCAGCGTCCGGCACTCGCGATGATGCCCACGCCGGTGCCGGTGCTTATGCCGGTGCTTATGCCGGTGCCGGTGCCGGTGCCGGTGCCGGTGCCGGTGCTTGGATCGCAAAACCCGGACGCCGCAACTCGCATCCAGCCTCATGAGCTACAGGCAGGCCATCAGGCCGTCGTAGATCGAAGCTTGTGTGCCAGGTAACGGCGCGTGCAGCGCCGAGTCCGCGTCGGACAGCGACAACAGCGCCTCCATGGCTGTCCGAGGCGCCAAGGGGATTTGGCACTGCCAGGATCGCGCCTGCACATACACACGGCCACTCGCCGGATCGATCTCTTCCTGGCTGCCCGCGAACAGCCATACGCATTGGCCGACAAGGCCGCTTGCGCGGTCCGCCGAACAAAGGAAACCCAAGGACTGGATGTTGCTGTACTCGCCCTCGCAGAAGGTATCGCCGCAAATCTGGTCGAACTCCACGCGCAGGCGTTGGCGCAGGCCGTGCCAGACTTGGACCGCCGCCTCGTTGCGCAGGTAACTTCCTGCGTCCACGTAGTCGTAGACGCGGCCTTCCGCCTCGGCATGGCTTGCGAAGGCGAGCATTGCCGTCAATGTGAGCCAGCAGCTTGCCGAACGGCGCCGCTGGTAAGAATCTTGCTTTCGCATGGATGTCCTCCTCTATCGACTCAAATGCGCCGACGATCCTCGTCGACGACATCAGCGTGCATGAGGCCGATCGCATCCGGTATCGGAGTTTGCACGCGCCGTCGGGTAGGAATATCCCTAACCGCACGAGAACCGCGTTCGCATGCGTGAACGACACCCAAGGTTCGAATCCGGATTGCCGCCCGATTCGCCATTGGCGCAATCACTCGCGCATGACGCGCGCGCCGATCCAAGACGCTCCCGAATCGCGCTTGTGCCGCAGTTCTTTCGTCGCAGTTACCGAAAGCGCGGCGTTCCCTGACCCGATGTCGGGAAGATTTCCTACGGACAAGCTCGTTCGACGCATCGATACTGGCGCTTCGTCGCAAGGAGCGCCGCATGAACCGTGTGAAAGGAATCACCCTAATCGAAATGCTGTTCGCGTTGACGGTTGCGGCCGTGTTGATCGGCATCGCCGTACCCAGCGCCAGCCGGGCCATCGTCCGGGTTCGCATGGGCACGGTCGCCACGGCCATGACCGAGAGCTTTCTGGACTCGGCGCGCATGGCCGTCTCCACCGGCAGCGCCATGATCGTGTGCCCGGCCGCGCGCGACGGTCGCTGCGAGGAGAGCGTCGACTGGAGCCAGGGCTGGGTCGTCTACGCCGACGTCGACGGCGACCGCCGTTACGGCCAGGGCGACCCGGTGCTCCTTCGTCCGCAGGGACCCGTGAAGGGCCTGCGCATCTACAGCACGCAAGGTCGTCGCCGGGTGGTGTTCCAATCCGACGGCGGCAACGAGGGCAGCAACGTCAGCTTCAGCGTCTGCAGCCACGACGGCATCCCGGTCGGCGCCCTGGTGCTGTCCAACGCCGGCCGCTTCCGCGTCGCCGAGGCGGACAGCGAACCGCAACCCCATTGCCCTCAGACCTGAGCCCCCCGCGCCGTCTCGGCGGCGCGGTACGGACCCCGCGCCGGCGCATTCCCCGGTGTCGGCGCGGGGCACCGTTTGGCCACGCTCCTGAGCAAGCAGATCCTGGCGCTGGACCAGGCTGGCGCAGCGCCCGTAGCGCGGCCTGTGCAGGCCCTGGCGGCCCGCAGGGACGCGCGGTCGAGCACCCGGGCGAGGCCGATTCGGACCGCCTACCCGCCCTGCGCCGGGGCCCGGCAGCGATCCGGCCGGGCATCCGGGTTAAACTGACGGCCTCGCCCTGCCCCCAAGGGCTTAGTGCACGCATCGAATGTCCGAGGACGACAGTAGTCAACACAGCGAACATCCGGAGAAACGACGCTCCTGGCTGGAGCGGATCAGTTCGGCGCTGTCCGGCGAACCCACCACCCGCGAAGACCTGGTCGAGCTGTTGCGCGACGCTCAGGCCGATGGGCTGATCGCCGCCGATACCCTGCGCATGATGGAAGGCGCGATCGCCGTGTCCGACCTCACCGTGGGCGATGTGATGATCCCGCGCTCGCAGATGGTCGTGCTGCCCGCCGACGGCAAGTTTCTCGATCTGATGAAGCTGGTGGTCGAATCCGGCCATTCGCGCTTCCCCGTTCACGGCGAGGACAAGGACGAAATCCTGGGCGTGCTGCTGGCCAAGGACCTGCTGCGCGGCGTGGTCGCCGACAACGGCCCCGGCACCATCCACGAGCTGCTGCGCCCGGCGGTGCTGATCCCCGAGTCCAAGCGCCTGGATGTGCTGCTGCGCGAGTTCCGCCAGTCGCGCAACCACATGGCGATCGTGATCGACGAGCACGGCGGCGTCGCCGGATTGCTGACCATCGAGGACGTGCTGGAACAGATCGTCGGCGAGATCGACGACGAGCACGACGATGCCGAGGACCCGAACGCGCTGATCGCGGCCCAGGCCGACGGCCAGTACGTGGTCGACGCGCTGACCCCGATCGCCGATTTCAACGAGCGTTTCGGCGCCGACTTCGACGACGACGAATACGACACCATCGGCGGCCTGATCACGGCCGCGATCGGACACCTGCCCGAGGCCGGCGAGGAACTCACCCTGGGGCGCTTCGTGTTCCGTGTCGCCAGCGCCGACGCGCGCCGCGTGCACGCCTTCCACGTCGGCGTGCTCGGCAAGGACTGACCGCCCTGAAAAAGCCGGCAATGACTCGACTCACTGTCATCGCCGGCTTCGCAGTCCTACCGGTCCCGCTCGCGGGCTGCCCCAGCACCAGAACCTGTCAGCAGGCCGGTCGTCGCTCCGGACGAAAAGTACAGCGCGTCCTATCCCTGAGCGAAGAGCATGACCGGCCGGGCCACGGCGGCACCCAGGCCGAAAGCTGGTGCAAGGCCGGCTCCGAGCGCGTGGGCAGCAGGGTCGTCGACTTCGGTTCGCTCAAGCACGGCATCGGCCTGCGCTGGCTGGACGCGCACTTTGGAAATCGCGGTACCGGACGGCGTGGCGCTGGACTACCCGCACCGGATCAACTTCCATCCGGTGCAGGGCCTGACTTACCGTTACCCTGACTTACCGTTACCGCAGCCTGCGCACCGACGATCCGGACTATGCCGGTTGCGGCCACGATCCCTAGGCGCACCATCCCGACGACGACTCGGACGAGTCCGCCCGACGAGCGCGAACCGCATCCGTCGCGCCCCGATCATGCCCGCGTCAGCCGCGCCGCTTAGAATGGCCCGACCCGACGACCGGCTGTCCGCCTTGAACTCCATACGCCGCGCCCTGCCCTCGCTGTTCGCCGTCGCCGCACTGTGGCTGTGCGCCATGGTCGCCTCTGCCGCGCCGCCCGAGCAGGCCACGCCGCAGGACGCCTCGACGCAAAGCGAGCCGCCGACCGTCGCCATGGCATCCGCGGTCGTGCCGCGCATCGGCATGGCGACCATGCAGCCGGGCGAGATTTTTTGGGAACGCTTCGGCCACGACTCGATCGTGGTGCTGGATCCCGACACCGGCGCGGCCACCTCCTACAACTTCGGCTTCTTCGACCCGGAAGCGCCGGACTTCATCGCCCGCTTCATGCGCAACGACATGCGCTACCGCCTGGCCGCGCTGCCATTCGAGCAGGACCTGGCGCTGTACCGCGAGGAAGGCCGCGGCGTGTCGATCCAGTGGCTGGACCTGGACGACGATCAGGCCCGCACGCTTGCCGCCGCCCTGGCCGAGAACGCCAAGCCCGAGAACGCCTACTACCGCTACCAGTACTTCGACGACAACTGCGCCACCCGCGTGCGCGACGCCATCGACCGGGCGCTGGGCGGCGCGCTGCGCCGGCAGATCGAGGGCCGCTCGCACGGCAGCACCTTCCGCAGCGAGGCGGTGCGCCTGGCCTCGCCGGCGCCGTGGATGTGGCTGGGCTTCGACATCGGCCTGGGGCCGTCGGCCGATCGCCCGTTGCCGGTGTGGAGCGAGTCCTACGTGCCGATGCGCCTGGCCGCGGCGCTGCGCGAGACCAAGAACACCCAGGGCCGCCCGCTGGTCCTGTCCGAACAGGAAATCCTGCCGCATCGGATCGCGCCCGAGCCGGTCGACGCCCCGATCGACTGGGTGCCCTGGGCCCTGTCCGGCGTGGTCGTCGGGCTGGGCCTGGCCTGGCTGGGCCGGCGCCGCCCGCGCCTGCTGGCGGCGATCGCGCTGCCGCTATGGACCCTGTGCGGCATCCTGTCGGCGCTGATGCTGTTCATCTGGTTCGGCACCCAACACACCTACGGCTGGGCCAACCAAAACCTGCTGCTGTTCAATCCGCTGTGCTGGCTGTTGTGGCTGGGCGGTTGGCGCGTGCTGCGCGGACGCGATGCCGGGCCCTGGTTCGGGCGCATCCTGGCGGCGGTCGCAGCCTGCGCGGTGCTGGCGCTGTTCGCGCATTGGCTGCCGATGCAGCCGCAGCGCAACGTGCACTGGATCAGCCTGATCCTGCCCCTGCATTTGGGCCTGCTCGCGGGCTTTCGCAAGCGCTGAGGGAACGCGCGCGGCTTGCCCGCGCGGCCTCGCACGGGCACGATGCGCGGGATGAAGGATCCCAACCTGCCTCAGTGCGTGATCAACTGCGCGGCCTACAGCCGCGAAGGCGTTCGCAGCGACATCAGCCTGGACCAGATCAGCGACGTGCTCGCGGTCGACGACGGCAGCTTCGTCTGGGTCGGCCTGTACGAGCCCGACGAAGGCATCCTGGAGAAACTGCAGGAAGAATTCTGCCTGCACGATCTGGCGATCGAGGACGCGCACAACGCCCACCAGCGCCCCAAGATCGAAACCTACGGCAATTCGCTGTTCATCGTCGTGCACACCGCGCAGACCGTCGACAGCCATATCCGCTTCGGCGAAACCCACTTGTTCGTCGGTCCGCGCTACCTGGTCTCGGTGCGCCACGGCGCCTCCAGCAGTTACGCGGCCGCGCGCCTGCGCCTGGAGCGCGAATCCGAGGAACTGCGGCACGGCCCGGCCTCGGCGCTGTACGTGGTGCTGGACATGGTGGTCGACAATTTCACCCCGATCGTCGACGAGTTCAGCCAGGAGCTCAACGAGCTGGAAAAGGACGTGTTCGCCGAGGACTTCCGCAAGGGCACGGTCGAGAAGCTCTACGACCTCAAGCGCGAGCTCACCCGCCTGCGCATGGCGGTATCGCCGCTGCAGGACATCCTGGGCCAGCTCGCGCGCTCGCGCAGCGCCCTGATCGACGAGGAAAGCCAGCTGTATTTCCGCGACGTGCTCGACCACGCCGTGCGCATCAACGAAACCACCGACACCCTGCGCGAGATGCTGACCGCGGCGATGAGCGTGAACCTGTCGCTGGTGACCATCCGCCAGGGCGAGGTGGTCAAGCGCCTGGCCGGCTGGGCCGCGCTGCTGGCCGCGCCGACCCTGATCGCGAGCTGGTACGGCATGAACTTCGTCCACATGCCGGAACTCGCGGGCGAGCACAGCTACTGGATCGTGATCGGCATAACCGCCGTGGTCTGCGTGGTCCTGTTCGGCCTGCTGCGCCGCGCGAAGTGGTTGTAGCCCAAGCGGCACCCGACATCCGCCACGCATCCGCTTTGGGGTAGGAGCGGCGTATGCCGCGAACCGCGCTATATCCCATAGCCGCGCAACCGCGATCCGCGACCGCGTCGTCGCCGAAGCCTCACGGTCGCGGCTCACGCCGCTCCTACCCCTGAGCAGAGCCTGGGCCGTCGCGCGCCGATGAATAGCGGCCATCGCCCGGCCTTAGACCAAAGTACTAGCCCCGATGCCGCACTGCGCATTGACCCCGGGCGGACCCAGGGGCGACGCTGCCCAAGTCCATTTGGAGAGGCGTCGATGAAAGCTCTGTCCTGGCTCGGTTGGGGCCTGCTCGCGGTACTGGCAGCGTTCTGCCTGGGTACCGTGGCCCTGAACCGCGGCGAATCCATCAGCGCGATGTGGCTGGTGGTCGCGGCGGTCTCCACGTTCACCATCGCCTATCGCTTCTACGGCCGCTTCATCGCCCAGCGCGCCCTGCTGGTCGATCCCAGCCGCGCGACCCCGGCCTGGCGCCGCAACGACGGCCTGGACTACGTCCCCACCGAGAAGAGCGTGGTGTTCGGCCACCACTTCGCGGCCATCGCCGGCGCCGGCCCGCTGGTCGGCCCGGTGCTGGCGGCGCAGATGGGCTACCTGCCCGGCACCTTGTGGATCCTGTTCGGCGTGGTCCTGGCCGGCGCGGTCCAGGACATGCTGGTGCTGTTCTTCTCCACCCGCCGCGACGGGCGCTCGCTGGGCGAGATGATCCGCGCCGAGATGGGTCCCGCGGCCGGCGTGATCTCGATGATCGGCATCCTGATGATCATGGTGATCCTGCTGGCGGTGCTGGCGCTGGTGGTGGTCAAGGCCCTGGCGGAAAGCCCCTGGGGCACCTTCACGGTCGCCATGACCATCCCGATCGCGATCCTGATGGGCGTGTACCTGCGCTACTTCCGCCCGGGCCGCATCCTGGAAGTGTCGATCGTCGGCTTCGTCCTGTTGCTGCTGGCGATCTGGCTGGGCGGCAAGGTCGCCGCGGACCCGACCTGGGGCGAGATCTTCCACCTCAAGGGCACGACCCTGGCCTGGCTGATGATCGGCTACGGCTTCATCGCCTCGGTGCTGCCGGTGTGGTTCCTGCTGGCGCCGCGCGACTACCTGTCGACCTTCCTCAAGATCGGCACGGTGCTGGTGCTGGCCCTGGCGATCGTGATCGCCGCGCCGCATCTGCAGATGCCGGCGATGACCCAGTTCGTCGACGGCACCGGCCCGGTGTTCTCCGGCAAGCTGTTCCCGTTCCTGTTCATCACCATCGCCTGCGGCGCGGTGTCCGGCTTCCACTCGCTGATCTCCTCGGGCACCACGCCCAAGATGATTTCCAGCGAAGGCGACATCCGCCTGGTCGGCTACGGCGGCATGTTGATGGAAGCCTTCGTCGCGATCATGGCCCTGATCGCCGCCTGCGTGCTGCAGCCGGGCGTCTATTTCGCGATGAACTCGCCGGGCGCGCTGATCGGCACCACCGCCGAATCGGCCGCCCTGGCGATCTCCAACTGGGGCTTCGTGATCACCCCCGACGTGCTGACCGCCACCGCCAAGGAAATCGGCGAAGGAACGATCCTGTCGCGCACCGGCGGCGCCCCGACCCTGGCGGTGGGCATGGCCCAGATCCTGCACGGGCTGATCCCGGGCGACGGCATGATGGCCTTCTGGTACCACTACGCGATCCTGTTCGAAGCGCTGTTCATCCTGACCACCATCGACGCCGGCACACGCGTGGCGCGCTTCATGATCCAGGAGCTGGTCGGCCTGGCCTACGCGCCGTTCCAGCGCACCGACAGCTGGGCCGCCAACATCGCCAGCACCCTGCTCGCGGTGTCGATGTGGGGCTACTTCCTGTACCAGGGCGTGGTCGATCCGCTGGGCGGCATCAACACCCTGTGGCCGCTGTTCGGCATCGCCAACCAGATGCTCGCCGGCCTGGCGCTGGTGTTCTGCTGCGTGGTGATGGTGAAGATGAAGCGCGAGAAGTACCTGTGGATTCCGCTGATCCCGACCGTCTGGCTGCTGATCTGCACCCTCGCCGCGGGCTGGCAGAAGCTGTTCGACCCCAACCCCAAGATCGGTTTCATCGCCAACGCGCGCAAGTTCGCCGACGCCGCCGCGCGCGGCGAGGTGCTGGCGCCGGCCAAGTCGGTCGAGGAAATGCAGCGGGTGGTGTTCAACAACTACCTCGACGCCGGCCTGACCGCGCTGTTCGTCGCGGTGGTGGTGGCGACGGTGTTCTTCGGCCTGCGCGCGGCCTTCGCGGCGCGTCGCAACAACGTGGCCACGGCCAAGGAGAGCGATTATGTCGCGCTCGATACGCTGGCTCGCTGAGGCCGGTCTGCTGGTCTGGTCGCTGCTGTTGCGCTGGTGGCGCACGGCGGCGCAGACCGCGCGCCTGGCGATCGGCATACCCGACTACGACTACTACGTCGAACACATGCGGCGCGCGCATCCGGATGTAGCACCGATGTCGCGCGATGCCTTCTTCCATGAGCGGATGTTGGCGCGGTACGGGAAGGGCCGGTCGCGCTGTTGTTGAGGGCGCCGTATCGCCGCAAAGAAAAGGCCGCCCTTGGGCGGCCTTTTTTCGAGATTCGTAGGATGCGGTGACAACCGCATCATCGCCATGCCGAACGGCTGCGTGCGATGCGGCGCGTCTGCGACTTAGGCAGCCTACGCTGTCGCACACCCGCGCTCGCCCTAACCCTCTCCCGCGCGCGGGAGAGGGGCGCAAACTCACTGACCGATGTGCTGCTTCAGCCAGCCGTTGACCGTGTCGTGCCAGAGCACGCTGTTCTGCGGCTTGAGCACCCAGTGGTTCTCGTTGGGGAAGTACAGGAACTTGGACTCGATGCCCTGGCGCTGCAGCGCCGTGAACGCGGCCAGACCCTGTTCGACCGGGATGCGGAAATCGAGCTGACCGTGCACCACCAGCATCGGCACGCGCCACTTGTCGACGTGGTTGACCGGGTTGAAGCGCTCGTAGTTCTTCGGCACCGCGTAAGGCGTGCCGCCCTGCTCCCACTCCGTGAACCACAGCTCCTCGGTGGCGTAGCCCATCATGCGCTGGTCGAACACGCCGTCGTGATTGACCAGGCACTTCCAGGGCTGGTTCCAGTTGCCGGCGATCCAGTTGACCATGAAGCCGCCGTAGGACGCGCCCAGCGCGCAGGCTTTGTCGCCGTTGAGGAAGGAGTACTTCTTCTGCGCCGCCGCCCAGCCCTTCTGCAGGTCTTCCAGCGGACGATCGCCCCAATGCTGGCTGATCGCATCGGTGAAGGCCTGGCCGTAGCCGGTGGAACCATGGAAGTCAATCATGACCACGGCGTAGCCCTGGCCGGCGTAGGTCTGCGGGTTCCAGCGATAGCTCCAGCCATCGCCGAAGCTGCCCTGCGGGCCGCCGTGGATCAGGAACGCGACCGGATAGCGCTGGCCTTCCTGGTAGTTCCAGGGCTTGACCACGTAGCCGCGCACGGTGTCGCCGTTCCAGCCCTTGAACTCGAACTGTTCGTAGTCGCCGAAAGCCACGTCCTTGAGCATCTCGCTGGCGCTGGGCGTGATCGCGCGCACCGGCGCGCCCTCGACGCCGCCGACGAAGACCTGGTCGCCGCTCTTGAGGCTGTTGCGGGTGAAGGCCAGGGTCGGGCCGCCGCGCACCAGCGAGGACACGCTGCCCTCGCCGATCACGCGGGTCGCGCTGCCGTTGGCGATGTCGACGCCGAACACCGGCAACTGGCCCAGGTCCTGGGCGGTGGTGTAGATGGTCTTGCCGTCGGCGGACAGCACGATGTTCTCGGCCGAACGGTCCCACTTCGGCGCGATCTCGCGGCGCTGGCCGCTGCCCAGGTCCAGCGCCATCAGGCCGAAACGGTCGGCCTCGAAGCCCGGACGCTTCATCGCGCGGTAGTACAAGGTGCCGCCGTCGTCGCTGAACACCGGGCCGGTGTCCCAGGCAGGATTGTCGGGGGTGAGGTTCTGAGCGGCGCCGCTGCCGTCGGCGCGCACGCGATAGAGATCGAAGTTGGTCGACCAAGGCTCCTTGGCGTCGGCCTGGCGCGCGCTCAGCACCAGCGACTCGCCGTCGGGCGCCCAGGCGTACTCGCTGCTGTCGCCGAACGGGCGCGAAGGCACGTCGCCGATCACGTCGGCGCCGATCAGGGTGGCGGCGGCGACCGGCTTGACCACGCCCTGCTTGTTCGCCTGCGGCAGCGCGACCACGAACAGACGATTCAAACGGCCGTCGTTCCAGGCGTCCCAGTGGCGTACGAACATGCGGTCGAAGACCACGCCGCTGGCCTTGCTAGCCGCGCGCTCGTCGACGCGCTTTTTGCTGCAGGCCAGGTCGGCGGCGCAGTCCACGTAGGTCTCGGCGCTGAAGGCCATGCGCTTGCCGTCGGGCGAAAGCTGGAAGCTGCCGACGTCGGCCGCGAACGCGGTGAGCTGCTTGGGCGTGCCGCCGGTGGCCGGGATCGAGTACAGCTGCTGGCTGCCGGACTTGGCGCTGAGGAAGTAAACCGTGCGGCCGTCGGGCGAGAAGGCCGGCGAGTTCACGCTCCAGCCCGCGGGCGTGAGCGGCTGCGGCGGCGCCGCATCGCGCGCGAACAGGTCTTCGACGAACAGGCCGGTGCTGGACTTGTTGGCGGCGAAATCGACCTTGCGCTTGGCGAACACCAGCCGGCGCCCATCCGGCGACACGGTCGGCGAGGACACGCGGTCCATGGTGGCCATGTCGCGCACTTCGAAGCCGCGCGGGGCGGCGGTGGCGGGCAGCGCGGCCGCGATCAGCAACGGCAGGACAGCGTGACGCAGGTTCATGGGAACTCCGGGCGGGGCCAAAACGTCGATGGTAGGGGTCCGGGCGGGGACCCGCAAAGGCCGGGGGCGGGCCCGGGCCGGATCGGGCGACCGGGCCGGCGCCGCTATACTCCCCCGATTGTCCCGAATGCCGTCCCGCAAGCCCCTCCCTACGGAGCCCGTTGTGACCGTACCCGCAACCGCATCGACGCCGGCCCACGGCGAGTTCTTCGGCCATCCCAAAGGCCTCTACG
Source organism: Lysobacter sp. Root983 (assembly GCF_001429345.1). Taxonomy (NCBI): domain Bacteria; kingdom Pseudomonadati; phylum Pseudomonadota; class Gammaproteobacteria; order Lysobacterales; family Lysobacteraceae; genus Lysobacter; species Lysobacter sp. Root983. The sequence continues at coordinate 1,432,898 of NZ_LMJO01000001.1, forward strand.
TCTGCTTCTTCACCGAGATGTGGGAGCGCTTCTCCTTCTACGGCATGAAGGCGCTGCTGCTGCTGTATTTGCTGAAGTACCACCTGTTCACGGACGACGCCGGCTACGACCTGCTCGGCGCCTACGGCGGCTTGGTCTACGCCATGCCGGTGATCGGCGGCGTGCTGGCCGACCGCTACCTGGGCATGGGCAAGGCGGTGGTGCTGGGCGGCGTGCTGCTGGTGCTGGGCCATCTGGGCATGGCCTACGAGGGCCACCAGGCCGTTCGACTGGCCGACGGCACGATCCAACGCGACGCCGCCGCGCTGCAGGTGTTCTACCTGTCGCTGGCGCTGATCATCATGGGCGTGGGCTTCCTGAAGCCGAACATCTCGACCATCGTCGGCAAGCTCTACCCCGAAAACGATCCGCGTCGCGATTCCGGCTTCACCCTGTTCTACGCCGGCATCAACGTCGGCGCGATGTTCGCCAGTCTGATCTGCGCCTTCCTGGGCGAGACCTATGGCTGGAAGTACGGCTTCGGCGCCGCCGGCGTCGGCATGGTCGCCGGGCTGATCATGTTCATCTGGGGCCAGAAGTATCTGTACGGCCATGCCGCCCCAACGAATCCCGGCTTGCTGCGCGAACGCATCGCAGGCCTGTCGCGCGAGTGGTGGATCTACCTCGGCTCGTTCGCCGGCGTAGCCGTGGTCTGGCAGCTGATCCAGCGCACCGCGACCGTGCATGGCGCCATGCACCTGATCGCAGCCGGCTTCGGTCTGTGGTTCATCTACTTCCTGATCACGAAATGCAACAAGGTGCAGCGCGAGCAGATGATCTCGCTGCTCCTGATGATCGTCGGCGTACTGGTGTTCTTCACGCTGTACGAGCAGACCTACGGCAGCTGGATCACCTTCAGCGACCGCCTGCTGACCAAGGATATGTTCCCCAGCCTCAGCGGCATCAGCAGCGGTGCCTTGCCGTGGTCGCTGTTCCTGCTGGCGGCCAGCCCGTTCCTGATGATCGCCGCTCTGAAGGCCAGCGATCGCGGCAACGCCGGACTGGCCAAGACCATGGTCGGTCTGCTGGCCTTGGGATTGGCGGTGGCCTCCTTCCACGACGTGGTGCTGAAGCCGCAGACCGCCAGTTCGCTGACCTTCCTGGGCGCGTTCTTCATCATCGTGCTGTCGCCGATCTTCGCCTGGCTGTGGCCGTGGCTGGAGCGGCGCGGGCTCAACCCGAGCAAGCCGGCCAAGATCGCCATCGGCCTGATCGTCGCCGGCCTGGCCTTCGTCCCGCTGATGCTGGCCGCCCAGGCCACGGCCGGCGGCACGATGGCCAGCGTGTGGTGGCTGGTGCTGGCTTACTTCGTGCTCGAAGTCGGCGAAATGTGCCTGTCGCCGATCGGCCTGTCCGCGGTCACCCAACTGTCGGTGGCGCGCGTGGTCGGCCTGATGATGGGCGGCTTCTGGCTGGCCACCGCCTACTCGGAAGTGCTGGCCGCGCAGTTCGGCAAGCTCGCCTCGCTGGACCTGCCGGAAGGCGCCGCGGTCGACTTCGTCACCGCCAGCGCCAAGTACGGCGAGCTGTTCCAGCTAATGATGTGGATCGGCGTCGGCTCGGGCGTGCTGTACTTCCTGCTGTCGCCGCTGCTGCGCAAGTGGATGCATGGGGTGAAGTAAGCCCCCCCGTTCGTCTAAGCGATAACGCAAAGAAAACGGCGCCTTGCGGCGCCGTTTTCTTTTGCCTGATGGCTGCGGCCGGCCCCGAACGAATCCGAGCGCAAGACCGCTGGCTTACTTGGCCGCCGCAGGCTTCGTCGCCGGTGCCGTCGCCACTTGGCCGCCAAGACTACGCGCCAGGAACGCCAGCAGCTTGGTGTAGTACTCGCGTTGGTGCGCCTCGGTGTAGAAGCCGTGGCCTTCGGTGTCGTAGTACAGGGTTTCCACCGGAGTGCCCGCTTTACGCAGCGCCTGCTCCATCATCTTGCTGTGCGAGATCGGCGCGCGTTCGTCCTCACCGCCCGCCGCCAGGAATACCGGCACCTTAATACGGTCGGCCATGCGCGTGGGCGACACCGCGCCGAGCTCCTCTCGACTGCCGATCCACTCGCGCAGATAAGTCTCGCCGGAACCGCGCCGCTGGATGTCGCCGGTGTTGTGCATGCTCGGCAGGTCGTAGACACCCACATAGCCGGCCGCGCACTTGTACAGGGTCGGTTCCTTGGCCGCGCCCATCAGTGCGGCGTAAGCGCCGTAGCTGGCGCCGTAGATGCAAATGCGGCCGCTGTCGGCGATGCCCTGCTGGATAGCCCAGCGCGTGGCGTCGGTGACATCGTCCTGCATCTTACCGCCCCATTCGCGCGCGCCGGCCTGCACGAAGGCCTGACCGTAACCGCTGGAGCCGCGGAAATCGACCTGCAGCACCGCGTAGCCGGCCGCGGCCAACATTTGCGCTTCCTCGTCGAAGCCCCAGGGATCCTGGATGTCGTAGGGCCCTCCGTGCGGCATGACCACCATCGGCAGGTTCTTGCCGCTGCTGCCCTTGGGTAGGCTGAGGTAGCCCTGCAGCGCCAAGCCATCGCGCGCCTTCAGCGAAATGCCACGCTTCTCCGCCATCTCTGCCGGGTCGAACCAATCGCGGCGACTGAGCAGGTGCTCGGCCTTCTTCGCGGTCGTGTCGAACAGGAAGAAATCGCCTGGGTTGTTCCCGCTGGATACCTCGACCAGGGCCAGGCGACCGTCGCTGCTGCGCGAGGTGATGCGCACCGGGTCGCCGCCGAACGCGGATTCCAGGCTCTTGTACAGGCGAGCCTCGGGAGCCGCCGTATCGAAGAACTTGGTGACCCGCTTGCCATCGATGAAGAAGGCGCCGACGGGGGTATACGAGTTGCCGCGATAGATGAAGGTCGACGGGTCGACCTTGGCATCCTGCAACACATCGCTGCGCTTCTGGGTCGCGATATCGTAGGCCACGATCGCGTCCGGCCCCTTCTTGCGCTCGGCCCGGAAATAGGCGGTCTTGTCGTCCGCGGAGAAACCGACCGGGATCTCGATGCCCTCGCCGATGTTGTCGGCGCTGATCAACTCCCATTCCGCGCTCTCGGTCTTGCGGTAATAGAGCTTGCGGACGTTGTCGGTGCCGTAGCCGATCGCGAAGCGGACCAAGCCTTGATTGTCGGTGATGAAGTCGGCATTACGCACCGGCGCGCGCGCCAGCGGCGAGCGACGTCCCGTGTAAACGTCGATCTTTTCGACGCGGGTGTAAGGGTCGTCGCTGAAAGGCTGCACCGAGATTACGATGTTCTTATCGTCGTTGGCCAATTCGTCGACCATGAAGGCGGCGATCTGCTCGACCTTCTTCGGCTGGATCTTGGTCCCCAGGCCCGCGCCTTGCACGCTCTGTCCCACGAGCAGACCGGGCTGGGTTCCATCGGCGTTGATGGCATAGAGATTGCCGTCCCACTGAGGTTTGTCCAGCGCGCCGATCTTGCGCGCCATGCTGATCACGACGCGTTCCGGATTGACCCACCAGAACCCAGCTACGTGCGTATTCTTCTCTAGCCTGAAATTCGCCGTGACCTTGTTGTCCGACCGACGCAGGATCACCAGCGCCGTCTTGTCCTCGAAGGGCACCGTCGCCGCAAGGTAGTCGCCATTGGGCGAAATCTTGACCTCGTTGAACCGGTCCTTCTTGATGTAGGCATCGACGTTGACCGCCGATGCGACCGGCGCGGCCATCAGCCCGGCGCACAGCAGTGCTGCACTGAGGTATTGCTTCATTTCGTCTCATCCCCGTGATTGCGATACGCCTGACGGCGCATCCATAAAACAATTGTAGCCATCGACGCAAGCGATCTCGCAGCATGTGCGCGGATGCCTTTAAATCACGCGAAACGAGCGCCATTTCACTTGCGACCGGCAGGCTCCAGCGGCGCGGCGGTCAGACCGCCCAGGCTACGAGCCAGAAAATCCAGCAGCCGGGAATAGTACTCGCGACGATGCTCTTCGGTGTAGAAGCCGTGGCCTTCCATATCGAAGTACAGGGTCTCCACCGGCACCCCGGCTTTGCGCAGGGCCTTTTCCATTCCAATGCTGTGCTCTATCGGCGCGCGCATATCGCGCCCACCGGCTGCAAGGAACACCGGAACCTTGATACGGTCGACCATTCTCACTGGTGATACGGAAGCGAGTTCCTCGCGCACTCCTATCCATTCACGCAGGTAGGCCTCGCCGGAACCGCGATTCTGGATATCGCCGGACGTGTGCATCGCCGGCAGGTCGTACACACCGACATAGCCGACCGCGCAGCGATACAGACCGGCTTCTTTTGCAGTCCCCATCAATGCGGCGTAGGCGCCGTAGCTGGCGCCGTATATGCATATCTTGTTCGCATCCGCGATGCCCTCCCGTACGGCCCAGCGGGTGGCATCGGTCAGATCGTCCTGCATCTTCCCGCCCCATTCGCGGGCACCTGCGCGCACGAACTGTCGCCCATAGCCGCTGGAGCCCCGAAAATCGACCTGAAGCACGGCATAGCCCGCGGCAGCAAGCAGTTGGGCCTCGCCGTCGAAGCTCCAGACGGTCTGGACATCGAAGGGGCCGCCGTGCGGCAACAGCACCATAGGCAGATTCTTGCCCGGGCTGCCGCTCGGCAGGGTCAAGTATCCGCGCAGGCTCAAGCCATCGCGAGCCTGCAGCGAGACCTGCTTCTTCTCCGCCATCTTCTCGGGGTCGAACCAATCCCGCCGACTCAGCAGATGGTTGGCCTTTTTGGTGGTCGTATCGTAGAGATAGAAGTCGCCCGGATTTCGCCCACTGCTCACCTCGACCAGCGCCAGTTTCTGGTCGTCGGTGATCGAAGTGACACGTATCGAATCGGCGCCGAATGCGGGAGCCAGCGCGCGATAGATGCCGGCTTCCGGAGCGCTCGCATCGAAGAACCTGGCCTCGCGCTTGCCGTCCACAAAGAAGGCTCCCACCGGAATCGTGCCTTTGCGGTAGACGATCTCGTCCGGGTCTACCCGGGCATCGCGCATGACTTGAGTGCGCGAGCGCGCGACAGGGTCGTAAGCGACAATGGCGTCGGGGCCGTTGCTCTGCTCGGCCAGCAAGTAGGCGATCTTGTCGTCTTCGGAGAAGCCCAACGGCACTTCCGCCATGCCGGTGCCGGCCTCGTCGCCGATCTGCTCCCAGGGAGCATCCGCACCGCCTCGGTAATACAGCTTGCGCACGTTATCGGCACCGAAACCGAACGCGAAGCGAACATTACCGCGATTGTCGGTGACGAAACTGGCGTTTCTGACGGGCGCTCGCGCCACAGTCACACGGCGACCCGTGTAGACGTCCATTTCGTCCGCCCGCGAGTAGGTGTCGTAACCGAAGGGCGACACCGAAATGATGACGTTCTTCTCATCCTCCCGCAGTCCGTCGGCCAGGTATGCCGCCACCTGCTCCACTTTCTTCGGCTGAATACGAGTCTTTGCGCCCTCTCCGCGCACGGACTGCCCAACCAGCAGTTCTGGATCGGTTCCATCGGCGTTGATCGCGAGCAGATTCCCGTCCCGGAATGGCGTGTCTCTGTCGCCGAAAGTTCGCGTCATGCTGATCAACACGCGCTGCGGGTTCACCCACCAGAACTCGGCCACATGCGTGTTCTTCTCGAGACGGAAGTCAGCCGTCACCTTGTTGTCGGAGCGACGAATGATCGCCAGTGCGGTGCGGTCCTCCAGCGGCACCGTCGCGGCGAGGTACTCGCCATTCGGGGAGAGCTTGATTTCGTTGAAGCGGTCCCGGCGAACGAAGGCCTCCACATTGACGGCGGAGAACGCCGGCATGGCGATCAACAGTCCTGCACCCAGGACCACGGCATGCAACAGTTTCATCATTGAGCACCCCTGATTCTTCAAGCCATCTACTTCGGCGCTCCATGCCGGAAACGACCGCGGCCACCGATGAAGGTGGCCGCGGCTTACTGCCTGGATACTCGCACCTAGGCTCAGTTCGCCTTGGATGCGCCTCCGACGTTGACCTTGCCGCCGATATGGCGGTCGAAGAAGCCCAGCATCTCGGTGTACAGGCGCTGGTTGTTTTCTTCCTTGTAGAAACCGTGCATTTCGCCGGACTGGATGATCATGCCTTCCGGCGGATTGCCGGCCGCGATCAGGGCCTTGTTCATCGACTCGGTGTTCTCCGGCGGGCAGCGCGGATCGCGTGCGCCGGCGGCGAGGTAGACCGGGATCTTGAACTTGTCGGCGTGCTTGACCGGCGACATCGCGTCCTGCTCGGCCTTGGTCTTGCCGAAGGCGCGCGCCATGTAGCGACGGCCGCTTTCGCGATCCGAGGTATCGCTCTTGGTCAACTGCACGTCGATGTCGTAGGCGCCGACGTAGCCGAACGCGCACTTGAACAGCTTCTGGTCGATGGTCGGCGCCATCAGCGAGGCGTAGCCGCCGAAGCTGCCGCCGTAGATGCAGACTCGATCCTCGTCGGCATAGCCCTGGTTGATGGTCCACTTGGTGGCATCGATGATGTCGTTCATGATGCCGGTGGCCCAGGTGCCGTAGCCCATGTCCTGGAAGCCCTTACCGAAGCCGCCCGAGCCGCGGTAATTGATCTGCATCACCAGGTAGCCGCGGCTGGCCAGCAACTGGGTTTCCCAGTTGAACGCCCAGTTGTCGCGCGGGCCCATCGGGCCGCCGTGCACGTTGACGATCATCGGCAGGTTCTTGCCGTCGGAACCGTGCGGAATGGTCAGGTAGCCGTAGATCTTGAGACCGTCGCGGGTGGTCATCGAAAACGGCTTGACGCTGGCCATTTTCTTCGGGTCCAGCCACTTGCGGCCCTGCATCAGGAAGCGCGCCTTGCCGGTGTCGCGGTCGTACAGGTACAGCTCGCCCGGGTTCTTGTCGCTGACCACCGAAACCACGATCTTCTTGCCGTCCTTGGTGGCGCTGGAGAAGCGCACCAGCTGGCCCGGGAAAGCGCCCGCGAGCGAGGCGTAGATCTCAGCGTCGGCGTGCTTCTCGTCGACCATGGTCACGCGCGGCGCGCCGGCCTCGGTGATCACGCCCAGGATGGTGTCGCCGTCGGCCGAGGTGATGTAGCTGGCCGGGTCGGAGACCGGATCCTCGAACAAGGTATTGAACGCGCCAGTCACCGGGTCGATGGTACCCAGCGCCTCCGGCTTCTTGCCGTCGCTCTGGTTGGCATAGATCAGGCCGTCGGTGGAGGTGCCGATCACGCTCAGGTGCTTGCCCGAGCTCTTGGAGCTGTTGATCAGGGTCCACTTGCCGTCGTCGCCGCGGCGGTAGAGCTCGTTCTGGCTGTCGAAGTTGCCCTGCGCATCCTCGTCGTCGTAGCAGATGGCGAAACGCGGCGCCTTGGCGACATCGAGCGCGATTTCGCAGTTCTCGCGCGGCGCACGCGCCAGCGACTTGCGGCGGCCGGTCAGGGTGTCGAACAGCACCAGCTCGGTGCCCACACCCTCGTTCGAACGCGGTGAGGTCACCGCCATGATCACGTTGACGTCGTCGTCGGGCAGCGTGTCGAGCAGCTGGAAGCGCTCGTTACCGACCTGCTTGCCGCGCTGGGTGGCGTCGCGGGTGCCGTAGAACACCAGCGGGCGCGGCTGGGTACCGTCGGCGTTGACGCCGTACCACTCGCCGGTGCCGAAGGGCTGCGCGTAACGGCCAAGCTTCTTGACCGAGTTGAAGATCAGGCGCTCGGGGCTGACCCATTCGAACTGGCCGACGCTCTTCTCATCAGGCAGCTGATTGACCTTGACCAGGCTCAGGTCCTTGGTGCGCAGCACGGTCAACACGTCCTGGTCGCCGCGGTCCACGGTCAGCGCCAGGTACTCGCCGCTGGGCGAGATCTTGGCGCCGCTGTAGGTCGAATGGCGGACGAAGTCGGCGATCGAGGGCGCGCCGGACGGCGCATCGGCGGCTTGTGCCGAGGCCGCGCACAGCGCCAGGCCCAGCACCGCTAGGTGCAGCTTTTTCATTTCGGTTATCCCCTAAAACGACGCGAAAAAACGGCTCGCGCCTAGCCTAACCCATCCAACGGCTCAGGGCATACAGGCCCCTACCCGTCAGCGGGTTCAGGCTGGAGACTTTGCCGAATCTGTCGACAGCGTCCTATCCAGGGCGGTGCGCCAGTCCGGCAGAGCCAGCGCGTACTCGCCGCGCAGGCGGGCGGTGTCCAGCACCGAATAGGCTGGGCGGCGCGCGCGCGTGGGGTAATCGGCGGTCGCGATCGGGTGCACGACCGGCTTGCGCGCGATCAGCCCCTGCGCGAACGCACGCTCGAAAATGGCCTCGGCGAAGCCGTGCCAGGTGGTTTCGCCGCCGGCGACGAGGTGACGCACACCGGACTCGGCCAAGCCCTGCCGCAGGATGACCGCGCTGACGTCGGCGATCAGCCAGGCCGGCGTCGGCGAGCCGATCTGATCGGCGACCACCCGCAGTTCGTCGCGCTCGGCGCCGACGCGCAGCATGGTGCGCAGGAAGTTGGCGCCATGGGTGGCGTAGACCCAGGCCGTGCGCAGGATCAGATGAGACGCGCCGCTGGCCGCGATGGCCTGCTCGCCGGCGAGCTTGCTCGCGCCGTACACGCCCAGCGGCGCGGTGGCGTCGTCCTCGCGATACGGGCGTGTGCCGCTGCCGTCGAATACGTAGTCGGTCGAGTAATGCAGCAAGGTCGCGCCACGCGCGGCGCAAGCCTGCGCGATCCGGCCGGGCGCCTGCGCATTGGCCCGGAACGCGACCTCGGGTTCGTCCTCGGCGCGATCGACCGCGGTATGGGCGGTGGCGTTGACGACCACGTCGGGCCCCACCCGCTCGATCAAGGCCGCGATCGCGTCGAGCTCGGCCAGATCCAGCGCCTCGCAGCGGCCGCCGTCGGGCAGCTCGCCGCTGCGCGTGGTCGCCACGACCTCGCCCAGGGGCGCCAGACTGCGCCGCAGCTCCTGACCGACCTGGCCGTTGGCGCCCAGCAGCAGGATCTTGCTCATGCGCCGTAGATCGGCAGGCGGTCTTCGGCGACCTCGGCCAGCAGCGGCGCGCGCGCGTCCTTGTCCGACAGCGAGGGCTCGCTCACCGGCCAGTCGATCGCCAGCGCCGGATCGTCCCAGCGGATGCCGGCATCGGCCTTGGCGTCGTAGGTCGCGGTGCACAGGTAGGTGAACACCGCGCGCTCGCTGAGCACGCAGAAGCCGTGGGCGAAACCTTCCGGTATCCAGAAATGGCGCCGGTTCTCGGCGCTCAGCAGCACCGCCGTCCAGCGGCCAAAGTGCGGCGAGCCGCGACGGATGTCGACGGCGACGTCCCAGACCTCGCCCTCGATCACCGACACGTACTTGCCCTGCGGATTGGGCCATTGGTAGTGCAGGCCGCGCAGCACGCCGCGCGCCGACGAGGACACGTTGCCCTGGACGAAATTCGGCGACAGGCCGTGCGCGGCCAGCTTGTCGCGATTGAAGGACTCGAAGAAAAAGCCGCGCGCGTCGCCGAACACTTGCGGTTCGATCACCACGCAACCGGGCAGATCGGTTTCGATGACCTTCACGGTACGAAACCCCGCTTGGCCAGACCGAGCAGGTACTGCCCGTAGCCGTTCTTGGCCAAGGGCGCGGCCAGTTCGACCAAGCGGTCGGCGTCGATCCAGCCGTTGTTCCAGGCGATCTCCTCGGGGCAGCAGATGCGCAGGCCCTGGCGCGCCTCGATGGTCTCGATGAAATTGGAGGCTTCCAGCAGCGACTGATGGGTGCCGGTGTCGAGCCAGGCGTAGCCGCGACCGAGCTGCTCCAGATGCAAGGAACCTTCCTCAAGGTAACGCCGGTTGAGATCGGTGATCTCCAACTCGCCGCGCGGCGAGGGCTTGAGCTCGGCGGCGAAATCGCTGGCGCGGCCGTCGTAGAAATACAGACCGGTCACGGCGTAGTTCGAACGCGGCTCGACCGGCTTTTCCTCCAACCCGATCACCCGGCCCTCGCCATCGAACTCGGCCACGCCGTAGCGCTCCGGATCGTTGACCCAATAGCCGAACACCGTGGCGCCGTGCTCACGCTGATCGGCGCGCTTGAGCATCGCGGTCAGGCCGGGGCCGTGGAAGATGTTGTCGCCCAGCACCAGGCAGCTGGGACCGCCGGCGAGGAACTCGCGCCCGATCAGGAACGCCTGCGCCAGCCCGTCGGGGCTGGGCTGCGCGGCGTATTCGATGTTCATGCCCCAGCGCGAGCCGTCGCCCAGCAGATGGCGGAACAGAGCCTGCTCGTGCGGGGTGTTGATGATCAACACGTCGCGGATGCCCGCCAGCATCAGCACGCTCAGCGGGTAATAGATCATCGGCTTGTCGTACACCGGCAACAGCTGCTTGCTGATCGCCTGGGTGATCGGATACAGCCGGGTGCCGGAGCCGCCGGCCAGGATGATGCCCTTGCGATTCATCAATTGAACTCCGAATAGTCTTGCCGCCATCCCTGGCGCAACCCCATCACTTGCGGATGGTCCTGCCCGGCCAACCATGGCCGGGCGCTCGACGGCGCAGCAGATGCCTTGTCGGCATCTGTTATCACGCGCCGTCTCCCCCGATGCGTTCGAGTCGGTAGCTGCCGTCCAATACGCGCTGCACCCAGGGCTGGTTGTCCAGGTACCAGTCGACGGTGAGCGCCATGCCCTGCTCGAAGGTCACGGTCGGGGCCCAACCCAGCTCGTCCTGCAGCTTGGAGGCGTCGATCGCGTAACGGCGGTCGTGGCCCGGGCGGTCCTTGACGTAGGCGATCAGCGACTCGCGCTTGCGGCCGTCGGCGAGCGGGCGGCGCTGGTCGAGCAACTCGCAGATGGTCTTGACCACGACGATGTTCTGGCGCTCGGCGTCGCCGCCGACGTTATAGGTCTCGCCCAGACGTCCGCCCTCGAGCACGCGGCGGATCGCGGCGCAGTGGTCGCCGACGTATAGCCAGTCGCGCACATTCAGGCCGTCGCCGTACACCGGCAGCGGCTCGCCGGCCAGAGCCTTGGCGATGATCAGCGGGATCAGCTTCTCGGGGAACTGATAGGGGCCGTAGTTGTTCGAGCAATTGGTGGTCAGTACCGGCAGACCGTAGGTGTGGTGAAAGGCCCGCACCAGATGATCCGACGCGGCCTTGGACGCCGAGTACGGCGAGTTCGGCGCGTACGCGGTGGTCTCGGTGAATTTGCCGGTATCGCCGAGGCTGCCGTAAACCTCATCGGTGGACACATGCAGGAACCGGAACCCGTCGCGGCCCGGCGCGTCCAGCGACTTCCAGTAATCGCGGCTCTGCTCCAGCAGGCTCAGGGTGCCGACCACGTTGGTGTGCACGAACGCGGCCGGGCCGTCGATCGAACGGTCGACGTGGCTCTCGGCGGCGAAATTGATCACCGCGTCGGGGCGGTGTTCGGCGAGCAGGCGCGCGACCAAGGCCGCGTCGCCGATGTCGCCCTGTACGAACTGGTGACGTCCGTCGCCGTCGAGCGGGCTCAGGGTGTCGAGGTTGCCGGCATAGGTCAGTGCATCCAGGTTCACGACTTTGACGCCGCGCTGCACCGCTTCGAGTACGAAATTACCGCCAATGAAACCGGCGCCGCCGGTGACCAACCAAGTAGACACTCAGACACTCCCTGCTTAAGAAATTAGTCGCTGCACGCCGACCTGCGCCGGCAAGACGGAAGATCGGACCGAGCCGGCCGCACCGGACGCCAAAACCGCCCGAACGATACGGCAGGCCAGCTGAAAGGACCCATCACGCCAGCGCCCGGCCGTCGTCCGATGACGGCCGAGTCGTGCAAGCGAATGATTCTAATACTTTCTTTTTGCAGAAGGCGGCGTGGAACAGGCACGACGGGGCGGCCCGCGCCGGTCCGTTCAGTCGCATCCGGACGCGCAAAGCCTTACGCGCCAATGACCTGCGTGCGGGAAATCGGTGCGGCCTGGGGCCAGCCTGAACGCACGCGCGCCCAAGCCCGGCCGCGGTGGCGCCGGGCTTGAAGACGGGCGCGGCAAACTAGACGCCTAAAAAGTGACTAACTGGTGCCGATCGGTCCGCTCGGCGTCCGGCCGGCGGTTTGCGACGGAGCTCTCATTCCGGCCGCTCATTCCAGCCGTCGGCGCCCTACTCCGCGCCCTCGCCGGCCTCGACCGCCGCCCGCACCGCCTGCGTGTCCTGATCCAGCATCGGCGCGGCGAACGGCGCCGGGCCCGGGGTGCGGCCGAACTTGATCGACTGCGCGACCGCGCGGTAGCGACCCACGCGCGGGTGTTCGATGGTGCCGACGATGCCCTCGGCCAGCACTTGCGGATGTTCGAACATGTCCTCGATGCGGCGCGCGGCCGCGCACGGCACCTCGTCGCCGAACAAGGCCTCCCACTCCATCGCGCCGCGTTGCGCCAGCGCATCGTGCAGGCGCGGGACGATTTCAGCGGCGTGCTCGGCGCGCTTGCGCACGCTGTCGTAGCGCGCCTGCGCGGCCAGGTCTTGCAACCCGGTCTTCTCGCACAGCGCCTTCCAGAAGCGCGGCGTGTTCGCGGAAATATAGATATGACCGTCGCGGGTGGGATGGATGCCGGTGACGCCGCCGGAACGCATGTCGCGGCCGATGTCCAGCGATTCGCCCTCGGCCCAGATCATGCGCGCCGACTGCATGGTCAGGGCGCTACGCAACAGCGATACCCCGACGAACTGGCCCAGGCCGCTGCGCTCGCGCTCGTACAGCGCCGAGGACACGCCCGCGGCCAGCAGGGCCGCGGTGTAATAGTCGACGACCGAACCGTAGATGATCTCCGGCGGCCCGCCGCGCCGGCCCTGCAAGGCGCACATGCCGGTCATGGTCTGCAGCACCTGGTCGTAACCGGCCTTGTCTTTCATCGGCCCGGTCTCGCCGTAGCCGGTGACGGCGCAATAGATCAGGCGCGGATTGATCAGGCTCAGGCGCTCGAAATCGATGCCCAGCCGCTGCGGCACGCTGGGCCGGAAGTTGTGCACCAGCACGTCGGCATCGCGCACCAGGCGCAACAGCACGGCGTGATCGGCGGCCTGCTTGAGATCCAGCACGATGCCGCGCTTGCTGCGATTCACGCCCAGGAAGGCGCGGCTTTCGCTGGGCAGGGTCGACGGATACTGGCGCAGATTGTCGCCGTCGGGCGGCTCGATCTTGATCACGTCCGCGCCCTGGTCGGCCAACAGCGCGCAGCCGTAGGGGCCGGCGATATAGGCGCTCAGGTCGAGCACGCGCACGCCCGCGAGCGGCCCCGCCGGCGCGCTGCGTCCGGTGCTGGGGTCAGGTCGGAATGCGTCCATACGCTGCGCGTCCATGAAACTCCTGGCGTGATGCTGGCTGCACTGTGCCGCGTGCCCGCAAAAAGAAACAGGCAGGCCGCATATGTTCTGGCGCCACAAAATCTTGCTTGGCGGCGCTCATGACTTGGGCTCCGGCGCCAGACTCATCCAGGTCAGGCGCCAAGCGCCGTCGACGCGGCCGCCAGCGCGGTAATAGGGCGCCAACACCAGCGGCGAGCGGTAGCCCAAGCGCAATTCCACCAGCGGCCCGCCTTGCTCGTCCTGCGTCGCCAGCAGCCAAGTCGCCTCCGGCTGCGCGGGCAGACGCAGGGTCTCCTCGGTCTTGAAACCGTCGATCAGGCCCGAGGCGTAGACCAGCGGGCCGCGGGTGACGCCCAGGTATTCGTGGCGCAGCACTTCCTGGCGGACCGGGCTGCCGTCGGGCGCGCGCGATTCCTGCACGTTGCGATTGAGCGCGCGATGGCTGCGCGGCGCCATCGGGAATCGCGCCGTCACCGTATCGCCGTCGCGCCAGACGCGGTCGAGCACGGCATAGCCGCCGTGCTCGACCACGGCGCTGGCCGTATCGCCGTCGACGCGCACGGTCGCGTCTTCGGCCCAGGACGGCATGCGCAACCTCAAGGCGAACCGCGCTTCGCGCTCCAGGCCGATGCGCAGGCGCACCTCGCCGTCGAACGGATAGCCGGTCGCCTGTTCCAGACGCACCCGACCGGCTGCGCCCAATTCGATCTCGGCCCACCCCGGGCCGTACAGATTCACCGCGATCCCATCGTCGCCGCTGCGCGCGTAGGCGATCGCGGGCAGTTCCTCCAACGCCATCGCCCCGCTGGACTTGCAGCAGCGCCAATAGGTGGTGTGCACGCGGCGCCCGTTCGGGAACACGTAGTAGCACCAGTCTTCGCCGTTGGGCGCCTGCGCGCCCAGCAGATCGTTATAGGCCGAGCGCTCGACCTCCTCGGCATAGCGCGCGTCGCCGCTGATCGCGAGCAGCTCGCGGTTCAACTGGATCCAGGCCAGGGTCGAACAGGTCTCGACATAGCCGTGCGGACTGAACACGCCGGGCGGGTTGAACACTTCGCGCGAACGATGGGCGACGCCGCCCCAGGGGCCGCCGCCCAGGCTCAGATGATGATCGCGGATGCTGCGCCACAGGCGCTCGACCGCATCGCGATAGACGGCGATGCCGGTGGCGCGGTGCAGCTTGGCCAGGCCGACCAGGTTCCAGGCCAGCTGATAGGCCTTGCCGGTCGCGATCTCGGCCGCGTCGACGCCGGCCAGAGCGCGGCTGAGCAGGGCCAGTTCGGGATGGAGGTCGGCCTGCTCCAGCACCGTCGTCGCCAGATCCAGATAGCGGCGCTCGCCGGTGGCGAAGTACAGCTCCGTCGCCGGGTCCATCAGCACCGTCGCCGACATGCCGTGATGGTTGCCCAGCTCGGTGATGTCGATGCCGCCTTCGCCCAGCGTGCGCGCGCACAGATCGCCGATGCGGCGCGCGGCCTCGAGATATCGCGGCTCGGGGAAGTGTCGGTGGATTTCGAGAAAGCCGAGGATCAGATAAGCGTGGGTCCAGATATCCCAGGTCCGCACGCTGGGGGCGCCGTCCCAGCTCAGCGGCTTGGGCGGCTGCTTGCGCATGAAGCGGCGTTCCGGCGCGTAGGTGCCCAGGTAGCCGTCGGCTTCCTGGCTGTCGGCCAGGAAATCGGCCACGCGCCGCAGTCGCGCCAGCAACTGCGCATCGCCCGAGCGTGCGGTGGCCTTGGCCGCGGCCACCATCCACTTGCCGGCGTGCTCGCCGTACCAGTCGCCCTCGCGGTTCTGCGCGCGCCGCTCGGGGGCGAAGATCTCGATCGCCGGGCTGCGCTCGTCGACGATGAAATGCGACAGGCGCCCGGCGAGATTGGCGTCCAGGGCCTCGCCCAGCAGACCTTCCAGACGAACCGCGGCGGCGGGAATGCGCTCCATGGTCTCAGGCCGCATCCACGACGCAACGGAAGCCGACGCAGCCGGAACGGTCCTTGCTGGGCGCCATCAACAGATACTTGCCGTGCTGGTCCAGCCGGTGCGCCTGCGGAAAATACCAATGCGAGGTCTGCGGCTGGTACGAGCTTCCGCCGCGCAGGATCGCGGCGCGGGTGTGCTCGTCCTGGTACTCGTCGGTCCACTGCCAGACGTTGCCGACCAGGTCCAGCACGCCGAACGGGCTGGCGCCGCCCGGATGCGCATCGACATCGTCGGGCGCGCGCAGGCGGCGGCCGCGATTGGTCGCGGGCACCGCGTCCTCGCGCCAATCGTTGCCCCAAGGATAGCGGCGGCCGTCGCCGCCCTGCGCGGCGTACTGCCACTCCCATTCGCGCGGCAAGCGCTTGCCGGCCCATTGCGCATAGGCGCGCGCGTCTTCGAGCGCGACCCAGATCACCGGCTTGCGCTCCCAGCCCGGCGGCGGCGCACCGTCGATCCAGTGCCGCAGGTAGTTGTGGGTGTCGCGCGGACGATAGCCGCTGGCCTGGACGAAGCGCAGATAGTCCTCGTTGGTCACCGGCGTGCGGTCGATATGGAACGGGCGCATGCGCATGCGCTGGCGGTGGTTGCGACGCGCGCTGGGCTCCCAGGGGTACTGCACGTCCACGCCTTCCCAGGTCTGGCCTTCGATCTCGACGCCACCGACCACGAAATCGAAATCGCCGCCGGGGATGGCGATCATGCCCGCGGGCGCGGTCGGCGCTGGAGCGGTAGCCTCGATAGCGACCAGTCGCTGCGCGAGCGCGCGCCATTGATTGGAATAGTCGCGCAAGGGCGTGGCCGCGCGTTCGGCCATGTCGCTCAAGAAGGTCTGGAAACCCTCGCCCTCGGCGCCGGGCGCCAGTGCGGCAACTGCGCCGAAACCGCGGCCTTCGATCGCGAACTCGAACACCGCCCGCCCGTCCTGCAGGCGCGGGCTCAGGGCGACGCCGTTCCAGACATCGAAGTAGCGCTGGCCCTCGAAGTGCGGCACCGCGAACTGCTCGCCCGCGACTTCGTACTCGTTACGGTTGACCAAGGTCCACAAGGTTGCGCCCGCGTGCGGGAAGCGGCTGGCGAACACGCCGGCCTGCAGCGTGCGCTCGTAAGGCCGCCAGTCCGGGCTGACCATGCAGGCCGCGAAGCGGCGCTCGATCGCGGCGATACGGCGCAGGCTTTCGGCATCGCGCGGGGTGAGCTGGTTCCACAGGCCCCAGATGTTCTCCCAGGCGTTGTAGCCGACGCCGTTGAAGAAGATGTACTGCAGATCGTGGTTGCGGTCGCGGCCCCAGCGGTTCTCGTAGTTGATCATGTGACGCGGTTCGAGCCACTTGAACTTGGCCACCGGCGGCACGAGCTCGTTGGGTGCCTTCTTGCCCCAGCTCTGCACGTTCCAGATCAAGGCCTCCTCGGCGCTGATGGTGGACTCGGGTTGCAGCACCACCGGATGGCCCAGCGCATCGCAGGCGTCGAAGAACGCGCGCGGCACGCCGTTGTAGGTGTCGCCGTTAATGCCGTCGGCGCCCACCGCCTTGACCAGTTCGGCCATGGACTCCCAGTCGTTGCGGCCGTCGTCGCGGGTGCCGTTGTCCCAGGGCATGGTCGGCAGCAGCACGCGCACGCCGTGGCGATGGAAGTCGGCGATCGCCTCGCGCAGGCCGTCCAGGCCGCCGGGCAGGTCGCCGGCCAGATCGAACTGGTTGCGGTCGTCGATGCCGATATTGGGATAGACATGCCAGATCAGCACGCTGTCGATGCCGCCGTAGCGCTGCTTGAGATCGTCCAGATAGCGCCCGACGGTGTAGCGGCCTTCGACCGGGTCGTAGAAGTAGCGATCCTCGGCCATCATCTGCGCGTGCACGAAGTTGCGCTGCGCCCATTGCAACTCGGGCCGGCGGTAGTTGGCGTCGTCGTAACCGATCCGGGTCAGATGCTCGCGGCGCCAATCGACCAGCTCGGCGATCCAGTCGTCGACCGAGCCGTCCACATCCATCTTCCAGTGCCCGATCTCGGCGAACGGCCAACCCGGCGCCTTGCCCGGCAGGGGCAGATAGCGCTGGGTAGTGACGTGCGAGAACTTGTATTCGCTGCGCACCGGACGGCGTTCGTCGGCATCGGCGGGTTCGGGAGCGCTGGGGTCGGTGCTGGAGTTCATCGGATCGGGTCGTATCGGAAGGTGCGGAATGGGGACTGAGGCCAGGCTTGGCTAGGGTGACGCGGCCCGCGTCGTCGGCGCGTCGCCGATTCGCACGTGGGCGAGCAAGGCATCGACCTCGTCGCGGCTGGGCACGCTGGATTGGGCGCCCGCGCGGGTGCAGGCCAGGGCCGAGGCGGCGCTGGCGCGACGCAGGGCCGCGGCGCTGTCCTCGCCCGCGGCCAACGCCGCCGCCAGTGTGCCGCAGAATGTGTCGCCGGCGGCGGTGGTGTCCACCGCGGTCACCGGATAGGCGGGTTGATCCAGCAAGGCATCGCCGATCCGCGCGCAGCAGCCGCGCGCGCCCAGGGTCACGATCACCCAGGGCGTGCGCAAACGCGCCAGGGCCGCGGCGCGGTCGTCGTGCACGCCGGTGATCGCGGCCAGCTCGCCTTCGTTGACGATCAGCACATCGACGGCGGCCAGCAGTCGATCCGGCAACGCTTGTGCTGGAGCAGCGTTCAGGATCACGGCCACCCCTGCCGCGCGCGCCGCCAGCGCCCAAGCTTCGACCGTCGCCAGTGGCGTCTCCAGTTGCAGCAGCAGATGACTGACGCCACCCAGGTCCGGCAGATGTTCGGGCCGCAGCGCGGCGTTCGCGCCGGGGGCCACGGTGATCGCGTTCTCGCCGTCGTCGGACACGCAGATGAAGGCGGTGCCGGTCGCGGTGTCGGCCACGCGCAGCGCCAGCACGTCCACACCGGCCGCCTGCAGCGAGCGTTCGATCGGCGCCGCGTAGCCGTCGTCGCCGAACGCCGCCAGCAAGCGCGTCGGCGCACCCGCGCGCGCGCAGGCGACGGCCTGGTTGGCGCCCTTGCCGCCCGGATAGGTCGCAAAGCCCTGGCCAAGCACGGTCTCGCCGGGCGCCGGCACATGCGCTGCGCGCACCACGAAATCCAGGTTGGCCGAGCCCGCGACCAGCACACTGCCGCCACGCGTGTTCATGGCACCAGGCCCTGATAGACCAGACCGTAGAACCGGCGTGCCACCCGCGGCAGGTCGGCGCGATCCTCGCGCGGCAAATGCTGCAACAGCAGGATCGCCACTAACCGCTCCTGCGGATCGATGGTGTAACTGGTGGAGGCCGCGCCCGACCAGCCGAACTGCCCCACCGAGCCGGGCTGGCCGCGCAGCGCCGGGTCCAGCACCACGTAGCCGCCCAAGCCGAAACCTTCGGCATCGCTGAACTGCGTGACCGGCGGATTCAACATAGTCAGCTGGTTGCGCATCATCAGCTCGACCGTCTTGCGACCCAGCAGGGTCTGGCCGTCCAGCGTGCCGCCGGCCAGCAGCATCTGGCAGAAACGCAGATAGTCGCCGGCGGTGGAGTACAGGCCGCCCGCGCCGCTGGGATAGGCATTGAGCGGCGCGCCGGGTTCGCGCGCGCTGGGGCCGTCGTCCAGGCGCAGATGGCCGTCGTCGCCCATGCGGGTGATGTCGACCACACGCGCGCGCTGCGCGGCGGGCACGCTGAAGCCGGTGTCGCGCATGCGCAGCGGCGCGAATACGCGCTGCCGTAGGAAGTCGTCGAAACTCAGGCCGCTGCCGACCTCGACCAGGCGCGCCAGGGTCTCCAAGGCCGCGCCGTCGTAACCGAAGCGCGTACCCGGATCGGCGGCCAGCGGCACCCGGCTCAAGCGCTCGACGAAGCCACGCAGATCGCGCGCGGCGTGCGGATCGGCGCGTTGCAGCAGGGCCAGGGCGATGTCGTCGCCCGGACGGCCGGCGGCGAAACCGGCGGTGTGGGTGAGCAGATGCCGGATCGTGATCGGCCGCGCGGCCGGACGCAGCCGCGGCGCGTCGATGCTGCCGCCGGCCACGACCCGCGGCGCCTCGAAACCCGGCAGATAACGCGAGATCGGGTCGTCGAGGGCGAACTTGCCCTCCTCCATCAGCATCAGCACCGCCACCGAAGTAACGGTCTTGCTCATGGAATAGATGCGGAAGATATCGTCGCGTTGCAGCGGTCTGCTGCGCGCGAGATCGCGGTAGCCGTAGGCGCGCCAGTCGACGATGCGGCCGTTGCGCGCGATCAGGCTGATCCCGCCCAGGTAGCCGTCGGCGCCGGTGGTCTGGTCCATGAAGGCGTGCAGGCGTTGCAGGCGGGGCGCCGAATAGCCTTGCGCTTCGGGGGACGACTCCGGCAGAGGCGAAGGCTCGGCCGCTTGTACCGGCGCCAGCGTCGTAGCGCAGACCAGCAGGCCGCACAGGCCTGCGCACCGAACCAGCGCGGAGAAAAGAGAGCCGCCGCGGGCCACGGACCCGTCGGCGGCAGTTCGGGAGTGTCGCGCCACTTCTTATGAATCAGAACTTGATGGTGTGGGTGAGCGAAACCATGCGGCCACGGCCGGCCCAGTAGTTCTGGAAGCCGCCCGGCGGCTGCGACCAGCTCAGGATGTACTGTTTGTCCAGCAGATTCTCGATGCCCAGCGAGAACCGGCCCCAGCGTTCGGTCTCGTAGTTCATGCCCAGGTCGAACAGGGTGTAGCCGTGAGTCTCTTCGGTGAAGGTGAAGCGCTGGCCGTCGAAGGGACGCACCTCGCTGCCCGAGAGCTTGCGCGAGAACAGCGTAGTCGCGCCCAGGGTGATGTCGCCGCGCGGCACGAAGTTCCAGGTCACCGACCAGGCGAACTTGTCGGGGTTGATGTCGAGCACGCCCATGGGACGGTTCAGGCCGCCGGCCGGATAGCGGCCGGCCGCGTCGGCGGACCAGAACGAGGTCTCGCCGCGGGTATGCGAATAGACCGCGCTGACTTTCCACTTCTCCGAGAACCGGTAATCGCCGGACAGCTCGTAGCCCTTGATCCGCACCGGCGCGCGCAGCAGCACGAAGTCGTTGGTGACCGGATCGATCGACAGCGACTGGCCGAAGTCGGACTTGGAATCGTAGTGCGACGCGCTCAGCGAACCGCGGCTGCCGCGCCAGTTGAAGCCGAACTCGGTGTTGTCCACCACGATCGCGTTCAGATCCAGCAGGTCGGCGACGCTGATCTGCGGATCGTTCGGGCAACCGTCGGGCTGGGTGCCGTCGGGGCTGTCGTTGGAGCACTGGATGTTGCGCAGCGGGATGCCGACGTTGGCCAGGGTGAAGCCCTCGCCGTAGGAGCCGAACACCGAGAAGCCTTCGTTGATGCGCCAGACCACGCCGGCGTTGACCAGGTTTTCCTGGTAGTCCAGGGTGCCGCCGCGCACGAAGCGACGGTCGCGGAACCAGGTCGTGGTGTAGTCGTCTACGTGCAGCTCGCCGTCCTCGCGGCGGATGCCGCCGCTGAAGGTGAGCGGGCCCACGTCCCAGGACAGCTGCAGCCACGGCGCACGGCTCTTGTATTCCATCGGCGGTACCCAGACCCGGTTGGTCAGGGCCAGGCGCTGCTCGGCGGTGTCCTCGACCAGGTCCAGGCCCACGCGCAGTTCCAGGCCTTCGACCGAGAACAGCGAGGGCCGGGTCCAGGAGGTGCGCAGGCCCTTCTTGTTGGTCACGATCTCGGACTGGTCGTAGATGCTGCCGATCGGGGCGATCAACGGGTCCTGACGGTCGGAGGAGTTCTCGACCAGGTAACGCATGGCCTGATCGGCCTTGTAGCCGTTGAGCACCAGCGTGCCGCCGAAGAAGTCGAAATGGGTGTAGCTGAGCTGGTATTGCTTGAAGTCGTTGAAGGCGGCCTTGGAGCCGAAGATCTGACCGCGCTCGGAGGTGTTGGTGCGGGTCTGCCCGCAGATCGCGAACTCCTCCGGCCGGCAGCCCAGCACCTGGACGTAGTTGGCCTTGCCTTCGATCTTGAAATGGCTGACCGAGCCTTCGATGCGCTGGGTGCCGTCCTCGCCGAAGTTGTAGCCGGCCTTGAGGAACAGGTTGCGCGCCTCCGAATCGGCGACCGAACCGCTGGTGTTCATGCCGACGCGGCGGCCATCGGCGTCGTAGCTGATGCCGCGGTCGATGATCGAGGCGCTGGCCAGCATGTCGAAATCGCCGTCCTTGCGGGCGAAGTTCAGGCCGAGCTTCCAGCCGTCGCTGTCGTCGCCGAACTGGGTCGAGTAGCGCGAGATCAGGGTGACCTCGTTGCCTTCCTTGGTCGGCGCCGCCGACAGGTAGTTGATGATGCCGCCCGCCGCACCGATGCCTTCCGAGGCCGAGGGGCCGTTGATGACCTCGATGCGGCCGACGATGCCCATGTCGGTGAAGGTCGCGTTGCGCGTGCCCTCACGCAGCGGCGAGCCCTGCGGCACGCCGTCGAACAGGCGCAGCGCGACGCGGCCGCGCAGGTTCTCGCCGGTGTTGCTCATCGCCTGCGAGGACTCGGCGTAGCCGGGCACCGAGCGCGCCAGCACCGCGGTCGCGTCCTCGGTCAGGACCAGGCTGCGCTGCACTTCTTCCTTCGACACCAGGGTGATCGCGCCCGGAATCTTGTCGACCGCCTTCGGGCTGCGCGTGCCGGTGACGACCACGTTGTCCAGATCGACCGCCGAGGAGTCCTTGGTTTCGCTTTCGGCAACCGCTTCGGCGTCCTGCGCGCGGGCATTTCCGGAGATGACGGAGAGCAGCAGGATGCTGCTGATCGCGGCGCTGAGTGGCTTGACCATGTCGTGTCTCGTGCTGGATTCGGATGGCGACGGTTCGCGCCGTCGCGGCGTGGTCGTTGATCGATGATGCGTGGAACCGCGCGGATCGCGCTTCGCTCTGGCGACGCCCCCGACGTCCCCGCAGCCCTGTTGGTGCAAACGAGCGTATGCGCTCGGACGCAGGCATAGAACCGGCGCGGGCTATGTTCAGAGACTAGGTTTTGTTGCTTGAGTCCGCAGGAAAAATGTCGCGTTGCAGCATTTTTCCGCGACGAAGCGCGACCCGACGCTCAGCCCTTCTGCGCCGCCTGCATCGCCTTGCGGCTTTCCTGCAGGAACACCGTGACCAGGCGCACGCGCACGCTGGAACGCGACCAAACGATGCCGATCCGACGCGTGGCCGAGGCGTCGGGCAACGGGATGCGCGCGAGTTTCAGCCCTTCCGGCCACGGCTTGGCCCAATCCGGGACCAGCGACACGCCCAGGCCGCGGTCAACCATGACCGCGATCGCGTTGAGCGCGTTGAGCTCGAAACGCTCGCGCGGGACGATGTTGGCCGCGCGCAGGTACTCGTCGGCCTGGCGCCCGCCCCACTGGTGGCGGTCGTAGCGGATCAGCGGCTGGGTCGCCAGCAGCTCGTGCGGGTCGCGCTCGGCCATGCTCTGCGGCGCCAGCACGATCAGCGGCTCCTCGCGCAGCAGCTGCCATTCGCAGGTCTTGGGCAGGGGGAACGGCGCCTGCAGCACCACCGCCGCGTCCAGGTCGCCCTTTTCCACCGCGTGGTAGAGGTCGGCCGAATAGCCCGGCTTGATGAACACGTTGATCTGCGGAAAGGTCTCGACCATGCGCGCGAGCACGTCGGGCAGCATGCCGGCCAAGGCGGTCGGGCATGCGCCCAGGCGCAGCTCGCCCGAGACCCCGCTCTCGTTGGCCACGCTGCGCAGGTCGGCGACGCTGCGCAGCAACTCGCGCGTGCGCGACAGGATCCGCGAACCCTCCTCGGTCACGCTGACGGTACGGCCGACGCGCGCGATCAGCGGCGCGCCGATCTCGCGTTCCAGGGTGCGGATCTGCTGGGCGACCGCGGCCGGGGTGATCCCGAGCACGCGCGCCGCCGCGGCCATCGAGCCCTGGTCGACCACGGTTACGAAGGTGTGCAGGAACTGAGTTTCCACGTGACCCTATCCCTTGAAGGCTGGAGGTTACTCCAGCGCCGATGCCGGCACCATGCTCGCCGCGCCGCGCACCGCCGTGCGGAACGACCGCCAAAGCCAAGCTGCGCCAGCGTCTGAATATAGCGTTCGCGCCTTGGCGACCCATGCGGGCAGGCCAACAATCGACGCCGCACCCACCCCAAGGCGGACACAGCGCGCCCGGCGGCGGCGCGCACGATCCGGACACGATGGGCAGGCAGGACGGTTCGCGCGACGCGCGAATACGCTGCGGCGTCGCGATACCTGGCCGCGGGCCGCGACCGAGATGCCATCCTCCGCCACTGGATCATCTCGAACCCCTAACCGACACCCACGAACGCGCGCCGCCCGCGCGCGCCCGGCTCAGACATCGCTGGCGCGGTCGCGATAGATCGTCAGGCCCTTCAGCGACCGCGTCGGCGCCGGGAAGAACAGGCTGGCGACGTAGCCGATCACGATGCACAACAGAATCGAGATCGCCAGGTAGAAATACGGGTGCACCATGTCGAACGACCAGATCACCAGGGTCAGCACGATGCTGGCGCCGATGCCGATCGCCACACCCGGCGAATTGGCGCGGCGGGTGAACATGCCCAGGGTGTAGGCGCCGGCGAAGCCGCCGCCGAGCAGGCCGGCCAGCTCGATCGAGACGTCGAACAGCGAATGGATGTCGAAGCGCGACAGCACCAGCGCGGTGGCGATGCCGACCAGGCCCACCACCACGGTCATGATCTCGGCGAAGAACACGCTCTGCTTGGGCGTGCGGTTCTTGGCCAGCTTCTCGTAGAAGTCGACCGAGATCAGGGTCGCGACCGAGTTCATGATGCCCGACAGGGTCGCCATGGCCGCGGCGAAGATGCCGGCGATGATCAGCCCGGTCACCCCCACCGGCAGTTCGGCGGCGATGAACATCGGGAAGGTCGCGTCGATCGGCAGCAGCGGGTTCATCCGCTCCGGGTTGGCCTTGTAGTAGACGAACAGGGCCGTACCGATGGTGTAGAAGATGATGCCGCCGGGGATCATGATCGCGGCGAAGGCCCAGATCGAACGCCCGGCCTCGCGATCGGACTTGGTCGACAGGGTGCGCTGCATCAACACCTGGTCCTTGGGGAAGGTCAGCACCACCTCGAACAGCACCAGGAAAATGAAGCCCCAGACCGTGGCCTTGGTCAGGTCGAAGCTGAAGTCGAAGGTGTGCATCTTGTTCTCGGCCATCGCTGCCGACCAGAACTCGCCGAAGCCGCCGCGCAGGCTCCAGATCATGAAGCCGATGGCGAAGATCGCGCCGCCCATCTTCACGATCACCTGCACGAAATCGGTCCAGATCACCGCCTTCATGCCGCCCATGGCGGTGTAGACGATGGTGAAGCCGCCCATCAGGATCACGCTCCAGAACACGCTGATGCCGGTGATGGTGGCGATGGCCAGCGCGGGCAGGAACAGGATCACGCTCATGCGGCTGCCGATCTGCACGAACACGCACAAGGCGCTGGCGAGCATGCGGATCGAGGGATGGAAGCGGGTCTCCAGGTAGGAGAACACCGACATCAGGTCCAGGCGCCGCAGCAACGGCACGATCCACACCGCCACGAACATCAGGCCGAACACCGCGATGACGTTGTTGGCCATGTATTGCCAATTGGTCTCGAAGGCCTTGGCCGGGATCGCAATGAAGCTGATCGAGCTGGTGTTTGCCGCGTACAGGCTGATGCCGGCGGCCCAGAACGGAATGGTGCGGCCGCCGACGAAGAAGTTGGAAGTCGAGCTGCGCTTCTCGCGCAGGTAGAAGTACAGGCCGATGCCGATCATGCCGGCCAGATAGACCACGATCACCACCCAGTCCAGCCAGTGCAGGCGCAGCTTGCTGGACTGCACCTGGGCGCTGGCGAAGGCGATCTCGCGCCCGTCCGCGCCGGCCTGCGCCCAAATCAAACCGTCGGGCCAGGCCGCCGTGGCGATGCTGTGGGCGGCCTGCGCGCCGGGCAGGGTCGCCCAGCTGGCGGTGATGGTCTGATAGGTGGCGATCTTTGCGGCGGCGCCGGCCTCGGCGCCCTCCTCCACCAGATACAGAATGTGGGCCTGGCCGATGGCGCGGCCGGAGCCGGGCACGACGCGCCCCGGCGCGCGGCTGGCTTCGGTCCAACCCGGCTCCGCCGACCAACGCAGCACGCGGTCGCCGCCGCTGGCGGCCGGCACCACCGCGAACAGGGCCTTGGTCTGCGCGACCAGCGAACTGGCCGCACCGCCGCCCGGCCAGGGCGTCAGCGGCGCCCAATGCGGACGTTCGTCCTCGAAGTTCAGCTGCAACAGATGCGCCGTACCGTCGCCGGCGGTGCCCGCGACATAGAAGGCCTCCGCAGACAGGGCCCCGCGCGCATCGCGCAAGGCCAGCGGCAGCGGCGCCAGCGGCCGCAGGACAATCGCGCCGTCGCGCAGGCTCAGCTGCACCACCTGCGTGGCCATGCGCTGCGCGCCCTGCCCCAGCAGCAGATAGGCGCGCTCGCCGTCCTGCACCAGCGACACCACCTCGGACACTTTTGTCTGCGCAGGCCAAGGCAACGGCGCCCAGGCGCTGGCGCCCTCCTCCAGCGACCACGCACCGTCGCGCGTGAGCGCGATCGCGCGGCCCTGCACGCGCGCCAGGCCGATCAGCGGCGACTCGGTGTTCAGGCTGGGCAACGTCTGCGCGCGCATCGGCGTCAGCGCTTCGGCGTGCAGCGGGCCGACCACGGCCAGCAGCAACAACAGCAACACCGTGCGCCACGATCTCCGCAACGCCGACGCGCCGCTAATCCATCCACGCATCGTCCGCACGCTCATGCACGCCCCTTCGCAGCCAGCAGCGCCTGGGCGCGTTTCAAGAATGGCAGATCGATCATGCGCCCATCGACCACGAACACGCCGCGCTGCGGCGCCTGCGCCGCGGCATCGACGATGCGCTGCGCCGCCGCCAACTCGGCCTCGGTGGCCGCAAAGGCCGCATTGGCCAAGGCGATTTGGCGCGGATGCACGCAGGTCTTGCCGAGGAAGCCCAGACGCCGCGCCATCTCCGCTTCGGCGCGATAGCCTTCGTCGTCCTGCAGGTCCGCATAGGCCCCGTCCAAGGCGAACACGCCAGCCTGGGCCGCGGCCATGCGCAGCGCGAACATCGCCGCGTGCACATTGGCGCGATCGCGCCGGTCCACACCCTCGGGTTCGAACAGATCGCCCAGGCCCAGTTGCAGCCCGGCCACACGCGGATGCGCGGCGGCGATCTGCGCCGCCGCGGCGAGCGCACGCGGCGTCTCGATATTGATCAGCAGCCCGATCGCACGTTCGACGCCGTTGCCGGCCTCGGCCGCCTCGATGCGCGCGACTGCCGCATGCAGCGCCTCGGCCGATTCGATCTTGGGCAGGTTGAGCAAGCTCACGCCCGGCCGCGCCACCGCGGCCAGATCGGCCGCGAACCAGGGCGAGTCCGGCGCGTTGACGCGCACGATGCCGAGCTTGGCGCTGGCGGCCAGCGCCTCAGAAGCCACGAACTCGGCCACCGCCGCACGCGCCTCGTCCTTGCGTTCGGGCGCGACCGCGTCTTCCAGGTCGAACGACAGCGCATCGGCCTCTCCGGCCAGCGCCTTGGCGAACAGCTCCGGCCGCGTTCCGGGCACGAACAATTTGCTACGCATGGAACGGCCGAGCCTGAGTCGTCTGGGTCATGGCCGGAGTGTGCGCCAAGGCAAAGATAGCGAGCGCACAGGCCGGGCATGTTCAAACGATAGGTTTTGTTTCGAATTCGGGCGTTCCGCGCCTCCGCGACTTAGCCGGTTGACATACTGTGTAACACACAGTACTGTGCGCCGCATGGTCGACACAGATGCCTTCGGAAAACTGGAACTCGAGCTGCGGCGCGGCGTGGTGGTGCTGGCTACGCTGTCGCAGCTGCGGGCCCCGCGCTACGGCTATGAACTGCGCCAGGCCCTGGCCGACAAAGGCATGGCGATCGAGGAAGGCACGCTCTACCCGCTGCTGCGACGCCTGGAGACCCAGGGACTGCTGCACAGCGAATGGCGCACCGAGGACGGGCCGCCGCGCCGCTACTACTCGCTCAATGCAGACGGCCGCAAGCTGCTGCGCAAGCTCACCGATTCATGGCAGGGGATGAACGACGCCATGCATCGACTGCTAAGGGAGGAATGAGGAATGAATGCGAACGAAGTGATCGAGTCCTATGTGTCCGACGTGGCCCTGCAGTTGCCGCGCAAGCAACGCAACGACGTGGCCTACGAGCTGCGCGCCCTGATCGGCGAAGGGCTGCAGGACCGCGCCGAAGCCGCGGGGCGCGAGCCCGACTCCGCGATGGCGATCGCGTTCTTGCGCGAGTTCGGACGCCCCGACGAGGTCGCGGCGCGCTACCGCCCCAATCTGAGCATCATCGATCCCGCCGACGCGCATGCCTTCCTGCGCGCTTCGGTGATCGGCCTGCTCATCATCTGGGGCCTGGGGCTGTGGTCCAGCCTGAGCCAACCCATCGACCCCGGCGTCAGCCTGCTCAGCGCCTTCGGCCATCGCTGGGGTTACTGGTGGGGCAGCGTGTTCGTGCCCTCGCTATGGTGGCCCGGCATGCTGGTGACCGGCTACGCCCTCGCCGCCTGGATCCGTCGACGCTGGCCGCAAACCGCGCAGTGGGAACCGCGCTCGGGCGACCGCATCCAGGGCGGCCGCGCCGCCATGGTGCTGGCGCTGGTCGGCATGGCTTGCGGGCTGTACATACTCACCCAACCGACCGTGGTGCTGGATCTGGCCTTCGGCGGCCGCGCCGCGCCGGTGGCCTACCAGGCCCTCACCTACACCGATACCTTCCTGCAGCGCCAAGCGCCCTGGATGTTCGCATTGCTGCTGCTCAACCTGCCCTTCTACGCCACCGTCATGATCCGCGGCCGCTGGTCGCCGGCGCTGCGCCGCATCGAAACGGTGTTCGTCCTGCTGACCTGCGCGGCGATGCTGTGGGTGATCGTGGACGGCCCGGTGATGATGACGCAGACCAGCGATCGCACGGCCAAGGCCTTGATGGCGCTGATCGTCGCGTTCTCGCTGCTCACCACCGCCTTGCTGGCGCTGCGCAAGGTCAAGCCGGCGCCGGATCGGGTGGAGCGGGCATAAAGGTGCTGCGCAAGCGCTGCCTGAATGTTACTCGCGCCGGATAGTCCCACTACACCGAGCGCTGTCCCCACGGCCGATCGCGCCCTAGCGCGCTCGGCCATATTTTTCTTGGCGTTTCGTGCATCGGACCGCGGCGATGGCTGCGCAGAGAAACGAGCGGCCATTCAATCGCAACCGCCCGTGCGCACGAATGCCAGGTCCTCGTAGTCGTAGCTGAAGTCCGCTTCGGGATCGACCTTGGCCAGGGTCATCGCCCCACCCTGGGGCGCCGCGCCCGTGGCGAAGTCCAGCCAAGCCTCGGCGTCGACGCTATCGTCGTCCCAGTCCACCAGCCAACGCTGTCCCACGCGCTGCACCGTGCCGCTGAGCATCGGCGATTTCCGGGATACGAAGCGAACCCGCCCGTCCTGGGCGCATAGCGAAACGCTGCCGAACCAAGGGTCTTGATAGCGACCCAGCCAGCCTTGCATCGCGTCGATGCCGGCCGGCGCGCGCGCGGAAGTGTCGGGCGCCCGTTGCGCGGCCGGCGTGTTCGCGCGCTCGCGCTCCAATGCCCGCGCGTAGTAA
Organism: Lysobacter sp. Root983; assembly: GCF_001429345.1. Taxonomy (NCBI): domain Bacteria; kingdom Pseudomonadati; phylum Pseudomonadota; class Gammaproteobacteria; order Lysobacterales; family Lysobacteraceae; genus Lysobacter; species Lysobacter sp. Root983. The sequence goes on from NZ_LMJO01000001.1 coordinate 1,461,845, forward strand.
GCAACGTCGCGGCCTTGCGAGGGTGCGGCGTAATGCTTGATCAGCACCTGATTCAGCACCGTACGCGCCTCCTCGGCCTCGCCGTTGATCAGGATCACGAAGCCGACGTCGCGCTCCGGCAGCATGGTCACCACCGAGTACATGCCCATCAGGGTGCCGGTGTGCGAGACCTTGAAGCTGCCGTCGACGTCGGACAGACGCCAGCCGTAGCCGTAGGCGCTGTAGCGGCTGCCATCCCAGTCGCGCTGACGCTGCGAGACCGGCATCGGCATTTGCGGCGCCCACAGCGCGCGCCGCTGCTCGGCCGACAGCCAGGGCGTGGCGGAGGCCTCGGGACGCAACCAGGTGCGGACCCAGCTCAGCATATCGTCGAGGCTGCAGCGCACGCCGCCAGCCGCGGCCATGGTGCTGTTGGCGATCACGGCCCCGTCCTCGCGCACCGGCAGGTTGCGCAGGCCCTCGCGCCGGTGCGGCTGGGCGATGTTGCCGACCTCGTCGCGGCGCCATTCGCCGATCCGACAGCGCTTCAATCCCAAGGGTGCGAACACTTCGCGACGCAACAACTCCTCGTAGGGTGCGCCGCCAGCCGCCGCCGCAACTTCGCCGGCGACGATGTACATAAGGTTGTCGTAGTCGTAGCGCGAGCGGAAGCTATGCATCGGCTTCAGGTAGCGCAGCCCATGGATCACGTCGGCGCGGCTGAAGCGGTCCGGCTCCGGCCACAGCATCAGGTCGCCAGCGCCCGCGCGCAGGCCGCTGTCGTGGATCAACAGGTCGCGCACCTGCATCTCGCGCGTGACCCAATCGTCGTACATGCGGAACTGCGGCAGGTACTTGGTGACCGGATCGTCCCAACGCAGTTTGCCGGCATCGACCAGACGCGCGAGCAGCGCGGTGGTCATGGACTTGCTGTTGGAGGCGATCTTGAACAGCGTTTCGGGCGTGACCGGCTCGCCGCCGCCGGCGACCAACTCGCCGACGCCGCGCCGGTATACGACCTCGCCGTGCTCGATCACCCCGATGGCCAGACCGGGCAGGCGGTAGCGCGCTACCACGTCGTCGACGAAGGCATCGATCTCGGGTCTGGGAGCGGGCGCCTCGTGCGCGAACACCGGTGCGGCCGCAACCAGCGCCAGGGTCAGGACGAGCCAGAGATGCTTCATGCGATCCGCCACTCCTGCACCGGACGCCACCGGCCGATCATCGCATCGAAGTCGGAACCCCGCACCCATCGCGGAAACGGACGACTCGGCGAATACCCAAGTAAAAAGGCGGACTGCCGCGGCAGTCCGCCAAGGGGGTTAAAACGCGACCGAGATGAGGAGCTGGGCGTAACGCGGAGACTGATAATCCGTGCCATCGCCGAAGAACTGATTCGGGCTACCAATACTGTTTTGGGCCTCGCGCACTTCGTTGACCTCGGTCACCCGCTGCTGATTGGTCAGGTTGTACACCGCCAGCTTGGCGTTGAGCTTCGCCCGACCGAACGTCACGTTGTAAGAGACGCTGGCGCCCAGGGAATAGGTCCAGGGCAGCCGGTCGTATGCGCCGCGGCGGGACAGCCGATAGACGCGCTCATGCGGCTCGAAGTCCGCCGAACAATTCCGCTCACAGATGTAGTGGCTGAGGAACTCGGTGGAGTCGTAAGGGTTGCCGGTACCGAACTCACTGACCGGACGCCCCGACTGGATGTCCAGCGTCGCGCCGACCGACCAGTGGTCGTCGAAGGCGTAGGCCCCGCGGAACTTCAATTGGTGGCGGTGATCGTTGGGCAGGTAGCCGTAGCTGCCGATCTCGACGAACGGATTGTCGAAAGCTTCGGTACGACCACTATCTGAGAAGTCGGTGTCTGAATTGACCGGCCCTTCGGCATTGCCCTTGCTGTAGGACAGCGTATACGAGGCATTGAACGCCCACTTGTCATCCCAGGCGCGGTCGATCATGAACTCCAGGGCGCGGTAGGTACGCTTGGCCTTTCCCCAACCGCGCTGCCCGACCAGATTCCCGTCGTCGTCATACAAGGCCCAGCCTTCCTTCGAGGTATCGATGGTGACGAAGGCATCGTTGACGCCATCGCAGGTCGGGTCGGTGTCCGTGAAGAAGGTCAGGTTCTTGCCGGGATTGCCCATCACGAAGGTGTCGATTTCGCAATGCCCGTTATGGGTGATCTGCATATCGTCGATGGCTTCGTGCAGCCGACGGTAGATGCCGCGCACGCCCCAGGACCAGTTGTCGCCGAACATCGACTGGAAGCCGAGGATAGCCTCGTCCTGGTAGACCGGATCCATGTTCCGATCGACTTCGCCGCTCAAGTCGCCGACCTGGCCATTGCCCTGCGAATCGTCCACCCCTCCGATCTGCGGGCCCAGGATCGGATCCGGATAAACCTGTCCGGTGGCCGGGTTGGTGAAGGTCCCAAAGCCGTTGAACTCGTAGAACGTGCGCGCATCCAGGAACGGACCGGCTTGCTTGATGTTGATGACGTTGGCCACGGGCAGGAAATAGCGCCCCAGGTTGCCGTACAGCTTGGTGCGGCCGTCGCCGTTCATATCCCACGAGAAGCCGAAGCGCGGCGCCACCATATCGTCCATCTTGATGTAGCTGCGACCGGCGGCGTCTTTGTTGTCGAACGCCTCCCAACGCACGCCCAGGTTCAGCACGAGATTCGGCGTGACCGACCAGTTGTCCTCGATGTAGTACGCCTCGTTCTCGGTTTCGAATGTACCTTGATTGGCGACCTGACGCGTGCGTACGTACGCATCCAAGCCGTCTCGCACCCGAACGCCGTTCACACGCCTACTGCTCGGCACCGCGCTGACCTCGTAGCGCAGACCATTGCCTGGGTAACGGCTGGAGTAGTCGGAGGTATTGTTCTCGTGGTCGGCGCCGAAGCGCAGATAATGATCGCCGAGCGACCACTCGAAATCCAAGCGCATGGCCTTGCGCTTGTCGTTTCGATCGATCACGGCGGTATTGCTGGAGCAGCCTATGAAACTCGATCCGACACGGCGGTCCTGGATGAGGTTGCACGCGGCATCGTTCAGGCTGTTGACCGAGGCGACGCGCTCATTCTCGCCATACATCGCCTTGACCGACAGATCGTTGGTCAAATAGCCGGTATAGGTCAGGGCCCAGTTATCGCCACCGTTCTTCTCGAAGGTACGGTTTTCGCGCCCGGACAGGCGCTTCCCGGTGACCGAATCGAACACGTAGTTGTCCTCGACCGTCTCGCTTTTGTCCGAAAACGCCAACAGTTCCAACAGATTCTTGTCGTTGATCTGCCAATCCAGCTTGGCGCCCCAGAAATCGTTGTCGCCGCTCTCGATGAAAAGGTTTCTGCCGCCGTCGTCCGTGCTCTGGTTGTCCAGGTCGCGCTTCTCGTAGATGCCGAAGAAGAACAAGCGATCCTGGATCAGAGCGCCCGAGCCCCATACCGCATAGTTGTTCTGCTCGTTATCGTCGTATTTGGCTACACGCCCCGGATGATTCTTGGCATCCGATTGCGCCAGATTGTCGAACAGCAAATCCACGCCGCCGTGGAACTCGTTGGAACCTTTGCGGGTCACGGCATTGATCACACCGCCCGTGGTACGCCCGAATTCCACCGAATAGCCGCCGGTCTTGACCTGGAATTCCTGCAGAAACGAGAACGGCATCGAGGAGAAGCCGACACGGTTGTAGAAATCGGTGACGTTGAGGCCGTTGATGTACACGGAGTTCTCGGCCACGGACGACCCACCGAAGGACACGCCGCCGAACTCGCCGCGGTTGACTCCCGGCGCTAGCGTGGCGACGTCCGTGATATCCCGCGGCACGGGCAGCCGCGCCATCTCTTCGCGCGTTACGTTGGTAGCCGACTCCGTAGAAGACACATCGACCGGACTGATCCCCCGCGTCCCCACCACCTGCACCGCCGCCAGATCCGTCGCCGCCTGCGAGCCGGCGTTGACGTTGGTCGTGGTGCCCAGGGACACCGTCACCGGCGTCGGCTCGCCGGCCGCGCCGTCGATGCTGGTCTGCAGGGTGTACTGGCCGACCGGCAGGAACGGAAAGCGGTAGTTGCCTTGTTCGTCGGCCTTGACCGTGCGGGTGAAGCCGGTGTCCGGGCTGCGGATGGTGACTTCGGCGCCGGGCGTGGTGCGGCCCGCCAGCGAGCCGTCGTTGTTGGCCGCCAGCGCGCCCATGGAGAGCGAGCCGAAGCAGAGCCCCATCGCGACGCAGAGCGCGGTCTTCCTCATCGTTGTTGCGCGCATGTTTCCGTTTCCCCTAGAGCATGGCCGTGTGGTGAGCTGCCGCTACGGCGCGTGGCCGGGCAGCGGCAGTACTTGTGCTTTGAAGCGGTAGTCCCACTGGTCGAAGTAGAGGTTGCCCCCCGCCCACTCCACTTCGCCGCGCTGCGAATCCACGGTTTCCGAACGGAAGTGCCGTTTCGCCGGGACCAGCTCGGTCCCGTAGTCGTCGTTGAACGCGATGCGGTAGGCATCGAGTCCGCCGAAATAGAACCACTCGACGCCGGGATCCTTGGCGTCCTGGAAGCGTCCCGTGGTGACGTCCATCGGGACCCAGCCGTAGGGCGCCAGATACAGCCAGCCCCAGTCGTGCAGGTTGTCGTAGTCGCCGTCGGAATAAACCATGCCCGACTGCCAGCGCGCGGGTATGCCGTTCAAGCGCAGCAGGGCCATCAGCAGCAAGGTCTGCTGCCCGCAATCGGCATGGCCGGCATGCAGGGCGTAATCGCTGATGTTGGACAGCGTCGAGTATTCGCGCGCGCCGGCCCAGGGGATGCGGTCGACCGCGGCGTAGAGCTTTTTCGCGATGCGCGCGGGATTGGTCTCGTCGCCGACGACCTCGCGCGAATAGCGGCGCAGCGCGTCGGTGTAGACGATGTGCGGCGCGCGCTCGCCCAGGTAGGGCGCGAGCTCGGGGCGCTCGCCCAGCGCCTGCACGCGCTCCGGGTCGATGCGGTGCACCTGGCCGTAGACGGTGAGCTCGTAGCTGATCGAGAACGTGGTCGGCTGGCCGGCCTGCGCGGCTTGTTCCAGATAGATCGTGCGCTGTTGCGCCGATTCGGGCGCGATGCGATGGGCGGCGGGCGCGCTGGACAGGTAGACCAGATCCTCCTGTTGGCCGGGGCGCAGACGCGGATACGGGATCCAGGCGCGCACGGTCTCGCCGGCCGGCACCGCGTCGGCGTTCACCACGATGGACTGGGTCACGCGCACGCGGCGGGGGGCGACGCTGCGCTTGCCGGTCGCGCGCGCTTCGCGCAGCGCCTCGTCGTGATAAGCGTTGGCCTGTTCCATCGGTCCGCCGCCAGGCTTGCGCGGCGGCCGACGGCGCGCATCGGCGGCGGGATCGAGCAGGAACAAGTTGGAGACGGCGCGGCTGAAGTAGTAGGACTGGCCGTCGATATCCAGATGCTCGAGCCGGTTGCTGCGCTTCCAGGCCTGGAACTCTTCCTCGCGCAGGTCCGGCACCAGCTCGCTCAACTTGCGTCGCGCTTCGGTCTCGCCGAGTGGAAAGTCCAGGCGGATGCGACGCATGCGCTCGCGTTGGAATTCCAGCGCCGCGCGCTCGTCGGCGCTCAGATTAGGACGCGCGAGCGCTGCGTCTATGCTCGCGCGGGCGTCGAGAAAGCGGCCGTCATCGATCAGGGCGACGATATCGGCGGGGCCACGCTCGTAACCGGCGTAGGCCGCAGGCAGCGCGAGCAGCAGGCCCGATAGGCACAGGCTGCGCACACCCAGGCACATGGTGCGTGCCGGCGACGTCGCCGAAGCTAGCGGAAGCACGGAAGTTTCCACGTCGCAGCCAGACCATCCGAGGACCCAGTCACGGCTGTGTAACATGGCCGGACGGGCTGGTCAATAATTTATTCTTGACAAATTCTCGTTGTGAAGTATGTATTCCCACTGAGCCGGTCGCGACGACCGCCCGGCGCTAGCGAGGGGACGCGATGATCGAAACGGTCTGGCCATATCTGGCGGTGGTGCTGCTGGCGGCCGGCCTGTTTCCGTCGCTGGAGCGGCGCTACGGCTGGCGCCTGTTCTCGGTGCTGCCGCCGATCGTGCTGACCTATCTGCTGGTGACCGCGTTGGCGGTGGCCGGCCTGTGGCAGGGTACGGCCGAAATCGCGGCGGCCCAACGCCATCTCACCACGCAACTGCTGCCGGCCCTGCTGTTCCTGCTGATGGTCGGCTGCGACCTACGCGCGATTCTGGCGTTGGGCCCACGCATGCTGGCGGTCTTCGCCTGCGCGATGGCCAGCATCCTGGTCGCGATCGTGCTGGCCTATCTGATCTTCCGCAACGCCCTGCCCGCAGACGGCTGGAAGATGCTGGCCGCGCTCAGCGCGACCTGGACCGGCGGCTCGGCCAATCTGGTCGCGGTCAAGCAATCGATCGGCTTGCCCGACAACCTGCTGCCGCCGGTGCTGCTGGCCGACGCGCTGTGCTATTCGGTGTGGGTGGTGCTGCTGTTCTCGGCCGTGCGTTTCGCGCCGCGATTCAATCGTTGGACGCGCGCCGACGAGCGTGCGCTGCCCATGGCCGCCGCGCCGCTCGCCCATGGACCGGCCAGCGCCGGCGGCGTGCTGCTGTGGCTGGGCATCGCCCTGCTGGTCGGCAACGGCGCGATGGCGCTGGCCGCGCAACTGCCCACGCAGGGCTTCCTCACCGGCACCGCCTGGACGGTCTTGATCGCGACCGTCGCCGGGCTGGCGCTCGCGCGCACGCCGCTGGCGCGCTCGCCGGTGCCCGCACCGCTGGCCGGCGCATTGCTGGCGTGCCTGGTCGCGGTGTTGGCCTCGCAGAGCAATTTTGCCGGCATGTCGGCCGCGCCGCTGTTCCTGCTGGTCGGCTTCACCGTGCTGGTGCTGCATGTCGCCCTGTTCGCGCTGGCCGCGCGCGCGTTCCGCTTCGATCTGTACTTGTGCGGGATCTCCTCGCTGGCGCAGATAGGCGGTATGGCGACCGCGCCGGTGCTGGCGGCGACGTACTCGCGCGCGCTGGTGCCGGCGGCGGTGCTGTTGGCGATGCTGGGCCTGGTGCTGGGCACCGGCATCGGACTGTTCATGGCCGGCGTGCTGTCCGGCCTTTCGCCCACGGGAGTCTGATCCGATGCGTGCGCTCCTCGTCCTGCTCGTCGCGGCCGGCTTCTATGGCGCCGCGCCGCCGTCGCTCGCGGCGGCGTCGCCCGCCGCGCTAACCATCCCCGCCCACGGCGTAATCGGCGTGGAGGAACGCCAATTGAATGCGGATTACTGGATCCAGCGGCAGGCGCGCGCGGACCGCGTGGTGCTCGACGCGAAGGCGATCGGCGAGCAGAACGCCAGGCTGCGCGAGCTCGACCCCTCGGTGCACGATCTGGAAGGCCTGCCAGCGACGGTCTCGCGTCAGCAGATCCGCGACTGGATCGCCTCCGTATCGGAGCGGCCGCCCCAGGCGCTGTACGACGACCGCGGTCAGTCCATCGCTGCCCAGGTGCTGGACGGCCTGCAGACTGCGCTGGATCTGGACGCGATTCCGCAACAGCAGGCCCTGCGTTACGGCCTGATCGTGCACCGCGCCGACCTGCGCGCATTCCCGACACCGCTGCGGGTCTTCAATTCGCCCGACGATCACGACATCGACCGCTTTCAGGAAAGCGGACTGTTCCCCGGCGACCCGGTCGCGATCGCCCACGAGAGCCGCGACCGCCAATGGTGGTTCGTGGTCAGCCCGCTCTACACGGCCTGGATCGAGAAGCGCTACGTCGCCGAGGGCGAGGCCGCGGCGGTGTTCGGCTACGGCCGGCGCACGCCGCAGTTGATCGTCACCGGCGCGACCGCGCGCACCGTGTACACGCCCGAGCAGCCCAAACTATCGCAGCTGCAGCTGGACATGGGCGTGCGCGTGCCGCTGCTGGCCGACTGGCCGGCCGATCGCCCGGTCAACGGCCAGCACCCCTACACCGCGCACGTGATCGAACTGCCGCTGCGCGGCGACGACGGCCGCCTGAGCTTCGCCCCGGCGCTGCTGCCCAAGACCCAGGACACCACCGCACAGTACCTGCCGCTGACCAAGGCCAACCTGTTGCGCCAGAGTTTCAAGTTCCTCGGCGAGCGCTACGGCTGGGGCCATTCCTACAACGCGCGCGACTGCAGCGGCTTCGTCTCGGACGTCTACCGCAGCTTCGGTGTGACCCTGCCGCGCAATACCCGCGACCAGGCGGTGAGCCCGGCGCTGAACCGCATCGCCTTCGGCGAGCAGGACGACCGCGCCGCGCGCATGAAGGTAGTGCGCGAGCTGCAGGTCGGCGACCTGATCTACATCCCCGGCCACGTGATGATGGTGATCGGCGACCGCGACGGCGAACCCTATGTGATCCACGACACCACCGGCATCAGTTACCGCGACGGCGAGGGCCGCATGGCCCGTGCCCACCTCAACGGGGTATCGGTATCGCCGCTGACGCCGCTGCTGTTCGACGAGGCCCACAGCTACGTCGACCGCATCACCAGCATCCAGCGCATCCGCCCCTGAGCGCCCCACTACCACGAAGCGATCGGAGCTCCATGAAAATCACCGACATCCGGTTCGGCATGCTGCGCGTCCCGCTGAAGACGCCGTTCAAGACCGCCCTGCGCACCGTCGACACGGTCGAGGACATCGTCGTCTCCGTGCACACCGACAGCGGCCAGATCGGCTACGGCGAGGCCGCGGCCACCGCGGTGATCACCGGCGACACCCACGGCTCCATCGTCGAGGCGATCCGCAAGTTCATCGCGCCGCGCCTGATCGGCGAGGACATCGCCGACCTCAATCGCCTGACCCAACTGGTCCAGGGCGCGCTGGAGAAGAACACCAGCGCCAAGGCCGCGGTCGAGATCGCGCTCTACGACCTGTGGGGCCAGCTCTACGGCGCCCCCCTGTACAAGATGCTGGGCGGCGGCGACCCGGTGATCGCCACCGACATCACCATCAGCGTCGACTACATCGACAAGATGGTGGCCGATTCGATGAGCGCGGTGGAGCGCGGCTTCGAGTCGCTCAAGATCAAGGTCGGCAAGGACATCGGCGTCGACATCGAGCGGGTCAAGGCGATCTACGCCGCGGTCGAGGGCCGCGCCCTGCTGCGCCTGGACGCCAACCAGGGCTGGACCGCCAAGCAGGCGGTGTACGCGATCCAGCAGCTCGAGGACGCCGGCGTGCGCCTAGAGCTGGTCGAGCAGCCGGTCAAGGCGCAGGATCTGGACGGCATGAAGTACGTGACCGAGCGCGTGCATACTCCGATCATGGCCGACGAGAGCGTGTTCGGCCCCACCGAGGTCATCGATCTGATCCGCATGCGCGCCGCCGACATCATCAATATCAAGCTGATGAAGACCGGCGGTATCTCCAACGCCATCCGCATCGCCGACATCGCCGCCCTGTACGGGGTGGAATGCATGATCGGCTGCATGATCGAAACCAGCATCAGCGTCGCCGCGGCCGTGCACGTGGCGGTGGCCAAGGCCAATGTGATCACCAAGGTGGACCTGGACGGGCCCTCCCTGTGCGCGTTCAATCCGGTCGATGGCGGGGTGATCTTCAACGAGTCGGAGATCTCGGTTACCGATGCGCCCGGCCTGGGGATCCGCGAGATCCGCGGCCTCGAACCCCTGCCCGGCTGAACACAGGACCGCCCCGCACATGTCGCCGCTGTTGAAAATCCGGGCCGAACGCGACCGCATGTCGGCGATCGAACGCCGCATCGGCGATTTCCTGCTCGACAACGCCCACCTGCTGCGCGACTACTCCTCGCAGCAACTGGCCAATGCGTTGGGCATCAGCCAGTCCAGCGTGGTCAAGTTCAGCCAGAAGCTCGGCTTCAAGGGCTACCCCGACCTCAAGTACTCCATCGGCGAAGCGGTCGCGCGCGGCAACGGCAACGGCGAGGAGCATGCGCCTACCGCCACCGCGGCCGACGACCCGCATACCGCGCTGGCTGAGGACCTGTGGCATCTCAAGGCCCTGGCCGAGGCCGAGACCCGCCTGATCAACCCGGCCGAGCGCATCGACGCGATCGCCGCGGCGATCGAGCGCGCCGGCAAGGTCTACATCATCGGCCTGGGCGAGGACGGCATCCCGGCGCGCGCCTTCGCCACCCGGCTGTCGATGCTGGGCATCGTCACCGTGCACTACGTCGATGCGATGCTGATGCAGGCCGGCATCTCCAGCGCGGCGGCCGGCGACGTGCTGCTGCTGTTCTCCGAACACGGCCGCCAGCCGGCGCTGTGCCAGATCGGCCGGCGCTTCCGCGAACGCGTGGGCCAGGTCATCACCGTGACCCGCCACACCCCCAACCCGTTGCGCGCGCACGCCGACACCGCCCTGGTGGTCTCGGCGCACGACGAGCGCCGGCATATCGAGCCGCTGCTGTACCAGTCGGCGCTGCAGCATCTGCTGGACCTGATCTTCGTGCTGCTGTGCGACGCCCACGAGGGCCGGCGCCGCCAGCTCGACCTCAACCTCGAGCGCATGCAGGATCTGCTCGACAGCTGACGCCAACCCGAGGCCGCATGCGCATCCCGTTCCGTACCGCTCTGCTGATGCCCACCCTGCTCTTGCTGGCCGCCTGCGCCAGCGCTCCGGGCACGAACGCATCCTCGCCCTGGGGCAACGCGCGCCAGCTGGTGCTGGTGACCACCGACGGCTGGGACGCCAGCGCCGGGCGCCTACGCCGCTACGAACGCGACGGCGGCGATTGGCGCGAAGTCGGCGCGGCCACACCGGTCACGGTCGGGCGCAACGGTAGCGCCTGGGGCCTGGGGCTGCACCCCGCCCAGTCCGACGGACCGCAGAAGCGCGAAGGCGACGGGCGCGCGCCGGCCGGCGTGTTCGCGCTGGGCACCGCGTTCGGTTACGGCGCGAGCGCAGCGACGCCGATGCCCTATCAGGCCATGGGCGCCGACGACTATTGCATCGACGTCAACGCCTCGCCGCTGTACAACCGCATCGTCGACGCCGGCACGGTCGGCCGCGACGCGGTCGCCGAGTCCACCGAGCCCATGCGCCGCGACCTGCATGCCGGCGGCGACCAGCGCTACCGGTTGGGTCTGGTGATCGAGCACAACCCGCAGCGCCTGAGCGGCGCCGGCAGCTGCATCTTCGCCCACCTGTGGAAGGCGCCCGGCGAGCCCACCGCGGGCTGCACGGCGATGGCCGATCCCGCCATGGAGGCCTTGCTGGCCTGGCTGCGCCCGCAGCAACGTCCGGTGTTCGTGCTGCTGCCGGAGGCGGAACTGCGCCGGCTGCGGCAGGATTGGCATCTGCCCGCGCCCTAGCCCAATCTGGGTCCACGTCCCTCCGGAGTCGCCGTCCGCATGTCGATGACCGCCCGCGTCCTGTTCGCCCTGATCGCCGGTGCCGCCGCCGGTCTGATCCTGGTCGCCTTGGCGCCCGAGGCCGCGCACGGCGCCGCGGCGGTGATGCAGCCGATCGGCAAGCTCTGGCTCAACGCCCTGCAGATGACGGTGGTGCCGCTGGTGGTGTCGCTGGTGGTGATTGGCGTGACCTCGGCCACCGACGCGGCCGCGTCCGGCCGCACGGCGCGGCGCGCGATGGTGGTGTTCATCGTGCTGCTCAGCCTGGGCGCAGCCTTCGCCGCGATCGCCGCGCCCGCGCTGCTATCGCTGCTGCCGCGCGACGAGGCGTTGGTGCAGGCCTTCCGCACCGCCACCTCGACCCCCACGGTCGCGCCACCGGCGCTGGGCGACTGGCTGACCGCGGTGATCCCCAGCAACGTGATCGCCGCCGCCGCGGCCAGCGCGATGCTGCCGCTGGTGGTGTTCGCGCTGTTCTTCGGCTTCGCCCTGACCCGGATCGAGCCGGCGCGGCGCGCGCGCCTGGTCGAACTGTTCCAGGCCATCGCCGACACCATGATCGTGATCGTGCGCTGGCTGCTGTGGATCGCGCCGCTGGGCGTGTTCGCACTGATGTTCGCGGTCTGCGCCCACGTCGGCGTGGGCATGCTGGGCGCGGTCGGCTACTACATCGTGCTGCAGTGCAGCCTGTATATCTCGGTGACCCTGATGTTGTACCTGGTCGCGGCCGCGGCCGGCACGCCGCTGCGGCGCTTCGCCGCCGGGGTGCTGCCGGCGCAGACCATCGCCGCGAGCACGCAGTCCTCGCTGGCCTCGTTGCCGGCGATGGTCGACAGCGCCCGCGTGCGCCTGGGCTATCCCTTGGAGATCGCTTCGCTGGTGTTGCCGATGGCAGTGTCGCTGTTCCGCATGACCAGTCCGATCCAGTACATCGGCGTGACCGCCTTCGTGGCCTGGATCTACGGCATCGACCTGAGCGCGGCGCAGCTGGCCGGCTGCGCCGCGCTGGCGGTGGTGATCAGCCTGGGGTCGGTGGGCCTGCCCGGGCAGGTCAGCTTCATGGCGACCAATATGCCGGTGGTACAGGCCGCCGGCCTGCCGGTGGAACCGATGGGCCTGCTGCTGGCGGTCGACACCATCCCCGACGTGTTCGCGACCTTGGGCAACGTCACCGGCGACCTCGCCGCGACCGGCGTGGTGGCCGGTCGCGAGCGGACGGCGAGCGCGGACGACGGCACCGCCTGAGCGCCAGGACACGGCCATGCGCGCCAGGCGCCATTAGTAGATGACGAGGCCCGTAGCGCTTTGAAGCCTTAGCCGATCCGCATCGAGAGCTCGACGTCGTCGGCGAAAGCGATGGACAGATAGCGCGATACCGGCGAACGCACATACGCCAGGTATTCGGGGCTGCAGTCGGGGCTGTAGTCGGCGTTGTCGGCCACGATCAGGGCGCCCGGCCGCAAGCGGGATTCCACCCGCGCCAGCAAGTCGATGGCATCGGGCAGATCCGAACCCAGGGTCCGCATGCGTTTCCGGCGCGCACTTCCACCAGATCCAGCAGCCCGCCCTCGGCGAGGTAAGGTCTGACGGACAGACTCCTATTCGTTCTCTGTCAACGCCCACCACGATGCCATTAGCGACATCCCCATGAGGGTCAGCAGCATGATCACGGCCGCCGAGGAAAGACTCCCGTGCATCCAATCCTGCCAGCCAGCACGGATCAAGGGCGTGGCCGAAAGGCTCCAGAGGCACGCGCCAAGTCCCGCCAATATGCCGACCGGCAACTGCCAACGGCGTGCGCGCCGACGTGCGGGCAATTGCTGCATGACGCGATCGCTAAAGCCGGCATCGGCGACGGGGCCATCGAAATGTTGGCGCAGCAGCGCATCGATGGATGAATCATGCGGGTCGTTCATGAGAGTTGCCTCTTGGTCTCGGATCCTTGCCAGATTGACAGCCACTTTTGCAGCTTTGCCTTGCCGCGCGTCGCGTGGGTTTTCACCGTGCCGAGCGGCATGTCCAGCACGTAGACGGCTTCTTCGTGACTCAACCCCAATTGCACGCAATGCAATAGCACGGCCTGCTCGGCAGGGGACAGGCGCTGCATCGCACGCTCCAGATCTACTTGCAGGTCGACGGTCTGGGCGGGGGCTGCCAGCGCTTCGTGCTCGCCGCCATCGGCATCTTCGAGTGTCCCCGCCTTCTTTCGACTGGCCTGCAGAAAGCAGGTGTACGCGATGCGGTAAAGCCAGGTGGAAAAACGCGCGTCGCCGCGAAATTGGTCGAGTTTTCGCCATGCCAACAGAAACGTCTCCTGCGCCAGGTCGTCGGCACCGGCTTCGTCGCCGTGCAGCAAGCGCCGCAATTGCGCGCGCACCATGCCCTGATGACGCCGCACCAGTTGCTCGAACGCGCGGCCCTCGTTGCCGAGCAGTACTCGTGCAACGAGGGCCTGATCTATGCGCGCTTCCGCGTCGTGATCAGGCATGCTTGTCGTCGCGGCGATTCAGCCACCAGCTGGCGAGGTAGCCGAACCCGGTGAGCAACGGCAACAGGCCAATCCCCCACAGTTCGCCGATCCCTCGCCCGTTTTCGTAGTGTCCCGGCAAGGCGGCGAACATGGCGATGATGCCCAAGCCGATACTGATCAGCACCAGGGCCCGTCGCCGTTCGCAGAACGCCGCGCGCGGCTCGATCAACAGCTCCACCGGCGGCGTCACGCCCTTGTCCGCCAGATGCATCACGACGTTGTAGCGCGCCTGCGCCTGCTGATAGCGATAGCGCAGGACGATCAGCACGATGGCGATCGGCGCAAGTCCCAGCACGAAGAGAATGATGAATTCGGGTTGCATAAGGGTTCTCTCAGTAGTTTGTCTAGGTTAATGACGAAAGCGACTCATTCATACCGCATGCCTTCGGCCGGTTCGCCGCGCAGGATCCTGCGGGTGGACAGGTAGGTGGCCATGCCCACCAGCAGSGTGATCGTGATCGCCACGCCCAGCCCGATCGCCACCGGCACCACGGTCCCCAGCCCGGCCAGACGCGAGAGCAGGAACAGCCCCGCCCCGCCGATCAGCNGTGATCGTGATCGCCACGCCCAGCCCGATCGCCACCGGCACCACGGTCCCCAGCCCGGCCAGACGCGAGAGCAGGAACAGCCCCGCCCCGCCGATCAGCGTCGCGAGCACCAGGCCCACCGCCAGACGCCGCGCGCCCTGGCGCAGGAACAAGCGCAGGATCGATCCGTCGCTTGCGCCGATCGCGCGGCGCAGCCCCACCTCCTGCCTGCGCAGGATCACTTCGTTGCTGCACAGGCCGTAGATGCCGGTCAGCGCCAGCAACAGCGCGAACAGACCGCTGTACACGAACAGCTTCGCCAGACTCCGGCTCAGSGCCACCGTGCGGTCGCGCAGCGCCGTGTAGCGATCCACCGCCACCCCGGGCGCCGCATTGGCCTGCCACGCCAGGTTCAGCAGCGTTGCGCGCGCCGACGGCTCGTCGCCGCGGTAACGCACCAGATAACGCGCACTGACCGGCGCCGCCTGGGCGAACGGCAGGTAGATCGCCGTCACCGCACGCGCATCCGCCTGCATCAGCTGGCTGTCGTCCAGCACATCGCTGACCACGCCCACCACGACCCGCTGCTCGCGCGCCTTGCCCTTCGCATCGAACAACTGGATCGACCGGCCGATCGGCGAGCTGCCCGGCCAGTAACGCTCGGCCAGCGTCTTGCTCACCAGCGCCGAGCGGCTGCCATCGCTGCCGTCGCGGGAGTCGAAGTAGCGTCCATCGAGCAGTCGCGCACCCAGCGATACCGGCGCATCCGAACTYAGCCGYACCGTCGCCTCCGGGTAATCGCCCGCCACCGGATAGTTCATGCCATCCACCCCGAAGCGCCGACTGGCCGCGCCACTCCACAGCATCGCCCCCTCRACGTCCGACTGCGCACGGATGCTCGMCAGCAGGCGYTCGTGGTACTGCGCCTTGCTGGCCGGCGTGCCGTCGCTGCCCTTGGGCGCGGCCACGTCCAGCGCCAGCAGCCGCTCGCCATCGATGCCCGTGTCCAGGTTCGACGTGCGCCAGGCCACGAAGGTCAATGCGCTGCCGACCGCCATCACCACCGATATCAGYACGATCTGCACCGTCAGCAGCAACCGCGACAGCCGCCCGCTCAAGCGTCCGCGTGCGCCGCGCGTTCCGTCGCGCAGCAAGGTCGTGCACGGCACGCGCAGCACCCGCCARGTCGGCAGGATCGACACCACGCAYACGGCGAACAGMACGAACGCGAACGTCATCAGCACCGACTGCGCGTCCACGCCCCAGCTCGCCCAGAACGGCAGACGGTCGCTCCACCCATGCAGGAACTGGTCGGTCGCCTTCAGCCAGTACGCGATCAGCAGCAGGGCCAGCCCGCCGCCCACCACGCAGATCAGCAGGCTCTCCAGCATCATCTGCCACAGCAGCCGGCCGCGCGGCGCACCGATCGCCATCCGCACCGCAATCTCCTTCAACCGCTCCTGCGTGCGCGCCAGCAGCATGTTGCCCACGTTCACGCACGACAGCAGCATGATGAAGCCGGCCAGCAGGTTCAGCACCGCGAACATCACGTTGCCCGCGCCGCCCCCGGCCAGACTCATCTGGAAGGTTTCCAGCGCCATCGCGTTGTACTCGTACGGCTTGCCGTCCACGCGACGATGCCGCTGGCGCAGGCCGGTCAACAGRTCCGTCAGCTCCGCCGACGCCGACGCCCGCGTCGCACCCGGGCGCAGCCGGGCATACGCGCCCACYTCGCTGGAGGCCGCCTCGTTCACCGGCTGCGACTCCTGCTGCGGCATCGGCAGCCACAACCGCGACCACACCGGGAAGGTCACACCCGCCGGCATCACACCGAYCACACGCACCGGCTTGCGGTTGACGTGGATGACCCGACCCACGATGTCCGGCGARCCGGCGAAGGCCGACTGCCACAGCGCATGGCTGACGATCGCCACCGGCTCGGCACCGCCGATCGTATCGGCCGGCAGGAAGCTGCGGCCCAACTGCGGCTGCACCCCGATAAAGCCGAACATGTCCCACTGACCGTACGTGGCTGGCACCATCTGGCTCAGCTCACGATCGCTCACTTCCACGTCGGTGTCGCTGTAGACCCCGATCGCTTCCAGTTCCTTCACCTGCGGCGCGATCTGCGCCAGCTCGTAGGCATCCAGCGTCTGCGTCGGCAGACCGCCCGAACGACCCTCCAGGCGCATCACCCGATCCCCGTCGGTAATCGGCARGTCCTTGTACAGCGCGGTGTTCAGCAAACCAAAGGTGTACAGACTCACCGCCAGACCGCCGGCCAACACCAGGATCGTGGTCAGGGTGAACACCGGAGTCTTGCGCAACAGGCGCAGCGCGTATTTCACATCCGTCCAGTACGACATCGTCCGCTCCTCAGCCGACCGTCCGCAACGCGGCGTGCTGCGACCGGTCGGCCACAATGCGTCCGTCGAACAGCTCGATCTGGCGCGGACAGCGCGCCGCCGTCTCCGGGTTGTGCGTCACCATGCAGATGGTCGCGCCGTCCTGGTGCAGGCCGTCCAGCAGCTCGATCACCGCCTCGGCGTTCTTCGAGTCCAGGTTGCCGGTCGGTTCGTCCGCCAGGATCAGCGACGGACGCCCCGCCACCGCACGCGCGACCGCCACGCGCTGCTGCTGGCCGCCCGACAGCTGCGCCGGGAAGTGCTGCGCGCGATGGGTCATGTCCACACGCGCCAGCGCCTGCGCCACCCACTGCGCGCGCTCGGCCTTGCCCAGGTCCGTCCGGTACGTCAGCGGCAGACCCACGTTCTCTTCCACCGTCAGGTCGCTGATCAGGTGGAAGGCCTGGAACACGAAGCCGATCTCGCGGTTRCGGATCGCCGCCCGCTGGTCGCGGCCCAGCGMCGACACGTCGTGGCCGTTGAGCGTRTAGCTACCCGCGTCCCASGTATCCAGCAGCCCCAGCAGCGACAGCAGCGTCGACTTGCCCGAGCCGGACGGGCCGGACAGGGCCACGTACTCGCCCTTCCCCACCCGCAGGGAGATGTCGTCGAGCGCCCGGGTCTCGACCTTCTCGGTGAGAAAGGATTTGCGGATCGCCGACAGTTCGATCAGGGTTTCGCCGTTCATAACGCGTTTCACTCCTTGGATACCCGCTCGCAGGCGGGTGCGTGATGGTTGAAAAATGAAGGGGAGAKAGGGCTACTTCAGCAAGACCCGGCTGTGCTCGCCCCACGCCGATACATCGGAAACCACGATCTGGTCGCCGGCCTTGAGCGCACCGAGCACCTCGATGTCGCGCGTGGACACCAGCCCGAAATCCACCAGCGTGCGCACCGCCGTGTCGCCTTCCACGCGGTAGACCGCCGCCTGTCCGTGCCCCTGCGCCAACGGCGGCCGGCTGACGAACAGCGCGTTGGGTTTGCGCGCGATCTCGATCACCCCTTCCACGCTCTGGTTGGCGCGCAGGCTCGCCGGCACGGAACCGTCCAGCTTCACCTCTACCTTCACCATCCCGTCGGTCACCGCCGGATCGATCCGCGTCACCCGGCCCGGCACCACGTTGCCGCGCGTGTCGATGCGCACCGCCTGATTGACCCGCACATCCCGCGCCTGGTAGTCCTGCACGTCCAGCAACGCCACCAGGTTGTCGTACGGCGCGATCCGACCGATCTCGTCTCCGCTCACCACCTGCTGGCCCAGCTTCAGGGCCATCTGCCCCACCACGCCGTCGATCGGCGCGCGCACCGACAGGTCGGCGATCTGCTGGCGAAGAATGTCCAGCGTGTTGCCCATCTTGTTCAGCCGCGCCGTGTCCGCTTCCCGCTGCGCGCTCAGGCGCTGCTGCATCATCCGCACGCGCTCCTGCGCCGCCACGATGCGCAGCTTCTGCTGCTCCACCCCACGCTGCGTCTGCTCGTAGGTCAGCTTCGASACGATGCCGTCSGCTTGCAGCTTGGCCTCGGAGGCCTCGCGCAGGGACAGCACCTTCAACTCCGACTGCGCGATCCGTGCGTCCGTCTGCAGGTCGACCAGCTCTGCCTGCATGCTGGCGATGTTGGCCTGCTGYTCCTTCTTCTGCGCCGCCAGCTCCCACTCGCTCTCCGACAGCTGCTCGTGCAGCTTCGGGTTGGCCAGGCTCGCCAGGATGTCGCCCTTCTTCACCGCCGCGCCGGCTTCCACGGCGATGCGTTCCACCTGGCCCTCGACCTTCGCGCCCAGGAACTGCATGTGCTTGGACGTAAGTTCGCCCACACCGCGCACCTGCAC